>CAWAKX010000038.1:0-14640 GCA_963782705.1 uncultured Actinomycetes bacterium | reverse complement strand
ATCGCCATGCGAAAGAGCTGGCCCGCTGCACTGATCCGGGCCTGATCGAGCGACTCGCGCACGTTCCCAGTTCGATCGATCGACGCGTGGGTGGTCGGGTCGGAGAGAACCGCGAACACCGCCTCAGGTGTTGCGTTCACCGTTACCGTTGCTGCGATTGCTTCTCGTTCGATGGCTACAGACTAACAGCTAGCGGAAGTGAGCGAGGTGTAGGACAGTACGGCTGCGCGGCAGCGGTTCTGCGAACTTGACGGTTCTCAACGTCGCCCTGGACGAGGTGGGCCTCAAGTCCGAGGGTGAGAATCAGTGGTGTCGGAGGGGGGACTTGAACCCCCACGTCCTTTCGGACACTAGCCCCTCAAGCTAGCGCGTCTGCCTATTCCGCCACTCCGACGTGGAGGGGGCATTGTAGCGAGCGAACACCGCTGCCGACCCCTCCGGCGACCACTGGTTCAGCCCGGGTGCCAGCAGGCGACGGGATGGGCGCGACCGTCGCCGCTGAGCGGCGGATCGGCCGCCGCGCACTCCTCGGTGGCCTTCCAACAGCGGGTGCGGAAGCGGCAGCCCGACGGCACGTCGGTGGCGTCGAGCAGGTCGCCGCGCAGCACGATGCGGCGCCGTTGCCGCTCGGTCTCCGGGTCGGGTTCGGGCGACGCCGAGAGCAACGCCTGCGTGTACGGATGCAGCGGGTCGCGCGAACAGCTCCTCGGCGGTCGCGGTCTCCACGATGCGCCCGAGGTGCATCACCGCGATGCGATCCGCGACGTGGCGCACCACCGCGAGGTCGTGCGAGATGAACACGTAGGTGAGGCCGAGGCGCTCCTGCAGATCGACGAGCAGGTTGAGGATCTGCGCCTGCACCGAGCCGTCGAGCGCGCTCACCGGCTCGTCGAGCACCAGCAGCTCGGGCGTCGAGCACCAGCGCCCGGGCGATCCCGACGCGTTGGCGTTGCCCGCCCGAGAGCTCGTGCGGGTAGCGGTCGCGGTGCTCGGGGCCGAGGCCCACGAGCTCGAACACCTCGCGGCACCCGCGTCGCGACCTCGCCGCGCCGCCCGGCGATGCGCAACGGCTCCGACACGATCGCCTGCACCGTCATGCGCGGGTCGAGCGACGAGTACGGGTCCTGGAACACGATCTGCACCCGCGGGCGCAGCGCGCCGCAGCGCGCGGCCGCGCACCCGCGTGATGTCGTCGCCGTCGAGCGCGCACGCGCCGCCGTTCGCGTCGAGCAGGCGCAGCACGAGGCGGGCGACGGTCGACTTGCCGCTCCCCGACTCCCCCACGATCCCCAGCGTCTCGCCCGGCATCACCGTGAAGCTCACGCCGTCGACCGCGACCAGGTCGCGACCGCCGCGTGCCGCGAAGCGCTTCACCAGGCCGTCGACCTCGAGCAGCGGCGTGTGCCGCTGCGCACGGCTCGCTCACGGCACGACCCTGCCCGTCGGCGATCTCGTCGCCGAACATGCACGCCGCCCGGTGGTGCTCGCCGACCGGGCGCAGCTCGGGCACGCGGGCGGTGCAGCGGTCCTCGGCCAGCGAGCAACGCGGCGCGAACGCGCAGCCCGGCAGCACCGCACCCGGGGTCGGGCGGGACTCCCTCGATCGCGCGCAGACCGCCGCGTGCGTCGCCGCGCCGCGGCACCGACGCCGAGCAACGCCCGGGTGTACGGGTGCGCGGCGCGCGCGAACACCGCGTCGACCGGGCCTTCCTCCACCACCCGGCCCGCGTACATCACCACCACCCGATCGGCGATGCCCGCCACCACCCCGAGGTCGTGGGTGATGAGCAGCAGCGCGAGCCCCATCTCCTCGCTGCAGGTCGCGCAGCAGTTCGAGGATCTGGGCCTGCGTGGTCACGTCGAGCGCGGTGGTGGGCTCGTCGGCGATGAGCACGTCGGGCCGGTTGGCGATGGCCATCGCGATCATCACCCGCTGGCGCTGACCGCCCGAGAGCTGGTGCGGGTAGTCGCGGGCCCGCTCGGCGGCGGGCGCGATCCCCACCCGTTCGAGCAGCGCGATCGCGCGACGCCTGGGCGTCGGCCTTCGACACGCGCGTGGTCGTGCACCCGGATCGCCTCCGCCACCTGGCGGCCGATCCGGTGCGACGGGTTGAGCGACGTCATCGGGTCCTGGAACACCATCGCGACCTGCCGGCCGCGCAGCGTGCGCCACTGGTCCTCGCGGAGGCCGAGCACCGGCTGGCCGTCGATCCGCACGTCGCCGCCGACGACCCGGCCGGGCGGGTCGAGCAGGCCCATCACCGCCAGCGCGCTCACCGACTTCCCCGACCCCGACTCCCCCACCAGCGCGACCGTCTCGCCCCGCGTCACCGAGAACGTCGCGCCCGCCACCGCGCGCACCACCGCGCCCTCGACCGGGAACTCCACCGCGAGGCCGGTCACCTGCAGCGCGGGCGCAGGTCGTCGACCGGACGTCGCCGTCGGCACTCATGCCCGCACCTGCCGCCGAGGGTCGAGCGCGTCGCGCAGCCCGTCACCCACGAAGTTGATCGCCAGCACGGTGAGGAAGATGGCCGCGCCGGGGAACACCACCAGCCACCACCACTCCTCCACGTTCGACACCGCGTTCACGAGCAGGTTGCCCCAGCTCGGCGTGGGCGGCTGGATGCCGAAGCCGAGGAACGACAGCGTGCTCTCCACCAGGATCGCCTCGGCCACCACCAGCGTGGCGTTCACGGTGATCGGCCCGAGACAGTTCGGCAGCACGTGGCGCACGATGATCCGGCGGTTGGTGGCGCCGATGGCCCGCGCCGCGTCGACGAACTCCCGCTCGCGCAGCGCGAGCGTGGCGCCGCGCACGACGCGCGCGATCGATCCCCACAACAGCAGCGACAGCAGCAGCGTCATGCCGAGCGGGCCGCCGAGGTCGAGCGTGCCGAACGGGCCGAGGTCGACGCTGCCGATCGACACCGCCACCGCGAGGAACGGCAGCGCGGGCAGCGCGATCCAGAGGTCGGTGAAGCGCATGAGCAGCTCGTCGAGCCAGCCGCGGTAGAAGCCGGCCAGCGCGCCGATGATCACGCCGATGACGGTGGTGAGCATGGCCACGCCGAACGCGATCTTCAACGACACCTGCCCGCCGTGGAGCACTCGCGACAGCGAGTCGCGGCTGAGCTCGTCGGTGCCGAACCAGTGCGCGGCCGACGGGCCCGACGTCGGTTCGAGCAGCGACTGCTCGATCGGGCTGGGCGCGAAGTGCACGCCGACGAAGCACGCGAGCACGATGAAGATCAGGATCACCAGACCGACCATCGCCACCTTGTGACGACGGAACGACCGCCAGGCCCGGCGCCACTCTCCCCCGCGCGGCGACGGGATCGCGGTCGACGACCGCGAGACCGGAGTCGTTCGACTCCGCCCGGGCCCGGCCCGACTCGTCGCCGACGCGCATGCTCACGGCGCCGCTCCCGCGTCGGGCACTGCGTCGGGCACGGTCGCGCGCGCGGCCGCGACGTCACGGGCGAGGCGGTCGTGGCGGCGCGTCGCCCGGCGCGACCCCTGCACCCGGATGCGCGGGTCGAGCAGGCCGTAGGCCACGTCGGCCGCGAGGTTGGCGACCACCACGAAGATCGTCGCCACCGCCATCCACGCGAGCAGCACCGGGTAGTCGGAGTTGGCGAGCGCGTCGAAGAACAGCAGGCCGAGCCCCGGCCACTGGAACACCCGCTCGACCACCACCACGCCGCCGAGCAGCACGCCGGCGTCGATCGCCACCACGGTCACGAACGGCACCAGCGCGTTGCGCATCGCGTGCCGGCGGATGATCTGGCCGCGCGGCACGCCCTTGGCCCGCGCGGTGCGCACGTAGTCGGAGGTGAGCACCTCGAGCATCGAGTCGCGCTGGTAGCGGCTCCACGCCGCGACGCTCGTGAGCATCAGGGTGATCACCGGCAGCACCATGTGCTGCAGGAGGTTCACCACGTCGCCCTCCTGGCCCACCGAGTACTTGCCCTGCGTGTAGAGCACGTGGATGCCGAACGCGTCCTGCAACACGAACACCACGAAGAGCTGGAGCAGGAGCGCGAAGAAGAAGTCGGGCATCGAGAACCCGAAGTACGAGAACCCGGTGGCCAGGTGGTCGAACGCCGAGTACTGGCGCACCGCGCTCACCACGCCGAGCAGCAGCGCGAGCGACACCGAGAAGAACAGCGCGGTGCCGACCAGCAGGAACGTGTTCCACGCCGCCTTGCCCACCATGTCGCTCACCGGGCGGCGGGTGTTGAACGACGTGCCCCAGTCGCCCTGCACGAAGTCGCCGAGCCAGCCGACGTACTGCTGCGGGCGCGACTCGTCGAGGTGGTACTCGTGCTCGAGGTTGCGGATCGTCTGCTGGGAGATCCCGGGCCGGTGGCGCAGGTCGCGCAGCGGGTCACCGCGTGCCGTCACCAGGGCGAACAGCACCATGGTGGCGAGCAGCACGACGGGCACCGCCACCAGCAGTCGACGCCCGATGAACCCGATCACCGCGTCAAATTTCTAGCCGAGCGCGGGGCCGTGGGCCGCGGCAACCGCAGGCCGAGGTCAGCCCGACGGGTTCAGCCCGAGTAGGTCCAGTCCTCGATGTTCCAGGTGAAGCCGTCCTGGGTGCTGTTGTCCTCCACCCCGCCGATCGACGACCGGTAGCCGAGCTGGGTCGGCTTCTGGAACAACGGGATCGACGTGACGTCGGCCTGCGGCCAGGCGCACGTTGGCCTGGTTGAACAGCGCGGCCCGCTTCACCGGGTCGGTCTCGCGGTCGGTGGCGTTCAGCAGCGCGTCGACCTCGGGGTCGTTGACCTTCGTGTAGTTGGTCCCGCTGTAGTCGCAGTTGCCCTTCTTGGCCTCGGCCTTGGTGCACGCGTCGGGGCTCGCCGACGACAGCCAGGTGACGTTGCCGCCGTAGGGGTCGGGCGAACCCACCCAGGCGAAGATGATCGTCTGGTAGTCGTACGCGGAGAGCGAGTAGTCGAGGATGTCGGGCGAGTTCTTGATCGTGAACTTCACGCCGATCTGCTTCATCTGCTGCTGGATGATCTGCTCGGCGAGCTCACGGGCCTGGTTGCCGCTCGTGGTGCCGATCGTGAACGCGAGCTTCACGCCGTTCTTGGCCCGCACGCCGTCGGAGCCCTTCGCCCAGCCGGCGTCGTCGAGGATCTTGTTGGCCGCCGCGATGTCGCCCGACGCGGGGTAGATGTTCCAGCCGGGCTCGTAGTGCTTCTGGTTGGTCATCCAGAAGACGTTGTCGAGCACCTCGGCCTGGTCGTTGGCGTCCTTCACCAGCCGGTCGACGATCTGCTGGCGCGGCATCGCGGTGGCGATCGCCTTGCGCACCGCCACGTCGTCGAGACCCTTCACCGTGGTGAGCATGTCGAAGTGCTCCCACTGCGGGCCGAGCGACGACGTGTACTTCGCGCCGTCGACCGCCTCGATCTTCTTGCGCAGGCCGATCTGGTTCTGCGGGTAGATCATGTCGACCTCACCGCTGCGGAACGCGTTGATCTCGGTGTTGGTGTCGCGCATCGGCACGAACACCACCTGCGGCACCGTCGCCTGCTTGCCCCAGTAGTTCTTGTTGGGGACCAGCACGACCTTCTCGCCCGGGGTGAACGACTTCACCATCATCGGGCCGCTCGAGATCGGCTTCTTCGTCTTCGGGTCGCAGATGCAGTTGTTCCAGACCTTGTTGAAGTTCTGGCCCTCGAGGACGTGCTTCGGCAGCACCGTGGTGCTGGTGCCCGCCCACAGCTCGCGGTACGGGGCGAACACCTCCTTGAACACCATCTGGAACTCGGTGGGGCTGATCACGTTGAACTCGGAGATCTTCGAGTACCCCTCACGCGTCACCACGTCGTTCTTGGGGTTCATGATCGTGTCGTAGGTGAACTTGAAGTCGTCGGCGGTGAGCGGCGTGCCGTCGGACCACTTCGCCTCGGGCCGCAGCGTGCAGTCGACGGTGAACGGGCTCTCGCTCACGACCGTGCAGTCCTTGTCGAAGATCCACGGCTCGTAGGAGAAGTCGGGCAGCAGCTTGTAGCCGCGGGCGAGGGCGGGACCGGCGATCATCGCGGTCCACTCGCCGTTGCCGGTGACGGTCATGTCGTTGAGGACGGGCGGGAACTCCTCGGCGCCGATCACGATCGGGGCCTGCTTGGCCGCGGCCGTGCGTGCACGCCGGAGGTGCTCGCACCCGCGGCGACGGCGCTCAGCGCGAGCGAACCGGCGACGAGCGCGGTCAGGGTCAGGACCGTCAGACGACGGTGACGACGACTCTCAGGTGTACGCATCCGGGGCTCCCAGCCTCGCCTCCCGGCCGGATCGCCACCGCGACCCCGGGGACCGTGGCGGACGATTCTGCCGTATGGGAGTCGCGATCGGCGGTCACCCCGCCCGCCTTGAGCCCCAATTCGACGAACTGGCGTCAATCGACCCGCCATCATCGGGCTCGGATTGACGCCGGTTCGGGCGAGGAGGGCAGGGAGGGCGTGTTACTGGAGGCGCAGGGCGAGGATCACGGTGGCGAAGATGAAGATGACGCTGTTGATCACCGTGAGCCGGTCGAGGTTGCGCTCCACCACCGTGGAACCGGCCATCGA
Source organism: uncultured Actinomycetes bacterium (assembly GCA_963782705.1). GTDB lineage: Bacteria > Actinomycetota > Acidimicrobiia > IMCC26256 > DASPTH01 > CAVRGQ01. Next base: position 8,047 of record CAWAKX010000038.1, on the reverse strand, counting down.
GCCGCCGAGCGAGCCGCCACCGAACATGTCGGACAGACCGCCACCCCGGCCGGAGTGCAGCAGGATCAGGAAGATCAGCGACAGCGCCGAGGCGACCTGGACGACGAGCAGGATGGTGTTGAGCATTGTTCGGAATCCCTGTCCGGTTCGCGCAGTCTTCCTGCACCGTGCCGCAGCGACCCCGCCGGGCAGATCGCCCAGCATAGGCGCGTCAGCGGTACTGGACGATCCTCGCGAACTCGTCGGGATCGAGGGCCGCGCCGCCCACCAGGGCGCCGTCGATGTGGGGCTGGGCCATGAGCTCGGCCGCGTTGGCCGCCTTCACGCTGCCGCCGTACTGGATGCGGATCTGCTCGGCGGTCGGCTGGTCGTAGATGCCCGCCAGGGTCTCGCGGATCACGCCGCAGGTCTCGTTGGCGTCGGCCGCGGTGGCGGTGCGGCCGGTGCCGATCGCCCAGATCGGCTCGTAGGCCACCACGACCTTCGCCGCGTCGGCCGCCTTCACCCCGGCGAACCCGCCGCGGATCTGGCTCGACACCCGCTCGGCGGTGCCGCCCGCCTCGCGCTCCTCGAGGCGTCTCCCCCACGCACACGATCGGCGTCATGGCGTGCTTCATCACGGCCTTCAGCTTCTTGTTGACCGTCTCGTCGGTCTCCCCGAAGAACTGGCGGCGCTCCGAGTGGCCCACGATCACGTACTCCACCGCGAGCTTGGCGAGCATCGGCGGGCTCACCTCGCCGGTGAACGCGCCCTGGTCCTCCCAGTGGCAGTTCTGCGCGCCGAGTGACATCTTGAGCTTGTCGGCCTGGATGACGGTCTGCAGCGTGCGCACGTCGGTGAACGGCGGGCACACCACCACGTCGACGGCCTCGTAGTCGTCGTCGACGAGACGGTACGAGAGCTTCTGCACCACCTGGATCGCGACCAGGTGGTCGTGGTGCATCTTCCAGTTGCCGGCGATGATCGGCTTGCGCGTCTCGGCCATCAGGTCCTCTTCGCTCGCAGTGCGGCCAAGCCGGGCAGGTCGCCCGCCTCGATGTACTCCAGCGACGCGCCGCCGCCGGTGCTCACGTGGCTCACCTGGTCGGCGAGGCCGAACTCCCGGATCGCGGCCGCGCTGTCGCCGCCGCCCACCACGGTGAACGCGTCGCTCGCCGCGACCGCCTCGGCGACGCGCCGGGTGCCGGCCGCGAACGGCGCCAGCTCGAACATGCCCATCGGGCCGTTCCACAACACGGTCTTGGCGTCGGTGACGACCTGCGCGTACGCGGCCGCGGTGTCGGGGCCCACGTCGAGGCCCTTCCACCCGTCGGGGATGGCGTCGGCCGCCACCACCTGCGTGGCCGCGTCCGCGCTCACGTCCTGCGCGATGACGAAGTCGGTGGGGATCTGCACCCGCCCGGTGGCGAGCAGGCGCGCGCACTCGTCGACCATCTCGGGCTGCACGAGCGAGTCGCCCACCGAGATGCCCTGCGCGAGCAGGAAGGTGAACGCCATCGCGCCGCCGATGAGGATGGAGTCGCAGCGTTCGAGCAGCGCGTCGATCACGCCGAGCTTGTCGGCGACCTTCGCGCCCCCGAGCACCGCGACGAACGGGTGCTCCGCGCCGTGCAGCAGCGTGGAGAGCACCTCGACCTCGCGGAACATGAGCCGACCCGCGGCCGACGGCAACGACCGCGGCGGCGCCACGATCGACGCGTGCTCGCGGTGCGACGCGCCGAACGCGTCGTTCACGTAGAGCTCGCCGAGCGCGGTGAGCGCGGCGCCGAACTCCGGATCGTCCGTGGTCTCGCCCGGCTCGAAGCGCAGGTTCTCGAGCAGCACGACGTCGCCGGGCTGCGCCTGCGCCACCAGCGCCTCGACCTCGGGCCCCACCACCGCGGGCGCCAGCGCCACCGGCGCACCGAGCAGCTCACCGAGCCGCTTGGCCACGGGCGCCATCGAGTACTGCGGGTCGACCACGCCCTTGGGCGGCCGAGGTGCGCGCCGATCACCACCACCGCACCGCGCTCGCGCAGCCACTCGATGGTGGGCAGCGCGGTGCGTGATGCGCAGGTCGTCGGTGACGCGGTCGCCGTCGAGCGGGACGTTGAAGTCGATGCGCGCGAGGACCCGCTGCCCACTCGTGAGCGGCAGGTCCTCCAGGCGCGGGAGGTCGACGGTCATCGGGAGGTGAGGCGCGCCGGCGTCAGCCGACGAACTTCACGAGGTCGACGAGGCGGTTCGAGTAGCCCCACTCGTTGTCGTACCAGCCGAGCACCTTGATCATCTTGCCGGCGGCCATGGTGTCGGGGGCCGAGAAGATGCACGACGACGGGTTGCCGACGATGTCGGCCGACACGAGCTCTTCCTCGGAGTACTCGAGCACGCCGCGGTAGGACGGGTCCTTCGACGCGGCCTCGAACACGGCGTTGATCTCCTCGATCGTGACCTCACGCGACAGGATCGCGGTGAGGTCGGTGATCGAGCCGGTGGGCGTGGGCACACGGAGCGACGTGCCGTCGAGCTTGCCCTTGAGCTCGGGGAGCACCGTACCGATGGCGCGTGCGGCACCCGTGGTGCTCGGGATGATCGACAGCGCCGCGGCGCGCATGCGGCGCAGGTCGGGCTTGCCCGAGCGGGTGGCCTTGGCGAGGTCCTGCAGCGACTGGTCGCTCGTGTAGGCGTGCACCGTGTTGATCAGGCCCTGCTCGAGGCCGAAGGCGTCGTTGATCGCCTTGGCCATCGGGGCGAGGCAGTTCGTGGTGCAGGACGCGTTCGAGATCACGGTCTGGGCCGACGCGTCGTACACGCTGTCGTTCACACCCATGCAGATCATCGCGTCGGCATCGCCGCTCGGCGCCGAGATGATCACGCGCTTCACGCTGCCACCGAGGTGGCCGGCCGCCTTCTCGCGCGCGGTGAACAGACCGGTCGACTCGATGACGACGTCGACGTCGTGGTCGCTCCACGCGATCTCCGCCGGGTCCATCGTGCCGAGCTTGGTGATCTCGTGGCCGTCGATGGAGAAGCCGTTGTCGGTGGGCTGGATGTCGTTCTTCAGCGTGCCGCCGACACTGTCGTGCTTGAGCAGGAACGCCACCGTCTCGCTGTCGCCCATCGGGTCGTTCACGGCGACGAGCTCGACGCCCGCGTCGGCGCCACGGTCGAGCAGCGCACGCGTGAAGGAGCGCCCGATGCGCCCGAAGCCGTTGATCCCTACACGAACCGCCATTGGTTCCTCCTCGGTGTGGTGAGCAAATCAGACCAGAGCACGCAGGCTCAGTGCCAACCGCACGGGATCGTGCGCGAGGCCGTCGTCGCGGGCCACGTGGGCGGGCACCGGCTCGACACCCCACCCGGCGATGCGTCGCGGGTCGGCGGCCAGTTCCCCGTGCTCTTCGTAGACGAAGCTGTCGACCCGGATGCCGTGCTCCAGCACCGCTTCCAGGTGGTCGGTGGCGTCGAGCCCCGCGGTCTCGGGCACCTGCGGGCGCAGGTTGGCGACCTGCACGACACGGCCGCGGGCCGCGCCGCGATCGCGGCGCGGGTGGCCGGCACGAGCAGCGGCGGCAGGACGCTGGTGTAGAGCGATCCCGGGGCGAGCACCACCTGGTCGGCCGAGGCGAGGGCGTCGAGCACCGCCGCGGGCGGCGCGGGATCGGCGGGTTCGAGCGCGACGCGCCGGATGCCCGGCGTGTTGGCCACCGCCACCTGGCCCTCCACCCGTCGCAGCGACCGGTCGCCACCCTGGCTCACGGGCTCGCGGGCGGTGGCGTGCAGCACGACGGGTTGGTCGGTGGCCGGCAGCACCGTGCCCACCGCCCCGAGCAGCCGTCCCGCCTCTTCGAGCGCGAGGGTGAAGCTGCCGAGGGTCTGGGTGAGGCCCACCAGCACGAGGTTGCCGAGCGCGTGGCCGTCGAGCTCACCCCCGGCGAAGCGGTGCTCGAACGCCGAGGCCCAGAGGGTGTCGTCGCCGGCGAGGGCCACGAGGCAGCGGCGCAGGTCGCCGGGCGGCAGCACCCCGAGCTCGCGACGCAGCCGGCCCGACGACCCGCCGTCGTCGGCCACGGTGACCACCGCGGTGAGCGACCCCGCGTACCGGCGCGCCGCGCGCAACGCGACCGCGAGGCCGTGGCCGCCCCCGAGCGCGACGACCGCGGGGCCGCCCGCGACGCCCCCGTCGAGGCCGGCGTCACTCCCCACGGGCCATGTCCCGGTGGTGGACGCGCGGCGGGAAACCCAGCGCGCCGATGACCCGCGCCAGTTCAGTGGCGATCACCACGCTGCGGTGACGCCCGCCGGTGCAGCCGACGCCGATCGACAGATACGACTTGCCCTCCCGTGCGTACGCGGGGAGCAGCAACGCGAACAGCCGCTCGAGCTCGGCGAGGAACTGCGCGGTCTCGGGCTGCGCGAGCACGTAGTCGCGGACCGCGGGGTCGGTCCCCGACTGCGGGCGCAGCTCCTCCACCCAGTGCGGATTCGGGAGGAACCGGCAGTCGAAGAGCAGATCGACGTCGACCGGGATGCCGTGCTTGTACCCGAACGAGACGATGCTGGCCTGCATCTCGCCCGCGCGTTGCGAGTCGTCGCCGAAGAGATCGAGAAGGCGCACGCGCAGCTCGTGCACGTTGAGGTCGGAGGTGTCGACCACCAGATCGGACAGGCCGCGCAGCTCGCCGAGCAGCGCCCGCTCCTCGGTGATGCCGTCGCTCACGCCCTCGCCCGCGGCCAGCGGGTGCTTGCGCCGCGTCGCCTCGTAGCGACGCACCAGCACGTCGTCGGCGGCGTCGAGGAACAGCACCCGGGTGTGGGCGCCCATCTCCCGCAGTTCGCTGAGCGCGCCGAGCAGATCGCCCACGAACTCCCCGGACCGCACGTCGACGACGAGCGCGATGCGCTCGCGACCATCCGCGCTGCGGCCCAGCTCCGCGACCTTCGGGATGAGCGCGGGCGGCAGATTGTCGATGACGAAGTAGCCGAGATCCTCGAGCACGTCGGCGGCCGCCGAACGCCCCGCGCCCGACATACCGGTGATGATGGTGACGTCGAGCGTGGGTGACACGGCGGTCATGCTCTCACGCCCCGGCCTCCGGAGCCGAAGAGTCAGAGGCGGGCTTCGGGCTCGACGCCGAAGGCTTCCGGGCGGTCGGCGTGACGGGCAGGTCGTGCAGCTTCGCGTACACCGCGCGGGCCACCGGCTCCGGCAGCCACGCGATGGCGACGAGCTCGTCCTCGGTGAGCGCGCGCAGGCGCTTCACCGAGCTGTGCTCCTTCAGCAGGCGGGCGCGGCGCACCGGTCCGAGGCCGGGCACGTCGTCGAGCACCGACTGGGTCATCTTCTTGGCCCGCAGCTGCCGGTGGTACGTGATCGCGAACCGGTGGGCCTCGTCGCGGATCTGCTGGAGGAGGTAGAGCGCCTCGGAGTCGCGAGGGATCGTGACCGGTTCCGAGTCGCCGGGGAGGTACACCTCCTCGAAGCGCTTGGCCAGGCCGGCCACCGCGATGTCCTCGAGGCCGAGCTCGTCGAGCACCCGCGTGGCCACGCCGAGCTGGCCCTTGCCGCCGTCGATGATCACCAGGTTCGGCGGGTAGGCGAACCGCTTGCCGCTCTGCGCGCCCTCGGCCCGCTCGTCGAGGTAGCGGCGGAAGCGGCGGGTGAGCACCTCCTCCATCGACGCGAAGTCGTCCTGCCCGTCCTGGTGGCGGAGGCGGAAGCGCCGGTAGTCGGAGCGCTTGGGGAGGCCGTCCTCCATCACCACCATCGACGCCACGATCTCGGTGCCCTGCAGGTTGGAGATGTCGTAACACTCGATCCGCAGCGGCGCCTCGGGCAGGCCGAGCGCGTCCTGCAACGCGACCAGGGCGCGGGCGCGGGCGTTGTGGTCGGACGCGCGCCGCAGCTTGTGGCGGGTGAACGCCTCCTCCGCGTTCTGGGTGACGGTCTGGAGCAACGCCCGCTTCGCGCCGCGCTGCGGCACCCGCACCCGCACCTTGCCCGCGCGACCGGCCGCGCCGTCGTTGCCGCGCTCGCGCACCGCGCCGAGGAACTCCTCGTAGAGCTCGCGGTCGTCGGGCTCGTCGGGCACCAGGATCTCGCGTGGCACCTCGTTGGCGCCGTCGGGGCCGGCGTCGCCGTAGAGCTGCTCGAGCAGGCGGCCGACCAGCTCGGCGCGGGTGACGTCCTCCACCTTGTCGACCACCAGACCCTTGCGCCCGACGACGCGCCCCTTGCGCACCAGGAACACCTGCACGCTCGCCTCGAGCGGGTCCTCGGCGATGCCGATGGCGTCGTAGTCCTCCTCGCGGGCGTCGACCATCTGCTGGCGCTCGATCGCCTTGCGCACCATGAGGATCTGGTCGCGCAGACGCGCGGCCCGCTCGAACTCCAACTCGTCGCTCGCACCGTGCATCTGCTTGTCGAGCCGGTCGAGGATCGGCGACGTGTCGCCGGCGAGGAAGTCGAGCAGCTCGGTGACCAGCCCCGCGTACTCCTCGGCGCTGACCGCGCCCACGCAGGGCGCCGCGCACTTCTCGATGTGCGCGTAGAGACACGGTCGGCCGAGGCGCTGGTGGCGGTCGAACTTGTTCTGGGTGCAGGTGCGGATCGGGAACGTGCGCAGCAGGAGGTCGAGGGTCTCGCGGATCGCGTAGGCGTGGGCGTAGGGCCCGAAGTAGCGGACGCCCTTGCGCTTGGCGCCGCGCATCACCATCGCCCGCGGCCACTCCTCGCCGACCGTGACCGCGAGGTACGGATAGGACTTGTCGTCCTTGAGGCGGATGTTGAAGCGGGGCCGGTGGCGCTTGATCAGGTTGTACTCGAGGAAGAGCGCCTCCACCTCGTTGCGCACCGCGATCCACTCGACCGACTCGGCCGCGTCGACCATCTGGCGGGTGCGTTCGAGCAGGCCGGTCGCCGAAGTACGACATCACCCGGCTGCGGAGGTTCTTGGCCTTGCCCACGTAGATGACGCGGCCCTCGGCGTCCTTGAACTGGTACGAGCCGGGCTCCTGCGGGATCGACGCGGGCTCCGGACGGCGCATCCCCCCATTCTCGCGGCTGGGCCACCGCCCCGACCCGCCGTTCGCACTGGACGTCACGACGACATGCGCGCGGCGCCAAGACGGCGGGCGATATAGTCGGAGGAGCGCCGGCCTGGAATTCCGGCGTCATACCTCGGTTCCGTGGCCGACAACCCCGCGGTGGGCGACCAGGCTGTCCCCGCCGGCCACATGCGGAACCCGACCCCTCGGGGGATCCCATGTTCAGACTGCAGGCTCCGCTGCCGGACGCCTACACGCTCGCGTCCGCCGACGAGCTCGACGAACGCATCGGCGCGGCCAAGGCCACGCTGGGCGATTCGCTCCTGATCCTCGGCCACCACTACCAGCGCGACGAGGTCTTCAAGTGGGCCGACGCCCGCGGCGACTCGTTCAAGCTGGCCCGCTTCGCGGCGGACAACACGCAGGCCACCGACATCGTCTTCTGCGGCGTGCACTTCATGGCCGAGTCGGCCGACGTGCTCACCGGCGACCACCAGCGGGTGATCCTCCCCGACCTCAACGCCGGCTGCTCGATGGCCGACATGGCCGACATCGACCAGGTCGAGGAGTGCTGGGACGTGCTCGCCGAGATCACCGACGTGAGCCGCGTCGTCCCCATCACCTACATGAACTCCTCCGCCGCGCTCAAGGCCTTCGTGGGCGAGCACGGCGGCGCGGTGTGCACGTCGTCGAACGCGCGAGCCGTGCTCGAGTGGGCACTCGCCCGCGGCGACCAGGTGCTGTTCTTCCCCGACCAGCACCTCGGGCGCAACACCGCGATCGACATGGGCTACGCCCCCACCACCATGCGGGTGTGGAACCCGCACCAGGAACAGGGCGGCCTCGAGGACCGCGACGTGAAGGAGAGCACCTTCCTGCTGTGGAAGGGCCACTGCTCGGTGCACCAGCGCTTCCGTCCGCAGCACGTCGCCGACTTCCGCGCCGAGCACCCCGACGGCGTCGTGATCGTGCACCCCGAGTGCGCGCACGACGTGGTGGAGCTCGCCGACCACGTCGGCT
>CAWAKX010000037.1:0-9954 GCA_963782705.1 uncultured Actinomycetes bacterium | reverse complement strand
CGGCGTTGGGCTCTGCGCGGTGCAGGGTGCGCGGGCGGCGGGCGCGGCGCGGATCATCGGCGTCGACCTCCTGCCCGGCCGGCGCGAGACCGCGCTGGCGATGGGCGCCACCCACGTGATCGATCCCGCCGAGGACGACGTGGCGAAGGCCACGCGCGCGCTCACCGGGTACGGCGCCGACTACGCGTTCGAGACCGCGGGCGTCGCCCGGTTGGGCGAGACGGCCATCGCCGCGGCCCGCCCGGGGGGCACGATCGTGCTCGTGGGCGCGCCGCCGGTGCAGGACACGATCAGCATCAGCCCGTTGCGGTTCCTGCTCGCCGAGAAGCGTCTGCTCGGCTGCACGCTCGGGCAGCTCGCAACGGTGCGACGGGACATTCCCCGCTTCCTCGACATGTGGCGGGCCGGTCAGCTCGACCTCGAGGCGCTGGTGACCGCGCGCCGGCCCCTCGACGAGATCGGCGACGCGTTCGCGGACCTCGAGGCCGGCGTCGGCGTCCGCACCGCGCTCAGCCTCGTCTGACGACGGTCAGTTCGCGAAGCCGGGGAGCTCGGGCTCGAGGCCCAGCATCTCGATCACGTTGCCGCGCGCGATCTTGTACTGGTCCTCCACCGAGAGGTCGGCCACCGCCTGCTGCAGGTACTCGTAGGTGTGGGGCCAGGTGGAGTCCTGGTGCGGGTAGTCGCACTCGAACGTGATCTGGTCGATGCCGACCGCGTCGCGGTTGCGCAGGCCGTAGTCGTCCTCGAAGAAGCACCCGTAGACCCGGCCGGCCATGTAGTGGCTCGGCGGTTCGGTGAGCTCGGCCGGGATCCGGGCGATCTTGTTGCCCATCCGGTAGATGCGGTCCATCCGCTCGAGCACGTAGGGCATCCAGCCGATCTGGCTCTCCGAGAACGCGAGCTTGAGGCCGGGGTAGCGCGCCAGCAGGCCGGAGAACATCCAGTCGCTGAACGAGAGCTGCGCGTTGAAGTTCACGGTCACCATCGAGACGCAGCCGGGCGCGTCGTCGGAGGTGCGCGGCACCTGTGACGACGACCCGATGTGGATGTTGATCACCGTGCCCGTCTCCGCGCAGGCCTCGATGAACGGCAGCCAGTAGCCGTCCTTGTCGTGGATGCTCGGCAGGCCGATGTTGGCCGGCAGCTCGGTGAACGTGACCGCCCGCACGCCCCGCGCCGCGTTGCGCCGGATCTCGTCGGCCGCGAGCTGCGCGTCCCACAGCGGCACGACGCACAGCGGGATGAGCCGTCCGCCGCTCTCCCCGGCCCACTCGTCGACCATGAAGTCGTTGTAGGCCTGCACGCACGCGAGCGCGAGCTCCTTGTCGTCCATGAAGAGGAACATCTGGCCCGCGAAGCGCACGACGTTGGGGAAGCAGAGCGACCGCTCGATGCACGCCTCGTCCATGGCGAGGAGGCGCTCCTTCACCTGGTAGGTGGAGGCGGGCATCTCCTCGTAGGTCATCGCCTTGTGGTCGACCAGCTCCGGGTCCATGCCCGCGCCGATCTCGAGCCGGGGGATGGCGAGGAACTTGTCGCCCTCCATCTGCCAGAAGTCGGTGGGCGCGCCGTCGCCGCCGGGGCGGATGTTGCCGCGCACGAAGTTGGGGCCGAACTCCCACGGCAGCCGCACCACGCGGGGCCCCAGCTCGCGGAACTTCGCGGGGAGGCGGGTCTCGAAGAGGTCGGGCGGCTCGATCACGTGGTCGTCCGCGGAGATGATCCAGGGCAAAGTCATCGTGGCTCCCGCCGGGCTCGGGACTGCAGGTCCGAGGTAGTACGCCAAGCGTACCGTCTGTCGTGGCCGCCCGCCCCCGGGCCCATCAGGCGTCGCCGTCCGACACCGGGTCGCGGCCTTCGGCCGCGGTGAGGCGCTCGAACACGTCGACCGCCGCGACCACCCGGGCGAGCTCGTCGTCGTCGAGCCCGGCCAGCTGGTCGGCGAGCCAGGCGTTGCGCCGCGAGCGGTACCGGGTGATCCCCGTGCGGCCCTCCTCGCTCAGCTGGACCCGGTGCACCCGGCGGTCGTCGGGATCGATGACCCGCTCGATCGCCCCGTCGGCCTCCAGGCGGCTGACGATCTTGGTGATCGTGGAGGGCGACACCTGCTCGGCCGCCGCGAGGTCGCCGAGGGTGATCGGCCCGCGGCGCACGATGGTCGCGAGCGCGGCCGCCGCCGCGGGGCTCGACCGGGCCGGCTCCTGCTGGCGGAGCACGCGCGCGAGCCGCGTCACCGACAGGCTGAGCCGCGCGACGAGCGCGGGGTCGGGTTCGGGGCGCGTGGTCATCCGGGCAGTCTCGCGCCCGCCGTCGCGCGCCCGCCGCCCCGACGGTCCATACTGCGCCCCGACGGACGTCGCCGGCCGTGGGTCCGGCGAGAACAGGGGGTCGCGCCGTGGCATGGACACCGCCCAGCGCCGAGGTCGTGCTCGGGTACGTGGAGCAGCTGTCGAACTGGGGCCGGTGGGGCCCCGACGACCAGCGCGGCACCCTCAACCTCATCACCGACGAGCACCGGGTCGCCGCCGCCCGCCTCGTCACCGACGGGCGCACGGTGTCGTGCGCGCGGGAGATCCGCGGGCGCTACGACGACCCGGAACGCACCGCGCAGCTGTTCTGGCTGGCCACCGGGGAGGCCGCGTGCCATTCGCACGAGGGTCTGCCGCGGTCGCAGCGGGTGCGGGGCGACATGGCCAACGCGGCCGAGTACCTCGGGATGGTGTTCCACGGGCTCGAGACGACCCACGTCGACGCGCTGAGCCACGTCTTCTACCAGAGCCGCCTCTACAACGACCGCGCCGCGTTCCACACGAACGCGGAGTTCGGATCCACCTGGGGCGCGATCACGCAGCTGGCCGACGGCGTGGTCGGGCGCGGCGTGCTCCTCGACGTGCCGCGTGCGCAGGGGCTCGACCTGCTCCCGCGCGGGCACGGGGTCAGCCCCGACGAGCTCGCGGCCACCGCGGCCGCCCAGGGGGTCGAGGTGGGTCCGGGCGACGTCGTCCTGCTGCGGACCGGTCGGTGGCACGAACGCTCCGAGGTGAAGCACCTCGCGTCGTCGACCGAGGGCGCGCGCGGTTGGCATCCGGCCTGCCTGCCGTGGCTGCACGAGCGCGACGTCGCGATGCTCGGCTGCGACTGGTCGCAGGAGTCGGCCGACGGTTGGTACCGCGAGCTGCCCGCCCCGGTGCACGTGCTCGCGCTCGTGATGATGGGCATGCCGCTCATCGACAACTGCGACCTGGAAGCGCTCGCGACCACGTGCGCGGAGCTGGGCCGCTGGGAATTCCAGTTCGTGCTCGCGCCGCTGCGCGTCGACGGCGGTTCGGGTTCGCCGGTGAACCCGCTCGCCATCTTCTGAACGTCGAGCCGCGACCGACGGCGGCCTCCTCGCGCGGGTGCCAGACTTCGCGCCATGAGCGACGCAGGCGACGTCATGCAGGGCCTCGAGGACCGCCCGTGGGTGCGCGCCGCCGACGCCGGCACCCGCCTCGCGGGCAAGCGAGCGATCGTCACCGGCGCCGGAACCCGGGGTGGCATCCCGATCGGGATCGGCGAGGCGATCGCCATCGTGTTCGCCACGCAGGGCGCGCAGGTCGCGGTGGTCGACATCTCGCCCGAGCGCGCGCAGCGCACGGTGGACATCATCGGGCAGCTCGGCGGTGACGCGGTCGCGCTCACCGCCGACGTCACCGACGAAGCACAGGTCGCGCGCGCGGTGGGCGACGCGGTCGACGCGTTCGGCGGCCTCGACACCCTGGTGAACAACGCCGCCATCTCCGGCGGTGGCCGCAGTCCGGAGCTCGTGGCGCTCGACGAGTGGGACGCGGTGCTGCGGCTCAACCTCGATGCCGCGATGCTCTGCGCCCGCCATGCCATTCCCCACCTCAAGGCGGCGGGTGGCGGCGCGATCGTCAACCTGACCTCGGTGGCCGCCGCGCGCGCCATGGGGAGCGGCGCGTACGCGGCGTCGAAGGCGGCGCTGCTCGCCGCGTCGCGCGACTGGGCGTACGAGAACGGGCACCACAACATCCGGGTCAACTGCCTGGCGCCTGGTCACGCCTTCACTCCGATGGGGCAGGGCGGCGACGAGCGCGATCCGGGAGATGCGCCGCCGCGCGGGCATGCTCGTCGACCGAGGCGTCGGCGTGGGACATCGCGTGGCCGGCCGTGTTCCTGGCGTCGGAGGAGAGCCGGGCGATCACCGCCATCGAGCTCACCGTCGACTCCGGCACCACGGCGATGCCGCCGTTGGGGTGGAGCTTCCTCGAGCTGCGCCGCGATTCGTCGCCGCGCTGAGGGCGAGTGTCCGGGTGCGACCTCGGTCGGGAAACCCGCGTGCGAGGCCGGGACTTTCGGCCCTTCAACGCGACTCCCGAGGTTTTTAGGCTGCGTACAAATCCACACCGACTAGATCAACGCCGAGCACTGCGGAGTCGCCGCCATGGAATACATCCAGCACAGCCCCGACATGTCGTACACCGAGGTTCCCTACCGGGTGTTCGACTGCGACATGCACCTCTACGAGGGGGTCGACGCCTTCACCCGGTACCTGCCCGAGGAGTACCAGGGCGCGTTCCGGGTCGCCGACATCGACGGACGTAAGAAGGTGATCATTCGCGGCCGGGTGTCGGACTACATCCCGAACCCGACGTTCGGGGTGGTCGCGGCGCCCGCGTCGGGCATGGAGTACTTCTCCGGCCGCAACACCAGCGGCAAGTCCTTCCGCGAGATCGTGGTGCCGATGCGCGCCATTCCCGAGTTCACCGACCGCGACAAGCGGATCGAGCTCATGGACCGCATGCACATCGACGCCATCGTCAACTTCCCGACGCTCGCGTCGGTGATCGAGGTCAACTTCATGGACGACCCGGCGGCCAGCGCCGCCGTCGCGCACTCGTACAACCAGTGGCTCTACGACGAGTGGACCTTCGACCACGCGGGCCGCATCTTCACCACGCCGGTGATGAACCTGTCCATCCCCGAGCTCGCGGTGCAGGAGCTCGAGTGGGTGCTCGAGCGGGGCGCGAAGACGGTCCTCGTGCGGCCGGCGCCGGTCGCCGGGTGGAGGGCGACCCGTTCGCCGTTCCTCCCCGACAACGACGCCTTCTGGGCCCGCATCCAGGAGGCGAACATCCCTGTGATGCTCCACTCCTCCGACTCCGGCTACCAGCGGCACTCCAACGAGTGGCTCGGCGCCAAGGACGAGTACCTGCCGTTCAAGCCCGACGTGTTCTCGCTGATGTCCACGAAGAGCCGCCCGATCCTCGACTCGCTCTATTCGGCGGTCGGCCACGGCATGCTCTCCCGCTTCCCGGGGGTGCGCCTGGCATCGATCGAGAACGGCAGCGCCTGGATCAGCATCCTCCGCTACAACCTGCTCGACGCCTACGGGAAGCTCCCGCAGGAGTTCGCCGAGCACCCGCTCGACACCCTGGCCCGCGCGCTGTGGATCGCTCCCTACTGGGAGGACCCGATGGAGCCGCTCGTGGAGTCGATCGGCGTCGAGCACGTGCTGTTCAACTCCGACTGGCCGCACCCCGAAGGTCTCGCCGACCCGAACAGCTACATCGGGTTCGCCAAGGAGGCGAACATCTCCGACGCCGACATCGAGAAGATCATGGGCACGAACATGTTCGAGCTCATGGGCGTCTGACGGATCGTCGTCTCGCGTCTTCGGTGGTGGCGCGTCAGAGGTAGTCGCGCCGAATGAGGTCCCGCGTCGCGAACCAGCCGGGTACTGCTGGCAGGTAGTAGTACGCGAGCTGGTTCGCGAGCACCGCGGCGACGGCGACGTCGCGCGTCACCCCGAAGGACACGAGCACCGCGGACAGCCCCACGGTCCCGACCGCGGTGCCGCCGCCGGGGATCGGCACGAGTGACGCGATCGTCACCACTCCGATGTTGGCGGCCAGCAGCGACCAGAACGACGCGCCACCGCCGAACGCTGCGAGGCAGGCCATGAGGCACCAGGTGGACAGGAGTGTCGCGACCGCGTTGCCGCCGACCAGCAGCGTCATCTGCCACGGCGAGCGGAAGGCGTCCCAGATGGTGACGAGCGCGCGCGTGGTCGGCGGTACGACCCGGCGGCCGCAGGGGCCGGATGGCGCCGACCACCACCGCCGTTCCGAGCACCACCCCGACCGCGAGCAGGGTCGCGAGCAGCAGACCCGTTGGTGGGGATCAGCGACAGGTCGACGTGGGCGGGCTCGACGAGCAGCGCCAGACCGAAGAGCCCGAGCGCGGCCACGAGTCCGCCGAAGGCGCTCAGCACTCCGCCGGCGGCGACCGCGGCGACCGAGGTCGACGCCGAGCTTCTGCAGGAAGCGCACCTGCATCCCCTGGCCGCCGATGGCCGGCACGGCCAGGTTCGAGAACGACATGCCGAGCTGCACCTCGGTCGTCTCCACGACGGGCAGGCGCACTCTCACCGTCCCCTGGAGCGCGACCGCGTAGGCCACGTTGGCGACGAGCGACAGCGCGAGCGCGAATCCGAGCCATGACCAGTCGGCGGTGCGCAGGGTCGCCCACACCGAACCGGGATCGCCGACGTCGGCGAGGAGGAACGCGACCGCCACGAGCCCGCCGACGGCCATGATCGCGTTGGTCGAGGACACGCGGCGCAGCTGCTCGAGCCGGGGTGGCTCGACGCCGAGGGCCGCCGCTCCGGCGTTCCGCAGCTCGTCGAGGCGTTCCACGAGCTCGCGGTGGTGGCGCGCGCACACCGCCGCGGGTCGCCGGAGCGAGCGCGGCCGGCTGGAGCCGGGGCAACGAGCGCGCCACGCTCGCGGGCCCCATCGCCGCGATCGCGGCCGTGAGCGCGGCGTCGACGCCCGCGAGCGACGCGGTGGTCACGAGCAGTTGGGCGACGTCGGTTGCTGCCCGTTCGGGATCCGCGGTGCTCTGGGCCTCGTCGAAGCCGACCAAGGTGGCCCGATCGCGGTCGACGATGACGTGATCGGGGTCGAGGTCGCCGTGCACCATGGGGATCGCGTGCAGGCGGGCGAGCGCCGACCACACCTCGTGGAGGAGCTGGTCGTCGAGGTCGCCGGGTTCCAGCTCACCGAGGCGGCGGCCTTCGACCGGTCGGGTGACGACGACGGCGGCCCGGGGGCCGCCGCTGCCCGCCGCCACGACCGCCGGCACCGGCACCCCGGCGCGCGCGGCGGCGAGCAGGAGATACGCCTCGTGCTCCACCTGCTCGAACCGCGACGACGCGAGCCGCTGTCCGAGCCCGCGGTAGAGCAGCGCGTTGCGGAACCGCTCGAGCCGTCGGCCTCGCGAGTCGTCACGCCCGATGACCTTCACCCGGATGGCGCCGCCGACGTCGTCGGCCAGCACGAGGGTCGACGCGTGGGGCTGACGGTCAGCGAGCCTCGCGTGGGCGGCGTCGACCCCGAGCCGATCGAGCGCGTCGACGACCTGGCTGAGTGTCGGGCGATTGCCCGGCGAGCCGAACACGAGGTGCACCAGCGCAGCGACGCCCCATCCGAGCACGAGACCGGCGAGCACGTCGACCGGGTAGCTCGTGCCGAGGTACATCGCCCCGATCGTCACTCCGGCGACGAGAAACCCGCCCAGGACCCGCATCGGACGGGTCACGTACGGTGCCGCGGCTCCGATGACGGCGACGGTGACCGCCAGGCGGACGGCGGGGAACGGCGGTGAGTGCCCCGCGCTGCTGGCCAGGCGGACGCTGCGGACGAGTGATTCGTGGGCGACGACCAGCTCGCCGAGGAGCCGTCCGGTGATCCAGGCGAGCGCGCCCGCGCACAACAGGTCGCGCGCGAGCTGCCATCGTCGCGCGATGAGCGCGGCCACGACGACCAGGCCGACCGCCCACAGCGTGCCCAGCCGGTAGAGCGAGCGGAACACTGGCTCGAGATCGCCGGGGAGGGTGTTGAACAGGTCGAACAGCGCTCGCTCGCTCCGGGTGACGTCGCCGACGTGCCGGGCGCACAACGCCAGCAGCCCGGCGGTGAGCGCGATCCGGGCGAGATCGCCGCGGCTGCGGCGGCGGGGCGATTCGCCGGCGGGGCGGAACAACCGGGTCCGCCAGGGGTCGGGAGCCCGGTCACCGGACGCGGGTGTCCCGGTGTCGGGGGTCGCGATCACGACGACACTCTCGCACCCCGCCGGCCCACCGCGTGCGCGTGCGCGATCATCTCGCCATGACCGCAGCGGAGGAGTCGTCGCCCGAGCACCTGCAGGCCCGCTTCGAGGAGCTCCAGGGGCGTCTCGTCGAGCTCTGGGACTCGATGCACGAGATGACGCCCGACCCGCAGACCATCGTGGTCGTGCCGTCGCTGTCGCTCGAACTGCTCGAGGGCTCGGGGCTCGTCATGGCGCCCTACGAGGAGCGTTACCTCTTCCTGCTCTTCCTGCTCCGCCAGCCGTTGGCCCGGATGATCTACGTCACCTCGGAACCCATCCACCCGAGCGTCGTCGACTACTACCTGAGCCTGGTGCCCGACGTGCCCCAGTCGCACGCCCGCCGGCGCCTGTTCACGGTGCCGGTGCTCGACGGCTCGTCGAAGCCGTTGTCGGCCAAGCTCCTGGAACGGCCCCGGCTGCTCGAGCGCATCCGGGCGCTCATCCCCGACCGTCGCCGGGCCCACCTCGTGCCGTTCCTCACCACCGACCTGGAACGCGACCTCGCGGTGCACCTCGGCATCCCGATGTACGGCGCCGATCCCAAGTTCTTCGACTTCGGCACCAAGAGCGGCGGCCGGCGGCTGTTCGCCGAGGAGGGCGTGCCCCACCCGGCCGGCACCGAGGACCTGCGCTCGATCGACGACGTCGTCGACGCGGTCGTCGCGATGCGCGCGGCCAAGCCCGCGATCGGCCAGGTGCTGGTGAAGCTCAACGAGGGCGTGTCGGGCGACGGCAACGCGCTCGTCGACCTCTGCCGCGGTTCCGGCGCCCGGCGCTGCCGGCGAACGCGCCGCGGTGGAGCAGGCGGTGCGCGCGATGCAGCTCGAAGCGGCCGGGACTCCGCACCCCGTGTACGAGGCCGCGCTCGCCGCGGGCGGCGGGGTCGTCGAGGAGCGCATCACCGGGCGACAGTTCACCAGTCCGAGCGTGCAGATGCGCGCGTCGCCGCTCGGCGAGCTGGAACTGCTCTCCACCCACGACCAGCTGCTCGGCGGACCGAGCGGGCAGGCATATCTCGGCTGCGTGTTCCCCGCGAACCGCGAGTACGCGGCGCTGATCACCGGGGAGGCGGCCAAGGTCGGGCGCCGTCTCGTGCGCGAGGGCGTGTTGGGCCGCTTCGCGCTCGACTTCGTCGCGGTGCGCAACGAGCGCGACGAGTGGGAGGCGTACGCGATCGAGGTGAACCTGCGCAAGGGCGGCACCACGCACCCGTTCCTCACGCTGCAGTACCTCACCGACGGCGTGTACGACCCCGAGCGGGCCACGTTCACCGTGCGATCGGGGCGCGAGAAGTTCCTGGTCGCGAGCGACCACGTCGACTCGCCCGACTTCCGCGGCCTCACACCCGACGACGTGTTCGACCTCGCGGTTCGTCACGGCCTGCACTACAACCCGCTCACCGAGACCGGTGTGGTGTTCCACATGCTCTCGGCGCTGGCGTCGGAGGGACACCTCGGGCTCACCGCGATCGGCGACTCGCACGAGCAGGCGCGCGAGCTGTTCGACGAGATGGTCGCGGTGCTCGAGGCCGACGGCGCCGACGCGATGACCCCGCGCCCGCTCCCCGACTGACCTGCGCTCCCGCTCGGTGCGCGCTACTTCCGGTGGAAGCCGGTGACGACCTCGGTGTGGTGGGTGTGCGGGAACAGGTCGAGCACCACCGACACCTTGGGGCGGTAGCCGAGCTCGGTGAGGAGGGCGACATCGCGTCCCGCGGCCGCGGGATCGCAGCTCACCAGCACGATGCGCGCCGCTCCGGCGCCGGCGAGCACCTGCGCGGCCCGCGCCCCGAGTCCG
>CAWAKX010000036.1:0-8879 GCA_963782705.1 uncultured Actinomycetes bacterium | reverse complement strand
GAACACGTTGGTGACCGCGCTGACGACGGAGTTGAACTCGTCCGGGGTGAGCTGCGGTTCGGCCACGGACCTATTCTACCTATGCCGATAGTGGAAATCTCCCGGGAGACCCCGTATGGCCAGTGATGGCGCCCTCGAAGCCCAGGTCCGACAGGCCCTCGCGGCCGTGGAGGAGCCCGAGCTGCGCCTTCCTCTGGCCGAACTGGGCATGGTGCAGGGCGTGGCCGTCGACGGCGCCACCGCCGTGGTGCACCTCGCCGCCCCCCTCCCCGGCGACTCCGCGCGGGCGGAGATCCGCCGCCAGGTCGTGGCCGCAGTGGGTGCGGTGGCGGGTATCGACCGGGTCGACGTGGACATCCGCGACATGACCACCGACGAGGTCGTCGGGTGCGCTCGCGTGCTCAAGGGTGAGGCCCCGCCCAACCCGCTGCAGGTCGTCGACGCCTCGTCAGCGCAGGGCGACGACCACGGCCACGGGCACCCGCCGGCGCGTCCCAACCCGTTCACCGATTCGCGCACGCGCGTGCTCGCGGTGTCGTCGGGCAAGGGCGGTGTGGGCAAGTCGTCGGTGACCACCAACCTCGCGGTCGCGCTCGCGGCCCGCGGCCACGCGGTCGCCGCGGTCGACGCCGACGTCTGGGGCTTCTCGATGCCCCGCATGCTCGGCATCAGCGCGCCGCCCGGATTGATCGACGACGTGATCGTGCCGCCCGAGGCCAACGGTGTGCGCCTCATCTCGATGGGCTTCTTCGCCCGCGAGGACCAGGCCGTCATCTGGCGCGGCCCGATGCTGCACAAGGCGCTCGAGCAGTTCCTCACCGACGTGTACTGGGGCGAGCTCGACTACCTCGTGGTCGACATGCCGCCCGGCACCGGCGACGTGTCGCTGTCGATCGCGCAGTTCCTGCCGCGCGCTGAGGTGATCGTGGTCACCACCCCCCAGCCTGCGGCCCAGCGCGTCGCGCAGCGGGCCGCGGCGATGGCCGAGAAGGTCGACCTCGAGGTCATCGGGGTGATCGAGAACATGTCGTGGTTCACCGGCGACGACGGCAAGCGCTACGAGATCTTCGGCGCGCACGGCGGCGGCCAGCTCGCCGACGAGCTCGGCGTGCCCCTGCTCGGCCAGATTCCGCTGGTGCCCGAGCTGCGCGAGGGTGGCGACACCGGTCAGCCGATCACGGTGGCCGACCCCGACGGCGAGGTCGCGGGCCTGTTCCGCCACATCGCCGAACGCCTCGACACCGACCTCGCCCCCCGCCGGATCTACAACCCCGAGCTGCGCATCACCTGAGCCCCGCCCAAGCGAACACGTGTCAGAAATGCCGCCCCCCACCGGCGGAACCGACGCATGCTCGGATGAAAGGCGGTCCCGCGGGACCGCTACCGCTCCCGAGTCCTCGGCGGGACCAGGATGGATCCCCTCCAGGGCTCCTCGCCGTTAACGTTCGCGGATGGGCGCGGCGCAGTCGGCTCTCCTCGTCGAAGTGGGTGCGGTCGAACCGTTCGTGCACTCGTGGCGGCTGGCACACGATCCGGTGGCGTCCCGCGGAATTCCTGCGCACATCACCGCGCTCTTTCCGTTCAAGCCGCCGGCGTTGCTCGACGCCCCGTGCCAGGAGATGGTTGCGCGGATCGTCCGCGAAATCCCGGCCTTCTCGTTCCAGTTGACGGGGCTCGAGGAGTTCCCCGACGCGCTCTGGCTCGAGCCGGAACCGGCGGCGCCGTTCCACGCTCTGACCCGAGCGCTTGCGGACGCGTTCCCGGACTGCCCGCCCTATGCAGGACGGCACACGACGCTGATCCCGCACTTGACGATCGCGATGGCAACCGAGGGGGAGCAGCGCGCGCAGCTCCGTGCCCAGTTCAGTCCGACGCTGGAGCGGATCCTTCCGCTGGAAGCCCGAGCTGCCGACGTCGCCTTGTACGTCTCCGACGACGCCGGCCGTTGGCGCCGCGCCGCGTCGTTTCCCTTCGGCGGTACCTGAACGCCACACGCCAACGTCCCCGATGCCATTCCGAGCACGTGTCAGAAATGCCGGTCCTGACCGGCGAGATCGACGCATGGTCGGAAGAAAGGCGGTCTCGCGGGACCGCTCGTCAGCGCCTCGGGCTCAGGCGGGGTCGATCATCGTCGAGCGGAGCATGGCGACGGCCTCGGGCGCCAGGCCGTGGCCCAACGCGTACTGCTCGATCGAGCCGTACTGCTCGCGCAGCCAGGCCAGCAGCCCGTGCATGGTGTCGGCCTCGGCGGTCATGAGGTGGTCGTTGGCCGGACGGTCGGCGAGCGCGGCCCGGGTGCGGGCCCGCTCGACGAGCTGGTCGACCACGCCGGCCGAGCGGGCGTAGTCCTCGGCGATCGCGTCGTCGCTCACCCCGAGCAGCCCGAGCACCAGCGCCGCGACCATGCCAGTGCGGTCCTTGCCGGCCGCGCACTGGAACACCACTGGGTGGTTGCCCGGGTCGGCCACTACTCGTAGGGCGGCGACGAAGCGGTCGCCGGCGTCGCGCATGAGGAATTGGTACAGGTCGAGCAGGGTCATGGTCGACCAGCGCAGCCCGGCGTCGCGGCGGCGGGCCGGGTCGATGAGGGGCAGGTGGTGGACCACCACGCCGGCGTCGGCCAGGGCCCGGGTGGGGAAGGCGTCGACCTCGTCGACCCCCCGCAGGTCGACGAGGGTGCGCACGCCCCGTTCCTCCACGAGGTGGGCGACGTGGGCGTCGCCGGCGTGGGCGAGCGAGTCGCTGCGGTAGATGCGCCCGTGACGGGTGACCCCACCGTCGGCGGCGAGCCCTCCGAGATCGCGGAAGTTGACGAAGCCGGCGAGCTCCGGGGGCCACTCGGGTGCGCTCATCGTCGGGAACAGTATGCGGCCACTAGATTCCTCGGCATGGAACTGCGCATCGGTGTCGTCCACTCGCCCAAGGAGCTCAGTCTCGAGCTCGACTCGTCGGCCGACGACGTCGTCAAGTTGATCGACGACGGCATGACCGCCGGAAGGCCCATCCTCTGGGTGACCGACGCCAAGGGGCGCCGGGTCGGCCTGCCGTCCGACAAGATCGCCTACGTCGAGGTCGACGACGGCGTGGGCGGGCGTCACGTCGGCTTCGGCCGCTAGCGCCGGGCGGCTCCGGGCCGCATGAGTCCCGCACCCGCGCTGCTCGACCGTCGCCTGCTGTTCTTCACCGGCAAGGGCGGCGTCGGCAAGAGCACCGTCACCGCGGCCACGGCGCTGTTGGCCGCGGAGCAGGGCAAGCGGGTCCTCCTCGTCGAGGTCGACGCCAAGAACAACCTCACCTCGCTCTTCGAGCACGAGCCGGTGGGCTTCGAGCCGCGCCTCGTACACCCCGGCGTGTACGTCATGCAGATGGACACCGAGGCCTCGCTGCGCGAGTACCTCAAGGTGCAGGCGCGCGTCCCGGTGATCGGCCGTCTCGGTCCGCTCGCCCGGATGTTCGACTTCGTGGCCACCGCCGCGCCGGGCGTGAAGGAGATCCTCACCGTCGGCAAGGTGTGCTGGGAGCTGCGCGAGTCGATCCAGGGCCGCGCCGGTTGGGACCTCATCGTGGTCGACGCCGCGGCCACCGGACACGTGATCAGTCAGCTCGACGCGCCCCGCGCCATCCAGGATCTCGTCGCGGTGGGGCCGGTCCGCAACCAGACCGACTGGATGGTCGAGCTGCTCGCGGATCCCGCACTCACCGCGCTCAACGTGGTCACCTCGCCGGAGGAGATGCCGGTGAACGAGACCATCGAGCTGGTCGCCGCCGCGCGCGAGCAGCTCGACGTGCCCCTCGGCGTCGTGGTGGTCAATCGCGTGCTCCCCGAGCCGTTCACCCACGCCGACGAGCTCGTGTTCGAGGCGCTCCACGACCCGGTGGCGCTCGCCGCGCTGGAGGCGGGCGCGGGCGACGGTGTCACCCGGGTGCTCGATGCCGCGCGGCTCGCGGTGTCGATGCGCCGCAGCCGCTCCGGTCACCTCGGCGACCTGCGTGACGCCGTCGACCTCCCGCTGCTGCTGCTGCCGTACCTGTTCGTGCGCGACCACGGTCTGCGGGTCACGCGCATGGTCGCCGACGCGTTGGGCGAGGAGCTCCTGTGACCGCCGTCGAGCCCGGCACCGCGTCGCCGGTGCCGTCGCTGGAATCGCTGCTCGCGACCCGCGAGGTCGTGGTGTTCTGCGGTTCCGGCGGGGTGGGCAAGACCTCGACCGCGGCCGCTGCCGCGCTCGCCGCCGCGGTCCATCTCGGCGGACGCGTGCTGGTGCTCACCATCGACCCCGCGCGCCGCCTCGCCGACGCGCTGGGGCTCGAGACGTTCGGCAACGTCGCCCGCAAGGTGCCGCTCGACGTGTACCGGGCCGCGGGCATCGAACCGCGCGGCGAGCTGTGGGCCGCGATGCTCGACACCAAGGCCTCGTGGGACGAATTGGTGCTGCGCCACGCGCCCGACGAGGCCACCGCGTACCGCATCCTCGACAACCGCATGTACGCCAACGTGACCAGTCGCTTCGTGCAGAGCCACGACTACATCGCGATGGAGCGGCTCTACGACCTGCACGCGAGCGGCGAGTACGACCTCATTGTGATCGACACGCCGCCCACCCGCAACGCGATCGACTTCCTCGACGCGCCCGGCGCGCATGGCCGACTTCTTCGGTGGTCGGCTCCTGCGCTGGCTCACCGCGCCGTACCGCGCGGGGAACGGCCGTGGCGGACGCATGTTCAACGTGGCGAGCAAGCCCTTCTACCACCTCGCCGACCGCGTGCTCGGCGGCCAGTTCCTCCAGGACATCTCGGAGTTCTTCCTGAACTTCCAGTCGATGTACGAGGGCTTCGTGGAACGGGCGAAGGCAGTCGAGGCGCTCATGCACGACCGCCGCACCACCTTCGCGGTGGTCACCACGCTCGAGGGCGCGCCGCTGCGCGAGGCCGAGCAGTTCTGCGCCGAGCTGGTGGCGCGCCGCTTCCACCTCGGCGCGCTGATCCTCAACAAGACCCTGCCCGACTACCTGCTCGACCCCGCGGCGGAGATCGCGGCCGAGGCGCTGCACCGCGACTCGGGCGCGCTGGGCCAAGCGCTCGCCGCGACCGGCGTCGACGCCCTCGCCGACGCGGCGGCCGACGAACGGGTGCTGCGCACGCTCGCCGACTCGTTCCGCAACTACGGCGTGGTCGCCCGGCGCGAGGCCGAACTGCGCACCGAGCTCAGCCGGCTCCCCCGTCCCGGGCCCGAAGTGATCGTGCGGGTGCCCAGTCTCGACACCGACATTGCGGACGTCGGCGGCTTGATGCGCATCGGTGAGGCACTCTTCGCCGGTACGATCCGCGTGTGACCACCTTCTTCGAGCAGGCCCGCGCCAAGACCGCGCTCTGGGGAGAGCCACTGCGCCACGTGCAGCGGCTCGTCGCCACGTGGCAGATGCTCGCCGACCTCTCGTTCTCCGACCTGCTGCTGCTCGCGCCCGTCGCGGGGGAGGACGACCATCGCACCGTGGTGCTGGGCCAGGTGCGCCCGACCACCGGTCAGACCGTGCACCCCGCCGATCTCGTCGGCACCGTCGTCGACATCCGTGACCGCCCGCTCGTGGCCGAGGCGTTCGCCACCGGCGACATCGTCGAGGGCGACGAGTCGCTCGTCGACTCCGGCGAGCGGGCCCACGTGCAGTGCATCCCCGTGCGCCACAGCGGGCGGGGTGGCCGCGGTGGTCACCCGCGAGACCCACGTGACGCTCGGCCGGCGCCCCGGTGAGCTCGAGGAGTTCTACCTCGACGCGTTCGAGCGTTTCGCCCGCATGATCGCCGAGGGCACGTTCCCGTTCCGTCACGACGACGAGGACTTCGAGGACGCACCGCGCGTCGGCGACGGCGTGATCCTCCTCGACGCGGATCTCGCGCGTGCTCTTCGCCAGCCCCAACACGGTGAGCGCGATGCACCGCGTCGGGATCCACTCCTACACGTCGGGCCTGCGCCTCGCCGAGATGGGCTTCGACCAGGAGGCCGTCGACGTCGCCATCCGCGCCCGCCTCCCCGTCACCGAAGAGGTGGAACGGGCCGACACCTCACTGCTCGTGCAGGCGATCCCACAGCTCCAGGCCGACAAGGTCGTCGGCGTGCTCGTGCTGCTGCGCGACGTGACCGACCTGCGTCGTCGCGACCGGCTCCTGCTCTCCAAGGACGCCACCATCCGCGAGATCCATCACCGGGTGAAGAACAACCTGCAGACCATCGCCGCGCTGCTGCGCCTCCAGGGCCGACGGTTGCAGTCGCCCGAGGCCCAGGCCGCGATCGAGGAGTCGGAGCGGCGCATCCGCTCGATCGCCATCGTGCACGAGACGTTGTCGCGCGAGCCCGGGCGACGAGGTGCGCTTCGACGACATCATCCAGCCGCTGGTGCGGGTCGTGGCCGAGACGGTCACCGGGCCCGACCGCGACCTGCGCCTCAGCGTGGAGGGCAACGCCGGCACCCTGCCCGGCGACCTCGCCACGCCGCTGGCGGTGGTGCTCAACGAGCTCATGCAGAACGCGGTGGACCATGCGTTCACCGGCATCGACGGCCGCACGAAGGGTTCGATCACCGTGCAGCTCGCCCGCAGCGACGACACCCTCGTGGTCGACGTGGTCGACGACGGCGTGGGACTGCCGCCCGGCTTCTCGCTGGAGCAGTCGGGTGGCCTGGGCCTGTCGATCGTCCACACGCTGGTGACCAGCGAGTTGGGCGGCACGATCGAGCTGCGCTCCGACCGCGGCACCCGGGTGCACCTCACGGTGCCCATCCGCCGTTCCGGGGCGAGTGCGCTCTAGCGAGCGACGGAGAAAGGGCCCGGAGCGAGCGGACGCGAGCGAGGGAGGAAGGAAACGGAGCGAGCGGATGCGAGCGAGGCGCGTGGGCTACAGCTCGTGGGCGACGAAGCGCTGATCCGACAGCCAGCTCTTGCGGAGCCGACGCCGGTCCTCTTCGGTGAGGCCGCCCCAGATGCCCGCCTCCTGGTTGGTGGCGAGCGCGAAGTCGAGGCACTCCGTGGCCACCGGGCACGCGTTGCAGATGCGGCGGGCGGTGTCGATCTGGTCGACCGCGGGTCCGCTGGACCCGATCGGGAAGAAGATGTCGGGGTCGGAATCCCGGCAGGCGGACCGTGTGCGCCAAGCGCTCACGTCCCAGTCGTGCGTGCGAACCCAGGTCAATGCCACCTGTCGACCCCCCAGTCGATTCTCGCTGTCGAGCGGAGAATGAGGCTATGGCCCCGTAGCCCCAACTGCAAGGGGTTGACCTGCGGATTCTCCCCGATGCCTCTCGGTCTGGGTCGGGCAGGGGAATGAAGGCGTGACGCTGGTTCTCGCCCACCGTGGCAGTCGGTTGCGCGATTCCGAGAACACCATCTCCGCCTTTACTCGGGCGGTCTCCGAGGGGGCCGACGGCGTCGAGCTCGACGTGCAGCGTACCGCCGACGACCAGCTGGTGGTCACCCACGACACCCGGATCCGGGGGTCGCAGGTCGCGGAGCTGACCCTGGCTGAACTTCGCCGGGAGCTGCCGGCGGCCCCCGTGCTCGCCGAGTGCCTCGACGTGCTGGCCGGCCGCCTGGTGAACGTGGAGATCAAGCACGAGCCGCCGGCACTGCTCGGGCCCGACGACGACGCCGGGGCGCGGATCGTCGGCCTGCTCGCCGATCTCCTGGCGGCCCGGCAGGCGGCCGGCGCGCACCGGGTGGTGGTGTCGTGCTTCGACCTCCGGGTCGTCGATCGGGTGGTCGCGCTCCCCGGCGCCCCCGAGACCGCCTTCCTCTCCACCTTCGGCCTCGCCCCGCTCGACGCGCTGGCGATCGCCGCCGACCACGGTCACCGTGGGCTGCACCCTGACGTCGGGCTGCTGGGCGGCGACGTCGCGGCACGCCTGGTCGAGCGGGCGCACGGCCTCGGTCTCGTGGTGCGGCCGTGGACGGTGAACGACCCGGCCGACCTCGCCCGCCTCGGCGCGCTCGGGGTCGACGCGGTGATCAGCGACGACCCGGCCGCGGCACGCGCCGCGCTCGACCTCTGAAGATCAGGGCGTGACGAGCGAGAGGCAGTCAGGTTCGTGGCGCACGTCGAGGTGATCCGTCGTCCCGAGGTAGTCGCCGTCGACCTGCCAAGGGAACGGTGCGGGCGCGCTGATCTCCAACGCCGCGACCCCACCGACCTGGGTGACGTCGGGCGACGAGGCGAGGAAGCGTCCCGAGCCCACCGCGGAGCTCACGGCCCGCCCGACGAGGGCCAGCCGCAGGTGGTGCAGCACCGTGACCGCGAGCGCGTCGTCGAGCGACGCGTGGGGCGAGATGGTCATGCGCCGGTGGCCGACGTAGGTGTACGGGTCGGCGTTCGACACCACCACGTAGGGCCCGCGGCCGACACGCCGGCCGCGGCGTCGCCGACGCGCACGCGGATCGCACTCGCCCGGTCGTCGCCGCGCAACCAGGTGTCCGACGCGGTCAGCGAACGCGGGGTGGGCGAAGTGACGCTTCAGGTACGAGCGTTGTTCCATGCGGTCGATGACCGCGGCGTCGAAGCCGGCACCCAGGTGGAACACGAATCGTCGCCAGTCGTCGCCGGTCGCTCGGCGAGCCAGGCCGACGCGGTGCGCCTGGCCCGCGTCGAGCACGCCGAGCAGCGTCCGCGCCGCGTCGACCGCGTCGTCGTGCATGCCGAGCGCCCGGGCGAACACGTTGGTGGAGCCACCGGGCAGCACCACGAGCCGCGGTCGTTGTCCCGGCGAGCCCGTCGGCCACCTCGTTGAGGGTGCCGTCGCCGCCGAGCTCGAACACCACGTCGGCGCCGGCGGCCGCGGCATCGCGGGCGAGGGTGATGGCGTGGGCCGCGGTGCATCGTCTGCGCCGGACGGTGA
>CAWAKX010000035.1:0-12494 GCA_963782705.1 uncultured Actinomycetes bacterium | reverse complement strand
GCTCGGTGTGGAATCGAGACGGCGCGGGGCGGAGGTCGAGGGCCATCCCGCGAGCGTAGGACCCCCGATCGCGATGCGCGTCCCCCACCCGCGCACGCTCCCTAGAATCCGCCCGATGTCTCCGACCCTCCGGACCCTGCTCGTCGCGTTGCTCGTCGCCACACTGCTCGCCGCCGCGGCCGCCGCGGCCGGGGCGCAGACCACAGCCACGACGACCACCCGCCCCACCAGCTCGGGCAACGCCGGCGACGCCAAGGCCGCGACGACCACCACCAGCGCCGGGAGCACGGCGGTGCGGGGCGTCACGCCCACCACGATCACCGTGGCCGGCCTCGGCACCACCGGCCTCTACGGCGACGCACAGGTGGGAGCGAAGGCACGGTTCGGACGCGCGAATGCCGAGGGCGGCGTGAACGGGCGCACGATCACGTTCCGAGGCCTCTCCGACGACGGCGGCACTGCCGAGAGCAACAAGGCGGCGGCCGCGAAGGTCATCGACGGCGTCTTCGCGATCGTCCCCGCGGTGGCGGCCGACATGGGCTCGGCCGACGACCTCGCGCTCGGGCAGGTGCCCTACTTCGGGTGGGCCATCTCGTCCGACTTCTGCGGGAACGGGTTCGGCTTCGGCTTCTCCGGGTGCATCGCGGCGAGCGGGCTCACCACCGACATGTGGGGCCGCCTGGTGAAGCAGACGTTCGCGGCGCCCAACCCGCTGGGCAACACCGCGGCGGTGCTCACCGACAACTCGCCGGCCGGGCAATACGCGTTGAAGGCCACGAGCGCGGGGCTGAAGGCCGCGGGGCTGAAGGTCACCTACGGCCAGGCGTCGTTGCCGGTCCCGCCCGGTGGTGACTACGGCGCGATGCTCAAGGACGCGCTCGTCAGCAACGGCGGGCAGGCGCCCCGCTCGATCTTCGTGGTGGGGAGCTACTCGAACATCGTGGGGATCCAGCAGGTGCTGCGCGACAGTGGCTACGCCGGCACCTTCACCAATCAGATCCAGTACGACCCCAACCTCGTTGTGCAATCCGCGGGCGCTTCGATCTTCGTGCAGACCGCGCCCACCGAGGCCGCGGGCAACACCCCGGCGATGAAGCAGCTCGTCGCGGACGTGCAGAAGGTCGCCCCCACGCAACCGATCAACCAGTCGGTGATCGCCGGCTACCTCTCGGCCGACCTCTTCCTCGCCGCGGTGAAGAAGGCGGGCAAGAACCTCACGGTCGGCAAGTTGGTCGCCGCCGCCAACCAGAAGTTCACGTATCAGCTGGCGGGAGTGGCCGGACCCACGAAGTTCCCCGCCGCGCACGACCAGCCCACGCCGTGCGGCTCGCTCGTGCACAGCTCCGGCACCGCCTTCGACATCGCTGCCGCGTACTCGTGCGGCAAGGTCGTCAAGGTTCCGAGGTGACGCGTCTCCGGCGCGGCGCGCCGGTCACGGCCATGGTCGCGGGTCTCACGCTCGCCGCCGCGCTCGCGTCACTCGGCGGCGGTCTCGGGGGCCCGGTCGCCGGCGCCCAGACGACGACCACGACACCTCCGACCACCACGCTGCCGGCGGGGCCGCTCACCGCGAAGACCGTGAGCGTCGGCGGCATCGTGAGCGACCTCCCGGGCTACGCGGGCGCCGACATCGGCGCGCAGGCGCGCTTCGCCCGCGCCAACGAACGCGGCGGGGTGGCCGGGCGACGGGTCGTCTCCGTGGGCACCGAACGTCCGACCGACGCCGCGACGGGCACCGCCGCGGTCGGTCGCCTCGCGCCGCGGGTGTTCGCCGTCGTGCCCGCCGCGAGCCCGGTGCTCGACCCGGGCGCGCTCACCGCGGCGCGGTTGCCGTACTTCGGCGCGGCCGACGACCGGTCGTGGACCGGCGTGCCCCTGGGCTACGGGTTCGCGGGCGCGCAGGTGCCCGCCCCGGCGCGCACCGTCAGCCCCGCGTGGGGGATCACACTGCGCGCGTTGCTCGGGGGCTCACGTGGTCGCACCTTCGCCGTCGTCACCTCCGGTGATCCCGCTGGTCTCGCGGCGGGCCGCACGACGCGCGCGTCGATGCGCGCCGCAGGCTTCACGGTTCCCGCGCCACTCGTGAGGACTGTCTCCGGGCCCGACGCGGCGACGATCGTCGCCGCGGGACCGGATGGTGTGGTGCTCCTCGTCGACGCGCTCTCGGTGGCGTCCACCACCGCCGGCCTCGCCGCCGCCGGGTACACGGGTACCGTCGCCACCGGTCCTGCGTTCTACCGACCCGACGCGCCGGCGGTGGCGCGGGGGTTGACCGTATTACTCCCGTACGCACCGCCGGAGCAGGCCACCCGCGCGAACCGGCGGTTGCTCGCCGACGTCGAGCACTTCGCAGCCGGCACCGTCGTGACCCCCGGCGTGATCGCGGGCTACTGGGCGGCGGACGAGTTCCTCGCGCTGCTCGCGGCGGCCGGCCGCGGTGCGGGGGAGGCGAAGCTGCTGCGGGCTGCCCGCACGCTCGAGTACGAGGTCGCGGGCACCGTCGGGCCCACGAGGTTCCCGGGGGCGCATTCGCAGCCCGCGCCCTGCGGCGCGCTCGCCCAGGGCGACGGCACCACGTATGTGGTGCCGGTCACGTACCGCTGCGGGGCTCCGATACCCCTCGCATCGACTTCCAAGCGCTGAATCCCGGCACGACCTGTCACTGATCGCGGTATTCGCGGCGTTTCCGGGGCGGTGGGCGGGCGACGCCCCCGGTTCGTGCCCGTCGGCCTGCCCTCGATGGGGTAGTGCCATCACTCTCTCGGGCGGCGGAACCGGCTACCCTGTCGACACGGCCTCCGGGCTGTGTGAGTGTGTGAACGTGTGAACGTGTGAGGACGTGTCGACTGCACTCCGTGGCGGACGGGCAGCGCGATCTGCAAAGATGGCGTGTCCGGGCGAGGCGCCACCGCGGAGAGTGGCGATCGTGGCAAGAGTTCGATGGCCGAGAGCGGCGAAGACCGGGCGACAGTCCGGTAGCAGAGGGAGGCACGATCGTGCGGAAGTCCGTACGCAGGTTGCTGGGCGTGGCCCTGATCGGGTTGGTGGGCGCATTCGTGCTCGCTCCGACCCTGGCCGGCGCGCAGACCCCCGGTGAGGGTCCGGCACCGGAGCCCCCCGGCGACTGCACCTACGTGGCGCCCGCGACGGTCGCCGCGCTCGGCGACTCGATCACCATCACGGGCAACGCGCCCGCAGGTGTGACCGTCCAGCTGTTCGTGAACGGCGGCGTCAACCCGGCGCAGTCCGTCGTCCTGCCGAACAGCCCGGCGTTCCCGGCGTTCAGCTTCAATCTGCAGATCGCCACCGACCCGACGTCGTTCGCGCTGAGCTACCTCTACGGCAACAAGAACGCCTACACGGCGACCTGCTCCGCAGGTGGCGTCGAGGGCGCGGTCGTCAGCCGGGTCACCGTCGCGAACAACAACGCGAGCCGCGCGGCCCTGGCGTTCACCGGTTCGTCCGGCACGCCCACCTACGTGATCGTGGGCGCGGCGGCCGTGATCCTCGGTCTCGTGTTCGTGGTGGGCGCCCGCCGCCGGGCCCGCACCGACGCCTGATCCCGGTCCGGCAACCAACGTTTCGTCATCGGCGGCGCTTCGGCGCCGCCGATGCGCGTCCGACACCCGACGTCCGACACCCGACGCCTCGGGTCGGTTGTCCAGCCGAACGTGTGCCTCGCGTCGGCGGGGAGTTAGCATCAGCGCGAACACCGAGAGGGGAGACACACATGGCCTGGAAGGTCGAGGTCGACTGGGACCTCTGCGAGAGCAACGCGATCTGTGTGGGCATCGCCCCCGAGGTCTTCGAGCTCCGCGACGACAACTACCTCTACATCCTGCAGGACAACCCGCCGGACGACCTGCGCGAGCGTTGCGAGCAGGCCGTACGTCAGTGTCCCAAGCAGGCGGTCAGCATCACCGAGAGCTGACGACTCCGACGCGCCGCACGGCGCGTCCGCGCGGTCGGCGCCCGTGCGCCATTCGCCGTCCCACGCGCGCCCGGTCCGCCGGGTGCGCGTGTCGCGTCCGCCGCCGTGACTACGGTGCGGCGCGATGACCGCCCCCCGCGTGGAAGCTCGTCACCTGCGCCGCCGCCGCCGTCGTCGGCTCGCGGTCGGCATCGGGCTTGCGGTCGCGGTGTTCGCCTTCGGGTGCGGCGCGGCGGCCATCGCGCTGTTCGGCAACGGTGACGGCAGTGCGTCGTCGGGACCGCCGCGCGTCACCTCGGTGGTCGAAGCGTCAACGACCACCGCCGCGCCGGGGACGACCGGTCCGCCGACTACCACGCTCGCGCCGGGCACGCTCACGGCCATCGACACCGACCGGCGGTACGCAGTGGGGACGCGCTCCGCGACCTACGTCGACGGATCACGAACCACTTCGGCCAACGGGGACTTCGCCGGTGCGGCCAACCGGACCATTCCGGTGGAGTTCTGGTATCCCGCGACAGGCGCGGCGGGTGGCGACAGCACCGCCGACGCGGCGCCCGACCGGGCTCACGGCCCCTATCCGCTGATCCTGTTCTCGCACGGGTACACGGTCACCCCCGACTTCTACCGTCCGCTGCTCGAACGCTGGGCCGCGGCCGGTTACGTCGTGGCCGCGCCCGTCTACCCGATCCTCAGTGGCACCCCCGGCGGCGCCAGCCACACCGACTACGAGAAGACCTTCGACGACGCTCGCTTCGTCATCTCCCAGGTGCTTGCGCTTCCCGGGAACGATCCGCTCGGCGGGCTGGTCGACGGCACGCGGATCGCCGCGGCCGGACACTCCGACGGTGAGGTCGTCGCGTTCGGAGAGGGTCTGCTCCAGTGCTGTCGCGACGACCGGGTGCGATCGGTCGTCGCGATGGCGGGCGACCTCTCGAACGCCAACAACCCGCATGTGCGCAACGCCGGGGTGCCGATCCTCCACGTGATGGAGACCGAGGACGAGTACGACCCCTACCAACACTCCATCGACTGGGACCGGGCGAACCTCGACACGCCGCGATGGATGCTGTCGCTGCTCGGCGCGAGCCACGTCCCGCCGTACACCCAGCCGGGCAATCCCGCCTTCGAGCTGGTGAGCGCGACGACGATCGCGTTCTTCGACGGCACGCTGAAGGGCCATCCCGAGCGACTCGACGCGATCACGGCCACCGTCGACACCTCGAATGGCGTGGCCTCGCTCGAGCGTTAGCGCCCGAACGATGGCGCGAGCGCGTCGGAGAGCGACGCCGCGGGATGGGCGTCAGGCGTCGCGGTCGGGGTACTTGGCCAGGAGGTCGTCGCGCACCTGGCGGCGCAGCACCTTGCCCGTGGCGGTCTGCGGCAGCTCGTCGGTGATCTCGATGATCTCCGGCACCTTGAGCGAACCAATGCGGGCCTTCACCCACTCCTGCACGTGCTCGAGGTCGATCGCTTCCACGCCAGGGCGCAGGGTGATCGTCGCGGCCACGATCTCGCCCCACTCCTCGTCGGGCAGGCCGACGACCGCAGCGGTGGAGATGGCGTCGTGCTGGAGCAGCGCGTCCTCCACCTCGGCGGGACCGATGTTCTCGCCGCCGCGGATGATGGTGTCGTCGGCACGGCCCTCGCAGAACAGGTAACCCTCGATGTCGAGCCAGCCGCGATCGCCGGTGTGCAGCCAGCCCTCGACGTCGACCTTGGAGTCGGTACCCACGTAGGCGCCGCTCACCTGGTCACCGCGGATGAGGATCTCACCGGGTACGTCGGCCTCGAGCGGGCTGCCGTGCTCGTCGGCGATGCGGATCTCGATGCCGGGCACCGGGCGGCCGACCGACTCGAGCCGGTTCTTGAACAGCGGCTCGTCGCTGTAGAGGCCGAGGCGGTGGTCGTCAGGGCCGAGGAGCGCCACGGTGCTGCTCGTCTCGGTGAGGCCGTAGGCGTTCACGAAGTCGGTCTCGGGCATCAGGTGCAGCGCGCGTTCGAGCACCGAGCGGTGCATGCGCGCGCCGCCGTACGCGAGGTTGCGCAGCGTCGGGACGCGCAGCTCGGGGTCGGCCTCCATCACCTGCACGATGCGGGCCAGCATGGTGGGGACGACGGTGGCGTGGGTGACGCCCTCGTCGCGTACGGTGCGGATCCAGTCCTCGGCGGTGAAGCGCGGCAGCGGCACGACGCGCCGACCGACATAGGTGGAACTGAGGATGGCGGCCACGCCCGCGATGTGGAAGGGCGGCACCGACACGATGGCGGCTTCGTCGTCGCCGGCCGAGCCGAACTCCAGGGTGTTGAACACGTAGCTGAGGAGCTGGTCGTGGCGGAGCAGCGCGGCCTTGGGCGCGGCCGAGGTGCCGCTGGTGAACAGCAGCACCGCGGGGCGCTCCGGCGCAGGGTCGAAGTCGCCGACCGCGTCGGACTCCGGGTCGAGCCAGTGCGAACCGGCGACCACGACGGGCTCGAGGCGCGCGTCAGCAGCTCCTGCACCTGGTCGTCGGGGAGGCGGAAGTTGATCGGCGCGTAGCTCACGCCCGCCCACGCGGCGCCGAAGAGCGACGCGGGCACCAGCGGCGACAGCGGCTCCATGAGCGCGAGGGTGTCGACGTGGGCGTGCTCCTCACCGACCCGCACGGCGATGGCGCGCGCGGCACGGCGGAGCTGCTCGTAGGTGAGTCCGTCGGCGCGGGTGCCGACGGCGAGGCGGTCCCCGAGGGCGTCCGCCGCCATCTCGAGGATCATCGCGATGTTCACTGGGTCCCCCCGATCGGCGGGTGCGCACCGCGGCGTGCAGCCGCGGACAGTCGACGGTCAGTCGGAGGACGGCAACGGCTTCGCCGCCGCGAGCTCCATCGGCGTGTCGTGGCAGGTGAGGGTGCCGTCGCCGGCCTTGGTCACCAGGACGGTGGCCTCGCACTCGCTGCACGTGTAGCGCTTGCCCATCTGGTTGGCCATGACGTCACCCCTCGCGAGCAGCCATGGGCTGCTCGCAACACGACACCTCGCCGTCGGTGCCCTTCACCACGATGATTTCGGTCTCGCACTTCTCACAGCGCAAGCGGGTTCCAGCTGCAGTCGGCATGGGCCGCAGACTACCCAACACCCCCGCCTCGCCGACCATCCGCGGCCGGTGCGGCCGAGGTGGTCGGTTAGCGTGCGCCGAATGGGAGCAGGGAACGACCCCGCGCCGGTCGTGGTCGACCACGACGGCCTGCGGATCGCCGCGCTCGACTGGGGCGGCGACGGGCCCGCCGCTCCTGCTCCTGCATCCCAACGGATTCTGCGCCGGGCTGTTCGATCCCCTGGCCCGGCGGCTCCGGGAGACCTACCGGGTGGTGGCGGTCGACCTGCGGGGCCACGGGGCGAGTGACGCCCCCACCCGGGCGGAGCAGTGCGGCTACCTCGACGTGGCCGCCGACGCCCTGGCCGTGCTCGACGCGCTCGGGCTCGACGACGTCCTCGTCGTGGGCGAGTCGCTCGGGGGGTCGGCCGCGATCCTCCTCGACGGGTTGCGCCCGGGTCTCGTGCGGCATGCGCTGCTGTGCGAGGCGATCGCCTTCCCCGCGCTCGGTGGGGGGCGGGGGAACGAGCGGGCCGACGGCGCCCGGCGCCGCCGGGTGGTGTGGCCGAGTCGCGACGCGGTGATGGAGTCGTACGGCGCGCGGCCGCCGCTCGACGTGATGGAGCACGCGGCACTCGCCGGCTACGTGCACCGCGGATTCCGCGACCGGCCCGACGGTCACGTCGAGCTGGCGTGCCCGCCCGAGGTGGAGGCCTGGTTCTTCGAGGGCGGCGCCGATGGCGACGGCCCGCAGGTCACGCTGGCGCACCTCGGGTCGCTGCACGCCGGGGCCACGATCGTGCGGGGCGAGGACACCGACCTGCCCGCCGTTCTTCTTCGCCGCGCAGGCCGAGGCGTTGGGCGCCGAGCCGCTGGTCGTGCCCGGCGGCCACTTCTTCCTGCAGCAGAGCACCGACCTCGCCGAGGACCTCGTCCGCACCCACCTCCCCGCCTGACCCCTCCGACCGACGCCGGTTCGGGAGGGGGTCAGGTCGAGGAGGGCGCGGGTGGTGGGGTAGTCGACCTTGCCGATGGTGGTGCGGGGGACGGTGTCGACGATGCGCACCCGGCGCGGCCGCTTGTAGTGCGCGAGGCGACCGGCGACCCACGCCGCGAGCTCGTCGGTGGTCGGGCGCGGGCGCGTCGGCGACGGTCGCCGTCGCGCGTGAGGGCGACGACCGCGGCGACGATCTCGCCCCACTCGTCGTCGGGCAGGCCGACGACCGCGGCGTCGGCGACCGCGGGGTGGGCCTTGAGCGTCTCCTCCACCTCTTCGGGCCACACCTTCTCGCCGCCGGTGTTGATGCAGTGCCCGCCGCGACCGAGGAACACGAGCGTGCCGTCGGCGTCGAGGCGGGCCTGGTCGCCGAGGATCACGTAGCGGTCGCCGTCGATCACCCGGAAGCTCGCGGCGTTGCGCTCGGGATCGTGGTAGTAGCCCTCGGAGATCGAGTCGCGCACCGCGAGCATGCCGGTGGTGGGCGAGCCGGGCGCGATGTCGCGCCCGTCGTCGTCGAGCAGGCGCGCGTTGGGGCCGAGGCGGAAGCGCGCGGTGGCCGACGTTCCCGGCTCGCGTGTCGATGCCGACGCGAAGCCGGTGCCCTCGCTGCCGCCGAGCACGTCGTAGAACTCCATGGTGCCGCGCGCGAGGAGCGCGTCCTTCGTCGCCGCGCTCACCATCGCGCCCGAGTTGTGGATGCGGCGCAACGACGACAGGTCGTAGGGCTCGCCGCGGGCCTCGGCCTCCTCGAGCGCGCGCACCACGCGCCGCAGCACGGTGTCGCCCACCACCTGCAGCACCATCGGTCGTTCGCGCTGGATCGTCGCGCACACCACGTGGCCGTCGAGGTGCCCGCGTTCGAGCAGCACGACGGTGCCGCCGGTGTTGCACGCGGTGTTGGCCTGGTACACCGCGCTCGCGTGCACGAGCGGCGTGGTCACGAGCGGGCGGGCCACGTCGCCCTCGGCGCGCCGGCGCGCGGTGTCGGCGACCAGCGCGGGCAGCGAGTCGGGCGGGGTGGCGCCCCGGATCCCGTAGGTGGCCCGCACGCCGTGACGCAGCAACGTGCCCTGCTTCCACATCGCGCCCTTGGGGAGACCGGTGGTGCCGCCGGTGTACCAGAGCACGAGGTCGTCGCCCGAGCGCTCGACGCGCGCCGCGGGGTCGTGGGCGCGCAGCAGCGTCTCGTAGTCGAGCGCGTCGGGGAGGGGATCGACGCCGGTGCCGTCGTCGATGTCGACGAAGGCGCGCACCGTGCGTGAGGCGCGCCCGGGCCGACGCGACGTTCGGCGCGAGCTGCCGGTGGGAGATCACGACCTCGGCATCCGCGTTGTCGAGCAGGTACGCGAGCTCGTCGCCGAGGTAACGGAAGTTCACGTTCACCGGGACCGCGCGCAGCTTCGAGCACGCGAAGAGTCCTTCGAGGTACTCCGCGGCGTTGAACTGGTGCAGCGCGACGTGCGTGCCCGCGCCGACCCCGAGCTCGGCGAGCGCGGCGGCGAGGCGCGACGCGCGGTCGTCGAACGCCTGCCAGGTGTGGACCCGGTCGCCCTGCACCACGACGGGAGCGTCGGGCATGGCGTCGGCCATGAGCTCCCAGACCGTGGCGAACGACTCGTACACGCGGCGAGCCTACGCGGGTGGCGTGCAGGATCAGATTGGCTCAGGAGGCGCCCATGCCGAGGAGGCGTTCGCGCGAGACCGCCTTCGACGCCCGCCACAACGCGAACAGCGCACCCGCCCAGGCCAACGCGCCGATGCCGATCGCGAGGCCCTGGCCGCGGAAGAGCGTGTTGCTCGACACGCCGTAGGCGATGACGATCAGCGGCAGCGTGGCCAGCGCCGACGCCTGCTGCGCCGCGGCCGCGCTCGACACGCGGGCCGAGATGGCGAGGATCACCGCGAGCGCCAGCGCGATGAACGGCGGCAGCACCCACAGCACGAGGATCCACCAGTTGGTGGTGGGGAAGAACCAGCCGCCGACCTTCGGGCCCACGATGAGGTTCACCACGAGCGAGTAGCAGATGAAGCCCATCGCCGCGGTGAAGTAGCCGGGGATGAGGCTGGCCATGAGCTTGCCCAGGTAGATCTGGCGTTCGGTGGCGGGGGAGTGCGCGAGGAACTCGCCGCTGCCGCGCTCGCGCTCACCGATGATGGTGTGCGCGCCGACCGCCGACGACACGGTGAGCGGCACGATGATCGCCAGCGGGGCGAAGAGGTACACCGCGAGCGCGTACGACGCGCCGGCCGTGCCCTTGGAGCCGTGGACGTGGGCCTGGAGGTCCTTCGGCAGGCTGCCGACGACGTCGCTGAGCTTGGTGGCCAGCGTCGAGTCCTTCACCGAGCCCACGATCAGCAGCAGGAACGTGGGGATGATCACGAAGAACAGCAGGGCGACGATCGACAGCGGCAGCCAGAAGTCGCGCGCCTGGACGAGCTGGCGCAGGTCGGTGCGGGCGATCACCCACGACGGGCGTTGCGAGCGCCGCTTCGGCGGGCGGGCCGACGTGCGGACGGGAGTGATCGCTTCACTGGCCACGGTGCTGCTTCCTGATCGTGAAGTAGAGCTCCTCGAGGCTGGGCGTGCGCGGCTCGACCCGGGTGAGGCGCGCGCCGGCCGCGACGAGCGCGTCGACGAGATCGGGGACCTGCGTGTCGTCGTCGAGGTCGACCATCGCCACGCCGTTGCGCTCGTAGCCGCGCACGAACGGCAACGCGGACGCGGTGTCGAGCACCGACGGGTTGTCGGCGTCGAGCAGGACGCGCGTGTTGGGCCAGTACTGCCGGGTGAGCTCGCTCGGCGAGCCCGACACCATCGCGTGGCCCTTGTCCATCACGATCACCTGGTCGGCGAGGCCCTCGGCCTCGAGCAGCAGGTGGGTGCACATGAGGACGGTGCGCCCGTCGTCGGCCATCTCGTCGATGAGACCGAGCACCGCGCGGGCCGACTCGGGGTCGAGACCGGCGGTCGGTTCGTCGAGCAGGAGGAGATCGGGTTCGTGGAGCACCGCGCGGGCCAGCGCCAGACGGGCGCGCATGCCGGTGGAGTAGCCGCCGACCTTCTGGTCGAGCGCGTCGAGGATGCCGAAGCGTCCGGCGGACTCGGTGATGCGGGCGTCGCTCACCGCGGGGTCGACCCGGAAGAGATCGGCCGCGTAGCGGAGGTTGTCCTCGCCGGTGAGGCGGTCGTAGAGCGCGGGGCGCGCCGGCACCACCCCGCAGCGCCGGCGCACCTCGCTGCCTGCCGCCTCGGTGCCGGGATCGATCCCGAGCGTGTGCACGGTGCCGGCATGGGTGTGCAGCGCACCGGTGACGAGGCGGACGACGGTGGTCTTCCCGGCGCCGTTGGGGCCGAGCAGCACGGTCACGGTGCCCGACGGGACGACGAAGCTCAGGTCGGCGACGGCCTGCACGTTGCCGAACGGCGCGCCAGACGCCGTCGAGCGCGACGGCTTCACCTGCTCCAGTCGGGGCCATGACTGTTGTTCGGCGCGTCCGGGACGGGAGTGAAGGGGTAACCTCGGCCCCTCGTCCACGGCGTTTCGGCGCCGCGGCACGGCGGTGTAGCCGAGTGGCTCAGGCAAGGGTCTGCAAAACCCTGGACACGGGTTCGATTCCCGTCACCGCCTCCAGCAGACGCAACCGTCGCGGGGTCGCACCTCGCCCTCCTCATGTTCCGCAGAGTCAACTTCTCGGTGCGAGGTGGGCAGTGGTGCGGGCCATCACCCGACGATGTTGTCCGACCAGGTCGGGGTGAGTTCCCGCCAGAGCGCGACGGTCAGGCCACCGACCCAAAGAGCGGCGAGAAGCCAGGCTCCGAGCACGTCGGTGGCCCAGTGATCGTGGAGGTAGCACGCGAGACATGCCGACGGAGACGATGATCACGCATGCACCTGCCCACACAGCGGCGCGGAGCACGGGTGATCTGGTCAAGAGGGTGGTCACGACGACGAGCGCGAGGCACATGGTGGCTGACTGGGCGGCGTGACCGGATGGGAACGACAATCCGAAGGGGCCTACGGGTGGCCGATCATGAGCGGCGACGTTCTTCCCGATCACCACCAGGAGTCCGTTCCCGGCGAGAGCAAGGGCGAGGAACGAACGCGAGCCACCTTCGCCGAAGCGTCCACAGCACTAGGACGACGACGATTGCAATGGGCACGACGACTTCGCTGCTCCCGAGCCAAGTGACCACACGCATGAGGTCAGTTCGGCGGTTCGTTTGATGCGAGGCGAACCAGCGAGCGATGTCTACCGTCGGGCCGGTCCGACCGTCCGCCTTCCAGGTGCGTTCGAGCAGCAGCGCTGCCCCACAGACGAATCCCAATGCCGCGACGAACACGACCGCAACCCGGATCCCGATTCGCCAGGGAAATGCCCCGACGCGCACGGGCGCCGAGAAGCCACGGTGTTCCTCGAGCCCAGGCGTAGGCAGCAGACGAGCGTCCGCAGCCGGCGCAGGGCGTCCCCGAAGTTCCTGGTTGCTCGAG
>CAWAKX010000034.1:0-44844 GCA_963782705.1 uncultured Actinomycetes bacterium | reverse complement strand
CGAACACCACCCACAGTCGTCGGTCGGTGACGCCACTGAAGTACTGCCGGAACGCGTGCCACGTGCCGAGGCTCGGCGCGCCTCCGGGCCCGGTCCGAGTCGCACCGAGGTGGCGCCGTACCGGCGACCAGTGCCCGTCGGCCGCGACCGCGAACGGCGCGCGCAGCGTGGAGCCGTCGGCGAGGTCGAGCTCGGCGGCGGCGTCGAGGGCGAGGCGGGTACCGGCGGTGCGGGCGCCCACCACCTCGGCCCGCTCCACCACCTCGACGCCGTGGTCGCGGGCCAGCGCCACCAGCGCGGCGTCGAGCTCGATCCGGCGCACCACCGCGGCGTGGAGGCCGTCGGCGGGGAGGGGCAGCACCACGTCGTCGCCGCGGGGCGTGACCAGCACCGTCTCGTGCACCGGCTCGTACGACGGGAGCCCCCGCACGTCGAGACCGAGGGAGGCCAGCAGCCGCAGGGCCCCGGCGGTGAGGCCGTCGCCGCAGATCTTGTCGCGGGGAAAGGCGGCCTTGTCGACCACGAGGGGTGTCAGCCCGAGGCGGCGGGCCTCCAGCGCGGCGGCGATCCCGGCCGGTCCGGCCCCCACCACGAGCAGGTCGGCGTCGAACCTCGCTTCCCGCTGGGGTGCCACGCCCTGACGGTAGTTGCCCCGTTTCGCACCACGACCCCCCGAGCGGCAAGAATCTGTCGTTCAGCTGAGCGCGGGCCCACTTCGTCCGCGCCCCGACGGCAAGCACGGAGATCCCATGAACATCGCAGTGACGGTCAAGCAGATCCCCGACCCCGCGGTTCCGGGTGCGCTCGAGGGCGACCACACGCTCGAGCGCTCGGGCAAGCTCATCCTCGACGACTCCGACGCCTACGGCGTGGAGATGGCGCTGCAGCTCGCCGAGGCGGCGGGCGGCGGTGAGGTGGTGCTCATCTCGATGGCGCCCAACGGCGAGGTCTCCGGCCTGCGCACCGCACTCGCCATGGGTGCGGCCCGCGCCGTGCTCGTCTCCGACGACGCGCTCGCCGGTTCCGACTCGCTCGGCACCGCCAAGGTGCTCGCCAAGGCGATCGAGCGCGCCGGTGGCATCGACCTCGTGCTCACGGCCACGGAGTCGTCCGACGGCTACACCGGCACCATCCCCGCGCAGGTCGCGGAGCTGCTCGGCTGGCCGTCGCTCACCTTCGCCAAGCACGTGGAGCTCGCGGGCGGCAAGGTCACCATCCAGCGCCAGACCGAGAACGGCTACGACACCGTCGAGGCCCCGCTGCCCGCGGTGGTCAGTGTGACTGCCGGTGTGGTCGAGCCCCGCTACCCCTCGTTCAAGGGGATCATGGCGGCGAAGAACAAGCCGGTTGACCAGGTGGGGATCGGCGACCTCGGCCTCGGCGCCGACCAGGTGGGCTGGGCCGGCGCCCGGCAGAAGATCGTGAACGTGGGCGCGGCGCCCGAGCGTCAGGCCGGCGAGAAGATCGAGGACGACGGCGAGTCGTTCGCCAAGATCGTCGCCTACCTCGAGAACCTCAAGGTCATCTAGGTCATCCGGACCACGACTCCGACTCGCACACGAAGACGCAGGAGACAAGACGAAGATGGCAGTTTCCAAGATCTGGGTGTTCGCAGAGGCCGACGGCGACAAGCCCGCCGGCGCCACCCTCGAGCTCCTCACCAAGGCCCGTGAGCTGGCCGGCACCGTCGAGGCCGTCTACGTGGGGGCCGACGCCGCCACGCTGGCCGGCGAGCTCGGCGCGCACGGCGCCACCAAGGTGTTCGCGGTCGACCCCGGCGACGGGCTCCCCGGCGTCGTCGGTGCCGCCGCGCTGGCGTCGCTGATCGGCGAGCACTCGCCCGACGTCGTGCTGTTCGCGCAGAGCTACGACGGCCGCGACGCCGTCGCCCGCCTCTCGGCGAAGCTCGACCGCCCGGTGCTCACCAACGGCACGGCGCTGTCGGTCGACGGCGACACCGTCGTCGTCGGCACCGCGATCTTCGGCGGCAACACGCTCGTCGACACCGCGTTCGAGGGCGAGGGCCCGTTCCTCGCCGCCATCCGGCCCAAGTCGTTCGCGGCGGAGCCGAGCGGCGGCGCAGCGGCCGAGGTGGTCGCAGTGGCCGCGCCCGACGCAGGGCGCGCCGGTGAGGCCAAGGTGCTCGAGCGTCACGTCGAGGAGCGCGAGGGGCCGAAGCTGGAGGACGCCGAGATCGTCGTGTCCGGCGGCCGCGGCATCGGCGCCGCCGACGCGTTCGGCCCGCTGGTCGACGACCTCGCCAAGCTGCTCGGCGGCACGTCGGGTGCGTCGCGTGCGATCGTCGACGCCGGCTGGGTGCCCTACTCGAAGCAGGTGGGCCAGACCGGCAAGGTCGTGAAGCCGAAGCTCTACATCGCGCTGGGCATCTCGGGTGCCACGCAGCACATGGTGGGCATGAAGGGCTCCGACAACATCATCTGCGTCAACAAGGACGGCGAGGCGCCGATCTTCGGCATCGCCGATCTCGGCATCGTGGGTGACGTGCACAAGGTCGTGCCGAAGCTCATCGAGGCGCTCAAGGCCCGCTGACGCAGTAACGACCTGCTGTTCACACGGTTCTGACGGAGGCCCCGGCGCCGTCCCTTCGAGGCGTGCCGGGGCTTCTGCAATTGTCGGATCGGCGTGAGGATCAGTCCATCGGGTAGCAGCCGACCGCGTCGCGGTAGTGACCGGCGACGGCCGCCGGTTCGTGCGCGGCGACGGCGCGGCGCCGCGAGCACCCCGGTCTCCAACGCCTGCGCGATGCCCTCGCCGGTCATCGGGTCGACGACGTTGGCGGAGTCGCCCGCGAAGAGGAACCGCCCGTGGGTGAGCGCGGCGCGCGAGTAGTCGGCGGGGATCGGCCACGCCTGGCGCCGTCCCTCGGGCTGCGCGTCGGGTCCGAGCGCGCGGCGCACCGCAGGGCGGTCGGCGAGGCCCTCCCACACGCGCGCCAGCGACTTGCCGTCGGTGGCCGCGGGACCGCCGCGCAGCAGCCCGAACCCCACGTTGGCGCCGCCGCCCGCGACGGGGAAGACCCACGCGTACCCGGGAAGGAGGTCGGCGTCGAACACCACCCACAACCGTCGGTCGGTGACGCCGCTGAAGTACTGCCGGAACGTGTGCCACGTGCCGAGGCTCGGCGCGCCGCCGGGCCCGGTCCGAGCTCGCACCGAGGTGGCGGCGCACCGGCGACCAGTGACCGTCGGCCGCGACCGCGAACGGCGCGCGCAACGTGGAGCCGTCGGCGAGGTCGAGCTCGGCGCAGGCGTCGAGCGCGAGGCGCGTGCCGGCGGTGCGGGCGCCCACCACCTCGGCCCGCTCCACCACCTCGACCCCGTGGTCGTGGGCGAGCGCCACCAGCGCGGCGTCGAGCTCGATCCGGCGCACCACCGCGGAGTGGAGGCCGTCGGCGGGGAGGGGCAGCACGATGTCGTCGCCCCGGGGCGTGACGAGCACCGTCTCGTGCACCGGCTCGTACGACGGGAGCGCCCGCACGTCGAGGCCCAACGAGGCCAGCAGCCGCAGGGCGCCGGCGGTGAGGCCGTCGCCGCAGATCTTGTCGCGGGGAAAGGCGGCCTTGTCGACGACGAGGGGCCGGAGCCCGAGGCGGCGGGCCTCCAGCGCGGCGGCGATCCCCGCCGGGCCGGCCCCCACCACGAGCAGGTCGGCGTCGAACCGTGTTTCCGGCGGGGTACCACGCCGTGACGGTAGTTGCCCCGTTTCGCACCACGACCCCCCGAGCGGCAAGAATCTGTCGTTCAGCTGAGCGCGGGCCCACTTCGTCCGCGCCCCGACGGCAAGCGCGGAGATCCCATGAACATCGCAGTGACGGTCAAGCAGATCCCCGACCCCGCGGTTCCGGGTGCGCTCGAGGGCGACCACACGCTCGAGCGCTCGGGCAAGCTCATCCTCGACGACTCCGACGCCTACGGCGTGGAGATGGCGCTGCAGCTCGCCGAGGCGGCGGGCGGCGGTGAGGTGGTGCTCATCTCGATGGCGCCCAACGGCGAGGTCTCCGGCCTGCGCACCGCGCTCGCCATGGGTGCGGCCCGCGCGGTGCTCGTGTCCGACGACGCGCTCGCCGGCTCCGACTCGCTCGGCACCGCCAAGGTGCTGGCCAAGGCGATCGAGCGCGCCGGCGGCATCGACCTCGTGCTCACCGCCACGGAGTCGTCCGACGGCTACACCGGCACCATCCCCGCGCAGGTCGCGGAGCTGCTCGGCTGGCCGTCGCTCACCTTCGCCAAGCACGTGGAGCTCGCCGGCGGCAAGGTCACCATCCAGCGCCAGACCGAGAACGGCTACGACACCGTCGAGGCCCCGTTGCCCGCGGTGGTGAGCGTGACCGCCGGTGTGGTCGAGCCCCGCTACCCCTCGTTCAAGGGGATCATGGCGGCGAAGAACAAGCCGGTCGACCAGGTCGGCATCGGCGACCTCGGCCTCGGCGCCGACCAGGTGGGCTGGGCCGGCGCCCGGCAGAAGATCGTGAACGTGGGCGCGGCGCCCGAGCGCCAGGCCGGCGAGAAGATCGAGGACGACGGCGAGTCGTTCGCCAAGATCGTCGCCTACCTCGAGAACCTCAAGGTCATCTGAGTCAACCGGACCACGACTCCGACTCGCACACGAAGACGCAGGAGACAAGAAGACGATGGCAGTTTCCAAGATCTGGGTGTTCGCAGAGGCCGACGGCGACAAGCCCGCCGGCGCCACCCTCGAGCTCCTCACCAAGGCCCGCGAGCTGGCCGGCACCGTCGAGGCCGTCTACGTGGGCGCCGACGCCGCCACGCTGGCCGGCGAGCTCGGCGCGCACGGCGCCACCAAGGTGTTCGCGGTCGACCCCGGCGACGGGCTCCCCGGTGTCGTCGGCGCCGCTGCGCTGGCGTCGCTGATCGGCGAGCACTCGCCCGACCTCGTGCTGTTCGCGCAGAGCTACGACGGCCGTGACGCCGTCGCCCGCCTCTCGGCGAAGCTCGACCGACCGGTGCTCACCAACGGCACGGCGCTGTCGGTCGACGGCGACACCGTCGTCGTCGGCACCGCGATCTTCGGCGGCAACACGCTCGTCGACACCGCGT
The DNA here is from genome assembly GCA_963782705.1 of uncultured Actinomycetes bacterium. Taxonomy (GTDB): domain Bacteria; phylum Actinomycetota; class Acidimicrobiia; order IMCC26256; family DASPTH01; genus CAVRGQ01. Next base: position 39,766 of record CAWAKX010000034.1, on the reverse strand, counting down.
TCGAGGGCGACGGCCCGTTCCTCGCCGCCATCCGGCCCAAGTCGTTCGCGGCGGAGCCGAGCGGCGGCGGCGCGGCCGAGGTGGTCGCGGTGGCCGCGCCCGACGCGGGCGTGCCGGTGAGGCCAAGGTGCTCGAGCGTCACGTCGAGGAGCGCGAGGGGCCGAAGCTGGAGGACGCCGAGATCGTCGTGTCCGGCGGCCGCGGCATCGGCGCCGCCGACGCGTTCGGCCCGCTGGTCGACGACCTCGCCAAGCTGCTCGGCGGCGCGTCGGGTGCGTCGCGTGCGATCGTCGACGCCGGCTGGGTGCCCTACTCGAAGCAGGTCGGCCAGACCGGCAAGGTCGTGAAGCCGAAGCTCTACATCGCGCTGGGCATCTCGGGTGCCACGCAGCACATGGTGGGCATGAAGGGCTCCGACAACATCATCTGCGTGAACAAGGACGGCGAGGCGCCGATCTTCGGCATCGCCGACCTCGGCATCGTGGGCGACGTGCACAAGGTCGTGCCGAAGCTCATCGAGGCGCTCAAGGCCCGCTGACGCACTCGCGTCGCACGTTCGACCTCGCAATTCCGGATCGGTGCGTGGTTCAGTCCATCGACTGGCAGCCGAGGCCGACGTACACCGCGTCTCGCCCGATGACGACGGTGTGCACCACCTCGTGGCCGCTCGGAGTTGGGCGCTCCAGCGACTCTCGCCGGTGGAGGAGTCGATGAGGCGGAGCGTCGTGCCGTCGATCGAGGGCGACGCCGGGTTCGCGACGCCGCCGCGTCATCCCCGCACCGTAACGGTGTGCGGGTCCGCGGTGGTCGCGGGCGCCGCACGCTCAGCGCTTGCCGAAGATCTTGCGGATCGTGAGCAGCGCGACCACCGCGACCACCTGTCCGCCGAGCACCGCCGCCATCCGGTTGACCGCCGGCTTCCACTCGACCTGATCGCCGGTCACCACGTACACGCCGGCCGGGCGGGCGTTGATGCCGAAGCCCGCGCCGCCGCCGGCGCCCTGCGGCGCGGCTGCCTCCGGCCGCGGCCGGGTCGTTCGGGCCCCTGGCCCTCGCCGCCCCCGGCGCCACCGCCGCCGCGCACGACCGACACCGGGATGACGGTGACGTCGCCCACCTCGTAGGCCTCGCCGAACACCCGCAGGCCGACGATGGCCTGGCGGGCGTTGTCGAGGGTCTGCATGGCCCGGGTGCTCAGCTCGTTGCCCATTGGTCTCGCCTCCGTCGCGGGTTGGTTCCCGGTCCCCATCAGAGCACCCGGCCGCGCCTCCGTTGCATGGAGAAATCTCCAGGACTTGCGTGACACGGGCGGGGAGCGAACGTATGTTCGTACATGGGAGGCGATCCGCTCGACCTGATCACCGAGGGCCGCGAGAAGCTCGCAGCGGAAGACCGCGCGGCCTGGTCGTCGGCCGCGCTCTCCGACCGGATGCTGGCGGTCGCCGCGGAGCGTGAACGCCTCGACGCCGAGTTCCTGCGCCTGACCGCCGAGTGGGACGCGCGCGGCGCGTGGGGTGAGGACGGGTTCGCGTCGGCGAGCGCGTGGCTGGCGGCCAACGCCCGGATGCCGCGCGCGGCGGCGGGGCGGGTGTTGCGCTCGGCCCGGCACGTGCAGCGGTTCGCGGCCACCTGGGATGCGTTGGCGGAGGGCACGGTCACCACCGACAAGGTCGACGCCCTCGCGGAGTCGGCGCGCCACCGCGAGGAGTTCTACGAGCGCGACGAGGCGTTGCTGCTCGACATCGCGGCCCGACTCGACACCCGCGACCTCACGCTCGCGCTGCGCACGTGGCGGAACCTCGCCGACGACGAGCTCGCCGACGAGGACGCGTCCCGGGCCTTCGAGCGCGTGCATCTCGACGTGTGCAACGGGCTGCTCGGGAGTGAGCTGGCCGGGTTCCTCGACCCCGAGGGGTCGGCGATGCTCACCCGGGCGCTCGATCTGCTCGAGCCCCCCGACGCGGTGGGCGGCCCCGACACGCCGCGCACGCTGTCGCAACGTCGTGGCGAAGGTCTCGTGAAGTTGGCCCGCCACTACCTCGACGCGCGCAATGTTGCCGGGCGCGGCGGAGGTCAGCGGGCGACGCCGAGCATCGAGGTGGTGTTCACACCGCAGCACGACCCGCGCGATCTCGAGGGCCACCGCTGCGAGATCACGGGATTCGGTGCGGTGCCCCTCGACACCATCCGCCGGTTGGCGTGCGACGCGCGCATCGGTTGGCTGGTGGTGAACGGTCGGCGCGAGGTGCTCGACATGGGGCGCTCGGTGCGTACTCCGTCGTCCGCCCAACGCCGCGCGGTCGCGGTGCGCGATCGTCACTGCCAGTACCCGGGATGCCGGGCCCCGGCGCAATGGTGCGACGTCCACCACCTCGTCGAGTGGGAACGGGGCGGCGCGACCGACCTCGCCAACCTCGTGCTGCTGTGTCGGCGTCACCACCAGAAGGTCCACGAGGGGCGACGACGACTGGTCCGCGATCCCGACGGCACGATCCGGGTCGAACGGCGAACGACAACGGTGCGCGGCGCCGGGAGCGGGGAACCCCGGGCCCGGGGGCCGTCGGGATGACCAGGCGGGTCCACTGGCGGGATCATCAACGTTGGTCGCCGCCTACGATCGCTGCCCTATGACCGAGCACCGCATCCCGCTGTCCATCCTCGACGTCGCGCCCGTGGTGCGCGGCGCGACGCCCGCGGACGCGTTCCGCAACTCGGGGGAGATGGTGCAGGTCGCCGAGCGTCTCGGGTACAAGCGCTTCTGGGTGGCCGAGCACCACAACATGCCGAGCATCGCCAGCGCGTCGCCGCCGGTGTTGCTCGCCCACCTGGGCGCGCTCACGTCGACCATTCGCCTCGGGTCGGGTGGGGTGATGCTGCCCAACCACGCGCCGATGACGGTGGCCGAGCAGTTCGGGATCCTCGAAGGCCTGCACCCGGGTCGGATCGATCTCGGCATCGGGCGCGCGCCGGGCACCGATCCGCTCACCGCACAGGCGCTCCGGCGCAGCCAGCAGCCCGTCGGGGCCGACGACTTCCCCGAGCAGATGACGCAGCTCCTCGGCTTCTTCGAGGGGGAGTTCCCGCCCGGGCATCCGTACGCGAACATCACCGCGGTGCCGGCGAAGGGTCAGAAGCCGGAACTGTGGATCCTGGGGTCGAGCACCTACGGCGCGCAGGCCGCCGCGCACCTGGGATTGCCGTACTCGTTCGCGTACCACTTCGCGCCGGCGATGGTCGACGACGCGGTGGCCATCTACCGGCGCAGCTTCCGGCCGTCGATGGACCTCGCCGAGTCGCACCTCATGATGGGTGCGTCGGTGATCTGCGGCGAGAACGACGAGCACGCGCAGTGGCTCGCGAAGCCCGGGAAGGTCGCGTTCCTGGGGATGGCCGCGGGTCGCTCGGAGCCGTACGCGACACCCGAGCTCGCGGCCGACTACAAGTTCACGCCGTACGAGCAGCAGGTGGTCGACGACTGGTCGAAGGCGCACATCATCGGCGGTCCCGACACCGTGCAGGCCCAGCTCGACGCGTTGCTGGAGCGCACCGGGGCCGACGAGCTCATGATCGGCAACGTGGTGTGGCCGTTCGAGGAGCGGGTCGCGTCGTTCGAACGACTGGCGTCGCTCTACTCGGTCACGCCTGCGGGTTGAGCAACCGGCTCTCGCGGCCTGCGCGGCTCAGCTGCGGCTGACGCCCACGACCTGGATCGGGAGCCCACCGGTGAGGGTGCGCACCTGCATGGTGAGCTTGGCGCCGCTCGCCGCGTTCCACGTGCAGTAGAGCGTGCCCGCCGCGGGATCACAGTTGCCGAACTGCCAGTTCGCGCTCGCGGAGTAGGGCTGCTGGAACATCTGGGTGATCGCCTCGGCGCTGGCGACGTTCGCGGCCGAGCTCTGGCTGCTGTTCTGCCACGCCACGAACAGGTACTGCGCGTACACCTGCGGGTCGTCGGTGATGACCGGGTAGGGCAGCGTGGTCGTGGTGGCGGGCGCGGCGGTGGTCGTGGTCGTGCTCGCCACGGTGGTCGACGTGGACGCCGCGGCAGTGGTCGTGGTCGTCGACGCCGAGTCGGAACCGTCGTCGCGCGTCACCAGCACCACGGCGAGCGCGATGGCGAGCACGATCACAAGACCACCGAGGGCCCAGAGCCAACGGCGCTGCTTCGTCTCGCGTGTGCTGGCGCTCATGGCGTGCTCCTCGGATCGGGCGGTTCAGTCGAAGTCGACGATGACCGGCGCGTGATCGGACGGCTGCTTGCCCTTGCGGGCGTTGCGGTCGACCACCGCCCAGGTGGCCCGGGCCGCGAGCGGCGCACTGGCGAGGACGAGGTCGATGCGCATCCCGCGGTGCTGGTGGAAGTCGCCGCCGCGGTAGTCCCAGTAGGAGTAGAGGCCGTCGTCGGCGTAGCGCTCGCGGAACACGTCGACCAGGCCCCAGTCGCACAGACGAGCCACCGCGTCGCGTTCGGGTGTGGTCACGTGCGTGGAACCGGCGAACGCCTTCGTCGACCACACGTCGCGGTCGTCGGGCGCGACGTTGAAGTCGCCGAGCACCGCGACGTCGTCGGTGGGCGCGCTGGTGGCGGCGAGCCAGTCGTGCAGGCAGCCGAACCAGTCGAGCTTGCGGTCGTAGAACTCGGTCGCCACCTCGCGGCCGTTGGGCACGTACACGCTCACCACGCGCACGCCGCCGCAGGTGGCGGCGATGAGGCGGGCGTCGCCCTCGTAGGGGTCGACGGTGCCCTCGCCGAACCCGTTGGTCGGGTCGGCGATGCCCACCCGGGAGAGGATGGCCACGCCGTTCCACTGGCCCTGGCCGTGGTGCACCGAGTCGTAGCCGAGGGCCTGGAACTCGAGGTGCGGGAAGTTCTTGTCGGAGAGCTTGGTCTCCTGCAGGCAGAGCACGTCGGGCTTCGCGTCGCGCAGCCACTCGTCGACGCGCTCCATGCGCGCCTTCAGCGAGTTGACGTTCCAGGTGGCGATCCGCATCGGGACCGCACGCTACCCGAGGTGGTCCACTGGTCGATCGATCTCGGCAGGTCGGCGCGGTGGTGACTCGATACGAGCGGCGGACCTCGCCGCGGAGGCAAACTGTCCCAGGTGACCGGTCTCGAGCCCTCCGAGCAGCTCGAAGCATTCGAGCTCCCGTCGAAGCGATTGGGCGTCGGCGCCCGTCCGCAGTGGACGTCGCGCGCGACGGGCGTGGCGGTGCTCGCAGCGCTTGCGATCCTCGGCGTCCTCGGCGCGGCGTTGCTGGCCGAGGAACGGACGCTCGGTCCGGGGCGGGTGTTGTGCGGCATCCTGGTGACGGCCTGGGCCCTGTGCGCATTGTTCGTCGCGTGCCGGCGGCCCACGGAGCCGCTCGCAACGCTGATGAGCCTCATCGCCGTGGCAGGTGCGGCCCTCGTGCTCGGTGCCGCGCTCCATGCCCGGCCCGCGGCCACCGACGGCGCGCGGGACGTCGGCGCATCGATGCGCGCAGTCGGTGCTGCCGCGCTCCCCGCGCTCGCGCTCCACCTTGCGCTGGGTCTGCCCGACGGTGTGCTCGGCACCCGTCGCCGTCGCGTCGGCGCGCTGGTGGCGTATGCGGCGGCCATCGGCGTCGCGCTGGTGCTGGTGGCCGACCGCCCGCGGCTACGGCCCGTGCTCATCGGCGCGGAGGTCGTGTTCGCGGCGATCCTGGCGGTGGTCGGATTCGTCGCGCGCGCTCGCTCGGTCAGCTCGACCCGGGACCAAGCTCGGATGCGGTGGGTCGCGCGGAGCGACGATCGCGGCCGCGGCTGTGGCCGCCGGTGCCTGGATCTCGGCGGAGTTGACCTCGTGGCCGGCACACGTACGGGTCGTGGCTCTGGCCGCCACGGTGCTGGTGCCCGTCGCGCTGGCGGTGGGCGCCGCCGGGCAGTTCGGTGACCGTGTCGCAGGCCGCGAGCTGCGCGGCGAACGTCTCGGCGAGCGTCTCGGCGAAGACACGCCGGATCGATGAACGCGGAGTTGCGCGAACCGCCCGGCGCGTGCCGGTAGCCTCCGCGCGTGCGTCGTGTCCGCCTCCGGTCGAGAATGCTCCGCAGGGCGTTGTGCGCCGCGCTGCTCGTGGTTCCGGTGCTCGCGGCCCTGGGCGCAACCGCCCACGCGCAGACCGACCCGACGCTGCCGCCCATCCCCGACGGGATCGAGCAGATCACCGGCTACCACGTCGACCTCACCGTCGAACCCGCGGGCACGCTGCTCGTGCACGAGCGGATCGAGTACCAGTTCGGCGTGATCCCGAAGCACGGGATCTACCGCGACATCACCGACCGCGTCGACTACCCCGCCCGGGCGGGCTACGACCGCGTGTACCCGATCGACGTGCTCTCGGTGAGCGCGTCGCCGGGCACCCCCGCGCAGTTCACCACCGAGGAGGACGGCGACCACCTCCGCATCAAGATCGGCGATCCCGATCGCACGATCAGCGGCGCGCACACCTACGAGATCACCTACCGGGTCCACGGCGCGCTGAACGGCTTCACCGATCACGACGAGCTGGTGTGGAACGCGGTGGGCAACGACTGGACGGTGCCGATCTCCGACGTCACGGTGGTGGCGACGATGCCGGCCGAGGTGCAGCGGGTCGGGTGCGCGTTCGGCACGTACGGCTCGGTCTACCCGTGCCCCACCCAGACCAGCGCGGGCGACACCGGAACGTTCGCGGTGCCGCGGCTCGACCCGTACGAGGCGGTCACCGTCAGCCTCGCGTTCCCGAAGGACGTGGTGCCCGCCCCGCGCCCGGTGCTCGAGGAGCGCTTCAGCGTGAGCTCGGCGTTCCGGGTGACGCCGGCGACGGGCGGCATCGCGGGCGGGCTGCTCCTCCTGCTCGTCGGCGGGGTGCTGTTCCTCGTGTGGCGGGTCGGCCGTGACCGTCGCTACGCGGGTTCGGCGGTCGACGCCGCCTACGGCCCGGGCCCCGATGCCGCCGCAGCCGGCGTGGCCACCGAGGTCGGCGCGCCGCGGCGCGAAGCGGAGACGCCGGTGGAGTTCGAGCCGCCCGAGCACCTGCGGCCCGGCCAGCTCGGCGTGCTCGTCGACTTCAAGGCCAACACCCTCGACGTCACCGCCACCATGGTCGACCTCGCGGTGCGCGGCTATCTCCGCATCGAGGAGATCGAGGAGGGCGGGTTCTTCCGCAAGCGTGACTGGCGGCTGGTGAAGTTGCCGAAGGACGAGCCCCTCCACCGTTACGAGCGCACCCTCTACGACGGCCTGTTCCGTGACGGCGACCAGGTGCTCATCTCCGAGTTGCACAACGAGTTCGCGGCGCGCATGCAGAGTGTCGAGAAGCAGCTCATGGACGACGCGATGGACAAGGGCTGGTTCCGCACGCGGCCGGGCACGGTGAAGGCGCTGTGGTTCGCGCTCGGCCTGCTGGTGTTCCTCGGCGGGATCGGCGTCACCATCGCGCTGGCCGCGTTCACCCACGCCGGCCTCGTCGGCCTGCCGGTCATCGTGGCCGGCATCGTGCTGATGGTCGTGTCGGTGCTGATGCCCGCGCGCACCGCGAAGGGGTACGCGGTCCTGCGCCACACGTTGGGCTTCAAGCGGTTCATCGACGAGTCGGAGAAGCGCCGGGCCGAGTTCGCGGAGCGGGCCAACCTGTTCTCCGAGTACCTGGCGTACGCGGTGGTGTTCGGCGCGACCAAGAAGTGGGCGCGCGCGTTCGGCGGGCTCGACGACCCGCCGCCCGACACCAGCGCCTGGTACGTCGCGCAACACCCGCTCGACTACGCGATGTTCACCGCGGCGATCGACGGCTTCGCGGTCACCAGCGTGGGCACGCTCGCGTCCACGCCCGCGTCGAGCGGCAGCAGCGGGTTCTCGGGCGGCGGTTTCGCCGGTGGCGGCGGCGGGGGAGGCGGCGGCGGCTCCTGGTGAGGCGCGGCCGGCCGATTCGCTGCACCGACAAAGGGACTTCCGGTCCGCCGGAGGGGCACAACGACCCTGTTTCGTCGGTTCGTCGGTCTGCCAGCCTTGACCCACGCGGCGGAGGAGCCGCCGCGTTCGTCGCTGGGCCTCCGGGCCCGAAGGGGTGGTCGAAGATGCGGAAGCTCACACTCGGGATGGCGGGCGTCGCGATCACCGTCCTCACGTTCACCGTCCTCACGCCGGTCGCCGCCGGCGCGCGGACTTCGGCGGCCAAGGCGCCGACGACGACGGTGGCGGTCGCGGTCGGTGACACGTCCGGGACCGCCGACGCCATGACGATGACTGTCGACCCGGCGACGGCCCCGGCCGGGAAGGTCAAGTTCGTCGTCACCAACAACGGCACGATCCTGCACGAGATGGTCGTGGTCAAACTGCCGGCGGGCAAGACGTTCGACCAGATCACCGTGAACGCCAAGACGAATCGGATCAGTGAGTCCGCCAACGTCGGCGAGGTGGGCAACGTGCCCAAGGGCAAGACCAAGTCGGTGACCCTCACGTTGAAGAAGGGCAACTACGCGCTGGTCTGCAACATCGCGAAGCACTACGGGCTCGGGATGCGCGCGGGCTTCACGGTGACCTGATGGTCGACCCCGGTACCGGTACCGGCCCCGGCGTCGAGCGGTCGAGGTCGGCCATCGGCTGGTGGCGCGCGCTGCGGCACCGTGGCGGTGATCCTCGTCGTGGGGTTCGCGCTCCTGGCGTGGGTGCCCAACTGGTGTCTCGGCCACCTCGACCAGCTCTCGCGCGGCGGGCGGGTCGCCGTCGCGACCAGCGAGTTCGTCGTCGCGCTGGCGGCGCTCGCGTTCGCGTTGCGGCGGCTCCAGGCGCGCCGGGTCATCTGATGGGGTCGTCTGACGGCGGCCACGGCATGGAGAGCTCCACGCCGTGACCCCCCGAGAGCCTGACGACCGCTGGTGGTGGGACAACGAGCCGTGTCGCGCCGCGTGCCCCGTCCACACCGACGCCGGTGCGTACGTCACCGCGATCGCGGAAGGTCGCTTTCGCGAGGCGTACCTCATCGCGCGGGCACCCAACCCGTTCGCGTCGATCTGCGGACGGGTGTGCGGGGCGCCGTGCGAGTCCTCGTGCCGGCGCGGCACTGTCGACGCGCCGGTGTCGATCCGGGGCCTCAAGCGCTTCGTCACCGAGCGGTTCGGGGTCGAGAGCTTTTCCGCCTCCGCGGTGTGGCACGAAGGCCACGGCGCGATCGCGCCGCCCTCGGGACACTCGGTGGGCATCGTCGGCGGCGGGCCGGCGGGACTCACCGCCGCGCACGATCTGCGCCTCGCGGGCCACGACGTCAGCGTGTACGAGGCAGCCGACCGATTGGGCGGCATGATGGTGCTCGGGATCCCGGAGTACCGCCTGGCGCGTCGCCTGGTGGAACGGGAGATCGCCGCGATCCTCGAGCTCGGGGTCACCGCGCACACCGGGTTCGTGGTCGGGCGTGACGCGACGTTCGCGGCGCTGCTCGAGCGTCACGATGCGGTGTTCCTCGCCGTCGGCGCCGGTCGTGCACGCGACCTCGACCTCCCGGGCCACGACCTCGACGGAGTGCTGCGCGCCGTCGAGTACCTGCTGAACGTGAACCGTGGTTTCACCGTCGACCTGGGGGAGCGGGTCGTCGTCGTGGGTGGCGGCAATGTCGCGTTCGACGCGGCCCGCACCGCGCTGCGCGCTTCGGCCTCGGCGCCGACGGCCGCCCTCGACATCACGACCGCGCTCGACGTGGCGCGTTCCGCACGGCGTGCCGGAGTGCTCGACGTCACGGTGCTGGCGCTCGAGTCGCCGGAGGAGATCCCCGCCGACGCCGAGGAGATTGCCCAGGCCGCGGTCGAAGGCATCACGATCCTGTACCGACGCGGCCCGCACCGGTTCGTCGGCGCCGACGGTCGGGTCAGCGGTCTCGAGACGATCGACGTCGCGTCGGTCTTCGACGACCAGGGCCGATTCTCGCCGACCTTTGTCGCGGGCACGGAGCGCGTCGTCTCGGCGAGCACGGTCATCCTCGCCGTCGGCCAGACGACCGACCTCGGATTCCTGGGCGACGTCGCACTCACGACCACGACGGCCGGCACGGTGCAGATCGACGAGACCATGCGCACGAGCAACCCGCGCGTGTGGGCGGGGGGCGACGTCGCGCACGGCCCGCGTCTGCTCATCGACGCCGTGGCCGACGGCCGTCGGGCCGCGGCATCGATCGACGCGGTGCTCGCCGGCCGGGATCCGGCCCCCGAGCCGTTGGTGACGGCGATCGAGCTCACGACGCGTCGAGGGTTCCGCCGTCTCGACAGCGCGTACGACGCGATCGCGCGCGTCGAGATGCCGACCACGGCGACCGATCGCCGGATCGGGTTCGCGGAGGTGGAGGTCGGCTACGACGAGGACGACGCGACCCGGGAGGCGTTGCGGTGCCTCCGGTGCTTCGACAACGTCGTCCTCGACTCGACGAAGTGCATCCTCTGCGGGCTGTGCGTCGACGTGTGCCCGCCGAACTGCATCACGATCGTGCGCGCCGACCGGATCGGTGTCGGCGGCGAGGAGCAGTCTGCGTTGCTGCTCGACGAAGACGCCTGCATCCGCTGCGGCCTGTGTGTCAACCGCTGCCCGCCCTCGGCATTGTCGATGGCCCACGCCCTGGAGGTCGTGTCGTGACTGATCCGCGTGACGGGGCCCACGACGGGGCTCGCGACGGGCTCGAGCCCGCGGCCGCCACCGTCGACACCGGGTTGCGAGGCCGCCTGCGGCGCAGCGAGGTGTGGCGCTCGGCCTTCCGTCATCCGCAGCTCGACACCCCGCGTGGCCGTGCGTTGCAGGGCTTCAGCAACTTCTTCCTGCACGTCTACCCGGTGAAGGTGCCGGCGCGGGTGCTGCGTCTGCGCTACTCGTTCCGCCTGGGGTTCATCGCGACCGTGCTGTTCGGCATCCTGCTCACCACCGGTGTGTACCTGATGTTCGTGTACACCCCCTCGCCCACCGCCGCCTACGGCAACATGCAGCACCTGAAGACCGACGTCGGCTTCGGTCAGCTGATCCGGAACGTCCATCGATGGTCCGCCCACCTGATGGTGCTCGTCGTCGTGCTGCACCTGATCCGGGTGTTCTATGCAGGTGCCTACAAGCGGCCGCGACAGTTCAACTGGGTGCTCGGTGTCGTCCTGTTGCTCCTCACCCTCGCGTTGTCGTTCACCGGCTATCTGCTGCCGTGGGACCAGCTCAGCTACTGGGCGGTCACCGTCGGCACCAACCTGATGCACTACGTGCCGGTCGTGGGTGGCCGGGCGCAAGATCTGCTGATCGGCGGGGACCAGGTGGGGGCGAACACGCTGTTGCGCTTCTACGCGCTCCACGTCGCGGTGCTCCCCGCATCGCTGGTGCTCGTGCTCGCGCTCCACATCTGGCGCGTCCGCAAGGACGGTTTCGCGGTCGACCGTGCCACCACCGGCGCCTTTGCCGAGGAGGCGACCGCGAGCGGGCACCGTCCGGTCCGGCAGGGGCCCGGCCGGACCTCTACGGAGGACGCACCCGCGTGCTCGGCGTCGTCGACCGTGAGAGCGTCACCGCCGAGGACCGCCCGGTCGACGACACGGTGTTCACCTGGCCGCACCTGATCGCGCGTCACGTCGTCGTGCTGCTCGGCGTCGCCTCGGTCGTGCTCGCACTCGGGGTCGCGTTCAGCGCGCCACTGCAGGAGATCGCCAACCCGAACCAGACGCCCGAACCCGCGAAGGCGCCGTGGTACTTCTCCGCCCTGCAGGAGCTGCTGTCGCACTTCGACCCGCTCGTGGCGGGGATTCTCGTCCCCAGCGCGATCGTCCTGGTGCTCGTGCTGCTGCCGTATCTCGACCGCAATCCAGCGACCGAGGCACGTCACCGCAAGGTCGCGGTGGTGCTCTTCACCGGTCTCCTCCTCGCCGCGGTCGTGCTCACCGTGATCGGCACCTTCTTCCGGGGTCCGGGCTGGCAGTGGGTCGACCCGTGGCACCACCTCTACGTCGAGCTGTAGGAGTCAGCGCAATGGCCGAGAAGCAACTCACGAACCGGCGCCAGTTCCTGGTGAACCTGTGGAAGGTCGGCGGTGCGATCCTCCTGGGCGCCGGCGCCTACACGGCCTACGAGGCGCTGCGGCCGTTCGGCAGCGGCGCGACGGCCGGGAAGCTCAAGCTCGGCGCGCCGGCCGACTACGAGACGGGGACCGCGACCTACTACCCGGAGGGTCGCCTCTACGTCACCAAGGCCAAGGAGCAGGTGTTCGCGTTGTCGCAGAAGTGCCCGCACCTGGGGTGTCGGGTGCCGTTCTGCGAGAGCTCCGGCCGCTTCGAGTGCGCCTGCCACGGCTCCGTGTTCGACATCGCCGGGGAGTGGATCACCGGGCCGTCGCCGCGGGGCATGGACCGCTACTCCACCACCGTCACGGCCGACGCAGTCGTCGTCGACACCGGGACGCTCGAACCGGGGCCCGACCAGGGGGCTCATCAGTTCCTGACCCCTGCCAAGGGTCCGAGCTGCTTGAAGGGCGACTGACATGCCGCGCGAACGGCCGTCGCCGCAACCGTTCGAGCCGGAGGCGCTCGAGCGAAGCTTGAACCGCTATCTCGCCGTCGGGCTGGTGTTCATGGTCCTGCTCGTCGCCGGGTTCGTCGCCTACCGGATCCGGGAACCCACCCTGCGTGCCGACGCCTCCGCGGCGCAGCGCACGGAATACGTCGCGCTCGGCAAGAAGCTCTTCGCCGCGAACTGCGCCGACTGCCACGGCGACAACGGCACGGGCGGTGGTGACGCGCCCACGTTGCACTCGAAGGAGTTCCTCTCGTCGACGAACGACGCCCAGCTCCGGGCGCTGATCTCGGCCGGGGTCTCCGGCACGGACATGCCTGCATGGGGTCTCGACTACGGCGGGACCCTCACCGACGAGCAGGTGCAGCAGCTGACCGTCTTCCTGCGCTCCCGCGCGGCATCGGCCCCGAGCGTGCCCGACTGGCGTACCGGCGGCACGGCACCCTGACGCGACGAACGTTCACCCACCGTCGCGCGAAGTTCACCTCGAAGACCTGTACTCGCCAGCCCAGGTCCCCGATGATGGCCGCGACCAAGACGACCATCGAACGGGAGGGTCCCGTGAGCATCACCGAAACCGTCGTACGACTGCGCCCTGACGGCGCCACGACCGCCGAGCAGCGCCGCAGCGCCCGCGACGAGATCATCCGGGCCGCGGAGCGTGAGTTCGTCGCCGCCGTGCGGCGCGCGATCGACGCGGAGGAGACCGTGACGCACCGGACCTGCGCCGTCCAGTGGGCGCAGATCCTCGAGGGCCTGCGGGCCACTCGGCTCTGACCCCGGCCCCCGATCGGTCGTTCGGTGGGGGGCCCGCACGCGTGGCATCCTCTCGCCCACGACCGGGAGGATCGCATGGGACCGCTGCAGGGTGTGAAGGTGATCGAGCTGCTCGGGATCGGGCCCGGTCCGTTCTGCGCGACGTTGCTCGCCGACATGGGCGCCGAGGTGGTGCGGGTCGAGCGGGCCGACCTGGTCGACCGCGTCCGCCGGCCCCAGGGCTTCGTGGTCGACGCCCGCGGCCGCCGGTCGCTCGGCATCGACCTCAAGGCCCCCGAGGGGCGCGACGCCCTGTTGCGCATGATCGAGCAGTCCGACGCCCTCATCGAGGGCTTCCGGCCCGGCGTGATGGAGCGACTCGGCCTCGGGCCCGACGACTGCCTGGCCCGCAACGAACGTCTCGTCTACGGCCGTATGACGGGTTGGGGTCAGGACGGGCCTCTCGCGCACTCCGCCGGCCACGACATCAACTACATCTCGGTGGCCGGCGCGCTGGCCCACTACGGCCGCGCCGGCGCCCCGCCCACCCCGCCGCTCAACATGATCGGCGACTACGGCGGCGGCGGCATGTTCCTCGCGTTCGGTGTGGTGTGCGCGCTGCTCGAGGCGCGCCAGTCGGGCCAGGGACAGGTGGTCGACGTCGCGATGGTCGACGGCGCCGCGTTCCTGATGCACCCGATGTGGGGCATGCGCTCGATGGGTCAGCTGTCCGACGAGCGGGGCACCAACCTGCTCGACACCGGCGCGCCGTTCTACGACGCGTACGAGACCGCGGACGGCAAGTGGATCTCGATCGGCGCGCTCGAGCCGCAGTTCTACGCCGAGCTGCTCGAGCGCCTCGGGCTCGCGCCCGACGAGTTCGGCGACCAGAACGACCGGGCGAACTGGCCCGCGATGCGGGCGCGCTTCACCGAGATCTTCCAGGAGCAGACGCGCGACGAGTGGTGCGCGCGGCTCGAGGGCAGCGACGCCTGCTTCGGGCCCGTCCTCACCATGGGCGAGGCGGCCGAGCACCCGCACATGAAGGCCCGGGGCACGATCGTCGAGCACGACGGGGTGCTGCAGCCCGCGCCCGCGCCGCGCTTCTCGCGCACCGCGCCCGAGATCCAGGGTCCGGCCCGCGCGCCGGGCGCCGACAGCAACGCGATCCTCGCCGGCTTCGGCTTCGACGCCAACGAGATCGCCGCGCTCAACGCGACCGGCGCCGTCCGCCAGAAGTCCGACTGAACACCCTGCCTCCGACGAACTTGCGTCGCCTCCTGGGAAGAATCGCGACCTAGCGACGCAAGTTCGTCGGGATCAGCGCTCGGTGGCGGTGATCGAGGGCCTGCACCTGCGCGACGCGCTCGTCGCGGGTGGTGTCGTCGGGAGCCGTCACGGTGACGTGGCCCACCTTGCGACCGGGGCGCGGTTCCTTCTCGTAGTCGTGCAGGTGCGCTCCGGACACCGCGAGCACCGCGTCGCGGTCGGGGAGCGCGCCGATGCAGTTGACCATCGCCGAGCTGCCGCGTGCCGCGGTCGAGCCGAGCGGCCACCCGAGCACCGCCCGCAGGTGGTTCTCGAACTGGCTGGTGTCCGCGCCCTCGATGGTCCAGTGCCCGGAGTTGTGCACCCGGGGCGCGAGCTCGTTCACGAGCAACTCACCGTTGTGCTCGAACAGCTCGACGGTGAGCACGCCCACGTGGTCGAGCTCGGCGAGCAGGCGTGCCGCGATCTCCTCGCCGCGGGCCTGCAGCGTGGGGTCGAGGTCGGGCGCGGGGGCCAGGCTGAGGCGGAGGATGCCGTCGCGGTGGTGGTTCTCCACGAGCGGCCAGCAGCGCACCTCGCCCTCGGGCGAACGCACCGCGATCACCGACAGCTCCCGGGTGAAGGGCACGAGCGACTCGAGGATGAGCGGCGCGTCGCCCGCGCCGAGCGACTCCCACGCCGGGTCGAGATCCGCGGGGTCGCGCAGCACCGCCTGGCCCTTGCCGTCGTAGCCACCTCGGCGGGTCTTGAGCACGGCGGGGAGTCCGCCCACCGCGGCCAACGCGGCGTCGAGGTCCTCACGCGAGTCGACGGCCGCGAACGCCGGGGTGGCGATGCCGAGCCGCCGGCAGGTGTCCTTCTCGGTGAGCCGGTCCTGCGACACCTCGAGGGGCAGGGCGCCGGGGCGCACCGGCCGGAGGGGATCCTCGTCGACGAGGAAGCGGGCGGCGTCGGCGGGCACGCCCTCCCACTCGTAGGTGACGGCGGTGGCGCCCGCGGCGACCGTGTGCAGCGCCGCCTCGTCGCCCAGCGCCCCCACCACGAGGTCGCCGACCGCCGAGGCGGGGGCGCCGGCGACCGGGTCGAGGAAGCGGAAACGCAGGCCGAGCGGGATGCCGGCGAGGCCGAGCATGCGCCCGAGCTGGCCGCCACCGAGCACCGCCACGAGGCCACGGTCGGAGGTGGGCTCGGGCGCCGGGCTCATGGCCGACATGTCTAGCGCGCCGGTCGGGCCACGACGGTTCCCGGAGCCGTCGGCGGGCCCGAATCCCTTTGCCAACCCGGGGGAGCGCTCCGCTAACCTTGCCAAGCCGCAGATCGGGCCAACGTCGTCCCACCCCTGCGTCCACACCTGAGTTCCGACCCATCATCCCGGCCCCCCGGGGCCGCGCCGTGGATGTGAGATGACGACACCCGACACGACCACCCGGTCGGCCGCCGAGCCGACCACGCCCTGCACGCCGCGTGAAGCCGCGCGCGCTCCTCGTGTGCCGTTCAGCGCCGCCCCCGAGGCGTTCGGGCTCTACGACCCCCGCTTCGAGCACGACGCCTGCGGGGTGTCGTTCGTCGCCCACATCAAGGGCCAGGCCAGCCGGGGCATCGTCGACGACGCCCTCGGCGCCCTCTGCAACCTCGACCACCGGGGCGCGTCGGGCGCCGAGGTCAACACCGGTGACGGCGCCGGGATCCTGATCCAGGTCCCCGACCGCTTCCTGCGCGAGGCGGTCGGCTTCGCGCTGCCGCCCGCGGGCGCCTACGGGATCGGCCTGGCCTTCCTGCCCGGCGACCCCACCGACGCCGAGAAGGCGATGGCCCACATCGACGCCATCATCGCCGAGGAGGGACTGCGGGTCCTGGGGTGGCGCGAGGTCCCGATCGACCCGTCGCCCATCGGCCCCACGGCGCTGAGCGTCATGCCGAGCTTCCGGCACCTGGTCGTCGACGACCCGGGCGGCGCCACCGGCATCGAGCTCGACCGTCTGCTCTTCGTGGTGCGCAAGCGCGTGGAGCACGAGGTCAACGAGGGCGACGGTGTGTACTTCCCGTCGCTGTCGGCCCGCACGCTCGTCTACAAGGGCATGCTCACCACGCCGCAGCTGTCGGAGTTCTTCCCCGACCTGTGCGACGAGCGGGTCGAGAGCGCGCTGGCCCTGGTGCACAGCCGCTTCTCCACCAACACGTTCCCGTCGTGGCCGCTCGCGCACCCGTACCGCATGATCGCCCACAACGGCGAGATCAACACGGTGCAGGGCAACCGCAACTGGATGCGGGCGCGCGAAGCCCTCATGTCCACCCCGCACATCCCGGGGCTCGAGCGCGCGTTCCCGATCTGCACGCCCGGCGCGTCCGACACCGCGAGCTTCGACGAGTGCCTCGAGCTGCTGCACCTCGCGGGCCGGCCGATCTGGCACGCGGTGCTGATGATGATCCCGGAGGCGTGGGAGAACCACGCCACCATGTCGGCCGACCGGCGCGCGTTCTACCGCTACCACTCGTCGCTGATGGAGCCGTGGGACGGCCCCGCGTCGATCGCGTTCACCGACGGCACGGTGGTCGGCGCGGTGCTCGACCGCAACGGTCTGCGCCCGAGCCGCTACTGGGTCACCGACGACGACCGGGTGATCATGGCCAGCGAGGCGGGCGTGGTCGACGTCGACCCCGGGCGCGTCGTGCGCAAGGGCCGCCTGCAGCCCGGCCGCATGTTCCTCATCGACACCGCCAAGGGTCGCATCGTCGACGACGAGGAGATCAAGCGCGAGCTCGCCGCCGAGCACCCCTACGGCGAGTGGCTCGACCGTGGTCTCGTGCACCTGCACGCCCTGCCCGACCGCGTGCACGTGCAGTACAGCCACGGCTCGGTGCTGCGTCGCCAGCAGACCTTCGGCTACACCCACGAGGAGCTCAAGATCCTCATCGCGCCGATGGCGCGCGCGGGCGCCGAGGCCATCGGCTCGATGGGCACCGACACGCCGATCGCGGTGCTGTCCGACCGCTCGCGCCTGCTCTTCGACTACTTCCAGCAGCTGTTCGCGCAGGTCACCAACCCGCCCCTCGACGCGATCCGCGAGGAGCTCGTCACGTCGTTGTCCTCGACCCTCGGGCCGGAGGCGAACGTGCTCGAGCCGAGCGCGCAGTCGTGCGTGCAGGTCGAGCTGCCGTTCCCGATCATCGACAACGACGAGCTGGCCAAGATCGTCCAGATCGACCGCGACGCCGACCACCCGGAGTTCTCCGCGCACGTGATCTCGGGGCTCTACCAGGTCGCCGGGGGCGGCGCCGCGCTGCGCGAGGCGCTCGACCGCGTGCGCCACGAGGCGTCGGCGGCGATCGCCGAGGGCAAGCGCATCCTCGTGCTCTCCGACCGCGACTCCAACGCGGAGTGGGCGCCCATCCCGTCGCTGCTGCTCACCGCCGCGGTGCACCACCACCTGATCCGTGAGAAGACCCGCACCCAGGTGGGCCTCGTCGTCGAAGCGGGCGACGCGCGCGAGGTGCACCACATGGCGCTGCTCGTGGGCTACGGCGCGGGCGCCATCAACCCCTACCTCGCGTTCGAGAGCGTGGAAGACCTCATCTCGGCCAACCTGCACGGGCTCGGCGGGATGGAGCCCAAGGCCGCGATCAAGAGCTACATCAAGGCCGCGGGCAAGGGCGTCCTCAAGGTGATGTCGAAGATGGGCATCTCCACCGTCGCGTCCTACACCGGCGCGCAGGTGTTCGAGGCGATCGGCCTCGACCAGGAGCTGGTCGACGAGTACTTCACCGACACCGTGTCGCGCCTCGGCGGCATCGGCCTCGACCAGATCGCCGAGGAGGTCGGTCGCCGGCACCGCATCGCGTACCCCGACCGTCCCGACGAGCGCGCGCACCGCGACCTCGAGTACGGCGGCGAGTACCAGTGGCGGCGCGAGGGCGAGTTCCACCTCTTCAACCCGGAGACGGTGTTCAAGCTCCAGCACGCGACGCGTGCGAAGCGCTACGACGTCTACAAGGAGTACACGCAGCGCGTCGACGACCAGTCGCGCACGCTCGCCACGCTACGCGGCCTCTTCGAGTTCAAGGAGGGCGTGCGCCCACCGGTGCCGATCGACGAGGTCGAGCCGGTGAGCGAGATCGTGAAGCGCTTCGCGACGGGCGCGATGAGCTACGGCTCGATCTCCAAGGAGGCACACGAGACCCTCGCCATCGCGATGAACCGCATCGGCGGGAAGTCGAACACCGGTGAGGGCGGCGAGGATCCCGACCGCTTCGTCCGCGACGACAACGGCGACCTGCGGCGTTCCGCGATCAAGCAGGTCGCGTCGGGTCGCTTCGGCGTCACGTCGGAGTACCTCGTGAACTCCGACGACCTCCAGATCAAGATGGCCCAGGGCGCCAAGCCCGGCGAGGGCGGCCAGCTGCCCGGCGCCAAGGTGTACCCGTGGATCGCCAAGACCCGGCACTCCACGCCGGGGGTGGGGCTCATCAGCCCGCCGCCGCACCACGACATCTATTCCATCGAGGACATCAAGCAGCTCATCCACGACCTCAAGAACGCGAACGACCGCGCGCGCGTGCACGTGAAGCTCGTGGCCCAGATGGGTGTGGGCACCGTCGCCGCGGGTGTGGCCAAGGCCCACTCCGACGTCGTGCTCATCTCCGGTCACGACGGCGGCACCGGTGCGGCGCCGCTCACGTCGCTCAAGCACGCGGGCGGTCCGTGGGAGCTCGGCCTGGCCGAGACCCAGCAGACGCTCGTGCGCAACGGCCTGCGCGACCGCATCGTCGTGCAGTGCGACGGCCAGTTGAAGACCGGTCGCGACGTCGTGATCGCCGCGTTGCTCGGGGCCGAGGAGTTCGGCTTCGCCACCGCGCCCCTCGTGGTGAGCGGCTGCGTGATGATGCGCGTCTGCCACCTCGACACCTGCCCGGTCGGTGTCGCCACGCAGAACCCGGTGCTGCGCGAGCGCTTCTCGGGCAAGCCCGAGTTCGTCGTGAACTTCTTCGAGTTCCTCGCCGAAGAGGTGCGCGAGCTGCTCGCCGCGCTCGGCTTCCGTTCCATCGCCGAGGCGGTCGGCCACGTCGAGGTGCTCGACACCCGCGCCGCGGTCGACCACTGGAAGGCCGACGGTCTCGACCTCACGCCGATCCTCACCGCGGCCGAGAACCCCTACGAGGGCCAGACCCTGTTCTGCACGAAGTCGCAGGACCACGGGCTCGACAAGGCGCTCGACCAGGAGCTGATCCGCCAGGCCGCTCCCGCGCTCGAACGGGGCGAGCCGGTGCACATCGAGACCGCGATCCGCAACGTGCACCGCACGGTCGGCACCATGCTCGGCGCCGAGGTCACGCGCCGTCACGGCGGCGCCGGGCTGCCCGACGACACCATCACCGTGCACCTGCGCGGTTCCGCCGGCCAGAGCTTCGGCGCGTTCGTGCCCCGGGGCATCACGCTGCGCCTCGAGGGCGACGCCAACGACTTCACCGGCAAGGGGCTCTCGGGCGGCACGCTCGTCGTGCACCCCGACGTCGCCGCGCAGTTCCCGGCCGAGGACAACGTCATCGCCGGCAACGTCGCGCTCTACGGCGCCACGAGCGGCGAGGCGTATTTCCGCGGGATCGTCGGCGAACGCTTCTGCGTGCGCAACTCCGGCGCCACCGCGGTGGTCGAGGGCGTGGGCGACCACGGCTGCGAGTACATGACCGGCGGGCGCGTCGTGGTGCTCGGCCCCACGGGTCGTAACTTCGCCGCGGGCATGTCGGGCGGTGTCGCGTTCGTGTACGACCCCGTCGAGGTGTTCCCGTCGCTCGTCAACTACGACATGGTCGAGCTCGAGCCGCTCACCGACGACGACCGCGAGTTCCTGCGCGCCACCGTCGAACGCCACCGCGAGCTCACCGGCTCCAAGGTCGCCGAGCGCCTGCTCGACGGCTGGGAGAGCGAGGTCGAGTCGTTCCGCAAGGTGATGCCGAAGGACTACCGCCGGGTGCTGTCGGTGATGGCCGACGCCGAGCGCGCCGGCCTGTCGGAGTCGGAGACCCTCGCCAAGGTGATGGAGGCTTCCCATGGGTGAGACCACCGGCTTCCTGCGGTGGGAGCGTGAGACGCCCACGCGCCGTCCGGTGCCCGTGCGCCTGCGCGACTGGAACGAGGTCTACGAGCCGTTCCCGGCCGACATGCTGCGCACCCAGGCCGGGCGCTGCATGGACTGCGGCATCCCGTTCTGCAACAACGGCTGCCCGCTCGGGAACATCATCCCCGACTGGAACGACCTCGTGTACCGCGACCACTGGCGCGACGCGATCGAGCGGCTGCACGCCACCAACAACTTCCCCGAGTTCACCGGGCGCCTCTGTCCGGCGCCGTGCGAGTCGGCGTGTGTGCTCGGCATCAACCAGGACCCGGTGGCGATCAAGCAGGTCGAGGTCGAGATCATCGAGCGGGCGTTCACCGAGGGTTGGATCGAGCCGGTGAAGCCGTCGGTCATCACCGGGCGGCGCGTCGCCGTCGTCGGTTCCGGTCCGGCGGGGCTCGCCGCCGCGCAGCAGCTCACCCGCGCCGGGCACCTCACCGTGGTGTTCGAGCGCGCGGATCGCATCGGCGGGTTGATGCGCTACGGCATCCCCGAGTTCAAGATGGAGAAGCGCATCCTCGACCGCCGTCTCGCGCAGATGGAGGCCGAGGGCACCGTGTTCCGCACCGGTGTGAACGTGGGTGTCGACGTCACCGTCGACGACCTGCGCGCCGAGTTCGACGCCATCGTGCTCGCCGGCGGCGCCACCGTGTGGCGCGACCTGCCGATCCCCGGACGCGAGTTCGCCGGGATCCACCAGGCGATGGAGTACCTGCCGATCGGCAACCGGGTGCAGCTCGGCGACCTCGACGCGCCCACCATCACCGCCGAGGGCAAGCACGTCGTGATCATCGGTGGTGGCGACACCGGCGCCGACTGCCTCGGCACCGCGCACCGCCAGGGCGCGGCGTCGGTGCACCAGTTCGAGATCCTGCCCCAGCCGCCCGACACCCGGGCGCCCGCCAACCCGTGGCCCACGTTCGCCAACGTGTTCAAGGTGACGTCCGCGCACGAAGAGGGCGGCGAGCGGGTCTACAGCGTCAACACCGAGTGCTTCCTCGGCGACGACGACGGCAACCTCCGGGCGTTGCGCGCGCACCAGGTCGAGATGGTCGACGGCCAGTTCACCAAGATCGAGGGCACCGACTTCGACCTTCCGTGCGAGCTGGTGCTGCTGGCGATGGGCTTCCTCGGCCCGCAGCGCGAGGGTCTGCTCGACTCGCTCGGCGTGGAGCTCGACGCGCGGGGCAACGTCAGCCGCGACGACGCGTACATGACGACCGAGCCCGGCGTGTTCGCGTGCGGCGACATGGGCCGCGGTCAGAGCCTGATCGTGTGGGCGATCGCCGAAGGTCGCTCGTGCGCGGCGGGGGTCGACACCTTCCTCATGGGGGACACGCAGCTGCCGGCGCCGATCGCGCCGACGGCCCGCCAGCTGCTCTAGCAGCGCGGCTCGCGACCCTCGACTTCGCGGACGGCTCGGCGCGCCAACGGCGTCGCACCGGGTCGTTCGCTCCCGGACCGGTCCCTGCGCAGGACCTGGAGGCTGGCCGAATGGTCGCACCACCGGCGGACATCGAGGTCGACGAGCATCTCATCCGGAGTTTGCTGGCCGAGCAGCACCCGGACCTCGCGGGACTGGCGCTGGTCGAGTTGGATGCCGGGTGGGACAACACGCTCTGGCGGCTCGGCGGCGAACTGCTGGTCCGGCTCCCTCGGCGCGCGGTGGCCGCCGACCTTACGGCGCACGAGCAGCGCTGGCTCCCGGAGCTCGGTGGACGGCTGCCGCTCCCGGTGCCGGTGCCGGTGCGGGTGGGCCGGCCGACGGACGGTTACCCGTGGCCGTGGTCGGTCGTCCGGTGGATCGACGGCACGCCCGCCGATCGCGCCCCGGCCATGGACGCGATCGTGGTGGCCGAGCAACTCGGGACGTTCCTGCGCGCCCTCCACCGCACGGCGCCGGCGAGCGCGCCGGGCAATCCGTTCCGCGGGGTGCCGCTCGTCGCGCGAGCCGACACGTTCGAGGAGCGTGTCTCCGACCTGGCGGCCGTGATCGACGGTCCCTGCGCTGCGCGCAGTCTGGGACCGCGCCTTGGCGGCGCCCGCATGGGTCGGTCCGCCTTCGTGGCTCCACGGTGATCTCCACCCCGCGAACGTGCTGGTGGCCGACGGGACCCTCGCCGCGGTGATCGACTTCGGCGACGTGTGTGCCGGCGATCCGGCGACCGACCTCGCGGCCGCGTGGATGTTGCTGCCCAACTCGGCGCGCCCGGCCTTCGTGGACGCCTACGGCACGGTCGACGACGGACTACGTCGCACGGTCGCGCGGCTGGGCGCTGCTGTTCGGGCTCATGCTGCTCGCCATCGGCCTCGACGACCGCCCGACCTACGCAGACGTGGGACGACGCACGCTGGCCCGTGCGCTCGACGAGACGAACCCGGGGCTCTGAACCGTCAGCCCGGCTCGCCCGGCGGGTCCGGGAGGAACACGAGCGACCGTTCGGGGTGCTCGGGGTCGAGCAGGAGTTCGAGTCGCCGCGGATCGCGCGGCGGCTCGGACGGCACCTCGCTCACGATCACGATCTCTTCCTTCGGTGGCCGGGCCTCGAGCGCGTCGGCGATGCCGAGCAGCCCCGCGGCCACGACCGAGCCGACGGCGCCCTTGCGGAACCGGTCGACTGGCCGCTCGAACGGCTCCTCGTCGCCGGGTTCCGGATCGCCGAGGATCTCTGGAGCCCCAGCGCGCCGCCGAGCTCGCGTGTGGTGTCGTTGACCGCCGATCCCACGTTGGCGCGGTCCGGCGGCACCGAGCTCATGATCGACTCCGTCGCCGGCGTGCCCGCCAGGCCCATTCCGACACCCATCGCGAGCATGGCGATGGCCAGTCGGGCGTAACCGCTGCCAGTGGTGACGGTGGCCGCGACGAGCAGACCGCCCGCGAAGCACAGCCATGCCCGCGGTGACGACGCGGCGCACGCCGAAGCGCGCCGCGAGGCGAGCCGCCATCGGCGCGGCCACGACCATCGCCCCGGCGTACGGCAGCATGCGCACGCCGGCCGCCGACGGCGAGTACCCGAGCACGAACTGCAGGTACTGCGTCGAGAGGAACAGGAATCCGAAGAGTGCGAAGAACAGCAGCATGATCGTCGCGCTCGCGGCACTGAAGCGAGCGTTGCGGAACAGCCTGACGTCGAGGAGTGGCTCGGGCGCGCGTCGTTGCCACACGATGAAAGCGGTCAAGGTCACCGCCGCGAGGGCGAACGCGCCGACCACCGCCGGTGAATCCCAGCCCTTCGACGGTGCCTCGATCACCGCCCACACGAGCGCGATCAACCCCGACCGCCTGAGAGCGCCGCACCGACCCAGTCGATGTGATGCGTCGACGACTCGCGCGACTCGGGAACGAGGCGCGGCGCCGCGACGAGTCGCGATCGCCACCACCGGGACGTTCACGATGAAGATCGAACCCCACCAGAAGTGGTCGAGCAGCACGCCGCCGAGCACGGGGCCGAGCGCGACTCCGGCGCCGGCGGTGGCGGCCCAGATGCCGATGGCCGTCGCACGTTCCCGCGGTGTCCGTGAACACGTGCGTGAGCAGCGACAGCGTCGCCGGCATGATGAACGCGGCGCCGGCGCCCATCACCGCGCGGGCGACGATGAGCTGGTCGACGCCACCGGCGAAGGCGGCGGCTGCCGATGCGGCGCCGAACACGGCGAGACCGAGCATCAGCATCCGGCGCCGTCCGTACCGGTCGCCGAGTGTGCCGGCGAGCAGCAGCAGCCCCGCGAACACCGAGCGTGTACGCGTCGACGACCCACTGCAGTTGGCTGATGTCCGCGTCGAGGTCACGCACCAGCGTGGGGAGCGCAACGTTGACGATCGTGTTGTCGAGGACGATCGCGAACAGGCTCAGGCAGAGCACCGACGAGCGCGAGCCACGCGCCGCGCGCTTCCGCGTCCCGACCGTCGTCGCCGCGCTCATGACGCGCTCCGGTCGTTGACGCGGGCCAGCGACGAACGGCAGCACCATCGTCAGCGAGGGTGACGACGATGCGCGCCGCTCGAGCCGAACACCGTGTACTGGCGCTCGACGTCGACGCCGATGGCCGGCGGTCATCGGTCCAGCCCAGCGCCCAGATCGCGGCGAGCGCCGGCGCCCACAAGAACGCCGACCGCCCCGAGACGGTTCGCGCAGCACCATCGCCTGCGCGGCACCGACGCTCGAGCCCGCAGATCGCGCCCTGGACCGCGAGGTCGGCCGCGACTCGTGCCGTAGTCGACAGCGGCCGCGCCCACCCCGAGCCCGGTGGCGAGGCCGACGGTGGTCGCGCCGATCCACGGCCCGGGCGAGATCCCGCTCGTGGCCGGAGCGCCCAGGCCTGGACCGCGCCGACGGTCAGGCCGGTGAGCGCACCGCCGGCGATCGCGGCGAGTCGGCGCGTCGACGGGCCCGGCGACGAGCTCGGCGAGCAGGCCGCCGAGCGGGAACCCGACGAAGGTGACGAGCCAGCGGAGACTCGCGGCGCAGTCCCGGTCATCGGACGTCGCGTGGGTGCGATCGCGAAGTTGCATGTCAGCTCCTGACGTTCGGCGGGCGGACGGGCGGACGGTCGAGCTGCGCGCTCAGGCCGGTGGCCATGGCCGGCGACGTCGTCGCCGCGCTTCGCGGCGATCGTGGACGAGGATCACGACGCCGAAGGCGATCAGCCACACGCTCCAGAGCACGTAGCCGACGAAGTTCGCCTCGTCGACGCCGGCGAGGTCGAGCGGCGAGAACACGCCGACGAACACCAGCGCGGCCGAGACGACGCCCAACACCTGGAACCAACGACCGGCGTAGCGACGACCGAGAGCGACGACCACGAGCACCGTCCAGGTCGCGGTCAGCAGGTAGCCGACGCGTCTCGCCGATGGCGGTGCCGAGGATGTCGCTGACGGTCGTGAACGAGTCACGGGCCGAGCTGGCCACGCTCGGCGCTGCTGCTCGCGGCGTCGGACGCGTAGCCGGGGACGAGGATCGGCCAGCGCAGCAGACCGATCACCTGCACGACCGCCGCGGTGATCCCGACCGGCACCGCGATGCGCATCGCCCGCTCGGTCGACAGTCGACCGACGCCGATCGCGATCGGGCGCGAGCAGCGCGGCCGCGACCGCGAGCACGACGAACCAGGCGCTGACCGCGCCCTGCGAGTCGCGGAACGACGCGAGGACCTTGCCCGCCGGTTCGTCGAGCACGTCGGGATAGTTGAAGATCGATCCGAGCGCGGTGAACCCCACGTTGGCGAGGACGGCCGCGAGGATCAACAGGATCGGCGGTGAGCTTGCGGTTCATGACGTCTCCTTGGTCGGTCGGTCGGAGTCAGTCGGCTCGGCGGACGGGCGCCCGCGCCGGCGATCCACGCGACGAGCACGCTGTCGGGATGCTCGGTGAGGTGGTCGCGGGCGAGCGCGTCGACGAGGTCGCGATCGCCGCGCAGGTGCGCGGCGGCGATGCGCGACGGTCTGGCGCTCGCGGGTCGTCACCGCGTGTCGTGCCGGCCCGCGTGAGCAGCGCGTCACCGTCGGGCGCGAACAGCGCGGCGACCACGAGCGTCGTCGGCGTCGTCGCTCGCTCGCGAGCGTTCGACGATCGTCGTCGATCGCGGTCGGGTCGCCGACGGCGAGACGGTGCAGCGCCTGGGCGGGGTCGATGGTCGGGCACGAGGGCATCGTCGACGCGGCACCGCTGACACCTCGCTGACACCGCGCTGACACCGCCGCGCTGACCCGTCGGTGCGGCCGTACACTCCCCGAGTGCTGGAGATCTCGGTGCTGGGCCCGCTCGAGGTCCGGCGCGACGGCCAGCCGGTGGCGGTGCCCGGCGGGAAGAGCGCCGAGCTCCTGGTGCGTCTCGCGCTCGACGGCGGCGCCACCGTGCGCACCGACCGGCTCGATCGACGAGGTGTGGGCCGGCCGAGGTCGACACCCGCCGCAACACCGTGCAGTCGAAGGTCACTCGGCTGCGGCGCGCGCTCGGAGATCCGGCGGTCATCGTCGGCAGCCCCGACGGCTACCGCCTCGACGGTCGACCCGGACCGGATCGACGCGTTCGTCGGTCGCACGCGACGCGGTGGCGTCGGCGCGACTCCTGCTCGGCGGCGATCTCCGCGCGCGCGGCCGACGCCAGCGCGTCGGCGCTGGCGCGGTTCGCCGACGAGATCCTCCCCACCGCCGGTGACGCCGAGTGGGTCACGCCGCACCGGGCCCGGCTCGAAGAGATCCGGACCGCAGCTCGACCGAGACCCACTTCACCGCGCGCCTCGACCTCGGGCGACGGTCGACGACGTGATCGCCGACCTCGAGGCCGCGGTGGCGGCGTTCCCGTTCCACGAAGCGCTGTGGCAGCTGCTGATCACCGCGCTGTACCGGGCCGGACGCCAGGCCGACGCGCTCGCCGCCTACCAGCGGGTGCGTGCGCTCCTCGCCGACGAGCTCGGCCTCGAACCGGGCCCGGGGCTCCGTCAGCTCGAGCAGCAGATCCTCGTCCACGACGCCGCGCTCGGTGTCGACGTGTCACCGCGGCGCCAGGCGCGATCGGCGCCGCCCGACGGGAAACCTGCCGTCGATGTCGGTCGAGCTCGTCGGACGCGACGCGCGACGTCGACGCCGTCGTCGAACTGCTCGGGCGCGAGCGGCTCGTCGAGCTCGTCGGGCGCCGGCGGTGTCGGCAAGACCGCGCTCGCGATCGCCGCCGCGCGCGACTGGTCGACGCGGATCCGGCAGCCCCGGCGGGCGCGTGGCTCGCCCGGCTCGAGGCCGCCGACGACCGCCGACGAGGTGACGACGTGCTGATCGCCGCGTTCGAACGTCACCGGTGGCGAAGCCGCGCTGTTCGAGCGGATCGCGCGCTGCGCACGGCGTGCTGGTCCTCGACAACTGCGAGCACGTCGTGGAAGCGGCCGCGGCGATCGCGACCCGCGTGCTCGACGCCGCGCCCGGCGATGCGGATCCTGTGCACGAGCCAGGTCCCGCTCGACGTCGACGGCGCGGTCCGCTACGAGCTCGCGCCGCTCGAGCTCGCCGACGCCATCGACCTGTTCACCCGACGCGGCCGCGTGGCGCAGCGCGGCCCGCCGGATCGCCGACGCGACGATGACGCGGTGCACGGAGCTGTGCCGCTCGCTCGACGGGCTGCCGCTCGCGATCGAGCTGGCCGCGGCGCGCACCAAGACGCTGCCGATCGACGAGATCACCCGCCGGCTCGACGACCGCTTCGCGGTGCTGCAGGATCCCGCGAGCACGCAAGCCCGAACGCCGGCGCGCGCTGAAGGCGACGATCGGGTGGAGCTACGAGCTGCTGTTCCCCGACGACAAGCGCGGCCTGTGGGCGCTGGCCACGTTCGCCGGCGGCGCGTCGCTGCCCGCGGTCGAGTTCGTGCTCGACACCGGGCTCGACGTGCCGGCGTCGGCGGCGATCGACGTCGTCGGACGGCTCGCGGCCCGCTCGCTGGTCATCATCGACGACGAGAACACCGCGTTCACCTTCCGCTACCGCCTGCTCGACAGCATCCGCGCGTTCGCGCTCGAGGCCGCCGCCGAAGCCGGGCTGATCCGAGCCGGCGCGCCGGCAGCGCACGCGCGCTGGTTCGCCGACCTCGCCGCCGCGTCGACCGCTGGGGTGCGGAGTCGCGAGCAGGGTCGAGTTCCTCGCGGTGGCGCGGACCGAGCGCGCGAACATCGACGCCGCGCTGGCGTGGAGCGCGGCGCACGATCCGCAGCTCGCGCTCGACATCGTGAACGGCTTCGGCTGGGCGTGGGTCGTCCTCGGCGACAGTCGCGGCGCGCAACGGATCCGAGCCGCGCTCGACGCGGTCGGCGAGCGGCCGCGCCGGCGCGCGACCGGGCCGTCGCCCTCCTGCTCGCCGGGTGGATCGAAGCGTCGACCGGCGATCTCGCGACCGCGCGCTGGCCGACGTCGCTGCAGGCCACCGACCTCGCCGACGCACATCGACGACCGTCGACCTGCAGGCGCCGCTGCAGCTACTACCTCGCGTACGTCGTGTCGCACCAGGCGAGTGGCAGCAGGCGCTGGAGCTCACCGACCGCGCCGACGCGCTCTACGCAGGGCTCGACCGGCCGTGGGACCAGGCCGCCAACTGGCTGTTCGCCGCACGTGCCGCGATCTCCGCCGGCGACCCCGAGCGCGGCGTCGGGACGCGCGCGACCAGGTGCTGCGCTGGCTGGCGGCGGTCGACGACCCGTGGCTGCACGCGCGCGGCGAAGCGATGCTCGGCGAGCTCGCCCGGCTGGAGCACCGGTTCGACGACGCCGTCGCTGCACCTCGGGCGCGCCGCCGAGCAGTCACGCCAGCTCGGGTTCCTGCAGACCGAGGCGTACCAGGTGTCGAGCCTCGGACGGGCGCAGTGCCAGGCCGGCGACGACGAGACCGCCGCGCCGCACGCTGCGAGCTCGCGATCGAGAAGGCCGAGGCGACCGGCGACGTGCGCCTCGCCGCGCTCGCGCGTGTGCACCTCGGACGCGTCGCTCCGCGCGCTCGGTCGCACCGACGAGGCGCGCGCCGCGCTCGAGGCGGCGAGCGCATGGCACCGCAGCGGTCGGCGGCGGCGAGCAGTACGCGCTCGGCGAGTGCCTGCTCGCCGCGCTGGACGCCGTCGACGGCGTCCCGGGCGCGGCCGATCGGCTCGACGCGATCCTCGACGACGCCCGACGCAGCGCCGATGCCCACGTCGAGGTCTTCGCGCTCGACGCGCTGGCGCGCGCTCGCGGCCGAGCCGGCGGCGACGCTGCCGCAGCACAGGCCTTGTGCGACGCGGCCGACGCAGCGGTTCGCCGATCGCATCGCACTTCATCACCGAACGGGATCGGGTCGACGCCCGCGGTGCGCACGGCCGGCTGACGAGTGCGCGTCAGGGTGCGCCCGAGCCCTCTCCCGCGAGCGTGATCTCGGCGTCCTGCGCTTCGCCGCGGTCGCGGTTGCCGCGCTCGTTCAGGAGGATGAACGCGAGCAGCCCGACCGTCACGATCGCGATGCCGATCGCCTGCCCCCACACCAGCTCCTCGCCCAGGAGGAGGAACGCCCAGACGCACCGCCAGCGCCGGCTGCGCCACCTGCGCGATCGCCGATCGTGCCGATCGGGATGGTCTTCTGCGCGTAGACGTTCCAGCCCGTGCGCGGCGATCCCGGTGAGCGAACGCCAGGATCACCGATGTAGGTCCAGCCCGGTCCCGCTCACCGCGAAGACGTCGCCTTCGGCGATCGCGAGCGGGAGCGACCGCGACCGCGGCGATCGGGCTGATCGTCGCCATGAACGTCGAGACGTCCATGTCGCGGCGGAAGTGCCGGGTCGACGCGATGTAGCCGACGAAGAGGAACATCGCGATGCACGCCGAACACGTTGCCCTTCAGCGACGCGTCACCGTTCGCCGGGGCGCTGAAGAGCACCAGGACCAGGCCGCCGAACGCGATCACCGCGAACACGAGTGCCGCAGGAACGATGCGCTCGCGGAACAGCCAGGCGCCGAGCGGCACGATGAGGAACGGCGCGAGCGAACCGATCAGCGCCGCGTTGGCAACGCTGTTGTTGGTCGCGCCGGCGAAGAAGATGGCGAGGTTCAGCCCGAAGAAGATGCCGGGGATCAGCGCCTGGCGGACGTCGCGCGTCGTGACCCGCCGCCCGGTGCTCCACAGGTAGACGTTCCACACGACGCTCACGATCACGAGCCGCCAGAACGCGATGAGCACACCGGGCGTCTCAGCTCGCTTCGCCAGCGTCGAGCTCAGCGAGAAGGCGATGACGAGCCCGACGACCGCGAGCGCTCCGAGCGCCTTCGCGCTCAGTGCGCGAAACGCGTAGTGCCGGTGTCGGGGTCCTCATCGGAGTGGGCGCGAGCAGCCGTTCAGCCTGGGAGTGGTTCGAGCCCGGCGCGTGCGCGCACCTCGGGTCGACGCAGCGGCGGCACGCTCTTCGGGGGTTGGCGGCGCGGCGGCACCTGCGCGAGGAGCGCCTCGACCAGGTCGGCGATCTCGTCGGCGGTGGCGTGGAGCGCGTCGTGAGTGGCGCCCGTCGGCTTCGTGATGCCCGTGACCTTGCGGACGAATTGCATCGCCGCCGCGTCGATCTCCTCCCGGGTTGCGGGTGGCTCGAGACCGCGGAGTTCAGTGATGTTCCGGCACATGGTCCCAGCCTACGGCGACCGGGGGAGTGCCGACAGCGGCAGCGGCGGCGGCTACTGCGCCGGCTCGGCGAGATCCTCGGGCGGCGGGGGGAGCCGTTCGGCCAGGGCGGCCAGGGTCTCGGTGACCCCGCTCATCGCCTGCTCGAGGTCCTCCACCGTCACCACGCTCTGCAACCCGACGCGGATCGACGCGACCTCGCGGGCCAGGTACTCCGCGTCGGCCTGGGTGCGGGCGTTCACCTGCCGGTCGCGCTCGGTCTCCTCGCGGTCGCGCACGGATTGGCGGTTCTGCGCGAGCAGGATCAGCGGCGCGGCGTAGGCGGCCTGCACCGAGAACATCAGGTTGAGCAGGATGAACGGGTACGGGTCCCACCGCAGGCCGATCGCGACCACGTTGATGACGACCCAGACGCCGACGAGGATCGTCTGGCCCACCAGGAAGCGCGCGGTGCCCATGAAGCGCGCGATCGCCTCCGAGAACCGGCCGAACGCCTCGGGGTCGTAGAAGATCCCGAAGGCCATGCCGCGACGGGGCGCGGAGAGATCGTCGCGTCGCCTCACCATGACTGCCTCACCATCGGCGCCCTCATCGCCGGACCCCGCGACGCAACGTGCCGGTTCCCGGGTGATGGTCCTCGCGCCAGCCGTCGGGCAGGGCGCGGTCGAGCACGTCGTCGACGGTGACCGCGCCGACCAGGCGGCCGGCGTCGTCGCACACGGGGAGCGCGACCAGGTTGTACGCCGCGAGCCGCTCGGCGACGCGCGTCGCGGGCAGGTCGGGCCGGATGGGTTCGATGTGCTCCTCCACACAGCCCTCGACGCGCATGCCCGGAGGCTCGCGCAGCAGGCGCTGGAAGCCGACCGCGCCGTGGTAGCGGCCGGTCGGGGTCTGGTTGGGCGCTTCGGCCACGAACACGTGCGCCGCGATCGACGCGGGCAGGTCGGGGTTGCGCAGGCGCGCCAGGCACTCGGCGACCGTCGTGTCGGGGGTGACGATCACCGGCTCCGGCGTCATGAGACCACCGGCGCTCTCGCTGTCGTACAGGAGGAGGCGCCGCACCGGCTCCGCCTCGTCGGGCTCCATCGCCGCGAGCAGCTCCACCCGCTGCTGCGGGTCCATCTCGCCGAGGAGGTCGGCGGCGTCGTCGGGCGCCATCTCCTCGAGCAGGTCGGCGACCCGGTCGGTGTCGAGGTCCTTCACCAGCTCGAGCTGTTCGTCCTCGTCGAGCTCCTCGAGCACGTCGGCGAACTGCTCGTCCTCGAGCGCCATGGCGATGCGCCGCCGGCGCACCAGGGGCAGCTCGCGCAGGCGTGCCGCGATGTCGGACGGGTGGAGGTCGCGCAGCGCGGCGATCTCGCGGCCGACCTCGCCGAGGTCGAAGAGGCCGACGGCCTGCTGCCACGGGACGAGGCGGGCCCGCGACCGCCGGCGGATGGGGCCCGGCGGACGCAGCGACACGTTCGCCACCACCCAGCCGGTGCCCTGGTCGGCGCTGCGGAGGCCGACGTCGTTGACGATCTCGTTGCCGAAGCGGCGGTCGAGCAGGTCGCGATCGGCGAGCAGCTCGCCCTCGCGCTTGTGGAACTGGCGGATGTCGATGGCGCCGCTGCGCATGACCACGCCCGACACGTCGAGCCGTTCGACCCGGGCCGCGTTCACGAAGATGCGCCGCCGTTCCACGCCCACGACGAAGCCCACGACGCGCGGCGGCGCCGTGAACGACGCGGGGCCGATCACGACGTCGACCACTCGCCCGATGGGCGTGCCCGTCGCATCGAGGAGGGGCAGGCGCACGAGCCTGGAGACGTAGACCATCTGCGGCACCCGGTCACGTTACCGACGCACCGCCTCGGCGGAGCGGACGTTTCACCGGCTTCGACGCCGCCGGCCGGCCGGGAAATCGGTCAGAGCTCGAGGTTCGCGAGCCGGAATTGCGGGCGTTCGCCGTAGCCCAGGGCCAGCGCGACGGGGCGAGCGAGCAGCCCGCTACGGGCGTCCTCGTACGAGCGGGTGGAACGGTTGTAGGCCGCGACCAGGGCCTTGGTGGGTTGGGTGCCCGCCCACGCCACCAGCGCGTCCCTGACGGCCGTGTCTCCCTTGAAGCGGTCGCTGCGCACGACGTTGGCGTACAGGCGGGCGCCCTGGGCCTCCACCGCGTTGGCGGCGTCGACCTGCGCGCCGGCGTCGCCCTCCTTCAGCGCGGTGTTCCACCGTCGCAGCGCACCGTGGAGGTCGCGCGACACGCTGCGGTCGTTGCCGCCGGCGGCGTCGAACGCGCTCAGCGCGCCTTCGAGCTTGCGGTAGCGGTCGACGAGTTGGCCCTCCGCGGCGAGGGGCTTCCACTTCGTGTCGACCGCGGACTGGGCGTCCTCGAGCTTCGGGCGCTCCACGAGCACGAGGGCGACGGCCCCGCCGATCACGACGACGATCAGGGCGAGGACGACCCACTTCAACCGCGACATGGCCCGGCCACCCTACCGGCGCGTCCCTCGCCGGTGACGGCACTCCGCCCCGTCCGTCGACTCCCCGTGACCCTCCTGCCCCCGACTGTCCGCCGCCCGCGGCGCCACCGTCTCCGACCTCGCGCGGTCGCGCTCGTCCTCGTCGTCGCCTCGGCGCTGGGCTGGTGGATGGGCGGGTCGCGCCGGGCGGCGAGGCACGAGGTCTACGTGGTGCAGGCGCTCGACGGCGACACGATCGTGGTGGCCGACGGCGCGAGTCGTGAGACCATCCGGATCTTGGGCGTCGACACGCCCGAGACCCACCATCCCCGCAAGCCGGTGCAGTGCTACGGCCCCGAGGCGGCCGCGTTCACCCAGGCGCGCCTGGAGGGGGAGTGGGTGCGTTTGGAAGACGACGTGGAGCGCCACGACGTGTACGGACGCCGTCTCGCCTACGTGTACCTGCACGGCCGCCGCTTCGAGGACGTGCTGCTCACCCGGGGCTACGCGCGACTGCTGGTGATCGAGCCCAACCACGCCCACGCGCGCACGATGCTCGACGAGGAGCTCGACGCCCGCGCCGCGCACCGGGGCCTCTGGGGCGCGTGCGGCGACGAATGACGGCTCGGGCGCGGCGAGTGATCCGGTGTGCTCAGTCCGCGTCCTCGGAGGCAAGCCACCGGTTACCGGAGACCGTGGTGCTCGCCCGCGCAAGGGTGGCGAATCCCGTAGGTTGTGCCTGATGCGCGCACTGGTGGCGTCGGACCTCCACTACACGCTGCGGCAACTCGACTGGGTCACCGCCCACGCCGGCGAGTACGACCTCGTGTGCCTCGCCGGCGACCTGCTCGACATCACGTCGATCGTCGATCCCGACGCGCAGGTCGCGGTGGTGCTCGAGTACCTCGACCGCATCGCGGCCCGCACGCAGCTCGTCGTCTGCTCGGGCAATCACGATCTCGACGGCGTCAACAGCCTCGACGAGCGCGCCGACTTGCCGGTTCCCGGGTGGTGGTCCTCGCGCCACCCGTCGGGCAGGGCGCGGTCGAGCACGTCGTCGACGGTGACCGCGCCGACGAGGCGGCCGGCGTCGTCGCACACGGGGAGCGCGACGAGGTTGTACGCCGCGAGCCGCTCGGCGACGCGCGTCGCGGGCAGGTCGGGCCGGATGGGTTCGATGTGCTCCTCCACGCAGCCCTCGACGCGCATGCCCGGAGGCTCGCGCAGCAGGCGCTGGAAGCCGACCGCGCCGTGGTAGCGGCCGGTCGGGGTCTGGTTGGGCGCTTCGGCCACGAACACGTGCGCCGCGATCGACGCGGGCAGGTCGGGGTTGCGCAGGCGCGCAAGGCACTCGGCGACCGTCGTGTCGGGGGTGACGATCACCGGCTCCGGCGTCATGAGACCACCGGCGCTCTCGCTGTCGTACAGGAGGAGGCGCCGTACCGGCTCCGCCTCGTCGGGCTCCATCGCCGCGAGCAGCTCCACCCGCTGCTGCGGGTCCATCTCGCCGAGGAGATCGGCGGCGTCGTCGGGCGCCATCTCCTCGAGCAGGTCGGCGACCCGGTCGGTGTCGAGATCCTTCACCAGCTCGAGCTGCTCGTCCTCGTCGAGCTCCTCGAGCACGTCGGCGAACTGCTCGTCCTCCAGCGCCATCGCGATGCGCCGCCGCCGCACCAGGGGCAGTTCCCGAAGACGTGCCGCGATGTCGGACGGGTGGAGGTCGCGCAGCGCGGCGATCTCGCGGCCGACCTCGCCGAGGTCGAAGAGGCCGACCGCCTGCTGCCACGGGACGAGACGGGCACGCGAGCGGCGGCGAATGGGACCCGGAGGACGCAGCGACACGTTCGCCACCACCCAGCCGGTGCCCTGGTCGGCGCTGCGGAGGCCGACGTCGTTGACGATCTCGTTGCCGAAGCGTCGGTCGAGCAGGTCGCGATCCGCGAGTAGCTCGCCCTCGCGCTTGTGGAACTGGCGGATGTCGATGGCGCCGCTGCGCATGACCACACCCGACACGTCGAGGCGTTCGACCCGGGCCGCGTTCACGAAGATGCGCCGCCGCTCCACGCCCACGACGAAGCCCACGACGCGCGGCGGCGCCGTGAACGACGCGGGGCCGATCACGACGTCGACCACTCGCCCGATGGGCGTGCCCGTCGCATCGAGGAGGGGCAGGCGCACGAGCCTGGAGACGTAGACCATCTGCGGCACCCGGTCACGTTACCGACGCACCGCCTCGGCGAAGCGGACGTTTGCACGGCTTCGACGCCCCGACCCGGCTCCGGCCCGGCGGGAAACGGTCAGAGCTCGAGGTTCGCGAGCCGGAATTGCGGGCGTTCGCCGTAGCCCAGGGCCAGAGCGACGGGGCGGGCGAGCAGCCCCCTGCGGGCGTCCTCGTACGTGCGGGTGGAACGGTTGTAGGCCGCGACCAGGGCCTGGGTGGGCTGGGTGCCCGCCCACGCCACCAGCGCATCTCTGACCGCGGTGTCCTCCTTGAAGCGGTCGCTGCGCACGACGTTGGCGTACAGGCGGGCGCCCTGGGCCTCCACGGCGTTGGCCGCGTCGACCTGCGCGCCGGCGTCGCCATCCTTCAACGCGGTCGTTCCACTGGGCGCAGCGCACCGTGGAGGTCGCGCGACACGCTGCGGTCCTTGCCGCCGGCGGCGTCGAACGCGCTCAGCGCGCCTTCGAGCTTGCGGGAGCGGTCGACGAGCTGGCCCTCCGCGGCGAGGGGCTTCCACCTCGTGTCGACCGCCGACTGTGCGTCCTCGAGCTTCGGGCGCTCCACGAGCACGAGGGCGACGGCCCCGCCGATCACGACGACGATCAGGGCGAGGACGACCCACTTCAACCGCGACATGGCCCGGCCACCCTACCGGCGCGCCCCTCGCCGGTGACGGCACTCCGCCCCGTCCGTCGACTCCCCGTGACCCTCCAACCCCCGACTGTCCGCCGCCCGCGGCGCCACCGTCTCCGACCTCGTTCCGGTCGCGCTGGTGCTCGTCGTCGCCTCGGCGCTGGGCTGGTGGATGGGCGGGTCGCGCCGGGCGGCGAGGCGCGAGGTCTTCGTGGTGCAGGCGCTCGACGGCGACACGATCGTGGTGGCCGACGGCGCGAGCCGTGAGACCATCCGGATCCTGGGCGTCGACACCCCCGAGACCCACCATCCCCGCAAGCCGGTGCAGTGCTACGGCCCCGAGGCAGCCGCGTTCACCCAGGCGCACCTCGAGGGGGAGTGGGTGCGCCTCGAGGACGACGTGGAGCGTCACGACATCTACGGGCGCCGGCTCGCCTACGTGTACCTGCACGGCCGCCGCTTCGAGGACGTGCTGCTCACCCGGGGCTACGCGCGACTGCTCGTGATCGAGCCCAACCACGCCCACGCCCGCACCATGCTCGACGAGGAGCTCGACGCCCGCGCCGCCGCGCTGGCTGGAATCGGCGACCGCCTCGGGCGTGGTGATCGACGGCGACCACCTCGAGCTTCCTGGATTCCTCGTGACGGTGTGCGCGTACTGGGACGGGCCGCGCTCGCGCGATCTCGTGGGCGAACAGCTCGCGGCCGACGCCGAGCGGGTCGACGGACGACGGTGGATCTGGGCCTACCACGCCCCGCCCGACGACTCGCCGACGAGTTGGACGGGGAAGCGCCACTACGGCGACGAGGCGCTCAACGAGTGGATCGCGCGGTACTCGCCCGACATCGTGCTGTGCGGGCACGTGCACCGATCGCCGTTCGCGCAGCCGGGCGGCTGGCGCGACCGCATCGGGTCGACGCGTGGTGTTCAACGCCGGCAACCAGATCGGCCCGGAGCCCACCCACATCGTGATCGACACCGACACCGGCATCGCGTCGTGGTCGTCCTCCGAGGGCATCGACGACTACGAGCTGGCCGGGATCAGTACTCCGGATCCGGGTCGCGGGCCGACCTGAGCTCGCGGCGGGCGCCCGTGCCCTGCGCGAGCGTCGCGAGCACCACGTCGACCATGCCGAGGCCGCCGTCGTGGTCGGCGTACTGGCGCTTCAGGTCGGCGAGGTAGGTGGTCATCACCTGCAGCCGGCCGGCCAGCATCCGGGCCAGCTCCAGGGTGAGCCCGCCCTCGTCGAGCTGGGCCCGGGCGTCGGCGAGCACCGCCACCTCGCCCGCGGTCACCGCGATCACGTCGGCAGTGGCGGGCGCATCGAGCAGGAGCGACATCTCCCCGAGGCCGATGCCCGGTTGCGAGAGCGTCGCGACGGTGACGCCCGCCTTCTCCACCCGGAACGTGCCCTCGACGAGCACGTAGAGCGCGTCGACCGGGCTGGCCGTCGACGAGCAGGACCTCGCCGGCCGCGACCGCCCGGCGCGGGGCACCCTGCGCGAAGTCGAGCAGTCCGGCCATCGACGCAGTGTCGCGCGCCAGTCGACGCGATCGGGAACACGTCGCCGCGGCTGTTCACGCGCTCGTAAAGGGCCTGCCGACGCCGCGTCCTCAGCCGGAGTGTTCGCCCACCAGCGCGAGCACGGCTTCGCCGTAACGCTCGGCCTTGACCGGGCCGATGCCCGGCACGTCGAGCAGCGCCGCGGGGTCGCGCGGTCGCGCCGTGGCGATCGCCGCGAGCGTGGCGTTGTCGAAGATCACGTAGGCGGGCGCGCTCGCGGCGCGTGACTGGCGCAGGCGCCACTCGACCAGTGCTGCGTAGAGCGGCTCGTCGTCGGGCGAGAGCTCGGGGGCGCTGCGCGTCCGCTTCGATGCGCCCTTGCCCCGCGCCACCTTGTCGCGCGCGGCGGCGATGTTCGATCGGGCATCCGACCCGTCGGCGGGCTCGGGCTCGGCCACGCCCGCGATCGCCCGTTGCACGCGCGCGAGCCACGGGCTCGGGGTGCGGTTGTTGGCGCGCGACCCGACGGTGCGGCGCTTGGCCCAGCTCAGGTGCAGCTCGCGCTCGGCGCGGCTGAGCGCGACGTAGAGCAGCCGCTGTTCCTCGGCGAGCGCCTCGTCGGTCTTGGCGTGGGAGATGGGCACGAGGCCGCGTTCGAGCCCGGCGACGAACACCGTGTCGAACTCGAGGCCCTTCGCCCGGTGGAAGGTGAGCAGCTCGACGACTCCGCCGGAGCCGTCGCTCGCGGAGTTGAGCGTGTCGTCGCCGCGCAGGGCCTCCTGCAGGAACGCGAGGTAGCCGTCGACGGTGCCGAGCCCGGGTTCGCTCTCGAGGTACTCCTCGCCGAGGCGGGCGAGCGCGTCGAGGTGTTCCCGACGTTCCTCGGAGAGCTCGGCGGCGTCGGTGGTGAGATCGGTGAGGTGGTCGGAGAACGTTCGGCCCGGGTGCTCGCGCCCTCGGGCCCGCAGCTCGTCGAGCGCGACCTTCACCTCGGCGCGGTCGAGGAAGCGTTCGCCACCCCGCACCCGGAACGGCACGCCGGCGCGTGACAGCGCCTCCTCGAACAACGCCGACTGCGCGTTCACGCGGTAGAGCACCGCCATGCGCGACCAGGCGAGCGACGGCCCCTGCGCGCGGCGCAGCGCGCGCGCGATGCCGCGGGCTTCATCGGTGTCGGAGTCGAACTCGGTGACGGTGGGGGCGGGGCCGTCGGCCCGGGGCGCGCGCACCGGCGGCCGCCGACCGGGGAGCACCGCCGCCGACGCGGTGACGATCTGGGGGGTGGAGCGGTAGTTGGAGCCGAGGCGCACCACGCCCACCTCGGGGTACTGCTCGGGCGGGAAGTGCATGCGGAAGCGCTCGAGGTAGCCGGGATCGGCGCCGGCGAACGCGTAGATGGCCTGATCCGGGTCGCCCACCGCGGTGAGCTCCGCGCGGTCGCCCAGCCACGCCCGCAGCAGTCGCCACTGCGAGGGGCTCGCGTCCTGGAGCTCGTCGACGAAGAGGTGACGGAAGCGCCAGCGTTGCGCGGCGCCGAACTCCGGGTCGCGTTCCATCGCGTTCGCGCACCCCGAGATGAGGTCGTCGAAGTCGGCGAGGCCGCGACGGCGCTTCTCCTTCTCGTAGGCCGCGAACACCCGGGCCACCTCGGGCGCGGCGCGCGGGGGCGTGCGCCCGGCGATGGTGATCGCGCGCTCGTAGGTGTCGGGGGTGACGAGGCGGGCCTTCGCCCACTCGATCTCGCTCGCCAGCTCCTGGGCCGCGAGGGTGGCCTCGCGGCCGCGTCCCCCGACGATGGGGATGAGGAGGCGGACCTTGCGTTCGAGCAGGGTGGGCATCGGCTTGCCCTGCTCGGAAACCCGTCGCCGCAGCTGCGCGAGCGCGATGGAGTGGAAGGTGCCGGCGGTGACGCCCTCGCGCACGCCGAGGCGGGCCAGGCGGCTGCGCAGCTCGCCCGCGGCCTTGCGGGTGAAGGTGACCGCGAGCGTGTGGGCGGGCTCGAGCCGTTCCTCCGCGGCCATCCAGGCGATGCGGCGCGTGAGCACGCGCGTCTTGCCCGACCCCGCGCCGGCCAGGATCGCCAGGGGCGCAGCGGTGCTGGTGACCGCGTCGCGCTGGGTGGGGTCGAGGCCGCGCAGGAATTCGTCGACCGACTGGGTGTCCACGGCGGCACTGTACGACTCGCCTACGA
>CAWAKX010000033.1:0-260827 GCA_963782705.1 uncultured Actinomycetes bacterium | reverse complement strand
CCATCGCGAACACGACGGTCAGGAGTCGCGCGGACGCGTGCCTGACGCATTCGGTGCTCGACTTCCTCGACACCCGCCACGTGCGCGGCACCTTCTTCGTGGTGGGCGAAGTGGCGCGCGACGCACCGAGCTGTGCGGGAGGTCGCCGCCCGAGGGCACGAGCTGCTCCACGGGTGGCGTCACGTGCCGCTCACCGAGCTCGATCCCGTCACCTTCCGCGCCGACGTCGACGGCGGCAAGGCACTGCTCGAGGACCTCGGCGGGGGGGCGGTCGGTGGGTTCCGCGCGCCGACGTTCTCGCTGGTGCCCGCTGTCGCGCTGGGCCGTCGACGTGCTCGCCGAGGAGGGGTTCACCTACTCGTCGAGCGTGCTCCCGGCCCGCAGCCCCCTCTTCGGCGACCCGGAGCTGGCCACCGCGCCGTTCCGTTCGCCCAACGGCCTGCCCGAGCTGCCCTGCCCCGTCCTGCGCGGCGGGCCCGTCGGCCTGCCCTACCTCGGCGGCGTCTACCTCCGCGCGCTGCCCGGCGCGTTCGCGCCGTGCGGCACGGGCCACGGTGGGGCGCGACCAGCTCCTGTGGATCTACTGCCATCCGTACGACTTCGACCCGGGAGAACCGTTCTGGGTGGTGCCCGACGCCGGTCGGCTCGGCAGCCGCCTCCTCTGGTACAACCGGCGCCGCACCTTCGCCAAGGTGGAACGGATGCTGCACGGCCGGGCGGGACCACCGCTCGGCGAACGCCTGCACGAGGTGGTTGCGTGACCGAGTACTCCCAGCACGAGATGACGCACAAGCTCCCCCGTGCGGAGCTCGTCGACCGCTTCGCCTACCTCCGCGACCTCTGCGCGGGGCGACGGGTGATCCACGTGGGTTTCGTCGACATGGGGTGCCAGGCCCTCAACACGCAGTCGGGGCTGTGGCTGCACGAGCACCTCGCCCGCACCGCGCGGGAGCTGGTCGGAGTCGACCTCGACGCGACCGGCGTCGACGCCGCCACCGCCCAGGGCTACGAGGCCTACACGCTCGACGCCTGCGACCCGGCGGCGGTGGCCGCCGCGGGCATCGCTGCCGGCCGAGATCGTCGTCGCCGGCGAGGTGATCGAGCACCTCGACGACCCCGGATCCTTCCTCCAGGGCATGCACCACCTCATGGCCCCCGGCGGCGTGCTCGTGGTCACCACGCCGAACGCCAACGGCCTGGTGAACGCGTCGCACGCTGCTCGGCAACTTCGAGGTGAACCACCCCGACCACGTGGTGATGTTCACGTGCCGCACGCTCGACGGCATGCTCACCCGTCACGGCTGGGAGCCGTTCGAACACCGCGTGTTCGTGCAGGAGGTGAAGAGCGTCGGCGCCACCACCCGCGACAAGCTCCTCAACGCGGGAGCCCGCACCGTGCTCGGCATCGAACGGGTGCTGGCGCGCGTCGGGCGGCCCTACGCGGCCGACGGCCTCATCGTGGTCGCGCGGCGCGAGCGCCACGGACGGTCCTTGAGCCGCAGGAACGGGCGCTCCACCAGGTAGTAGCTCACGAACGCCATCGCGACCGAACAGACGAACGTGATGGTGAACACGGTGGGCAGACTGCCGCCGAACGCGCCCACGCCGAGCCACTCCTGGGACTTCGACAGGAACGCGAGGTGGAAGAGGTAGAAGCCGAGCGACACCGTGCCGAGCAGCACGAGCGGTCGCGACGCCAGCACCTTGCGCGCCCGCCCGCGGTCTGGTCGCCGAACATCGCGGGCAGCAGCAGGAAGAACGAGAAGACGCCGAACAGGAACCAGCGGAACCAGTACTCGGCGCCGAACACGCCCGGGGTGTCGGGGGGCGAGAAGGTCGCGAAGCCCACCACCACCGCGCCGGCGCCGGCCCACGACACCCACGGGTGGTCGCCGAGATACCGCAGCAGCGCCGGCGGGCGCGACCCCGAGCTCCTCGCCGCGCGCTGAACACCGCCATCCCCATCCCGATGGCGAAGAAGTCGACCCAGTTCGGCGCCCAGATGACGGCCTCGCGCGCCCACGACGGGTCGGCCACGAGGAAGTAGAGCCGGAAGAGCTGGCCCAACAGGTAGAGCGAGGCCACGATCGCCAGTGCGGCGCGCACCTGCGTCTCGCGCGGGCGCTTCCCGACCATGCGCACGAGCAGCACCACGACGAGCGGGAGCATCAGGTAGAAGCAGAACTCCGCGGTGAGGCTCCACGCCTGCGGGATCCCGTACTTGCCCTCCTGGCCCGGACCGCCGCCCAGTGCGACGCCCTGCCTGGCGAAGGGGAACAGCAACGAGTAGTAGAGGAACGCGTTCTTGAGGCTGCCGAGCAGCTGACCGAGCACGACGACGCAGAACGTGAGCGCGAACCAGTACCCGGGGATCACGCGCAGGGTGCGGCGGCGGAGGAACGTGGTGGTTTGTGCGGGAGGGCGCCCGGAGAGCTGCCGCACCACGAAGGGCCGGAACAGCAGGAAGCCCGACAACACGAAGAACATGGCCACGCCGACGTCCATGCGCTCGAGCAGCGACTGCATCCACTCGGGGAGGTGGGCCTGTACCCAGGGGCGGGTGGCGAAGGCGGCGTGCACGAGCAGCACCATCGTCATCCCGAAGAAGCGGAACGCGTCGAAGCACGGGAAGTAGCGACGGTTGGCGGGGTCGGGGCCGGGCGCCAGGCCCGACTCCGGCACCGGTGGCGGGCTGCCCGCCTCGCTCACGCGGCCGGGCTCCCGCCTGCACTCCCGCCCGGACTCCCACCCGATGCGTCGGGGTCCTCGGCCGACTCGTGGCGGGTGATGCGCTCGTCGAGCTCGAGGCGCAGGAGCGCGTACTCCTCGGCCAACGCGCGGGTGCGGTCCTCGAGGCGCGAGAGCTCCCACGAGAAGTGCAGCACCAACACGAGCAGGAAGCTCAGCGCGAGCAGCATGAACGTGGCCGGTGGGTAGGCGATCCCGAAGCGGTCGGACACCCAGCTCAACAAGCCCGGGAAGATCGCCAGGATCGCCAGCCCGATGCCGATGGAGAACCACAACACCGAGTACTTGGCGCGCAGGCGGCGGGAGCGCACCAGTGCGACGATGAACGCGATCACCGCGGCCGCGAGCACGATCACGAGGATGTGCGCTCCGGCGCTCATGCCCGCGAGCAATGGTTCCGCACCGAGCGAGGTCACGCGTCACCTCCCGCGTCGTCGACGGTGTGGCGGAGGCCCGTGCGGCGGGCCCGCTCCTTCTTGGTGGTGGTGGAGACGAGCAGCACGACCAACAGGCGCACGTAGTAGTAGACGAGTCGGAGTCGCCGGTTCGACGGCGCGCCGCCGGTGCGGCCGCGCATGTTCACCGGGACCTCCTCCACGTGGAAGCCCGCGTTGCACGCCATCACCAACGCCTCGACCGAGTCCATGTACTCGACCGGGTAGGTGGTCGCGAAGTACTCGAGCATCGGCCGGGAGAACGAGCGGAACCCGGAGCTCGTGTCGGTGAACTCGCGTCCGACCAGGCGGTGCACCAGACGCTGCAGCACCCGCATCGCGCGCCGGCGGATCCCGCTCACCTCGTAGGTGACCGCACCGCCCTCGGCGAAGCGGCTGCCGATGACCATGTCGGCGCCGTTCGCGATCGGCGTGAGGAGCTTGGCCACGGCCAGCGGGTCGTGTTGGCCGTCGGCGTCGAACTGGACGGCCTGGTGGTACCCGTTGCGCACTGCGAACGCGAAGCCGGTGCGCAGCGCGCCACCGATCCCGAGGTTGAACGGGAGCTCGGCCACGTGCGCCCCCGCGGCGCGGCGCGATGTCGGCCGTGCGGTCGACCGAACCGTCGGACACGACGAGCACGTCGTACTCGGGGGTCTGCTCGGCCAGCTCCTGCAGCACTGCCGGGAGCGACTGCTCCTCGTTGTAGGCCGGGATGACGACCAGCGTCCGCGGCGGCATCAGCCCTCCTCGGCCGCAACCTCTTCGTGGTACTCCTCCTCGACGTTCAC
The DNA here is from genome assembly GCA_963782705.1 of uncultured Actinomycetes bacterium. Lineage (GTDB taxonomy): Bacteria > Actinomycetota > Acidimicrobiia > IMCC26256 > DASPTH01 > CAVRGQ01. Next base: position 256,854 of record CAWAKX010000033.1, on the reverse strand, counting down.
CGACCAGATGTCGTGCGAGGCGCCGAAGAGGTTCTCGACCGTCAACATGGCGGTGTACATCGAGTGGTCCTGGTTGTTGTAGCGGTGCATGCCGTTGCGACCGACCGGGTGCACGTTGGGCGTGTTCGCCTCGAGCCAGTCGCGCAGCTTCTGCACGTTCGCCTTGTACACCCAGTCGTAGAAGGGGTACGCCTTGGGCATCCGCACCACGTAGCCGGCCTCGACCAGCGTGGGGTCGACGAGGCCGAGGTGCTCGAGCTCACGCTTGCCCTGCTCCACGAGGTCCTCGTCGGACTTCGTCCACATCTCGTCGCCCTCCTGCACGAAGAACTCGAGACCGAGGCAGGTGCGGCCGTCCTTCACGAGGTAGGGCGACCACGAGCTGAAGTTCTGGATGCGGCCGACCTCGACGTCGGGGTCGTGGATGTAGATCCACGTGTCGTCGAAGCCGAACTTCTCCGGCACCACCAGCGCGACGGTCATGAAGTCGCGGTACCGCAGGTCCTTGGCCGCCTGCAGCACGTCGGCGGGCACGGGCGGGTCCATCGCCTCGAGCAGCTGGCTGATCGGCATCGACGAGATCACGTCGGTGCACTCGTGTCGGTGGTCGACGCCCTCGGTGGTGGTGGTGACTGCGATCGCCTTCCCGTCGGCGTGCTCGACCTTGGTGACCGGCGCGTTGAAGACGACGTCGGCGCCCTTCTCGCCCACCAGCTCGGTGCATTTCTCCCACATCTGGCCGGGGCCGTACTTGGGGTAGTTGAACTCCTCGATGAGGCTGGTGACCTGCTTCTTCTTGTCGCGCCCACCGAAGGCCTTGGCCCGGATCGGCTCCCACACCGCGGCGAAGAGCGACATGCCCTTGATGCGCTGCGCGCCCCAGTCGGCCGCGATCTCCGACGCGGGCACGCCCCAGACCTTCTCGTTATAGGTCTTGAAGAAGTGGTTGAAGAGGCGGCGCCCGTAGTTGGCCACGATGTAGCCCTCGAGCGTGTGCTGGTTCTTGGGCGGCCGCACGCGCGCCCACAGGTACGAGAAGCCGCAACGGACTGCTTCGACGAAGCCCAGGTTGCGCAGCGCGTTCCCGGGCTTGATCGGGTAGTCGTAGAACTTCCCCCGGTACTGGATACGGCTGATGCGCGGCCGGCGCAGGAAGTCGTCGGGGCCGAGGATCTCGAACCACAGCTCCTCGACCGGCTTCACCTTGGTGAAGAAGCGGTGGCCGCCGATGTCGAAACGCCAGCCATCGCGCATGGCGGTGCGGCTGATCCCGCCCACGACGGTGTCGGCCTCGAGGATGGTGGGGGCCACACCCCGCTTGGTGAGCATGTAGGCCGCGGTGAGACCGGCCGGACCGGCACCGATGATGACGATGCCGCGGTCGGTCGCGGCGCTGGTTGACTCGCTCAAGAGTTCGTGCTCCCCCTGGTGGCGGACTGGTGCCCGACTGGTGCTCTGGGTCAGGCTCCCGGCCCGCGTGCGGCCCTGAGTCTACGGGTCCCTCCCCTCCGGGAGGGGGTTAGGCGGCCGGATGGCCGCCCCGGTCAGGGCGCGGTGACCCCGAGGAAGAACACGGTGGCGTAGCCCACGAACGCGGCGGCGGCCACCACGAGCACCGTGCGCTCCAGTTCGGGCTTGCGGGCCAGGAGGGCCAGGCCGATCACGAACGGGAACGAGCTCATCGCGTAGCGCTCGAGCGAGTCGAGGTTGCGGGCGGAGAGCGCCACCAGGAGGGTGGCGGCGCCGTACCAGGCGTACGACGACGGGAGCCGCCGGACCACCACCACCAGCAGCACCACGAAGCCCGCGGCCCACGCGACGTGGACGATCGAGGAGAAATGGTGGTGGAACACGTCGGTGACCGCGTCGACCGACCGGGTGAACGGGTCCTGGAACCCCCCGCGGAGCGTGGCCTTGTTCTGCTGGTCGATCGGCAGCCAGGCGTCGCCGAACTCGGCGCCGACCCAGAGCAGGTAGAGCACCACCCCGACGACCGGTGCGAGCACGGCACCCACCCGGGCGAGCCGTTCCCGGACCGCGGCCGCACCCCAGTCGCGCCAGGCCTCCACCGCGGCGGGCACGAGCAACAGCGCGCCGACCGGTCGGCACAGCCCGGCTCCCACCCCGGCGAGGGCCGCCCAGCCGAAGTGGCGGGATCGCAGCGCGAGGAACATCAGCACCGCGAGCAGCATCGCCACCGATTCGGCGTAGCCGAGCACCAGCACCGACGCGAGCGGGAACACCGCGGCGAACCACACCGCACGAGTCGCGGTGGCGGGATCGCCCGTCTCGCGCAACACCAGTCGGTGCAACGCCGCGAAGAACAGGAACGCGGCCAGGTTGGCCACGATGATCAGCGCGGCCGCGGTGTGACCGAACGTGACCCAGCCGAGGCCCCGCGCGAGCATCGGCACGAACGGGAAGAACCGCAGCGACGCGCGACCGGTCTCGCGGTAGCCGTCCTCGGCGATGGCCCGGTAGAACGAGCCGTCCCACGCGAAGAGTCCCTGCCCCAGCGTCAGCGGCCGCGGTGGGCGGCCGAGGTCGTCGTACACCTGCCGGGCGCCGTAGAGCGCGCCGAGCACGAGCAGCCGCGAGAGCACCCACGGGACGATCGCGGCCCGGGCATCGGCCACCAGGGCGCGCGTCCCCGCCGGCAGTTCGGCGGACGCCCCGTCGGGGTCGGCGGCTGCCCTCATCGATCGCCCTCGACCGCGGCCGTGACCCGCAACTCCGGCACCGCGAACACGTCGAACCAGCCCGGGGTGCCGTTGGGCGTCCCGAACCGTGCCTCGCGCACGGGGAGGAGCATCTGAATCGAGCCGGCGCCGACGCGGGTGGGAATGGTGGCCTGGACCGACGGCTCGGCCGCCGCGCCGGCGGTGGCCCCGAAGCCCACCTGCACCACCACACCGGTGGTCGACGGGTCGAGGCTCTGCGCGCCGGTCGCCGCTGCGCCCGGAGACGCGAGGGTCCATTCGAGGTCGAGCACCTCACCCGCGCGTCCCGCGGTGGTCACGGTCTGCGACTGGTCGACGCCGCCGGAGAGGAGACGCGCCACCACCACTGCGCTGCCGTGCACGTTCACGATGCGGACGTGGACGACGACCGCGCCGCCGCGCAGGACCCGCATGCGCACCAGTCGGATCCGGGGGGTCGGAGCGTCGGGCGACACGTCGGCCTTGGTTGCCGGCACCGAGGTCTGTTGCAGGTAGGGCACCCGCCCGCGGCGCGACGCCATGAGATCGAGGTCGGCGACCTCGAGATCGGTGCTGTAGAGCACGCGTCCGTCGAGGTCGGCGGAGTTCGAGGAATACGGGTTGAAGAGCAGGAGATACGGCCCCGCCTGCTGGACGAACACCAGCGAGTGGTCGGGCGCCGCCTGATCGCTGTGCTTCCACGGCACCTGGGTCTCGCTGTAGTCGTGGTTGATGCCGACGCGATTCACGGCGAAGGGCACGGTGGCGAGCACGAGCACCGCCGCCAGTGCCGCGCCCAGGACACGCCGCCGGGCCCAGCAGGTGCGTACGGCCACCGCCATGAGGATCAACAGCGGCGGGAACAGCGGGATGTAGTAGATCGGCCCGCTGAAGTAGGCCGTCGTCGCCGAGACGTGCATCCCCCAGAACACGAAGTACCCGAGCGGGAACGCGAGGACGAGCGCCACGAGCACCACGACGCGACGGTCGTGCCGGCGGGTCCAGAGCGCCCAACCCGCGACGAGGATGCCGAGGTAGCTCCCGGTCACGAACCACGGAAGCGCGGCTGCGTTCCTCGCCGCGCTCTTCAACGCCACGAGCGGCGTGTAGTCGGCCTTGCCCAGGGTCGGCATCAACCGCCGGAGCCCGAAGCCGAACGTGTCGAGCGGATCCGCGACGGTGATCGGGAACTCGGTGAGGCTGCCGGTGACGTGGCGGTTGTAGAGGAGCGTCGCGACGAACAGCGGAGCGAAGCCCAACCCGACGAACAGCACACCGCGCAGCAGCGGGCGCCATTGCTTCCAGTGCATCGCGAGCACGCCGGCGGCGATCGCGATCGACCACAACACCGCGTCGAACGGGCGGGTCATGAACACCCAACCGATCAGCGCGCCACCGAGCACGAGGCGACCGCGACGCCCCTGCTCGAGACCGGAGAGGATCGCGGCAAGCCCGAGGAGACCGAGACCGAGCGTGAAGAGGTAACCGAGGTACAGACCGCTCTGCACGAGGAAGAGCGGCGACAGCACCATCAGCGACGCCGCGAGGATGGCGACCACGCGGTCGCGGGTGACCACCATCGCGGTGGCGTACATGCCGAGCACGGAGAGCAGGGCGCCGAACGGGATCGCGAGGGCGGTCGTCCCGCTGAGCAGCAGGCTCGTGGCGAGCACCGACGGCCAGCCCAGCGTGTACTGGGAGAAGAAGTAGCCGTCACCCAGGCCGCTCAGCCACGGACGGAAGAACGCGGGCATGCCGCCGTCAGTGGGCAGCAGCACACCGTTGCGGAGGGCGCGCGCCTGCCAGACGTAGACGGTCTCGTCACGGTTCCACGAGTAGGCCGGGAACACCCAGTGGTGGACCACAAGGCTCACGACGACCGCGACCAGCCCGAGCACCACGAGGGGCGCGACGCGCCGCAGACGGCTCGGGCCGGAGGGCAACTCCAGCGGCCGCGGCGCGGCCGCTGGCGTTGTCGTTGCTGCGGCGCCCACGCGTCCCGTCCTTCCCCCCAGATCCGCGCCGCACTGTAATCGGCGCCCTGGGCCGGGGCCGTCCCGGGCGCGACGGTCGATTCGCGCAGTCGTTCTAGGATTCCGTCGCCATGTCCCTTGTGACGAGCGAGCGCGATCCGGGTTCCCGTCGAGCACGGCCGACGCCCCGTGATCTCGTCGAGGTGACGCTCCTCGCCCTCCTGGCCTACGTGCCGTTCCTGTTGTCGTCGCCCGGACGCGTCGTCGCCGACACCAAGCAGTACCTGTACCTCGATCCCGGTCGGTTCCTGTCGCGCGCGCTGTGGTTGTGGGACAGCCACGTGGCCGCGGGCACGGTCCCCCACCAGCAGATCGGCTACCTGTTCCCGATGGGCCCGTACTACTGGCTCACCCACACATTGGGTATCCCGGTGTGGGTCGCGCAGAGGTTCTGGCTCGGTTCGATCTCGCTCGTTGCCGTGCTGGGCGCGCGCTGGCTGTTCCGGTTGCTCGGCGTGCGGCGCACCGGCGCGCTCGCCGGCGCCTTGGTGTACATGCTCACGCCGTTCCAGCTCGCGTTCACCGCGCGGCTCTCGGTGCTCCTCCTCGCGTGGGCCGCCCTGCCGTGGCTGGTCGGGCTCACGATGCGTGCCGTGGAGCGCGGTGGGTGGCGCGACCCCGCGCTGTTCGCGCTCGTGACCCTCGCCGCCGGCAGCATCAACGCGGCCACCCTGCTGCTCGCGATGGTCGCGCCCGGGCTCTGGCTCGTCATCCGTTGCTTCGACCGACGGGTGGGGGCCGGCGCGGTGGGGGTCGGCGCGGCGTGGGCCGCGGCGTGGCGCATCGCGCTGCTCTCGGCCGGCGTGTCGATCTGGTGGGCCGTGGGACTGCGGCTGCAGGGCACCTACGGGCTCCCGGTGCTCCAGCTCACCGAGAACCTCCACGTGGTCGCCGACGCGTCGACACCGCTCGACCTGCTGCGCGGACTGGGCAACTGGTTCTTCGACGGCCGCGACCGCGCTCGGCCCATCGGTCGGACAGTCGACCGACTACGCGCGACAACGCGTTCGTGGTGCTCTGCAGCTTCGCCATCCCGGTCCTCGCGTTGGGCGCGGCCGCATTCGTGCGCTGGCGTCACCGCGCGTACTTCGTGCTGCTCGTGCTGGTGGGCACCGTCGTCGGGGTCGGGGCCTGGCCCTACGCCGACCCGAGCGCCCTGGGCCGCGTCTGGCGTTCGTTCACCAACGGGTCCGCGATCGGGCTCGCGTTCCGCAACACGCCGCGGATCGGATCGGTGATCGTGCTCGGCCTCGCGGGCCTGGTCGCCGCCGGGGTCGGCGCCCTTCCCGTCGGGCGCCCCGCCCAGCGGGCGCGGTCGTGGGCCGCGCTCGCGCTGGTCGCCGTGGTCGCGTTCGGCGCGCTCGCCCCGGTGTGGCGCGACGGCTACCTGTTCGACCGACTCGAACGCGACGAGACGGTGCCCGGCTACTGGAGCGCGGCGATCGCCGCGCTCGCGCGCGACGGCAACTCCACGCGGATCTTCGAGATCCCCGGCGCGAACTTCGCCGCCTACCGCTGGGGCAACACCGTCGAGCCCATCACGCCGGGACTCCTCGACCGCCCCTACCTCGCACGCGAGGTCCTCCCCTACGGATCGCCGCAGTCGGTGAACCTGCTCGACGCCATCGACCGGCGGATGCAGGAGGGGACGTTCGAGTCGTCGTCGCTCGCGCCGGTGGCGAAGTTGTTCGGGGTCGGGACGGTGGTGCTGCGCAGCGACCTGCAGGACGACCGCTTCGGGCTGGTGGCCCCTGAGCTCCTCTGGAGCCAGCTCAGCGATCCGCTCGCCCCCGGCCTCGGCGACCCGCACGCGTACGGACCCCTGCTGAAGCCGGCCGCGACCCGCGATCCGGGCGCCCCCGGCTCCTCGATGCCGGCGTCGGTCACGCTGTTCCCCGTCGCCGACGCGGTGCCGATCGTCCACACCGCGCCCACCGACGAGCCTGTGGTGATAGCCGGCGACGGCGACGGCATCGTCGACGCCGCGGCCGCCGGGTTGATCGACGGCAACCAGCTCGTCCTCGAACGCAGCTCGCTCGACGCGCGCAGCTACGCCCAGGCGTTGCGCTCGGGCGCCGCGCTGATCCTCACCGACAGCAATCGCCGTCGTCAGCAGAGCTGGTTCGCGTCGTTGTCCCACAACAAGGGGGCAACCGAGCTCGCCGGCCAGGAGCTCCCCGATCCGTACCTGGAGTCGTACCTCCTCGACGTGTTCCCCGGTGCCACCGACCGCGACCGGTCCGTCGCGGAACAGGTGGGCGGCCGGGTGGACGCCACCGCCGACGGCGGCACGCGTCGGCCCGAGGACCGCGCCGCTCGAGCGTTCGACGGCGACCTCCGCACGGCCTGGCGGGTCGGCGGCGTCGACCCCACCGGCGCCGCGATCACCGTGCGGCCGGCCACGCCGGTCACCACCGACCACGTGACGCTGGTCCAGCCCCAGGACGGCCCGCGCGACCGCGTGCTCACCGAAGCCTCGGTCAGCGTCAACGGCGGCGCGCCGATCACCGTCGCCCTCGGGCCCGAGTCACTGGCGCCGACCGGCCAGGTGGTCTCCTTCCCCGCCCAGGACGTGCGCGAGCTCACCGTCACCCTGGTGGCCACGAGCGAGCCGAGCGTGGAGCCCGCGGCGGCGAACGCGGTCGGGTTCGCCGAGATCGGCCTCGGCGACCTCCGCATCACCGAGCAGGTCCGGCTCCCGCTCGTGCTCGCCGACACCGCGGGCCACAGCCTCGACGTGACGCTCGCTCGCCTGCGCACCAACCCCGCCGACACGACGCACCAGGACGAGGAGCTGCGCCTGGCCCGGCGCTTCGTCGTCGGCGACGCCCGCGACTACGGCGTGACCGGGACCGTGCGGGTGAACCCCAACGCCGCCGATCCGGTGATCGACTCCGCGCTGGGGACCGTCGCCCCCGGCGTTGAGTACCGCTCCTCGACCCACCTCCAGGGCGACGCCGACGCCCGGGCGTCGCGGGCGTTCGACGGCGACCCGGCGACGGCGTGGACCTCGGCCACCGGCACCGGCACCGGCCAGTCGGTGACCGTGACCGGCCCGACCACCACGGTCGACCACTTGTCGCTCGACGTGGTCGCCGACGGCCGGCACTCGGTGCCCACCGAGGTGCAGCTCACGAGCGATGCCGGCGACTCCCGCACCCTCGCGCTCCCCGCGATCGGCGACGGGACCGCGGCGGGCGCGACCACTCATGTCGAGGTGAGCTTCCCGGCCCTCAGCGCCCAGGGCCAGCTGACCCTCACGGTCACCCGCGAGCGGGCGGAGATGCCGAGCGATGCCGGCCGCCGACCCGAAGCGTCAGTACCCGGTCGCGCTCGGCGAGATCGGCCTGGCCGGGGTCCCGGTCCCGGCCGCGCCGGTGACCGTGCCCGGCGAGTGCCGGGCCGACCTCGTCCGCGTCGACGGCGCCCCCGTGTCCGTGCGGGTCGTCGGCGACCGGGCCGACGCCCGCCGCGGGCTCGCGCTGGAGTCCTGTGACGGCGCCCTCTCCCTCGCCGCGGGAAGCCACGTCGTCACCACCGCCGTCGGGCTCGACGTGGGCTTCGACGTCGACCGGATGGTGCTGTCGTCGGACGCGGCCGGCGTCGCCACCGCGGTCGCGCCCGCGGCGCGCCGCTCGACACCGCGGGCGCGACGGTGCGCCACGTGTCGCTCGCGTCGACCTCCGGCGACGTGAAGCTCCGCACCGACGGCGCGCCGTTCTGGCTCGTGCTCGGCGAGAGCCACAGCGACGGCTGGGAGGCGTCGGCGTCGCAGGGTGCCGTCGGCGCGTCGCAGGTCGTCAACGGCTACGCCAACGGGTTCCTCGTGCGGCCCGACCACGCGGGAACGATCACCGTGCACCTGAAGTGGGCGCCGCAGTCCCTCGTGTGGCTCGGCCTCGCGGTGTCGCTCTCGTTCGTCGTGGCGTGCATCGCGATCCTCGTGGTGGCGCGAATCCGACGGAGGCGTCGCGACACGTCCGCGCTCTCCGACTCCCCCACGCTCCTCGCGCTGCGGTTCCGCGCGCTGGTGGAGTTCCACGCCCCGGCCGCGGGGTGGCTGCTCACGCTGGGCGCGGCGCTCGGCACCGGCGTGCTCACGCGCGTTGTTCGCGCGGCCGTGGATGGGCGCCGTCGCCACGATCGCGGTGGTCGCCGCCTCGGTGTGGAGCCCGGGCGTGGTCGCGATCGACCTGGTCGCCGCGTTCCTGCTGGTCGTGGGCCGGGCCCGTCACGCACCCGAGCTCGCGTGGCTCACCCTCGGCTTGCTGCTCGCCGATCTGGTGACTCGGGCGCTGATCCATCGGGCGGAGCGCCGTCGTCCGGAGCCGCGGTCCGACGCTGACCCCGGCGACGCGCCCACTGCACCAGCACGTCCGTGAGCAGCAGCAACACGGCGAGCCACGCGACGTCGTTCACCCGGTGGAACCGGTTGGGCCAGTCGAGGTCGCTCACGTAGTCGTAGCGGTGCTGCTGCACCACGATGTACAGCGCGCACAGCGACGCAGCGCGGCCGGGCGCCCCCAGCGTGAGCACCGGGCGGAGTCGGGGCCACGCGAGGACGAGCCCGGCGGCGAGCGCGCACAACAGGCCGACCCACGGGCGCGCGAGCAGCCGCGCCGACGATCCCCGCGGCGGCACCACCACGACCGCGTCGATCGGGCTCGGGCGCGCGCCCGCGGCCCGGAGCGGGTTCGCGAACGCGGGAATGTCGTCCGTCGCGGTGGCCGTCGTCGCCTCGGCGGTCGCGGCTGCCGTCGCCGACGACGACGACGACCCCACAGTGCCAGCACGAGGCACGCGAGCAGGGCGACCGCCGACACCGCGAGCGCGATCCACACCGTGCGCTGCGGCGTCCAGGTCATGGTTGCGGTGAACGACGACGACGTGGGTGTGACCTTCCACGCGTTCGCGTACCCGTTGACGAACGTGGATCCGCCGAGGTCCTTGCCGTCGGCCGTCGCCTCCCAGCCCGCGTTGTCGCTCTGGCCGAGCACCAGCCACATCGGCTGGCCCGGGGTCGCCCCGCGAACCGTGCACCTCGACCTTGGTGTCGCCGGACCGGGTGACCTCGACCCGGGGCGTGTCGGTGGCCGCCCCGGCGAGCAGCTTCTCGGGGACGGTCCCCCCGGCGCCGAGGGTCATCGCCGCGCCGTCGGCCACCGAGGCGAGCACGAGCGTGTCGATGTCGAACCCGTCGACCTGGCCCGGCGTCGTCCGCACGCATGTGGTCGCCCGTCGGTGAGCGTCCAGGTGGGCGTGTCGCCACAGGGCTGCAGCGCCACGCGCGTCGCCGTTGCCGGCCGCGGCGGTGGCGACCCACCAGCTCCACGCCCCGCGCCGCGTCGTCGACGGTCACGTCGCCGGTGCGGCACACCGCGGGCAGCGTGGCGGGCATCGGCGCGCGCTGCACGCCCGGGATGCCGAGCTCGGCGATCGCGACGGGAGGATCCGCGGCTGCAGCGTCGTGTAGTCGGTGGTCGTCGCTCGGCGCGACCCCGGTGATGGTCACCCGCACGTCGCTGCCCGTGACCGGCGCGAAGCGTCACCGGCACCGTCACGACGTGACCGGTGGCGCCCCGTTCGATCGCGGGCAGGTCGACCGTGCGCGACTCGCCGCCCGCGTCGACCCGCACCTGCGTGGGCAGCGAGTGCTCGGCGTCGGCCACCACCTGCAGGTCGAGGTGGTCGACGGTGACCGGCGCCGCCGTCGTCACGTCGACCCACTGGCCGGTCGGGTCGCCGAACGGCGTGGTCCACGCGGTGGCCGGGTCGCCGTCGGTGGCCTGGGAGCCGCGCGCCGCGACGCTGCCCGCGAGGTGGCCCGGAGCTCGCGACGGTGATGCCGCCCGCGCCGGCGTCCGCGATCCCGAGCAGGTCGTCGAGCCGTGCGTCGGGCGCGTCGGGCGCGAGCCGCGCGGTGCCGCCGACCCCGAAGGTGCGCGCGTCGGGGACCCGGAACTGGCGGACGAGCGCGTCCTCGATCCGCGTCGTGTGGGGCGGCACCAGGTTCGAGCGCAGGCGCGCCATCGAGAAGACGAGCGGGCGGGTCGCCGCCTGCTTCGCCGCGGTGGTCACCAGGTCGGTGGGCATCCGGGTGACCTCGCGGGCGACCACGTCGCTGGTCGCAGCCGTCGTCGCGCAGGCGCACCTCGGCGAGGCCGACGCCGTTCTCGTACGGGGGCGTCGCGTCGTCGCCCACGTTGGTGTCGAGGATCTCGATCCCGAGCGTGTGGAAGGCGCGGCGCGGGAAGGCGACGGTCTGCCCCGCCGCGGTACGCGACTCGGGGCCGAGGTCGACGGTCACCGCGTGGCCGCCGTCGAACGTGAGCTCGCACCTTGGTCACGTACCGGTCGTTGCCCGCACCCAGCGGCTGCACGAGGTTCACGTGGTCGGTGGTGACGCCGTCGTCGACCCGGACCTGCCACCGTTGGCCGATCACCTTGGTGAACTGGCCGACGGTCCACGCGGTGTGGACGTCGCCGTCGATGCCGCGCGTGGGGCGCAGCTCCGGCTCGTAGATGCTGTCGCGCCCGTACCCGGTGGCGTCGACCTCCACCCCGGGCGTCTCGACCACGGTCTGCGCGTCGACCTTCTGGTCGGGGAACAGCGCGAGGCGGGCGTCGTTCTCGTCCTTCACCAGCGGCTGCTCGTCGGCCCGTTCGGTGAAGCCGAGGTTGTCGCGCAGGCTCCCCCAGCGCCGCGCCCGCTTGCGGTTGGTGTCGGTCACCACCAGCACCGAGTGGGGCTCCGCCGCCTTCGCGCGGAGCGCGGCGGCGTCGCCGGCGTCGCTCGCCGCGTAGAAGAGCGGGTTGGCGTTCTGCACCAGCCCGATGGCCGCGAGGTCGACCACGCCTTCACCGTCGCCCGACACCACCACCGGCGCGTCGGTCCGTTGCGCGCGGACGATGTCCGGCGCATCCTCCACCGGGAACAGGCTCATCGGGGGCGTGGCCGGACTGCGGGGCCGCGGCGAGCCGGGTCTCGTCGACCGGATCCAGCTGCAGCGGCGCACCGAGGCCCACGCCCGAAGCCGCGGCGGATCGCCGAGACCGGGAGCGAGCGGATCGGTCAACAGCGACCACACGTTCTCCGCCCGCACGAGGTCGTAGCGGTCGGTCTGGAGGTCGGCCCGGAACAGGATCGACGCCGGCGCTGACGAGCCGGGCGACGGGCGCGACCGCGTCGGGGCTGAGCACGCCCTCCTGCATCCGCCGGTCGTAGGCGTTCATGAGATCGGCCGACGCGGGCGAGCCCCACGGCACCAGCTCGCGCGCCACGTAGGGCCGGTCGGTGAGCCCCGGCGTGATCGGGTCGACGGTCTGGCCCCAGCGGTAGGCCGCGAAGTCGGAGCCGGGCACCTCGAGGATCCGCGTGTCGTGCGAGCCGGCGTCGGCGGCGGCGATGGCGTCGAGCCAGTACTGCGGGAGCTGCTCGTCGCGCTCGAGCGCCTTGGTGGAGTACGACCCGTTCCACAACGCGGGCACGTTCACGATCGCGAGCAGCACGAGCGCGCCCGCGAGCACCGGGCCGGTCAGCGCGAAGCCGCGCCGCGGCCAACCGGACCGCAAGCGCCCGGGCCACCGCTGCGCCACCGCGTTGACCCCGACGCCGAGCAGCACCGCGAGGCCGAGCACGACGAGCGGCACGGCACGCGCCGTCGACCGCAGCGCGAGGCCGAAGCTCGACGACTCGGCGAAGCCCTTGAACAGGCCGCCGAGCGCCGACGGATCGCCGAACGGGTAGGCGCCCACCGAGATCGCCACGCCGATCACCGTGAGCACGACGAAGAACGAGCGGTGCTTCCAGCGGACACACCCGGCGGCGAGCAGCGCCAGCGCGGGCACCGCGAAGCTGATCACGATCGACAGCGGGGTTGTGCGTGTAGGTGACCGCGGCGTCGGTCCAGTGCCCGAGCTTGTCGATGCCGTAGAAGAACCAGTAGCCGAGGCCGCGCAGCACCTCGCTGGCCAGCGACGTGTACGCCACGGTCTGCAGGGTCTCGGTGTACTCGAGCACGTTGAGGCCGTACTGGCCCTGCACCGCGAGGCCGGCCATCCACCACAACGACGTGAGCACCGTGAGCACGCCGATCTTCGCGGTGACCACGAGCGCGCGCGTCCAGCGGATCTCGCCGACGAGCACCGCGTAGACGATCCACGCCACCGGGGCGATCCCCGCGAACACGAGCGCGGTCGCGTTCACTCCGCCGATGACCTGCACCGCGATCGCGAACCACGCCGGGTACATCCACCCGCGGTCGTCGCGCAGCGCGCGGATGACCAGCGCGAGCAGCCACGGCAGACCGGCCCACGGCAGCAGGATCACCGACAGGCGCGCCGAGAAGTCGAGCGCGTACGGCGACAGCATGAACACGACGGCGGCGACCGCCACGCCGGGGCCGCGGAGCCGCAGCGTCCGGAAGAGGAAGAGCATCCCGAACCCGGCCGCGGCGAGGATCGTCCCGAGCCACAGCCGCTGCGCGACCCAGGCCGGCACGCCCAGCGTGTGGGTGACCCAGTAGAAGGGCCCCATCGGGAACAGGTACCCGATGTTCTGGTGGGTGACGGTGCCGAGGCCGATGTGCGGGTCCCACATCGACACCGCGCGGCTCGAGCAGCCGGGACGGGTCGAGGTAGAGGTAGGTCTTGGTGTCGGCGACCACCCGCCCGGGGTGCGTGGCCAGCAGCGGCACGTAGGCCAGCAGGAGCAGGAGCGCCCAACCGGCCCGGCGGATCCGCCGGTGACGGGCGCGCCGACGCTTCGTCTGCGCTGATCCCGCCGACCGTCATCAGCGCACGATGGTACTGGGGAGCCCATCCTCGCCCGGGGCGTCCGCACCGCTCGTCGCGCGCACGCGGTCGCGCCGGGAGCAGACGCGTCGACGGCGACCGCCGCGAGCACCACGAGGCTCACCTCGGCGGGCACCCGGAAGCGCACCAGCCCGTAGATCGCCGCCGCGGTGAGGGTGACGATCACGAACTGGGCGACGAGCGGGCGTGATCGGCACCCGGCGGCGGCGCAACAGCACGCCGCCCGCCACCGCGAACGGCACCAGCACCCAGAACGACGCGAACGCCAGCCACGACGCCCACACCGGCCGACCCTCGTTGCGGTTGTAGTCGGCCATCTGCCCCGGCGCGTAGAGGCTCCAGACCCGCCCGATCCGCACCGCGACCACCACCGGCACGCGCCCGAGGTGCGTGCGCACGAAGTGGAGACCGTCCTTGCGCAGGGCGTTCGACACGACGGAGCGGTCACCCTTCGGCACCGGGAACCCGGCGCAGTCGAGCGCCCAGAGGCCGGTGCCGCTGCCGTAGTAGGTGCGGTGCAGGTTGGCGCCGCAGATGGTGAGGCCGTCGTTGGTGGAGAAGAGCACCGGTTCGTCGAAGCGGGTGAGGTTGGCGACCAGCCACGGGCTCACCACGAGACCGGCGGCCGCGCACGCGACCAGCACCAGGAGCAGCCGCCGCCACACCGTGAACGCGCGCACGAACAACGCGACGGGCAGCACCATGCACGGGAGCAGCAGACCGAGCTCGGCGCGCGCCAGCATGGCGAGGCCGCACGCGGCGCCGAGCCACGCCGCGTTCCCCCAGGTGGGGCTGCGCCCGACGCGGTAGGCCAGCAGGATCGCGAGCGCGACCGCGAGCGTGGCGAGGGTCTCCGACATCACCAGCGCGTCGTTGACGAACAGTCCGGCGTACACGCGCGGCGATCGCGGCGGCGATCCAGCCGACGCGGTTGCCGCCGACGCGCCGACCGATCATGCCGATCACCAGCACGACCAGCGCGCCGAACACCGCCATGGTGAGGCGCTGCGCCTGGAGGTGCGTGCCGTCGGGGTCGAACTGGTCGGCCACCCACGACGTCGGGCGTGAGCACCAGCGCGGTGAGGGGTGGGTGCTCCGCGGTCTGCGTGCCGTCACGGAAGTCGGTGAAGCCGTCGCCGCGCGCGAGCGTGTTGGCCTGCGCGTTGTAGTAGAGCTGGTCGCCGCCGGTGAGGTGACCGTCCTTCACCAGCGAGTCGTCGACGATCAGCACGTAGCCCACCCGGAACGCGAGCGCGATCCCCACGATCACGAGCAGCACGCGCCAGAACCGGCGCGAGTCGCCGGGCGCGGGCCACGTGGCTGGTCGTGGTCTGCCGCGGCGGAGGGGGTGGTGCGTGTCGGTCATGGGGTGCGGGTCGTCATCCGTGGAGTGGCGCGCGGTGGAGTCGGCTCAGTGCATGCGCAGGGTCAGGCTGGCACAGAAGAGCACGAGCACCGGGACCAGCAGGAGCGCCAGGGGCAGGGCAGCCGCGCGCGAGTCGGCCCAGCGGGCCCGGATCGGCCCCACCGCGAGCGGGAGCAGCACGAGGCCCGGGAGGAAGAACCGGGCCTGCATCCCCTCGACCCGGCTCGCGCCGGGCACGCTGTACTGCACGTACAACGCACCGAGGCTGATCAGCACCACGAGTCCCAGGATCACGAGGAACAGGCCGCGCGACGCCAGCCGGAGACGGGCGGGCGGCTCCCGGAACGACTGCAGCGCGACGAGGAGCAGGACCAGCGAGCCGACGACGCCCACCACCGAGGGCCAGTTGGTGACGCTGCCCCCCACCGACGTGAAGGTGCGCACCCACTCCCACGTCGAGTCGGCAGTCGTGGTGATCGCGGCCCCGACGAAGTGCCAGGGCTCGGTGAGCAGCAGATGGCGTTGGCGCTCGGGATCCACTGCCACACCGAACATGGCGGCATCGGTCTTCCAGAGCCCGCCGACGATGAGGTTCCACACCACGGTGATGAGCCCCGCCGCCAGCGGCGCGAGCGCCACCGGCCACGCCACCGCGCGCCGATCCCGCCGGAGCAACGGGAGCAGGTAGACGAACGCCACGACCACCGACGCCGGCTTGCAGAACGCGAGCAGCCCGCTGAACGCGAACGCCTCGATCACCAGCGAGCGCGTGGTGACCCCCTCCGGTGGATCGAGGGCGCGCAACGCGGACGACACCACCAGGAGCGCCACCCCGAGCGTCATCGCGTCGTGTGACAACGAGGCCGAGGCCTGGAACAACGCGACCGGCACGAGACCGACCGTCGCGAACGCCCACTTCCCCGCGGCGCGCGCCGCACCGCCACCGCGACCAGCGCGAGGAACGTGGCCAGCAGCGCGAGCCGGGCCGCGTGGAGCATGCCGCCCGCCGACGCGCCGAAGGCGCGCGCCACCGCGATGGCGACCGCCTGCGGGACGTAGGGCACCGGCGAGCCGAAGGTGGAGAAGGTCACGAAGCGGTGCTCCCCGTCGCCCCCGCACGGTCGGCTCTGCACCCGGAAGGGCTGCGGCGGCAACCCGGCGTTGTCGAGCTGGTGGCGGAAGAAGGCGGCCTGGCGCCCCCGCACGTCGCGCAGCAGGGAGACGGGCACGCAGGCGCCGCTGAATTCGGACCCCGCCGGCTTCTCGGGCAGGAGCGTGCCCGTCGACATCTGGTACGAGCGGTAGAAGTGCGCGCTCTCGTCGATGCCGCCGAAGTCGGGCACCGCGAACGTGAGGTACACGCCCGCGAGCACGCCGAGGAGCAGCAGCGCGCGCAGCGGATCGCGGAACGGAGCGAGCGCGCGGCGCGCAACTCCGGTCATGGGCACGCCGAGCGCGTGGTGAACGTCGGGCCGGGCCGGCTACTCGTGGGGCTCGTGGGCTTCGAGGGTGTCGAAGATGAGCACGCTGCACGGCGCGTGGTGCGACACCGTGTTGGGCACGCTGCCGAGGAAGCGCCGTCCGCCCTGCATGCCGCGGTTGCCGACCACGAGGAGATCGGCATTGAGGTGGGCGGCCATGTCGCAGAGCACCTCGGCCGGGTTGCCGAAGCGGGCGTGGGTCTCGATGGTGAGGCCGCGGCCGGGCGCCTCCTTGGCGTGGCTGGCCTCCACCGCGGTCTCGGAGGCCTCGGCGAGGAGCCGGTCGAGCTCGGAGCGGATCTCCTCCTCCCAGTCGGCCTCGGCGGTGATCGGCCCCGAGGCCGCCATCTCCGACGCGGCCAGCGCGGTGGGCGACACCGGCTTCTGCACGGTCACGATGTGCAGGGTGCACTCACCCTGGCTCGCCGCGAGCTCGGCCGCGCCGAGCACGGCCTTGGCCGCCCCCGCGCTCCCGTCGGTGCCCACCACGATCGTCCGGAACATCGCTGCCTCCGCTCGGTTCCCCCGCCGCACGTGCGGCGCCGCGCAGACGCTACCGCCCCCGCCCGGCTCCCCGACGGAGGGACCCTCAGGAGTGCAGCAGTGCGCGGATCTCGGCGACGTGGTGGACCACCCGCTCGGGCAGGGTCACGGTGCCGAGCCACTGCGACCCGAAGTCGAGACCGAGCGCGGGCGCCGAGGTGTGCGCGACCCCCGCCCACATCACGTAGAGCGTGACGGGGTAGTCGCCACGGCGGCGGTAGTCGGCGGGCACGGCGTCGGTCGGCGCTCCCGGGTCCGTCGCGCACCGCGCTGGTGCCGTCACCGGGCACCCACGCGTAGGCCACGGGAACCGCCCGCACGTCGACGACGAACCCGTCGAGCACGACGCCCGCCACGGCGTCGGGCAGCGGGTCGGCCCAGAACCGCGACTGGAGGTGCACCACCCCCGGCCACGCGCGGCTCCCGGGAGGGTTGGCGCGGATCCGCGCCCGCGGGAGCGGCGTCTGCTCCCAGATCTCGGCCGCGGTCGGCGGGGTCGGCGGCAGCGGGGCCCCGGGCGCGACGCACCGGGGCACGACGAGCGTGTCGAGCCCCGGCTCGCTCGCGGTGCCGTGGTCGAGCACGAGATCGCCGGCGGCGACCAGCTGCTCGGGGAGCGGACCGACTCCGTCGTAGCGCACGGCGCCCGGCGGCGCCTGGGCCGGGGCGACCTGAACGTGTGCGTACGGGCCACCGATCGAGACCGGGAAGGCGGCGACGTGTTGCGCCACCGCGGGTGGGAGATCGGCCACCACGAACACGCACCGTTCAGGAGTCGCGATCCGGTTCCACACGTACACGGGCACGTCGGACGGCACCTGGCCGGCGAGCGGAGCGCCGCCGGGATAGGAGCCCGTGCCGAGGTCGGCGGCCGTGGCCCGCACGTAGTCGGGCCCGAGCTGGCCGCCGCCGGTCTGGCCCGACGCTCGGGACCCGTTGCCCGCCCCGACCGCCGACGCCGCGATCACCAGCATTCCCAGTGCGAGCACGGCGCGAACACGCGTCGGCACCTTCCGTCATGACGACCTCCCTGCCACCGCAGTGGCGCGCACCCGAACGGACAACGGCGTGTCGTCGAACAGCCGCAGCAGCGACAGCTCGACCTCACCGCGCACTTCCACCTCCACGTGTCGGCGATCGGCCCGCACGTCGACGTCACGCAGCGACCGCACATCCGACTGCCGCGCGAGATCGGCGCGCGCGAGCTGTTCCGCCACGGCGGGCACGAGCACGACCTGTCCGGTCGCGCGGTACTCCTCCTCGTCGATCGCCCCGGCCCCCGCCAGCGCGGCGGAATCGGCCGCCGCGTGCAGCGCGCGGCGTTCCGAGAACCCGCGGCCCGAGGTCGACCGCGAGACCGCCGAGCGCGAGCAACATCAGGCACAGCCCGAGCAGCCAGAGCGTGATCGACCCGCGCTCCCCCGCAGCCGTGACCGGCCCTGCGGGCCTCATGGCGCGCCTGCGTACCGGTCGACCGGCTCCGCGTGGCGGGCGGTGAACGACCAGCCCCCGATGCGGCCGACCGCGGGGATCGCCAGACCGGGTTCGGTGACGGTCACGGTGGTGGTCACCCGGCTGCCCGGCGGCAGCTCCGTACCCGGCAGGCAGTCGATCGCCACCCTCACGTCACTCGCCGGCACTCCGAGGT
Organism: uncultured Actinomycetes bacterium; assembly: GCA_963782705.1. Taxonomy (GTDB): domain Bacteria; phylum Actinomycetota; class Acidimicrobiia; order IMCC26256; family DASPTH01; genus CAVRGQ01. The sequence continues at coordinate 238,270 of CAWAKX010000033.1, read as the reverse complement.
TCACCGCGACCGTGACGCCCAGCCGGCGCGCCGCCACCGGACGGCAGCGGCCGTCGTGCGCCAGGGTCCGACCGACCTCACGCGCCGACGACCCGCGCCGCGTCCTGACGCTCGCCCCAGACCGGGAGCGCGAGCACGAGGAGCGCGACCGGCACGCACCAGCACCGCGAGGCCCGCGACCAGCTCGACGACGACGAAACCACCCTCGCCCCGGCCCCGGGCCCCGGCCGCCGCGTCGATCCGAGACCGGCCGGTCACGGTGCCACCTCCCGGGGCGCGGACGCGGTGAGCGCGAACGGCCAGTCGGGAACCAGCGGGAACCACGCGGCATGCCGCGCCGTGAGCGTCGCCCGCATGCTTCCGCCCACCACCCGGCACGCGAACTGCACCTGTCGGGCGCGGGTCGCGCCGATCAACGCGGTCACGACCTCGCGACCGCGTCGCTCGCAGTCGCCCGGGCCGGCGTCGACGTTGGCGCCGGCCCGCGCGCCCTCGTCGACCGCCGCACGCAGCGCACCCTGCTCGTAGCGGTCGACCACCAGGTTGGCGAGCATCACGAACACGACGAGGCTCATCGCGACCGCCGTGACGTACTGCGTCGTCGTGAACCCACGCTCGCGCCCGGACGCATGACCGCGACGCCGCATCAGACGCGCAGTTGCCCGCGGATCCACGTCATCACGTCCATCCCCAGCGCCTGGAGCACACCCCAGATCGCGACGAGCGCCGCGATGCCGAGCGCGGCGTTGCCGAGCAGTTCGGCGGTCGTCATGCCGTCCTCACGGGCGAACCGCGCGGGCGGCGCGAGGCGCTGCAGGCCGAGCAGCACGGAGCGCGCGAAGTGGTCGAGTCGGCGGAGCAGATGCATCGGGTTTCTCCTGGGATCGGGGCCCGAGGGCCGCGGGCCCGACGGGCGGCGCCCGTCGGGGAACTGGACGCCGCGCGTCACGATCCGAAGACGATCGTGGGCAGCGGCGCGGCGATGAACAGCAACATCACGGGGGCGAGCACTGCGATGGTGGGGACGAGCATCGCGGCGCGGCGGCGGACTGCGAGCCGCCGGACCTCCTCGCGGCGGGCGTTGCGCAGGTCGTCGCTCAGCGCGCGGAGTCCGTCGGCGAGGTCGACGCCCCGCTCCACGCCGGTGGCGAACAACCGGTAGGTGCGCGCGGCGGCGGGCTCGGGCGTGAGGTCGGCGGCATGGCGGAACGCGACCGGTTCCGCGACCCCCCGCCGGAGTGCGTCGAGCACGTCGGCGAGCTCCTCCACCATGATTCCGGAGCCCCGGTCGACGAGTTGGCGAATCGCCTGGACGGGCCCGGCACCGGTGCGCAGCTGCATCGCGAGCAGTTGGTCGATCGTGACCAGTTCCAGCCGGATCCGTTCGGCCCGCTCCGCGATCCGACGGTCGAGGCGACCGCGCGAGCGCGCCGCGCCGGCCAGCGTGCCCGCGCCTGCCGCCGCGACCGCGACCGGCGCGGAGTGGAGCACCACCGCGCCGAGTGCGGCGCCGGCCACCGCACCGATCAGTGCGCTCCCCGCGACGCTCGCCCGGTACCCGTCGGGCGTGACGTCGCGGCAGCCGGCCCGGCGGAGCGCGAGGCGCAGCGCATCATCCGAGCGCCGTTCGATCCGACGACCCAGCCAGGCAGTGACCGCGCGGGCCGGAGCCGCGATCGTCGCGTCGACCGCCGAGCGCGGTCGCCCCGTGCCGGACCCCGCGACGGGAGGGACGAGGCGATCGCGGAGCCGCCGCGTGGGAGGCACGACGAACGCCACGAGCCCGGCGGCGGCCATCGCCGCGCCGACGCACGCGAGCAGCAACGCGGCCGTCACGGCAGCGCCCCGTCGTCGGCGGCCAACACCCGCGGCTCGTCGTGACCCCGTCCGAGGTGGCGGATCCACAGATAGCCGGTGGCGCTCAACAGCGCGCCCACCAGGACGACCACGAATCCTGCCGGCGAGGTGTAGAAGTCGCGGAACGCGCCGCCCTTGGCCGTGAGCACCAGGAGCACGCTCCACGGCAGCACGACCACCGCGCCGGCGTTGATCCGCGATTCCAGCCCCTCCGATTCGATCTGGGCGAGGACCTCGAGGTCGCGCGTGGTGCCCACGACCAGGTCGTCGAGGATCTCACTGACGATGCGGCCACCCCGCTCGTGCGCGAGCACCAACACCTCCACGACCCGATCGGTGGTGGCGTCGGCGAGATCCGCGGCCACCCGCCGCAGTGCGACCGAGACGCCGAACGCCCGGGCGAAGCCGCCGAAGCCCGTGAACGCGTCGCGCAACGGCAGCGGACCCGAGACCGACATCGCCTCGAGCGCCTGCGCGACCGACCGCCCCGACCCCACCGACGCCGCGATGTCGCGCAGGCCGTCGGGCCATGCGGCCCGCACCGCGCGGACCCGGGCCTGCCGCCGGTGTGCGTACCAGGCACCGGGCGCGCCCGCGACGACGACACCGGGCACCACCGCGACGAGCGGCGCGCCGGTGACGACCGCCGCCACGAGGAAGGCCAGAACCCCCGCCGCCGCCGACACGGCGACGAACCGGCTCACCGGCACTGGCGCGATCGCCGCCGCCAGTCGCGACGGTGTCGCGACGCGCGCCGACGGGACGCGCTGGGCGCCCCGCCCGACCCCGGCGCCGGTGAGCACGCCGACCGCGAGGAAGACGAACGCACCGAGGGCCAGCGCGGCCAGACCGGCGAGCACGGTCACTGCCGGGCTCCCGCGTCGGCCGCCGATCGATCGCCGGGCGGCACCAGGTGCGGCCCCAGCCGGCGGGCGATGCGCGCCGGCACCACCCCCGTCCACCGCAGCGGCGCACCGAGCGAGTCGCGCACGAAGATGGGCTCGACGGTGAAGTCGTCGCGCATCGCCGGGACCACCGCGGCGATCTCCATCACCTGGCGGCGGATCGTCCCGCCCTCGGCCGAGGTGCCGTCGTCGCGATCGACGTGCACCACGACGTCGAGCGAGTCGGAGAACACCTTGCGCACCACGCGCTCGGTGACGTTCTCACCCGCCATCAGCGCGGCATTCACCAGCGCGTCGAGCGCCTCCGACGCACTGTTGGCGTGCACCGTGCAGAGGAAGCCGCACCCCGCGTTCACCGCACGCGACAACTCGAACGCCTCGGCGCCCCGCACCTCTCCCACCACGATGCGATCGGGACGCATCGCGAGCACGAACTTCACGAGGTCGCGCAGGCTGATCTCGCCGGTGCCGTCGAGTCCGGGTGGGCGCACCTCGTAGTACGAGCCGTGTGCGAGCGGCACCGCGAGCTCGCGGATCTCCTCGCACGCACCGCACGCAGTGGCCGGCGGGCACCGCGGCGAGCAGCGCGCCGGCGAGCGTGGTCTTGCCCGCGCCCGGTTCCCCCGAGACCGTGACCCGGCTGCGCACCCGCATGAGGGCGGCGAGGAAGGCCGCGGCGTCGTCGGTGAGCGACTCGCGGGCGACGAGGTCGGAGAGCCGCACGTCGCGTACGACGTAGCGCCGGAGCGTGGCCGACAGGCGAGTCGCCGACCGGCGGCAGCGCGGCGGTGAGGCGCGCCGTGCCGCCCAGGACCCGGGCCTGCACGAGTGGGTGCTTCGCGTTGAGCTGACGATCGGTCGGGGCGAGCAGTCGTTCGACCACCTGACGGATGTCGGCCTCGGTGGTGGGCATCGCCAGACCACGCAGCCGACCGGACACGTCGAGGTACGACACCCGGGCGCCTTCGAGGAAGATCTCCTCGACGTCGCGCCGGGCGAGCAGGTCGGTCAGCGGGCCGAAGTCGGTGATCGCACGCAGCAGCTGTTCGGCGACCGCCTCCGGCTCGGCGAGCGGGAGGGCATCGCCCCGGTGCGCGCGTTGCTGGTAGTCGGCGACCGCGCCGAACACCTCGCGCCGCACCTCGGCCGGCTCGACGTCGGGACGCAACCGTCGTCGGTCGAGCCGGTCGAGCACGTCGGCGCGGATGAGCTCGTACGCGCCACCGAGTTCGGGCACGACCGCGGTCACCGGGCCACCTCCGACCCGGTACGACGCTCGTCGTGACCCGCACCGCGACGCGGCCCACGGTGGCGACGACGTCGGGGGCGGGACCCGCCGGCCACGGCCGCCGCGAGCGATTCGACCGCACGTGCGAACGGACCGTCGCCGACGACGACGCCATCCCACGCGGCCGCGACCACGCGGCGGTCGTCGGGGATCACGCACACGACAGCCACCCCCGGCACGGCGCCGAGCCCACGCCGCAGCTCGCCGACCCGGAAGCGGTCGCGCGGCGCTCGGTTGACCACGACGACCGCGGCCGGCGCGTCCAGCGCGCGCAGCAGCTGCGTGGTCCGGGCCACACCGAGCGGTGTCGGCGCGCTCACCACCACCAGGCGCGCGCCCGGGGCCAGCCCGTCGCGCACCTCGCCGTCGGCGAGCACGACGCAGGTCTCCGCGTCGGCGCGCAGCGCGTCGACGACCGCGCGGACGTCGCCCGGCGCGACCTGCGCGGCCGCCGACGCGTTGGGAAAGCCGCTCAGCACCTCGAGCCCGCTGCGCGCCAGGGTCAAGAGACACTCGTCGGCTGCACCGCCGTAGTGCACCTCCTCCACCGCGGTGCGGAGATTGGGTTCGAGCGGGAGACCGAGGCGCACCCCCAAGCCCGCGCCGCCGCCGCGGACGTCGAGCAGTCGCGTGCGCCCGCGCGATGCGAGGTGCACTGCGAGCGCCACCCCGACCTCGGTGCACCCGCTGCCCGGAGCGCCCGTCACCAGGATCGGGCCGCCGGCCACCGGGGGCGGACCGGCAGCCGGACGCAGGCCACGGTGGTGCTCGAGCGCACTCGTCGGGAGCTCGGCGGCGAGCGCTCCGATCACGTCGACCATCTCGCCCGGCGGCGCGTCGCACGGCGACGACGGCGTCGACTCCGACCGCCAACAAGTGGTCCTTCCCCGCGAGCTCTGCCGGATCGAAGACCCCGAGGACCCGGGCGCCGCGAGCGTGGACACCCGCGACCAGTGCCGGCGTGAGCGCCGGCCACCGATCACCGGCGATCAGCACGTCGAACTCGTCGTCGTCGAGCACTGCGGGATCGACCACGAGCTGGCGCACACGGGCACCGCCGTGGTCGGCGAGGAAACGGTGCAGCTGCTCCACCCAGGGATCGGGCGAGAAGACGAGCGCGACGGCGGGCGTCGGTTCCACGTCAGCGTCCCGCCGCGAGCGCGGCGCCGGACGACGCTGGGGTCGCGCCCGTGGTGCGCGCGAGCGACAGTCCGTCGCCGACCACCGCGGCCGCCACGGCACGCGACTGTTCCTCGTCGACCGCGATGGTCACGGTGAACGGACTCGCGCTGTCGCCGATGCCGCCGCGGCCTCGCGCATCGACTGCGAGCACCTCGGCGTCGGGGACGATGATCTCGACCCCGTCGTCGTCGGCGTGCAGCACGTCGACGCGGTCGCCCACCGCGAGATGCCCGCCCACGGCGCGCGCGGGATCGATCGGGATGCTGATCGCGCGCCGCCCGCCGCGCGCGGCGCGTGGCCGCAGGAGCCGTCGCGGTACGAGTTCCCCGGATTCGATCGTGGATCCCGCGAGCCGGCCCGACACGTCGGGGAGCTCGCGGGCCTGGACGAGCGGCGCGAGCCGCGCGTCGCCGAACGACACCGCGACGACCCGGAAGTCGGACGGGCGGACCCGCTGACCGGCGGGGATCTCGTGCGCAGCGACTGCGACGCGGTCGTCACCGGGCCGCTCCCGCAGCGCGGCGAAGGCGAGGACCGCCGCCGCGATGCCCGCGGCGGTCATGAGCAGGTGACCGCGCGAGAGCCGTGACGACTCCACGAGCCGGCGGGGAGCTGGTGCCGGGCCCGACTCGTCGGGGATCGAGGCGGCAAAGCCGGGGCTGAGGGTGCTGGTCATCCGTGATCTCCGAAGCGCGATCGACTGTCCGAGTTGTCCGAAGTGCGCTGATTATGCAGTATCCGGAGGAACCGGTCAAGCCGGACGAAACGGACTATGCTGGCGGGGTGGCCGACGAACCGCCGCGCGAACCGCTGCGCCCACCCACCGCCGGGCAGTTCCCGCCCGTGCTCACCGCGGCGATGGCGGCCGAGCTGCTCCAGGTCCACGTGGAGTACCTGCGGAAGATGGTGCGCGAGGGCCGGGTGCCCGCCCACCGCTTCCCGGGCGGTCGGGAGCTGCGGTTCCTGCGCGACGAGCTCATCGCCTGGCTCGGCACGCTCCCCGGCCCCGCGTCTGCCGTGCACCCCGATCCGGCACACGCCCGTCCCGGCTGACCGGTCCGCGGCCCGCGGCGATCAGCCGAGATCGCCCGCGCCCGCCGCCACCCAGAGCACGGCACCGAGCGGCACGAACACCGGGCGGTCGTCGCCGGCACCGCGCGCCGGCTCGTCGACGATCACGTGATCCGCCCCGACGCGGAGTCGCCCCACCAGACGCTCCCCGCCCGCGACGGCGACGACGCACGGGTCGCGACCCATCTCGTGCTCGAACAGGAGCGCGCGCCACGTGGTGGGCGCGGTCCGCACGCCCGTCGTTCCGCCCCGGCGCGAACGATCCACCACCCGCACCACCGGCGCCACCCGCCCGACCGGAACGCCGACCGCACGGCCGGGCGTGTCGAGCAGGCACCAGTCGTCGCCCACGTGCACGACCACGCCGCGGAGCGCGTCGGGGCCGGTGCCGAGGAGCACACCGTCACCGCGGTGCATGAGCGCACGCAACACGTCGAGGAGGGTCCGGGAGTGCTCGAACGACTCGAGCGCGGCGCGCGACCACTCCTCCTCCTCGGCGCGCCACTCGGCCCGCAGTTCGGCGGCCCGGGCGCGCAGACCGGCGTCGGGCCAGCGCATCGCGACAGTGACGACCGGGCCGGGGCTCCGTCACGCGGTGCTCCGACGGCGACGGGCGCAGGCCCGACACCGGGCGACCGGGCGACAATTCGCACGTCCGGGAAGAGGGGTGCCCGCAACGCGGTTGTCGGGGCGGGTGCCCGGATACGATGCCGGAGCCCTGCAGCGGCCGATTGTGAAAGCGAGCCAGCGATGGACATCGAGGAGTTCTACGACGCCGACCCCCGCCGCCGGGCCTCCGAGGAGGTCGAGTTCGGCAGCGACTGGACCGACGTCGACGGAACCCGCGCCCAGCTCTCGTGGGTGGCCGACACCGGCGAGCTCTACCTGATGTCGGAGCCCAACGCGCCGATCTACATGGACCCGGTGGGCGACACCGTGGAGCCCGACCTCCCCACCGAGGCGCTGCAGGTGCAGATCCTCGCCACGGTCGAGACCCGCGAGCAGGTCGAGGAGATCCTCTCGGGCTGGCAGGACGCGATTCCCACGCTCGGCAGCCTCATGTGGGCGAAGGGGCGCATCGCGCGCCGCTGATCAGGCCGCTGAACACGCCGGCCGACCGTCGCGGGCGCCGCACCCGGTCCGCGGTCCGCACGATCCGGAGGACGATCACGTGAGCGAGCTCGGCACCGCCGGCCGGTTCGTCGGCCAGTCGGTCGTCCGCAAGGAAGATCCCCGGCTGCTCACCGGCCACGGCCGCTACACCGACGACGTCGTCGTGCCCGGCGCGCTGCACGCGCACTTCCTGCGCAGCGACCACGCCCGGGCCCGCATCACCCGCATCGACGTCGACGCCGCACGCGCGGCCGAGGGGGTGGTCGCGGTGTTCACCGGCGACGACCTCAACGACCACGTCGCGGTGTCGATGCTGCCCACGATGCTGCTCGACGGCGCGGCCACCGGCACGCCGCTCATCCCGCTCGCACGCGACGACGTGCGCTTCGTGGGCGACCCCGTCGCGCTGGTGATCGCGCGCAACCGCTACCTCGCGGAGGACGCAGCCGAGCTCATCGAGGTCGACTACGAGCCGCTCGATCCCGCCGTCGACCTCCGGGCCGCGGCAGCTGACGACGCGCCGCGGGTGCACGCGGAGCGGCCGTCGAACGTGGGCAGCCGCGTTGGTGGTGCCGATGAGCGACGACGGGCGCGCCGCGTTCGACGCCGCGCCCCACCGCGTGGAGGCCACGCTGGTGCAGCATCGCCACAGCGCGGTGCCCATGGAGTGCCGCGCGGTCGTGTCCACCTACGACCCGGTCGAGGGCACGCTCGACGTGCACGTGTCGCACCAGAACCCCCACGAGGGCCGCCAGGTGTTCTCACGCGTCACCGGCGTGCCCGAGCACCTCGTACGGGTGCGCATCGGCGACGTCGGCGGCGGCTTCGGCCTCAAGAACTCGATGGGGCGCGAGGAGCAGGTGGTGGTGCTCGCCTCCTTCCTGCTGCAGGCCACGGTCCGCTGGGCCGAGGACCGTCGGGAGCACCTCATCGCGTCGTCGCACGCCCGCCACGAGGAGGCGCGTGTCGTCATGGCGGTGGCCGACGACCTCACCATCGTGGGCGCCGAGGTCGACCATATCGACGACGTGGGCGCCTACCCGGTGGGCGGGAGCGCCGGCGCGCTCGTCGGCATGTTGTTCAGCGGCCCGTACCGCATGGGCGCGGTGGGCTGGAGCACGAGCCAGGTGTGGACCAACACCTGCGGCAAGGCCGCGTACCGCGGCCCGTGGATGATGGAGACCACCGCCCGCGAGGAGATGATCGAGCACGTCGCCCGCGAGCTCGGCGCCGATCCGCTCGCGTTCCGCCGCGCCAACGTGATCCGCGCCGAGGACCAGCCGTACGTCGCGCCGACCGGCATGCCCATCGACCACGTGACTCCCGCGGAGACGCTCGACGCCGCGGCCGCGGCGATCGACTACGACGCGTTCCGCGCCGAGCAGGCCGCCGCACGCGAGGAGGGTCGCTACCTCGGCATCGGCTTCGGCCTCTACGTGGAGCCGCAGTTCGCGATGTTCGCGGGCGCCAACGAGCCCGCGCACGTGCGCCTGCACCCCAACGGCCACGTCGACGTGTTCCTCGGATCCGGCGCGCACGGTCAGGGGCTCGAGACCACCACCGCGCAGCTCGTGGCCGAGCACCTCGGCGTGCACGTCGACGACGTCGCGGTGCACCAGGGCGACACCGCGCAACACCCCGTTCGGCCCCGGCACGGGCGGCAGCCGCTCGGGCCCGATGCTCGGCGCCGCGGTCACCGAGGCGTCGACGATGCTGCGCGACAAGATCGTGGCCATCGCCGCGCACCTGCTCGAAGCCTCGGCCGACGACCTCGACGTGGCCGACGGGGTGGTCTCGGTGCGGGGCACGCCCACCACCTCCATCACCATCCGCGAGATCGCCGAGACCGTGTACCAGGGCAAGGCGCCGCTCCCCCGCGAGCTCGACCGCACGCTCGAGGTGATGCACCGCTACGAACCGCCGGGGCTGGCGTGGTCGAACGCGTGCCACGTGGCCACGGTCGAGGTCGACCCGGTCACCGGGATGGTGTCGTTCCTGCGCTACGTGGTGGCCGAGGACTGCGGGCAGATGATCAACCCGAACATCGTCGACGGCCAGGTGCACGGCGGCGTGGTGCAGGGCATCGGCGGCGTGCTCTTCGAGCACAACGTGTACGACGACGCCGGCACCCCGCTCGCGTCGACGTTCCTCGACTACCTGATCCCCACCGCGAGCGATGTGCCGGTGATCGAGTCGATCCACCTCGAGTCACCCGGGATCACCACCGGCAGCTACAAGGGCGTGGGCGAGGGCGGGGCGATCGGCGCGCCGGCGACCGTGTTCAACGCGGTGGCCGACGCACTGGCGCCGCTCGGTGTGCGGCTCTTCGAACAGCCGCTCACCCCCGACCGGATCGTCGCCGCGGTGCGGGCCGCGACCGACAGCACGTCGATCGGCGGGCGCGACGCCTGATCAGAGCTCGTCGACCGCGGCCATGCCGTGCAGACAGAACGTCCACACGTCGTCGGGGAGCGCCTCGGCGCCGTCCGCCGAGGCGTCGATCTCGGAGGCGTGGATCGCGGTGATCGCCATGCTCATGAGGAGCCGGGCGAGCCGCTCGGGCGAGATGTCGGTACGGATCCGTCCCGCCTCCACGCCGCGGGCCACCGCGTGGGTGAGCATCGCGTGCACCGGCTCGAGTGCGTGCTGGATGTCGTCGGGGCGGGTGATCGTGGCGCGCAGGTGGAACTGCATGAGCGCGCGCACCACCCGGCGGTCGAGCTGCGGGCTCCAGTAGAGCGAGAGGAACGTGTGGATCTGCTCGAGCGGATCGGCGACCTCGCGCATGGTCTCGCGCAGCGTGTCGGCGCCGCCGGCCACCGCCTCCTCGTAGAGCGCGAGGAGCAGGTCGTCCTTGCTCGCGAACGCCTGGTAGAAGCCGCGCAGCGAGAGCCGCGATCGTTCCACCACCTCCTGCACGGTGAAGTCGAGTCCCCCCGTCTCCTCGAGCAGCGAGCGCGCCGCCTCCACGAACCGGCTGCTCTTCGAGAGCAGTCGTCGCTTGGCGTCGAGCAGGTTGCGCTCGATGGTGCGCTCCTGCCAGGGACTCAGCTTCTCGGTGCCGCCGCCGCACCGTGGGCTCGACGGTCGACGTGGCGGTGCGCGGTGTCGTCACGGTTGTGCGCTCCTCGGAGCCGGTCGGCCGGGCAATCCGTCGCACACTAGCGAGAGGTCGGGGGCGCGCGCCCGTCCGCGGGCTGGCGGCGCCTGCGGCCGCGTGACCGCTCCCGTCGACGCAACTGGCGACCCGCCACCGCGGGATGGGAGGCTCCCCGAATGAGCCGCAGCGAGTTGTTCCACGTGGGCATCGTGGTCCCCGACCTCGAGCTCGCCCGTGACCACTACACCGCGGTGCTGGGAGTGGTGTTCGGGCCGATCGTCGAGGGCCCGATGGAGGTCCGCGACGCCGAGGGCAACGACCTCGTGTTCCCCCATCAGGTGTCCTACACGACCACTCCCCCGTACCTGGAGCTGATCCAGGAGATGCCGGGCACGATCTGGGTCTGCAACGAGTACTCGAACCTCCACCACCTCGGCTACTGGTCCGACGACCTCGCCGGCGACGCGCTGGCGATGACCGCGGCGCGCTGCCCGATGGAGTTGCACGCGCGCGTCGGCCTCCAGTGCCCCGAACAATGGATCCAGCACCGCGACCGTTTCGGGGTCCGCATCGAGATGATCGACGCGGCACTGCAGCCGGCGATGGAACAGCACGTGTGCCGGCCCGCCGATCCGGCGCAGTAACGGAACCGCACGCGAGAGAGTCGAAGCCGTCCATGCAGCTGCTCCAGGGAATGCGAGTCGTCGAAGGGTCCGCGTTCGTGGCCGCGCCGCTCGGTGGGCTCACGCTCGCCCAGCTCGGCGCCGACGTCATCCGCTTCGACACCATCGGCGGCGGACTCGACTACCACCGCTGGCCGGTCACCGAGGAAGGCGTGAGCCTCTACTGGGCCGGCCTCAACAAGGGCAAGCGCTCGGTGGCCATCGACCTGTCGCGGCCCGAGGGGCGCGAGCTCGCCACCGACCTCATCACCGCGCCGGGCGAGAACGCGGGCATCTTCCTCACCAACTTCCCGAGCTCGGGGTGGCTGTCCGACGAGCGCCTGCGCGCCAAGCGGTCCGACCTCGTGTACGTGAACATCATCGGCAACCCCGACGAGAGCACCGCGGTCGACTACACGGTGAACGCGGCGTCGGGCATCGCGCTGGCCACCGGTCCGGTCGGCTCGCTGCTGCCCACCAACCACGCGCTCCCCGCGTGGGACATCGCGGCCGGTCTCAACGCGGTGATCGGCATCCTCGCCGCCGAACGCCACCGGCGCATCACCGGCGAGGGCCAGTTCGTGCGTCTGTCGCTCGCCGACGTGGCGTTCACGATGGTCGCCAACCTCGGCTTCCTCGCCGAGGCCCAGGTGAGCCGCGAGAACCGTCCGCCGCTCGGCAACGACATGTACGGCGCGTTCGGCCGCGACTTCGCGACCAAGGACGCCCGCCGCGTGATGGTGGTGGCGATCTCGCTCAACCAGTGGCAGACGCTCGTGGCCGCCACCGGCATCGCCGAGCACCTTCCGCAGATGGAGCGCGCGTTCGTCGCCGACTTCACCAAGGAAGAGGACCGCTACCGCGCCCGCGACGCGATCGCCGCGCTGCTCGCGCCGTGGTTCGAGGCCCGCACGCTCGAGGAGGTGCGCAAGGCGCTCGACGAGCACGGCGTGTGCTGGGGTCCGTACCAGACCTTCACCCAGCTGCTCGACGAGGACTGGCGCGTCTCCACTGCCAACCACGTGTTCGGCAACGTCGACCACCCGGGCATCGGGCGCCTCCTCACGCCGGCCACGCCGCTGCGCTTCCCCGAGGAGCCGGCGGTGCCGCCGCTCACCGCGCCGCTGCTCGGCATGCACACCGACCAGGTGCTCTCCGACGTGCTCGGCATGACCGACACCGAGATCGGTCGTCTGCACGACGACGGTCTGGTCGCCACCGCCCTGCCGCTCACCTGACGGGCGGCACACCGTGACCATGGCGGACGACACCGACCGGCCCCAACTCGAGGACGCCGGCTTCGCGCCGGAGACCGAGGCGCTCGTCACCAGTGATGCCGCGCGGCGGATGGCGTCGTGCCTCGGCGCCGATCCCGCGGTGCTCGACGGCGGCACGTTGCCGCCGCTGTGGCACTGGGGCGCGTTCCTCCCCGACATCCCCGCCGCCGAGCTCGGCCCCGACGGTCACCGTCGTCGTCGCCCGGCGATGGCCGGGTTCCCCCAGCGGATGTGGGTCGGCGGGCGCGTCACCGTGCACGAGCAGCTCCGCCTCGACGCGCCCGCGCTGCGTGCGAGCACGATGCGCTCGACCGACGCCAAGGAAGGCGGCAGCGGGCGGTTCTGGCTGCTCACCGTCGGCCACACCGTCACCCAGGACGGCGTGGTGTGCATCGAGGAGGAGCAGGACATCGTGCTGCGGGAGGCCGCCACCGAGCCGGTGCCCGCGGTGGTCCCGGCGGCCGGCGCGCCCGAGACCGCCTGGGGTGACGACGCGTGGGTCGAGGAGCTGGTGGCCGACCCGGTGCTGCTGTTCCGCTTCTCGGCGGTCACCGCCAACTCGCACCGGATCCACTACGACCACCCCTACGCCACCACCGTGGAGGGCTACCCCGACCTCGTCGTGCACGGGCCGCTCAGCGCGTTGCTGCTCGCCGAGCTGGCCCGCCGCCGCAGCGGCGTGGCGGCCCGGTCGATCTCGTTCCGGGCCCGGGCGCCCCACTTCGCCAACCAGCCGTTCTGGCTCACCGGCGGTGGCGGTCGACGACGCCGGCGCGGGCGCCGACACCGCGCTGGTGCGCGCCGACCACACGGTCAGCATGACCCTCCAGGCCCGCTGGTAGCGCTCGGCCGCGCGAGCCCGAGGCGGTCGACCCACGCCACCGCGATGAACGTGGCGAGCACGTTCACCGCGCCGATCGCCCACGTGGTGGCCGCGGTCTGCGCACCGGCCGACGCGAAACCCGCGGCGGCGAAGATCTTGTCGGCGTAGTAGATGACCGCGTTGATCCCGGTGAGCTGCTGGGCCAAAGCGAGGCCCACGCCGATCACGAGCGGCATGCGCCAGTCCCTCGAGAACACCACGCCCCACGACGCCTCGGTCGTGCCCAGGCTCTGCTCGATGGCCGTGAGCTCGGCCTCCGCGTCGGCGTCGGGGCGCACGCGGTGGATCGCGGCGGCGGCATCGTCGCGGCGCCCGTGCTTCAGGTACCAGACCGGCGAGTCGGACGACGGCCACATCGCGAGGAGCAACAGGAGCCCGGGCACGATCGACATGCCGAGCATGAGTCGCCAGAGGTCACCGCTCGAGAGGAACTCGTCGACGAGGTACGCGAGGAAGATGCCGATGGTGATCGCGAGCTGGTACATCAACGGCGAGCACGCAGGCTGACGCGTCCCGCCGGCCGGCTCGGGGAGATCGAGACCCTCGGCCTGCAGCGCGTCGGCGACCGCGTCGGCATGGGGTCCGACGAGCAATCGCGCCGCGGCCCGTCGCCACGCCCGGAGCTCTGCCGCCTGCGCGTCGAGCTGGGTGCGCAGCCCCTCGGTCTCCACCACCATCTCGTGTTCGGCGTCGCTCATGGCTCGATCGTACGGAGGATCAGCCCACGCCGGGCAGCCCGTCGACACTCGTCACATTCCGGGTGGCGCGGTACTCGGCGAGGCCCTCGGCGCCCTTGCCGTCGGCCCAGGTGACGAGCTGGTCGCGCTCGCCGAGCAGGTCCATGCGGGGGACCCCGTAGCCGCACGAGTCGGCGACACGGTCGACGTCGACCACGATCACCGAGCGCAACCCCGTGCGCAGTCGAGTGACCGCCGCGGGGTCCGGGAAGCGCGCGAGCAGCGCGTCGCACGCGGGGTCGTCGGCGAACACCACGCGACCGGCGCCCGCGACCCGCACGATCCGCGGCGGGCCACTGAACGCGCACCACATCAGCGTGATGCGGCCGTTCTCGCGGAGATGCGCGATCGTCTCGACGCCGCTCCCGGTGAGGTCGAGGTACGCGACCTCGCGCGGACCGAGCACCGCGAACGATCCGCCGAGGCCCTTCGGCGACACGTTGACGTGGCCGTCACCCGCGAGCGGCGCGGTGCCGACGAAGAACATCGGCTGTTCGGCGATCCAGCCGGCCAGCGCGGCGCCGATCGATTCGTGGACTCGTGCCATGCGCGCAGCCTACGGAGGCGGGGACGCCGCGCGCCGCGCGTTTCGGCCGTCGGGCGCGTCGCGCTCAGACGCGTGTGCGCGACACCGACAGCGCCGGCGAGCGGGCGAGGGTCTGGAGCACCACGCAGTAGCGCTCGGTGAGCTTCAGCAAGGTGTCGAGCTGCTCGTCGGTCGCGTCGGTGTCGAGCGCGAACGACAGGCGGATGTCGATGAAGCCGACCGGCGCGCCGCGGTCGACGGCGAGGGTGCCGCGGAAGTCGAGATCGCCCTCGGCATGCACGGTGCCGCCGCGCACCGGCACGTCGATCGACGTCGCCACCGACCGCAGGGTCACCCCCGCGCAGGCGGCGAGCGCCTCGAGGAGCATGTCGCCGGAGCAGAGCAGCGTGCCGTCGCCCCCGGTGGCGGGATGGAGTCCGGCCTCGGCGATGGCCCGTCCGGTCGACACCTTGCAGCTGATCCCCTCGCCCAACGAGCCCTCGGCGCGGAGGGTGATCCGGGCGGCCTCGGGCTCGGCGACGTAGCGCTCCTTCAACGGCGACTGGATCGCCTTCAGGTCGTCGCGGTCCATCAGTGGCCTCCTCGTCTCGGCGCCGAACGATCGGCTGCCGAGCAGTCAACCCCACCTCGGCGCCCTTGACATCCTATCACTAATAGGTAAACTACCTATCGATGATAGGAACGAAGGTGCAGCAACGGCGTGAGGAGCGCATCGCCGAGATCGTGGCGGTGGCCTGGGAGCTCGCCCGCGACGAGGGCGTGGCGGGCATCTCGCTCCACGAGCTCGCCCGGCGGGTCGGCATGCGTCAGCCGTCGCTCTACTCCTACTTCGACTCGAAGCACGCGCTCTACGACGCGATGTTCGCCGACGGCAACCGCCGCCTCCTCGCCCGCCTCGACGCGCTCGACCTCCCCGACGACCCGGTGGCCGCCGGCAAGGCGCACCTCCGCGAGTTCGTGCAGTTCTCGCTCGACCACCCCGAGTGCCACACGCTGCTCTTCACCCGGACGATCCCCGGCTTCGAGCCCACGCCGGAGTCGTACGCGGTCGCCGAGCAGGTGCTCGCCCAGAGCGTGGCCCTGCTGCACGTCGCCGGCGTCACCGACCCGGGCGACGTCGACTGCATCGTCGCGATGGTCGCCGGCATCCTCGACGCGCAGCTCAGCAACGACCCCGGCGGCGACCGCTGGGTCCGCCATCTCGACCGTCTCGTCGACCTCTACGTCGACGACGCCCCGCGAGGAGTGCAGCGCATGACGACGACGACCAACGCGGCGCGCATCGCGCGGGATGAGGCGAAGCGGATCGCGCTCGAGGAGTTCCGTCGCTACGCCGCGCTCAACGCGTCGCTCACCGACGACGAATGGCGCGCCCCCACCGACTGCACCCTCTGGGACGTGCGCAAGCTGTCGTTGCACGTGCTCGGCGCGGCCGACGCGCAGGCCTCGGTCAAGGAGTTCCTGCACCAGTTCGTCACGGGCTACCGGTTCGCCCGGACCATGCCCGACGCGCACCACTTCGTCGACGGCGTGAACGAAGCTGCAGATCCGCGACCGCGCGCAGCTGACCAACGCCGAGCTGGTCGCACAGCTCGAAGCCGTGGGCCCGAAGGCCGTGCGGGGACGCTGGCGCACCCCGGCGCCGATGCGCCACCTCCCGATCTTCTTCCCCGAGCCCGTCGGCTGGCAGCGATTGAGCTACCTCCTCGACGTCGGGTTCACGCGCGACGTCTTCGCCCACCGCATCGACATCGCGCAGGCGCACGGGGCGCGAGCTCGAGCTCACCGCCGAGCACGACGGCCGCCTGGTGGCCGACATGGTGGGCGAATGGGGCGACCTGCACGACCTCGCCTACGAGCTCGTGCTCACCGGCCCGGCCGGCGGCGTCTTCACCCGCGGCACCGGTGGACACGCGTCAGGAGCTCGACGCGGTCGAGTTCGTGCGCGTGGTCTCGGGCCGTCTCCCCGACTCGGGGATCGTGCGTACGAACTCGCTTCCCCTCTAGGCATCCCTCAGGAGCGCCCATCCGGGCGCGGACAGGAGCACCCATGGACACCCGCATCGACGAGATCGCCGACGGCGTCTTCCGCCTCTCCACGCTCGTGCCCGACATCGGACCCACCGGCTTCACGTTCAACCAGTTCGTGGTGCGGGGCGCCGACGAGTCGTTGCTCTTCCACACGGGACCGCGCGCGATGTTCCCGTCGGTGAGTGCCGCGGTGGCGACGGTCACGCCGCTCGACCAGCTGCGCTGGATCACGTTCGGCCACTACGAGGCCGACGAATGTGGCGCCATGAACGACTTCCTCGGCGTCGCCGCCAATGCCGAAGTGGCCCACGGCGCGTTGGGCTGCATGGTGAGCGTGGCCGACCAGGCCGCGCGCGAGCCGTTCCCGATGGCGCCCGACACGGTGTTCGACCTCGGTGGCAAGCGCGTGCGGGCGATCGAGACCCCGCACGTCCCCCACGGCTGGGACGCGCACGTGCTCTTCGAGGAGACCACCGGCACGCTGCTCTGCGGCGACCTGTTCAGCCACCTCGGTGACGGTCCCGCGCTCACCAGCGACGACGTCGTCGGGCCGGCGACCGAGGCGGAGGACGTGTTCGGGGCGACGTGCCTCACGCCGTCCACCGCGCCGACCATCCGCGGCCTCGCGGAGCTCGCACCCACGACGCTGGCGATCATGCACGGCTCGTCGTACACCGGCGACGCGCCGGGCGCGCTGCGCGCCCTCGCCGACGTCTACGAGCACCGCCTCCACGCCGCCACCACCTGATCCATCGCGTCAGGATTCGGCGGCGGCCTTCAGCGCGGCGAGCGTCGCCTCGATGCTGCCGCGCGTGCGGTCGATCGACGCGTCGAGCTGGGCCACCGTGTCCTCGTCGCTCATGCGCCCCGCGAACAGCTCGGGGTAGGCCGGCAGGAGCTGCCAGTGCTCCGACACCTCGGTGCCGTCACCCGACGGGGCGAACGTGTACGACCAGCGCACGAGGTCATTCGCACCGTCCTGGCCCTGGTTCACGAACGTGAACTCCTTGCCCCGCTCCGCCACGTCGACGCGGCAGTGCGTGGTCCACTGGCGATCGCCCATCTCGTTGGTGCCGGCGAAGGCGCTGTGGTCGTCGGCCGTCCACTCGGCCGACTTGCAGACGGGACTGAATTCACCCACACGGGTGACGTCGGAGATGATGTCGTAGACGGCTTCGGGCGACGCCGCGACCGTCACCGACACCGTGAGGTGGTACTTCGAGAGATCCATGGCCGCGGAGCTTACGGCAACCCGCGGATCTCGGGTCGGCCGACGGATACGGCACACTGGCGCGGTGCGCCACTCCCGTCCCGTCCGCATCGCGATCGTCGCGGCCACGCTCCTGGGAGCCGTCGTGGTGAGCGCCCCGGCGCGGGCCGCCACCGCCACCGACCAGGACCGTCATCCCCGCGAGACGGCCGAAGAGGTCTGCGAGCCGATGGTGCGCGAGGCCGTGATCGCGGCCGCGGGTCGACCGTTGTCCAAGCCGCGACGAGGCGTCTGGGAGAGCCCGACCCGCTACACGTGCACCTACAGCTTCGGCGCGCGTGGCGCGATCGTCGCCACCGTGGACGTCCACCCGAGCCACGCGGCGGCGCGCCGCGCGTTCGCGAAGCAGCGGTCCGCGGCGCCCGGACGCGTCACCCTCTTCGGCATGGGGCAACGCGCCTTTCGTGACGGGCAGACGCGCATCGTGGCGCAGAAGGACCGCTTCCTGTTGACCGTCGACGGCTCGACGCTCACCCGCGCGGTCCATCCCTCGTCGACCACGTGGTCGACGACCCGCGCGATCTTCGACTGCTGGTAGCCACCCGGTCGAGCGGCGTCGGGCGTCAGCGCGGGGGAACCACGACCGGCTGGCCCGCGTCGGGCTTGGCCACCACGTAGCTCCCCGCAGCCATGTCGCCGACTCTCCGGTGCCCGCTCGACGTCGCGCTGGTGATGATCCCGCACAGGAAGAGCGTGATCGGACCGTCGACCCAGAACAGCAGCCACCGCAGCAGCGACCGGCCGATCCCGATCTTCTTCCCGTCCTCCCTGACGACGCGTATCCCGGTCATCAGCTTGCCCAACGACGCGCCGCCGAACGCCTCGGGGATCGCGAAGTAGAGGATGGTGAAGAGCACGAACAGGCCGAACCAACCGAAGTCCGTCTCGTACACCGTGTCGTTGATCCGCAGCACGGTGCGGTTGGCGCATTCGATCTGACGGTTGCTGTCACTCGCGCTGCTGTCGGAGGCGTAGTGGCAGCCGGGCAGGTCGAGCGTTTCGGCAACGGTGCGCTGGGTGGCCGTCGCCGAGAACAGGGCGGCGATCACCACCAGGCAGACGGCGAGGTCGATGAAGAACGCGCCGTAGCGACGGCCGAGCACCGCGGTCGGGTCACGCCGACCCCAGAATCCCGGGGCCGGGGGCACACCGGGAACGCCCGGCGGCGGGGTGGGCGCGCCTCCGGCCGCGGCCGCGGCTGCGGCCCAGCCGCCCGGCGGGGGCGGACTCGACGTCTGGTCGGGCGTCGGCGGCGGGCGTCGGCGTCGGCGTCGGGGACGCGACCGGCGGGTCGACCGACACCGCGCCGTTGTCCGACACCTGGTCGGTCCAGGCCGCGCCGTCCCAGTAGCGGTACTGGTGCCGGCCCGTCGGGTCGGCCGCCCAGCGGGGTGGATTCTGGGCCGGGTTCTGCGGATCGGTCATCGTTGCCCTCCCGGTCGGCGCGTCACTTCGACGACGCGCTCAGATCGATTCCCATCGCGTGCAACGCGGCCACCATCCCGCCGTCGACGCGCAGATCACACCCGGTCACCAGCGTGGCCTCGGGGCCGGCCAGCCACGCCACCGCGTTGGCGATGTCGGCCGGCGTGCCGAGGCGCTTGATCGCCGGCAGCGTCGCCTGGGCCTGCATCGCCTCGGGCGGGCCGAGCTCCATCTCCCGGCGGCCCATCGGCGTCATCGTGACCCCGGGGCTGACGCTCACCACGCGCCCACCGTTGGCGCCCCACAGGCCTGCGTACCGCTCGACCCGTAGCTGCGCGCCCCGCTTGCCGATCGTGTACGCCGTGCCGGGCGTGCAGCCGTCGGGCAGGGTGAGGACCGAGAGCAGCTCGCCCGACTCGGCGGTGAGCACCGCGCGCTCCTGCTCGGCGGAGACGGATGACATGTAGCCGCCGTTGCTCGCGATGCACACCGCGACGCTGCCGGGCACCGCGAGCGGAGCGAACGCGGCGAGGACGTGCTCGGTGCCCATGAGCGCAGCGGCAAGCACACGCGCCGCGGGTTCACCCGACGACGGCGCGAACGCCGCGGTGTGCACGACCGTACGCAGCGTGCCGGCGTCGCGCGCGAGTGCCGCGAGCCCGTCGATCGCGGCCCGGTCGGACACGTCGAGCTCCACGGCCGTGACCGAGTACCCCTCGAGGGTGAGCTCGTCGCGCACGGCGGCGAGGCGCGGGGCGTCGATGTCGGCCACCACGAGCTCACGTCCGGAGCCCAGACGCCGGGCGCACGCGGCGCCCATGCCTCCAACTCCGGTGACGACGACGACCTCGGCCATGCTGCACCTCCGTCGCGGTCCGGCGACCGCCGAATGGTGCGCGCACCCTACCGCCACCCGGGCCCCGCGGCGGTCGATCCCCGCGCTCAGCCGGAGGTCGCCACCAGTTCGGGTCCGAGGTCGGAGATCGCCGCGACCCCGAGCAGCATCATCACGCGCTCGACGTCGGCGCGGAACAGGTCGAGCACGAAGTCGACGCCCCGCTCCCCCGCCGCGCCCAGCCCGTAGAGGTAGGCCCGCCCGGCCATGCACACGTTGGCGCCGAGTGCCACGGCCTTCACGATGTCGCTCCCCCGCCGCACCCCACCGTCGCAGATGATCTCGACCCGTCCGCCGACCGCGTCGGCCACCGGCGCGACCAGCGAGAGCGTGGCCGGCGCGCCGTCGAGCTGACGGCCGCCGTGGTTCGACAGCGCGATCGCCTCCACGCCGGCGTCGGCCGCGAGGCGCGCGTCGTCGACGGTCTGGATGCCCTTGAGCACGATCGGTCCGTCCCACTCGCCGCGCAGCCATTCCACGTCGCGCCACGAGATCGCCGGTTCCATCGCGGTGTGTATGTACTCGGCGAGGTCGACCGGCGTGCTGCCGTCGCCCACGGCCTGCCCCTCCACGTTGGCGAAGCGGATCGGTTCGGAGCGGGCGAACGCCCAGGTCCACGCCGGGTGCAGCACGCCGTCGATCAGCGTGTCGAGGCCGAGCTGCGGCGGCAGCGTGAAGCCGTGGCGCACGTCGCGCTCGCGCCGTCCGTGCACGGTGAGGTCGACGGTGAACACCAGCGTCTCGAAGCCCGACGGCGCGCGCTCGCCCGAGCATCTCGCGGACGAGACCTCGGTCGCGGAACAGGTAGAGCTGGAACCAGCGGCGGCCGTCGCTCACCGCCGCCACCTCCTCCACCGAGCGGGTCGCCAACGTCGAGAGCGTGTAGGGCAGCCCCGCCCGGGCCGCGGCGCGCGCGACCGCGAGCTCGCCCTGCGGGTCGGCGATGCGGGTGAACCCGGTGGGCGCGAGCACGAGCGGGTACGCGAGCGGCCGGCCCAGCAACGTGGTCGACGGGTCGGTCTGGGCCACGCCCCGAGCACCCGCGGCCGGAACGTCACCCGCGCGAACGCGTCGGCGTTGGCTGCGAGTGTGCGCTCGTCCTCCGCGGCACCGTCGATGTAGTCGAACACGCCACGAGGCAGGCGACGGCGCGCGATGCGCCGCAGATCGGCGACACTCGCCACGCGTTCGAGGCGACGCGCGACGGGATCGGTCTCGAAGCGGCGGAACCGCATGACCGAACGCAGCGTGTCGAGCACGGGCTACGAGCTGAGCGGTTCGCGTTCGAGCAGCCGCGACGCGGCGTCGATCAGCGCGAGGTGGGTGAACGCCTGCGGGAAGTTGCCGAGGTGGTAGCCGGTGGTGACGTCGATCTCTTCAGCGTAGAGCAGCAGCGGGCCCGCGAAGGACAGCAGCTTCTCGAACAGTCGTCGCGCCCGGTCGAGCTCGCCGATCATCGCCAGGGCCGACACCAGCCAGAACGAGCAGATGGTGAACGTGCCCTCTTCACCGGAGAGACCGTCGTCGGTGGTCTCGACGCGGTAGCGCAACACGAGGCCGTCGCGGGTGAGCTCGTCGGCGATCGCGAGCACGGTGGTGCGCACGCGCTCGTCGTCGGGCGGGAGGAATCCCATGATCGGGAGGAGCAGCAACGACGCGTCGAGCGCGTCGGTGCCGTAGTACTGGGTGAACGAGCCGCGCTGGTCGAGTCCCCGCTCCAGGATCTCGGCCTTCATCGCGTCGGCGCACTTCTGCCAGCGCTCGACGCGCTCGTCGTCGTCACGCTCCTTGGCGAGCTTGATCCCGCGATCGACCGCGACCCAGCACATCACCTTCGACGCCACGAAATGCTGCGGCGCGCCGCGCATCTCCCAGATGCCCTGGTCGGGTTCCGACACACGCCCGATCGCCTGCTCCACCATCCCCGCGATCGCCTCCCACAACGGATGGGGGATCTCGCCGCCGCGACGGGAGTGGGTGGCGACCGAGTCGAGCAGCATCCCCCACACGTCGTGTTGGTGCTGGTCGAACGCGCCGTTGCCGATGCGCACCGGGCGCGAGTGGAGATAGCCGGACAGGTGATCGAGGGTCTGCTCCGTGAGGTCGGTCTCGCCCCCGATGCCGTACATGATCTGCAGGCCCAGCTCGCCGGCCTCGATCGCGGCCTGTCCCACTGCGTCGAGCACGAACGCGAAGTACTCGTAGGCCTCCCAGTCGAAGCCGAGCCCGTGCAACGCCCGCAGCATGAACGCGCTGTCACGGATCCACGAGTAGCGGTAGTCCCAGTTGCGCTCACCGCCGGGCGTCTCCGGCAGCGACGTGGTGCCCGCGGCCATGATCGCCCCGGTGGGCGCGTAGCTCAGACCCTTGAGCGCCAGCGCGCTGCGCTCGATGTAGGGGCGCCACCGGTGGTCGGCCACGTCGGCGAGGCTGAGCCAGTCGCGCCAGAACCGCTGCGTGTTCTCGAGCTGGTCGTCGGCCTCTTCGAGATCGGCGGGCAGTGCGCCCCGCCACGACAGCGCGATCCACGCGGCGTCGCCCTGTTCGAGCGTGGTGCGTCCGTAGACGCGCGCCCCGAGGAATCCGAGCCGCAGACTGCTCGCCATGGTGAGCGTGACGTCGTCGTGGCTCACCTGCACGTGGCCGTAGCCGCCGTCGGAGTACTCCCAGTCGCCCGACGTTCGGCCGTAGTCGAACTGCGGGAGGCACTCCGCGGTGAGCTCGACCCGGCCGCTGAAACAGCGCGCGATGCGCAGGAGCGTGCCCTGCGCGACCTCGTCGCCGGGAGCACGGCGGTACTCGGGCCGCCGCTCGTCGGCGGACGCCGGACCGATCACGAGCACGTCGTAGACGGTCATCCAGCCCGTCGGCGAGTGCCAGGTGGTCTCGAGCACGTTGGTGCCGGGGACGTAGCGACGCTGATCGGGCACCTCCGCGTTCGAGGGCGCGAAACGGAAGTGGCCCGCGCTGCGGTCGAGGAGCGCGCCGAACACGCTGGGCCCGTCGGGCCGGGGCAGGCACAGCCACTCGACCGAGCCGTCGGGAGCGATCAGGGTGCTGACCTCGCAGTCGGAGAGGAATGCGTAGTCGGCAATCGGCGGGAAGTTGCTCATCGGGGGCAAGTCTGGCACGCGGCCGGTGCCCGGCCGTTCAGCGCAGCACGATCGTGAAACGCGCCCGGTAGCGATCGCCGGGCTGCACGACGGGCGCCGTGCCGGCCCGCAGCGCGTCGGTCGCGGCGACCATCGGCTCCAGTGCCACGAAGTTGCCGGCCGCGGGCACCCAGACCTGCGCGAACCCGTAGCCCCGTCCCAGGCGCAGCTCCACACCGGCGTCGTCGTGGTCGAGGCCGAGGGTGCGGGCGCCGGTGAGCGCGTAGAGATCGTCGAAGGTCCGCCGGCCGATCGGCGCCCGTTCGGCCGCAGCGGCGCGACGCTCGCCGGTCGGCAGACCGCGCGCGTCGAGGACGAGGTGCTCGCGTGCGGGGAGCCGCAGCCGCCACTCTCGTCGCGGTGTACCCGGCAGGCGAAGGTACGGGTGCCACCCGAACGCGACCGGCACGGCACGTCGGCCGGTGGGCAGGATGCTGGTGTCGACGACCAAGCGGTCGTCGTGGACACGCGCCTCGACCACGACCGTGTGCGGGAACGGGAACGCGACGTCGTCCACCGCGCACGCGGCGCGCACCCGGGCGGCGCCGCGCGTCACAGCGAGCCGCTCGACCGTCCACGCGCCGCGGCCGACGAGCAGACCGTGCATCGGGAGACCGTTCGCGTCGCGGTGCAGTGGCACGTCCGGCGAGGTCGACAGTGTGACGACCCACGCGGTACCGATCGCCGCCGAGGCGGTTGGCCCACGGCGCGAGCAGCGGCAGGCCCGTCGTGTGACCACCGCGCAGCGCGTCGAGCCCGCCGCGCAACGAGAGATACGGCCGCCCGTCGCGTTCGAGTGACACCCCGGTCATGCCGAGCCCGGGGACGAAGCGGGCGCGCAGCGCACCGCTGCACAGCTCGACCGCCGGCTGCCCGCGGAAGCGCACCTCCGAGGCCGCGGCGACCGGCCCGGTCACGGCGCGGGACCCTCGTCGAAACCGTCGCGCCGGGCGACGACGTGGTACTCGTCGCGGATCTCGACGAGTGGTCGGTGCGCGATGGCGAGGTGGTCGATCTGGCTGAAGTCGCCCTCCACCGCGCCCCGCGTTCCAACGCCTCGGCGAGCTCCTCCGCCGCGCCCGGGAGGTGCAGTGCACCCTGGCCCTGCGCGTCGGGATAGATCTCGCCGCCGTAGGGCACGAACTGCGCCTGCTCGGTGGTGCCGTGCTTGATCATCCCCGCTTCGTGGATCATCAGGTTGGCGACGAAGGCCATCCAGTTCGCGTCGGTGTCGCTCATCGCGAGCTTGAACGCGCCGAGGGAGATCTCGCCGGGCCCGGTGGGTTCGTACCCCGCGATCACGTGGTTCATGTCGTGGCTCACGTAGTAGGCGGGCTCGGGCGTGTGCCGTCCCGGCAGCGGGAACCCGTGGCGCGCGTAGAAGCGCAGGTAGGCCCAGCCCAGCGAGCCCTCCGGCAGCTCGCGCAACGCCGCCACCTGCGGCAGCACCTCGCCCCACGACGGGTCGTCGCGCGGCGGCACGGTCACGTCGGGATCGGAGAGACCGGCGATGAACGCCTGGTAGTTGCGCACGAAGTCGTCCGTCGCCGCGGTGGCGTCACGGGTGACCCAGGAGCGGATGGCGTCGAGCTGCGGACCGTCGATCCCCACGGCGGCCGCGTACTCGCCCAATCGGCAGACCTGCGCGACGGAGTCGGGGTGACGGCACAGCTCGAGCACGATCCCGAGCTGCACGAACCGGCGACGGGCTTCCTCCTCGGGGACGCCCTCGGCCACGTCGTCGGGGGTGCAGGGCACGCACGCGTCGTAGGTGACCGGGCTCATCGCCCAGAGGTGCCGGGCGACCGCCCGCAACACCCGTTCCTGCTCGTCGGTCGCCCCGCCGTCGACGTCGGTGACGCCGCGCAGGCCCGCGACGAACGCCGGCACGGATTCGGGGTCGAGATGCAGCGTCACGGGCGACGATGTTGCCAGACGCGCGGGCGGATGGTCCCGCCCGCGCGTCCGCTTCGCTCAGATCGGCGCGCTCAGATCGGTGCGCTCACCGTGGGCGGAGGATCGGTGACCGTGTAGTCGATCTGCACGGGCACCTTGGTGCCGTTGACCTTGGCGGTGTACTTGAGTCGGGCGATGCGGTCGCCGGCGAACGTGACCCGACCCGTGGTCGTCCCCGTCGCCTGCGAGCCGGCCAGGCGCTTGGAGGCCGCCGAGCCCAGCACGAAGCTCACGCCCGCGCCGTTGCGCTTCACCTGACGCGCGGCCGCGGCCAGGGCGGCGAACGTCGACCGGAGGTCGGTCTGCGTGCCGTTGGCGGCCCGGGTGCGCTGCCAGACGCCGGACGAGTTCTTGGCGTAGACCTCGGAGCCGATCATCACCAGCTCCGACGCCGGACCGGTACCGACCTGCACCACCTCGTGGATGCGGTCGGGCGCCTGGTACTCGCCGGCGATCTTGACCTTCTTCGCCGCGGCGCCCGATCCGACGATGGCGGAGAACGAGTAGCCCGCCGACCTCCTGCATCTGGGCCACTGCCGCGCCCAGCTGCGCCTTGGGTGACGTGGTCGCCGCACCGGCGGGCACGGGGAGGGCCAGCACCCCGGCGACCACGGTCGCCAGGAGCATCGGCAGGAGATGACGGGCCGCGACGCGGGACCGCCGGTGGCGCGGAGCCACCGGCGGTCGCTCGCGACGTCGCGGACCCGTCAGTCGTCGCCGCCACCGTGACCCGACGAGTCGCCGCCGCCGTGGCCCGAAGAGTCGCCGCCGCTGTCGCTCGACGAGTCTCCGCGTGTGCGAGTCGCCGCTCGAGTCGTCGCCGGTCGTGTGCTCCGACTCCGACTCCTGCTCGTCCTCGGGACCCTCGACCTCGGTCTCGACGTTCGGGCACGCCGTCCTCGAGCTCACCCTCGACCTTGACCTGCTGGGTGGTGCCGTCGGCGAGGGTCACGTTCACGATCGCGCCGGTGGGGGTGACCACGATGGAGTCGAGCACCACGCCGTCGAGCGGCACGAGGCCCACGTTGCTCACCGCGCCGGTGGTGGCGTCGACCTCGAGGGTCAGGGTGCCGATGCCGGCGAGGACGATCTGGGTGGGGCCGCCACCGGGGACCGCGGTGTGGGTCTCGGTCGAGGAGCTCGAGGAGCTGCTCGAGTCGGCGGTGGCGGGCACCGCGAGGGCTCCGAGGCCCAGTGCGGCGCCGAAGGTGACGGCGGCGATCTTGCTGCGGATCATTGGTGGTCCTCCCTGAGCCGGGCCATGGAGGCGGTCCGGCAGGTCGTGGTCCCGGGTGGGGGGTCCGTCCCGTATCGGCGGAACGGGGGTGATTGCTTGAGCACCCGGAAGGGCACGCCCGGCGAGGCCAGGAGGTTTGGCGGCGGGAGGAATTTCTCCGACGACGGGACGGAGCCCCGTCGGGGTTCAGCCCCGGCGGAGCACGTCGCGCTCGCGCATCCGCGGGATCACCTGCGACATCAGCAGCCACGGCGCCCACGGGTTCACCTCGGTGGCGAGGCGCAGCTCGTCCGGCGTGAACTCGTGCACCGGCTTCACGACGTGGAGCACCGGGTCGTTCACGAGGAGGTCGATCGGACCCAGGGCAACCTCGGTGCGCTCGACCAAGTTGGCGCGTCCGCCGTCGGCTCGCTCAGATCGCACGGAAGCACGAGGGCTCGCCCCCGACCTCCTCGATCAGGTCGCGGGTGCGCTCCAGTCCGGCGACGGTGCGGGCGGCGATGGCGACCTGTGCGCCCTCCGCCGCCAGCCGCACGGCCAGGCCTCCCGTGTCGTGGCGAACCGGGTGAGCCACCTACCGGACCAGTCGGCCCTCTTGCTCCATCACGCGAGCGAACCGTTTCCAGCTCATGCGGTGCCGAAGTTGCTTGTTCGCCGGCACCCAGTCGACGCTGCCCCTGCTGACCAGGAGACGGCCGAGCAGCTCGCCGTCGGTATCTCGCACCTCGATCTCGGCATCGGCATTGACGACTTCCATCGCCCGACTGACGCGGAGCTTCAAATTGGCCATGCCGAGAGATTGTCGTGTGACCGCGAGCGGTGCAACCGCACGCTGCCGGCCCGGCCGAGGACCGAGGGGCGGGGTCACCGCCGACGGGACGGGTGGCCGTGCAGGTCGCCGCCGACGGGACGGGCGGCCGTGCAGGTCGCCGCCACCTGGCGACAGCGCCGCAGGACGGTATCGAGGAGCCGACCTCCCGGCCGTCAGCCCGCGGTCGCCGGCGGGACTTGGACCGCTGGGGCAGGCTCGGGCGGGGCGGGCGCGGCGGGCGGAAGGAGGACCACCTCCGAAGCCACGGGCGGCGCGGCCGACCGTCGGCGGGGGCTGGACCGGGCACGCGATTTCGACCTTCCCCCCGAACGACGAGACACCGTCGTCACCGAGCACCACGGAGACGGTGATCACGGCACCGAGCTGGAGCGGCCGATCCGCCGTGGTGATCTTCTCGGGGGTTGCCTCCACGTCGGAGGCGCTCACGGTGTCGCCGCCGGACGCCACCACCATCGTGGTGCCGGGATGCACCGATGGGTTGTTCTCGGCGGTCACCGACACCACGCAGGAGCGACCGACCAGTGCGGGATCCACGTCCGCTTCGGCGATCACGTATGCGGTGCCAGGATCGCCAGAGACCACGGTATCGAGAGGGATCGTGACATCGGGCTCGGTCGCGGCGTGTGCGGCGGACACCGTGAGCGGAGCCGAGCACGCGATGAGCACGACGACGAGCAGGAGCTTGCGCATATAGGAGAGGCCTCCAGCGACAGCAGGAAGCGGCGGCGCGGGGCCACCGTCCTTCGACAAGTCGGATCGGATCGCGCCGCAGCATCTGCCGCGTGACCCGTGTCGGTATCACTTCGCTGGAATATCTCGGGCGGGCGAATCACGCGCCACATCCCGTCGCTGGGGACAACGTAGTGATCACACCCGACACGGTCAACTTGTCCGGCAAACATTCACCGATCGTTCGGTCGACATCGGCAGGCGGACGGCCGACCAGCGGGTGCTCCAGAGGTGCTCGACCCCCAGGGACTTGACCGGGTTGCTCGCCCCCGGGTGCGTGGACCCCACCCCTGTGGAAGGGCTTGTGGACAACGGGGCGAGGCCAGTACCCTTTCGAATCGATGGCGTCGTGCGATCCGCTCCGGGAAACGCAACAGTTCGAAGCGATGCGCGAGGCACTCCGGCGCGCGATCTCCCAGGACGAAAGTCCGGCAGGTTCTCGGCACGGGGGGCTGCGGACGATGCGATCGCTGCCCCTGAAGCGTCGCACCAGGAGCTAACTCGCTCGGTCCTGGTGGAAGGCGTCCTCAACGGTGCAGCGCAGCGGGCCACCCACGACCGCGCTGGCGACGTACGCACGAGTACCAGCCCGCTGAGCCGCTCGGCGAGTTTCGACGCGAGCACCCGTCGGCGTGCCTTCAGCCTGCACGCGGCTTTCAGGATTTCTGGAATGACCCGCCCGAAAGCTCGGCTTCGCCTCGCGAGCGGGCACAGCCGAAGTGGGGCGAGTGCGAGAGCGGTAGAGTCGTCCCGGTACCACTGGAATCCTGGCCAGGACCGAATTTGGATCTCGAGCAACCAGGAACTTCAGGGACGGCCTCGCCAGCTCCGGACGCGAGTCTGCTGCCTCCGCCTGGGCTCGAGGAACACCGTGGTTTCTCGGCGCCCGTGCGCGACGGGGCATTTCCCTGGCGAATCGGGATCCGGGTTGCGGTCGCGTTCGTCGCGGCATTGGGATTCGTCTGTGGGGCAGCGCTGCTGCTCGAACGCACCTGGAAGGCGGACGGTCGGACCGGCCGCGATGGTGACATCGCTCGCTGGTTCGCCTCGCATCAAACGAACCGCCGAACCGACCTCCTGCGTGTGGTCACCTGGCTCGGGAGCAGCGAAGTCGTCGTGCCGATTGCCATCGTCGTCGTCCTCGTGCTGTGGACGCTTCGGCGAAGGTGGCTCGCGTTGTTCCTCGCCCTTGCTCTCGCCGGGAACGGATTCCTGGTGGTGATCGCGAAGAACGTCGCCGCGCATGATCGGCCACCCGTAGGCCCCTTCGGATCGTCGTTCCCATCCGGTCACGCCGCCCAGTCAGCCACCATCTGCCTCGCGCTCGTCGTCGTGACCACACTCTTGACCAGATCACCCGTGCTCCGCGCCGCCGTGTGGGCAGGTGCATTCGTGATCATCGTCGCCGTCGGCATCTCTCGCGTGTACCTCCGCGATCACTGGGCCACCGACGTGCTCGGAGCCTGGCTTCTCGCCGCTCTTTGGGTCGGTGGCCTGACCGTCGCGCTCTGGCGGGAACTCACCCCGACCTGGTCGGACAACATCGTCGGGTGATGGCCCGCACCACTGCCCACCTCGCACCGAGAAGTTGACTCTGCGGAACATGAGGAGGGCGAGGTGCGACCCCGCGACGGTTGCGCCTGTTTGAGGCGGTGACGGGAATCGAACCCGTGTCCAGGGTTTTGCAGACCCTTGCCTGAGCCACTCGGCTACACCGCCGTGCCGCGACGCCGAAACGCCGTGGACGAGGGGCCGAGGTTACCCCTTCACTCCCGCAGCGGACGCGCCGAACAACAGTCATGGCCCCGACTGGAGCAGGTGAAGCCGTCGCGCTCGACGGCGTCTGGCGCGCCTTCGGCGAGGTGCAGGCCGTCGCCGACCTGAGCTTCGTCGTCCCGTCGGGCAGCGTCACCGTGCTGCTCGGCCCCAACGGCGCCGGGAAGACCACCGTCGTCCGTCTCGTCACCGGTGCGCTGCACACCCATGCCGGCACCGTGCACACGCTCGGGATCGATCCCGGCACCGAGGCGGCAGGCAGCGAGGTGCGCCGGCGCTGCGGGGTGGTGCCGGCGCGCCCCGCGCTCTACGACCGCCTCACCGGCGAGGACAACCTCCGCTACGCGGCTGATCTCTTCCGGGTCGACCCCGCGGTGAGCGACGCCCGCATCACCGAGGCCGCCGGGCGGTTCGGCATCCTCGACGCGCTCGGCCAGAAGGTCGGCGGGTACTCCACCGGCATGCGCGCCCGTCTGGCGCTCGCCCGCGCGGTGCTCCACGAGCCCGATCTCCTCCTGCTCGACGAACCGACCGCCGGTCTCGACCCCGAGTCGGCCCGCGCGGTGCTCGGTCTCATCGACGAGATGGCCGACGACGGGCGCACCGTCCTCATGTGCACCCACCTGCTGCTCGAGGCCGAGGGTCTCGCCGACCAGGTGATCGTGATGGACAAGGGCCACGCGATGGTGTCGGGCTCGCCGAGCGAGCTCACCCGGCAGTACTGGCCCAACACGCGCGTCCTGCTCGCCGCCGACAACCCGTCGGTGCTCGACACCGCCTCGGCGCTGCCGTTCGTGCGCGCCTACGAGCGCAACGGCGTGGCGATGGTCGACCTCGACGACGACACGCAGGTCCCCGATCTCGTCGACGCACTCGTCGCGGCCGGTGCGCGCCTCACCCGGGTCGAGCCGCGCACCCCCACTCTCGAGGAGCTCTACTTCACGATCAGGAAGCAGCACCGTGGCCAGTGAAGCGATCACTCCCGCCCGCACGTCGACCCGTCCGCCGAAGCGGCATTCGCAGCGCCCGTCGTGGGTGATCGCCCGCACCGACCTGCGCCAGCTCGTCCAGGCGCGCGACTTCTGGATGCCGCTGTCGATCGTCGCCCTGCTGTTCTTCGTGATCATCCCCACCTTCCTGCTGCTGATCGTGGGCTCGGTGAAGGACTCCACGCTCGCCACCAAGCTCAGCGACGTCGTCGGGCAGCCTGCCGAAGGACCTCCAGGCCCACGTCCACGGCTCCAAGGGCACGGCCGGCGCGTCGTACGCGCTCGCGGTGTACCTCTTCGCCCCGCTGGCGATCATCGTGCCGCTCACCGTGTCGTCGGCGGTCGGCGCGCACACCATCATCGGTGAGCGCGAGCGCGGCAGCGGCGAGTTCCTCTCGCACTCCCCCGCCACCGAACGCCAGATCTACCTGGGCAAGCTGATGGCCAGCCTCATCCCCGGCTACTTCACCGCGGCGATGGGCTTCATCTGCTACTCGCTCGTGGTGAACCTCATCGTGGGCCCGAAGGTCGGCGGTTGGTTCTTCCCGACCACCAACTGGTGGATCCTCGTGCTGTGGGTGCTGCCGCCGTTCATCGCATTGGCGCTCGCGGTGATCCTCGCCATCTCCGCCCGCGTGTCGAGCGCGGCCGCGGCCCAGCAGGCGTCGGCGCTGGCCACGTTGCCGCTGATCGTCATCGCCTACGGCGTGTCGAGCAACACGCTCTTCCGCGGCCAGGGCCTCGCGATCGGCATCGGCGCACTGGCGTGGGCGGGCGCGCTGTTCGCGTTGTGGCGGGCGTCGAAGGCGGTCTCGCGCGAACGCCTCCTCGGCATGGGCGCCTCCTGATCCACTGATCTGATCCGCTGATCCACGCCGCGCCACCCGCGTAGGCTCGCCGCGTGTACGAGTCGTTCGCCACGGTCTGGGAGCTCATGGCCGACGCCATGCCCGACGCTCCCGTCGTGGTGCAGGGCGACCGGGTCCACACCTGGCAGGCGTTCGACGAACGCTCGTCGCGTCTCGCCGCCGCGCTCGCCGGGCTCGGGGTCGGAGCCGGGACGCACGTCGCGCTGCACCAGTTCAACGCCGCGGAGTACCTCGAGGGACTCTTCGCGTGCTCGAAGCTGCGCGCGGTCCCGGTGAACGTGAACTTCCGCTACCTCGGCGACGAGCTCGCCTACCTGCTCGACAACGCGGACGCCGAGGTCGTGATCTCCCACCGGCAGCTCGCGCCGAACGTCGCGTCGGCCCGGGCGCGCCTCACCACGGTGCGCGCCTTCGTCGACATCGACGACGGGACCGGCGTCGATCCGCTCCCCGACGCGCTCGACTACGAGACGCTCCTGCGCGCCCACGACCCCGCGGCGCGCATCGAGCGCTCGGGCGACGACCTGGTGCTCTGGTACACCGGCGGCACCACCGGTCTCCCCAAGGGCGCGATGTGGAAGCAGGGCACGCTGCTGCGTCACGGCGTGCGGGCCACCTACGGGATCCGGGGCGCCATCCCGCCCGACTCCCTGCCCGCGCTGGTGGCCGACACCGCGCGCCGGCGCGCCGAGGGCGACGTGGCCCGCCCGCTCGTGACCACCCCGCTCGTGCACGCGAGCGCGGTGTACCAGGCCAACACCGCGTGCAACACCGGCGGCACCGTCGTGCTGCTCGAACGCGGGCACCTCGACGGTCACGTGGTGTGCGCGACGATCCAGCGTGAACGACCGATGGTGCTGCAGGTGGTGGGCGACACGGTGCTGCGTCGGGTGGTGCGCGCGCTCGAGGAGGCCGAGGCGCGCGGCGAGCCCTACGACCTCTCGTCGTTGCGCCGCATCCACAACTCGGGCGCGATGGTGAGCGCGGCGACGAAGGACGCGCTCCTCGCGCGCGGCACCATGGAGTTCTACGACGTGCTCGGCGGCAGCGAGGGCACGGGCTTCGCGTCGGCCTCGACACGTGAACCGGGAACGTCGGCCACCGCGCGCTTCCGCCTCGGCCCCAACGCGCGCCTGCTCGACGACGACGGGCGCGACCTCGCGCCCGGCTCGCCCACCACCGGCATGCTCGCGGTGCGCGACTCGATCTCCGAGGGCTACTACCGCGATCCCGAGCGCAACGCCGCGAGCTTCCGGGTGATCGACGGTGACCGCTACGTGATCCTCGGCGACCAGGCCCGCCTCGACGCCGACGGCACGCTGGTGTTCCTCGGTCGCGGCGGGCACTGCATCAACACCGGCGGCGAGAAGGTGTGGCCCGAAGAGGTGGAGGAGACGCTCAAGGCCCACCCCGCGGTCGCCGACGCCGCGGTCGTCGGCCTCCCCGACGACGAGTGGGGCGAGATCGTCGCCGCGGTCGTCGCCCTCACGCGCGACGGCACCGTCGCCGACGTGCCCGCGCCGACCGCCGACGACCTCGCGGCGTGGGTCGCCACTCGCCTCGCGCACTACAAGCGGCCGCGCCGGGTGCGCATCGTCGACGCCGTCCCCCGCACCACCATCGGCAAGGTCGACTACCCCACCACCCGCACCCTGCTCGACTGACCCCCTCCACGAACCGGCGTCGGATATCCCGGAGGCGGTCGGTCAGGCGGGGAGGTGGGTGCGGACGAGGTCCTCGGCGAGGTCGGTGCTCTGCTGCAGGAAGAAGTGGCCGCCGGGCACGACCAGCGCCTCGGTGCCCAACGCCTCGGCCTGCGCGGCGAAGAAGAACGACGGCAGGTCGGTGTCCTCGCCCCGCACGATCGTGGCCCCGGCGTGCAGCGACCCGAGGTGCGCCAGCGTGAGCTGCGGGCCGTCGCCATCGGCGCCGCCCTCGAAGAACCAGGCCTCCACCTCGGGCGGGCACGCCAGCTCGACGTGACCGTCGGGCCGGTCGCGAAATCCGCGGTGCACGTAGCCGGCGAGGGCCGCGTGCTCCAGCACGTCGAGCGGCGGACGCGCGCCGTACGACTCCAACACCGCGTCGCGACTCGGCCACACCACCCGGCGGCGCCGGGCGCCGTCGGCCCGCTCGTTCCCCCGCCCCCCGCCGAGCGAGGGGAAGGCGATCGCCTCGCACAGCAGCGCATGCCGCACGAGACCCGGGCGCAGCTCGTCGAGGAGGATCGCGGCCGACCCCCCGAGCGACTCGCCCACGACGAGGACGTCGTCGAGCCCGAGGGCGTCGAGCACGGCCAGGGCGTCGGCGGCGACGTCGCGGTAGCCGCACTGCTCCACCCGGGTGGGGGCGTCACTCGCCCCGTGGCCCCGCAGGTCGACCGCCACCACCCGGTAGGTCGTCCCGGAGCCGACGGGCCAGGGGATCGAACAGCCCGGCGCAGAATCCGTTGGGGTGCAGGAGCAGCAGCGGCGGGCCGTCGCCGCCCCAGTCGAGCGCGGCGATCCGCAGGCCGTCGTGGTCGACGACGACCGGCGCGGGGTCGTTCCCTGCTCCCATCCGGCGCACGCTAACCGACCACCTCGGCCGCAGGGCGTGCGGATGGTCGGCGAGGCGGGGGTGTTGGGTAGTCTGCGGCCCATGCCGACTGCAGCTGGAACCCGCTTGCGCTGTGAGAAGTGCGAGACCGAAATCATCGTGGTGAAGGGCACCGACGGCGAGGTGTCGTGTTGCGAGCAGCCCATGGCTGCTCGCGAGGGGTGACGTCATGGCCAACCAGATGGGCAAGCGCTACACGTGCAGCGAGTGCGAGGCCACCGTCCTGGTGACCAAGGCCGGCGACGGCACCCTCACCTGCCACGACACGCCGATGGAGCTCGCGGCGGCGAAGCCGCTGCCGTCCTCCGACTGACCGTCGACGTCCGCGGCTGCACGCCGCGGTGCGCACCCGCCGATCGGGGGGAACCAGTGAACATCGCGATGATCCTCGAGATGGCGGCCGACGCCCTCGGGGACCGCCTCGCCGTCGGCACCCGCGCCGACGGACTCACCTACGAGCAGCTCCGCCGTGCCGCGCGCGCCATCGCCGTGCGGGTCGGTGAGGAGCACGCCCACGTCGACACCCTCGCGCTCATGGAGCCGCTGTCGCCGCTGGTGCCCGCGTCGCTCTTCGGCGCCGCGTGGGCGGGCGTGAGCTACGCGCCGATCAACTTCCGTCTCCCCGACGACCAGGTGCAGGAGCTGCTCGACGCGCCTCGAGCCCGTCGTGGTCGCCGGCTCGCACTGGCTCGACCCGGAGTCCGACGCCGTCGGCGACTTCGACCCCGCGCCCGAGCGCCCCGCGGTGCTGCTGTTCACCAGCGGCACGTCGGCCGCGCCCAAGGCCGCGCTGCTCCGCCACGACCAGCTCCTCAGCTACGTGTTCAACACGCTGGAGTTCGGCTCGGCCGGCGACGACGAAGCCGCCATCGTGTCGGTGCCGCCCTTCCACATCGCGGGCGTGGCCGCCATCATCAGCTCCACCTACGTCGGGCGGCGCATCGTGCCGCTGCCGCGCTTCACCGCCGAGGACTGGATCCGCACCGTGCGCGACGAGGGCGTCACCCACGCCACCGTCGTCCCCACCATGCTGGCCCGCATCGTGCAGGTGATGGAGGCCGACCCCGAACTGCGCGTCCCCACGCTGCGCAACCTCGCGTACGGCGGCGCGCGCATGCACCGCTCGGTGCTCGAACGCGCGCTGCACCTGATGCCCGAGACCGACTTCGTGAACGCGTACGGCCTCACCGAGACGAGCAGCACCGTCGCGCTCCTCGGCCCCGACGACCACCGCCTCGGCCTCTACAGCGACGAGCCGCTGTTCAAGAACCGGCTCGAGTCGGTCGGCCGCCCGGTGCCCGGCATCGAGATCCGCATCGCCGACGAGCACGGCAACCCGCTCGAGGCCGACGTGCCCGGCGAGATCCTCATCCGCGGCGACCAGGTGAGCGGCGCCTACGTGGGCACCGACTCCAAGGTCGACGCCGACGGCTGGCTGCACACCGGCGACCGCGGCTGGCTCGACATCGAGGGCTACCTCTTCTGCGAGGGCCGCGCCGACGACACCATCATCCGCGGCGGCGAGAACATCGGCCCCGCCGAGGTGGAGGACGCGCTGCTCCAGCACGACGCCATCTCCACCGCGGCGGTCGTCGGCCTGCCCGACGAGGAGTGGGGCGAGATCGTCGCCGCGACGATCACCCTGCGCCCCGGCGTGGAGGAGATCGACCTCGAGCACGTGCAGGAGTGGGTGAAGGCCCGCATCGGCTCGCTCAAGGTGCCGGAGATCATCGAGATCACCGACGAGCTGCCGCAGACCGCCACGGGCAAGGTGCTGCGCCGCCAGGTGCGCGACGACCTCCTCGCCAAGTACCCCGAACGCGACGCCTGACGCCACCCGCGGCGTCGCTCTGCGACGCGCTCGCGCCATCGCTCGGGCGCTAACGCTCGAGCGAGGCCACGCCGTTCGACGAGTCGACGGTGGCCGCGATCGCGTCGAGTCGCTCGGGATGACCCTTCAGCGTGCCGTCGAAGAACGCGATCGTCGTCGCGCTCACCAGTTCGAAGGCCGCGTTGCCCGGCTGGGTGTAGGGCGGCACGTGGCTCGCGCCGAGCAGTGAGAGCATCCACCGCGGCGCGTCGAGGTTCGCCCGGTCCCAGTCGATGGAGTGCTGGTAGGGGTCGTACTCGTCCTCGGTCTCCATCACGTGGAGGATCGGCACCCCGGAGTTGCGCACGTGCGGGTTGTTGGCGTTCGACAGGTCGCCCGCCATCGCGATGACCGACCGCACCCGGTCGTCGCGACAGCACTGGAGCAGCCCCTCGCCGAACGCGACGACCTCACCGTCGGAATGCCCGGCCGCGGCGATCCGCGTGCCGTCGACCAGCCCGCCGAGCGGATCGTTCCCGGGCAGCGCGAGCACCTGGGAGATCACGAACCGGGCGTCGTCGAAGGTCTTCTCGTAGTCGGTGTGGCTGGCGCCGCCGGGCGTGCCGCTGAGGATGGGGTACACCGGCGCGGCCACCACGTAGCCGGCCGCGGCCCAGCGTTCGAGCAGCGGACGGTAGAAGTCGGGGGTGACCGCGTAGCCGTGCGAGAACAGGATCAGCGGGTAGGGCCCGTGGGCCCGGTCGGGCGGCGCGTCGGCGGTGCTGTCGCCGCCCGCGGCGCCGGTGGCGGGATACCAGAACTCCACCGGGATGGTGCGGTTGGCCGCGCCGGCGAAGTCGCCGTTGGCCGACGTGGAGCGTGACCCGTCGACGTAGGTGGCCGAGCGGGTCCCCACCGCGTACCGCCGCTCGGTGTCGATGGCCGTCAGCGTGCCCGGCGCGAGCGTGGTGGTCGGCGGAGCCGGTCGTCGGCGGCGCGGCCGTGGTGGTCGACGCCTCGACCACCGAGGTGACGCGCGGCGGGCCCGACGACGCACTGCCGTCACCGCTGCCGAACAGCGCGATGGCCGCCGCGCCGAACCCGAAGGCGAACACCACGACCGCGAGCCCGAGGCCGACCGCGAGCCGACGGCGGCGGCGGCGCAGGCGACGAGCTTCGACGCGGGGGGCGGTCATCGCGCCGCACCGTAGTCACGACGCCGGACAGCGACACGCGCACCCGGCGGACCAGGTGCGCGTGGGGCGGCGAAGGCGCACGGGCGCCGACCGCGAGGACGCGCCGTGCGGCGCGTCGGAGTCGTCAGCTCTCGGTGATGCTGACGGCCTGCTTCGGGCACTGCCGCACGGCCTGCTCGCAGCGCTCGCGCAATTCGTCCGGCGGGTTGTCCTGAAGGATGTAGAGGTAGTTGTCGTCCCGGAGCTCGAAGACCTCGGGGGCGATGCCCATACAGATCGCGTTGCTCTCGCAGAGGTCCCAGTCGACCTCGACCTTCCAGGCCATGTGTGTCTCCCCTCTCGGTGTTCGCGCTGATGCTAACGCCCCGCAGACGCGAGGCACACGTTCGGCTGGACAACCGACCCGAGGTGTCGGACGCCGGACGCGCATCGGCGGCGCCGAAGCGCCGCCGATGACGAAACGTTGGTTGCCGGAGCGGGATCAGGCGTCGGTGCGGGCCCGGCGACGGGCGCCGACCACGAACACGAGACCGAGGATCACGGCCGCCGCGCCCACGATCACGTAGGTGGGCGTGTCGGACGAACCGGTGAACGCCAGGCGGCTCGCGGTGTTGTTCGCGACGGTGACCCGGCTGACGACCGCACCCTCGACGCCACCTGCGGAGCAGGTCGCCGTGTAGGCGTTCTTGTTGCCGTAGAGGTAGCTCACCGCGAACGACGTCGGGTCGGCGGTGATCTGCAGGTTGAAGCTGAACGCCGGGAACGCCGGGCTGTTCGGCAGGACGACCTGCTGCGCCGGGTTGGCGCCGCCGTTCACGAACAGCTGCACGGTCACGCCCGCGGGCGCGTTGCCCGTGATGGTGATCGTGTCGCCGAGCGCGGCGACCGTCGCGGGCGCGACGTAGGTGCAGTCGCCGGGAGGCTCCGGTGCCGGACCCTCACCGGGAACGGTCTGCGCGCCGGCCAGGGTCGGCGCGAGCACGAACGCGCTCACCAACCCGATCAGGGCCACGCCCAGCAACCTGCGTACGGACTTCCGCACGATCGTGCCTCCCTCTGCCACCGGAACTGTCGCCCGGTCTTCGCCACTCTCGGCCACTCGAACTCTTGCCACGATCGCCACTCTCCGCGGTGGCGCCTCGCCCGGACACGCCATCTTTGCAGATCGCGCTGCCCGTCCGCCACGGAGTGCAGTCGACACATCCTCACACAGCCCGGAGGCCGTGTCGACAGGGTAGCCGGTTCCGGCGCCCGAGGGAGTGATGGCACTACCCCATCGAGGGCAGGCCGCGCGGCACGAACCGGGGCGTCGCCCGCCCACGGCCCCGGAAACGCCGCGAATACCGCGATCAGTGACAGGTCGTGCCGGGATTCAGCGCTTGGCAGGTCGATGCGAGGCGGTACCGGAGCCCCGCAGCGGTACGTGACCGGCACCAGCATACGTGGTGCCGTCGCCCTGGGCCAGCGCGCCGCACGGCGCCGGCTGCGAGTGCGCCCCCGGGAACCTCGTGGGCCCGACGGTGCCCGCGACCTCGTACTCGAGCGTGCGGGCAGCCCGCAGCAGCTTCGCCTCCCCCGCACCGCGGCCGGCCGCGGCGAGCAGCGCGAGGAACTCGTCGGCCGCCCAGTAGCCCGCGATCACGCCGGGGGTCACGACGGTGCCGGGCGCGAAGCGCTCGACGTCGGCGAGCAACCGCCGGTTCGCGGCGGTCGCCTGCTCCGGCGGCGCGTACGGGAGCAACACGGTGATCCCCCGCCCGACCGCCGGCACATCGGGTCGGTAGAACGCAGGACCGGTGGCGACGGTGCCGGTGTACCCCGCGGCGGCGAGGCCGGCGGCGGTGGACGCCACCGTGGGCGCGTCGACGAGCAGCACCACACCGTCCGGTCCGGCGGCGGCGATCGTCGCCGCGTCGGGCCCGGAGCAGTCCTCACGAGTGGCGCGGGCACGGTGAAGCCCGCGGCGCGCAGCGACGCGCGCGCGTCGCGCGGCCCGCCGCGAGACCGGCGGGATCACCGGTGGTGAGCACCGCGAAGGTGCGACCACGTGAGCCGCCGAGCAGCGCGCGCAGCGTGATCCCCCACGCGGGGCTGACGGTGCGCGACGGCGCCGGCACCTGCGCGCCCGCGAACCCGAAGCCCAGGCGGCACGCCGGTCCACGACGCGTCGTCGGCCGCGCCGAAGAACGGCAACCGCGCCGCGGTGAGCGCGCTCGGGTCGAGCACCGGGCTCGCGGCGGGCACGACGGCGAACACCTCGGGCGCGAGCCGGGCCGACCGCGGCGGCGCTCGTCGCGGCGTCGGTCGGACGTTCGGTGCCCACGTAGACGACCCGTCGCCCCGCGACCCGCCGCGTTCGTTGGCGCGGGCGAAGCGGGCCTGCGCGCCGACGTCGGCGCCCGCGTAGCCCGGGAGGTCGCTCACGATGCCGCCGACGCTCACGGTGTTCGCGGTGAGCGGCCCCGCCGGCAGCGTGGTGGTCGGTCGGTCGGCGCCGGTCGTCGTCGTGGGCGGCGGTCGTGGTGCGTCTGCGCGCCCGCCGACGATCGCCGCCGAGCGATCGCGAGCGCGGCGGCCAGCGACGAGACCCGCCGACCATGGCCGTGACCGGCGCGCCGCGCCGGAGCCGCGTCACTTCGGAACCTTGACGACCTTGCCGCACGAGTACGCGGCAGCGATGTCGAACGCGGTGCCGGAGCTGTGCACGAGCGAGCCGCACGGCGTGGGCTGGTCGTGCGCGGCGGGGAACTTCGTGGGCCCGGCCACTCCCGCCGAGCTGGTAGGTGAACTTCTGGTTGGCGGCGGCGACCAGCTTGCCGACCGTGAGGTTCTTGCCCGCCTTCTTCACCGCGGCGAGGAAGAGATCGGCCGAGAGGTAGCCGGCGATCACCGACTGGTTGATCGGTTGCGTGGGGGCGACCTTCTGCACGTCGGCGACGAGCTGCTTCATCGCCGGGGTGTTGCCCGCGGCCTCGGTGGGCGCGGTCTGCACGAAGATCGACGCGCCCGACGGCTGGCGCGACGAGGTTGGGGTCGTACTGGATCTGGTTGGTGAAGGTGCCCGGCGTAGCCACTGTCGCGCAGCACCTGCTGGATCCCGACGATGTTCGAGTAGCTCCCCACCACGAAGATCGAGCGCGGCGCCTGTCCGCCGTTGCTCACGAGGGCGTCCTTGAGCATCGCCGCGTAGTCGCCACCGGGCGGGACCGGCAACGACGCCTGCGCCGTAGGTGACCTTCAGGCCCGCGGCCTTCAGTCCCGCGCTCGTGGCCTTCAACGCGTACTGCCCGGCCGGCGAGTTGTCGGTGAGCACCGCCGCGGTGTTGCCCGAGCGGGTTGGGCGCCGCGAACGTCTGCTTCACCAGGCGGCCCCAGATGTCGGTGGTGAGCCCGCTCGCCGCGATGCACCCCGAGAAGCCGAAGCCGAACCCGTTGCCGCAGAAGTCGGACGAGAGCGCCCACCCGAAGTAGGGCACCTGCCCGAGCGCGAGGTCGTCGGCCGAGCCCATGTCGGCCGCCACCGCGGGGACGACCGCGAAGCACGCCGTCGACGAGCTTCGCGGCCGCGGCCTTGTTGCTCTCGGCGGTGCCGCCGTCGTCGGTGAGGCCCCGGAACGTGATGGTGCGCCCGTTCACGCCGCCCTCGGCGTTGGCACGTTCGAAGCGCGCCTTCGCTCCCACCTGCGCGTCGCCGTAGAGGCCGGTGGTGCCGAGGCCGGCCACGGTGATGGTGGTGGGCGTGACGCCCCGGACCGCCGTGCTCCCGGCGCTTGGTGGTGGTCGTCGCGGCCTTGGCGTCGCCGCGCGTTGCCCGAGCTGGTGGGGCGGGTGGTCGTCGTGGTCGTGGTCTGCGCCCCGGCGGTGGCGGCCGCGGCGGCGATCAGTGTGGCGACGAGCAACGCGACGAGCGGGGTCCGGCAGAGTCGGTGACATCGGGCGGATTCTAGGGAGAGCACGCGCCGGCGGCGGACGCGCACCGCGATCGGGGTCGTACGCTCGCGGGATGGCCCTCGACCTCCGCCCCGCGCCGTCCCGATTCCACACCGAGCTCGA
The DNA here is from genome assembly GCA_963782705.1 of uncultured Actinomycetes bacterium. Classification (GTDB taxonomy): domain Bacteria; phylum Actinomycetota; class Acidimicrobiia; order IMCC26256; family DASPTH01; genus CAVRGQ01. Next base: position 196,830 of record CAWAKX010000033.1, on the reverse strand, counting down.
CTGGCTCGACTCGTGGCACAGCTTCAGCTTCGGGCCCTGGCGCGACCCCGAGAACACCCATCACGGGTTGCTGCTCGTCAACAACGACGACGTCGTGCGCGGCGGCGGCGGGTTCGGCACCCATCCCCACTCCGACATGGAGATCGTCACCTGGGTGCTGCGCGGCGAGCTCGAGCACCGCGACAGCGAAGGCAACGAGGGGATCATCTACCCCGGCCTCGCGCAACGGATGAGCGCGGGCACCGGGATCCGCCACTCCGAGATGAACGCCAGCGCGACCGCCGACGTGCACCTCGTCCAGATGTGGGTGTTCCCCGACACCCGCGGGCTGCCGCCGGGGTACGAACAGCAGGACCTCACCGCGCGTCTCGACACGGGCGGTCTCGTCGTGGTGGCGTCGGGCCAGGACCACGACGGCGCGGTCACGATCCACCAACGCGATGCCACGCTCCTCGTGGGTCGCCTCGCGCGAGGACGAGCGCGTCGAGGTCCCCGGCGCGGCGCACGCGCACGTCTTCGCCGCGGTGGGCAGCGCGACGCTCCATGGCGATGCGGCGCCGCTCGCACTCGCCGCCGGCGACGCCGTGCGCGCCACCGCTGCCGGCGCGCTCACGCTCACCGCGGGCCCCGAGGGTTGCGAAGCGCTCGTGTGGCTCACCGCCTGAACCACGCCGCCGGGGCGCGTCCGTGCGCGTGATCGCGGTCGACTGGTCGGGGCGGATCACCGGCGCGGCCCGCCACCTCTGGCTCGCAGAAGCGCGCGACGGCGCACTGGTGCGGCTGGAGTGCGGACGCACGCGCGAGCAGCTCGTCGAGCATCTCGCGGCGGTCGCGGGCGACGACGAACCCGTCACCGTGGGGCTCGACTTCTCGTTCTCGCTGCCGGCGTGGTTCCTCGACGAACGCGGCCTGGCCGACGGTCCCGCGCTGTGGGCGTTGGCCCGCCACGAGGGCGAGACGTGGTTGCGTGACTGTCCCCCACCGTTCTGGGGGCGGCCCGGCCGCAAGAACGTCCACGGCGGCGAGCCGTTGCGCGCCACCGAGCGGGCCCTCGCCGTCGGCGGCATCGTGCCGAAATCGACGTTCCAGATCGGCGGGGCGGGGGCGGTCGGCACCGGTTCGGTGCGGGGCTGGCCCCACCTGCTCACGCTGCGCGACGCCGGTTACGCGATCTGGCCCTTCGACGACCCCTCGACGCGCGCCGCGCCCCGCCGCGTGGTGGTGGAGGTCTGGCCCCGTCTGTGCACCGGTCCGGTCGTGAAGTCCGACCCGCTGGCGCGCGTCGACCACCTCGAGGCACACCTCCCGCACGTGCAGGGCAGGATGCGCGACCTCATGGCCGCGAGCGAGGACGCCTTCGACGCCGGGTTCACCGCGCTGGTGATGGCCGCGCACGCCGACGACCTGGCCGCGTCTCGGCGCTCCCGCGCCGCCTGTGCCCGCGATCGCCACCCGCGAAGGGTGGGTGTGGGGGCCGGTCAGGAGTTGACGGCGGCGTCGAGGCGGGCGAGCGACGACTCGACCGCGGCGTCGACCGGGTCGAGCACCGCGTCGGCGCTCGACACGTCGACCGTGTACACCGAGATGTAGCGACCGACCGGCACCGCGAAGCTCAGGAGGATCTCCTGGGTCGCGCCGCCGGAATCGGTGACCTTCGCGGTGTAGCCGACCGCGTCAGGGCTGAGCGACGACATGTCGGCGATGTCGACGGTGACGGTGGCCGAGGTGCCCACGGCCTGCTGCGTGAACTTCTCGAGGCACGCCGGCATCTTGGAGCTCGACCACAGCTTCATCGCCGCTGCTTGGTCTTCGCCGTGCTGGAGAGCACGTTGACCAGGTTCGACGCGGTGATACCCGCGCCGTCGTCGAAGGCCAGCGACCGCGCCTCGGGCAGCGGCGCGGTCATCGTGCGCAACTTCACGAAGTCGCTGCAGCTCGGGATCTTCTTCGCCGCCTTGATCACGTCGGCGTCGGAGGTGGCCGGGGGGCGCGATCCGGTCCAGCCGGCCGGGAAGTCGCTGCTCACCAGCACTCCGGTGCGGGCGGTCTTCAGGTCGTTGCCCTTCGACGCGGCGCCGGCGGCGGACGCGGCGACGAGGAGTGTGGTCGCGGCGAGCACGGCGACGGCGGCAGCACGGAAACGAGGTCGGTGTCCCATGCGGGCAATCTACGCCGGTTCGCCGGGCACCCCGAACCGCGCGTCCGACCAGGCGTCGAGACCTTCGGGGATGCACGCCACCGCGACCAGGATCGCGGCGAGGGGATCGGCCCACCACCAACCGAACGCAATGGTGGCGACCAGCGCGACGAGCACGCCGGTCGCGAGGCAGCCGTCGAGGAACGTGATGCGCGCCTCGTGGGCGAGGGGGTGGTTGGAGAGTTGTGTGGCGAGTCGCCACTTCCGCCACGACAGCACGAACATCACGCACGCGGTGAGGCCGAGGTACACGACTCCCCACACCGAGTCGTCGGCCCGGTGGCCCGATGCGAGGGCGATCACCGCGCCGATCGTCAACACCGCCGCCAGCGCGAAGAACGCCAGCGCCACCATCAACATCGCGCGCCGCGTCCGTGAGCCGCCGTCACCACGCAACTGCCAGAGCACCACACCCGAGGCGAAGATCTCGACGAGCGAGTCGAGCCCGAACGCGACCAACGCCAGCGATCCCGCGGAGATGCCGAGCGCGAGGGTCACGACGACCTCCATCACGTTCCACGCGATGGTGAGCACCTCGAGCCGCTCGGCGCGCCGGATCCCGCGGTTGACCATCCGCGGTCAGCCGACGGCGCCGGGACGGCCGGCGGCCTCGTCGACCCGCACCCAGCCTGCACCCGGCACGAGACGGCGGATCACCCGCGCCGGGTTGCCGACCGCGACGCAGAAGTCGGGCAGCACCCCGGTGACCACCGAACCCGCCCCCACCACGACGTGACGCCCGATCTGCGCGCCCGGGAGGACGACACTGCCGTGGCCGAGCCACGATCCCGCGCCGACGCTCACGGGGCGGGGTGGCGCGAACTGGCGGCCGATCGGGGTGTCGGGGTCGTCGTAGCCGTGGTTGGCGTCGGTGATGTACACGTGGTGACCGGTGAACACGTCGTCGCCGATGACGACGCGGTCGTGGGCCACGATGCCGCTGCCCTTGCCGACGAGGACGCGGTCGCCGATGCTCACCACCGGGGTGTGGTCGAGCACGTGCCCGGGCATCACGCCCGCGGAGAGGCTCGTGTACGGGCCGATGATGCAGTCGTCGCCGAGGTCGATGTACTCCTCGCCGTAGAGCGCGGTCACCGGGAAGCAGATCGCGGAGCCGGCACCGAACCGATGGAAACGGCGGGCCCGCCGCGAACGCGGACCGATCGTCGCCAGGCGTGCGGCCCGCTCGCGGAGCACGTCGATCGCGTCGCCGGCCGCGGTGGACGCGGAGCCGAGCACGGCGTCGCGCCACCGCGCGGCGACATGGGGTGCGGGAGAGTCGGAGGACACCACGCCCGAGCGTAACCCGCGCCCCGGTGCGACCGTTCCGTCGGCAATGTACGCTCCGCGCAGTTCGCCGACCTGGCGGCGTGCTCGCAATTCGGGGGTCTGACCATGGAGATCATCGTCGTCATCGCGGTCGTGGTGGTGTTCGCGTTCGTCGTGTGGCGCTCCTTCCACTCGATCGGCGCCGCCGAGGTGGGGCTGGTCGCGAAGCGATTCGCCTTCCGCAAGCTCGGGGACGACAACCCGATCGCGTTCCGCGGCGAGGCCGGGTACCAGGCGACGCTGCTGATGCCCGGGCTGCGCTTCAAGCTCTGGCCGATGTTCCGGGTCACCAAGTTCCCGTGGGTGCAGGTGCCCGCGGGGGAGATCGGGGTGGTGATCGCGCAGGTGGGCGCGCCGCTGCCGATCGGCGCGAAGAGCGCGGTGTACCGCCCCGAGCTGGCCAACTTCTCCGACATCGCGAGCTTCGTGCAGCACGGCGGCCAGAAGGGCGTGCAGCGACCCGTGCTCCCGCCCGGGACGCTGGTGCCGATCCACCCGGTTGCATTCATGGTGCTCACGGCGAACTCGGTGTACGGCCTCCCGATGTCGCCCGATCTCGCCGACCAGTCGCGCGGCGGCGTGCTCATGCCGGCGTCGTTCGGCCTGTCACCCGATCAGCTGCGCGTCACGGTGATCGCGCCCGACTCCGGCGTCGACATGGTGGGCGTGGTCACGGCGCTGGAGGGCGAGCCGCTGCCGTCGGGCGACATCGCCAGCCGGCTCGGGGGCTTCGCCGACGTCGCGGAGATCGAGGCGTCGAACCAGGGCGGCGACACCAACACCACCGACGCCGAGCTCATCGACCTGCTGCTCGGCAGCAAGAACACGCTGCACAACAACTACCAGGACTTCCAGGCCTTCCTCGACGCCGGCGGCAAGATCGGGCTCCAGCACGACACGCTCCTCTACGGCGCGTACCTGCTGAACCCGTTCCTCGTGCGGGTCGACCTCGTGCCGATGCTGGTGGTGAACCAGGGCGAGGTCGCGGTGATCAAGGGCTTCGTGGGCCTCCCCACCGCCGACACGTCGGGCGAGGAGTTCAAGTTCGGCTCCATCGTGCGCCCCGGCCACCGCGGCATCTGGCAGGAGCCCCTGCGCACCGGCAAGTACGCGATCAACCCGCGCGTGTACGCCGCGGAGATCGTGCCCACGTTCATCCTCACCCTCAACTGGGCCGAGGCGAGCTCCGAGGCGCACGACCTCGACGCACACCTGTCGTCGATCGTCGGCAAGAGCCGTGAAGGCTTCGTGTTCCAGATCGACCTGCAGGTGCAGATCCACGTGCCCGACACGCGTGCGCCGAAGGTGATCTCGATGGTCGGCACGATGCGCAACCTCGTGAGCGAGGTGCTGCAGAGCGCGGTGGGCAACCACTTCCGCAACACGCTGCAGGCGCTCGAGGCGGTGCGCTTCATCGAGACCCGCCAGGAGGTGCAGAACGCGGCGTTCGAGGCGATCACCGGCTATCTGCAGCAGTACCAGGTGGAGACGAAGGGCGTCTACATCCAGGACGTCGTGTTCCCCGCCGAGCTCGTGCGCGTGCTCACCGAGCGCGAGATCGCCAACCAGGAGAAGGCGACGTTCGAGGAGCAGCAGCGCGCGGAGACGTCGCGCGTCGAGATGGAGAAGGCCAAGGGCACCGCGAACATGCAGGCCCAGCTCGCGAGCGCGCAGGTGGGTGTGCAGATCAAGACCAACGAGGCCGAGGCCCGCGAGGCGGAGGCCAGGGGCGAGGCCGCCTACGTCCAGCTCACCGGCGAGGCCGAGGCGGCGCGCACCCAGGCGATCGGTCTCGCCGAGGCCAAGGCCACCGAGGCGCTCGGTCTCGCGCGGGCCACGGGCTTCGAGGCGCAGAAGGAAGCGCTGGGCGGGCCCGCGACCGCGGTGGTGGCGGTCGCCAACGCGGTGGCCGACGGCCACATCACCGTGGTGCCCGAGGTGCTCGTCACCGGTGGAGGTGGCGCGCTGGAAGGGCTGGCGGCCACGTTCATGCGCACGCTCACGAACGGCAGCAGTGACCGCCGCGGCGAGGGCGCGAACGGCAAGGGCGCAGCCGACCCGGCCGAGCCCACTGCGGCCGCCGAGCTCGTCGGCGCCGAGGTCGCCGACGCCGACGCGACCGGACTCCCCGAGGTGCCCCCCGAGCGGTAGACGTGCGGCGTCGTCAGGCGCGGTCGACGCCGAGCACGTAGGCGAGCAGATCCTTGCCGTGCTCGGAGGCGAGCGCGATGTCGCGCACGTCGCGCTCCACGCCGGCGAGGTACTGATAGCGCAGCACGTCGCAGTCGTGCAGCTTGTTGGGGAACACGCCGCCGAAGGCGAACCCCAACTCGCGCGCACAGTTGCCCACCAGCTCCGTCCCGGGATCGGCGAGCGGCAGGTCGACGTAGACACAGTCGATGCCCTCCTCGTGCGCGAACTCGCGCGCCGCGAGCACCGCGGTGGACAGGTCATCGCCCACGACGCGCGCGGTGATGGTCAGGTGGTTGTGGTCATCCCGCCGCTCGTGGTGCATGTCGGAGCGCGCGGGCAACGACGTGCGCGGTGGCGCGTCGGCGAGCACGCCGCGGAGTCCGGCGGTCGCCAGGATCGCGGCGACGACGTCGCGATCGCCGGGTGGCGCGTACACCGGGCGGTCGTGGCCGTCGTTCGTGCGGAGGTAGTAGAGGACGACTGACTGCCGGTGGGGCTTGGCGTCGATCGCGGTGTACTCGACGCTCGCGGGGATGTAGCCGACGAGCACACCGGTCTCGACCGCGCCGAGCGCGACGTTGGCCTTCTGGCTGAACGGGTGCGCGGCCGTCGCTTCGCTGTAGAGGCCGAAGAGGCCGGCGCCCGCTGCCCACTCGGCCGCGTGGCGCTTGAGCGCGGTGAAGAGGTGCTGGCCGCGGTGCTCGGGATCCACCACCGCCTGGCCCGACTCCGCCACGTCGTCGGTGGGCGCGCCGCGCAGGAGCGCGAGTTGCGCGACGACCCGCGCGCCGTCGACGCCCACGGTCGAGTGCAGGGTGCCGTCACGCAGGCGGCCGGCGATCTCGTCAGGGTCGTAGACCCAGGCCTGGTCGTAGGAGTCGCCGTAGCAGCGCCGGATCAGGTCGGTGAACGCCGGGGCCTCGGCGGGCGCGAGATCCCGCACCTCGACGGGTTGCACCCCGCCGCCTCCGGTGTCGGTGTTCCCCGTGGCCATTCCGTCACCTCCCGTTGGTGTCACAGCCCGGCGCGAAGGTCGGAGCGTCCCACATCCACCCAACCACCCACTATCCACCACGCGGAGCGTGCGTGTCACTACGCTGAGCGAGATGAATCACACTTCTGTGATTCGCCCGGTCGAGGGAGGCCGACGTCCATGAGCCCACGACGAGTCCGCTTCGAGGCCCGCCTGTTCCGCGGTGAGTCGGTGGCCTTCGAGGCCTGCACCGGTTTCCGCCCCACCGACGACGCCGACGTGTGTTCCTGCGGTTGGCTCGCCGACGATCACCGTTCCCCGGTCGGGGCTGCCATCCCGCTGCGCCGCCGCGGTCCTGCGGCGCGGGTGCCCGCCCGCCGCGCGTCGTAGTCCGCCCGGGTCAGCGCCGCGGGTCAGGCGCTCTTCTTGGCCCGCTTCACCGGCTTCGCCGCCGCGGCCTTCTTGGTCGCCTTGGCCGGTGTGGCCTTCTCGACCTTGGCCGCGGTCGTCGCCGGCTGCTTCACCGCCTTGCGGACCGTCGTGCGCGGCGGCGCCTTCGCGGCCTGACGGGCCCCCGACCGGGCCAGGCTCGCCTCGAGCGCGGCCATGAGGTCGAGCACCTTGCCCGGCTCCTCGGGCGCGGCGTGGGTGATGATCTCCTCGCCCGCCGCCTTCTTGTCGATGAGCGCGAGCAGCTCCTCGCGGTACTCGTCGCGGTACTTCTCGGGATCGAACGTGGTGGAGAGGGTGGCCACGAGCTGGCGGGCCATCTCGATCTCCCGCTCGGACGGCTCGTTCGCGGGCTCGGGCAACGGCTGGTCGCGGTCGGGCGCGAGCACCTCGTCGTGGTAGCGCATCGTCTCGAGGCAGAGCACCCCGTCGAGGGGGCGGATCGCCACCAGCGACTCCTTGGAGCGCATCACGAACCGGCCGATCGCCACCTTCTGCTCCTGCTCCATCACGTCGACGAGGAGCTGGTACGGCTTCGCGGCGTCCTTGTCGGGGATCAGGTAGTAGGGCTGCTCGAAGTAGACCGGGTCGATGTCGGCGAGGTCGACGAAGTCCTCGATCTCGATCATCCGGCTCGCCGTGGGCTTGAGCGCGGCGATCTCGTCGGGCTCCACCATCACGTAGCGGCCGGGCTCGACCTCGTACCCCTTGACGATGCGGTCGTAGGGCACCTCGTCGCCGGTCTGCTCCGACACGCGCCGCATCCGCACGCGCGACCCGTGCCCTCCTCCAATTGGTGGAAGCGCACGTCGAGCGAACGGGTGGCGGACACGACTCGTACGGGCACGGTCACCAGCCCGAAGCTGATCGATCCAGTCCAGATGGCTTGCGGCAAGGCCTCTTCTCCCCTGGCGGCTTCCCTACTACCTTCGCAGGTCGTGGCCCCCCGGACCAAGCACTCCCCCGATGGCGGCGCTCCGGTCGAGGTGGAGGTCGACGGCCGGCGGCTCCGCCTCACCAACCTGCAGAAGGTGCTGTACCCCGCCACCGGGTTCACCAAAGGCGAGGTGATCCACTACTACACGCAGGTCGCGCCCGTCATGCTCCCCCACCTGCACGACCGGCCGGTCACCATGCTGCGCCTCCCCGACGGCGTGACCGGCGAACGGTTCTTCGAGAAGCGCTGCCCCCGGCACCGTCCAGCCTGGCTGCCGACCGTGCCGCTCGACGCCGACTCCGAGATCGGCGCGTGCTCGATCGACGAACCCGCGGCGCTGGTGTGGACGGCCAACCTCGCGGCGCTGGAGCTGCACACGCCCCAGGCCCGGGCCGCAGATCCGTGGAAGCCCAGCGCGATCGTCTTCGACCTCGACCCCGGGCCGGGCTGCGACCTCGCCGACTGCGCCCGCGTCGCGCTCGACCTGCGCGACCTGCTTGCTGCAGCTCGACCTCGACGCGGTCGTCAAGACGTCGGGCTCGAAGGGCCTGCACCTGTCGGTGGGCATCCGGCCGTCGGTCGACGACGACCACACCAAGGGCTTCGCGCTCGCGCTCGGGCGGGTGCTCGAGTCGCGCGACGCGAAGCGCGTCACCACGAACATGGCGAAGAACGAACGCGGCGGCAAGGTGTTCGTCGACTGGAGCCAGAACGACCGTCACAAGACGACGGTGTGCGCCTACTCGCTGCGCGCCACCGACACGCCCGGGGTGTCGACCCCGGTGTCGTGGGACGAGGTCGCGGCCGGCGCCGACGGCGACACCGACGCGCTGGTGTTCACGCCCGACGTCGTGCTCACCCGGGTCGACGAGCTCGGCGACCTCTACGCCGCCAGCCTCGCCGGCACCCAGGACCTCCCCGACCTCAGCTGAGGATGTCCTTGCGGCGGAAGTGCCAGGCCGCGACCGCGACGAACACCACGACGTACACGAGCGTGAGGCCCGCGCCCTTCCACATGTCGCTGCTCACGTGGTTCTGCGTGAACATGTCGACCCAGCTGTCGAAGTAGTGCGTCGGCAGGATGTTGCGGATGCCGCTCGGGATCGAGTCGATGGCGTCGAGGATCGTCGACGTGATGTAGAGGCCGACGCCGGCGAACACCGCGCCGGTTGGTGCGTCGGTGAGCATCGAGAACAGGAACGAGAACGCGACCACGGCCGCGAGGCTCCACGCCACGTACACCGTGGCGATGCCGAGATGGCCGAGCACCGTCGTCGCCGACTGCGAGTACGACGAGAACAACAGGCCGGGCACGTTGAGGTCGTGGTAGCCGAAGGCGATCACGCCGGCCACGAAACCGGTGAGCACCACGAGGAGTCACCGCGATCCAGGCGCACAGCAGCGCCACCGCGAACTTGGTGCCGAGGAGCCGCCCTCGCCCGATCGGGCGCATGAGCAGGTACCGCAGGTTCCCCCACGACGCCTCGCCCGCGATCGCATCGCCGCCGAAGACCGCGACGATGATCACGAGCAGGAACCCGCTCATCAGCCGCAGCGCGGCCGCCGGCATCACCAGACCGGTCTGGGTGGCCAGGTAGAAGAGGCCGCCCGCTCCGCCCGCTGTCGCCCCGCCCGGGCGCGCTCGGGCGGGTTGGCGTTCACCGCGATCGTCATGACGACCGGGATGCCGATCACGATCGCGAACACCATGTAGGTGCGCATGCGCTTCAGCGCCTTGACCAACTCGACCCGCAGCAGCGCGATCACGAGCGCCACTCCTCGACGAGGCCGAGGAACGCGTCCTCGAGCCGGCGGCGCAACATCACGGTGTCGACGCCGATGCCCGCGTCGACCAGCGCCTTCACCAACTCGGCCCGCGATCCGTGGTCCTGCGAGGTCGAGCACCAGCCCCGGTGGCTCGCGTCCGACCGAGGTGACGTTCGGGAACGTCGGCGAGCAGCCGCTCGGCGGCCGTCGACGTCGCTCACCTCGAGGTAGACCGAGCCCGAGGTGCCGATCAGCTCGGCGACCGAGCCGCCGGCCACGAACTTCCCGCGGTCCATCACCACCGCGTGGGTGCAGATCTGCTCCACCTCGGCGAGCACGTGGCTGGAGAAGAGCACGGTGGCGCCGGCATCGGCGACGCGGCGCACGAGGTTGCGCACCTCGCGCATCTCCTGCGGGTCGAGACCGTTGGTGGGCTCGTCGAGCACGAGGATCTCGGGACGGCCGAGCAGCACCCGGGCCAGGCCGAGGCGCTGGCGCATGCCCTGCGAGTAGGTCTTCACCTTGCGGTCGATGGCCGTGCCGAGATCGGCGATCGCCAGCGCGGTGCTCGAGATCGGCGTCGCGCCACTTCGCGCCGCCCTCCTCCCACCACATGCGCAGGTTGCGCATTCCCGAGAGGTGCGGCACGAACGCCGCCGACTCGATCAGCGCACCGACCCGCCGCAACTCGCGCGTGCCCGGGCTTCACGCGGGTGCCGAACAGCCGCGCTTCGCCCGCAGTGGGACGGATCAGACCGAGCAGCATGCGCAGGCACGTGGTCTTGCCCGCGCCGTTGGGCCCGAGCAGTCCGACCACCTGGCCGCGCTGCACGTCGAAGCTCAGGTCGTCGACCGCGAGCACGCCGGCGCCGAACCGCTTCGACAGCCCCTTGATCTCGACCACCGCCTCGCCAGCACGGTCGAGCACACGGTCGGTGGGTTGTACGGCGGTCACAGGTCGGGAGCGTAGTTTGGGGACGCGATGCCGCACGCCTCGCCTCACGAACCCTTGGCCGACTTTCTCATCTTCGGGTCCGGACGGCGGCGGCCCCCCGCCGGCCCCGCGATGCACAACGGCGGCGCGTGTACCTGGCGGAGACACCGCTGCCGTCGAGTCCGCTGCCGGGGATCCCCGCGTGCGCGGGCTTCGTCGACAAGGTGGTGGGCAGCCTCTGGTGGCACGAGCGCTTCCCCGAGCGCGACCTCGCCGGAGTGCCGCGCCTGCGTCCGGGCAATGGCGCGCGGCAGGCCTTCTACCGCGAGGAGCCGACCGGGCCCACCATCACGTTGCCGCGCCGCTACCGCACGAAGGCCGTCGTGCTCCACGAGCTGGCGCACTGGGCGCTCGGCATCGATTCCGGGCTCCCCCACCACGGCCGCACCTTCGCCCGCGTGCTGCTCGACGCGATGACCGAGTTCTGCGGCCCCGAGCGCGGCGTGCGCGCTCGCGGAGTCGTACCGGGAGCACGGCGTGCACGTCGGACGACCGCCCCGACGTGGGCCCGACGGCCGGCTGCACTACGGCTGGGACGAACGACTCCGCCTCGGCAAGGGCCGCCTGCTGCGGGTGTCGTACGTGACCGACGACGGTGCGGCGTTCGCGCACACCGCGGTGTTCGAGGGCTACGAGCGCGGCTCGTCGGTGTTGCGCTTCGCCGACGGCACGCGGGTCACCACCTCGACGGTGTGGGCGGTCGCCGCCGCATGATCGCCCCGTCGCCCGCATGAGCACCGACGGGTCGCGCAAGGCGATCTTTGCCGCCTTCGTGGCCAACCTGGTGATCGCCATCGCGAAATTCGGCGCGTTCGCGGTCACCGGTTCGGCATCGATGCTGGCGGAGGGCATCCATTCCGTCGCCGACACCGGCAACCAGGGGCTGCTCTTCCTCGGCGGCAAGCGTGCCCGCAAGGCGCCCACCGCCGAGCACCAGTTCGGCTTCGGGCGCGAGCGCTACTTCTGGGCGTTCATCGTGTCGCTGGTGCTCTTCACCCTCGGTTCGATGTTCGCGATCGTCGAGGGCATCGACAAGCTGCTGCACCCCGAACACCTCGATTCGCCGATCGTCGCCTACACCGTGCTCGGCATCGCGATCGTCGCGGAAGGCCTGTCGTTGCGCACCGCGCGCAACGAGGCCAACTCGATTCGCCGTGGGCGTACGTGGTGGCGGTTCGTGCGCACCACCAAGAACCCCGAGCTCCCGGTCGTGCTGCTCGAGGACACCGGCGCGCTGGTCGGCCTCGTCTTCGCGCTCGTCGGCATCACCCTCGCCGAGATCACCGGCAACGCGCGGTGGGACGCGGTGGGCAGCATCGGCATCGGCCTGCTGCTCGGCGCGATCGCGATCGTGCTCGCCATCGAGATGAAGAGCCTGCTCATCGGCGAAGCGGCGTCGCCCGGAGTCGAGGAACAGCTGCGCAGCGCGATCCTCGACGGCCCCGAGGTCACACGGATCATCCATCTGCGGACGCAGTACCTCGGTCCCGAGGAGCTGCTGCTCGCCACCAAGCTCGAGTTCGCGGCGACGTCGGTCGCCGAGGTGGCCGCCGCGATCGACACCGTGGAGGCGCGCGTGCGCGCCGGCACGCCGGAGGCCGCGCTCATCTTCGTGGAACCGGATCTCTTCCGGCGCGGCCGCGAGGAACAGGAACCAGTGGACGAACAGGGGTGACCCCGATGCCGAGCGACGCCGAGACCCGAGCCGCCGTCGACCGTTTCAACGACGCGTTCAACCGCCACGACGTCGACGCGGTCATGGCGGCGATGACGACCGACTGCGTGTTCGAGGACACGTCGCCGCCGGAGGGCAACCGTCACGAAGGCGCAGCGGCAGTTCGTGAGGCGTGGGCGGCCTTCTTCGCCGCATCGCCGACCGCCCACTTCGACGACGAGGATGTTGTCGTCGCCGGCGACCGTTGCGTCGTGCGTTGGCGCTACACCTGGACCGACGACGACGGTGGCGGTTCGGTGCGCGGCGTCGACATCCTGCGCGTGCGCGACGGGCTGGTCGCCGAGAAGTTCTCCTACGTCAAGGGCTGACGCGGCGAGGGCTGACGCCGCGAGGCTCAGTCGAGGCGGCGGAGCTCCGAGCGGTAGCGCTGGGCGTTGGCCACGTAGCCGGCGACGAGGGTGTCGATCTCGGCGGGGTCGACGGTGTCGGGCCGCAGCTTCGCCGGCACCCCGAGGGCCATGGCCCGTGACGGCACCACCATGTCGTTGGGCACCACCGCGCCCGCCCCGACGAGAGCGTCACGCTCGATCACCGCCCGGTGCAGCACGATCGACCCGGTCCCCACCAAGGCGTGACCCACCACCGTGCAGCACTCCATGTGGGCCAGGTGGCCGACCACCACCTCGTCGCCGATCACCGTCGGGAAGCGGTGGGTGGCGTGGATCACCGCCCCGTCCTGGATGTTGGTGCGGGCTCCCACCTCGATGCGGCCGTAGTCGCCCCGCAGCACCGCCTGGGGCCAGACGGAGGCCTCGGGGCCGATCACGACGTCGCCGATCACCACCGCGTCGGGGTGGACGAACGCCTCGGGATGGATCTCGGGGCTCCGGTCGCCCAGTGCGTAGATCGCCATGAGCTGACCCTACAGGCGGGCTGGAGCGCCGCCGATACGACTGTCATGGCGCAGGCGACGTCCACCCCGACGACTCCGAAGCAGATGGGCAACCACCTCCGGGCGGTCCGGCGCCGCAAGGGTCTCTCCCTCTCCGAGGTGGCCCGCGGCGCAGGTCTCAACCGTCGAGAGCTCGTGAACTACGAACGCGGCAAGACCGCGATCCCCGAGAGCGACCTGTGGGTCCTCGCGGGGTCGATCGGTGTCGACGTGAGCGAGTTGGTGCCGCCTGCGCCGTCCACCAGCGTTCCCGCGCTGCGCACGGATCCCGGCGCCGAGTCGGTCACCGACGCGGTCGCCAGCCTGCGCCGCTCGACGGAGCACGACGGAGGCCTCTCCCCACCTCGGCACCCTGCGCGTGCTGCAGCAGCTCCCGGCCGGCAAGCGCATCCCGGTGAAGGACCGCGAACTCGCGGTGATCGCCGCCGACCTCGGTGGCGAGCCCGGCGCCATCGAGCTGAACCTCCAGCAGATCCTCGGCGTCGACCCGCTCGAGGCCGCGCGCATCCGGGCCATGCTGCTCGAGACTGCGAGCGGACGGCACCGCAAGGCCAAGGCGCTCGGCGCGGCCGAGGTCGCGCCCGCGGCGCGCTACTCGGCCCCGATCGTGCCGCCGCCCGCTCCCACCGAGCCCGCCCCAGCCGAGACGAGGTGGTCGACGTGTTCGAGGAGCTGGCCCGTCTCCCCGAGCCGCTGCCGCTCCCCGACGAGTCGAGCATGCCCGACCTGCTCTCGACGCCGCCCGCCGCGGCCAACGCGGTCGAGCTCGTCGACGGCACGTTCCCGACCCTGGGGAGCGGCTTCGGCTTCAACCTCCAGCAGCCGGCCATGGCCGAGGCGACCGCCCCGCGGCCGCGACGCCACGCCGCCGTCCTGCACAGCGGCGCCGACGCGCCCCCGATCGACGTGGCCCCCCGACCGGCCGACGAGTGGGGTTGGGTCGAGCCCGACCCCGGTGCACGGCTCGCGCAGCGGCAACCGTTCGTGCGTGACGAGTTTGTCACGACGGGCGGCGGCGACTGGCCGGTGCCCGACACGCCGCCGACGAGGCCGTGACGCCTGCGGGGGGGCCGCCCGCCGCGCCGGCCATGCGACAACATCACGTCGTTCTGGGAGAGCACCGACGACTGGACCCCCGACGACGTCGCCGCGCACGACCCGACCGACGCCGAGCTCGCGGCCGCCGACCCCAACGCACTGTGGAGCTTCGAGCCCACGACCGTCGACCCGTGGAGCACGCCGGCGGCCAGCGCCGAGACCGTGATCGACGGCCGCCGACCCTCACCGACGACCCCGTGGTCGCGGAGCTGGTCGACTCGCCGTGGATCACCCCGACCACCGACGACTCCCCGCCGCACGAGCCCGGCACGTTCGGTCCGTGGGACCACGACCTCGACCCCGCCGCAGTGAGCTCCACCTTCATCGTCGACTGGGGCGAGGCCCCCGACGCCACGTCGGACGACGACCCCGCGCGCCCGGCCAGTGGGCCGGCCCCGGCACGTGGGAAGAGCCCCTCACCCCGGTGTGGGAGGTGCACAGCGACGGCACGACGACCGAGGACGCGCCGGTCGACGACCCCACGCGGTCGACGCGTACGACGTTTTCGCCGCCGACCCGTTCGCGTCGACCACCGCGCGAGACCGAACCGTTCGCGACCGAGACCGTTGCGGTCGACCGAGCCGCCGTACGGAGCCGGCTTCGAGACAGCCGCCACCGTCGAGGACCCGACCGACGCCGAGGTTCCCAGGCTCGACGGACACGAGTTCAGCTTCGGGAGCGACCTGGCCGCCACGCTCGCCGCGACCTACCTCCCCGACGCGACCGACGACACCGCGTCGCCGAGTTCGACGCCGAGCGACCGACGACCCCGCGCCGTTCGAAGCGGAACCCGAGCCGCAATTCACCGAGCCGCAGTTCACCGACCGCGACCACCGAGCTCCCGCCGATCGTCTGGCGGGCCGACGCGTTCGGCAACGTGGATGCCGTCGCCCCCGTCGGCGCGGACAGCGACCACGAGATCGTCACCGACACGCCGGTCGACGACCACGTCGCCGAAGCCGCGCCGGTCTTCGCCTTCGCGCCCGCGAGCTTCGCCCCGACGGCGTTCAACGAGCCGGAGCCCGAGCCGGAGCCGGAGCCCGAGTTCGTGACCGCCGGCACCGACTGGCTGCTCGGCAACGCGGTGCCGCTGGTCGAGGTGCAGGCCGCCGGAGCACTGGTGATGCGCCGCGCCGACGAGCGCTGGGCCCTCGCCGACGTCCGCACCGACGACGACTACGTCCTCGAGGTCGACCTCGACTTCCGGTCGGGGCCGGGTCTGGGCGTGCTGTTCCGGGCCAGCGTCGACCTCGACGGCGCGATGTCGGGCTACTCGTTCGACATCGACCCCATCTACGACGGCGGCGGCTACCTCGTGCGCCAGTGGCAGAACGACCGGGAGCTGTGGAACCCCATCGCCCGGGTGAAGGCCGACGACCCCAACACGATGTACGGCAAGCTCACCGTCCGCCTCGAGGTGCACGGCAACGCCCTCCTGGCCCTGGTGAACGGCGCCGAAGTGCTGCGGGTCGACGACCTCGAGCAGGCGTCCCGTGAGCGCGACCGCGATGCCGCGGTCGGCAACCGTGTGGGCGTGCAGGCGTGGTCCTCGTCGGACCTCGTGATCGACACGCTGCGCGTCGCCAACCACTGATCGCCCACGCACCGGGTACCCCGCATCGCCGCCGCAGCCATCGCGCTGGGGATAGCGTCACGCCGTGGAAGTCGAGGAGTACGCGCGCATCGCCGCGGTCGAGGACGCGCACTGGTGGTACCGCTCCACCCGTGCCCTCGTCGCCGACCTGCTCGCCGACCACCTGCAGGGCGGCACGCCGCTGCGTGTCCTCGACGCCGGCTGCGGCCCCGGGGGGAACGGCGCGTGGCTGGCCGAGCACGGTGCCGTCGTCGGCGTCGACCGCTCCCCCGACGCGCTCGCGTTCGTGCGAGACCGCCGCCCGGGAACACGGCCCGTGCTCGGCGACCTCACCGCGCTGCCCGTGCAGTCGGGCGCGTTCGACGCCGCCGATCGCGGTGACGGTGCTCTACGCCGTCGACGACGACGCCGCCGCGGTCCGCGAACTGGCGCGCGCGTTGCGACCCGGCGGCGCGCTGGTGTTGATGGAGCCGGCGTTCGATGTCGCTGCGGCGCGGCCACGACGACGTGGTGCACGGCAAGCGGCGCTACCGGCGCGACCGACTCGCCGCGCTCGCCCACCACGCAGGCCTGCGCGTCGAGCGCGCCACCTACGCGTTCGCGTTCCTCGCCCCGCCGGCCGCCGCACTCGGCGCGCTCGACCGCCTGCGTCGCCGCGCCGCCCCGCCCGACGACTCCGACGTCGACCGCCGCGCGCTCGACCGTGTGTTCGCGCCGCTCGCGGAACAGGAACGGCGCTGGCTCCGGCGCCACGACCTCCCCGTCGGCACCTCGGTGCTGCTCCGCGCCACCCGCCCCTGACCGTCGGCGCCCTGACCGATTCGGCCGCCCCTCACCGTTTGGGGGTCAGCGGCGGCCGCGGCGCAGGAGCACGAGCTGCACCCAGAGGCCGGCGAGCGCCCACAGGGTGCGGGCGATGGCGCCGATGCGGAAGAACTCCGACTTGCCGAACACCCGTCGGTAGTGGTGCACCCCCACCTCGGTGAAGTGCGCGCCGGCGTCCTGGAGCTTGCGCACCAGCTCCACGGTGATCGCACCGGTGGTGTGCACGAGCTTCACCTCGTCGAGCCGGGCCCGGCGGATGAGGCGGAAGTCGCAGTCGGTGTCGCGGATCTCGAGCCCGAAGGCCATCTTCACGAACCAGTGGTAGGTGCGGCCCACGATGGCGCGCAGGAAGCCGTCGGCCCGGCGCAGCTTGTAGCCCTGCACCACGTCGACCTGCTCCGACGCCCGGGCGATCAGCAGCTCGAGCTCGGCGGGGTCGTACTGGCCGTCGCCGTCGGTGTAGAAGACCCACTGCTTCGTCGACGCCGCGAACCCCGAGAGCAGCGCGCCGCCGTAGCCCCGGTTGCGGTCGTGGGTGACCACGCGCAGGCGCGGCTCCTTGCGCGCCAGCTCGGCGAGCACCACGGCCGAGCCGTCGGTGGAACCGTCGTTGACGACGATCACCTCGCAGTCGTCGATGCCGCAGCGGTCCATCGCCCCGAGCACCACGTTCACCATCGCGGCGATCGTGGGTTCGTCGTTGTAACAGGGGAAGAACGCGGAGACGGCGACGACGGCCGGATTCACGGGATCGTTCGGCACACCGCCTCGACTTCGTCGTCGGTCAACTCCGGAAAGCAGGGGAAGGATACGCACTGCGCGGCCCACGCCTCGGCTTCCGGGCACCCGCCCCGCACGTACTGCGTGTAGGCGGGCTGCTGGGTGAGCGCGAGCGGGTAGTGCACCCCGGTCCCGAAGGGCGCGGCGGCCCGGAACGCGTCGCGGTCGGGCACCCGGGCGACGCACAGGTGGTACACGTGGCGCGGGTGGTCGGGCTGCCAGGCCAGACCGGGCGCCGCCTCCCGGTAGCGTGCCGCGATCGCGCCGGCGGCGCGCGTTGTCGGCGTCGAGCCGGCGCAACCCCACCCGCAGCGCAGCCGCCGCGAGGTCGGAGAGGCGCGCGTTGGTGGACACGCGCGTGTGCACGTAGCCGTCGGTGACGCCGTGTGCGCGGAGCAGTCGCAGTTCGGCCGCGAGCGCGGCGTCGTCGGTGACGACCGCGCCGCCGTCGGTGATGCCGCCGAGGTTCTTGGTGGGATAGAAGCTGTAGGCCGCGGCGACCGAGCCCGACGCCGGGTCGAGCGCGCCGGTGGCCTGGGCGGCGTCCTCGAGCACGGGCAGGCCCAGGTCGGGGATCGCCGCGGGGCGGCCGTAGAGATGCACCGGGATCACCGCGCGCGTGCGGTCGGTG
This sequence comes from uncultured Actinomycetes bacterium, assembly GCA_963782705.1. Lineage (GTDB taxonomy): Bacteria > Actinomycetota > Acidimicrobiia > IMCC26256 > DASPTH01 > CAVRGQ01. Next base: position 178,435 of record CAWAKX010000033.1, on the reverse strand, counting down.
ACCGCGGCGGCCGCGGCCACCGGATCGAGGGTGGCGGTCGCCGGGTCGACGTCGACGAACACCGGCGTGGCTCCCGCCGCGCACACCGCCGCCGCGGTGGGCACCGCGGTGAACGCGGGCACCAGCACCTCGTCACCCGGGCCGCAGGCCCATCGCGACCAGCGACAGTCGCAGCGCGTCGGTGCCCGACGCCACGCCGACGCAGTGCGCGCGGCCGGTGAACGCCGCGAACTCCGCCTCGAACGCCGCGAGCTCGGGGCCGAAGAGGTACTGGCCGGAGCGCACGACGCGCGTGACCGCCTCGGAGAGCTCCGGTTCGAGCGCCGCCGCGTGACGGGCGAGATCGACGACCGGGATGTCGGCGGGATCGACCGTCACCGGTACCAGGACCGCCGTTCGCGGTAGAAGGCGACGGTGGCCGCGACGCCGTCGGCGAACGCGGTGCGCGGCTCCCAGCCGAGCAGGCGCTTCGCCTTCGACGAGTCGCCGAAGTAGGAGCCGATGTCGATCGCGTCGCGGTCGGGCGGCCAGGGCACGTGCTCCACGCGTCCGCTGCCGACCACGTCGACGATGCTCGCGGCGATCGCCGCCAGCGACAGCCGTTCGTCGTTGCCCACGTTGAAGATCTGCCCGGACGCGTCGGGTGCGACCGCCGCGAGCTCGAGGCACTCCACCACGTCGTCGACGTAGAGGCAGTCGCGTTCCTGCTCACCCTCGCCGAACACGGTGATCACCTCGTCGTCGAGCGCGCGGCGCACGAAGATCGGCAGGAAGCCCTGCAGGTCGTCGGTGAGGCGCTGGCGCGGGCCGAACACGTTGGTGAGCCGCACCGCGGTGGCCGCCGAGGCCGTACACCTCGTGGTACAGGAGGTGGAGCTGCTCGGCGGCGTACTTGGTGATGCCGTTCACGTCGACCGGGCGCGACCGGGTGCTCCTCGTCGACCGGCAGGTACTTGGGCTTCCCGAAGATCTGGCGGGTCGACGTGTACACCACCCGCGCGCCCGGGTTCTCCTTGCGCAGCAGCTCGAGGAACGCGAACTGGCTCGTGGTGTTCACCGACAGGTCGAAGAGCGGGTCGTGCATCGAGTCGACGTGACTCACCTGCCCGGCGAGGTTGAACACGATGTCGGCGCCGACCGCGGCGTCGCGCACGTCGGCCCGGTCGGTGGCGCCCACGTCGGCCTCGATCACCGTGATGCGCGGATCGGCCTCGGTCTCGCCGCGCCGTCGGGCACCAGGTTCCACGGGTTGGCGCCGTGGCGGGGCACGCGCGAGTCGAGGACCGTCACCTCCGCACCGCGACGCGTGAGGTCGAGGGCGAGGTTGGATCCGATGAAGCCGAGGCCCGCCGGTGACCAGGCACCGGCGCCCGGTCAGCGCGTCGTGCGGGAGAGCGTCCAGAGCGCCGTCAGTGTAGGGGAACCCCGCCCACGAGCCGGGCGGACACCCGCACCTCGCCGTCGACCAGCAGCCAGGCGTCGAGGCGGTCGCCCAGCCCGTCACCGAGGCTGCTCACCGTGCTGCGCAGCTCCACCGACTCGTCCCGCTCGAGCGTGCCCCGGTACTCCACGGTGGCGTGCTCCACGCCGCAGCCCGGGCAGGCGGCGGCGCAACTCGTCGACCACCGCCTCGAACGAGCGCACGTTGTTCACGTGGTCGAGCACGTCGAAGTCGGTGGCCCGCACCGTCCAGTCGCGCGACGAGGCGTCGGCCGGCGGCGCGGGCAGGTGCAGCTTGCCGCTGACCCGCCGGCTCGCGGCCGCCTCGCCGTACCACTGGGTGAACTCGTCGTCGAGGGCGAGCGGGCGGCCGCGCTCGCGGTCGATGTACACCCACACCGCGACCGCTTCGGCGAGCACGTCGCCCGCGGCGTCGGTGACACGCGTGCGACGCTCGGCCCACGCGGGCCCGGTGCCGCTGCAGAACGTGAGCAGGGTGACGGTGTCGTAGAGCACCGGCTCGCGCAGCACGAACATGTCGATGCGGCGCAGCACCCACACGCCGCGGTTGTGCGCGCGGCCCGCGTCGTGGGCGTCGTCGGTGGCGACGTCCTGCAGGAAGCGGGCCAACGCGTCGATGCGCAGCACGCCGCGCGCGTCGGTGTCGTTGAGATGCACCCGGCGCGTGACCTCATAGCGGCGACCGGCGACCGACGGGTCCACCAGCTCCACACCGTGCTCCACCGCCACTCCCGCTCCTCCGTCCCACGATCCCGGCCCGCGCGGACCGCCCGGGACGGTCCGCGCCCCCATGCTCGCACGGACGTACCGTCGGATCCGACGTCAAGGCGGGCCCCGGAAGCGCCGACATTCTCGGGCAGGCCCGTGTGCGGTGGGCCGTGACGCCGTGGGAGGCGCTGGGTGTCAGGGGTGCTCGAACGACTCGGACGGACCGCGGCCCGCCACAAGTGGCGGTTCGTCGTCGCGTGGGTGATCGCCGCCGTCGGCGTGGTGGTGCTCGCGGGCGCGCTCGGCGGCCAGGAGACCGACAACTTCCGGATCCCCGGCGCGCAGTCGCAGGACGCCCTCGACCTGCTCGAGCAGGACTTCCCGAGCGCGTCGGGCCAGAGCGCGTCGGTGGTGTTCCAGTCCGACGCGGGAATCCGCTCGCCGAAGGTGCAACCCGCGATCTCCGAGAGCGTCGCCAACCTCGAGAAGCTCCCGAAGGTGGTGAGCGTCACCGACCCCTACGGTCCGCTCGGCGCCGCGGTGATCTCCAAGAGCGGGAAGATCACCCTGATCAACGTGCAGTTCTCGGTGCCCGCGCAGGAGCTGCCGAAGGACATCTACGACCAGATCGTGCAGGCCACCGCGCCCGCCACCGACGCGGGCGTGCGCGCCGCGTACGGCGGCGCGGTGATCGACTACTCGCATCAGCCCCCGTCGGGCAACGCCGACCTCATCGGTCTGCTCGCGGCGGTGGTCGTGCTGCTGTTCGCGTTCGGGTCGGTGGTCGCGATGGGGCTGCCGATCACCACCGCGCTCTTCGGCCTCGTGATCGGCATCTCCCTGATCAAGGTCGTCGCCGCGTTCACCGACATCGGCACCCTCGCGCCCACGTTGGCCCAGATGATCGGCCTCGGCGTGGGCATCGACTACTCGCTGTTCATCGTGTCGCGCTATCGCGAGAACCGCGCGCTCGGGATGGACATCGAGAGCGCGATCGGCCGGTCGGTCGCCACCGCGGGATCCGCGGTGTTGTTCGCGGGCACCACGGTGGTGATCGCGATCTGCGGGCTCATGGTGTCGGGCATCCCCTACGTCGCGCGCCTCGGCTACATGGCCGGGCTCGTGGTGCTGGTGATGATGGTCGCCGCGCTCACACTGCTGCCCGCGGCGCTGGCGATCGTCGGCGACCGCATCGACAAGTTCAAGGTGCCGAGCCTCATGCACCACGCCGACCGGGCGAAGGCTGCGGGCCATCCCGATCCGGTGTCGCCGCGCAGCACGGTGTGGGAGAAGTGGGCGCACCTCGTCGCGAGTCACGCGTGGCCCTTCGCGGTGTTCGCGGTCGCGGTGCTCGTGGCGTTGGCCTGGCCGGTGATCTCCATGCGCCTCGGCGAGTCCGACGACGGCAACCTCCCGTCGTCGTCGACCCAGCGCCAGGCCTTCGACCTCATCGCCGCCGGCTTCGGCGAGGGCGCCAACGGCCCGCTGCTCGTGGTGGTCCAACTCCCGGAGGCGGGCGACACCACGCTCGCCGACTCGATCGCCACCGCGGTGGGCAAGACTCCCGGCGTGAGCGAGGTGGCGCCGGCCGCGCTCAGCCCCAACGGCAAGGTCGCCCAGATCGCGGTGATCCCGAGCTCGGCGCCCGACAGCCAGGCGACCGCCGACCTGGTGGGCACCCTGCGCGACGACGTGCTGCCCGCCGCGGTCGGCAACTCCGGCGCGGTCGCCTACGTGGGTGGCCTCACCGCCACGTTCATCGACATCGGCGACCGCATCAGCAGTCGCCTGCTGTGGTTCATCCTCGCGGTGGTGCTGCTGTCGTTCCTGTTGCTGCTGCTGGTGTTCCACTCGGTGCTGGTGCCGGCGACCGCCGCGGTGATGAACCTGCTGTCGGTCGGCGCGGCGTACGGCGTGACCGTCGCGGTGTTCCAGTGGGGCTGGGCGAAGGGGCTCGTCGGGCTCGAGAGCACCGTGCCCATCACCCCGTTCGTGCCGATGATGATGTTCGCGGTGCTCTTCGGCCTGTCGATGGACTACCAGGTGTTCCTGCTCACCCGCGTGCGCGAGGAGTACGACAAGACGGGCGACACGCGCGAGGGTGTGGTGCGCGGTCTGGCCCGTACCGCGCGCGTCATCACGTCGGCCGCGCTGATCATGATCTTCGTCTTCGGCGCGTTCGTGTTGAACCCGACGCCCGAGGTGAAGATGTTCGGCCTCGGTCTCGCGGTGGCGGTGCTGGTCGACGCGACCATCGTGCGCATGATGCTGGTGCCCGCGACGATGGAGATCCTCGGCGACGCCAACTGGTGGTTCCCGAAGTGGCTGTCGTTCCTGCCCACGCTCGACCTCGAGGGCACGGCGCCGAGCGCATCCGACAAGGACGCCGGCCGCGCTCCGGTCGCCACCGCGGTCTGACCGGGGCGGGATCCCGGCCCGGTGCACCGGCGGCTGCCGGGCTCCGCCCGGTTGCCGCCGCTGGGACGGAGCGAGCGGAGCGAGCGACGGTGGGAAGTCAGTCGAGGAGTTCGAGGACGCGCTCGCTGGGGCGGGCGATGATCGCCTTGTCGCCCACGAACACCACCGGGCGCTCCATGAGCTCCGGGTGCTCGAGCAGCAGGACGATGACCTCGTCCTTCGTGGTGTAGTCGTCCGCGTTCAACTCGAGCTCCTTGAAGCGCTTGTCCTTGCGGACGAGCGCCGCGGGCTCGTCGGTGATGCTGTCGACGATGCGCTCGAGGTCGGCACGGGTGGGCAGCACCTGGAGGTACTCGATCACCTCGTGGGCGTCGCCGCGCTCGTCGAGGATCTCGAGGGCGCCGCGCGACTTGCTGCAGACGGGGTTGTGGTACACGACGATGTCAGCCATGGCGCGCAGGCTATCCGGCCGACGGGAACCAGGTCATGGTGGGAGCGACGATCGCCGCCGCCAGGCGCTCCAGGTACTCGTCGCGGGGCACGTCGACGGCGCCGAGGGTGCGCAGATGGTCGGTGGTCCACTGCACGTCGAGGAGTAGTCCCCCGCCGTCGCGCATGAGCTCGGCCAGCGCGACCACCGCCACCTTCGACGCGTCGCGCACCCGGTGGAACTTCGACTCGGCGGCGAACAGGCCACCGATGGCCACGCCGTAGAGACCACCGACCAGCGCATCACGGCCGTCGGCGTCGGTCTGCCACGTCTCGACCGAGTGCGCCCATCCGAGCTCGTGCAGATGCGTGTACGCGCGCAGGAACGAGCGGTCGATCCATCCGTGAGGACGGCGCGGGTCCGCGCAGCCGCGCATCACCTGCTCGAACGCGGTGTCGACGCGCACCTCGAAGTCGCGACACGACCGGCGCAGCGACCGGCTCAGGTGCACACCGTCGAGCGGGATGATCCCGCGCGGGTCGGGCGACCACCATCCGAGCGGACCGCGGGCGCGCAACCGCATCGGGAACAGTCCGCCGCGGTACGCGGCCAGCAGGGTGCCGGCCTCGAGATCGGCGCCCACCCCCGCGATCTCGCCGTCGCCCGCCGCGGCGGCCGGTGGCAGCGCGAAACGGGTCGGCGGGGGCTCGATCGGCACCATCCGGACGCTACCCAACCCGGCCCCTCAACGCCCTGACCAGCCCCGATGCGCCCACGAAGGCCCCCGGCGACCCCGCCGGCCGCGCCGGGGCCCGCCCGTCCCACTAGCGTGGCGGGATTCGCACGCCCACTGGCTGGATCGCGCGCGGCCCCACGGGGCTCCCGATCCGCCGAGGAGGACGCCCGAGAGTGTTCGCCCACCCCATCACGGTGCACCCGTGGCGAAACGCGCGCCCGATCCGCGCGTTCGGGGCCGGCGTCGCGGCGGGTGCGATGGCACTGACACTGCTCCTGACCGGAGTGCCGGGGGCGACCGCGCAGACGTCCGACCCGTCGGTCTCGCAGCTGCAGGCCGACGTCGACGCCGTCAACAGCAAGTACTTCAGCGCGCTGGCCGAGTACACCGCGGCCGACGTCGCCGTGAAGGACAACGAGACCGTGGTCGCCGACCTCAAGGCGAAGGCGGCACGGGCCAAGGCCCTCGCCCGGGAGCGGGCGCTGCTCGCCTACAAGTCGTCGGGCGCGGGTCTGGCCGCCATCGTGGCGGGGAGCGACACCGCTCGACGCAGCCAAGCGGGCCCACCTCATCGACCAGGTGAACCAGCGCGACCGCTCGGCCTACAGGTCGTTCCGGGCCACGGCCAAGGAGCTCAAGGCCAAGCAGGCCGCCGCTGCGCGACGCCCGCGCTCGCCAGGAGCAGTCGCTCGCCGATCTCAAGCAGCAGGCCACCGCGCTCGACGCCAAGCTCGCCGAGACCCAGGCCAGGGCACAGGCAGCCGCCGCGGCCGCCCAGCAGGCCCAACAGCGCCAGGCCGCCGCTTCGCGCAGCAGCCGCCGCCACGACGACCACCCCCGCGCCGAAGCCCGCGCCCGTGCCCCCGCCGAACTACGGCGGCACGCCCGGCACCAACCCGCACCACGACGACCCGTTCCTCGCGTGCGTGCGGACCCGGGAGAGCGGCGGCAACTACGGCGCGGTGAACCCCGCCGGTCCGTACCTCGGCGCCTACCAGTTCTTCCAGGCCACCTGGAACGGCGCGGCCGCGCACGCAGGCCGCATGGACCTCGTCGGTGTGCCCGCCAACGTCGCGACCCCCTACGACCAGGACGAGGTCGCGTGGTCGCTCTACCAGTGGCAGGGCGCCGGCCCGTGGGGCGGCCACTGCCCCTGAGCGCGTCGGCGTTCGGAACGGCCAGGCGACCTCAGGTGAGGTCGGTGTCGCGGCCGTCGGCGGTGACGGCGCGGGTGAGGTGCACCGCTTCGAGCAGGCGACGATCGTGGGTGACGAGCAGCAACGTGCCGTCGTAGCCGGCGAGCGCCTGTTCGAGCTGTTCGATCGCCGGCAGGTCGAGATGGTTGGTGGGCTCGTCGAGCACCAGGCAGTTCACGCCCCGCGCCGCGAACACCGCGAGCCCGGCGCGGGTGCGCTCCCCCGGCGACAGTGACGACCCGGCGCGCACCACGTGCTCGGCGCCGAGACCGAACTTGGCGAGCAGCGACCGCGCCTCGGAGATCAGAAGCCCGGTCTCGGCGACGAAGGTGTCGAGCAGCGTGGCGTCGCCGGCGAAGCTGCCCCGCCCCTGCGCGAGCTCGCCGACCACCACACCCGGGCCCATCCACCGTTCACCCTCGGCGAGCGGGAGCCGACCGAGCAGGGCGAGCAGCAACGTGGTCTTGCCGGTGCCGTTGGGCCCGACGATCGCGAGGCGTTCGCCCCAACCGATCTCGAGGTCGACCGGCCCGAGGCGGAAGTCGCCCCGCTCGATCACCGCGTGCGCCAGGCGCGCCACCACGTCGCCGCTGCGGGGCGCGCCCGCGAGCTGGTAGCGGAGGTCCCAGCCCTCCCACGGCTTGTCGACCGCGTCGAGCCGCGCGAGGGCCTTCTCGGTGATCTTCGACTTGGCCGCGACCTTCTCCGACGTGGCCCGCCGGAACTGCCGGATGTTCTTGTCCTTCTCGTCGGTGTCGCGCTTGGCCTTCGCCACGCCCTGCACCGACCACTGCTTCTGCGTACGGGCGCGATCCTCGAGACGCGACTTCTCGGCCCGGTAGGTCGCGTAGTCCTCCTCGGCGTGGCGACGCGCGGTCGCGCGCGCGTCGAGGTAGCCGAGCCACCCGCCGCCGAACTCGGCGCCTTGGCGCGTGTGCTCGTCGAGCTCGAGCACGCGGTCGATGGTGCGTTCGAGGAACGCGCGGTCGTGGCTCACCACCACCACACCGCCGGGGAGCTCGTCGAGGAACTGCTCGAGACGTTCGAGGCCCGCGAAGTCGAGGTCGTTGGTGGGCTCGTCGAGCAGGAACACGTCGAAGCGGGCGAGCAGGATCGCGGCGAGCGACGCGCGCGCGGCCTGACCACCCGACAGCGCAGCGGTGGGCAGCGCGAGCAGTCGCTCGGGCAGGCCCACGTCCGCGCACACGATGCCGACGCGCGCCTCGAAGTCGTCGGCGCCCGACGCGAGGTAGTCGTCGAGCGCGGCGGCGTAGGTGTCGTCGGCGCCGGGTGCGCCGTCGGCGAGCGCATGCGCGGCCGCATCGAACGCGGCCGCCGCCGCGGTCACGCCGGTGCGCCGAGCGAGGAACTCGGCGACGGTCTCGTCGCCCCGCTCCGGCTCCTGCGGCAGGTAGCCCACGCGCGCGGACGGCGGCGTGCGGGTGACGCTGCCGCGGTCCGGCCCGTCGAGCCCGGCGAGGAGGCGCAGCAAGGTCGACTTGCCCACCCCGTTGGGGCCGACAATGCCAAGGCGGGTGCGGGGCCCGATGGTGAGATCCACGCCGTCGAGCACCGTGAAGCTGCCCCACGCGCGGGCGAGGTCGCGGGCGACGAGCGAGAACATGAGCGGTCGAGCGTACCCTGGGTGAGCGTGGCGTCCCGGCGGCAATTCCGTTCCGGTGCACGGCAGCCCGCGTACGACGTGGAGCTGCACGACGAGCTCCTCGCGCTCGCGGCCGCGCCCGACACCCCGGCCGCGCGCGACCGTCTCTGGGACATCCTCGACGACCACGAGTGCTGGCCCGGCCGCGCGCTGGTCGGCGACGACGGCGCCGAGGCCGCGTGGCTGGTCGCGCAGCGCGCCATCGACGACGTGGGCCTCCAGCGCCGGTGTCTCGAGCTCCTCGATGGCGCGGTCGACCTCGGCGACGCCGATCCCGTGCACCGCGCGTTCCTCGAGGACCGGGTGCGGATGAACGACGGCCGGCCGCAGCGCTACGGGTCGCAGTTCGTGCTGGGCGACGACGGCGAACTCGTGGTGTGGCACCTCGACGACCCGGTGCAGGTCGACGCCCGCCGGGCCCGCCTCGGGCTCCCGCCCCTCGCCGCGCACGAAGCCGAGATGCGGCGTCGTTGGGCCGAGGGGCGCCCGCCGAGTCCCTGAGGCTCAGCCCGGCGTGACGATGTCGAGGACGCGCCAGCAGTACCAGGCCGCCACCGAGCGGTAGGGCCGCAGCGGCTCGCCGAGCGGCTGCAACTCCCTCGGCGTCGGCGGTTGCTCCAACCGGAACAATTTGGCGTAGCCGTTGCGCACGCCGAGGTCGTCGACCGGCCACACGTCGAGGCGACCGAGCTGGAACATGAGGAACATCTCCGCGGTCCAGCGCCCGATCCCCCGCACCGTCACCAGCTCGGCGACGAGCTCGTCGTCGCCGAGGCGCGCCACGCGGTCGAGCTCCACCTCTCCCGCCTCGACCTTGGCGGCGAGGTCGAGGATCGACGCGGCCTTGTTGGCCGACAGCCCCGCGCCGCGCAGCGCGTCGATCGGCGCGGCGAGCACCGCCGCCGGCGTGGGCTCCCCGTCGAAGAGCGCCTCGAAGCGTCCGTGGATCGCGGCCGCGGCGCGTCCGGCGAGCTGCTGGTAGCAGATCATGCGGGCGAGCTCGGCGAAGTGCGACCGCCGCGGGCGGCGGACGAGGTCGGGCGGGCCCACCGCGTCGATCACCGGCACCAGCGCGGGCACGTGTCGGGCCAGCTCCTCACTCGCCTCCCTCATCGCCTTCGGCACCACCGGCTTCCGGGCCACGGGCGAACCGTAGCGGGCGAAACCGACCACTACGCTGCCCCCATGAATCGCTTGCGCCGCGCCCTGTTCGTCGCGCTCGCGCTCACCTTCCCGATCGCGGCCGCGGCATGCGGGGGTGGCGGCGGGTCGACGGTCACCGACAAGACCGGCGTCACCATCTCCCGTCCGGGGACGCCCTCCACCACCATCGCGCCGCACACCAGCTACACGGCCACGGTGAAGACCACGGTGCCCAAGGTGGCGGTCTACGACGCGCCGACGGACTCCGACCCGGCGCGGGTGCTCGACAACCCGTGGCAGGTCGACCCCGACTACCCCGAGGCGCTCGTGCCGCAGGTGTTCCTCGTCACCCAGCAGCGCAAGGACGGCTGGGTCCAGGTGCTGCTGCCCGTGCGCCCGAACGGCTCGAAGGGCTGGGTGAAGGGCAGCGACGTGACCGTGTCGCCGAACCCGTATCACATCGAGGTGTCGCTCGGTGACCACAAGATCACCGTGAGCCGCGGCAACGACCTCATCTACACCGGCACCGTCGCGGTGGGCGCGCCCGAGACCCCCACGCCGAAGGGCGAGTACTACCTGCGGGTGCTGGTGCAGGCGATCGACCCGACGACCGTCTACGGGCCCTACGCCTACGGCCTGTCGAGCCACTCCGACGTGCTCGAGACCTTCGCGGGCGGCGACGCCGAGATCGGCATCCACGGCAACAACGACGCGTCGGTGCTCGGCTCCGACGTGACGCACGGCTGCGTGCGCATGGACAACGCCGCGATCACGATGCTGTCGAAGCAGCTGCCGCTCGGCACGCCCGTCGAGATCACCTGAGCGCGGGCACGATGGCCACCGCTCCCGGCGACGCCGGCCGCTTCTACTTCCGCCAGCTCCTCGCCGGACGCGACTTCGCGCGTCACGACCCGATCGCGCGCCAGATGGTGAACTTCGTGTACCTCATCGGCGACCGCGAGAAGGGCGAGGCCATCGCGGTCGACCCCGCGTACGGCGTCGACGAGCTGGTCGAGATCCTCGACGACGACGGGATGCGCCTCGAGCGGCGTGCTCGCCACGCACTTCCACGCCGACCACTGCGGCGGCGACCTCATGGGTCATCCGATCCAGGGCGTGCGGGAGCTCCTCGCACGCGACGACGTCGACGCCAAGGTGCACGTGCAGGCGCCCGAAGCGCGGTGGGTGAAGCGCGGCACCGGCCTCTCCGACAGCGACCTCGTGCTGCACGAGAGCGGCGACGTGGTGCACGCGGGCGACATCCCGATCACGCTCATGCACACGCCGGGCCACACGCCGGGCAGCCAGTGCTTCCACGTGGAGCACCGCCTGGTGGCGGGCGACACCCTGTTCCTCGAGGGCTGCGGGCGCACCGACCTCCCCGGGTCGGACCCCGACGAGATGTACTTCAGCCTCACGCAGCGGCTCGCGACCGTGCCCGACGACACGATCCTCTTCCCCGGCCACCTCTACTCGGCCGACCCGTCCGCCACCATGGGCGAGACCCGCGAACGGAACTTCGTGTTCCGCATCTCCGGGATCGATCAGTGGCGCGCGTTCATGGGTTGAGCGCGGCGCCGGGACGTCGCGCCACCGTCGGCACGCTGGCGGCGCTCGTCGTGCTCGCCGCGGTGTTCCTCCTCGCGGGACTCACTCGCGACCTTCCGTCGCCCGAACCCGACGAACCGTTCTTCGTGCTCCCGGCGGTCCACATGGCCGCCCACGGGAGTCTCGACCCGCACTGGTTCGGCCACCCGGCGTCGACGGTGATCACGCCGCTCGCCCTGGTGTACCGGGCGCGGGAGGTCGTGTTCCACGGCGCGCCGATCGCGGGCGCCGCGCCGTCGGTGGCGCGCCGCTACGTGGAAGACCCGTCGAGCTTCTACGTGATCGGCCGGTTGTGGACGATCGCGTGCACGCTGCTCACCATCCCCTTGGTGTACCTCGTCGGCCGGCGGATCATGTCGCCCCTCGTCGGTCTCGTCGCGGCAGGTACCTGGACGATGCTGCCGCTCGTGCTCGACTACGGGCGCCTGGTCCGCAGCGACTCCGCCGCGACCTGCTTCGGTCTGCTGGCCTTCCTCGCGTGTCTGCGCGCGATCGACGCGCCGTCGTGGCGACGGTTCGCGCTCGCCGGCGCAGCGATCGGGCTCGCGGTGAGCACGCGGTACCTCATGATCACGCTGCTCGTGGTGCTGGTCGGCGCGTGGTGGTTGGCGCGCGAACTCCAAGTCGTCCGTGGGTGGCGTCGGCTGGTTGCCGCTCGTGGCCGGCGCTTCGGCTGCGTTCGCCGCGTTCGCCCTCACCACGCCGTACCTCTTCATCGACGCCGACGTGGCGGTGCGTTCGCTCACCGCGGAACAGAGCGGCCACTTCGCCGACGTCAGTCGGGGCCCGCTCGACAACTTCGCGTTCTACCTGTTCCACGCGTTGCCCGACAGCGTCGCGTGGCCGGGCTTCCTGCTCGCCCTGTCCGGGATCGTGCTCGCCGTCGTACGCCGCAACCGCCTCGCGTTGTTGGCGGCGGCGTTCGTCGGGACGTTCCTCGCGGCGCTGCTCCCCGCCCAGCTGCACTGGCAGCGGTGGGTGATCCCGGTGCTGCCGTTCGCTCGCGCTCTTCGCGGTCGATGCCGTGCTGGCCTTCGCCGCGGCGCTCGCCGCCCGCCGCACGACGGAGCAGTCCTCCCGCACCTTCGGCATCACGGCGGTGATCGGCGTACTCGCGATCCTCGCGGTGCCGGCCGTCACCAGCGCGGTCAGGACGTTCGACGTGACGTCACCGACCACCAGGAACGCAATGCGATCCGACGTGATCCGCGAGGTGCCCGCCGGCGCCCGGGTCGCGGTCGAGGTCAAGGGACCGAGCCTGGGTGACCGCGGATACCGGACGTACCACGCGTTCGACCTGCCCACGAACGGCAGCGTCGCCGACTACGTCGCGCACGGGTACCACTACTTCGTGGTGAACGTGTACGTCGCGCTCCAGTACCGCCTGCACCCGAAGCGGTGGGCCGACCACTTCGCCTTCTACCAGTTCCTCCGCTGGCACGGGCACCTGCTCGCCGACGAGCGACCGTCGAACCCCGAAGGCGGTCCGCACCTGAAGCTGTACCGGGTCGACGAGGCGGACGTGCAGCGCCACGTCGGTCGACCGGTGCGCATCACCACGTTGCGATCGAACCACGACCGCGTGGGCCACCCCTCCCACGAGTACCCGACCGGCGGGCGTCTCTTCGACCAGACCCGCGCGCCGGAGACGGCCCGACTCGAATTGACGCGACTGCTGTCGGAGGACGCGACCGTCAGCGCGTGCGCATCGACGCACCACCGTCGACGGGCAGCACCACGTTCGTGACGTACTTCGCGTCGGGGCCGGCGAGGAACGCCACCGCGCTGGCGATGTCCCAGGCCTCGCCGGTCACGCCGAGGGCGGTGCGGTTGGCGAGGTCGAGGGCTCGCGGGTCGAGCCCCTTGCTCTCGAGGAGCCCGGCGAGCAGGGGCGTGCCCACCATCCCCGGGACGACGGTGTTCACGCGGATCCCGTCGCGGCCGTAGGCGTCGGCGAGGTCGACGGTCAGACCCAGGAGCGCGGCCTTGGTCGTCGCGTACGCCGCGGCGGAACTGCCCTGGCCGCGGATCGCCATGATCGACGTGATGTTCACGATCGATCCGCCACCCCGCTCGATCATCGAGGGGATGGCGGCCTTGGAGAGCATGAACGGCGCCGCGATGTTGATCGCGTACATCGTCTGCAGCAGCTCGTCGGACGTGTCGAGGATGCCGACGCCACCGGTGTGCGCGGCGTTGTTCACGAGGATGTCGACACCGCCGAAGGCGCGGATCGCCTCGTCGACGATCGTCCTCGGGCTGCCGGTCTGCTCGAGGTCGGCGACCACGATCGCCGCGGTGCCGCCTTCGCTCTCGATCACCGCGAGGGTGTCGGCGGCGCGCTCCTCGGAGATGTCGACGAGCACGACGCTCGCGCCCTCGCGTGCGAGCAGCACCGAGGTCGCCTTGCCGATGCCGAACCCGGCGCCGACCGATCCCGCCCCGCTGACGATGGCCACCGACCCTTCGAGCTTCCCGGCCACGAGCGACCTCTCCTCAGGTCCTCGGTCGATCGCCAGACGACTAACTGCCCGCTCCGTACCGCATCTGCCCGTCCGGAGCGGGATCAGCAGACGCGGCCCGGCATGTGTCGCGGTCCGACGTCGGCGGCCTCGGGTCGGCTGATCGACTCGGCCGGAGACCGACTGCGTCCGAGCTCCGCCGTCGGATCGGAATGCACCGGACGCTCGGCCGTGCGCACGTCTGCCGAGTCCGGCGACCGGCAGCACGGTCACGTGCGCCGGTACGATGGTGCTGGGACGTGGCTCAGCTGCCGCCGCTGCGGGTCATCGGGCCGTTCTGGCTCATGCCACCGCCGGCCTGGCCCTGCTGGCCGAAGCCGCCGCTCTGGCCGCCCTGGCTCGACTGGCCACCCTGGCCCTGCGGTCCGAAACCGCCGCTCGTACCCTGACCGCTCTGGCCGACTGCCCTGCTGGCCGAAGCCGCCGGACTGGCCCATGCCGCCGGGACCCTGGCCCTGCGAGAAGCCGGCGGGCCGACCGTTGGAGCCGTCGTCGGCGGTGGCGCTGCCGATGGCGTAGCCACCGACTCCGACCACGACCGCGGCGACCACCGCCGCGACCCACTTGGGGATGACGAACCCGGCTCGCTCGGGCGTCGGCGCCGCGGCGGCCGGCGGGCCGGACGCGGGCAACCGGAGGGGTGGGAGGTGTGGGCTCGGGCGTGGGGATCCCGGGCTGCTGGTCGTTCACGGAAACTCCTCGGTCGACCGACGGGGGGAGCCCCATCGTGCCGGGAAGTGCCTGAGAACCACCTTTGACCAGCCGATCCGGGTGCGCACCTGGTGCACCCGGCAGCGGCTACGCGCCGCCGACCGCTACGCGGCCTGGGCCACCGACGGCGTCTCGGGGCGCACCTTGGCGCTCGAGAGCGGCAGCCACACCCCGCGCTCGAAGTCGTAGAGCTTGCAGGTGCGGGTGGTGCGCAGGTAGCGGCGCAGCGAGAACCGGCGCTCGTGCACCGTGTCCGGGTACGCGTCGCGGATCGCCCGCGCCGCACGCGGCAGCTCGTAGAACGGGATGCGCATGTCGACGTGGTGAGGGACGTGCACGAAGATGTTGTGGAAGAACACCGTCATGAACCGCGGCGAGCGCAGGTTGGTGGTGCCCTCCATCTGGCCCTTGAACCGGCTCCACACCCGACGCGGGTACCAGCGGATGTCCTCGTCGATGTGGTGCACGTACACGGTGAAGCCGATGAGCCAGGTGAACAGCGCCCACGGGATCAGCGCGACCTTCACGAAGGTCCACAGCGCGCCGAGCACGCCGCCGTGCTGCACCCAGCCGAGCGCCGCGAGCCCTGCGCCCACGAGCACCAGCGCGGCGATCACCTGCACGCGGTCACGACGGATGCGCTCGGCCCACTTCCGCGGCGGGGTGAAGCGCATGATCTTGTGCCACCACACCTGACGGCCGTAGTAGAGGCCGGCGCCGAACCACGACCACTCGACCCGGTGGCGCAGCCGCGCGAAGCGCGACATCGCCTGGTACTCCTCGACGGTGACGGGGTGCCACACGAAGTCCATGCCCTGCTGCACGGTGTGACCGTGATGGATGCGGTTGTGGCCGAGGTCCCATGCTTCGCGCACGTGCGCGGCGGGCAGGAACGCGACTCGCGCCACCCAGCGGTTGAGGCGCTTCGAGGCGAAGAGCGAGCCGTGGGCGGCGTCGTGGCCGAGCACGAAGAGCCCGGCGACCGAGAGGCCGGCGAGGGCCCACAGCGGGAGCAGCAGCCACCACGTGTTGGTGGCGAGCAGCCCGAACACGATCAGCGCCGTAGATGGCGAAGTCGCGCACCACGTAGAGCAGGCCCTTGGCGGTGGGGTTGCGGTAGCAGCGCTCCGGGACGATGCGGATCACGTCGGCGAGCGACGGGTCCCCGGGGCGGTCGTCGGAGGCCGCGTCGCCGGCGGGCGCGCCGGGCGAGGCGGAGGGCGGAATCGTCGACGTCACCGTTCCAGCCTACCGGGCACACCTCGCGCCTGCCCGAACCCGGCGGCGCCGAAACGCCGCTGATCCCGGGCCGGGCTCAGGGCACGAGCTCGTAGCGGCCGCTCACGAAGGCGAAGGCCACGAGGCCGAGCGCGGAGAGGCAGTACACCGCGACCAGGTTGCGCGTCCGCCAGCGTTCGAGCACCTGCCCGGCGGCCACGAACGGCGGGAAGCACTCGTTGGCGTAGCGCCCCACCCCCACCATGCCGAGCTGGAGCGACGGGATGAGCGAGATGCCCACCAGCACCAGCCACGACACCGGCAGGCGCCGCCACTGCACGACCACCACCGCGATCGCGGCGGCCGCGAGCAGCACGTGCGGCAGGATCGACCACTTCACGTGACCCTCGAAGAGCCCGACGAACGTGATCTCCTGCCAGCGCGACTTGGTGGTGAGGAACACCAACGCGTCGCCGGTGCGGTCGTAGCAGTACCAGCACCACGCGGCGACGAGCACGATCGCCGGGCCGGCGACGCACAGCACCCGCCGCCACGACCACCACACCGCGATCACCAGCGCCGCCGCGATCACCAGGCCGTTGGGCCGCACCGAGGCCGCCACCGCCGCGAGCAGGCCCGCGCCGAGGTCGCCGCCGACCGTGCGGCGCTCGACGAGCAGGAATCCCCACACCGACGCGGCGAGGAAGATCGCCGACGGGTAGGTCATCGAGAACACGAACGACGCCGGGAACAGCGCCAGCGCCCACACCGCGAGCATCGCCACCCGGGGCCCGCCGTGGCGACGGGCGAGTTGGTAGAGCCCCACGAGGGCGGCGAGGAACACGAGCTGGTTCACCACGAAGATCAGCACCCGCTCGTTGCCGAGGTCGCCGAGGACGCGTACCAACGCGGGCAGGCCGGGGAAGAACGGCCAGCGCGGGAAGGGCACGTCGACCGGCCCGTAGCCCGAGCGGGCGATCTCGAGGTAGAAGGCGCCGTCCCACCTGGTCGCGATCTGGTCGAAGCGTGAGCCGCGTGCCGGATCCTGCACGGCCACGAG
The DNA here is from genome assembly GCA_963782705.1 of uncultured Actinomycetes bacterium. GTDB lineage: Bacteria > Actinomycetota > Acidimicrobiia > IMCC26256 > DASPTH01 > CAVRGQ01. Next base: position 161,561 of record CAWAKX010000033.1, on the reverse strand, counting down.
CAGCGTGACGACCGACAGCACCCGGCTCACCAGCCACGCGCCGCCGATGCCGACCCACGCCGGACGCGCCGGCGCCCGGTCCTCACCGGCGGACGCGCCCGAAAGCTCCTGTTCACGCACCGGCACGGCGCCACGGTAGGCCACCGCGGTCGCACGCGGGCGGCTCCGGCCCGGAAGCCGGCAAGGGGCGCGGGTGTAGCTTGGCGGCGAATCAGGAGGGATCATCCATGAGCGAACCGCCTGCCGTTCTCCGTGACGGCGACCGTGAGGTCGAGCTGCCCGTGATCGTGGGCACCGAGGGCGAACGCGGCCTCGACATCTCGAAGCTGCGGGGCCAGACCGGCCTGGTCACCCTCGACAACGGCTTCATGAACACCGCGTCGTGCGAGTCGTCGATCACGTTCATCGACGGCGAGGCCGGCATCCTGCGCTATCGGGGCATCCCGATCGAGGAGCTGGTGTCGGTGCCGTCGCCGTCGTTCCTCGAGACGGCGTGGCTGCTCATCCAGGGCGACCTCCCCACCCGGGAGGAGCTCGACACCTTCCGCTTCGCCATCCGCAAGCACACGTTGCTGCACGAGGACGCCAAGCGCTTCTTCGACGCCTTCCCGAAGGACGCCCACCCGATGGGCACCCTCTCGTCGGTGGTGTCCGCGCTGTCGACCTTCTACCAGGACAGCAACGACCCCCACGACCCCGAGCAGGTCAACCTGTCGATGCTGCGGCTGATGGCCAAGCTGCCCACGATCGCGGCCTACTCCTACAAGAAGTCGATCGGCCAGCCCTTCGTCTACCCCGACAACAGCCTCGACCTCGTGGAGAACTTCCTCACGATGATGTTCGCGGTGCCGTCGGAGAAGTACGAGGTGAGCCACAACACCGTGGTCACCCTCAAGCAGCTGCTGATCCTCCACGCCGACCACGAGCAGAACTGCTCCACCTCCACGGTGCGCCTCGTCGGCTCGAGCGAGGCCAACCTCTTCGCGTCGATCGCCGCGGGCATCAACGCGCTGTGGGGCCCGCTGCACGGCGGCGCCAACCAGGCGGTGGTCGAGATGCTCGACGGCATCGCGGCCGACGGCGGCGACGTCGACAAGTTCGTCAAGAAGGCCAAGGACCCCGACGACCCGTTCCGCCTGTCGGGCTTCGGTCACCGGGTGTACAAGAACTACGACCCGCGGGCCCGCATCCTCAAGGACGCCTGCCACAAGGTGCTCGAGGAGCTTCCCATCCTCGACGCGCAGCTCGACCTGGCGATGCGCCTCGAAGAGGTCGCACTCAACGACGAGTACTTCGTCGACCGGAAGCTCTACCCGAACGTCGACTTCTACTCGGGGCTGATCTACCGGGCGATGGGCTTCCCCACCCAGATGTTCCCCGTCCTGTTCGCGATGGGCCGGCTCCCCGGCTGGATCGCGCACTGGAAGGAGATGATGGAGAGCCCGGCCACCAAGATCGGCCGTCCCCGTCAGATCTACCAGGGCCCGGTGAAGCGGCCGTACGTCCCGATCGACCAGCGGGGCTGAGACACCCGATTCGGGTGTGACGCGCGGCCCCCTGGGGCGATGAGGAGTTGAGAAGGGTGGCGGGCTCTCCCCCGCCACCCTTCTCGCGTCTGGGCCTTCTCGCGTCTCGGCCTTCTCGCGTCAGGCCCCGATGCGGGAGTTGTAGTCGTCGATGGCCGCGGTCGCGTTCTTCGCCGCGTCGGCGAGCGCCTTCGCCGGGGCCGTGCCGTTCAGGAACATCGAGTTCTCGGCGTCACGGATCGCGTCGCGGGCCCCGGTGTAGTTGCCGATCACCGAACCCGACGTGGCCACGTTGGTCGGACCGTTCACGAGCTGGTCGTAGGCCACCTTGTAGAAGGGGTTCTTCGCCCAGTAGTCCTTCATGTCGGTGCTCTCCGCCGACGACTTGCGGATCGGCAGGTAGCCGGTGCCGATCGCCCAGGTCGTCATGTTGGCGGTGTCGTCGAGGAACTTGAGGTACTGCCAGGCCGCCGCCTGCTTGGCCGGCGCCGACTTGTTCACCATGTACAGCGCGCCGCCGCTCACCAGCACGCCGCCGCGGTTCTTCGCGGACGGCCCGGGCAGTGGCGCCACGCCGAGGTCCACGTTCGGGAAGGCGCCGCTGCCGAGCACCGAGCTGATGGTGCCGAGCGACGCGCTGGTGTCGAACGCCATCGCGTGGGTGCCGGCGCCGATGCCGGTGAGGTCGTCGAAGGTGCCGCTGCCCCCGAGGTCGGGGTTGGTGGTGGCGAGGCCGTCCTTCACCATGCCGGAGAGGAAGCTGAAGATCTTGCGGCCCACCGCGTCGGTGTAGACGGTCTTGGTGGTGCGGGCCTTGCGGCCGTTGCTGTTGTTCACGTAGAGCCGGTTGTCGAGCGCTCGCCAGTGCTCGAAGAAGCCGGGTTCGGTCTTGAGCCCGAGCGGGGCCTCCACGCCGTTGGCCTTGAGCTTCTCGGCCGCGGCCCGCACGCCGTCGAGCGTGGTGGGCGGCTTCGTGGCGTCGAGACCGGCGGCGGTGAAGGCCTTCTTGTTGTAGTAGAGGACCGGGCCGCTCGTGTTGAACGGCATCGCGTACTGCGTGCCCTGCACCGTGTAGTAGCTGATCACCCGGGGCAGGAAGTCGGAGAAGCTGTACTTGTCGGCCTTGGCGCACACCGCGGCCGGCAGCACGGTGCCGGTGTCGATGATCTGCTGCTGCTCCGTCTCCTGCAGCTGCACGATGTCGGGCAGGTCACCGCTCGACAGACCCGCCTTGTACTTGGAGAACGTCGACGCGTAGTCGATCTGGTTCACCAGGTTGACCTTCACGTCGCTCTGCGACGAGTTGAACGCGTCGGTGAGCTTCTGCAGCGTGGCGCCGTTCTCACGCGGCATCGAGTGCCAGAACGTGATCTCCACCGGCTTGCTCGCCGACTTCAAGGCGCTGAGCGGACACGTGGTACTCGTCGCCGCCCCGGCGCCCGACGCGGGCACCACCGCCGCGAGTCCGGCCGCGGCCACCACCGCCGCGATCCCGGTGACCATCCATCGCTTGCTCGCACGCATGTGCTCTCCCCCGTCCCCCCGGCCCGACGGCCGGTGTCCGGCGCACAGCATGACCGATCCGGAGGGCCTCAGGTGGTGTCAGAGGTCTGGGTCACGAGAGATCGGAGCGACCGGCCCTCGGGCTCAGCCCTTGACCGCGCCGGCGGTGAGGCCGCGCACGAGATGGCGCTGGAAGAACAGCAGCAGGATCACGAGGGGGATCACCGCGATGATCGCCCCCGCGAAGATCACGTTGATCTGGTCGATGCTCGTCTGCTGGAGCTGCTTGAGGCCGATCTGCACGGTGCGGTACTGGTCGTCCTTGGTGATGAGCAGCGGCCAGAGGTACTGGTTCCAGGCCGCGAGGAAGGCGAACACGGTGAGCGCCGCCACCGCGGGCCGGGCCAGGGGCACCGCGACGCGCCACAGGAAGCGCCAGTGGCCGTAGCCGTCGAGGGCGGCGGCGTCGCGCAGGTCGTGGGGCAGGGTCATGAACGCCTGGCGCATGAGGAAGGCGCCGAAGCCGGTGGCGAGGAACGGCACCGCGAGCCCGGCGTAGGAGTTGTACCAACCGATGTCGCTGATGGTGGCGACGTTGGTGACGATGGTGACCTCGAAGGGCACCATCAACGTGGCGAGGAACACCACGAACAGGATGCGCTTGAACGGAAACTCCAGGAAGGCGAACGCGTAGCCCGCGAGGATCGCGGTGACGACCTGACCGACGGTGATGAGCACGGTGACGATGGCGCTGTTCTTCATGTAGTCGGCCATGTGGCCGGCGTTCCACGCGTCGGCGTAGCTGTGCCACTGCGGGTCGGTGGGGAACAACTTCGGAGGCCGGCTCAGCATGTCCTGGGGTTGGAGCAGCGAGTTCACGATCGTCATGTAGATCGGGAACAGGATCACGACGGCGAGCACGCTGAGCAGCGCGTAGCGCCCGATGGTGGCGAGCACCTTGCGGCGGTGGTCGCGCCGCTGTTCGACATCAACGCTCATACGACACCCGCCGTTCGAGCAGTCGCAGCTGAGCCAGCGCGAGCAGCAACGTGATGAGGAACAGCGCGACCGCGAGCACCGCGGCCTTGCCGGGGTTCGACTGCCGCTGCAGCGTGTCGTACACGTAGTAGGTGAGGACGTTCGTCTTCTTGAGCGGGCCGCCCTGCGTGAGGATGTCGATCTGGCCGAACGACTGGAAGGCGAAGATCGTCCCCACCACCACCGCGAAGAAGATGGTGGGCGACATCATCGGCAGCGTGACGTGCCAGAAGCGCGACCACGCGCCCGCGCCGTCGACCCTGGCCGCCTCGAACAGCTCGTCGGGCACGCTCTGCAGCCCCGACGCCATCACGATGAACGTGAGCCCGAGCGTCTGCCAGATGGTGACGATCGCCACCGCGACCAGCGCCCAGTCGGGGTTCTGCAGGATGGTCGGGTCGGTGGTGAGGCCGAGCCAGGGCAGCAGGCCCACCTGCGGGTTCATGAGCGTGCCGAAGATCACCGCCGCCACCGCCACCGACGTGGCCACCGTCGACGAGAAGATCGTGCGGTACACGCCGATGCCGCGCAGCTGCTGGTGCGCGAGCACCGCGAGACCGAGGCCGAGCGCGATGCCGATGGGCACGGTGAGCAGCGCGAAGAGGAACGTGGTCTTCACGCTGTCGACGAAGTCCTGCGACGTGAGCACGTCGCGGTACTGGTCGAAGCCCACGTAGGTGCTCGGCAGCCCCGGGAACGGCGGGCTGCGGAAGAAGCCGAGGTACACGTTGTGCACCAGCGGCCAGAACACGAACACGCCGAAGATCACCAACGACGGGACGAGCAGCGCGTAGCCGAGGGTGCGTTCGCGACGACGCCGGACCCGCCGCGCGGCGGAGAGCGTGGTCACTCTTCGCCGACCGCCATCCGCCGGCCGCTGACCGGGTCGAACACGTGCACCGCGGCGGGGTCGGCCACGAGGCGCGTCGCGGTCTCGACCTCGGGCGCCGTGTCGTGCGCGTCCTGACGCACGATCACCAACTGGCGGTCGTTGAGCCGACAGCCGATGTGACGTTCGTGGCCGAGCGACTCCACCACTGTCACCTCGGCCTCCACCCCGATCGTCTCGTCGGTGGTGCCGGACGTGCCGGCGGGAGCGAAGGTGAGGTCTTCGGGGCGCACGCCCACGACCACCTCGTCGAGACCGTGCTCGCGGATGCCGACCGCGAGGGTGTCGGGCACCGGCACCCGCCCGCCCGGCAGCTCGAGCGCGAGCCCCGACGCGGCCGCGCCGGGACCGGTGTCGCTCACCACCCGTCCGGTGATGGTGTTCATCGGCGGGCTGCCGATGAAGCGGGCCACGAAGAGGTTGGCCGGGCGGGCATACACGTCCTGGGGGCGGCCGACCTGCTGGAGCACGCCCTGGTTCATCACCGCGATGCGATGCCCCATCGTCATCGCCTCCACCTGGTCGTGGGTGACGTAGACGATCGTGGCCTCGAGGCGGCGCTGCAGCTCCACGAGCTCGGCGCGGGTCTGCACGCGCAGCTTGGCGTCGAGGTTGGAGAGCGGCTCGTCCATCAGGAACACCTGCGGACGGCGCACGATGGCCCGGGCCAGCGCGACGCGTTGTCGTTGCCCACCGGAGAGCTGTGCGGGCTTGCGCTCCAACAACGCGCCGAGGTCGAGACTCTCGGCCGATTCCTGCACGAGACGGTCGCGCTCGGCCGCGGGCACCTTGCGCGACCGCAACGGGAACTCGATGTTGCGCCGCACCGTCATGTGCGGATAGAGCGCATAGCTCTGGAACACCATCGCGACGTCGCGGTCCTTCGCCTCGATGTCGTTGACGATGCGGTCACCGATGGTGATGGTGCCGCTCGTGGGGTCTTCGAGCCCGGCGATCATGCGCAGCGCGGTGGACTTCCCGCAGCCCGACGGGCCGAGGAGCACCAGGAACTCGCGGTCCGCGACCTCGAGACTCAGCTCGTCGACCGCGGCGACGTCGTCGAAGCGTTTCGACACCTGGTCGAGGACGACCCGGCCCACGGTGCTCCCTCCCCCTCGGGTGCGTTGTCAGCTCGCGGCGTCGCGCTTCGGCGGCCGCCAGAACACGGCGAGGAAGGCCAGTGCGCCGCCCACGCCGAGGATCAGCGCGATGGCCAGCGACTTCGCCGGGTCGTTCCAGTAGAAGAGGTCGAGCGACTTGTCGATCGACCACTCACCGGCGCCGAGGGTGCCGAGGGTGATGCTCACGAACGCCACGGTGGCCACGTACTCGTAGCCCTCGGTGGAGGTGTTGAGGAAGAAGCCGTTGCGCAGGTGGTTGGTGAGCCACGCGACGATCATGAGCGCGCACACACCGGCGTAGGCCGCCGGGGTGAAGATGCCGAAGAGCAGCAGGAACGGGATGCCGATCTCGGTGATCGTCACCGCGTAGGCGTGGAGCTTGCCGGGCTTGAGACCCAGGCTCTCGAACCAGTTGGCCATCCCCGGCCCCGACTGGATCGACTTCACGTGCCGCCACCCGTGGGCGAAGATCATGATCGCGATCCACACCCGCGAGAGCAGCAGCGCAAAGTTCAGCGCGTCCACGTTCTCCATGCCTCGCCTCGCCTCCCCGGGGGATCTCTCCCCTCCGAACCCCGCCGAACGTCTCGACGGCGTGACGCTAGTCGCCGCAGGCCGAACGTGCCCGGGACCCGAGGAGCGCGCGGTCGGCGCCGACCCGTGCCCGGAGGCCGGTCAGCCGGCGACGTGACGCAGCTCGGGCACGAGCCCGGCGCGGGAGAACATGCGCACCGCGCGTTCCTCGGCGACGTCGATCACGAGCGCGCTGCCCGGCTCACGGCCGACCACGAACGACACCATGCAGTCGTCGCAGGCGTCGGTGGCGCGCATGACGCACGATCCGCAGTCGATGGTCAGCGGCTCGGTGGCCCCGGTGGTCGTCTTGCCCATGTCACCCGTCTCCTGGTGGTGTCGTCGTCACCCGCTGCCGTGCACGATCGCAGGGGGGTGTGACATCCACCTCCGGGAGCGCCGGGCTACCGGCGGAGGACGCCGAGCAGGGTGGCCGACCCGACGGTGAGCGCCCCTTCGGCCTCGGCCCGGCGGCGCAGGCCGGCGTCGCTCGACGCCACCACCACCGGCACGGTGCGGGGCAGGGCCGCGGCCTCGCGCACCACCACGTCGTCGGCCTCCTCACCACCGGCGGAGAACACCACCCGGACGCCGGGCCGGCGCGGTTGGGGCACGCCGCGCACGTCGGCGCCGTCGAAGGCGACCACCACGTCGCAGCGGAGCCGCAGGTGGAGCTCGGAGAGGGCGGCCAGCAGGCGGTTGCGCTGCTCTTCGGGCGCGGCGGTGGGCCAGGCGGTCTTGGTGACGTTGTAGCCGTCGACCACGAGCAGGAGCCCCCGGGTGCGCAGCACGGCGTCGAGACCGGCGGGGGTGTCGACCGCGAGACCGGGCGGGCTCGGCGGCCGGTTGCGGCGAGGCCGGGCTGTGCGGCTGCGCGGCGCGGGCGGCGGCGCGCTCCCGGGCTGACGGCGGGCACGGCGGGCACCGTCGGCGCGGGCGGCGTGGGCTCGGTGGGCGCCGAGCCCACGGTGGCGGTGGCGATGTCGTCGGCCAGGGCCTCGAGGCGGTCGGCGAGCCGGTGGGCGTCGTCGGCCGCGGCGCGCACCGCGGCGACGTCGACCGGGGGCGGCGGCACCGCGCGGCTGACCGCGTCGAGCTCGTGCGCGAGCGTCGCGGCCCGTTCGGCTTCGCGGTCGGCCCGGCCCTGCTCGCGCGCTTCGGCCGCACGCGCGCGGGCCAGCGCGGCGTCGAGCTCGCCGCGTTCGCGCGCCCACTCGGCCCGCTCCTCCTCCACCGCTTCGTCGCGCTGACGCCGGGTGCGACGTTCGTCGCGCCGTTCCTGCTCGAGGTGATGGACGGTGCGTTGCGATTCCGCGAGCGCGGCTTCGGCGCGCCGGCGCGCGTCGAGCGCGGCCGCGCGTTCCGACGCCCGGTTGCCGGCTTCGCGTTCGGTGGCGCGCCGCTGCGCCTCGTTGGCGCCCGCTTCGCACACCGCGCCGAGCGCGAACGCCCAGGCCGGTGGACGCGCCGCGTAGAGCACCGACGCGAGCGCGGCGAGCGCGGTGGGATCCATGGAGTCGTGCACGATGCGCAGCGCATCCGACGGCACCCACGCGTCGAGCACCGCACGAGCGTCGGCCCGTTCGAGGAAGCGCTCGACCACGAGACGGCGATAGTCGTCGTACTCGTCGAGCGCGCGCAGGAGCTGGCGGCGCGCCGGGCCCACGGGCGAGACCGCGGGCGTCGAATCCGGCCACGGCCCGCAGCGACGGTGGGATCTCGGGAGCCGGCAGCGATCGCAGCACGAGGGCGGCGACGTCGAGCAGCGGCGCGAGGAGCGCCTCGGGGACCGGCGGGACCTCGGCGGTCACGCGTCCGACGGGCCGGCGACCGGCACGTCGTCGAGCTCGCCCAACTCCTCGATCTGGGCGCCGGACGCGCCGCACCAGCGGCAGGTGATCAGCTCGACCTGCTCGTCGAGGAGTTGCTCGTCCTCGACGGTCAACTGGCCGCCGACACTGAAGTGGTGGAAGGCGCGCGTGCGGCGCGACGCGACGACGTCGAAACGGGTGAGGTTGCCGCACGCGGAGCAGCGATAACGAGTGGCCACGGCCCGAGACTACCGAGGGTCCGGCGCGCCGGGACGACTGCGGCGCACGTCGGCACGGGACGCGGCGGGCGGCGCCTCGGCCGCGGCTGCGGCCCGACGCTGCCGACGACGGCGGGCCAACCAGCGGCCGCCCTCCACGAACAGCTGCACCAACAGCGCCGTCACCAACGCCCAGATCAGGGTGAGCGCGGCGAGACGGGTGTAGCGGCCGGTGCCCGAACCCACGAACACGTCGAGGAGATCGTCCTTGCGGATGCCGTTCAGCTTGTAGGCGGGCCACGCGGTGAGCACGAGACCGAGCGGCACCGCGACGATCCACGCGACGACCCGCCAGTACCAGGCCACCTTGGAACGGCCGCCGCGGTCGGCCGCCGCGCTCGGGGTGGCGGCGGAGCCCGCCTTCGGCGGCTTGGCCCCGTTGCCCTGCTCGGCCGGCGGCGCGTTGCGATCGACGGTGGCGCTCACCGCCGCGGCAGTGGCCGCCGCACCCACCGGGGCGGCGGACCCGCCGCGACGCGGCGGGGGTGTGGGCGCGGCCGGCGACCCGGGAGCAGGCGCGGCGGCGGGGGCGGCGGCGCTCGATGCGCCAGCCGCGCCGGCAGTGCCGGCCGCCGCGGCGCTCGCCGAGCGCCCCGAACGCGGCGGCGGACCGGGTTGGCGACCGGACGGCGAAGCCGAAGTGGACGGCGAGGCTGACGGATCCGGCGCGGTGCCGCCCGTGACCGTCGGCGGCACCTTCAGGGCCTGGCCGCAGCGCTCACAGCGGAACGTGTCGGTGCCGGGCACCGCGTGGAGCGGGGTGCGGGCGCCACATGCCGGGCATTCGAGCACGCGCGCCATCAGGCGTCACCCGATTCGCGTGCCGCCACCGACACCCGCACGAAGGCCTCGAGCGTGGCGGCGGCGCGACCGTCGTCGATCACCGCGCGGGCGAGCTCCACCCCGGCCGCGAGATCGGGCACCGCGTCGCCCACGAGGAGCGCCGCGGCGGCGTTGAGCGTGACGATGTCGCGCACCGGCCCGCTGGCGCCGGCGAACACCTGATGGGTGATGGCCGCGTTCCCCGCGGCGTCGCCGCCCGCGAGGGCGCCGGGCTCGGCGTGCGTGATGCCGTAGTCGGCGGGGTCGACGTCGTACACGTGCACCTCGCCGTCGCGCAGCTCGTGCACGGTGGAGGTGGTGGTGACGGTGAGCTCGTCGAGTCCGTCGTGGCCGTGGAACACCATCGCCCGGTCGACGCCGAGCTGCGACAGCGTGCGCACCACCTTGTGCGCCATCAACGGGTCGGACACGCCGACGGTGCGGCGGTTGGCCCCCGCCGGGTTGGCGAGCGGGCCGAGGAAGTTGAACGTGGTGCCCACGCCGAGCTGGCCGCGCACCGGCGCGGCGAAGCGCATCGCCGGGTGGAAGCGCTGCGCGAAGCAGAAGCCGATGCCCACCTCGTCGACGCAGCGGGCGACGCCCGCGGGACCGAGGTCGATCACCACACCGAGCGTCTCGAGCACGTCGACCGAGCCGCACTTCGACGACGCCGCACGCCCGCCGTGCTTGGCGACCCGCACTCCCGCCGCCGCGGTGACGATCGCGGCCATGGTGGACACGTTCACCGTGCCGGCCCGGTCGCCACCGGTGCCGCACGTGTCGACGATCGGGCCGAGCGCGGGATCGAGCTCGACGCGGTCGGCGACGGCGAGCATCGCCTGCACGAGGGCCGCGAGCTCTTCAGGAGTCTCACCCTTGGCGCGCAGCGCCACCGCGAACGCGGCGATCTGGGCGTCGGTGGCCTCACCCGCGAGGATCTCCGCCATCGCGTCGCGGGCGAGGTCGGCGGGGAGGTCGTCGCGCCGGATCAGACGTGCGAGAACGTCGGGCCACAGCGCGGTCATCCGCCGGATGCTACCGGCGTGGGCCCATGCCCGGACCGCATCGGAGCGCGGCCCCGACGGACGCCGGGCCGGGGATCGGGGTGGATCAGGCGGTCTTGCGCCGCTGACGGATCAGGCGGCGGCGTTCGCGCTCGTCGAGGCCACCCCACACGCCCTGCTTCTCACGGAAGGTGATGGCGTGCTCCAGACAGGGCTCGCGCACCGGGCAGATCGCACAGATCTCCTTGGCCTCGAGCGCCCCGTCGTCGGACTCGGGCGGCGGGTAGAAGACCTCGGGGTCGGCCCCGAGGCACCGTGCGTACTGTCGCCAGTGCGTGGTCGTGGTGGTCGTCGTGTGCATGGTCGTGCCCTCGTGATCGTGCCCCCGGGCCCGCACGCCCGGTCTCCCTGCCTACCCGTGGTAGATCGGCTCCCGCGCGGGGGTTCCTGAGCGCTTCGTCCGAAATTTCGGGCCCGTTCCCGGGCTGTTCCCGGGCGATTTCCACAGGGAGCCGGCGTCGCCCCGCCTTCCGGAGACCCCGGCACGCCGCCCGTAGACTCGGCCCGGTGACCGCCGCTCCCGGATCTGCGCCGTACGACGCCGGCCCGGGCGGGCCCGACACCCCTGACTCCCCTCCCCACCAACGGGTGCGGGGCCAATTGCTCGCCATCGCCGGCGCCACCCTGGTGACCCTGCCCGCGGTCGTCGGTGCGCCTCGCCGGGGGCACCCTGCCCGCCTACGTGGCCCCGCTGATCTTCGGCCTGGCCATCCTCGCCTCGTCGTTCCTCCTCGCCTGGGGCGCCGAGGCGCTCCAGCTCGACATCTCGCAGGGCCTCGCCCTCACGGTGCTGGCCCTCATCGCGGTGCTGCCCGAGTACGCGGTCGACTTCACGTTCGCGTGGAAGGCCGGGAAGGACCCCGACAAGTACGCGCCGCTGGCGCTGGCCAACATGACCGGCTCCAACCGGCTGCTCATCGGTGTGGGCTGGGCGCTGGTGGTGCTGCTCGCGGCGTGGCGGATGAAGAGCATCGCCAAGAAGCGCGGGTACACCGGCGAGCTCGACACCGACACCGTGCTCGACCGGCCTCACGCCATCGAGATCGCCTTCCTCGCGCTGGCCACGCTCTATTCGCTGACGCTGCCGTTCAAGCACACGTTGACGATCTTCGACGGCCTCGTGCTGATCGGGATCTTCGTGCTGTTCTTCCGCCGCATCGCGAAGTCGCCCAGCGAAGAGCCCGACCTCGTGGGCCCGGCCCGCCTGATCGGGTCGCTGCCCGACGCAGCGCCGCCGCGTCGCCGTCGGCGTGATGCTCGGCTACGCGGCGCTGGTGATCTTCCTCTGCGCGGAACCGTTCGCCGAGTCGCTCGTGCACCTCGGCGAGCAGGCCGGCATCTCCACGTTCCTGCTCGTGCAGTGGGTGGCGCCGCTCGCGTCGGAAGCGCCGGAGCTGCTCGTCGCCGCGCTGTTCGCGTGGCGCCTCAACACCAACGCCGGTCTCGGCACGCTGCTGTCGTCGAAGGTGAACCAGTGGACGCTGCTCGTCGGTTCGCTGCCGCTCGTGTTCGCGGTGTCGGCCGGCGTGCTCCACGGTCTCCCGCTCGACAGCCTGCAGCGCGAGGAGCTGTTCCTCACCGCCGCGCAGTCGGTGTTCGCGTGCGCAGTGCTCGTGAACCGGCGCCTCTCGGTGAAGGAGGCGTGGGCACTCTTCGGTCTCTTCATGTCGCAGTTCCTGCTCGGCGCGGTGCTGCCCGACAGCGCGAAGGAGTTCGAGCGCATCGCGGTGGGCATCGTGTACCTGGTGCTGGCCGCGGGGATGCTCGTCGTCAATCGGAAGTCCGTGCGGCCGCTGCTCCACGACGGACTGCGCGAGCCCGTCGGCGAGCTGTTCCGCGAAGAGCCGCCCGAGACGGCACAATCACTCCCATGAGCAGCACCGAACCCCCGTCGTCGCCCGCCCCGGCGAACCCGGCCGGCGCCAACTGGGGCGCGATCGGACGCGGCGCGCTCGTGGGCCTCTGCGTGCTCGTCGGCGCGAGCGTGGTGGAGGCGATCCTCGACCGCTCCACCGACAACTTCAAGGACAGCGGCTGGATCTACCCGCTGTTCGTGGCCGTCCTCGTGGGGTACGCGCTCGGCGGGTACGTCGCCGGGCGGGCCGCGCCGCTCTCGCCGTTCACGAACGGGATCCTCGCCGGCATCGGCGCGTTCGCGTTGTGGATCCCGGTGCGCGTGCTCATCTGGCTGGCGCGCGACGAGGACAAGGGACTCTTCACCGGGCACAGCCCCGCGATCCGCCCCGGCCAGCTGCTCGGTCACATCGTGATCGCCGCGGGTCTCGGCCTCCTCGGCGGCTGGCTCGGCGGCCGCGCCGCCGCCCGCGCCCGTCAGGCCTGACGCCGCCAGCGCCGCCGACGGCGGACGACGGTGACGGCCACGTCGTACTCGTCGTAGAACTCGTCGCGACCACGCTGCTGGGCCTCGCGGTGGGCGACGTGCTCGCGCCACTCGGCTTCCGCGGCCTCGGAGTCGAAGGTGACGAGCGTGAGCCGCTCACCGTCGTCGGCGACGAACACCTTGTGCTCGACGAAACCTTCGATTGCGCGGGCGAGCTCGAGCAGCTCGTCGGCGAGCGCCCAGTACGCCTCGGGGACGTCGGCCCGCAGGCGCGACCGGAACACCGTGATCACCTCAGCCATGCCCCGAGGTATCGCGCGACCGCGACCGTCGCCGTCGGCCGATTCCGCCCGGCGGTCCCGCGGGACCGCTCGGCGCGCGTTCCCCCTAGGCTTGGCGACGGCAGCGAGTCGGCTGGGTGGCCGCGTACCGGGCCGCCGCACGACCTGGTCGTGAGGCGGGACCGGTCCGAGGAACGTCCGGACTCCACAGGGCACGGTGCTGGGTAACACCCAGTCGGGGCGACCCGCAGGAAAGTGCAACAGAGAGCAGACCGCCGATGGCCCGGCTCGCCGGGCACAGGTAAGGGTGAAAGGGTGCGGTAAGAGCGCACCAGCACCCGGGGTGACCCGGGTGGCTCTGCAAACCCCACCGGGAGCAAGGCCGAGCAGGGTGAGGACGGCCCGTCCGTTGAACCCGGGTAGGCCGCTGGAGCCGTCGAGCAATCGCCGGCCGAGAGGGATGGTCACCCAAGGCGGGCAACCGCCTGGACAGAATCCGGCGTACAGGTCGACTCGCTGCCGCTACACCTCCGACCAGCTCGTTCGTGCCCATCGACCGATGGTGCGGAGACCGCTACTGTCACGCCCGCTGCCGAAGATCGAACTTCACCGATGCAGCTTGGGAGGACCCATGGAAGAGCACGTTCGGATCGCCACGTACTCGATGTCGCGAGGCACCGTCGAAGAGACCGCGGAGCTCGCGAAGGCGGGGATGCTCCCGATCTTCCGAGCCCAACCGGGTTTCGTGCGCTACGGCCTGGCGCTCCTCGACGATGGCAACATCGCGTCGGTCAGCGTCTGGGAGACCCATGAGGAAGCGGAAGCTGCGAACGCGGCCGCGGCCGAGTGGGTGGCCGCGAACCTTGCTGACCGCGTTGCTCTCCAGAACACCCACGTGGGGGACTTCTTCTTCGACGAAGGCGCATGAGCCTGGGCGCCTGACTGCGCGGCTCGCGAATCTCGCGGGTCAGGTCACCCTCGCGAGATCTTCGAGCACGTCGGCGAGCGACGGCCGGTCGTGACAGGAACGGTGAGTGGTCGTCCACGCTCCACGGCACGGGGCGCTCATTCGTGGTAGCCAGGACCCATGGGTGCCGCACGGAAGATGCGTCGGGGGTCCTACACGTTGGCCCGGTTCCTCGGGGACGTGAACGCGGTGTCGTCGGGAAAGCCGTCTCGGATCGTCAAACGCGAGGCGAACCGCTGGATCGGCCGGAACATCGTCTCGCGGATGTGGCTGCGCTGACCGCTACGGAATGGCGAGCAGCGTCGAGGCGGTGACCGGCTCGAGGCCGCGCTGCTGCAGCCCGGTGAGGATCGTCGGCAGCGCGGCGATGGTGCCGGGGTGGTTGAAGTGCAAGCTCACGATCGAGCCCGGCTTCACGGCGTCGAGCACCCGTGACGCCACCGCGTCGGCGCCGGGGTCGCGGTAGTCGAGCGGGTCGACGTCGTAGCCGAGCACGTAGCGGTACGACGCCTGGGTCGCCGCCGCGAGCTCGGCGGGCGACGGCGACGTGATGCCGTCGTCGGTGCCCGACGGGCGGAAGAACGTGCCGCCGCTGCCCGTGAGCTGCACGAGCAGATCACGGCACCGCTCGATCTCCGAGAGCATGTCGGCCGGCGACAGGCTGGCGAAGGTCAGGTGCGTGTACGTGTGGTTGGCGAGCTCGTGACCGGCGCCGGCGATCTTCTGCGCCCACGAGCGGTTCTGGTCGAGCCACGAACCGACGACGAAGCACGTGGCCTTCGCCTTCCCTGCGGCCAGGGCGTCGAGCACCTGCTGCGCGCGGGTGAGATCACCGTCGGTGTGGAAGGTGAGCGCCACCTGCTTGGCGGTGGTCGGTCCCGACGACACGAACTGCGCCGCGGCCGGCCCCGTCGTCGTGGTCGCGCCGACCGTCGTCGAAGGCGGCAGAGTCGAGGTGCCGCCGCCGTTCGTCGCCGGGGCGGCCGAGTCGCCGCCTCCCCCGCCCCCGCAGGCGCTGAGCACCGCGGCGGCCGCCGCGACCCCGGCCGCGGCGAGGAAGGCGCGCCGGTTCAAGCCCGGCGACTCGGAGGGATCGTGCACGCCCCGATCCTACGGAGCGACACCACCATTTCCCGGGCAGGAGGCCCCGAGACCCGGATCAGAGGTGGACGAGACCCTCGAGCGAGTCGTGCGCGGCCGGGGCGATCGGGGCGAAGCCGGGGAGGCCGTAGAGGCGCGCCGCGTTGTCGACGAGGATCGCCTGGCGGTCCTCCTCCGGCAGCTCCTCGGTGACCTTCACGGCCTGCTGACGGTTGTCGGGGTAGTTCGTGGCGTCGAGCGGGAAGTGGCTCGCCCACATGAGGTGCTCACGGCCGAGCATGTCGCGCTCGCTCACCCCGGCGCGGTCCTGCTGCACCGTGAACCACACGTGGCTGCGGAAGTACTGGCTCGGGAAGAGGTCGGGGTCGGGCAGCTTGAACAGCTCGAGGTGCTTCTGGCGGAGGTAGGTGTTGTCGAGGAACTCCATCCAGTGGAAGCACCAGCCGGCGTCGCCGTGCGCGAGCACGAAGCGCAGGTTCTGGTACCGGTTGAACACCCCGGTGGACGCCAACGGCACGATCACGTTGTAGGCCGGCGGCGCGAGCCCCGGAGCGATCCCCGCGGTGGGCGCACTGCGGGAGTCGCCCAGGCCGTAGTGCAACGTGATCGGCAGACCGGTCTCGGCCGCCAACGCGAAGATCGGCTCGAGCGCGGGGTCGGTGACGCCGGTGGTGCCGTCGGGCCAGGCGTCGAGCACGAAGCCCTTCATGCCGAGCTCGCCGGCGCAGCGCTGCATCTCGGCCACCGCGTCGTCGACGCTCGACGTGGGGATGCGGCCCACGCCGATGAGACGGTTCGGCGCGTGCGCGCAGAACTCCGACAGCCAGTCGTTGAACACGCGGGCACACGCGGCGCGCAGCTCGGCGTCGTCAGCCAGCTTGACCGCGTCCCAGAGGTAGGGGAAGCCGTAGAGCACCTCGGCGTCGATGCTGTCGACGAACTGCGCCTCGAGCCGCTTCGCCGGGTCGTAGAGCGCGGGCATGATGTCGTCCCACGCCGCGCCGGCCGACAACCCGCCGGGGAGGTCGTAGCCGGAACCGGTGACCGCGCTGGCCGGGAGCGGTACGGGCGTCACATCCTCCACCTGCCAACGGCTCACGCCGTCGGTGGTGACCAGCTTCGGCGCCCGGTCGCGCAGCGACGCCGGCAGGTTGGTCTCGAACAGATCCCCGGGCTCGAACACGTGTGAGTCCGCCGAGATCAGTTCGTACCCGGTGGTGCTGGACATCCTCTCTCCACTTCGCGAGTTGTCGGCCGGGTGCTCGCACCCGGCATTGGTGTGCAGGACGTGGCGGGAACGGAGCCGGCGTCAGACGCCGACGAGCTCGCGCGCCGGCTCCTCGAACGGGAGCTTGTACATCTCGGCGGCGTTGCGCCACATGATGCGCTCGATCTCGCTGGGCGTGGCGCCCACCCGCTGGAGCATCTCGAGACCGATGGTGTAGTCGACCGGCCAGCTGCTCGTGGAGTGCGGGAAGTCGGGGCCCCACATGATGTTCTTGACCCCCACGTCGTAGCGCTTGGCCAGGCCGAGCTCGTCGAAGATGTACACCACCGACACGTTGCGGTGGAAGTACTCGCTCGGCAGCATCGGCAGGTCCCAGTCCTTGTGGTTGCGCTTCACCGACTCGTCGAACCGCTCGAGGTAGTAGGGCACCCAGCCCGCGTAGCTCTCCGAGCCGACGAACCTGAGCTCGGGGAAGCGCTCGAAGACTCCGGAGCGGATCAGGTTGAAGAGGAGCTGGACGAACTCACCGGCGGCGATGTCGAGGTTCAGCGTCTTGGCCCGCGTGTCACGACCCTTCGCACCCTCGGCCGTCACCTTCGAACCGAGGTCGCCCGCGGGGAAGAAGAACTGCTGGTGGACGTTGATCGGCATGCCGAGCTCGACCGCCGCGGCCCAGAACCGGTCGTCCTCGGGCGTGGGCTTGCCGAAATCGCCGCTCGGGTAGCTCTCGAGCTGCGCGGTGCGCAGGCCCATGCCGGCCACCCGGTGCAGCTCCTCGACGCAGTCGTCGATGCCCGTCGTCGGCAGGGTCGCGTTGCACACGAATCGCTCGGGGTCGTAGTTCTGGAACTCGACCATCCAGTCGTTGTAGACCTTGTAACAGGCCAGCGCGAGGTCCTTGTCGGGGCAGAGCTTGATGCCGTTCCACACGGTCCCGACGCCGTTGTAGATGACCTCGGCGTCGGTCTCGCCCTCGGTCTGCTCCTCGACGCGCGCCTTCGGGTCCCACGAGCCGGGGAACAGGTCCTCGTAGCGGACGCCGCGGTCCTTGATGTTCTTGAAGCTCTCCACGATGGACGCGCGGTCGAACTTCTTCGACGACTTGAAGTAGATCGAGCTGAAGCCCATCACCGAGGGCCGGGACTGGCCCTCCATGATCCAGGCGTGGCCCTTCGTGGTGGGCGTCTCGATGACGCGCGGGCCCCGCTCCTTGTACTTCTCGGGCAGGTTGTCGACCCACAGGGTCGGCGGCTCGTTGATGTGACCATCCGCAGAGATAGCCCGGTACAGCATCGCAACCTCCTGAGCAGCGGTCCGGCAGGGAGGCCGGTCCACGCGGTCGAATCCGCAGTCACCCACCCTTTTTAGCCGCTCGGGAGCCGATCTGGTCAGAGCGGATGCACAGCGGGCGCCCGGCCGTTCCCCCGGACGGGCCGGCTACCCCCCGCTCGGTGCGCTGAAATCGAAGCTCGCGTCGATCCGCCCCACGGCCAGCCCGGCCACGGTGCCCCCGTCGACGTCGATGTTCTCCCCGGTCACGTACGACGCCAGCGCGCTGTTGAGGAAGATCATCGGCCACGCCTGCTCCACGGCCTCCGCCCACCGCCCCATGCCGACCGCGGCGAAGTTGGCGTCGTTGCCGACGCCCGGCGTCTCCTCCAGGCCGCGGGTCATCGGCGTGCGGGTCGTCCCGGGGCTGATGCAGTTGACGCGGATGCCCTGACGCGCGAAGTCGAACGCGGCGAGCTTGGTCCAGATGATGATCGCCTCCTTCGACGCCACGTACCCGCCGGCGATGTCGTCGGGGTGGGCCTCGATCCAGGCCTTGCCCTCGGCGAACGAGGCGGTGGCCGCGAGGGGCTTCCACCGTTCGATCTGTTCGGCCCAGCGCACGCCCGCGACCGACGACGTGCCGCAGATCGCGCCACCCTCGGTCATGTGCGGCGCACACAGGTACGCGAGGTGACGGTGGGACAGGAAGTTCACGAGCATCACGTCGACGTCGGCGAACTGCGGGCCGCCGATGCCCTGGCAGTTGAACAGCGCGTGGATCGGTCCGCCGATGCCCTCGATCACACCGGCGACGGCGTCGGGGTCGCGCAGGTCGACGGCGTGGTGGCTCGCCACCTCGACGGGCGGCTCCTTCAGGTCGAGGACGTGGATCTCGGCGCCGAGCCCACCGAGCTGCTCCACCACCGATGCACCCATGCCGCCGCCACCAC
The DNA here is from genome assembly GCA_963782705.1 of uncultured Actinomycetes bacterium. Classification (GTDB taxonomy): domain Bacteria; phylum Actinomycetota; class Acidimicrobiia; order IMCC26256; family DASPTH01; genus CAVRGQ01. Next base: position 142,796 of record CAWAKX010000033.1, on the reverse strand, counting down.
CGCCGGCGACGACGACTCGTGCGTTCGTGTATCCGAAGTCCATGCGATTCCTTCCTCAGCTTCCGGAGAGCTCGGACTGCAAGTCGTTGAGCGCAGCCGTGTCGAAGCCGCCCTCGATCTGCCCGGTGACCACGCCGGCCGCGGTGCCGCCGTCGACCGCGATGGCCTCGCCCGTGACGTAGGAGGCCAGCGGACTGTTCAGGAAGATCATCGGCCACGCCTGCTCCACGGCCTCGGCCCAGCGGCCCATCCCCACGGCCGCGAGGTCGGCGAAGTGCTTGCTGGGCGATCCGTCTTCCATCAGTGCGCTCATCGGCGTGTGGGTCGTCCCGGGGAGCACGACGTTCAGGCGGATGCCGCGCTGGGCGAGGCCGTACGCATCGTGCTTGGTCCAGACGACGAGGGCCTCCTTGGACGGCACGTACCCCCCGGCGATCTCGGCGGGGTGGGACTCGATCCATGCCCTGCCCGCGTCGAACGACGGCGTCGAGACCAGCTCGATCCACTGCGCGAGGCGATCGGCCCATTGCATGCCGGCCATCGATGCAGTGCCGCAGATCGCTCCCCCGTCGGTCATGAACGGCGCACAGAGCGTGGCCAGGTGCCGGTGCGACAGGAAGTTCACGAGCATCACGTCGACATCGGTCAGCACACCGATCCCCTGGCAGTTGAACAGGGCGCGGATCGGTGCGCCGATGCCGTCGACGACCGCGGTGACCGCGTCGGCGTCGCGGAGGTCGACCGCGTGGTGGCTCGCCACCTCGACCGGCGGTTCCTTGAGGTCGAGGACGTGGATCTCCGCGCCGAGCCTGGCGAGCTGCTCGACGACCGCGGCGCCCATTCCTGCACCGCCGCCACCGGCGACCACCACCCGTGCATTCTCGTATCCGAAGTCCATGAGCTTTCCTCCGCGGTTCTAGAACGACAAGACGGTGTACGACGGGTCGCTGCGATCCTGACGCGCCAAGGTGGGGAACTGATTGCGGTCCATCGCGATCTGGCCCGAGAACTCCGAGACCACGATGCGGCTCGCGATCTTCCAGTTGACCCCGTCGCGACGTTCCATGCGGTCGACGTAGCGGGCGAGGCTGAGGATGGTGCGGACCTCGCCGTCCATCTTCCGGAGGTGCACCGACGTCGTGTACGACTCGCTCCCCGCGACGTCACCGTCGATCTCGATGTTGTAGGTGGTGATGTTGTGCGTGGTCACCTCCATCTCCTCGTACATCCAGTCGACGAGGCCCTGGCCCACGGTGGTGCCGTCGAAGTGCCTCCCGACGTGATCGTCGTAGGCATCGGGGTGGTAGATCGAGGTCAGCAGGTCGGGGTCGCGTCGATCGACACCGCGGCAGTACTTCATCAGCACCTCCACGATCGCCTGTTTGTCGAGGAGCTCCTGCACGGCAGGGTCACGCGGCGTGGCCTCGGTCATCTCGGTCCCCCCGGTTCGTTCGGTGTGTCGTGTGCGTCGCGTGCGTCGTGTGCGTCGTGAAGTCTTCAGTGCCCGCTCGACGCGTCGGCGATGCGGGCCATGACCCCGGCGATCTCGTCCTCCACGCAGAGCGGGATCCCGCCCCCGTCGGGGTCGGCGATCTCGTCGATGTGCGCGCGACGTCGTCGGCGGTCGCCGGTTCGGGGCCGGGCGCGAACCAGCCGCGACCGAGACCCATCGACACCCGGGCGTAGCGACCGGCCGCGGCCGAGAAGTTGTGGTGGGTGACCCGGCACTCCCGGCTCGCCAGGTACACCGCCATCGGGACGACCTTCTCCGGTCCGATCGCGTCGAAGAACGCCTGGCTCTCGGGCGGCAGGTCGGAACCGCCGAAGTTCTCCGAGATCATGCGGGAGTAGCCCATCGGGCAGCACCGCGTTGGCGAGGATCCCGTGAGGCTCGCCTTCGAGCGCCACCGCGTTGGTGAGCCCGATGACTGCCGCTTTCGCCGTCCCGTAGTGCGCAGCGCCGGCCTGACCGAACGCGCCGACGTTCGACGCGATGAACACGAAGCGCCCGTACGACTGCCGCTGCATCACCTCGAACGCGCGTTGCGCGAGGTGGAAGCTGCCGTCGACGTGCACGCGCGAGCATGGCGCGCCACTGGTCTCGGAGTGATCTCCGTGAACGGCACCGGGTCGTAGATCCCGGCGTTGCTGATCACCGCGTCGACGCGGCCGAACGCGTCGAGTGCGGTCTGCACCATGGCCGCCGCGCCCTCGGGGGAATCGACCGACTCGTGCGACGCGACCGCCACCCCATCCGCGGCGAGGATCTCGTCGACCACCGCGTCGGCCACCGACGGGTCGGCCCCGCCACCCGCGGTCGCGCCACCCAGGTCGTTCACCACGACCTGCGCGTTGCGGCGCGCCAGCTCCAACGCGTAGAGGCGGCCGAGGCCGCGACCGGCGCCGGTGACGACCACGGCCTGGCCGTCGAAGTCGATCACCGTGACGCTCCCCTCGCGTGCCCGCGGTGGGGTCGCGCGCTCGCACGATGTGGCCGTGGGATCGTACCGTGATGCTCCGACCTCGGGAGGCGGAGAGCGATGAGCGACGGAACTGCAGGGTTGGATCGACCGGACCGCGATCGGCGACCTGGTCGTCCGCGCGTCCGACGCGGTGACCCGCGGCGACTGGGACGCGTTCGAGGCGGTGTGGGCGCCCGACGGCGTCTGGGAGGAATCCGAGCCGATGGCCGATCGGCTCGAGACCGCGCGCGGGATCCGCGATGCCATCGCCGAGCGGACCGCGTCGGTCGAGCTCTTCGTCCAGAAGGTGCACGGCACGGTCGTGACGCTGATCGACGACGACCACGCCCGCGCGACGAGCACCATCGAGGGCCTGGCCCGCGTGGGCGGGCAGGGCTTCCGGAACTACGGCGTCTACTACGACGAGCTCCTGCGGACCGCCGACGGTTGGCGGTTCGCCCACCGGTTCCTGCAGAACGTCTACGTGGAGAGCCCGCCGCTCGACGGCACCGCGGCCATCGCCCGCGCCGACCTGCGCTGAGCGTTCAGGGCGCCCCGGCGTTCGCCCGGTGGCGACGGCCGAGGGACTGCACCACCACGACCCCGGCGAGCACGCACGCGGCGATGACGAGCACCCCCACCCCGGTGATGGTGTCGAGCGCGGCGAGCGCGAAGACCCCGAGCGCGATCACCCCGCCGGTGGCCACCTTGGTCGTGGTCGACGACTCGGTCGCCGGACCGCCTTCGGAGCCGCCTCGGAGGCGGCCTCGGCGATGCGCTGCTGACGACCCGCGAGCCAGGCACCCACCGTGACCACCAGGCCGAGCACGAGCAGGCCCCGCACCTCGAGACGCAGGCTCTTCAGGACCTCGTCGTACGCGGCGCCGCCCGCCTGGCGACCCTCCGGCTGGGAGAACAGGTTCAGGTAGGGCCCGCGCCCGGCCGCGACCGCCACCAGGATGACGAGCATCGCCAGCGAGAAGCCGATCCCCGCCCACGCCAGGGTGCGCCGTCGCCGCGTCGACACCGCGATCGCGCCGCCGTAACAGGCCAGGGTCACGAGCGGCAGGAGCCAGGCCAGCTTCTGGAGCAGGTCGACACCGTCCTGCACCCAGCCCAGCCACGGCCACTGGAACAACTCGACCGACGTGTCGATCTTCCCCGCCGGCAGCCGGCTCAGGTCGATCCCCCGCGCCTCGAGGCGCGTCCGCACCTGCTTGGCCACGCCCGAGAGATCGAGGCTCACGGTGCCGTCGTTGGCCAACGCGACCTTGTCGGTGTTGCCGGTGAGCGCGGCGACCACCTGCGTCTGGGCGCGGCGGTTCGCCTCGTCCCACACCGTGGCGAACCGGTCCGAGCTGACCAGCTTGAGCGCGGCCTCGTACACCAGGCTCTGGACCGCGGCGTCGATGTCGGGCAGGCGTTCGCGCAGGCGCGCCGGCACCTTGTCCTCCAACTGGGTCACGAGCTCCTGCTCGCTCATCAGCTTCTTCGTGACCCGGGTGGCCACCGCCTCGCGCACGTCCTGGTTCTGCGCCAACGGGCCGACCGTCGAGACGTACTGCTCGGTGTCGAGCAGGGTGGTCTTCGTCCAGACGGTGAGCACGCTGAGCCACGCGAAGAGCGAGCCCAGCACGACGAGCACCACCGCGAAGACGGCACGGGTGCGGTGGGCCTTCGGGGCCTTCGTCAGCCTTCGCCGTCGCCGATTCGTTGGTCAGATCCTCGGTCACGCGCCCCTCCGCCGCTCGATCGTCGCAGTGTCGACCCTGGACGGCCGGCACCGCATCATCCCATCCGTCCGATTCCGGCGACGTTCAGCCGACGGTGACCGGGAGACTCGCCCACCCGCGGCTGTGGAACCCTTCGGTCATCACGGCGCCGGACTCGTCGACCTCCCAGTCGGGCATGCGCCGCAGCACCTCGTCGAGCACGATCCGCACCTCGAGGCGGGCGAGGTTGGCGCCGAGGCAGAAGTGTGGCCCGTACCCGAACGTGACACTGTGGTCGAAGCGCCGGGTGACGTCGAACTCGCCCGCGTCGGGACCGAAGTGACGCTCGTCGCGGTTGGCCGCCCCGACGAGGCAGATCACCACGGCGCCGGCCGGCACGGTCTCGCCGTGGAGCTCGACGTCCTCGGCCACGCAGCGGCCGATCGCATACGGCGGCGGCTCGTACCGCAGCACCTCCTCCACCGTGCCGGGAATCCCCGCCGGGTCGGCGGCCAGTGCCCGGCGCTGGTCGGGATGGTCGGCGAGCAGCCGGCCGACCCAGCCCAACGTGCGGGCGGTCGTGTCGTTGCCGGCCACCGCGAGGAGGTTGAGGTAGGTGAGCACCTCCTCCCGGGTGAGTCGGCGCGTCGCGCCGGTCTCGTCCTGGAACTCCGCCACGAGGAGTTGGGTCATGAGGTCGTCGGCGGGATGCTCGGCCCGCCAGTCGATGTACTCGCCGAAGGTGCTGCTCGCCTGCGACATCCCTTCGAAGGGTTCGACGTCGGGACCCGAGCGGTGCAGCGCGTGCTCGAAGTGGTCGCGCAGCATCGGCTGGTCGGCCTCGGGGATCCCGAGCAGCATGCCGATCACCCGCATCGGCACCTCCCCCGCGAGCTCCCTGGCCCAGTCGAAGGTCCGGCGCTCCGCGAGCGTGTCGAGGGTGCGCACGCAGAAGTCGCGCACCTGGTCCTCGACCCCGGCCACGGCACGCGGCGTGAACACGCGCGACAGGCGACCGCGGTGCATCGGGTGGAACGGCGGATCCTCGTAGATGAACAGGCCCGGCGGGATCGGGATGTCGTTCTGGATCAGCTCGATGGTGCCGCCGCGCCCGGAGAGGAACCGGTCGCGGTCGACGAGGACGCGCTCGACGTCGTCGAGACGGCTCACCGCGTAGAAGTCGTGCACCTCGTTGCGGTAGAGCGGCGCCTCGTCGCGCAGACGGCGGTAGCACTCGTGGGGCGCGAGGAACGTCTCGCGGTCCCACGGGTCCCACGAAACGGCGGCTGCCACGGACCGGCTACCCGACCGTGACCACGAGTCGCTTGAGGCCGCGGGTGTTGCTGCCGTCGACCAGTTCGAGGTTGCCCGGCTCGACCGCCCAGTCGGGAATCTTGGGCAGCACCTCCTCGAGCACGAGGCGCGCCTCGAGCCGGGCGAGGTTGGCGCCCAGGCAGAAGTGCGGCCCGTAGCCGAAGCTCAGGGTGTGGTCGATCTCGCGGCGGATGTCGAACTCCTCCGCGGTGGGGCCGAACTTCCGGGGGTCGCGGTTCGCGGCGCCGGGCACGCACGCCAGGATGGAGCCTTCCGGCAACGACTGCCCGTGGAACTCGGTGTCCTTGGCGACGTAGCGGGCGAACACGTAGGCCGGCGGCTCGCAGCGCAGCGACTCCTCGACCGCACCGCCGATGAGCGAGGGGTCGGCCACCAGCGCACGGCGCTGGTCGGGATGGTCGGCGAGGAGCTTGCCCATCCAGCCGAGGAGCATCGCGGTCGTGTCGTTGCCCGCGGCGCCGATCAGGTTGCAGTAGGTGAGGATCTCTTCGCGGGTGAGATGGCGCGTCGTGCCCGTCTCGTCCTCGAACTCCATCTGCAGCATCTGCGTCATGAGGTCGTCGGAGGGGTGCTCGGCCCGCCAGTCGATGTACTCCCCGAACGCGCTGAACGCCTTCGCCATGTTCGCGAAGGGTTCGGTCTTCTTGCCGGGCGTGTGCATCGACTCGATGAAGTGGTCGCGCAGCATCGGCTGGTCGGCCTCGGGGATGCCGAGCAGCATCCCGATCACGCGCATCGGGACCTCGGTGGCCAGCTCCGCCATCCAGTCGAAGCGCTCGCGTCCCTCCGAGCGCGTCGACCGTGCGGGAGCAGAAGTCGCGCACCTCGGCCTCGATGCGGTTCACCGCGCGGGGGGTGAAGACGCGGGACAGACGGGCCCGGTGGAAGGTGTGGAACGGCGGGTCCTCGAAGATGAACAGGCCCGGCGGGATCGCCGCCTGCAGCATGATCACCTCGAGCACCGCGCCCTTGCCCGAGATGAAGGTGTCACGGTCGACGAGCATGCGCTCGACGTCCTCGAAGCGGCTCACCGCGAAGAACCCGTGCTCCTCGTTGTGGTAGAGCGGCGCCTCGTCCCGCAGTCGCCCGTAGACCTCGTAGGGGCTGGCGAAGATCTCCCGGTCCCAGGGGTCGAAGTACACGTCGGTGGCGGTGGTGACCATGGGTCGGTTCCCCCTGTTGCGGCTGGTCCGCGTGACCTGCGGTGCGGCTCCCGGGCGGCCCGGAAACGGCGTTCTCCCTTGCGGCGGGCGAGGCTAGCCCCTCGTCGCCGGGCTCGCACCTGTGGCAAGCTGGCCCCATGACGAAAACTTCAGGTGACTACGACCTCGTCGTTCGCGGGGGGACCATCGTCGACGGCACGGGCGCGCCGGGGTACCGGGGCGACGTCGCCGTCGTCGGCGACCGGGTGGTGGCCGTCGGCGACGTCGACGGCCACGGGCGGGAGGAGATCGACGCCGAGGGCAAGGTCGTCACGCCCGGCTTCGTCGACGCGCACAGCCACATGGACGCGCAGGTGCTGTGGGAGGAGGTCGGCGCCTCGGCCTGCTGGCACGGCGTCACCACCACGGTGATGGGCAACTGCGGCTTCACCCTCGCCCCCGCGCGTCCCGAGGCGCGTGAGCTCGTGGTGCGCAACCTCGAGCGGGCCGAGGACATCCCCGGCAGCGCGATGGCCGAGGGCTTCACGTGGACGTGGTCCACGTTCGCCGAGTACCTCGACGCCGTCGACGCCGCGCCCAAGGGGATCAACTACGCCGGCTCCGTCGGCCACTCCGCGCTGCGCACGTGGGCGATGGGCGAGCGCGCCTGGGATGGCGCGTGCACCGAGGACGACCTCGAGGTGATGGCGCGCGAGATCCGCGACGCGCTCGACGCCGGGGCCATGGGCTTCTCCACCTCTCGGTCGCGGGCGCACGAGACCTCCGACGACCGCCCCGTGGCGTCGCGTCTCGCCGAGCGCGACGAGGTCGCGGCGCTGGTGGAGATCCTCGGGCGCGAGACCGACGGCGTGTTCCAGCTCGCGCACGAGCGGCACAACGACCCCGAGAAGCAGGACCAGTACTGGGAGTGGCTCGCCCGCCTCAGCATCGACTTCGACGTGCCGATCGCGTCGGGCCACTTCGCCACCGACAAGCTGATCCAGCCGTCGTTCGACTACATCGACGACATCGCCGCACGCGGCGGCGAGATGTGGGCACTCACCCACTGCCGCGGCATTGCCTCGGCGCAGTCGTTCCGCACCCGGCTCGGCTTCGACCGCCTCCCCGAGTGGGCGGAGATCCGCTCGCTCCCCGACGACGCGCAGCGCGCCAAGCTGCTCGACCCCGAGGTGCGGGCCCGCCTCGTGCACGCCGCGCACAACGGCGACTACGGCCACCACGTGGGCGTCGAGCCCTCGAAGCCGCACTACAACACCATGACCATCCTGCTCTCGCCCTACATGCCCAACCCCACGGTGGCCGACGAGGCCGCGCGGCGAGGCGTCGACCCCGTCGAGTGCATGATCGACGTCGCGCTCGAGCACGACTTCGAGGTGTTCTTCCTCGAGAACATCGTGCGCCAGGACGACGACGACCTGCTGATGCGCCAACTGCGGCACCCGAAGGCGGCCATGGGCTTCTCCGACTCCGGTGCGCACATCAGCCAGATCTTCGACTGGTCGATCTACAGCCACCTCCTCGCGTACTGGGTGCGCGAGCGTGAGGCGCTCACGCTGGAGGAGGCGATCAACATGATCACCCTCCGTCCCGCCACGCTGTGGCGGCTGCACGACCGCGGCCGTCTCGCAGCCGGCGCGGCGGCCGACATCACCGTGTTCGACCCCGCGACGGTCGGGCCGCAGATGCCGATCGCACGCGCCGACCTGCCGGGCGGCGCACGGCGCATCGAGCAGCGGGCCAACGGCTTCGCCGCGACGGTCGTGAACGGCGAGGTGCTCACCCTGGACGGCCAGCCCACCGAGGCCCGGCCCGGCCGGGTGCTCCGGCGCGCGGGCTCCCGGGCCGCGGGCTGACCGACACCGCGCTCGCCGCACGCGCGCCGACGCTGCGCCAGCACGTCCACGGGGGAACGCATGAAGATCGGACTGCTCGCCGACGTCCGCAACCCGCCGCCGTACGCGCGGCCGTGGCCCGAGCTCTACGGCCGGACCGTCGAATGGATCGAGGAAGCCGACCGCCTCGGCGCGGCCGCGGTGTTCTTCGGCGAGCACCACCTGACCGACGACGGGTACCTGCCCCAGCCGCTCACGTTCTGCGCCGCGGTGGCGACCCGCACGAAGCAGATCCGCATCGGCACCGAAGTGCTCCTCGCCGCGCTGCGCCACCCGCAACACGTGGCCGAGCAGGTCGCGGTGATCGACATCCTCAGCAACGGCCGCCTCGAGCTCGGCGTCGGCGCCGGCTACGTCCCGCGTGAGTTCGAGGCCTTCGGGGTGCCCAAGGCCGACCGCTTCCGGCGCCTCGACGCGAACATCGTCGAGATCCGTCGCCTGCTCGCCGAGGTGGTGTCGCCGCGGCCGGTGCAGGACCAGGTGCCGATGTGGGTCGGCTACTTCGGGCCGGCCGGCGCGCGGCGCGCCGGGCGGATGGGGGTGGGGCTGTTCAGCGCGCTCCCGTGGTGCCTCGAGCCGTACCGCCAGGGCCGGGCCGAGGGCGGGCACGACCCCGATGGTGGCCGGATGTCGTGCGGGTTCGACGTGGTCGTCACCAACGACCCCGAGCGCACCCGGGCGATCGTCCAGCCGCACATCGACTACCAGGCCGACGCCTACGGCGTGCTGCGCGACCTGGTGGAGATCGACGAGGGTCGCGAGCCGTCGGAAGCCGCGCGGGTGGGCGCCGCGTCGGCCGCGGTCTACAAGGTGCTGTCGCCGGCCGACGCCGTCGCCGCGATCCGCGCCGCGACCGACGGCCTGCCGGTGGAGTACGTCACACCGTGGCTCAACGTGGGCGGCATGCCCGACGACATCGTCGAGGAGCACATCCGGCTGCTCGTGACCGAGGTGGCGCCGGCCCTCGCGTGACGAGCGCGACGAGCGTCGACGCGTCAGCCGCTCACCACGAGCGGGAACCACGGGTGCTCGAGCACGTCGCCGCGCTCGAGCCCGCACTCCCCCATCCACTCGTAGTAGAGGCGCCGCCGCGGACGCCAGCGGATGTCGTCGCCGGCCCACCGCAGCGTGAACGTGCGCCGCGGCCGCTCCGCCGAGGATCCCACCGTGCCGTGCATGATGCGCGGGTGGAACAGCAACACGTCGCCGGGCTCGGTGTCGAACTCGAGGATCGGGCGCGCCGCCGACTGTCTCGTCGAAGTCGGGGTCGAGCCCCTCCTCGCGCACCTCGTCGCCGTCGCGGTGTGAGCCGGCCACGAAACGCAACGAGCCCGCGTCGGACGTGGTGGGTTCGAGACTGAACCAGGTGCTCGCGAGCTGGTCGCCCGACACCGGCCAGTGCGGCGAATCGCGGTGCCACGCGGCCCCCGCCGTCCCCGAGTCGGTGTAGAGCAGCAGGTCTTCGAACAGGCGGGCGGTGCGTGAGCGCAACGCCGCCGCCGCGATGCCGGCGACCGGCGAGCGGAACAGGAATCGGGCGAACGTCGGGTGGATCCGCCAGAGACCCACGCCCGAGGTCGCGCCCGGGCGCGGCTCGGCCATCCCGGCCGGGGGGTTGGCGTCGATGTGCGCGCGCAACCCGTCGACGATGTCGCGGAGGGTCTCGATCCACTCCTCCGGGAGCGCGCCGCGGAGCAGCACCGCGCCGTCACGCTCGAAGGCCTCGATCTGCGCGTCGGAGAGCGGCATGGGGCGGACTCTACCGAGTGGCCGCGCCCGCGTTTTGCCCTACGCTCCGCCGCCATGAGCCAAGGTTCGTTCGACCTGCACGGCAAGGCCGTTCTCGTGACCGGCGGCAACACCGGCATCGGCCTCGGGATGGCGACCGCCCTCGCCGACGCGGGCGCCGCGGTCTGCGTGTGGGGTCGTTCGGCCGAGAAGAACGAGGCCGCGGTGGCGCAGCTGCGCGCGCGGGGCGGGCGGGCGACGAGCCGGGTCGTCGACGTGACCGACGAAGCGGCGGTGGTCGCGGCGATGCGCGGCAGCGTCGCCGAACTGGGCCGACTCGACGCCTGCTTCGCCAACGCGGCCGGACTCGGCGCGGTGTCGCCGAGCTTCCTCGAGTCGACCACCGAGGAGTGGCGCACGACCATCTCGCTCGTGCTCGACAGCGTGTACGTGACGATGCGCGAAGCGGCGAAGGTGCTCGTCGAGCAGGGCGAGGGCGGCAGCCTCGTGGCGACCTCCAGCCTGTCGGCCGACTACGGCACCACGCCCGGCAGCCACGCGTATTCGTCGGGGAAGGCCGCGGTGATCACCCTGATGCGCGGCCTCGCGGTCGAGCTCGGCCGCCACCGGATCCGGGCCAACACCATCCTGCCGGCCTGGGTCGACAGCTCGATGATGGACGGCATCAACGCCAACCCGAAGGTGGCCGACGCGCTTCGCCGCCGCATCCCGCTCCGTCGCTGGGCCGAGCCGTCGGAGCTCGGCGCGCTCGCGGTCTACCTCGCGGGCGACGGCTCCACCTGGCACACCGGCGACGAGTTCCGCCTCGACGGCGGATTCCACGTGATGTGAGCGGTGATGTGACCGGCGACGAAGAGGCTGCTCAGCGGCTGAGGATCGACACGCCGGCGACACCGGGCGCGCCGTAGAGCTGCGCGTACCCGACCTTGGGGTTGTTCGGCACCTGCCGCTCACCCGAGGTCCCCCGCAGCTGGTTCACCAGCTCGAACACCTGGCGCAGGCCCGACGCGCCGATCGGCTCGCCGTTCGCGATCAGGCCGCCGTCGGTGTTGATCGGCAGCTTCCCGGTGATCTCGGTGGCCCCCGACTCGAGCAGCATGTTCTGCTCGCCGTCGGCGCAGAAGCCGTTCTCGGCCATGTGCATGATCTCGGCGCCGGCCTCGGTGTCCTGGATCTGCGCGACGTCGACATCTTCCGGGCCGATGCCCGCGATCTCGTACGCGGCCTTCGACGCGAACACGGTGGGGCCGTCGATCCGGTCGACGGGCATCGACGGGCTCAGCACCTCGAACGCGCCGAGCTTGCGGGTCTTCACCACGCTCGCCTTGAGGTAGATCGGCGTGTCGGTGTACTCCTTGGCCCGGTCGGCCCGGCACATGAGCACCGCCGCCGCGCCCTCGTCGGGCGCGCAGTACATGTACTGCCGGAGCGGGTAGTTCAGGTAGGGCGACTCGAGGATCTGGTCCTCGGTGAGCGGCTTGCGCCGGAACGCGTTCGGGTTCTTCGACCCGTTGCGGAAGGCCTTCGCGGCCACCTTGGCCAGCGTGCGCTCCGAGATGTCGAAGTCGTGCATGTAGCGGTTGATCTTCATCGCGAAGTACTGCACGGTGAGGAAGAAGCCGGCCTCGCCGTACCAGTCGGGCAGGTCGACCGACGCCGGTTCGCCGGTGAAGGCGCCCGCCGGGTGCTTGTCGATGCCGATCGCCATGGCGATGTCGGCCTGACCGAAGCGGATCGCGTTGGAGGCCATGTTGAGCGCGGTCGCCGCGGTGGCGCACCCGTTCTTCACGTTGTGGAACGGGATGCCGGTCATGCCGACGCGGTTGACCATCGCGTCGACGCTCGACACCTCCGAGCTGCCGCCCACCGCGATCTGCACGTCGTCCCAGTGCAGTCCCCCGTCGCGCAGGGCCATGTGGGTGGCGTCGACACCCATGTCGATCGCGCTCTTGCCCGGGAAGCGCCCGAACGGGTGCAGCCCGACGCCGATGATGGCAACGTCTTCCACGACGATCCTCCTGCTCAGCTCGGCTTGATCAACCTTGGGCGCCGACGGGTGCGAACGCGAACCAGACCACATCGTTCCCCTCGTCGTCGGTGCCGAAGGGGATGATGCGCAGCTCGACGTCCATGCCGACCTGCAGCTTGGCGGGGTCGGCTTCGGTGAGCCGGCCCTCGACCTTGACGACGTCGTCGAGGTCGACGTAGCCCACGCCGTAGGGCACCCAGTCGGCGTCGGGGTCCTCGGGGCCGATGTAGGGCTCCTTGGGCCGGAACGACTGCGTGGTGAACGTCCAGAGTTTCCCGCGGGCGGGCAGCAGGACCTCGTCGGTCTTCTCGCTCGGGCAACCGGGGCACGTGGAACGCGCCGGGAACATCACGAGGCCGCACTCGGGACACTTCGACCCGATCAGACGCGGGTCGTCGGACGGCCAGCTGAACACGCCTTCGGCAAGAGGCTTCTGCGTCATGCGCGCAGGCTATCGCGGGCTCGTGACGGGCCCCCTCTCGTGCGACCGGCGCCCCGGCGCCGGGCGGGAACCGGGTGTTCAGTCGCCGGCGTGGACGGGCGTCTGGCCCTTCGCCGCGCCCGGGCGCCGGGTCTGCTCGAGATCGGTGAGCAGACGGTCGAGCACCGCGTGCTCCAAGGTGCCGACCCCCACGAACTCGACGCCCACCCGAACGCAGCCGTTGTCGGCCGGCGTCGCGTGGCGCACCTCGCCGGTGAGCTGGATGCTCGCCTTGCGCGTACTGCCGAGCTGCAGGTCGAGCACCAACTGGTCGCCGATGCCGACGTCGTCCTGCGCGAGCTCGAGCCCGGCGCCGCGGAGGCTGAGGTCGTGGACGACACACGGCACGTTGTCGGCCATCGCGAGCGCCCACGTCTCGGTGTCGGTCGCGACGATGTAGCTGCTCATCCAGCCCGCGTCCCGCCGTGCCGCACGTCGGCGATCGCGCCGGCTCGTTCTCGTGCTCGTTCGCTCGCCGGTCTTGTCGCGTCGGCCGAACAGCCCCATCACGCCACCTACTCCCGCGCGCAACTCCTGCGCGCTCCGTTGCGTCACCCGTCGTCGCCCCTCGCCAGTCGCCCCTTGCGGTGGCATACGCCATCGGCACCGGAGGCCGTGCGCTTGACGGATCGGCGCCGGAGATGGCGTGGGTCACATCGACAGCGGGCGTGTCACCGGATGGGCGCAGGTCACCGCCTGAACCGCGGCTCAGGGACAGGCGCAGGGCCGTCGGCCGCAGCGCGGGCAGCCGTCGGCATAGCGGCGCAGCGCGTCGTCCATGGAGAGCCCGAGCTGGTTGGCGAGCGACGCGAGCCAGGCCAACACGTCGCCGAGCTCGTGGAGCTGCTCGTCGACCGTGCCCTTGCGGGCGGCCTTGGCCAGCTCGCCGACCTCCTCGGCGAGCCAGGCGACGGTCGCGGGCACGCCGCGGGCGCGGTCGCGCACCCCGTAGGTGTCGTCCATCAGCTCCTGGAGCCGGGCGAGCTCGGTCATCGCCGCGGCGTCGCTACTTGGCCGCGCGCTGGAAGCTCACCGCGAACCCGCCGTCCTCGCGGAAGAGATCGAGTCGGTCGCCGGCGACCACGAAGGTCTTCGCGAGCGCGAGGGCCTGGAGGTACTGCTGCTCCTGCTGGTCGACCGCGGGGTCGGCGCACGCGCGCAGCGTGGACGCGAGCGGACCGATGGCGATCACGCTGTCGTCGACGGAGTACGGACCGGAGAAGGTGTTGCAGCCGCCGGTACCACTGATCTGCGTGCCGTCGAACTTCGCGGTGGCCGACGATCCCACGACCGGCGACACCAGCGCGCTGCCGGTGTAGTAGCTCGTGACCTCCCAGTCGCCCTGGATCGCCTTCGCGCCGTCGGTGGCCGCGTAGGTGAGGAGCGTCGTGTCGGAGTCGTCGAGCAGCGTGAGCTTGGTGGCCGTGGCGCGGTAGCTCGCGACCTTGGGCAGCGCGGCGAGATACGCGGTCTCGACGCGCGCCGCCGCTCCCGTGCACCCGATCAAGGTGCCGCCCACCGTGCCGATCGACATCGCGCCGGTTCGCGGGTTCGCGGTGTAGGGCGCGAAGTAACGGTTGCAGCCGCTCTCACCCGTCATCTGCGTGTCGTCGAACGAAGCGGTGACGGTCACCGCGCCCGCGCCGCGCACCAGGGCTGCGGTGTCGAGCACCCAGGTGGCACCGATGATCGTCGCCTGCTGCCCGCCGCTCCCCGAGCCACCGCCGCTCGACGAGTCGTCGCCGGAACAGGCCGCGAGACCTACCGCCAAGCACCACGACGGCGACGGCGCACACCACCGCGCGCCACGCCGCCCGCCGACCACCCGTGCGCTGTTCTGCCTGATCCGGTCCCATGCGCGGGTGAGCGTACTGTGCCCGCATGTCCGACCCGCGTCGCCTCGTCCGGTCGCCCCGGATCGTCGCCCGGACCGTCGCGGCCACGGCAGTCGTGACCGTGGTGGCTTCGCTGGTGGCTGCGCTGCCGACCGTCACGTCGGGTCGCGCCGGCGCCGCGGCACGTCGGTGCAACGGCATGGCCGCGCTGTGCGACCGCACCGCGGGCGACGTGGCGTTCCCCACCGCGCACAACGCCATGTCGTCGCCGCAGGACGGCTTCCGCGGACCCAACCAGGGCAAGCCGATGGCGTGGCAGCTGGCGCACGGCATCCGCGGGTTCCAGATCGACGCCTACTTCGGGACACCGTCGGGCGATCGCGTGTACACGGAGTTCACCGGCCCGCTCACCGATTCCCAGCTCGACCTGTCCCCCGCGCTCCTCGCGACCGGCCGCCGGCTCCACTCGCAGCTCGGCGCCCCCGCGCCCGGCGCCGTGACCGACGTCTACCTCTGCCACACGTTCTGCGAGCTCGGTGCGGTCCGCTTCGCCGACGAGCTGCGCGTCGTGCGCGACTTCCTCGACCGTCACCCCGACGAGGTGCTGCAGGTCGTCATCCAGGACTACGTGCCCCCCGATCGCCTCCGCCAGGAGTTCGACACCGCGGGCCTCGGCGGAGAGCTGGCGTCGTTCAGCGCCGGCACGCCGCTCCCGACGCTCGGCGAGATGATCGACGCGCGGCACGCGCCTCCTCGTGTCGCTGGAGAACGGCGACGGTGGCCCCCAGCTCCCGAACGCGTTCACCGGGCTGGTCGAGGAGACGCCCTTCACCTTCCTGCGCGCCTCCGACCTGCGGGGCGCGGCGTCGTGCGCCGACCACCGCGGCGTCCCCGGCTCACCCGTGTTCCAGCTCAACCACTGGGTCACGCCTCCCGTCCCGGCCCACGCGGTGGCGGCGAACCGCCTGCTCGGGTCACGCGTCGCGACCTGCCGGGAGGTCAGGGACCGGGTCCCCACGCTCATCGCCGTCGACTTCGCCGACCGCAGCGACGTGGTGCGGGTGGCGGCCCGGGTGAACCGCGCGGGCCCGGCCTGAACGACGAGGACCCGGGTCCGTACCGGCGGGCGCGCGGGAGGGCGACGCTGTCCGGTACGGGACCCGGGTCGTGAGCATCGTCGCCGGTCGACGATGAGCCGTCGATGAGAACGCCGGGGTGTCCCGCCGCCCCGCGCCCCGGAGTGCCCTGAACTGGGTACGATTCGCCGCCGGTGCCAGATTCGTCGACCAACGAAGCCCTGAGGAACCAGTCGTGTCCGAGTCCCACCGGAGCGTTCCCGATGAACCCGAGGAGATCCTCCGGTCGATGCACACCGCCCCCTACGCGGTGGTGGTGCACCGCGACGGCGTGATCCTCGAGACCAACGACGCGTTCGCCACGCTCTTCGCCCTGCCTTCGCCAGCCGACGCCCGAGGCCGCTCTCCGCTCGACTTCGTCGCGCCCGAGGCCCGCGCCCGCGTCGCCGGGCTGATCGCCGACCCGCCGACCGCGATGCTCGAGTACGACTGCCTGCGGGCCGACGGTCAACCGGTCATCGTCAGCGGCGAGGCGCACGCGGTCGACTTCGAAGGGGTGCCCAGCCGCCTCACCGTGCTCACCCCCGTGATCCGCGAGGGCGCCACGGCCGACCGCCTCCACCAGGCCTCGGAGTTCTTCCGCCTCGCCTTCGAGTTCGCGCCGATCGGCAAGGCGCTCGTGTCGCCCGAGGGACGGATCCTCGCGGTCAATCCTGCGCTGGCGGCACTCGTCGGGATGCCCGAACCGCAACTGCTCGGCCGGCCCTACAACGTCCTCGCGCATCCCGACGACCAGGGAGTCGGCGCCGCGCAGGCCCGCGAGCTGCTCGACAGGGTCGTCCACGGGGTACCGCGTCGAGGCGCGCTACGTGCACGCGCACGGCCACGAGATCCGGGTGCAGATCTCGGTGTCGCTCGTGCGCACCCTCGACGGTCGCCCGCGCTACTTCGTCGCGCAGCTCGAGGACGTCACGCAGCAGCGCGACGCCGAGGCGGCCCTCCGCCGCGAGACCGAGCGGCTCAAGCTGCTCCAGACCGTCGCCGAAGCCGCCAACACCGCCGACGAAGCCGACGTCGCCTACGCGCGCGCGCTCGCCGCGGTGTGTGAACACACCGGGTGGCCGATCGGCCACGTGTACCGCCGCGAGCGCGACACCGCGCTCCTCGTGCCGTCCGACCTCTGGTACTTCGCGCCGGGCGCCGACGGACGATTCGACGAATTCCGCCGCGCCACCGCCCTCACCGCGTGGGCCGCCGGTGTCGGGCTCCCGGGCCGGGTCATGGCGAGCGGCGCGCCCACCTGGTTGGGCTGCGACGAGCTCGGCGATCCACGCCGGCGCGCCGCGCGGGACGCGGGACTGCGCGGCGGAGTCGCGCTCCCGGTGCCGGCCGGCAGCGAGGTCGTGGCGGTGCTCGAGTTCTTCACCGAAACCGACACCCCGCCCGACGGCGCGTTGCTCGAGCTGCTCGGCGACGTCGGCACGCAGCTGGGACGCGCCGCGGAACGCGCCGTGGCACGCGCACAGGCGATCGCACTCGACGACGCTCGGGCTCGGTTCGTCGCCAACGCCGCGCACGAGCTGCGCACGCCGCTCGCGACCCTGCGCACGGTTGCCGGCCTCCTCGGATCGCGACGGGCGCAGATGACCGACGACGAGATCGCGGAGTGCTGCGAGCTGCTCGAACGCCAGGGGTCGAACCTCGACACCCTCGTCGACGACCTGCTCGACCTGTCGCGGTTGCAGCAGGGCCACGACGACGTCGACGTCGAGCTGCTCGACGTCGAGCACTGGGTGACCCGCGCCCTCGAGACCGCGCGTCCTCCCGACGGGGTGGCGGTGTCGGCCCACGTCGAGGCCGGCCTCGTGGTGCTCGGACCGCGCGAACGTCTGCACCGCGCGCTGGTCAACCTGCTCACCAACGCCTACCGCCACGGCGGCCCGACCGTCGACGTCCGCGCGTGGCGCGACGGCGCCGACGTGGTGGTCGCGGTCGAGGACGACGGCGACGGCGTGCCCCGCGAGCTCCTGTCCGGCCTCTTCGAGCCGTTCACCCGCCACGGCGCGGGCAGCGGCGCCGGCCTCGGGCTCGCCATCACCCGCGCGCTGGTGGAGCAGGCCGGAGGCTCGGTCGCCTACCAGGGCGCCACCGACCAGGGCGCGCGCTTCGTGCTGCGGCTGGAGCACGCCCGTTGATCGCGCCGGCGGCCACGCCCGGCTCACCGAGGAGCCTGGTGCTGGTGGTCGAGAACGAGCCCGATCACCGCCGTGCCGTGGTGCTCACCTTGCGCCTCGGTGGCTTCGAGGCGGCCGAAGCGGGATCGGGCGAGGATGCGCTCGCCACGCTGCAGGGGCCGGATCCGGACGACCCGGATGCGCCCGGATCATCCCCTCTCGGGGGGTTCGTGCCCGATGCCGTCGTGCTCGACGTCCGCCTGCCCGGGATCGACGGACTCGAGGTCCTCGAGCGGCTCCGCGGCCAGATGCCGACACGAAGCCTTCCAGTTGTCTTAATCTCGGCACACGCGAAGATCCCGAACCCAGTGCAAGGGGACGAGCGCACTCGCTTCCTCGCCAAGCCGTTCCACCCCGACCAGTTGCTCGAACACCTCGACCAACTCCTCGTCCGCCGAGCTGGGCAGGCACCATGAACGCCACGACCTCTGACCTCCCCACCGGCGGCGCCACGCCGTCGGCCACGCCGCAGCCCCGCGTGCTGATCGTGGAGGACCACGACGTGCTCACGCACTGCTTGTCCCTCACGTTGCGCATGGAGGGCATCGAGGCGATCGTGCCCCCGTCGCTCGACGAGGCCACCGTGATCGCCACCGCCCGCGAGACCTCGCCCGACGTGGTGCTGCTCGACCTCAACCTCGGCGGCGGGCGTACCGGCATCCCGATCGTGGCGCCGCTCGTCGCGCTCGGCACGCGGGTGATGGTGCTCACCGGCACTCCCGACGAGGGCATGCAGGGCGCAGCCCTCGCCGAAGGCGCGCACGGCGTGTTCCTCAAGAACGGATCGCTCGAGAACCTCTGTCGCTCGATCGCCGAGCTCACCGCCGGCCAGACGGTGCTGCGCCCCTCGGACCGCGACGCCCTGGTCGAGCAGGCCGGGCGACGGGCCGACGCGGTCGCCAAGATCGAGCGGCTCTCGAACCGCGAGCGGGAAGTGCTCGTCGCGCTGGTC
Organism: uncultured Actinomycetes bacterium; assembly: GCA_963782705.1. GTDB lineage: Bacteria > Actinomycetota > Acidimicrobiia > IMCC26256 > DASPTH01 > CAVRGQ01. The sequence continues at coordinate 123,876 of CAWAKX010000033.1, read as the reverse complement.
GACGGCCAGTCGGCCGAGACGATCGCCGGGAACCAATTCGTGGCCCTGGGCACCGTCCGCAGCCACATCCGCTCGATCCTGCGCAAGCTCGAGGTGAACTCGCAGCTCGCCGCGGTGGCCACGGCCCGCCGCGCCGGTTTCCCACCGGCCTGACCGGATTTCCCCGGACTTCCGCAAATTCTCCAATTTCGGAGGCTGACCGGCCCCTGACGCGTGCCGACACCTATCGATCGCGGGCGATCACGTCGCCTGCGGTCGTGGATGGTCCACGACCGGCCTCCCGAGGCCGGGACCGCACCAAGGGGCACGTGTGAGCCGAAAGAAGAAACTCATCCTCAGCGCGTTCGTTCTCGCCGCGATGCTCGCCATCGTCGGCGCCGGGACGTTCGCAACCTTCAACGCCCAGGCCGGCAACGGCGGGAACCTCTTTGCCGACGGCACGATCGTGCTGAGCAACAAGGTCGGGGCGGGGACCACCTGTCTGTCGACCGGCGGCGGCACCACCGACACCAACGTCAACGGCGCGTGTGACCAGCTCTACAACGCGACCGTGAAGAAGCCGGGTGACACGGCGACGTCGGGCAACATCGTCGTGAAGAACGAGGGCAGCCTGAACGCGACCGCGTTCAAGGTCTTCACGACCGCGTGCACCGACGCCAACGTGGTGGCCGAGACGTACCACGGCACGGGCAGCGTGTGCGGCCAGCTCGCGCTCACGGTGCAGCAGTACACCGACAACACGTTCGCGACGCCGCTCGCCTGCCTCTACGGCACCGGGACGACGACGTGCACGTTCGACCCGACCAAGACGGTGGGCACGTTCCAGTCGACCTACAACACGTCGACCAACGGCCTGGCGATCGGCAGCGGTCTGACCGCAGGTTCGTCGGCGTACTTCCGCATCTCGGTGCAGCTGAACTCGACGGCGACCAACACCGTCCAGGGGCGTCAGGCCACGGCCGACTTCACCTGGTACGCACAGCAGTAGCGACCACCGTCATGGAACGACCTGTGCTGCACCGTGTGCGGCGCCTGGTGACGGCAGCAGCGGCCGCGGCGGCGATCTTCGCCGTCGCGGCCCTCGCCGTCGTGACGCTGGGCCCGCGCGTGCTGCCGTTCCAGACGCGCTACGTGCGCTCGGGCTCGATGACGCCGACCCTGCCGGTCGGCTCGCTCGCCATCTACACCCCCGCGTCGGCGAGCGACCTGCACCGCGGCGACGTGATCGTGTTCCACCGGCCCGACGTGCCGTCGAGCGACGACTCGCTCGTGACCCACCGCATCGTGCGCGTCGAACCCACCGACGAGGGCGTGTTCTTCGTCACCCAGGGCGACGCGAACCCGCAACCCGACCCGTGGCGGGTCCCGGCCAGCGGGGCCGGCTGGCGCCTGCGCGCGTCGGTGCCGGTCGCGGGCTACGTCGTCGGGCTGCTCGGCTCGCACCTCGGCCACACCTGGATCGCGGCGTTGGCCGCGTTCCTGCTCGGCGCCTACCTGCTGGTCGAGATCTGGCGCCGACCCTCCGGCGCGTCGGTCGCGACGATCTGAGCCACGCCGTGGGCGCCCGTCCTCAGACGACTTCCACCCGGTTCGCGATCGCGGCGCTCGCCGTCGCGGTCCTCGTGCTCGCGTCCAACGCAGCGGCCGGTGTGCGCGCGACGTTCACCGTTTCCACGACGAATCCGGGCAACACGTTCGCGACGACCGCGCTCTACGCGCCGAGCAGCCTGACCGCCACCGCGTCGGGCCATTCCGTGAACCTCGGGTGGGGCGCGGGCACCAACGGCAACGGCTACGCGGTCCAGGGCGTCGCCAACGGCGCCAGCTCGAACTGCACCGGCGTCACCTACGGCTCGGTCGGGTCGACCGCCGCGCTCACCTACGCCGACGCGCGCTTCACGCCGCAGGGCACCTGGTTCTGCTACCAGGTCCTGACCAGCTACGGATCCTGGACCAGTGTCAACACGAACCCGACGGTCGCGGTACGACTCGGGTTCTTCGCGTCGTCGATCGCGATGGCGAACGGCGGCACCGCGAACCGACTCGACACCGGCGACACCATCACGGTGACGTTCAACCAACCGGTGGCCACCGTGACCGGGCCGTCGGGCACGAACAAGGTGTGCAGCACCAACACCGGCGTGATCCGCCTCGGCGCGGTGGCCACCACCGGCGCGTGCAGCGCGACCGAAGCCGTGAACCTCGGCGGGCTCACCGGGGGCACCACGGCGGCCAACGGTCGGTGGAACGCGACCTGGACCTGGAGCGCCGGGAACACCGTGCTCACGATCGTGCTCGGCACCCGGGTGAGCGGCTCGGCCAACGTGGCGACGAGTGGCACGTTCACCTTCACCCCGACGACGACCACCACGCTCGTCCAGTCGGCCACCGGCGCCTTCCACGTGTGCGACACCAACACCGGCGGCGGCACCTGCCTCCCGGCGGCCACCGGGACCTTCTAGGGACTCCCAGCACGACTCGTCCGTGGGTGGCGGTCACCCCTATCAGTGACTTCTCAGCCGCTCTCGGCCACCATGGCTCCCGGGAGAGCGTCGACACCCGGAGGACCATCGTGAGCGAAGAGACACCCGAAGCCCCGCCTGGCGGCGAGCCCGCCCCCGACGCGGCCGACACCGTGGCCGTCCCCGTGGCGGACACTCCCCCGGCAGCTCCGCCGGAGCCACCGGTCGCGGCCCCCGATCCGGCGCCCGCGCCCGCCCCGGCGGAGGCTCCCACCGTGGCCGCCCCCGTCGCAGCCACTCCGGTGGCCGCGCCCCCCGTTGCCGCGTCGGCCCCGGCGGCGAACAACGGCTTCTTCATCCCGCGTTGGGTCGGTTACGTGGCCCTGGCGATCGTGGGCATCCTCATCGTCGGCGGCATCGGCTACGCCATCGGCCACGACAACGCGTCGGGCGGCGGCAGCAACGCCGGCGCCAACTTCCCCGGGAACGGCAACTTCCCGGGTGGCAACACCAACGGGAACGGGAACTTCCCCGGCGGCAACACCAACGGCAACGGCAACGGCGGCACGAACGGGGGCGGTCAGCAGTTCCCCGGCGGCGGCACGCTCCCGGGCAACGGCGGCACCACCCAGTCGGGTGGCTTCCTCGGTGTGGCCATCCAGGACCCGACCAGCGGGTCGGGCGCCGAGGTGACCGCCGTGGCGAGCGGCAGCCCCGCGGCGAGCGCCGGCCTGGCCCAGGGTGACGTGATCACCAAGGTCGACAGCACCGACATCGCCGACGCCGCTGCGCTGCAGCAGGCGATCCGGGCCCACGCCAGCGGCGACACCGTCACCATCACCTACACCCGTGACGGCACCACGTCGACGGCGAAGGTCACGCTCGGCAACGCGGCGACGCGCACCCAGCCCAGTTGACCCCCCACGCGGACCGGCGTCCGGCCATCCGTCCCCCCGGGATGGTCGGGCGCCGGTTCGTCATGTGCGCGGCCGGTTCAGACGTCGAGGACCTGCGTGACCAGCGCGGCGATCGCGGAGCGCTCCGAACGCGTGAGCGTGACGTGCGCGAACAGCGGATGGCCCTTCAGCGTCTCGATCACGCTCACGACGCCGTCGTGACGACCCACGTGCAGGTTGTCGCGCTGCGCGACGTCATGCGTGAGCACGACGCGGCTGCCCCGGCCGAGACGGCTGAGCGCGGTGAGCAGCACCGACCGTTCGAGGTTCTGCGCCTCGTCGATCACGACGAACGAGTCGGTGAGCGAACGGCCCCGGATGTGCGTGAGCGGGAGCACCTCGAGCAGCCCGCGATCGAGCACCTCCTCGATCACCTCCGGCCCGACCATCGACTCGAGCGCGTCGGTGACCGCGGCGCCCCACGGCGCCATCTTCTCCGATTCCGAACCGGGGAGGTAGCCGAGGTCCTGGCCGCCGACCGCGTAGATGGGCCGGAACACGACGACCCGCTGGTGGGTCCGCCGTTCGAGCACCGAGTCGAGACCCGCGGCGAGGGCGAGGACGCTCTTGCCGGTGCCGGCGCTGCCGCCGAGGCTCACGATCCCCACCGACTCGTCGAGGAGGATGTCGATGGCGACGTGCTGCTCGGCCGAGCGGCCGCGCAGGTCGAACACCGACTGGTCGGTGCGCACCAGGTGCACGAGCTTGTCGGGGTGCACCCGCCCCAGCGCGCTCTGCGAGCCGGCGTGGAGCACGAGGCCGGTGTGGCACGGCAGGTCGCGCGCGTCCTCGAGATCGACCGTGCGGTGCTCGTAGAGATCGTCGATCGCCCCCGACCACACGTCGAGCTCGACGAAGCCGGTCCACTCCGAATCGGTGGCCAGCTCGTTGCGGTACTCGTCGGCGGCGAGGCCGACCACTCCGGCCTTCAGCCGCAGCGGGAGGTCCTTGGTGACCACGACCACGTCACGGCCCTGCTGCTGCAGCGCCACGGCCACCGCGAGGATGCGGTGGTCGTTGGTGTCGCCGGCGATCGCGGCGGGCAGGAGGTCGAGACGCTGGTGGTTGATCTCCACGCGCAACGTGCCGCCGTCGTCGTTCACCGGCATCGCCTCGGTGAGCGAACCGTGGCGCGTGCGCAGCTCCTCGAGCAGGCGCAGGCTGCGGCGTGCGGCCCAGCCGAGCTCGGGGTGGTGACGCTTGCCCTCGAGCTCGGTGAGCACCACGAGCGGCAGCACCACCTCGTGCTCCGCGAAGCGGGTGGGCGCCGACGGGTCGGCGAGGAGCACCGACGTGTCGACGACGTACACGATCCGAGCCGTCGGATCGGTCACTGCAGCCCCCGCGGGGGTCGTCGGTCGGGTACGCGGTCCAAGGTGAGCAGCACGCTATCCCCGGGCGCACGACGGGGCGCGGACCCGCGCAGCCCGTTCGCGGGGTGTTCACACTCGGACGTCGCGCGCGTCCGAGCCCGCCCGGATGCGCCGCGTAGGGTGGACCGGACGTGAGCGGCTCGGGAGGGCTCGGCAGCGTGGACGACACCGCGATGCCCCGCGACGCGGTCATCGCGGGCTTCAACAAGGCGGGCACCACCTCGTTGTTCGTCGCGCTCGCCGAACACCCCGAGGTCGCAGCCTCCGCGGTGAAGGAGACCCGCTACTTCCTCCCGGCGCGCTGGGGGCAGCCGCTCGAACCGCCGTCGGTGTGGGAGGAGTACTTCGCCGCCGAGCCGCCCGACGCCCGGGTGCGCCTCGAGGCCACCCCGTCGCACGCGTACGGCGGCGCAGCGGTGGCCGGCGCGATGCAGTGCGCTGCTCCACGACCCGCACGTGATCGTGGTGCTGCGCGAGCCGGTGAGCCGAGCCGTGTCGTTCTTCACGTACCAGAAGGTCCGGCTGCGCATTCCCGCCGACCAGTCGATCCGCGAGTACCTCGCGCACGCCGACGCGCTCGGGCCCGACGCGTTCACCGTGCCCGAGCACGAGCCGTGGTTCGCGGTCGGCGGAGGGCGCTACGCCGACTTCCTGCCCGGTTGGATCGACACCCTCGGCGCGGCGCGCATCCACGTCGTCGACTTCGACCGCTGGGTGTCCGACCAGCGAGCGGTGCGCGACGAGATCGCGACCTGGCTCGGGCTCGACCCGGCCGCCTTCCCCGCGACCGACGCCGCGTCGGAGAACCGCACCACCGGGTACAAGCACGCCGGAGTCCAGCGCCTCGCGCTCGCGGGGAACGACCGGCTCGAGCGGGTGTTCCGCCGTCATCCGGCGGTGAAACGGCGGCTGCGATCGCTCTACTACCGCGTGAACGGCCGCAGCGCCCGCGAGGAGATCCCCGAGTCGGTGCGGGCCGAGCTCGCGGCCCGGTTCGAGGAGCCGAACGCCCGTCTGGCCGCGCTGCTGCGCGGGAACGGGCTCACGGTGCCCGGCTGGCTCGAGGCTCAGGTCCCCGCGCCGGCTGACACCGGCTCCGACACCGGCTCCGACACCGGCTCGGGCGTCGCCCCCACCGGCTGATCGGGTCCGTCGAGACCCACGGTGACGCCGGGCGCGTCGACCACCCGCACGGTGAGCACGAACGCGACCGCGCACTCGAGCACCACGGCCATGAGCGCCGGGATCGCGACGCCCGAGTCGTTGAGCGCGTAGCCGAGGAACGCGGTCACCGCGAACACCCACAGGGTCTGGCGGATCACCGGGACGGTCCGCCACAGGGTGCGGGCCCGGCCCGACGGGTCGCGCGCCACGAACCAGAGCACGAAGGCCACGATCGGCAGCACCCACAGGAACTTCGTGTTGGTGAACGAGTCGAGGTTCTCGACGATCTTGCGGCGGATCGTGAGCAGGAAGTCGCCCGCGTGACCGTTGACGAGCTTGTCGAACAGGCGCCCGACGTGGGTCTGCTGCTCGGGCGGTCGCAGCATGTCGGCGATCCCCACCGCGAGGCCGGCCGCGACGATCAGCGCGCCGAGGATCGCCACCGTGCGGGCCCGGATGCGCCGGCCGAGCAGCACCCAGGCGAAGAGCGCGAACGCGGGGGCGCCCGCGAGCGCGGCGCCGAAGTCGCCGCCGAACGGCGGTGCGGCCATCACGAGGAGCGTGACCCCGAGCATCGCGATCACCGCGAACACGGTCGGTCGCCCCGGCCGGCGCCACACGACGAGCCCGCCGAGCAGCACCACGGCCGCGGTGAGCTGCGCGAACGTGAGGTTGCCCTGGCCGGCGACCCGGATGCCGACGGTGGCGCTGTAGCCGAACACGGTGTCGAGCTCGAGGCGCGCGCCACCGACCAGATCGGCGACGTGGAGCACGACGGTGCCGGCCAACGCGAGGGCCAGCGGCGCGTACGGGTGGCGGCGACCGAACAGGGAACACACCGTGGCGATCGCCGCCGCGACGACCACGACGAACCCGAGGTATGCGAGTTGGTTGCCGGAGCGCCCGAAGTGGAGCGGGCCGGCGAGGTAGGTGGCGGCCAGCACGCCGAGCACCGCGAGCGCACTCCAGCGCACCACGCCGCGGCGCCGGATGCGCCCGAGCGTCACCAGCACGACCAGGAGCGCCAGCACCCCGGCCAGGACGATCACGACCGTCGTCAGCAACGCGACCTTCGAGTCGCGGAACGTGGCGTCGGTGTTGGCGCGCACGAGGCGGTCGATCCGGTCCGCGCCGGTGGGACCGGCCGCCTCCATCACCTCGCCCTCCATCTTGGTGGGGGCGTCGATCCCGAGGAGCGTCGAGCGCGGTCGGCGCGGTGTCGTAGGTGTAGACGAACCCGGTGCGGCGACTCGACGACGACCGCAACAGCGCCGGCTCCACGCCGGGCGCGCGCACGGACGCGACCGTGAGTCCCGACCCCTGCCGTGACGCCGCCGGCGCGACCACCATCACCGCGTCGTGGACCGGATCGACGTCGGCGAGCAACCGCCCGACGAGCCGGTCGACCCGCTCGAGCGCGGCGCGGCGCAGTGCGCGGAGCTGCTCGGAGGTGGTGAAGTCGCCGTAGAGATCGGTGCGGAGCAGGTCGGACCCCTCCACGAGCACGACCCCGCCCGCAGCCCAGGCGTCGGCGAAGCGCGCGTACGCGACGTCGAGGTTCATCCGCACACCGAAGGCCGCGCCCGGCGCGGCTTCGAGGAGATCACGGCTGACGTCGCCGAGGGGCACGGTGCCGTCGCCGGTCATCATCGCGTTCACCGCGGACCGCTGGTACTGCGGCAGCGGATCGTCGACGATCGGCTGCGCGCCGTCGGCGTTGGCGACGACGCCACGTGACTCGCCCGCGCCGGCCAGCGCGTCGCCGAACGCGCCGAGCCGCGGGTTGAAGAGGCCGTCGGCGTTCTCCTGCTTCAGCGCGGCGATGCCGAGGTGCACGATCTGTCCATCGGCCTCCCGGTCGGTCCGCTGCCGGTAGACGTCGGCCGCGGTGGTCTCGCCGTAGGCCTCGTCGGGCATGAACGCCTGCGCGGCGAGCGGTGTGACCGCCGAGGCCCGCCCGCCCGCACCGATCGCGGTGTAGCCCGCCGACGCGGAACTGCGCTTGCCCGCGGTGCGGGTGATCATGTCGCCGACCGCCGACTGTGCGAAGAGGCGGTCGAGGTTCGGGACGTGCGACGCCTGGACGTCGGCCCACGACACGGCCGGCAGCGAGATGACGAGCACGCGATCGACCGGTGCCGACGACGCGCTCGCGGCCCGTGCGGCCGCCGCCCCGGCCGGGAGCGCGGCCGCGAGCAGCACGGCCGCGACCACTCCGACCACCGCGGCGACCGCGAACACGCCCACGCGACGACGTCGGCCGACGCGAGGACGCTCGGTGGTCATGCGGGCGCCGCCAGGTCGGGGTCGGTCGGTTCGAACGCGGCCTCGAAGCGCCGACCCCGCTTCGGCAGCATGCGCAGCATCGCGAGGTAGGCGCCGAGGCCCACCAGGCCGATCGCCCCGAGCACCGCGAGGGTCGCCAACCGTTCCCGCGGCGCCACGAGGTCTTCCACCCACCAGGCGAGCAGACCGAGCACGATCGAGAACGGGAGCACCTTCCACACCACGTGCGGGAAGAAGGAGCGGCCGAGCCGGCGGCGGAGCAGCGCGCCCAGCAGGAGCGTGCCGAGCAGGTACGCGGCCGAGTGGCCGATGCCCACGAACGCCACCTTCCACTCGTCGCTCTGCGCCGAGAGCCCACCGACGACCATGACCGCGGCCCCGACCAACGCGCACGATCCCGCGACGATCGCCGGAGTGCGGCTGTCGTTGAGCGCGTAACACGCTCGGGCGAGCAGCAGGAAGGTGCCGTAGGTGAAGAGGCCCACGCCGAGCGCGGCGAGCATCGCCGCGAACAGCTCCACGTCGCCCTTGGTGCTCGACGGCGCGACGACGTCCATCGCGGGGCGGGCCAGCGCGATGAACGCGACGCCGACGGGAATCAGGGTGATGGCGATGCCGTCGAGACCCCAGCGCAGCCGACCGGCGAACGACGCGGTGTCGCCGTCGGCCGCGTCGTGGGAGAGCTCGGGGAGCAGCGTGGTGTGGATCGGCAACGCGAGGATCGCGTACGGCGCGAGGAACGCGACCATGCAGAACTGATACGCGATGACGCCGCCGGGCACGCGGTTGCCCATCACCATCGCGCTGAGCAGCAGCACCGCGACGTCGGGTTGCAGCGCGACCCACGCCGAGAGGAACAGCAGGTGGCGCAGCTTCTTGTCGACCGCCCCCAGGCGGGGCCGCAGGCGGAACCCCGAACGCATGACCGCGACGGTGGGCACGCCGGTGAAGCCGACGACCCCCAACGTGGCCCCGACGCCCAGCACGAGCTTCTCGGTGAGGGTGAGGTCGAGACCACCGCCGTCGCCGTGCAGCGAGCGGAACACCAGCATCACGAGCGTGATCACGATGGTGTTGGCGATGGGGGCCAGCGCCGCGATCACGAACCGGCGCTGCGCGAAGAGCACCGCGGTGGCGACCGTGCCCACCGCGTAGAGGAGCACCTGCGGGATCATGAACCGCAGCAGGAAGGTGGAGAGCGCGATCTGCTGCGACCGGATGTCGGGGTTGGACACGCCGGCGGTGAGCAGTCGCGCGATCGCGGGGGCGAAGATCATCCCCACCACGGTCACCACGCCCATCACGGCCAGCGCGAACCCGAGCACCCCGCCGGCCAGCCGCTCGGCCTCGGCCTGCTCGTTGCGGCGGAAGTGCTCCACGAACGTGGGGACGAGCACCGCCGAGAGCGCGCCCGCGGCCACCAGCTCGAAGAGGATGTTCGAGACCGAGTTGGACGACTGGTACGTGTTGCCCAGGTACGTGGTGCCGAGCACCGCGGCCAGCACCCAGATGCGGACGAAGCCCACGCCCCGCGACGCCGCGGTGGCCACGCTCATCCGGCGCGCCGCCCGACCCTCGGGGGCGGGCTCCTCTGGGTCCGCGTCCTCCGGGCGCGCCGCGACCTCGTCGGTCGTCGCCGGCTCCGGGCTGGTCTCCCCGGCGGCGCTGCGGGCCCGCCGGCCGGATCGGGCTCTCACCACCTCAGCATCACCGGAGAGAGCCTACGGGGAGCCCACCCGCGATCCGTGCCGCCCGCCCGGGTTCCCCACACGCTGGAGGAAGCGGTCGACGAAGCGACGGATCAGCTGTCGCCGGAACCCTTCGAGTCCGTCGCCGACGGACGCAGGCGCGAGATCTCCGACGCGAGATGCGAGATCTGGGCCCGCAACAACGCCAGCTCGGCCGCCACCGTGTCGCCGGGCGGCGACCGGCGGCGACCGGCGGGCGCGGCGCCGGGCGGGTCGTCGGGCTCCGCGTCGTCCTTCTTCGTTTCCAGGCGGAAGAACGACGCGAGCGAGCCGGCGAGCATGCCGAGCACCGCGATGCCCGACACCATGATCATCACGCCCGCGCCGCGGCCGGCAGTCGTCTTCGGAACGATGTCGCCGTATCCCACCGTCGTGAGGGTGACGATCCCCCACCACAGCGCGTCGCCGAACGTCTTGAATCCGGGGTTCGTAGGGTGCTCCGCGTGGTACGCGATCGCCGCGCCGACCAGCACCACGATGCCCGCGAAGATCGCGACCCGGCCGAGGCGTTCGAACAGCCGACGCGCGCCGCCCGTGGCCATCACCACCCGCGCGAGGCGAGCCACGCGTACGAGCATCACGAACTTGGTGTGCCCCGGTTCCACGAAGAGAAACCACGGCGCGGTGAGGATCACCACGCCGAGGTCGAAGCGCCCCCACCACAGGGACAGGTAGTTCGTGATCCGGCGGTAGTGGACCACGAAGTCGACGAGGAACACGAGCCACGACACGATGACGACCAGCGCCAACAGCCAGCCCTGGGCTTCCTCGCCGGGCATGAGCACGATGGGGAGCAACGCGGCAAGCACGAGCGGCAAGGCCATGCGACCGTCGAAGCGAGTGAGCGCGGCGGCGTCCTCGGGGCTCTTCGCGTGCCGCAGGAGTTTGGATTCCGGTGCTTCGCTCACGGCAGAGCATCTTGGCGCGTCTGCGGTGGTAGGGAGAGGATCCCCGAGGGGTGCTCAAGGAAGCCGGCCGAAGTTTCGATCAAACACAAGATGGGAAACTTGACGCGAACGCGGGGCGACGTTCCGCCGCGCCCGGAGCTTCGGCCCGCGTGCGCCCGTAGCGTCACGTCGGTGCGCCCGTTGGCCGTCGCGGTGTCGATCTGTTGCATCCTCTTCGTGGCGACCCCGGGCGCCGGCGCCGCCTCGGGGGCGACCCGGTCCGCGGCCGGCGATCCCCCGCCGACGAGTCAGCCGAGCACGACGGAGACGCCGGTCACCTCCGCCCCGCCGAGCACCAGCCGACCGCCGTCGACGACATCCGACGGTCCCCCCGGCGGGACGCCGGCGGATTCGTCCGGTGCGCCCGGCGCCGCCCTGGCCGCCGACGCGCGCTCGTCGTTCCTCGCCCTGACCGACGACCAGCGTGCGCTGCTCCGTCGGCTCCAGGACACTCGCGATCGGGCCACCCGGGCGCGCGTCGTGGCCCTGCTGGCAGGCGTGCAGTCGGCGAAGCTCACCGAGCAACTCGCTTCCGCCCAGGCCACGTTCGCCCGAGCCGAAGCTCAGGTGCAGACCGCCAACAAGCAGTTGGCCAAGCTCGAGGGCGAGATCCGCGACCTCGCGCTCACCGTGTACCAGCACCTCGATCGCACGTCGCCGCTCGCCTCGGTCGACACCGCATCTTCGGTCGACTTCGCGCGGGCCCGGCACTACACGCGCGCGCCCGCCGCGCTCCTCGACGAACGGGTCACCGATGCGCGAGTCGTGCGCACGCAGCTCGTCGGCGCGCACGCCCGCGCAGCCGCGACCCGGGATCAGGCCGCGCAACTCGCGGCCGACGCAGCGAAGGCCGCCGACCGTCTCCGCCAGGAGCTCGCCTCGGCCGAGGCTGCCGACCGCGACGCGATCGGGGCGGTGACCGATGCACTCGGCAGCGACGCGCTCGTCCTCGGCCTCGTCGTCGACCCGAAGTTCGGGGCCGACGCCGTCACCGCCGCGCTGGCGATCGCGCAGGCCGGCCAGCCCGACCCCGCGACCTTGATCGGGTTGTTCCACACACCGATTCCGGGCGCGCCCGTGGGCTCGCCCTTCGGTGCCCGCATCGATCCCATCACCGGCGCGCTGTCGTTCCATCCCGGGCTCGACATCGAGGCGACCCTGGGGACCCCGATCAAGTCCGCGGGCGCGGGCGTGGTCGTGCTCGCGGGCGATTGCGGCGGCTACGGCACCTGTGTCGTGGTCGACCACGGGCACTCGGTGGCGACCCTGTACGGGCACCAGAGCCGCGTGCTGGTCGAGCAGGGCACGGTGGTCGCCGACGGTCAGGTCATCGGCCTCGTGGGTTCCACCGGGAAGTCGACGGGCCCGCACCTGCACTTCGAGGTGAGGGTGCACGGCACGCCGGTGGATCCCCTCCTCGCGCTCACGGCCTGAGCGAGGCTTCGGACCTGCGGCCACCGGCGGTCGGAGGGACCCACGCGCAGGGGACTCGCATGGGCGGGGTCAGCGGGTGATGAGCAGCAGTTCGGCGATGCTCGCCGCGGGGACCGCCTCGGAGAAGAGGTAGCCGGTCGCGGCGGTGAGCCCGATCTCGGCCAAGGCCTCCGCCTGCGCGTGGGTCTCCACGCCCTGGGCGATCACGTCGAGTCCCGCGTCGCGCGCCACCGCGACGAACGACGCGACGAGCGCGCGCGTCGCGTCGTCGTCGGCCACCCGGGCGATCACCCCGCGATCGAGCTTGAGCACCGACACCGGGAACCCGTCGAGCACACCGAGGCTGCCATCGCCGAGGCCGAACCGGTCGACCACCAGCGCGACGCCCCGGTCGTGCACACCCCGCAGGTTCGCGGCCACGGTGGCCTCGCCCCCGGCGTGCAGCAGCGTGGTCTCGTCGAGCTCGAGGCTGAGGCCCGCGGGATCGAGGCCGACGGCGAGCGCGCGCTCGAGCGCGGGGAGCAGGCCCTCGGCGGCGATCTCCGGCGCGGACACGTTGACGCGCAGCACCGGTGCCGCGTGACCGACGAGGTCGCGCCACACGACCGCCTGCGCGCACGCGTGGACCAACGCCCATTCGCCGATCGGCACGATGAGCCCGGTGGCCTCGGCGACACCGACGAACCGGCCCGCTTCGTCGAGATCTCCGGAGCGGTGGTGCCAGCGCAGCAGGGCTTCGAGCGCGACGACGGTCCGGCCGTCGATCTCGACCTCGGGCTGGTACCAGACGTCGAGCTCCCCGCGGTCGAGCGCGCCACGCAGCTCGTCGGCGATCCGGTCGTCCTCGGTGAGGGTCACAGGGAGCCCATTCTCGCAGGTCGCCGGGGCGTCTCCGTCACCAGCACCCGGGGCCGGCCCGAGGGCGGCCCCGGTGGGCACCGATCGGCCTCAGTAGGCCATGAACTGCGCCCGGCCTCATGGCCCCCCGGAAGATGCCGAACATGGCGAGCGTGCAACGTCACAAGAGCCGCTACCGCGTCAAGTGGCACGTCGACGGCCGCGCCGTCTACGAGTCGTTCACGACAAAGCGTGAGGCCGACGATTTCGCGCGCAAGGTCGGGCGCGCACCTTGCTCGACGGCCAGGCCCCCACCGTCGTCGACTCCGACGCGCTCACCCTCGCGCGTTGGTGGGCACGATGGGGTTTCTACTTGCCGGTGGTTGGGAAGCCCCCATCCCTACGGCGAGCAAGCCCGCGACGACTGCTCCGGCCGGGCGACGCTGAAAGACTTTGTTGCCTCCGCCACGTCGATTCCGGACCGGAAGCATTGTCGGTCAAATCGGGACAGTCAACACGCCACGTGGCGCAATGGCCGACACCGACCCCGTGACCGCCCCAGCGGCACCGTGTTGGCCGGAAGTTCACCCGTCGTTGAATCCAGTCTCACAAACATCTGCCGATACTCGTGGCATGACACGCCGAACCGACCTCGTCGCCGTCCCGTCGACCTCGTGCGCCGCGCCGCTGTCCCGCCGGAACCCGTGGCGCCGATGCGAACTCCCCACCGGCCACCACGGGCCGCACAAGGGGCACGTGACCGCCGTTCGCGCCGAAGGGCAGGCGGACGGGTTTGCAGCCCTCTCTGCGCGTAGCGGCTGACCTACGCACGACGATCAGCACCCGGATGGTCCCCCGACCGCGCATCATGGTCCCCGCGCCCCGGGAACCCTTACTGCTTAACGGGTCGGCGCATGGCTTCCTAGTAGGCCATGAACAGGATGTGCTCCCGCTCGTACTCGTCGGCCATGTCGGGGTGCTTCTCCCGGAGGTGCTCGAACGACTTCTCGACGAGGTCGTCCTCGTCGGTGCCGCGGATGATGGTGCCGCACGGGCAAGCGAGTGTGGTCTTCATGGCGGACCTCCGTGTCCTCGACCGGTACCGCGACGCTAGCGCCCGGTGCGAGGGGCGAGCACGGTCAGCGGCCCCGGCCGCCGTAGCCACCCGGTCCGCCCGGGCCGCCGAACCCGCCGCGCCCGCCCCGTCCACCGCGGCGTTCGGGACGTGGCGGCGCGGGCTTCTCGGGCACGACGTCGCCGGTGAGCACCCGCACGAGCAGCCGCGCGTTGCGCTGGGCGGCGTCGGCGTTGCGACCGGAGAACATCACGTGCACCGACTTCGCCGCCGCGGTGAGCTTCTCCAGCCGTGCCGGCCACGGCTCGAAGTCGGCGTCGCGGTAGTCGTAGGCGAAGCGGTCGTCGCCGGTGTCGGCGTCGCGCTCCCACGCGTCGGCGTTGCGGCCGTGGAAGCGCACGAACGCGGTGTCGGTGGTGGCGACGCTGAGCGGCGGTTGCGAGCTGTCGAAGCCCGTGGGCACGTCGACGCACACGTACCCGAGCTGGTGGTCGCGCAGGAACTCGAGCGTGGCCTCGCGCTGCTTGCCCGCGACCCAGTCGCGGTGACGCAGCTCGATCGCGATGGGCACGTCGCCGCTGCGGCCGCGCAGCCATTCGAGATAGTCGAGCGCGCGTTGACCGGGCGTGAAGTACGACGGGAACGGGAACACCAGCGCGCCGAGCTTGCCGTACTCGCGCAGCGGCGCGACCGACGCGAGGAAGCGGTCGAGCGCGAGGTCGAGCGCGCGGTCGGGGAGATCGCTCGCGTAGAGCGACGGACGCGACCGCAACTCGGGGGTGAGCAGGTCGCGCACCTCGGGCCACACGCCGTCGGCCGGCGCCGCGTGCTGGGTGAGGAGGCGGTGGGCACGCACGTCGAGGATGGTGTTCTCGGGCGTGCGCTCGAGCCAGGGGGTGATCAACCGCTCGGTGAGCGGCTCCGACGACGCGTCGACCTGCAGGAGGCGCGTGTGCTGGGCGCGGTCGAGCACCGCGTCGGGCGGCACCACGATGCCGATCTGGATCCGGCGGTCGACCTTCTTGCGCGGGCCCTTCTCGGCGTCGCCGCCCTGGCCGCCGCCACCGGCCGCCGACCCTTGCCGCCGCCGCCGCCTGACCGCGCCCTGCCGCCACCGCCGCACCGGCGTTCCGGGGCCGACCGGCGCCGCGCCCGCCGCGGCGGTCGCCCGCCGGTTCAGGTGCACTCACCGTCGTCCCCCCGTCTCCCCGATAGATTCCGGACCGGGTCAATCTACCGACCGAGTCGGTGAAATCTCCGGGGGGAATCCATGACGATGCGGGTCGTCGGTGCCGGCGTGGGCCGCACCGGCACGCTGTCGCTCAAGCACGCGCTCGAGCAGTTGCTCGGCGGGCGGTGCTACCACGCGGTCGAGACCGTGCCCCGCACCGGGGATCTGCCGGTGTGGGAGGCCGCCGCGCACGGCGACCTCCCCGACTGGGGCGAGTTCCTGGGCGAGTTCGACGCCGTGGTCGACTGGCCGGCCGCCGCGTTCTGGCCCGAGCTCACCGCGGCCTTCCCCGACGCGGTCGTGCTGCTCTCGACCCGCACCAGCGCCGAGGAGTGGTGGCGGAGCGCGAGCTCCACGATCTTCGCGGTGATGGACCGCCGGCCCTCCGGTTCCCCGGCGGGCGACGACGCACCCGCTCCCCAACGGTCGATGATCAACGCCGTGCTCGGTGCCCGCTTCACCCCCGAGTTCGACGTGGAGGAGCCCGCCAAGGCCGCCTACGACGCCCACAACGCCGCGGTGCGGGCTGCGGTGCCACCCGAGCGGCTGGTGGAGTGGCAGCCCGGTGACGGCTGGGAGCCGATCTGCGCGGCGCTCGAGCTCCCGGTGCCCGACGCGCCCTTCCCCCACGTGAACTCCACCCGGGCCTTCCGCGACATGGCGGGCCTCGACCCCCGCTAGCGATCAGCGGAGAGTCAGACGGGGCGCAGGAGCGCGACGGGGGTCTGCTGGGCGCCCTGGCCGAGGGGGTTGTCCCGCAGCAGCGACGTGACCACGTCGGGCGACACGCCGGCCGACGTGCCGAGCACGTTCACCCCGATGTCGTTGGCGTCGATGACCGCCACGCCGACCTGCACTCCCTCGGTGCTCAGCGCGGCCGCGAGCTCGCGGGCCACGCCCTCGGGGTCGGCGGGGCCCATCTTGGCGTGACCGTCGTAGGGCGGGATGGTGCCGCGGGTGGGGCCGTCGATCGCCCGCACCGCGGGACCGGCAACCCGGTAGAACACGCCCTTCACCCCGAACGGCTTGGTGACCGCGGCCGCGGCGCTGGCCAGGAGGATGCGCCCCGCCCCCACCTCGCGCAGCGCGAGCTCCATCGTGGCGGGATGCCGAGGCCGATGCCCGACGCGGTCTTGCCCACGAAGCGCGACAGCACGCGCGCCAGCGGGCGCACGCGGATCTCCTCCACCGCGAACGAGCGACCCTGGCAGATGGCCACGGCCTTCTCGCTCACCGCGACGACATCGCCGTCCTGAAGCCCGCTCACCCGTGCCGAGCGCCTCGGTGAGGCCCTCGCGCACGCCGGCCTCGAGCGAGTCGCCGGCGACGAAGAGCTTCGTGCGCACCGGCACGCGCGCGTACACGCGCCCGTCGGCGTGCGACGTCGCGAACAGGTGATGCGACGGATTCGGCGTGAAGCGCGCCAGCACGTCCGCGGCGGCGTCGCTCGTGCGCGCGGCCCAGTCGTCGCCGATGCTCGTGAACGACTGGTCGGGCGCGGCGCCGAGACGCGACGCGCCGTCGGTGTCGAAGAACACGCGCAGCCAGATCTCGGTGTTGATCGCCCGCCAGAAGATCTGCGACGGCTCCACCTCGCCCGCGCAGAAGCGTTCGAACGCCTCGGCGAGCGCGGCGGCGTCCCAGTAGGGGCGGGCGCAGAACTGCGGCGAGCGGAACAGGCCCTGGATCGCGGCGCGGCGCGCCCGCAGCCAGCGCGTCTCCGGCGTGGTGAAGCCCACCTTCCAACGGCGCAGACGCACCTTCTCGATCAACACGCCGCGCAGGCCCTCACGCAGGATCGCCCGGCTCCAGCCCTGGTCGACGATGGCCTCGGGCGGGAGCCGCAGCACCCAGTCGACCAGCTCCTGGTCGAGGAACGGCAGGCGCGACTCCATGGAGAACGCCATCGAGTTGCGGTCCTCGTAGCGCAGCAGCGACGGGAGCGAGAACGTCTGCAGGTCCTCGACGAGGCGCGCCTTCATGTCGGTCTGCGAACGCGCGAAGCGCGGCGGCTCGAGCCCGTCGTAGAACGAAGGCTGCAGCAACGGCTTGATCGGCAACGCCTTGCGCCGGTCGGAGAGCCGCCGCTTGATGAGCGGCTTCAACACGTCGCGCGTCGCCCACGCTTCGCTCGCGAACGTGCGCAGCTTGCGGCGGCGCAGGAGCTCGCGGAGGTACACGTACTGGTAGGGCACGTAGCCGGCGAGCAGCTCGTCGCCACCCTGGCCGTTGAGCAGCACCGTGACCTCGGGCTGCGCGAGGCGCATCACGCTCCACTGCGCGTACGGCCCGGTCGACACGATCGGCTCGTCCTGGTGCCACACCATCCGGTCGACTTCTTCGACGAAGCGTTCCGACGTGGGCTCCGCGAAGAACGGTTCGGCGTCGACCTCGGCGAGCACCGCGTCCATGTAGGCGCGCTCGTCGATGGGGTCGCCGTCGTAGACGATCGAGAAGGTCTTGAGGTGGTCGCCGAGCGACGTGGCGTCGGGGACGTGGCGGGTGAGCAGCTGCGACGCCATGCCCACGATCGACGACGAGTCGATACCGCCCGAGAGGCAGGTGCCCGCGGGCACGTCGGCCACGAGGCGCCGCTCCACCGACTTCTCGAACCGGGCCCGGAACTCGGCGGGGTCGTTGGCCGCGTCGGTGGAGAGCTTCGGCGTCCAGTACGTCTCCTCGTGGACACCCGAGCCGTCGACGATCGCCCACGTGGCCGCGGCCAGCGACCGGATCCCGGTGAACGCGCTCTGCGGCTTGTGGTCGTGGAGGCCGTGGAGGAGGTAGTCGTAGAGCCACTGCCGGTCGGGCTCCACCGTCGAGCTGCGGGTCGGCGAGCACCGCCTTGGCCTCGGAGGCGAACACGCACGCGACCGCTCTCGGACCGGGCCCAGTAGAGCGGCTTGATGCCGTAGTGGTCGCGGGCGAGCACGAGGCGCGGCGCGGCGCCGTTCGCTCCATTCCGGCGGAGGTCGAGGATCGCGAGTGCCCACATCCCGTTGAAGCGGGCGAAGCAGTCGGTGCCCCACTCGGCGTAGGCGTGGAGCACCACTTCGGTGTCGCAGTTGGTGTGGAAGGTGTGGCCGGCGGCGACGAGCTCGTCGCGCAGCTCGCGGAAGTTGTAGACCTCGCCGTTGTAGCTGAGCTGCAGGAGGCCGTCGTCGGTGCCGACCGGCTGGTGCCCGCCGGCGGGGTCGATGATGGCCAGACGCCGGTGACCGAGGCTGGCGGCCTCGTGTTCGAAGAAGCCCTCGCCGTCGGGACCACGATGCGCGATCCGCGCGGTCATGGTGGCGAGCAGCACAGGGTCGGGCGGGCCCCAGAACCCGGCGATGCCACACATGGTCGGGCGATCCTACCGGCCGTCCATCGAACAGGGTCCGTCAGAGGCGGATGGCGGCGACGAAGCGGTCGAGCAGGTCGGCGTCGCCGAACACCTGATTGCCCTCGACGCCGACCTCCCGCCGACCCCAGAGGAGCAGCAGCAGGTCCTCGGCCCGGCCCCGCACCGCGACGTCGCCCTTGGCGTGCTCGCGCGTGACCACGCGCCGCCTCCGGCGCGGGGACCACCAGCCACTCGCCCTCCACGTCGGTGCAGTGCACGTGGACGCTGCCTCCGAGCTCGGCCAGCGCGGGCCCGAAGCGGGGCAGGAACATCGTGAGGTACTCGTCGATGCCGTCGGACGCGAACGCCGGGTCGATCGGGGTCTGCGTACCGGCCGCGACGTCCGCGTCGACCCGGTGGACGAGCGTCTCCTGCGCGCGGCGGCGCATCCAGAAGCGCACCGAGTGGTCGGCGGCGAAGAAGGTCCACACCGCGGCGTCGGGATCGGCGGCGGCGAGCGTGCTCGCCAGCGCAGCCGCGCCCGCGCGGTAGTGCGCGACGAGCTCCTCGCCCGCGAGCGTGTCGTCGATGTGAGGTCGCGTCGGCATCTCGACACTGCCCGACTCCACCACCGTGCGGGCCCACGCGTCACCACCGGCGATGTGACGCACGAGATCGTCAACCGTCCAGCCCGGGCAGGCGGCGACCGGCGCACCACCACCCGCAGTCAGTGCGGCGGCGGCGAGGCGTTCAGCTTCGGCCGCGAAGAAGTCGAGGTTCTGCGTGGGCTCCATGGCGGCGAGCCTACGTTGCGCCGCGACGAGCGGCACCCGGTCAGAGCAGGGTCTCGGGCTCGGCGGGCGCGACGAGGTCGGCGTCGTTGTTGCGCGGGCTGTTGACGCGCGTGCTCACGGGGTACGCCTCCACCCAGTCGTCGGGCGCGGGCACCAGCAGGTGCTCGAGCGCGGCGACGTCGTGGTTCGCGGGGTCGAGCCACTCGTCCCAGTGGTCGTCGCCGAGCACCACCGGCATCCGGTCGTGGATGGGGGCGAGCACGCCGTTCGCGCGCGTGGTGATGACGGTGCACGAGCGCAGCCACGCGTCGGGCGCGTCGGGGTCGGCGACCGCGGGATCGCGCCAGATCTCCCACAGGCCCGCGAACGCGAGTGGCTCGCCGTCGCGCCGGCGCACGCAGTACGGCTGACGGGGCGCGCGGCGGCCGGTGGCCGCGCCGTGGTCACGCGCCGGTCGGTCCCCCACCTTCCACTCGTAGAACGCGTCGGCAGGGACGATGCAGCGGCGCTTCGCGAACGCGCGCCGGAACGCCGGCTTGGTGGCCACCGACTCGGCCCGGGCGTTGATCATGCGGTCGCCGAGCTTCGGGTCGTCGGCCCACGACGGCACCAGGCCCCAGCGCACGGCCGAGAGCACCCGGGTCACGGTCTCGTCGCTCTCGGCGCTCTCGGCACGCGGCGCCCGTTCCCGCACGATGAGCACATCGGCGCGGGGCGTGACGTTGTAGTCGGCGTCGTGCTCGGGCAGCACGGTCTCGGTCACGCCGAAGTGCTCGCGCGAGCAGCTGCGGTGACGACACCGAGACGAACCGTCCGCACATGCTCCCGTTGTACCCGCGAGACCGTCCGCCGTCGCGCTCAGCGATCGGCGACGCGGCGCACGAAGCGCAGGCCCGACCAGGTCTCGTCGATCGCCGCGACCTTGTTGTCGACCAGACCGCAGTCGAGGCCCACGCGCTGCACCTCGTCGAACACCAGGTCGGTCGCCACCCCCGACGTGCGCTTCGGCCACGCGATCCACAGGCCGCCGGCCGGATCGAGGCGCCGGGCGAACGCGGGGAACCGTCGCGCCAGTTCGGCCCGGCGCGTCACGAAGAAGAGGATCACGTCGAGATGCCCGCGCGCCTCGGTGCGCAACGTGATGCCGGGCGGCATGGGCGTGAGCTTGCGCGAGAAGTCCTGCGGCGCCGACACGACCGCCACCCGGCATCCCTCGCCGATGCCGAGCTTGCGCGGCAGCGCCGTGCCCGAATACCCGGTGTTCCCCGCCATCACGTCCCTTCGCACCCGCGCCGGTGCGCAGACTCACCCGTTCGGGACGCTGTGTCAACAGGCACTCCGTCGTTCGGGAAAGGCCACGCGCCATTTCCTGACCGTTTCACTGGCATTTTCGGGCGGCGGCGCGTAACGTGCTCTCCCACGACGATCAAGGAGGATCATCATGCCGGTGCGCCTGGGCGACGACGCCCCCAACTTCACCGCGGAGACCACCGAGGGCACAGTCAACTTCTACGACTACCTCGGAGACAGCTGGGGTCTGCTGTTCTCGCACCCCAAGGACTTCACGCCGGTGTGCACCACGGAGCTCGGCGCGTTCGCCAAGCGCAAGGGTGAGTTCGACGCCCGCAACGTGAAGCTCATCGGCGTGAGCGTCGACCCGCTCGAGTCGCACAAGGGCTGGATCGGCGACATCGAGGAGACGCAGGGCACGGCGCTCAACTACCCGCTCATCGCCGACCCCGACCGCGTGGTCGCCGACCTCTACGACATGATCCACCCGAACGCCAACGACACCCTCACGGTGCGTTCGGTGTTCGTGGTCGGCGCCGACAAGAAGGTGAAGCTGATCATCACCTACCCGGCGAGCACGGGTCGCAACCTCGACGAGATCCTCCGGGTCATCGACTCGCTGCAGCTCACCGCGAACTACTCGGTGGCCACCCCGGTGAACTGGAAGGACGGCGACGACGTCATCATCGTCCCCGCCCTCTCCGACGAGGACGCCAAGGAGAAGTTCCCCAACGGCTGGAACGCGGTCAAGCCCTACCTCCGCATCACCAAGCAGCCCAACAAGTAGTCCGCCGCGCCTTCGGGCGCGTCACGACGCCGACGGCCCCGGGTCACCGACCCGGGGTCGGTTGGCGTCTCACGCCCAACGCGATCGACACCGCCACGAGTGCCCAACCCACCGAGCCACCGAGCTTCCCGGCGATCTGCAGCGAGTTCTGCATCCCGAAGGGCGGCAGCACCTTGCACACGATCCACACGAGGAAGCACGCGAACGTGAAGAGCACGGTCGGGACGTCCACCACACGCCTCTCGGTGGTGGCGGCGGCGATCCACACCAGCACCACGCCCCCGTAGCCAGCCAGGAACACGATCGGCGGTAGTCCCGTCCAGTCGGGTAGCACGGGCTTGTGCAGCTGGCCGGCGTCGTCGACGAGGAGAAAGAGCGCCACCGCGAGGGTCGCCCAGTGGAACGGGCGGACCGCCGCCCGATCGTGTCGCAGCCGCACGATCATGACCAGCGAAGCGGCGACCGCGATGCTCCAGCACCCGAGCTCCACCACCCACAGCACGCCATGAAGACGCGACGTGGAGGTCCCTTCCCAGAGGGGCTCGCTCATGACGCCGCCGTGCACCGGCGCCAGCCACTTTGCCGCGGCCAGCACCACGGCGACCCCGCCGAACGCGGCAGCTGTCGCCCATCGTGGTGCGCCACCCACCGCTTCGCGCATGTCGTTCGCCCTCACCGCCCGATTGACGAGCCGTCGACCCCGCCCGCGCACAGGGGCCCGTCACGGACGGGCGCGTGCCGGCCTGCTCACCCGCCACCGACGACCAGTCCCCCTGGACGGTCGACGTTCTCCGACACCGCTCGAGGGATTGCGGCCACCGGGGTGGCCGGCGCGATCGAGGTCGGAGGATCGGTGCCGAGAACGATCTCCTCGTTCATCTCGTCGGGATCGGCATTCTTCGGCGCGATCCACGAGCGCCAGGAGCACACGCGCGCTGCCACCTTCTCGATGGTGCCCGCGATGATCGCGATGTCGAGGGCCACGGACCAGTTCTCGATGTAGAAGATGTCGAGGCGTTTGTAAGCCCGGAACGACGGATTGTCCCGGGCTTCGAGTTGCCACAGCCCGGTGATACCCGGGCGCACGTTGTGGCGGGCCTGGAGCTCGGTGTCGAACTCCGCGACCTCCGAGGGGAGCGCTGGACGGGGCCCGACGAGGCTCATGTCGCCCTTCAGGACGTTCCACAACTGGGGCACCTCGTCGAGGCTCGTGCGCTCGAGGATCCGCCCCACGCGGGACCGTCGCGGGTCGTTCGCCATCTTGAACAACGGACCACCCTCGCGCTCGTTCGCCAGCCCCGTCGAAGGGTGCGGCAACACGGCAGCCCGGGTCATGCTCCGGAGCTTCACCATCTCGAATGCGTCGCCGCGCAGCCCGATCCGACGTTGCCGGAAGAACACCGGGCCGCGGTCGTCGAGCTTGATGGCGATCGCGGCAAGGGCGATGAAGGGCGACACCAGCACCAGGCACGCGGCTGATCCGACCACGTCGATGGCCCGCTTGCACCGAGCCTGCCATGGCCCCAGCGCGGTCGGCTCCACGTAGAACATCGGCTCGTGCGCGAGGGGCAGCGGGCGCATCCGCTGGACGTCGATGCCTCGCAGCCCCGCCGAGTAATGGACGTGCGCTCCCGCGGCCAGGAGCTCACGCACGAGCCGGTTGCACTCGTCGGCTCTGAGAGCAGTCACTGCGATCACGACACCGTTCGCATCGACCTCGCGCATGAGGTCGAGGGCACCCTTGGTGCCGTTGGCGGTGGGCACGCGGATCCAGGGCCGCAGGCCACCCGGTGCGGTGCGTACGACCCCGGCGAGTTCGAGTCCGAGCTCGCCGTGGTCGGCGAGCAGCACTGCGAGCTCCTTCGCCTCGTCGTTGTCGCCCACGAGGACGACCCGCCGGAGGTAGCGCCCCTGCGACCGGGCGTTGGCGAGCCAGGTGCGGTACCCCCAGCGGAAGGTGACGAGCCCGGTGAACGCGAGGACGAGCACGAGCAGCGCGCGCTCCCAGGTGCTCCCCGAGTCGTCGCGAACGGCCAGCAACGCGAGCACCGCCAGGAGCAGCGACGTGCGCAGGAGCCCGACGGTCTCCACGGACCGCACGGCCGCCACGCGGGCCCGGTAGAGGTGCTGCGCATGGAGGGCCACCACGCCCGTTGTGGCGAGCAGTCCCGCGATGAGCACCGGATGCATCCCACCGGTGGGCGAGATCAGCACGAAGGCCACCACCGCGGCGGCGAGCAGCACGAGGGAGTCCCCCGCCACCATCGCGCGCCGGAGCGACGCACCCGTCGCGACCCTCAGCGTCCGCGACGCCCGGTCGCCGAGCGCTGCCGCACCTGTCGGCCCTGAGGCCCACATCGTCCGCCCCACTTGTCGCCCCGTTCGCCCCGTTCGCCCCGTGTGGGCGTAGCCCCGTGTCCCGCCGCCCCCGGCGGATCGCGGCGCTGCCCCCCAGACTCCGCTCTTTGAGAACCACGCTCCGTGATCTGTGTTCGGAGTTAAGCCGATCCACCACCACGCTGCGTTGGAAGAAAGCCTATCTGAACGCGCATCGTGCTGACAAGAGCTGATCCGCACACGCTTCGTGAGAAAACAGAGACCCCTGCAATTCGCATCTGACCACTCTACGCCTCAAGCTAACCACTCTCCGTGCCGATCCACGGGCCAGACGCAGTCGCCTCCAGACGGAAGGACATCCCGATGAGCCCCACGTCCCTCCAGCGCCGCCCTGCCATGACCGCTCTCGTCGCCGCGCTGGCGCTGGCGGCCGTGCTGTCGGGTGTCGGCGCCCTCGACCGGCCCGCGGCGGCGACCGCCTCTCCCCCGACCCTCGTCTACGCCACGAACTCGTCCCGGACGCCCGGCGCGTCGCTCGCCGGCGCGTCGCTCTCGGGCAGGGTGGCGATCTACGCCATGGCGGCCGACGCCCTCAGGGTCGACTTCCGCATCGACGACCCCGGGCTCAGCCGGGCGCCCTACTCCAGCGACAGTGCATCGCCCTACGACCTCGCGGGCACCGCCGCGAGCGGCGGCGCGCTCCTGTTCGACTCGGGCAGGCTCGCCCAAGGACTCCACCTGCTGACGGCGACCGTTCGCGACCGCTGGGGGACGCGCACGAGCACCACGGTCTCGTTCGCCGTCGGCACCCCGACCACGACAACGACGACCCAGCCGCCGACCACGACCACCACGAAGCCGCCTGCGACCACCACGACCCAGCCGCCCACGACGACCACCACGAAGCCGCCCACGACGACAACCCAGCCCCCAAGCAGCGGCTCGGGCGTGGTGCCGTTCCCCACGCCGTCGACCACCGGTTGGGCACCGACCGGCGTGACGCTGAAGCCGTACACGGGACCGCTCACCATCACGGCCAACGGCACGGTGATCGACGGCGCCGACATCGCCGGCGGCCTCACCGTCAAGGCCAACAACGTCACGATCTCGCGCAGCCGGATCCGGGCCGGCAACGGGCTCAGCTACGTGGTGTACCAGTCCCCCAGCTCTTCGGGCCTGTCGATCAGCGACACCGAGATCGCCAATGTGCCGAGTCAGGCGGCCGACCGCGCCGTCAGTTCCAAGGGCACCAACATGACGCTCGCCCGGGTGTACGTGCACGGCACGCAGCGCGGCATCGAGACCGGCCCTTACACCACGATCACCGATTCGTACTCGGACGACTTCATGAACACCTCGTCGAACCACGCCACCGGCGTGATGTCGCTCGGGGGCACCGCGCACGTGACACTTCGCCACAACACGTTCGGGTGCGGCACCGGCGAATGCTCGGCCGCGATGTCCGTCTATCCGCAGACGGACTTCGGCGGCGCCAACAGCGACTGGACCATCGACGGCAACCTGTTCAACGGCGGAAGCTACTGCGTGTACCTCGGATACTCGCCCGCCGACGGTGAATCGCCGAACACCAACATGCGGGTCACCAACAACGGCTTCGGCACGAAGTACCGGAGCCAGTGTGGTCTCTACGGGCCCGTCGGCTCGTGGTCATGGTCCGCGGGCAACACCTGGACCGGGAACTATTGGTATGCGCCCGGGGCCACGAAGAACGGCACGGCACTCACTCCCTGACCAGGCGAACCAGCTCCCTGACCGGGAGAATCAGGCCCGGAACCAGGCCGTCCGCTGGACCGGGAAGCGGTCGCGGAGTTCGCCCAGGCTGTGCGCGGTCGTGCTCTCACTGGCCAAGCGCGTGAGGAGCAATTCGAGCACCCCAGCGCGATCAAGGTCGGGCTGGGGTGCGTCGGACCCGTGCGGAGGAGCAAAGGCGTCGTGGAGCAGCAGGATCTTGCCCGGCCCGAGACGCGACGCCGCACGCTCGGCGCACTCAGGCGCCGACTGCCCAACCCAGTCCTCCGCATCGGCGGCCCAAACGGCCACGTCGAGGCCGGCGCTCCGTGCGGCGCGGTAACTCGCGACGCTCTGCGCGCCGAACGGGGGCCGCAACCATGTGACCGGAGCACCGGTGAGCGCCTCGAGGCGCCGGCGGCCTTCCATTAGCTCATGCAGCACCACCGTATGAGGCTTTCCCGCGAGCCGACGGTGGTCGACGCCGTGCAGACCGACCTCGTGCCCCTCGGCCAACATCCGTCGGACGAGCGATGGATGGGCGTCGGCCCGATCGAGGAGCACGAAGAACGTGGCGCGTGCTCCGTGCGCCGCGAGCACGTCCAGGATCTGCGGGGTCCAGATCGCGTCGGGGCCATCGTCGAACGTGAGTCCGATCACCGGTTCGTGCGTGGCGAACGCCCTCACCGATCCGACTTTCGAGAGCAACGGATCGGTCACCCGTCGCACGAACCGTCGTCCCTCGGGCGGAAGCGCACGACGCGCCCGGTCCAGCAGGCGCAGGCCGGCCGAGCCGACGCCGGCGGTCATCGGGTCCGCACAGTGGCGAGCGGCTCGAGCACCTCAAGGACTCGGCGCGCGGTGTTCTCCCAGGTGGCCGCGGTCGCGACCTCCTCCGCGTGCGCCCGCGCGTACTCGTGGAGCGAATCGTCGGCTAGCGCCTCGAGGATGGCGGGCGCGAGCTCTTCGGGATCGCCGCGCTCGACGAGCAGGCCGTTGCGACCCTCCGTGATGATCTCGGGCATCGCGAACGCCCGACGCCCGATACACGGAATTCCCCGCGCGAGCGCTTCCACGAACACGATCCCGTACGCCTCGAACCGCGAGGGCATGACGAACAGGTCGTGGGTGTCGAACAGCTCGACCACGCGGGCTCTCGGCACGTTGCCCACGAAGTCCACTCCATCGGGGACTGACCCCTCGAGTGGCCATTCGCGCGGCCCCGCCACGGTGAGCGTGACCGACGGGTCGTGTCGCCGCACCGCAGCCAGCGCAGCCACGACCTGATCGCCGCCCTTCACGTCGAACGTCGTGCCGACGAAGAGCAGCCGGCGGCGCGGATGATCGCGGACGGGTAGCGGAGGGAGTGGCAGTGCCAACGCGGTTGCGCCGGGACGTGCGAGATGCACCTTGTCGGCCGGCAGCCCCGTCGTTTCGACCAGTGAGCGCGCGAGCCACCCGCTCATTGCGATCACGGCGTCAGCCCGGGCGTAGACCTCGTGCTGACGCTCGCGACGCCGCGCCAGCGACGCGGGCGTGAGGCTGCGAAAGAACCGACCGGCCTCGTCATCTCCGGCGGCGAAGAGATCGGCGACGATGTCATAGCTCATGTCGGAGTAAACCGCGAACGGCACGCCGGGGTCGCCGATGTCTTGGATCTCGAGCACGACGTCGCAAGCTTCCGCCTGGGCGCGACGCGCGGTGTGGGCAGTGAGCCGCTGCTCGAACCGCGGGGAATGCTCCCATCGAGGCACCCAGCCTGCGGGCGTGGGGCGCAGCGACGCGAGCTGGAGGACCTGGCGGGCCCTGCGGGGGAGGTGCAACCCGACATCGACCGTCTCTCCCTGCGCCGCCATGGCCCGCATGAGGTGCCACGGAGTCCCGGACCAGGTCGCTTCGGCGACTGGATCCCAATTGCACGCGAACCCGATGCGCACTGCGATACCTCGCGTTAGGGGTTCACGGGCTGGCCGTCGACCGGGCTGCCCGGGGCGTACCAAGTGTTGCCCCTCCAGACGTCGGTGGGCGAGCCGCCCCACGATCCGACCGGCCCGAACACACCGCACTCCGCGTCGTACTTCGTGCCGAAGTAGTTGTTCGTCATGCGCATGTTCGTGTTCGGCGACTCGCCGTCCGCCGGCGAGTAGCCGAGGTACACGCAGTAGGAGCCGCCGTTGAACAGGTTCCCCGAAATCGTCCAGTCGTCGTTGGGGCCCCCGAAGTCGTTCTGCGGATACACGGACATCGCAGCCGAGCATTCCCCCGTGCCGCACCCGAATGTGTTGTTGGTGAGATGCACGTGACTGGTGCCACCGAGCGCCATCACCGCGGTCGCATGGTTGCTGCTGTCATTGAGGAAGTCGTCGGCGTAGCTGTCCTGCACCACGGTGCCGTTGCCCGTCTGGATGCCGCGCTGGGTGCCGTGGACGTAGACGCGTGTGAGGATCATGCCTGTGCCGAGAGAGGCGATCGCGCGGTCGGCGATCTGGCCCGGGCGGTTCGTGACCTCCGTGTCGGTGACCCTGAGGCCGTCCGCGCCCGACTGCTGCACCAGGACGTACGACTGTCCGGCGCCCGACTCGATGCGACTGCGGGAGATGGTCACGTCGTCGGCCCGGATCTCCAGAGTCCCGCGGATATCCTTGCCGTCGATCACGGTCCCGTCGGTCGTGATGGTGGTCGACCCGGTGTACTGCGTGAGCGATACCCCGGTGGGCTCCCAGCCCGTGTTCGCTGCGCTGGGCGATCCCCCGGGGGCCGTCGGCGCCGGCACGGCGGGCGCCGACGGCGCCGCGGCCGGCAGGCCGTCCGGCGGAGCGGTGGAACCCGGCGGGCCGCAGTCGGAGAGGGCGAGGGCAGCTCCGAGCACCCCGACCACACAGGCTCCGACGACGACACCTCGGCCGAGCGTGCGGCGGGTCATCGTGCGGGATCGGTCCGAGGTCATGCATCCAGATTTCGGTCGCCGATGGGAGCGACTCTATCGACGTCCACGTGACGCGTGTGGCCGAGCGTCCGCCACGACATCGAGCGGGCGCGAGCCCGGCAACGCAGTGCCACAGTCACGGAGCCGATGTCGGAGCGGGTACCCGCAGCGCCCGTCGCTCGGGTTCGTTGGCCGCCCGCACGGTGGCGAGCGTGCCCTCGCCGATGCGAACCAGCGCGTCGAGGGCCGTGAGCCCGGGATGGAATTCTGCGGTTCCCTGGTCGTAGACGGGGTGGGAGAAGTTCTGGTACTCGAGGCGCACGCCGTAGCCCGCATAGACGAGCGGGTCGTTGTAGTCGGCGCCGCTCGGGCCCTGCTCCGTGCCCCGGGCCGGATCTACGCCACCGGACAGGTAGACGTCGCCGCCGGCGGCCGCGGTGAGGCACGCCATCAGTTCGCTCTTCTGTCCCTCCGAGGTGAGCTCGGACTGTCGGACGACCTTCCCGAGGTCGACCCCCAGCGCCCCCCCCAGGACGCGGAACAGCGCGAGGTTGAGCTCGAGCAGTGAGCTCGGCGGGTCGCCGATGAGCGCGAGCACCTCCGCGCCGACGGGCGACCAGTGCGGCGAGCGAGCGTAGGCCCGCTCAAGACTGACGGCACCCTTGCGCAGCAGCGGGTTCTCCCGGTCGATCTCCGCATCGCAGATCCGAATGCCCTGATCACCGCCGTGCCGAATCGGCAGCGAGAGCAGGTGCGGCTTGCCCTCGAGCAGCGTCGATACACGTGTGGTCGCGCTACGGCGTGGCAGCTGCACCTCGTCGAGGAGCACGAACGTGTCAGCGCGGTCGAGCTTCTCGAAGAAGCCCAGCCACGGCAGGAAGTTCGGTTGGTGGATCGCGACGACGTGCATCAGGCGATGACCTCCGGTGTGCTGGTCGGGAGCACCAACACGAGCTGGCGCTCCTCGGGTTCGGCGTCGACAATGGCGAACCCGCACGACAGGTAGAAGCGGATGGCACCGACGTTCGCGAACGCCACCCGGAGGGCGACGCCAGCGAGCCGGTTCCGGGCCGCCGTCGCGGTCAGATGCTCGATCATGCGGCGTCCGAGCCCTCCGCGTCGGTGCTCGGGGCCGACGAAGAGTGCGTGCACGTAGAGGTGGCCGCCGCGGAGCGAATCGATCGAGAACCCCGCGACGTCGTCGCCTGCCAGGGCGAGCAGCGAGAGGTCCCACTTCCCCTCCCGATCGGCCAGGATCTGCTCGGCCGTCCAGTGGATCTCCTCGAACTGCGCGAAGCGATCGCCGATCGCGGTCAGGCGGCGCTCCGCTGTCGCACGGTCGAGGCGGACGATACGGCACTGTGGCGTGCGACGTTCTTCGCGCGACGGTGCCTGCGGCTCGACCGCCCGCCAGAGCCTCGGGACCTCTTCCTCGAGGTAGGATCTCATCGGTGCCAGCGCCTGCACCGACACACGCTCGCGGAGGTACTCCTCGGCATCGACGACCACAGGGTCGAGCCAGAGCTCGGGATGGGTCAGGAGCATGACGCGCGAAGGCGCGTCCTCGCCGAAGCAGCGCAAGAGGCTCGTGTCACGCCAGCGTCGCCGGGAGTCGCTGACGTAGAGAAGCTCGCGGCGATCACGCGGGTCGTGCGGATGGCGGAGACCCTGCAGGTCGCGGAATGGGTCGTCGCCGCCAAGCGACGGATTGTGCGTGCTGATCGTGCGCACCGGCGTGCCGACGATCGCCTCGAGCATCACGAGAGCGCGATCGAGCTCGGCACGCCACTCGCCGGGCCCGGCGTCGTCAGCGCCGAGGTCGTAGTGCAGCCCGATGTCGTGCCCGCCGGCGGCCAGTTCGCGCAGTGCGGCCCGCTGCTCCGGCGCGCACGCGTTGTACGGGCCGGTCAGCAGGACGTAGTAAGTGGCCCGCATCCCGCGGGCCGCCTCGATCGCCGCCATCGGCAGGGCCGACGCGACCATGAGGTCGAGGTCGTGGCGCAGGTAGAGGACGCGCGCCGGCTCGTCCGATTCGTCCATTGCGCCGATGCCGCGCGTCTCGTAACCCTGGGCGGCGAAGCGGTCGAGGAGTGCCGAGTAGCCGTCAAGGCCGAACGTCGGCATGCCTGCGCTGTCGACGACGTGCTCGCCAGGACCCTCCACCTTCGGCCTCTCCCCTGCGTCGCCCGCCCAGGCGCCCGCACATCAATACCACTCCGCGTGAGAACACCACTCTACGCGCTATTACGCGCTAGGTGTAATGGTTCTTGACCACTCATGGTCACGTTGCGCTACGCTGCGTGCGCCCACAGTGGTCGCCAGGACGAGGGCGACGCCGGGCGACACGATACGGGGGCGGCACGGCCGGGCCATCAGGCGATCCGGCAGAGGCACGGCGGAACGTCGGCGAGGCAGCGGGCGGAAGGGGCACACGGATGGACACGACCAGCGCGCCGTTGCGGATCGGGCTCATCGGGGCAGGCGTGATGGGATCGGCTCACGGTCGGGTCGTGAGCGAGTCGCCGCGGACGAAGCTGGCCTTCGTCGTCGACGCCGACGCCGAGCGCGCCGCCGTCGTTGGCGACCGGTTCGGTGTGCCCGCGCTGACCGACCTCGACTCCTTCGCCGACTGCGACGCCGTGATCGTCGCCGCGCCCACCGAGCACCACGCAGAGTGGGCTATGCGGACGCTCGACCACGGAATGCCGCTCCTCGTCGAAAAGCCATTGTCCGACGACATCGCGTCGGCACGCCGCCTCGTCGCGGTGGCCGGTGCCCGTGGCATCCCGCTCATGTGCGGGTTGCTGGAGCGCTACAACGCGGCGTTCGTGACCATGCGCCAGATCGTCGAGGAACCGGTGTTCGTGACCACGCAGCGCACGTCGCCGTACGCCCAACGCATCCGAACCGGTGTCGGCAGCGACCTGATGATCCACGATCTGGACCTCACCGTCCTGCTCATGGGTCGGCCGCCGGAGTCGATGCAGGCCCACTTCGCATATTGCCACCCGCACTCGCGATCGGAGGCGGAGGACGTCGTCCAGTCCGTGCTCACGTTCTCCAACGGTATCGTGGCGTCGTTGTGCGCGAGCCGCGTCGGTCAACGCAAGATCCGTGAGTTCACCATCACCGAGCTCGACAAGGTGATCGAGGTCGATCTGCTCCGCAACGACATCACGGTGTACCGACACGTCGCCAACGACGCGATCGATGACGGACCCGGCTACCGCCAGCAGACGATCATCGAAATCCCGTTCGTGCCACCGATGCCGGAGCCGCTGGTGAGCCAGCTGAACCGTTTCGTCGACGTCGTCCACGGGGACGTCGACCCTGCTGTGGAGCTCGCCACGCTGCTCCCGGCACACGAACTCATCGCACAGGCCCAGATGGGTGCCCACACGGCAAGGCACGCGTGGTTGGCGCCCGACACCGCCTGACGCCACGCCGCCACGCCATCTCGCTCCCAGGCCCTGTGGTCAGTCGGCCGCCAGGTCGAGCAGATGCGTTGCGAAACGCGGGTAGTGCTTCACCCGCATCGCCAGCAGCAGGTAGACGCCGAGCAGCGTGAGTCCGCCGGCGACGAGCCCGACGAGTCCGTCGTCGTCGACCACCCGGACCACGGCGAATGCCGCGAGCCCGGCGACAAGCCCGGCAACCAGTGGCCGGACGAGCGGGCGCACGAGCGGACCGTGCTCGAAACCCGCTCGCCGGACGACCACCAGGTAGGCGGGCACGACCACGAGGCACACGACGACGACATGACCGATCGCCACGCCCCGGATCCCGTCGACGTGCGCGCCCAGCACCAGCGCAGGAACGAGGGCGAGGCCCCAGGCACATTGCAGCATGAGCAGCGTCCTCGGCTTGCCCAGCGCGACGAAGAGGTCGTATGTGAAGTCGAGCAGAACCCGGATGCCGCCGAGCACGGCGAGGAAGGCGAGCGCCGCCGCGGCCGGACGGTAGCGATGCGGGTAGAGCGTGCCCACGAGCGGTCCGGACAGGACGGCGAGGCCGACGACGAGCGGGATCGTCAGCAGGGCGAGGTTGTGGGTACCCCGGGCGAAAGAGCGTTCGAGCCGACCGCGGTCGTCCTGCAACCGTGAGAACGTGGGCACGGAGACGCGCCGCATCGTTCCACTGAAGATGCTCGAGGGCCAGCTCGAGAGGTTGAACGCGATCGTGTAGAGCCCGAGGAGTACGGTGCCACACACCCGGCCGACGACGAGGTAGTCGGTGTTCACCATCGCGAAGAACAAAAGGCTGGACGCTGCGAGCGGCATTCCGATGGACAGCAGGTCGCGTGCGATCCGGCGGTCCCATCCGGGGCATGGCCGGTAGTTCACGACCGCGTACAGGCCGACCGTGTTGACAGTGTTCCCGACGATCCTGCCCCACGCGAGGCTCCACGCGCCGAAGCCCGAGGCCGCCAGCACGACCGTCAGGCCGGTCGAGACGGTGAAGCCGGTCCACTCGGCCGCGGCCCGGCGCCCTTGACGGAACTCCCGCGTGAGCAGGCCTCCGGGCACCGATGAGATGCCGTCGATGACGACCGTGAGCGCGGCGAGGCGGATGACACCGGTCGCGGCCGGCGTGTGCATCGCGGCACAGAACGCGGGCGCGACGAAGAAGATCAGCAGGTACAGCATCACGCTGAAACCGATCGCCATCGAGGTAGCCGTGCGGGCCGCGTGCCGCACGTCGCCCTGCCACCGCACGATGGCATTGGTGACGCCGAGGTCGTTGAAGCTTGTCAGCGCCGTGCCCACCACGATGGCGAGCGAGAACACGCCGAAGTCCTCGGGTGCGAGGAGGCGGGCGAGGATGATCGAGGTGAGCGGGGTGAGCAGGCGCCCGAGTGCCGTGCTCGCGAAGCTCCATTTCAAACCGCCACGCACGAGGTGGTTGAGACCCGGCTCCTCGCGGTTGGGCCCCGAGGCGACCTCGGCTCCCGCCACGGCGTTGTCGTCCGCGCCCGTGCCGTCCGCGCCGGGCGGCGTCCACTTCAGGGCCGGGAGCTCGGCGGCGCCGTCCGCACCCGTGCCCTCCGCGCCGGGCGGCGTCCACTTCAGGGCCGGGAGC
This sequence comes from uncultured Actinomycetes bacterium, assembly GCA_963782705.1. Taxonomy (GTDB): domain Bacteria; phylum Actinomycetota; class Acidimicrobiia; order IMCC26256; family DASPTH01; genus CAVRGQ01. Next base: position 90,076 of record CAWAKX010000033.1, on the reverse strand, counting down.
TCGGCGGCGCCGTCCGCACCCGTGCCCTCCGCGCCGGGCGGCGTCCACTTCAGGGCCGGGAGCTCAGCGGTGCTACCCGGCATCACTCAAGGGGCCATACTCGCTCGGAAGCCGGTCGTCGGCGAGGAGCAGCTCGAGCAGGTCGGCGTCGACCTCGATGCGCGCGTGCTTCTCCGCGAGGCCGCGGCAGTCGAGCATGCCGGCGGCGCCCTCGACTGCGAACGAGACGTTGAGTACCGTCCGCAGCTCGTTGCTCACGTTGATGCCCTGCGCGTGAATACCCATAGGGTCGATCAGCACGAGCGACCCCCGAGGCGCCTCGACCTGGACGGATCCGGGGAAGTAGCGGCGCGGATACGTCGGATAGAAGTTCGACTCCACGAACTCACCCGGGTCGGTCTCCTTGAAGTAGTACCCGGGTTCGCGCTCACGGTGCGTGCCCGGCACCACGATCGTGCCGCCATTCTCCTTCGTCATGGGCGTGAGCAACACGAAGCAATGGAGGTACGTCGGCCGGATGTCGCCATCGGGCCACTTGCCGTCGCGGTGGTAGTTGACCGAGCCATCGGAACCACGCGAGATGTTGCGGTCATCCGGCATGTTCGTGAGAAGTTGGCAGTCCTGCACGCGCGCCTCACCGAGGTACCCACGGGCGTACGCGAGCAGCCGCTCGTCTCGAACGACGTCCTGGGCGAGTTCGCTCACCGCATAAAGCGCGCGCACATTGTGGAGCGGCCAGCCCGACAGGAATTGCACGTCACCGCCAGCAGCCCGGTACGCGTCGACCTCGTCGCGGAACCGAGTAGCCTCGGCCAAGATCGCCTCTGCCTGCACGTCGTCGACGAAGCCGGGAACCACGGCGAAGCCGGCACGCCGGACCGTGTAGAGGTCACGTTGGACCTGAGCCGGTCCTTCGATCGATGCCGCCATCCGACCGACACCCTTCCGAAGGTGGACGGTTGCCCCACTGCCTCCGCCCCGAGATGCACCCAGTGTAGCGGGATTGCACTCTCCGTGGCAAAATGGGGGCGATGGTTCCAAATTCCGGGCAAGTTCAGCACGCTAAGTCACTCTTGACTGCAGAACGTGACACCGGGGCTGGGTCGCGGGTAGGCCCGAGACCCCTGCGGGTCCTCGTCGCGCCCCACACGCTCGCCATCGGCGGAAGCCCGCTGACCGCGATCGACCTGGCCGCCGGCGTCCGTGACCGCGGTCACGAGGTCACCGTCTACGGCGTTCCGGGCCCTCTGGAGGACCACATCGCTGCCAAGGAGCTCCCGTTCGTGCCCGCACGGCAGTTGCGGTACCGCCCCGCGCCTTCGCGCATCGCGCAGCTCGCGGCGCTGGCGCGGCGCCGGCGCCTGGACATCATCCACGGGTACGAGTGGCCACCGTGCCTCGACGGGTTCTTCGGGGCCCACCTCGCGGGTGGCACCCGGCTCATGTGCACCGTGTATTCGATGGAGGTGCCGCCTTATGTGCCGCGCACGGTGCCGATCATCATGGGTACGCCGGCGCTGCGCGACGAGGCCGCGGCGGCGGGCTACCAGCACGCATGGCTGCTCGAGCCTCCGATCGACACGCAGGCCGACCGGCCGGGCTTCGCTCCGGGCAACTTCCGCGCCGAGCGCGGGATCTCGGCCGAGCAGCGGCTCGTCGTGTGCGCCTCACGGCTCGCGCTCAACGCAAAGCTCGAGTCGCTCGTGGAGTCCATCGACGCCGTCGACCGAATCGTGGGCGACCTGCCCGTGCGGTACTTCCTCCTGGGTGAGGGCGATGCTTCGGAATCGCTGCAGGCGCGCGCGCGGGCGGTGAACGCACGCCACGGCCGGGAGGTGATCACCATTCCCGGACCGGTCCGCGACCCGCGGTCGGCCTACGACGCCGCCGATGTGGTTGTCGGGATGGGCACCACCGCGTTGCGTGGCCTCGCATTCGAGAAGCCGGTCATCGTGCAGGGCGAGCGCGGGTTCGCCGTCCCGTTCACCCCTGAGACCAGCGCCCAATTCCTCGCCCGGGGAATGTGGGGCCTGGGCGACGGGACTCCTGCGGGCGAGAGAGTGGCCGGCGCGCTCCGTCAGCTGCTCACGGATCCGGCGAGGCGAGCGTCACTGGGACGCTTTGGTCGACGCATCGTCGAGGAGCGCTTCTCCCTGACCAGCAGGATCGATCATCAGGTCGAGTTGTACCGACGGACGATGGCATTCCCCGTCGAGCGCGACGTACGGGAGGCCGCGCGGGTGGCGGGCCGGGCGCTCCAACTCGAGTGGCACATGCACGATCCGCGACGGAAGCGGGCCCGTGCCCTCGAGGCACGCGCCCGCTACGAAGCTGCCCAACGACTGACTCAGGGGATCACGTGATCGTCCACACCTGCGTGGCCGCCTGGTAGCCACTCGACGACGCGCTCAGCATGGGCGTGCCCGCCGCCGAGGGCCGGTAGCGGAAGGTCACGGTGCTCGCGCCGCTGCCGATGGTCACCGAGGTGATGTTGAACAGGTTGAACTGGTCGCGAAACGTGCCGTTCGCCGGGCTCGTCGCCAGGTTCACGGTGATGGTGCCGGTAGTCATCGGCGTACCGTCGGCGGCGCGTCGCTGCACCGTGATGTTGCCCGACGTGGTGTTGCGGGCGATGGTCTGGGCGGTCGTGGTGAACACGAGCGTCGGGTTCTGCACGGTCTCCACCTGCGTGCCCGCGGTGAACCCGTTTGCGGCAGCCGTGACCGTCGGCGTCCCGGCCGAGGACGGGCGGTAGCGGAAGCTCGCGCCGCTCGCACCGGCCGCGATCGTCACCGACGTGATCGTCGCGCTGTCGGCCGTGTTGCGGAACACGCCATTCGCCGGGCTCGTCGACAGGTTGACCGTCATCGAGCCGCCGGTTGTTCGCGGCGAGCCGTCGGCGTTCTGGCGCTGGACCGTGATCGTCCCCGACGTGAGCCCCGTCGTGAGTTGCGTCTGGGCCGCGGTCGTGAACGCGACCTGCGGCGCCGCCACCGTCAACGTCCCCGCCACGAACGAGGCGAAGGAGTAGTTGACGGCGACCAGCGTGCCGACGGTGCACGTGACTGGGTAGCTTCCGATCGCGCCGTTGGTCGTCGCGGTCGTCGTGCACGCCGGCGCTCCCGTGACCCCCGAAGTGCCCTGGGTCTGCCCCAGCACGAAGCCGGTGATCGTGGCACCGAGTGTGGGGTTCGCATCCCCCAGTGTCTTCGTGACGCTGATTGCCGTCACGGTGAGCGGCGCCGCCGACACCGCGAGGGAGCCGGGCACATAACTGAACGTGTAGTTCTGCGCCGCGAGCGTGCCCGCGGTGCAGGTGATCGGGTAGCTGCCCACCGCACTCGACGGCGTCGCCGAGCTCGTACAGTCGGGGGACCCGGTCACACCAGAGTTGCCGAGGTTGTCACCCGGCACGAACCCGGCGAAGTTCGCGACGAGGGCCGGGTTGCTCTGGCCGTAGACCTTCGTCGCGGCGGCCGCCGTGACGGTGAGCGACACAGGGTTCACCACGAAGCTCTGCGTAACGGGCGTCGCGGCCGCATACGAGAGACTGCCCGCCTGGCTCGCGGTGACGCTGCAGCTGCCGGCACCGATGATGGTCACCATCGAGCCGTTGGTGCCACCCGTGGTGCAGACCCCGGGCGTGCTCGACGTCACGAGCACCGGGTTGCCGGAGCCGCCACCCGTCGCGCTGACCGTGCGCGGCGCGCTGCCGTAGTTCACCGCGGCGAGAGGCGCGAAGGTGATCGTCTGCGGCTGCTGCACGCCGGGCTGCTGAGTCGAGAATTCAACGTCGATCCAGTAGTTCGTGTTGCCGAAGGAGTCGGTTGGGAAGCCGGCCGAACCGTAGCGGTACACGCCGTTGGCGCCATCGGCGCCCGACGCCAACGCGTGCAGTGGCGCGTTGTCGACGGCACCGAGACCGAACTGGTTCGACGTGTAGGCGTAGTGGCCATTCGGCGCGAAGTACGACACCACGTACGTGGTGTTGGCATTGACCGCGACGGGCTGCGAGAAGGCTGCCTGCTGCCAGCCGCTCGCCGACTCGTTGGCGAACGTGACCGACGCGAGCAGCTGTCCCGACGACGACCAAAGGTTGCCGGCATGCGCGCCCGTGTTGTCCGCTCCCTTGTAGAAGCGCACTCCGTCGACGTAGCCGTCCACATCGGTGCGGAACTTCACCCCCACCTCGATCGGCGTGCCGTCGGTGACCTCGGCACCCTGCGGAGTCGCCGTAGTCGAGAAGATCGTGCATGGGCAGGTCGAGAGACCTCCAGTGGTGAACGTCCACGTTGCGGGGGCGCCAGTCAGGGCGTTCCCGTCCTGGTCCGCGCCATTCACCGTCACCGTGTACGTCGTAGCGTCGGCGAGCGGGGAGGTCGGCGTGAGCGTGACGGTCTTGGTGTTACCGTCGTACGACTGCGCAGCCGGCACCGGCGTGTTGCCGGGACCGGCGAGCGTGACCGACACCGAGGCCGGCGCCATCGCCTCGCTGAACGTGACCTTCACCGGATCAGTGACTGACACGTGAGCCGATCCTGCGGCCGGCGTGGCGGTAACCACCGACGGCGGCGTCGTGTCGGCAGGCGCGGCGGTGCTGAACACCACGTCGACCCAGTAGTTCGTGTTGCCGAAGGAGTCACCGGGGAACCCCGACGCGCCCGAACGGAAGACGCCGTTCGGACCGTCGCCACCCGACGCCAGCGCGTGCAGTGGCGCGTTGTCGACGGCACCGAGACCGAACTGGTTCGACGTGTAGGCGTAGTGGCCATTCGGCGCGAAATACGACACCACGTACGTGGTGTTGGCACTCACAGCAACGGGGTTGGAGAACAGGGTCTCTTGCCAACCGCCTGCCGTCTCGTTGGCGAACGTCACGGTCGCAAGCTTCTGACCGGACGCGCTCCAGAGCGTGCCAATGTGCGTGCCGACGTTCCCGGCGCCCTTGTAGAAACGTACCCCGTTGATCCAGCCGCTCACGTCCGTACGGATCTTGACGCCTACCTCGGTCGGCGTGGAGTCGGTCGCGGCCGCGCCCTGCGGCGTGGCCGAGCTCGAGAAGATCCTGCACGGGCAGGTGGACAGACCACCCGTCGTGAACGTCCAGCTGACCGGCGCACCCGCGAGGAGATTGTTGGCGGCGTCGCTGCCGTTGACTGTCACGGTATAGGTAGTGCCCGCGGCCAGTGGCGCGTTCGGCGCGAGCGTCGCCGTGTTCGAGTTGCCGTCGTAGGTCATCGTTGCCGGGATCAGCGCGCTCGCGGGGCCCGTGAGCGTGAATGACACCGACGACTGCACCATCGCCTCGCTGAACGTTACCTTCACCGGATCAGTGACCGATACGCCGGTCGAGCCGCCGGCCGGCGTCGCGGAGACGATCGTGGGTGCCGTTGTGTCGGCAGGCTGCGTGGTCCCGAGGACCACGTCGACCCAGTAGTTGGCCGCACCGAACGAGTCGGTCGGGTAGCCACTGCTTCCGTAGCGGTAGACGCCGTTGCCACCGGCGGCGCCCGATGCCAACGCGTGCAGCGGAGGGTTGTCGACCGCGGCACCGAAGCCGTTCGCTGTGTACGCGTAGTGACCATTCGGCGCGTAGTACGACACGACGTACGTGGTGTTCGCGGTCACTGCCACCGGGCTCGAGAACAGCACCTGCTGCCAGCCGTTCGCGGTCTCGCCGGTGAAGGTCGCCGTCGCAAGAAGCTGGCCTGAGGCGCTCCACAGCGAACCGGTGTGCGTACCGGTGTTGCCCGCACCCTTGTAGAACCGGACACCGTTCACGTAGCCATTGACGTCGGCGCGGAACTTGACACCCAGCTCCACCGAGTTGGAGTCGTTTGCCGCGAGCGTCGCTGGAGTCGCGGCGCTCGAGAAGATGCGGCAGGGACAAGTACCGACCCCACCCGTGGTGAAGCTCCAGGTGACCGGCGAATTCTGCAGTGCGTTGCCGGCAAGGTCCGTACCCGTCACCGTGACGGTGTAGGTGGCACCGGCCGTGAGCGGTGCGTTCGGTGTCAGGACAAGCGTGTCGAAAGTGGTTGAATACAACGATGTCGCAGGTACGGCGACGTTCGACGGGTTCTTGAGGGTGACGGAGAGCGTGCCCTGCACCATCGGCTCGCTGAAGCTCACGACCACCGGGTCGTTCACTGAGACGCCAGTGCTGCCGGCCGCAGGCGTGCGGCCGGTGATCGTGGGCGCTGCGTTGTCCGGCGGCACCTGGTCGCTGAACACCACGTCGACCCAATAGTTGGTGGCACCGTACGAGTCGGAGGGGAAGCCGCCGGCACCGTACCGGAACGCCCCGTTTCCGCCATCGAACCCGTCCTGCAACGCAGTCAGCGGCGCGGTGGTGATCCCGGCGTTCGCAAACTGCGCGGACGTGTAGGAGTAGCTGCCGGTCGGCGCATAGTACGACGCGACGTACGTGGTATTCGCCGTCACGCTGACCGGATTGGAGAACAGCACCTGCTGCCACCCGGTCGCGGTCTCGCTTGTGAACGTCGCGGTGGCGAGAAGCTGGCCAGACGCGCTCCACAGCGAACCGGTGTGGACGCCGGTATTGCCCGCGGCCTTGTAGAAGCGCACGCCCGTGACCAGGCCATTGACCTGCGGACGGAACCTCACGCCGAGCTCGAGCGGAGTCGTGTCCACGGATTGACCCGCCGGCGTCGCCGACGGCGGGAAGATGTTGCACGGACACGCCCAAGCCACGGTGACCGCGAGCGAGGCCGGGCTCCCCTGCAGGTTCGCCGAGTCATCGGTGGCCCGGACCTTGATCGTGGTCGACCCGTTCGTGGCCGGCGTCCAGGAGTAGGTCCAGTTCTCCCGACCCTGCGCTGGGTGCCACGTGGTGCCGTTGTCGGTCGACACCTCGACGCCGGCGACCACACCGCCGCCCGTGTCGGTCGCCGTACCCGAGATCGTCGTGGGCACACCGATCTGGACGCTGGCGTTCACGACGGGTGCCGTGATCGCCGTCGTCGGCGCCGTCGTGTCGGTCGACTTGGTCGCCGCCGTCAGACCCGACTGCAGCGTCGCGGGTTGCGCGGCCATGTCGGCGAACAGATTCACCGTCGCCTGCTGAATCCTCGGGTCGATCGCACCGACGCCGGTGATCTGCAGGTGATGGTCGTCGAGTCCCCACGACCACTGAACGGAGCCGGCGCTGAACACCAGTGCGCCGCTCGCCGCCTTGTACAGGGTGAGGCTGTGAGTGGCAGTGCCGCCGGTGAAGGTGTTGCCGTAGTCCTGTAGCACGTACAGGCCGTTCGGAATGTCGACCGTCGTGTGCGACATGTCGACGAGACCGGCCGGCCTGAACCCGTTATCGGTGTCGGCGTCCCACTCCATGCCGAGCGTTCCCTCAGTGAGCGTCGCCGTCTGTCCGCTGCTCATCGAAGCGACGCTCGTGTTGCGCCAGAAGCGGAGCTTGCCGTCGGCGGCGGGCACCGTGATCGCGTCGTCACGCGGACCACTCACGGAGAAGAGGGTGCCGGTGAGCTGGTTCTGCGGTCGGCCGCCGTCGGACGGAGGGCTGAACCTCGGATCCATCCATGTGCCGGTCCACTGCGGGCTCGGGTCGATCTTCGCGTTGGCGTGCGTCTCCTTGTAGGACACGAGCGTGCGGTACGGCGCGCCGCTGGCGTCGATGCTGTTCTCCCAGCGCGTCTTCCAGAACACCTCGTTTCCGGAGAAGAACGCGAGGCTGACGCCTGAATCGCGGGCGGCTTCCACGTTGGCGCGCTGCTGGCCAGACCAGTACTCGTCGTGCCCGGCCGACATGAACACCTTGTGCTGCAGCAGCGTCGGTGCGGAGCGGTCGACGTCGGCCCCGCCGACGTAGCTCATGTCGTACCCGTTGCGCTCCATCCAGCGGATCATCGGGTACTCGGCGTTGAAGAAGCTGTTGTCGCCGACACCCTCGGCCAGCGGACGGTTGTAGCTCACCTTGTAGCGCGCGACCGTCCGAACTGGGCGCGGTACCGAAGTAGAGGCTGTTGCCGCCGTAGCGGTTGTACGCCTGGTAGGTGGTGTCGGACGTCTGGTAGAGGATGTCCGCATGGCTGGAGTCGTCGCGTACGACGAAGAGGATGTTGTTGCTCCCACCTGTATCCGAGCGCGTGACGAGTGCCAGGTATACGCCGCTCGCTGCGTCCGAGGGCACGGACCACGATGCGGACACCCCCCAGTTGCCGCAGTCGACGAGCCCCGTCGTGTTGTTCGTCAGGCACGCGGGCTGGTGCTGCGGGAGCGACGCCGACGACGTGATCGTCGCGACCTTGCGAGCGCCGTCACCTCCGTACCAGCCGACTCGGTAGATTGCGATCGTGTACGCGGAGGCATCTGTGTCGATCTTGAAGGACTCGGTCTGCCCAACGTTGACGCTGTAGCTCGTCGGGAACCCGTTGACGGAGTCATCGGTCGTGGTGGGGAACCAGTCCCCCTCGGGGCTCCCCGCTTTCGTGTTCTCGCACGCGACCTTGTTCACGACCGGCGTGTCACACGGACTCGCTGCGAGTGCAGCGGGTGCCGCCTCAACGAGCCAGGTAAACATCCCCGCCACGACTGCGATTGCGGCGACGATCCCGACGACGCGCGAACGCACGCCCGTCCCGCTTGATCGGTCTGTGCCCACTGTTACGCCCCTTGTGTGCACCCTGCCGTCGCCGGCTTGGCGCTCGCCCGCTTGTCCCACTTCACGTGCCTTCCCGCCACCGCTGTGCCCCAACGTGACGGTCCGGCGGCGGTCCTAGCCACTCACCGTGAAGTCCCACCTAGAATCTAGACGTTACGTGGCTTTTTCAGCAAGACGGGGCCAGGATCCTCACGGATAGTGCTCAACGACACGTTGCGGCGGGCGAGTCGGCCCGTCACCATGCTCCAACAGGAAGGATCACCGGATGGCGGCCACCAGCACGGGGACAGGCAAGGGCACCAGGGATCCGATCATGCTGTCGCGCCCGTCTTTCGGGGACGAGGAGCTCGAGGCGGTGCGGGAAGTGCTCGCCTCGGGGTGGGTTGCAGGGCAGGGGCCGCGCAACACGGAACTCGAGCGCCGCTTCGCGGAGAAGTGCGACGTCGCCGGGGCTGTGGCGGTCGCGAACTGCACCGCAGCGCTGCACCTCGCGCTACTGGGGTTCGGGTGCGGCCCGGCCGACGAGGTGCTGGTGGCCGACTACACCTACCCCGCCACCGGGCACTCCGTCCTCTTCACCGGCGCAACTCCCGTCTTCGTGGACGTGTGTCCCGACTCGTGGACCATCGACGTCGAGGCCGCAGCGGCAGCGATCGGGCCGCGCACCGTCGGCATCGTCGCGGTCGACGTCTTCGGCCAGTGCGCCGACTACGACGACCTGCGCGCGTTGTGCGACGCACACGGCCTCTGGTTGCTCGAGGACGCCGCCGCGGGCTCGGGCAGCTGGTACCGCGAACGACCGGCCGGTTCGTTCGGTGACGTCGCGTGCTTCTCGTTGCACGCGCGCAAGGGCATCACCTCCGGCGAGGGTGGCGTGCTCGTGTCAGACGACAGCGCATGCATCGCGCATGCGCGCAAGCTGTCGTGCTTCGGTGTCGAGAGCGCCTTCGCCCGTCAGGCCTCGAGCGACCTCCCCATCCAGGTTTTCGACGAGCTCGGCTACAATTACAAGCTCAGTGACATCCTGGCCGCGATCGCTCTCGTGCAGCTCGACCGCGAACCCGAGTTGCTCGCGGCGCGCCGCCACGTCGCCGATCGCTATCTCGAGGCGTTCGCCGGCTGCGAGGGATTCACCTTGCCCGCGGAGCTCGACGACCGCCGGCACGCGTGGCAGAGCTTCGTGCTCACCCTCGATGCCGACCGACCGCGCGCGACGGTGGCGCGCATGCTCAGGGAGGCCGGCGTGCAGGTGGCGATCGGCACCTTCGCGTCGCACGTGCAACCGGTGTACGGCGAACGGCCGCCCTGCCCCACTTCGGCTTCGCTTTTCGAACGGCACCTCGCCATCCCGATGCATCCGGGCCTGCGCGACCACGAGATCGACACCGTGATCGACGCGGTGGCAGAGGTGGTCCACCGGGCGGGGGCCTGACGCCGCCTGCGCGGGCGCTCAGACCAGGACTGCACGGACGGCGTCAGCGACCGTACGCAGTTGCTCCTCGTCGAGCCCGGGATGGACGGGCAACGAGAGGACCTGCGCCGCGGCGGCGCGAGCGCGCGGTACATCGGCCACCTTCACGTTCGGGTGATCGAGGTAGCACGGGTAGTCGAAGACGACTCGTGGGTAGTAGGCGCCCGTGTCGATCCCACGCTCGGCTAGCGCGTCGGCCAGGCCATCTCTATCGCGCCCGTTCACTTCGGCGACGCGCACCGTGAACTGGTGCCAGACGTGAGTCCGACCCTCGGGCACGGAGGGCAGCACGAGGCCCGGCACGTCCACGAGTGCGTCGAGCAGAAACTCGGCGTTGCTCCGGCGCTTCGCACACATCGCGTCGAAGCGTTGCATCTGCGGGATGCCCACCGCGGCCTGGAGCTCCGTCATCCGGTAATTGTGGCCCGGGATCTCGTACTGGTACCGGACACGCGAGCCCTGGTTGCGCAGCAGCCGGATACGGTCGGCGAGCGCGTCGTCGTCGGTGGTGATCATTCCACCCTCACCCGTGGTGATGTTCTTCGTCGCGTAGAGCGAGAAGCATCCCAGCCCGAACGAACCCACCGCGCGCCCTCCGATGCACGCGCCCACCGCTTGGGCGGCGTCCTCCACGACGGCGAGCCCATGCAAGTCGGCGAGGGGGGAGAGAGCATCCATGTCGGCCGGCAACCCATACAGGTGGACCGGTACCAGCGCCCGCGTGCGCGGCGAGAGCGATGCCGTCACGGCGTCCGGATCGAGCGCGAAGTCGCCGCCGATGTCAGCGAAGGTCGCGGTCGCGCCCGCTTCGAGGATGGCGTTCAACGTGGCGGCGAACGTGAAGGGGCTCGTCAGCACCTCGTCGCCCGGCTGCAGGTCGAGTGCTTCGATGGCGGCCACGAGCGCCGTGGTGCCCGAGCTCGTGGCGACGGCGTGACGCGTACCGATGAGCTTGGTGAACGCCTCTTCGAGACGCGCCACCATCGGTCCCTGCGCGAGGCGTCCTGACTGCAACACCTCGAGGACGAGCTGCTGCTCGTCCTCTCCCAGCTGCACGGACGAGATCGGGACAGTCACACCTGCTCCCCGCGACATGACGCACACTGCAGCTGGTCAGGGCGCTCCTCACCCCGGTCGAGGACGGTTCCGCACCGACACACCCATCCGATACGCCGTGCCGGTGCACCCACCACGAGCTCGTGGGGCTCGACATCGCGAGTGACGATCGCGCCTGCACCGACCATGCAGTGTTCGCCCAGCTCGACACCGCACACGATCGTGGCGTTTGCCCCGACCGAAGCGCCGGTGCGGACGAGCGTCGGCACGATCTCCCAGTCGGCGGCGTGCGCGCGAGGAATGCGGTCGTTGGTGAACACCGCGCTCGGCCCAACGAATACGTCGTCCTCGATCGTGACCCCGGCGTACACCGACACGTTGTTCTGGATCTTGACGCCATTGCCAACGGACACGCCGCGATCGACGAAGACGTTCTTGCCCAGAACACAGCGCTTCCCGACACTCGCCGACTCGCGCACGTGCGCGTGGTGCCACACGCACGTATCCTCGCCGAGCACCGCATCGTCCTCGACGATCGCCGTCGGATGGACGTAGGGTTCCGCGCTCACGAGAGGCGCTCGATGCGCACGTCGTGATCGTCCACGACGACCTTCCCGATCGGACGCGCGGGCACGCCGGCGACAACGGTCTCCGCGGGTACGTCATTCGTGACCACCGCACCGGCGGCGACGACGGCTCGATCGCCGATCGACACGCCCATCAGCACGACCGCCTGCGCGCCGACGAACACGTGGTCACCGATCTTCACCGGCTCGCGGTCGACCCCGGGAACGCTCCGGCCGCTCACGCACCGCCGCACGGTGGAGTGCGTGTAGATCTGGGCGCCACAGCTGATATCGCAACCCTGGCCGATCGTGAGGCCCCCCGAGCCGTCGATGACTGTGAACGCGCCGATCCACGTTCCCTCGCCGATCACCGGCTCGCCGACGATCCAGGCCTGCTCGTGGTATGGGTTGTCGGGCAGGGTGCCTCGCACGATCAGGCCCCGCGCTCGAGCTGCACGATCTCTCGGATGCCCTCGGCCACGGTGATACCCGGCTTCCATCCAATGGTGGCCGCAGCGCGGCTGATGTCGGCTTCCCGGCGCGAGACCAGCACCTTGCGAGGGGAGAACTCGGGCTCGACATCGAGACCGACCGCACCGATTAACAGACGCGCCAGCTCGGCGACGGAGGTCTGCACGCCACTGCCGACGTTGCAGATCGCACCACTCGCGGGCGCCTCCAGCGCACATACGATCGCGCTCGCCACATCGCGCACGTGCACGAGGTCCATCGTCTGCTCACCGCTGCCATCGACAACCGGTCGCTCACCACGAAGTAGCCGCTGCAGGAAGATGGACACTACCGCCGTGTAGTACGCGTCGGTGTGCTGCCCCGGACCGTACACGTTGAAGAACCGCAGGATGTTCCACTCGAGTCCGCGCGCGCGGCCGTAGTACTGGAGCAGGTGCTCCGCCGCGAGCTTGCCGAGGCAGTACGGCGTTTGCGGGTCGGGGGTGGCGTCCTCCGACATGGGAAGCGACTTCGGTGGGCCGTAGACGGATGCGCTCGACGCGAACACGACGCGCCGCACGCCGGCCTGCGATGCTGCGGCGAAGACGTGCTCCGAACAGCGGATGTCGACGTCGACGCTCTCCGCCGGCGACGCTTGGCTGCGATTGATCGACGTGGCTGCGAGATGCGCGACGAGCTCGGCACCGTCGACGGCACGGTCGATTGCCGACTGGTACCGGATGTCCTGGTCGATGAGCTCGACGCGTCCGTCGTCGATCAGCGACCGGATCGCAGGAAGGTTCGCTCGCTTCAGGTTGTCGAGCACACGAATCGGGTAGCCGCGCTCAGCGAGCTGCCAGCAGAGGTGCGAACCGACGAACCCGGCTCCACCAGTGATCAGCACCAGCGGCCGACCCGCGCCAACGTCACTCACCACGTTCTTCCTCTCGCTCAATGGACACCGAAGGGTACCTGCTCCGGAAAGGCCCCCGAACCAGGTGCGCGAAGGGGCACGAGCCCTGCGAGTGAGCCGATCGAAGCCGTTTCGAGCTCTGTTACCGTCTGTAGATGAAGACCGCATTGGTGCTGTCGTTCTCCGAGGCGGTCGGCCAGCGCGACCGTCGGAACCTCGTGGAACGCGCCGGCCGCGCGCTCCGCCGGGTCGCCGGACCGGACGGACCGGTGTCAGTCGTGCCCGACGGCGATCCGCTCCCCGACGAGGTCCTGCTCGTCGCGCAGGCCACCCCGGACGACACGCTCTCTCGCGACGACGGCGCCTTCGCCGTGATGTTGGCGACGGCTCCGTACACCGTGGGCGGTTGCCGCCTCGACGGTGTGACGTTCCTGCAGGGCGTGGCGACCGAGGGCGACGCGCTGCTTGCACAGGTGGCACCGCCGTTCGCAGCGTTGTGGCGCCGCTCAGCGGGGGCGCCTGTGGAGCTCGTCACCGACTGTTGCGGACTGCGACATGTGTACATCCGGGACGAGCGCGACTGGGCAGCCGTCGGCGCGTCGAGTGTGGCGCTCGCGCTCCTCGGTGACATCGACCTCGACGAGTCGTCGCTGGGCATGCTCGCAGTCACCGGCAACCTCCACGGCGACCGAACGCCCTTCCTCCCGGTGCGCAAGCTCGATGCCCGCACCGCGGCGCGCATGGCCCATGGTGTCGTGCAAACACGCGCGATCGACACCGACGAGCTCGACCCTGCCGGCGACACGACCGAGTCATTGGTCGGCGTCGGCGTCGAGACGCTGCGCGGGCTGCTCGACGCCGCGATCTCCGCCCACGACGGCGACGTCACCCTGGAACTGAGCGGAGGGATCGACAGTCGCCTGCTTCTCGCTGCGACCTCCGCCGACGTTCGCGCCCGGTTGCACACCATCACGCTCGGTACGCCGACGTCACCCGACCTGCGGGTCGCGCGCGAGATCGTCGCTCATTTCGGCCTCGAACACCAGGTGATCGACCTCAACGGCCTCGAACGACTCGACCCCGCGACGGCCTCCGACCTCGTGACCGACGCGGCGCTGCGCAACGACGCATCGGCCATGGCAGTGGCGAACGCGGTGCTCGCCTGGGTCGAGGCGCAGGTTCCACAGGGACCGAGGTTCAACGGGATCAACGGCGAATACGCCCGGGGTCGGTTCTACGCGGGCCAGCGCGCCGGTCCGCGCACAGAACGCCGCGTCGAGTCGCTGGTGCGGTGGCGTGTGTTCGCGAACGATGGGGTCGACCCTCGGATCTTCGCGCCCGGCTTCGTCGACGATGCGCGCCGCGACACGCTCGCTCTTATCCAGGACGAGTACCTCCGCTATCCGGAGGAATGGCTGCGCGCGACCGACGACCACTTCCTCTACGGCCGGATGCAGCATTGGACAGGGATCGAGTTCTCAGCGTCCTGCATGGTGCGCCCAATCCTCGCTCCGTTCTTCTGTCAGCCGTTCCTCGAGTGGTCACGACGGCTCGACGTGGACCAGAAGCGCAATGCGCGGGTCTTCTCGATGGTGATCGAGCGGTTCGATCCCGAGCTCGCCAGGATCCCACTCGTCTCCGGGTTCACCCCGGCGGAATTGGCGCGACGTCCGGCGACGATGCGTCTGCGCAGCACCGCGCAGGCGGCGCAGAAGGTTGCCCGCAAGGTACGACAGCGACTGTCGCCCGGCACCGACACCCCCGCGGCGGGCGCGCCGCTACTCGCGCGCTCAGCCCTCGCACACTGGGTCGCCGAGCCCACCTTGCTGGATCCCCTCGCGAAGTTCGCCTTCCTCGACGACGACGCCGTCGGTTCGATCGCCTCGGGTGCTCTGGGAGCGAGCCCGGCGACCGTCGGGTTCCTCGCGGATCTCCTCGCGATCGGTGCGCTCCAGGATGTCAGCGATTGACGTCAGCAACTGACGGAGCACCGGCGACGGATCCACCGGACCGCCTCCCCGCTCGTCTCAGGCGGAGCAGCGCACCGGCGAGGCCGACGAGGAGGAACAGCACGCCGGTGAACATCGAGAATCCGAGTGCGTCGAACGTGAACGCGGAGAGCGCTCCTGCCGCGATCGAGGCTGCAAGGGCCTGGCCGAGGTTACGCACCGCCGGGTCACACGACCCGCGCCGCACTGCGACGGCAGAGCCGATCCCGGCGAACACGAACGCCGTGAAGGCGACGAGTCCGAAGATGCCGACCTCGATCAGGAGACCGAGCACCTGGTTGTCCAGCAGCACGTACCGGCTCGGTACGAACGTCTGGAATCCACGACCGAAGACCGGGCGTTCGGAGATGAACCGGCCCACTACCGAGTAGTCGTCGGTTCGACCCTTGATGCTGTCGTCGGTCGAGAGGTTCGTGAACAGACTGCGAAGGGTTCCCAGGACTCCGGGCACCAGGAAGTTCATCGCCAGGGCGAAGCCCAGGATCGCCGCCGCGGCGCGGCGGCGCATGCGCCAGGACCACCCACCGAGCATCACCAGCACTGCGACGGCAGTGGCCAGCATCGCCGAGCGCGACAGCGCCAGTGGGATGCCGATCCCGATGCACACGACCACGAGCCACCGCAGTCGCGCCTGGCGCGGCTTCGCCTCAAGCGCGCAGTGCACCGCGATCGGCAGCAGCATCGCGAGCACGACGCCGAACTCGATCGGGTGGCTCGCGGTCGCAGCGACGCGCCCGATGAGCCCCACACCCTCAACCGAACCCACTGGCTGATTCTCGACCAGACCCGGCACCCGGTACACGGAGGCAAGCTGGAACTTGCCGACGTACTCCGCGAAGCCGAGCAGCGACACGACCGCACCCAACACCGACAGGCGCCGCAGGAAGTCGGCGAGGCGCGCCATGGATGACAACCCGTCGCACGCGACGAGCGTCACCCCCGCCCACCCCAGCATCAGCAGGAGCCCGCGGTCCGCGGCGTTTCGCTCGAGCCCGTCGGCTGCCCGCACCGCGAAGGCGAGGTAGCTCAGGAACACAGCGAGCCCGAATACGGCCACGGCGATGCGCACCGGTTGGTGACCGCGGGGCAGCGGGCTGCCCGGCAACAGCCACGTGAGCCCCCACCAGAGAAAGAGGAAGATGCCGAACACGTTCGCCGGTGAACCCGCAGCGCCGAGTGGCTCGAGGACCAGGTTGGCAGGGACGAGGAGGAGCAAGACGGCGTAGCACGTGAGCGCGGTGGTCGCGTCGAGCGGCACCGAGGCGCGCGGCAGCCACCGGCTGCGCTCTGGCACAGTGCGCTCGTCGATCGTCGAAGCCGTCATGCGGTCAGCGGCTCTCGGTCAGCTCCATGTCCGCACCGAGGTCGGCGTCCCGAGCCGGATAGCGCACCCTGACCGGCGGGGCGTCACCGCTGATCCCCTGCTCTGCGAGGTGGTCGCGCTCGAGGAGCGACAGCCCCTCCTCCGTCTCCTGCTCCCGACGGCGCAGCCCCGGCTCGAGCGCATCGACGGCGAGCGCCATGGCGATCGACAGGGCAAACCCGAGAACGAGCACGACGGCCAGCACCCGCATTCGGCTCCCCTGATCCTCCGTGGCCTCCTTCGACTGCCGCAACACGCTCGCGGTGATCAGCTGCGATTTGTCGGCCCCCGCCGACAGCTGCCGCTCGCGCAGGCTCTCGTCGAACTGGTGGAGCAGGAGGCCGAGCGTCTTCTGTGCCCCCGAGGCGGACGAGTCGCTCACCGCGACGGTCACGATGCCGCCATTCGCGCCGACGTCGTACGTGCCCGTCGCGCCCTTGCCCTGCAGTGACGAGGTCAGGCCCTGGTCGAGGAATGCCTCCTGCATGATCGTGCCCATGTTCTCGATGCCGCTGCCGAACTGCAGGTACGGGTTCTGTGCGATCTCGCCGTTTCCGGACGGTGTCGTCTGAGGCGGCGCGAGCAGGGTCAACGACGCACTCGCCGAGTAGCTCGGGTGCACCATCTGCACGGCGACGAGCGCCACGATGACGGTGAGGATGAGGCCGCTGAGCACGATGTGCCAACGGCGGCACAGCACTTCGACGAACTCTTTCAGGTCCATGTCGGCTACTCGCTTTCTCGGACGACCGACTGATTCACGGTCGGGCGGGTCGTTCGGGGGATACGAATGGGATCGGAGACCGGTCGCCGCGTACGCCGAGCACATCGGCGAACGCCCGTGCCTTTCGAGACCAGTCGTGGGCGAGCGCAACCCTGCGTCTCGCCGCACGCCGCGCCGGCGTTGCCTCCTCGTGGAGGGCACGCCCGACCGCAGCCACGAACTCGCGACGGCTGGCGACCGTGGTCACGACATCGGGCCCGAGCGCGCGGGAGGCCGGCAGGTCGTACGTGACGGCGGCGCGTCCTGCTGCGAGGTACTCGAGCGTCTTGAGCGGGAAGCTCGCCCGGTTGAAGTCGGTGTCCGCGTACGGCGTCAAGCCGACGTCGATCGCACGCAGATAGGACGGCAGCTCCGTGAACGGCTTGGGGCCGGTCCACTGGACGTTGGGACGTGCGAGCAGCGACGCCAGGTGCTCGTGCCGGAAGTTCAACGCCGCCGGCCCGACCAGCAGCAGCGAATGCCCGCGTTCGGCAACCGCTTCGAGCGTAGCGAGGTCGAGACGATCGGAGATGTGCCCCACCACCCCGGCAATCGGCGGGGGAAGTGTAACTTCAGCCGGCCAGGTCGCCTTGTCGACCGCCGCCAAGGCGTCGCAGTCCACACCGTTGGTGACGACGGTCGCCTCGGCGCCCATCGACGACCACTTCGCTGCGAGCGCGTCCGACACCGCGACCACGCGGTCGGCGGCACGGAGCAGGCGCCGCTCGTCGCGCCGTAGCCGTCGCGGCGGGATGCCCATCAGCTCGGCGCCGGCAACCCAGTCGTCGGTACCGAAGAGCAGACGGATGCCGCCGGTCGCACCGAACAACGGATCGAGCGACGCGACGACGGTGGCGGCGACTCGACCACCGAGCAAACGCTCACTTGCGGCGATCGCGCGACGGACACGCGCCTGGTTCGCCGAATGGATCCCGGGACGCTGACCGCCTGGAAACCCCGGTGGCGTGAGACACGCGAGTCCGTCGTCGAGCAGGCGGAAGCCGGCGCGGCGCGCCGCGGCGTCGACCGGATCGGTTGCGGCTGCGCGTGCGGACACCGGGGGATCGACGAAGAGCACGGGCACGTACGCAGAGAGGTGCGCGGCCATGTGCTGATCCGTGTAGCGGTTTCCGTCCCAGCGGGTGCCACCGCAGTAGACGACGTAGCGCGACCAGTCACGGTCGCCTCCGAGCCGCGCCACGTGGTGCGACACCATCGGAGTGCTCATGTCGAGACCGAGGCCCGCGCACCGGCCGGCGCTGCGGCCGCGATCGCGGTCACCTCGTCGGTTGGAACAGTGGCCGGTCCGGACCGCCGGCCGACGAGCCCGTCGTACACAGCCACGTACCCGGGGATCTGGCGGCTCCACGCGAGCACCTCCACGATGCGCCGGCGGCCAGAACGACCCATCTGCTCACGCCGCGGCGGGTCGTTCAGCAGCGCCCGGATCTCGCGCGCGAACTGCTCGATGTCCTCGTCCTCGACGTACACGCTCGCGTCGCCGGCCGAGTATCGAGTCTCCTTCAGGTCAAACGACACCACCGGCAATCCGAATGCCATGTACTCCATCGTCTTGTTCATCGTGGAGAGGTCGTTGAGTGGACTCTTCGGGTCCGGCCCCAGCCCGAGCGTCGCAGTCGAGAGGTAATCACGGATCATCACCTGGTCGGCGCGGCCGGTGAACGCGATCCACTCGTCGAGGCCGAGCTCGGTGGTGAGCGCGCGCGAAGTCGCGCTCACAGTCACCGAAGCCGAGGACCGCAACCTGCACGTCGGTCACCCCGAGCTGCCGCACGAGGATGCCGACAGCGCGGACGAGGCGGTCGACCCCATCCTGGGGCCCCATGACGCCCAGGTAGCAGAGCAGGTGGCTGCGACCCTCTTTGAGGGCGGGCACCGGGTCGCAGGGTCGCATCCGATCGGGATCGGGACCGCTGCGGACGACGGTGATGTGCGAAGCCGGCACCTTGCCGCGACGACGGGCAATCTCGCCGTACGACTCGTTGGTGACAATGACGCGATCCGCCGTCCGGTAGGTCATGCGTTCCAGCCACAGGAGCAGCTTCTCGAGCACCCGAGACCGATTTTCGGTGAAGCGCGAGCAGTAGAGCTCGGGGCACAAGTCGTGTTGGTCGTAGACGAACTGCACGCCGAAGGGCTTCAGCAGCCGACCCAGCACCCAGTAGGTGTCAGGCGGGTTGCAGGTCTGCAGGACGTCGATCGGGTCGCGCAGCTGCACTCCGGTGACGAGCCAGGCGGTGCGCAACCAGGCGTACACGAACTCGAGCAGGTAGCCCAGCACGCCTTTCGCCTCCGGCGGCGGCGCGTACCGGAGGATACGCACTCCTTCGAGCGTCTCGGACGACGAATCGCCCGGCCCGCGGGGACACACCACCGTCACGCGGTAGTCGTGGTCGCGCAGCGCCTGGCACTCGAGCCACACGCGACGGTCGAGCGGAACCGACAGGTTCTGCACGATGACCAGCACGTGGTGTGACCCGTCGCGACCCCGACGATCCTTCCCGCGGAGGCTCATGACGCTCTCCCGGTTGGTCCCACCGTCGACGCCGGGCGTCGTTCGGTCGCTCCGTAGGTGGTCCCGCTCCGAAGCAGTCCCCCCACCGCACGCACCTGCACCACCAACTTCCAGAGCACGTACCAGGGAGCGACGACCACAGCGAGCCATGTGCGCGCCGGAGCACGAGCCTGGAGCAGTCCGATCACGAGCACGAGCGCGAGCGCACCCAGGGCGGCGACAGCAGCGACGACGAGCCCCATCGCCGACCCGAGCGCGGCGATCGTCCCTCCGAGCAGGAGCGAAGCGACGGCGACCGCGAATGGAGGCGTCGCGAGGAAGCATGCCGCGTCGAGGCTGGCCGCAGTGTGCCGGCGGAGCAACGGGCCCAGGAATTCACGGGCGGCCGTCATCCGACCGGCTTCGTAGCGCTGCTTCTGCGCCGACGCCGCCCGCCAATTGGGCGCGTTCTCCGAGGTGAGTCGCGCCGCCTCCATGTGCCGCGGCAGCACGCCCAGCAGCAACAGATCCAAAGTGAGCCAGAGGTCCTCCGACGCGGGCGCACGGAAGCGCACCCTCTCCATCACGTCGCGGCGCAACACCATGCCGGTGCCGCGCAGTCTGACCGACACGCCGAGGCGGTCACGGCCACGCGGGATCGTCACGCCCTGGAGCGAGAACGCGGCGCGCACCGCCTGGTCGACAATGCTCGGCCCGGGCATGGCCTCGCTGCGTGCCTGCAGCGCGTCCGCACCCGACGCGAGCGCGCGCTCACACGCGTCGAGAAACCCGTCTGACAGGACCGAATCGGCGTCCGCCATCAGCACCGCGTCCCAGTCGAGGTAGGCGGCGTGGTCCAGGCCTGCCTGGCGCGCCTCCGACCGTCCTGGGTCACCCGTGCGCTCGAGCACCTCCGCCCCGGCGGCGCGAGCGACGGCTGCGGTGCGGTCCGAGCAGTTGTCCGCCACGACGACAACCCGGTCTCCTGCTCGAAGCGAGCGCCCCACCGACGCGAGGGTGGCCTCGATCACGGCCTCCTCGTTGTGGGCCGGAATGAGGACGAGGAAGGACATCCGGGGTACGCCACCTCCGGGCACTGGCTCCTGGTAGCGGAGCGACGCAATCGAGAGGAGGAGGAGGTGCGCAGCCGCGAGGATGCCAGGCAACAGTACGAGGAGCGCCACCACGCTCAGTATCAAGTTCACCGCTGGCCCACTCCTGACGGGCGGGGCGCGCCGTCACGCTACGTGACGCCCCTCACGCAACGTGCTACTTCCGGGGAATAATAGCACTCTACGTGGGGACTAGAGAAGGCGGCCGCGATTTCGGGTAGAACAGAGCGATGCGTCGTGTACTGAGCGTGGTGGTGGTGACCCACAACAGCGTCCCGCTGCTCCCCACCATGGTCGCCTCGCTCCCATCTGGCCTCAGCGGACTCGACGATTTCGAGGTCATCGTTGTCGACAGCGGATCGGCCGACGGCACGCTCGAGCAGGCCGGTCGCCTGTTGCCGAGGGCGCGACTCGTGGACCTTGCCGCCAACCTCGGGTATGCCGCCGGAATCAACGCGGGCATCGCCGCGTCGCAGCTCGGCGGCCCGGTGCTCGTGCTCAACCCTGACATCGCCGCTCGGGAGGGCGCCTTCACCCGGCTGGTCGACGCCCTCGGCAGCGAGGACGCCGGCATCACCGTTCCGCGCCTCGTCGACGAACACGGCGCGACCCAGTGGTCGCTCCGGCGTCGCCCCTCGGTCACCCGGGCCCTGGCCGAGGCCTTGTTCGGTGGCCGGGCCGGTCGGTTCCCCCCGCTTGGTGAAGTGGTCCGTGATCCGGCTACGTACGACCACGCCGCGACCGTCGACTGGGCCACCGGAGCAGCGATGTGCATCTCGCGGGAGTGCTGTGACGACGTCGGTGCCTGGGACGAAGGCTTCTTCCTGTATTCGGAGGAGACCGACTTCTCACTCCGCGCCGCGGACGCCGGGTACCGCACCCGTTACGAGCCGGCCGCAGTTGTGCTCCATGTCGGAGGGGAGGCGATGGTGTCCGACCGCCTCTTCTCGCTCCTCTGCGTGAACCGTGTGCGCTCCTTCCAGAAACGCCACGGCCGTGTCGCGACCGAGGCATTCCGTGCCGCGCTGGCGACCGGACTCGCGATCAGAGGCACTTCCAGCGCGCGACACCGCGCCGCTCTGCACGCGCTCTTCGGGTCTCCCGTTGCGGTCGTGCGTCGGGCCGGGAGGCCGGACAGCTAGACGTGTCCAGTGAACCGAGCACGGACAGGCACTTTTCCCGTACTATGCGCCACGCGGCAGACCGCACGGTGCGAGATCCGGGCCGACGGTGCCGCAGACCTCACTGGGAGGAGCGTTGGTCGTTGATCACGAAGTCATCAGCGACGCTGAGAAGCATGAGCACGGAGGGATCTTCGATCTCGCCGAGGCCGAGCTCGCGCAGAACATCGGCGAGCAGCTGCGGACGACACGCAAGCGCCGGCGCCTCTCCCTCCAGAGCGTCCAGGAGATCTCCGAGCAGGAGTTCAAAGCCTCGGTCGTCGGTGCCTACGAGCGCGGCGACAGGGCGATCACCGTCGGCCGGCTCGTGCGCCTCGCTCAGATCTACGGCGTGGCACCCCGCAATCTACTGCCGTCGACTCCCGGCGACGAGCCCGACATCGACCTCGTGGCAGCCGAGCGGCCCGCGGCCCCCGTCATCGCGGTCGATGTCGAGCGTCTCCAAAGGCTCGGCGAGGCGCTGAGCCCGGAGCTCCGGACCGTCGCCCAGTTCGCTGCGGCGATCAACGCTTCCCGGCGGTCGCACGAGAACGGTCCGCTCCAGCTCCGTGCTGCCGACACCGCAGTGCTCGCAAGGGCTCTGGGCTACGAGCCCGAGGCACTCGTGGAGCTGGTCGCCCGCACCATGTGAACTACAGGTAGCCGCGGGGGTCGACGGGGTTGCCGTTCACGCGCACCTCGAAGTGCAGGTGGCAGCCGGTCGACTTGCCGGTGCTGCCCACGTAACCGATCACCTGGCCCTGGTTCACCGTCTGGCCGGCCGACACGATGATCGACGACTGGTGGCCGTAGAGCGTGGCCTTGCCGCCCCCGTGGTTGAGCAGCGTCATGTTGCCGTAGCCGCCGGTGGTGGCACCGGCGGACACCACGGTGCCCGTCCCGGCCGCCTTGATGGGGGTGCCGCACGGCGCGCCGTAGTCGATGCCGGCGTGGAACGCGGTCGCGCCGGTGACCGGGTCGGTGCGGTACCCGAACGGGCTGGTGATCGGGGCGTTCACGGGCGCGATGAAGGTGCCGTCGCCCATCGGCGCCCCGCCACCGCCACCGAGGAGCTGCGCGACGCGGTTCGACTCGGCCTGGAGGTCGGCCTCGATCTGCTCCTGCTGCGAGCGCAGCGACCCGACCGCGTTGTTGACCTTGGCCTCGGCGCCGGCGGCGGCGTCGCGCGCCGACTGCTGCTGCGCGGCGAGCTGGTCGAGCTTGGCCTTCTCGTCGGTGGCTGCCGCCTTCGCCGCCTCGGCCTGCTGCTGCTGCGCGGTGGCCGCGGCCTGCTGCTTGTCGAGATCGGCTTGCAGGCGCGCCACCCGCGTCACGTCTTCCTGGCGCTTGTCGTTGATCCGCTGGAGGTAGTGCTTGCCCTCGACGAGATCGCCGGAGCCGTCGGCCGCGCCGAGCAGCTCGATCGACGCGGAGCTCCCGCTGCCACGCGTGTAGAGCATGAGGGCGCTGTGCTTGACGTCGGCGCGCGCCGCGTCGAGCTTCTTGCGGGTCTCGGCCGCCTTGGCGCCGAGCACGAACACCACGAAGCCGGTGCGGTCGACGTCGGCCTGCGCCGCGGCCAGACGGGCGCCCGCGGCCGCGATCTGCGCGTTGACGCCCGCGAGCTCGCTGTCGAGCCGCTGACGGGAGGCCTGGGCGTCGGCGAGCTGCTGGCGGGCGGCCGCGGTCTGCGTCTGGTTCTCCTGGAGTGCGGACTGCAGCTCCTGCTGCTTGTCCGACGTCTGGGCGCCTGCCGGGACCTCCAACGCCCGTGCCGCGACCGGGGTCAGAGCCGCGACCGAGAGGGTCGCGGCGAGGAGGCGGCGGAACGCGGTCATGGGAGGAAAATCGTAAGGCCACACTGTCAACTTGAGCAACAGGGGCAACATCAACCCCCGCACAACGCCGAAATCGGGCATGCGGACGCTCAGCGTGGTGTGGAGGCTTGCGGCGGCCACCTGCAGTGGCCGGCGGGACGCCGGGCGTCAGGTCTTGAGGAACCGGCGCAGGCCGATGAACCCGCCGACTCCGCCGATGAGGATGCCCACCAGCAGCACGAAGAAGGCGATCATCGTGACGTCGCCGGTGGTGACGTAGAAGTCGGCGAAGAAGCTGCCCCGGTCGTTGAACGCCTGGTCGAAGCCGAAGCGCTTCAGGGCCAGCACGGCGAGGATCGCGAGCCCCGCGCCCACCAGGCCCTGCACCATGCCCTCGGCCAGGAACGGGACCCGCACGAACCAGTTCGACGCGCCCACGAGCTTCATGACCTCGATCTCGCGCCGTCTCGCGAACGTGGCGAGGCGGATCGTGTTCACGATGAGGAACAGCGACGAGAGCAGCAACATCCCCGAGATCCCGATGAAGATCCAGCGCACCGTGTTGGTGACGTCGATGAGGCCGCGCAGCGCGTCACCTGGGGTGTCGACACTGTCGACCCCCAGCGACGTTCGATAGGTGGCCTTCACCGAGTCGGTGAGCTCGGCTTTCTTGGGCGCGACCCGGAACGACTCCGGCAGATCGGCCGCGGTGATGCTGCTCACGAGATCGGGATTACGCCGGAAGATGCGCTTGAACTCCTTGTACGCGTCTTCCTTGGTGAGGTGACGGTACGACTTGACGTTCGGGTCCTTGCCCAGCGTCGTCCTGCACGTCGGCGATCTGCTGCTTGGTGGCGTCGACCTTCATGAAGATCTCGAGGGTGACGCCGCCCTTGATGCGCTCGGTGCCGTGGTCGACCCACTTCGACAGCGTGAGGATCCCGCCGAAGAGCATCAGCGACACCGCGACCGTCGCGATGCCGGCGATGGTCATCAGCACGTTGCGGCGCAGCGAGACGAGGGTCTCGCGCGAGAAGTAGCTGACGCGGGTCCACATGGCCTGGGGTCAGCCTCCGACGCCGTAGACGCCGCGCGCCTGGTCGCGCACCAGGCTGCCGCGGTCGAGCTCGATCACCCGGCGGCGCATCGCGTCGACGATGCGTTGGTCGTGCGTGGCCATCACGACGGTGGTCCCGGTGCGGTTGATGCGGTCGAGGATGCGCATGATGCCGACGGTGGTCGCGGGGTCGAGGTTTCCGGTGGGCTCGTCGGCGAGGATGATGAGCGGCCGGTTGACGAACGCGCGCGCCACCGAGACACGCTGCTGCTCACCACCGGAGAGCTCCGACGGGAAGCGGCCCGCCTTCTTCGCCAGGCCCACGAGGTCGAGCACCTGCGGCACCTGCGTGCGCACCACGTGGCGCGGACGGCCGATGACCTCCATCGCGAACGCGACGTTCTCGTAGACCGTCTTGTTCGGCAGCAGCTTGAAGTCCTGGAACACGCAGCCGATGTTGCGCCGGAGCTGCGGGACCTTCCAGTGGCTGAGCTGCGAGATGTCGCGGCCCGCGACGACGATGCGGCCCGTGGTCGCCTGCTCTTCGCGCAGCAGGAGGCGGAGGAAGGT
Organism: uncultured Actinomycetes bacterium; assembly: GCA_963782705.1. Taxonomy (GTDB): domain Bacteria; phylum Actinomycetota; class Acidimicrobiia; order IMCC26256; family DASPTH01; genus CAVRGQ01. The sequence goes on along the minus strand of CAWAKX010000033.1, from coordinate 64,616 downwards.
CGACTTCCCCGAGCCCGACGGGCCCACGAGGAAGACGAACTCGCCCTTCTGGACCTCCGCCGACAGCTCGCGGAGTGCGACGACGTCGCCCTTGTAGACCTTGGAGACGTTCTCGAAACGGATCATGGGTAGGCGCTCAAGGTAGCAGCGTGCCCGGCGGAGTTGGTGTCTCTCGCGGGCCCTCGGAAAGCTTCAATTCCTCGTCAATTCCGGGGAATTGTGCAGGAAACTCAGGCGTTCTGGCGCCGCCACTGGAGGTACGCCTCGATGAACGCGTCGAGCTCTCCGTCGAGCACCGCCTGCACGTTGCCGGTCTCGTACCGGGTGCGCTCGTCCTTCACCAATTGGTAGGGATGCAACGTGTAGGTGCGGATCTGGCTCCCGAACGCGACGTCCTTCTTGTCGCCCGACAGCGCCTCGAGCTCGGCGTTGCGCTCCTGGCGCTGACGCTCCGCGAGACGCGCGGCGAGGATCTGCATCGCGCGGGCCTTGTTCTGGGTCTGCGAGCGCTCGTTCTGGCACGACACGACGATGCCGGTGGGCAGGTGGGTGATGCGCACCGCCGAGTCGGTCACGTTCACGTGCTGGCCGCCCGCCCCCGACGACCGGTAGGTGTCGATGCGCAGCTCGGTGACGTCGATCTCGGGCACTTCGGTCTCGTCGAGCGCGGGCACCGCGTCGAGCGACGCGAACGCGGTCTGACGACGGGCGTTGGCGTCGAACGGTGAGATGCGGATGAGCCGGTGCACGCCGCGCTCGCTGGCGATCAGGCCGAACGCGTAGCGCCCCTTCACCGTGAACGTGGCCGACGACAGGCCGGCCTCGGTGCCCTGCGACACTTCGTCGATCTCGGTTGAGAAGCCGCGTCGCTCCGCCCAGCGCAGGTACATGCGCAGGAGCATGTCGGTCCAGTCCTGCGCGTCGGTGCCGCCCGCGCCGGAGTTCACCGTGCAGATCGCGTCGCGGTCGTCGTACTCGCCGGTGAACAGGGCGCGCAGCTCCAGCGTGTCGAGGGCCCGCAGCACCGCATCCGCGCCGTCGGCGATCTCCGCTTCGAACGACTCGTCGCTCTCTTCGCGCGCGAGCTCGGCGAGCGTGTCGAGGTCGTCGACCTGGCTGGTGAGGCCGTCGATCAGCTCGACGTCCTCACGGCAGCGCGCGTGCTCGGTGGTGACGGTGCGCGCGCCGTCGGCGTCGTCCCAGAACCCGGGCGTGCTCATCTCCTCCTCGAGCTCCGCCATGCGGGCGCGCGCGACGTCGATCTTGAGGTAGTCACGCGCGCCGTCGACGCGGCGGCGCAGCTCGGTGAGGTCGTCGGAGAAGTCGCGCATGGGGAAGGTGACGGCTCAGCGGCCGTGGCAGAGCTTGAACTTCTTGCCGCTGCCGCAGTAGCAGGGGTCGTTGCGGCCCGGGGTCTTCTCGACCCGCACCGGCTGCATCGTCTCCGGATCGCCCGCCGTCACCTCGCCGTCGAAGTCGTCGCCGAGCCCGCCTTGCCCGCCGAGCCCGCCGAGCTGCTCGGCGGTCATGGTGGCGGCGGTGGCCCGCAGCGCGCTCGCGCCCTGCGCCGCGTCCTCGGCCGAGGAGTACTGCACCTTCGCCGCGAGCGGCGTGCTCGGCGCCTCCTCCACCTGCGCGACCTGCAGGTGCGACACGTAGGCGACGAACTGGTCCTGGATCTGGCCCATCATGGCCTCGAACATGTCGAAGCCCTCACGCTGCCACTCCGCGAGCGGGTCCTTCTGGCCCATCGCGCGGAGGTTGATGCCCTCGCGCAGGTAGTCCATCTCGTAGAGGTGCTCGCGCCAGTGCTGGTCGATCATCGACAGCATCACGCGGCGCTCGATCTCGCGGAGGTTCTCCTCCCCGATCGACTGTTCCTTCTCGTCGTAGAGCGACACCGCGTCGTCGACGAGCAACTCCGAGAGCTCGTCGCGGTGCATGCACGCGTCGAGCTGCTCGCGCGTGAGCCGCAGCGGGAACACGGTCTGGAGCTGACGGTGCAGCTCCTCGACGTCCCACTCCTCGGGGTACTCGCTCGGGCAGTTCGTGAGCACGACGCGCTCGATCACGTCGTTGATCGCGGCGTAGGACTCTTCGCGCAGGTCGCCGCCGTCGAGGATCTGCTGGCGGCGCTTGTAGATCACCTTGCGCTGCTCGTTCATCACCTCGTCGTACTTGAGGACGTCCTTGCGGATCTCGAAGTTGCGGTCCTCCACCGTGCGCTGCGCGCGTTCGATGGCCTTGGTGACCATCTTCGCCTCGAGCGGCACGTCGTCGGGGAAGGCCTTGCCCATCACCCAGTTCATCGCCCCGGTGGCGAAGAGGCGCATGAGGTCGTCTTCGAGCGAGAGGTAGAAGCGCGTCTCGCCCGGGTCGCCCTGGCGGCCGGAACGGCCTCGGAGCTGGTTGTCGATCCGGCGGCTCTCGTGCCGCTCGGTGCCGACCACGTAGAGACCGCCGAGCTCGCGCACCTCGTCGCCCGCAGCCGCGCACTCGCGCTTGAAGCGTTCGACCAGCTCCGCGTACTTCTCCGGCGACTCCTCGACCGTGGTGCCGCTCGCCAGCAACTCGGCGAGCGCGGAGCCCTCGGGGTTGCCGCCCAGCAGGATGTCGACGCCGCGACCGGCCATGTTGGTGGCCACGGTGACCGCGCCGACGCGGCCGGCCTGGGTGACGATGTGCGCCTCACGCTCGTGCTGCTTGGCGTTGAGCACCTCGTGGTTGATGCCCCGCTTCTCGAGCAGGCGCCCCAGCAGCTCCGACTTCTCGACCGAGATCGTGCCGACCAGCACCGGCTGGCCGTTGGCGTTGCGCTCGGCGATGTCGTCGGCGACCGCGTTGTACTTGGCCTCTTCCGTCTTGTAGATGAGGTCGGGCTCGTCCAAACGGACCGTGGACCGGTTGGTGGGGATCGACACCACTTCGAGCCCGTAGGTGTGCGCGAACTCGCCGGCCTCGGTGGAGGCGGTGCCGGTCATGCCGGCGAGCTTGTCGTACATGCGGAAGTAGTTCTGGAGCGTGATCGTGGCGAGGGTCTGGTTCTCCTCCTTGATCTTCACCCGCTCCTTGGCCTCCACCGCCTGGTGCAGGCCTTCACTCCAGCGGCGTCCCTCGAGGATGCGGCCGGTGAACTCGTCGACGATCTTGACCTCGCCGTCGGCGACCACGTAGTCGACGTCGCGCTTGAACAGCTCCTTGGCGCGCAGCGCGGCCTGGAGCTGGTGCACGAAGTTCTGGTTGACGTGCTCGTAGAGGTTCTCCACGCCGAGCGCCTGCTCGACGCGGTGGATGCCCTCTTCGGTGGGCACGACGGTGCGCTTGGCCTCGTCGACCTCGTAGTCGCGGTCACGCTGGAGGTTCTTCACCACGCCCGCGAACTTCGTGTAGAGGTCCTGGGCGTCGTCGGCGCGACCCGAGATGATGAGCGGCGTGCGGGCCTCGTCGATGAGGATCGAGTCGACCTCGTCGACGATCGCGAACGCGTGACCGCGCTGCACCTGGTCTTCGCGCGACACGGTCATGTTGTCGCGCAGGTAGTCGAAGCCGAACTCGTTGTTGGTGCCGTAGACGATGTCGCCGGCATAGGCCTGGCGTTTCAGCGCGTAGTCGTCGATCCCGGGGATCACCACCCCGACCTGGAGGCCGAGGAACCGGTAGAGCTGACCCATCCACTCGGCGTCGCGGGTGGCCAGGTAGTCGTTCACCGTGACGAGGTGCACGCCGTCGCCCGTGAGCGCGTTCAGGTACGCGGGCAACGTGGCGACGAGGGTCTTGCCCTCGCCGGTCTTCATCTCGGCCACCCAGCCGTAGTGCAGGCCGGCGCCGCCCATGAGCTGGACGTCGAAGTGGCGCTGCCCGAGGGTGCGGGTGCCCGCTTCGCGGACCGCGGCGAACACCTCGGGGAGGATCTCGTCGAGGTGCTCCTGCTTGGCGTCGTAGTCGCCGGCGTTGTCGAGCTGCTGCTTCCACATCGCGGTGAGCGCGCGCAGCTCGTCGTCGGAGCGGGCCTGCATCTCGGCTTCGTAACGGCCGACCTCGGGCGGGAGCTGCTCGAGTGACTTGAGCTTCTTGCCCTCGCCGGCGTGGAGGATCTTGTTGAACAGGCCCATGAGGACGCCCAGCCTACCGCCGGACCCGCCCCGGACCGGCCCGCGCCGGCTGGCAAACTGACGCCGTGACGGCCCCGGCGACCACGGTGGACCCCGACCCGGAGGGGTCGTCGGGCGCGGCAACCCGGCCGACGACGCCGCGCCCTGATGCGCGACTCGTGACGGCGTTGCGCAGGATCACCGCTCCCGCGTGGGTGCTCGGCGGGCTGATGGCGCTGTGGTCCTTCGAGTTCGTCCGGCTCGGATGGCTCCGCCAGAGCCGCTTCGGCACGTTCTCCTTCGACCTCGGGATCTACGACCAGGGCGCCTGGCTGCTGTCCCACGGCAAGGACCCGTTCGTCACGGTGCGGGGACTCGAGCTCTTCGGCCACCACGTCAACCCGATCCTCTTCCTCTTCGCGCCCTTCTACCGGCTCGGCGCGGGCCCCGGCTTCCTCCTCGTGGTGCAGGTGCTGGTGCAGGCGAGCGGCGCGGCGGCCGTGTACCTCCTCGCGCGCGACCGGTTCGCGGCGCGTGCCGACGGCGTGAGCACCGCGGCCGACCGCTGGCTCGCGGCTGCGTTGGGCACGGTGCTGCTCCTGAACCCCACCTACCAGTGGCTCACCTGGGAGTTCTTCCACCCCGACGCCCTCGCCGTCGCGCCCCTGCTGTTCGCGTACTGGGCGGCGCGCGTCCGGCCGCTGGCGGTCGTTCGCGCTCTTCGCGGTGCTCGCCGCCGCGTGCAAGGAGGACGTCGCGCTCGCGCTCGCGGTGCTCGGCGTGCTGGTGATCTTCTGGGGCCACCGGCGCCGCGGTCTGCTGATCGCGGGCGTCAGCATCGCCTGGTACGTGGTGGCGACGCGCCTCGTGATCCCGTGGCAGAACGGCATCGGGCCCTTCTACGACACCTTCTTCGGGAACCTGGGCCACACCCCGACCGCAGGTCGCCGGCCACGTGATCACCCATCCCCGGGAGGCGTTCGACCTCGCCACGGAGTCCGACCGGGCCACCTGGTACTGGCGCATGTTCGCCCCGTTCGCCTTCGTCCCGCTGCTCGCCCTGCCGGTGCTCGCGGTGGGCGGCCCGATGTTCGCGGTGAACGTGCTGTCGTCGTTCCCGTACACCCGCGACTTCCGCTACCACTACTCGTCGCTGGTGCTCGCCGGTCTGGTGCTGGCGACGGTGGAGGGGATCGCCTGGGCGGGGCGGAGCCTCACCGCCCGCCGGGTGCTGGTGGCCGTGGTGCTCGGCGCCTCGCTCGTCGCCACGGTGAACTGGGGCCCGTCACGCATCGGCGACCAGTACGCCACCGGCACGTGGCCGCTGCAGTCCGACCGCCAGGCCGCCAAGGAGGCCGCGGTCGCGCTCGTGCCCGACGGCGCGCCGACCAGTGCGGTCTACAACTTCGTCCCCCACCTCGCGCACCGCGAGCTCATCTACGACTTCCCGAACCCCTGGCGCGTCGTCAACTGGGGCGTGCGCGGGGAGCACCCACCCGACCCCGCCGCGGTGCGGTGGCTGGTGGTCGACCGGCGGGTGATGTCGAGCGAGGACGCCGCGCTGCTGGCGCGACTCCTGCGCCATCAGTTCGAGATCGTCCTCGAGCGCGACGACATCGTCGTCGCGAAGCGCATCCACCCTCCCCCGCGCTGACCTCTCACGGACTGGAGAGAGGGGGTCAGCTGGGGGTTTCGATGAGGCCGAGGTCGCCGTCGTTGCGGCGGTAGACCACCGCGGCGTGGCCGGTCTCGACGTTCGTGAACAGGTAGAAGTCGTGGCCGAGGAGGTCCATCTGCACCGCGGCCTCTTCGGGACCCATCGGCGTGGTGACGAACTGCTTCGACTTCACGAACTTCGCCTCGGCCTGGTCGTCGAAGCTCACGTCGACCGGGATCACCTCGCCGAGGCCGTTGTGGTGCAGGCGGCCGCGGGGGTGCGAACGCTTGACCCGCTTGTCCTTGATCTTCGCGACCTGGTGCTCGACCTTGTCGACCACGAGGTCGAGCGCGGCCTCGGGCTCGGTCGCCGTGGCGTGGGCCTTCACGAAGTGCTTCTTGAGGTGGACGGTGACCTCGCACTGCTGGCGCGCCGCGATGCTCGGGTTGCGCAGCTCGGTGAAGTCGACCTCCACCCGCGCGGCGTCGGCGGTGAACCGGGTGATCTTGCCGATCTTCTCGTGCGCGGCCGCCTTCAGCTCGGGCGACACGGTGCAGTTCTTGCCTCGGATCAGGATCTCCATCGACGACCTCTCGAGCGGTTCGGACGCAGCCGGGGAGTATAGGGAACCTACTTCGTCCTCCTTCCGCCGGGCCCGCCCGGGCCTACCGAAGCCGGGACGGCGCTCACCCCGGCGGCGGCGTGCGAGCGACCGTGGCCGCGACCACGTGGCGCGCCCCACCGGCCCGCAGCGCCCGGGCCGCGGCCGCCAGGGTCGCGCCGGTGGTGGCGACGTCGTCGATCACCAGCACGACGGGCGGGACCGAGGCACGCGGATGGAAGCGCGGCCCGGCGCGCCGGGCCCGGGCCGACAGGCCGGTCTGCGCGGGCCCCGGCGTGCGCGGCGAGGAGGCCGACCCGCTGGAGGCCCAGGCGCCGGGCGAGCGGGCGGGCGACGAGCTCGGCGGGATCGAAACCCCGGGTGCGGCGGTGCTCGGGCGTGGTGGGCGCCCAGGTGAGCGCGTCGACCCCGGAGAGCCGGTCGCCCGCACCGGCCAGGAGCACCTCGGCCAACGCGTCGGCCAGCCATGGCACCGCGGCGCGCGAGCCCCGGTACTTGGCGCGGGCGACGAGCTCGCGGGCCACACCTTCGTAGGCGAAGGCTGACCACCAAAGGTCGACCCCTGCGGGCGGCGCGGCCGGGCACGGGGCGACGAGCGCCTCGCGGCAGTCGGCGCACAATGGCTGCCCCGGCGCGCTGCGGCGACCGCACACGCAGTCGAGAGGGAAGACCAGCGGCAGCAGGGCATCGAGCATGCGCGCACGCTACGGCCGGGGTGCGACACCTTCATCTTCAGCCCAACAGCGGTGGTGAGCGTTTTCCCAAGGAATTCCCAAGACCGTCCGCGACCCCTCAAGGATTTCGCGGGCCGGGTCGATGTGCTACTCGCGACGGACGGGCACTCCGACCCCCACAGGCAGGGAACGCACCATGCACGTCTTCATGAGTTGGGCTCGCAGCACCTTCGCCACGGTCGACCACCGGTTGGGCCGAACCGAACGGCACTTCGACGCACTGCTCGTCGCGGTGATGTTGATGCTGGCGCTCGCCTCGGCCGTCCTCTTCAGTCAGTAGAACTCTTCAGCCAGTAGGCCTCTCCGACCCGTCGGCCGATCCCGCCCGCTGCGCCCTCGCCCCGGGGCGCGGCACGCACGATCTCTCGGCCGGCGACGGACATGCTGCGGGCAGGCAGCGCGTGGAGGAGAGGACGCGAGTCGGCCGGGCCCTCGGGCCCGGCCGACCACGCGTGACCGACGGGAAGCTCACCGACCCCCGGCCGGTGACGGCTCCTAGTAGCGGTAGTGCTCGGGCTTGTACGGCCCCTCGGCCGGGATGCCCAGGTACGAGGCCTGCTCCTCGGTGAGCACCGTGAGGCGCACGCCGAGCTTTTCGAGGTGCAGGCGGGCCACCTCCTCGTCGAGGTGCTTCGGCAGCGTGTACACCTTGCGCTCGTAGAAGTCGCGGTGGCCGAAGATCTCCATCTGCGCCATCACCTGGTTGGTGAAGCTGTTCGACATCACGAAGCTCGGGTGGCCGGTGGCGCACCCGAGGTTCAGGAGCCGACCCTCGGCGAGCACGATCACCGAGTGCGCGGCGGCGGCGCCCTGGGCCGGGAACACCCACTCGTCGACCTGCGGCTTGATGTTCACCCGCTCGATGCCGGGGAACTTCGCCAGGCCGGCCATGTCGATCTCGGTGTCGAAGTGGCCGATGTTGCCGACGATCGCGTTGTGCTTCATCCGCGCCATGTGCCCGACGGTGATGACGTCGCGGTTGCCGGTGGTCGTGACGAAGAGGTCGGCGGTCTCGACGACGTCTTCGAGCGTCGCGACCTGGTAGCCCTCCATCGCCGCCTGCAGCGCGCAGATCGGGTCGATCTCGGTGACGATCACGCGGGCGCCCTGGCCACGCAGCGACTGCGCGCAGCCCTTGCCCACGTCGCCGTAGCCGCAGACCACGGTGACCTTGCCCGCGAGCATCACGTCGGTGGCCCGGCAGATGCCGTCGACCAGCGAGTGCCGACATCCGTAGAGGTTGTCGAACTTGCTCTTGGTGACCGAGTCGTTGACGTTGATGGCGGGGAACAGCAGCGAGCCGTTCTCCATCATCTGGTAGAGGCGGTGCACACCGGTGGTGGTCTCCTCGGTGACGCCCTGGATCCCGGCGGCCACGCGGTGCCACAGCTGGTTGTCCTCGGCGAGCGTGCGGGTGAGCAGACCGAGCACCACCGCGTACTCGTCGTTGTCGGCGGTCGACGGGTCGGGCACGGCACCGGCGCGCTCGAACTCGACGCCCTTGTGCACGAGCAACGTGGCGTCGCCACCGTCGTCGAGGATCATGTTGGGGCCTTCACCGCCGGGCCACATCAGCGCCCGCTCGGTGCACCACCAGTACTCGTCGAGGGTCTCGCCCTTCCAGGCAAACACCGGGATGCCCGCCACCGCGATGGCGGCGGCGGCGTGGTCCTGGGTGGAGAAGATGTTGCAGCTCGCCCAGCGCACCTCCGCACCGAGCGCGACGAGCGTCTCGATGAGCACCGCGGTCTGGATGGTCATGTGGAGCGAGCCGGTGATGCGCGCGCCGGCCAGGGGCCGCTTCACGCCGTAGCGCTCACGCAGGGCCATGAGGCCGGGCATCTCGTGCTCGGCGAGCTCGATCTCCTTGCGACCGAAGTCGGCGAGGGTGAGATCCGCGACTTTGAAGTCGGAGAACTCGAGCGCGGCGGACGGATCGACGGTGGTGGTCATTGGGTGTGACTCCTTCTACGACACGTGCTGTGCACGTGGCCGCGTGAGCGGCACGTCGGGTGAGTGGCCGCGAGGCGGGTATCCCGCCGAGCAACGAACTCGACCATGGAGGAGTCGGCCCGGATCACCGGATGACAGCCCCGCAGGGCCCGACCAGCCTTGAAGGATAGCGGGAAGCGACTCAGACCAGGGCGACGGAGGGAGCCGATGCCGGGAGATCACCGTGACGCCATGGCGCGATGGCTGTGCACGTGATGTCGAGCCGGTCAATCCTTGTCATCTTCGCCTTGGAACTCCCGGGAGATGATTCCCAGGATGAGGTCGTTCAAGGTCACGTTCTCCGCCGCCGCGAGCGCCTCGAGCGCGCGAAGGACGTCGTCCGGAATCTCGACAAGCTCGGTACCCAAGGTGCTCTCCTCATCGCTCGTCTTCTGCGAGGACGAGAGGAGCGGGGTACGACATCTACCGCCGAGCGACTCAGCGGCCCTCAGCCGATGGCGGCCTTCAGTTGCATGATGGCGTCGATGGGGCCGGGGTCCACGTCGTTCTGGAGCGCGAGGTAGTAGCTCACCCAGTCGCCGAGGTAGGCCAGGTCGAGGAGCTGCGCGAGGCGCCCCTCCCCCTCGGCCTCGACGGTGAGCACCTGGTGCACCGCCTCCTCCACCAGCTCGACGGTGGCCCGGGCCCGCTGTTCGAGCCGCGGGTGCTCGAGACCGTGGCGCAGCTCCACCAGGGTGAACACCTGGCGGGTGACGTCGCCGTGCTGGCCCCAGCCGCACACCTCGTTGTGGTCGAGCTCGGGGTACTCGTTCCAGAATGCCGGCGCCTTGGCGTTCTCGTTGATCGACTGCTTCCAACGCAGCGCGGCGACGCCGCCGAGCCCGCCGAGGCCGTAGACGATCGGGATGGTGCGGTCGATGCGGCGGGCCAGCTCGCGCGCCGGGTTGTACGCGCCCGCGACCGTGGGCTTGCAGCCATCGCGGCGCTTCGCGAGCTGCTCCTGCGCGCGCAGCAAGCCCGCGTGCGCCTCGGGCAGCATGCCGAGGCGGAACAGCACCACCATCAGCGGCGCGACCAGCGCGCCCAGCCCGAGGCGCGGCATCGGCACATCGTCCGGGCAGGGAACGAACAACGAGCCCGACTCCTCGGCCAGTCGCTGCAGCTGACCGCCGCTCGAGATCGCGATCAGGCGCGCGCCCGCGGCGAGCGCGCCGCGCGCCATCTCGAGGGTCTCCTCGGTGTTGCCCGAGTAGGACATCGCGAACGCGAGCGTGCGCGGCCCGATGAACGCCGGGGTGCGGTAGTGCTTGAGCACCGTGATCGGCACCGGCACCGACGCGGAGGCCATCGCCTGCAGCACGTTGCCGGCGATGCCCGACCCACCCATGCCGAGCGTGACGATGTGGTCGAAGTCGTCGGAGGACGGCAACCGCGCGGCGTCGAGCCTTCCGGCGGCCTCGTGCGCGGCGGCGAGCTGCTCGGGCAGGCCGCAGAGCGCCTCGCCGAACGCGAGCGTGTCGACGGGCACGGGCTCAGTCCTCGAAGGTGGGGCGGATGCCTTCGGCCTCGGCCTTGGCGACCAGGCGCTCGTGCTCCGCGTCGTCGACGGTTTCGGCCTCGTCGACGAGCATGATCGGGATGTCGTCGCGTACGGCGTAGCGCCGCTTGAGCCGCGGGTTGTAGAGCGACTGCTCGTCGGCGAAGTAGAGCAGCGGCCCCTTGTCGTCGGGGCACGCGAGGATCTCGAGCAGGGCGGGATCGAGGGCCATGATGGACTCCAGTGCGGGGATCACCCGTCGCGCACGATCGCGAGCACCTCTTGGGTGCGCGCGTCGCACGCGGCGCGGTCGGCGGCTTCGAGGTTGAGACGCAGGAGCGGTTCGGTGTTGCTCGGGCGCAGGTTGAACCACCAGTCACCGAGGTCGACGGTGAGGCCGTCGAGCCGGTCCTGCGACGCGTCGGCGTACACGTCGGCGACGCGTTCGATCACGGCCAGCGGATCGGCGACGCGGGTGTTGATCTCGCCCGACATCGCGTAGCGCTCGAACGGCTTGCGCAGCTCGGAGAGCTTCACGCCCGACTGCGACAACTGCTCGAGCACCATCATCGCGGCGATGATGCCGGAGTCAGCGCGGTAGTTGTCGCGGAAGTAGTAGTGCGCCGAGTGTTCACCACCGAAGATGGCGCCGGTCTCGGCCATCACCTGCTTGATGAACGAATGGCCCACGCGGCTGCGGATCGGTTCGCCACCGAGCTCGCGCACCACCTCGGGCACCGTCTTCGAGCAGATCAGGTTGTGCACCACCTTCTCGCCCGGGTGCCGGCGCAGGATGGCGCTGGCGAGGATGGCGGTGGTGGTGGACCCCGACACGGGCTGGGCCTCGTCGTCGACGAGCACGACGCGGTCGGCGTCGCCGTCGAACGCGAGACCGACGGCGGCACCCGACTCGAGCACGGCCTGCTGCAGGTCGCGGAGGTTGTCGACGTTGGTGGGATCGGCGGCGTGGTTCGGGAAGGTTCCGTCGAGCTCGCCGAAGAGCATCGAGACCTTCATCGGCAGCCCGGAGAAGACCGCGGGGACGATGAGCCCACCGACCCCGTTGGCGGTGTCGGCGACGACCCGCAGCGGTGCGAGCGCGCTGACGTCGACGAACGAGTGCACGTGGTTCACGAACGCGCTGAGCATGTCGCGCCGCTCGGACCGGCCCGGATCCTCGGCCCGCTCGAGGAGACCCGCGGCCACGATGGCCTTGATCTCGCCCAGACCGGTGTCCTGGCCGATCGGCGCGGCGCCCGCCCGGCACATCTTGATGCCGTTGTACTGGGCCGGGTTGTGGCTCGCGGTGAACATGGCGGCGGGCGCGTCGAGCGCGCCGGCCGCGAAGTAGCAGAGGTCGGTGGACGCGAGCCCCAGGTCGACGACGTCGGCGCCGGCCACCAGCGCGCCCTCGATGAAGGCGGCGACGAGCGGCGCCGACGACGGGCGGGCGTCGCGACCCACGAGGATGCGGGCCGACCCGCTGAACGCGACGAAGGCGTTCCCGACGCGGCGGGCGATGTCCTCGTCGATCTCGTCCGGGTAGATGCCGCGGACGTCGTAGGCCTTGAAGATCGTGTCGAGCGCGGAGTCGGGCACAGCAGGCCTCGGGTCCTCACCGCCGGAAGAGCGGGAGGACGAGCGTACCCGCCGGGACTCCCCGAATCGGGGGTTCAGGGTCCGCTTTGCGCAGATTGCCGGGGCGGTCGACGCTCCGCCGGCCGGCGTCGGCGGCGCATCGCCCACCACACCAGACCAACGAGACCGGCCAGGCCCACGAGGGTGAGGACACGCCCCGCCCATTCCGCCTTCGTGGTGCCGTAGGACAGCTCGACGTGGTGACTGGTGGGCACCACGACCATGAAGTTCGGCGTCGCGCGCCACGGCCCCTGCGCGCCCGGTCACCTCCCAGTTCGGGAAGTACGACGTCTTCACCATCACCGGCACTCCGGTGCGCGACACGTCGAAGGAGATCTTCTCGTCGGTCGTGCGCACGTTGGTGACCTGCACCTCCGGCAACGGTTCCTTGGCGACGGTCCGCGCCTTGGCGGTGGACGCGCGTTGCCACGCCGCGGGACCACTGTCGGTGAGCGGGCGGTCGAGCGCGGTCGGATCGGCAAACCACGGCACCGCCGCGCACTCCCACGCCGAGTACTCGGTCTCGGAGGCGCCCGCGGCGGGGGCGGACTGGTCGAGGCACTTCCAGCTCGGACGGGCCTCGAGGTCGTCGACGACGACGGGCCGGTACTTCAGGGGCGCGACGGTCGGCGCGTCGGCGACCCGGTAGATGCTCCACCCGCTGGGCGCCTTGCCGTCGAGGTCGGGCACGGTCGCCACCAGCTCGAGATCGGCGTTCTTCGCCGCGGCCTGCTTCGCCTGGTCGGTGAACGCCGCGTAGTACCGGACGCCGAGGGTCTGGAGGTGACGCACCCCGAGGTCGAAGTCGGCGATCGACTTGTAGGGCAGGCCGCGCACCGGGTTCGACGGGGTCTGCCCGAGCTCGGCGATCGTCATGAAGTGGTAGGGCGTCGTCGCGGACGCCTCGAAGTAGAGCCCCTCCATCGAGTCGATGTGCCCGTGGGTCCAGTACGGCAGCAGCATCAGCGCGAGCGGCGTGCCGTACGCGCCGATGGCGTCACCGGGCTCCCACGCAAGCCGCCCCGCAGGGAGCGCGTTCGCGGTGTCCATGAAGGCGCGGTACTCCGTCCACGACTTCTTGGTGAACGCCTCCGTGGTGCCGCCCTCGTACCCCGAGTAGTTGTACCGGGCCCAGTAGGGCAGGAAGTCGCGCTCGGTGTACATCTGCCAGATGCCGAACGACGCGACGATCGCCGCGAGCACCGCGATGACGACGACCCGCACCATCGCCTGACCCGGTTCTTCGCGCCGCTGCGGCCGGCGGCGCCACCCGGTCTCGGTGGGCGGCGCAGCCTGATCGACAGGGGCCGGCGCGGCCGGATCGAAGGCGGGCGACGGCGGCGGCGGGCCGAGGGCGGGCGCAGGAGCAGTCGGGTCGACGGCCGGCGGCGGCACGACCCACGCGGGGTCGAGCAATGCCGCGTCGACCCAGGCTTCGTCGTCGCGGTCGCCGCCCCGGATCACCCACGACGCGCCGAGCGCCAGCAGGCGGATCCCTTCGGCCGCGCCGATCGCCGCGAGGAGGTGCATCGCGAGGTACCAGAACGGCAGCATCCGCAGGTTCCACGCCGGCGCCTTGCCGAGCACTTCCCGCAGCCCCTCCCAGTTGTAGAAGGCCAGCCCGGCCGCCAACGTGATGCCAGCGACCGTCAGCGTGGAACGTCGTCGGTACCAGATGCCGGCGCCGATCGCGAGCAGCACGAGGGGGTAGATCCACCACATCTCGCTCATGAACATCCAGTCGAGGTACGACGGGAGTCCGGTGCCGGAGCTGGAGCCGATGCCGATGGGCTCGTAGCGCATGTCGGTCGTGTACTTGAGCGTGGCGGCGACGGGGACCAGCCACACCGCGGTGAGCAGCACGCCCACCGCGCCGATCGCCGCGACCCGCGTGAAGTTGCGATCCGGGCGATGCGTCAGCCAGATGACGCCGGCGGCGATGACCGCGAAGACCCCCACCACGAGGTGACTGGTGAGCGTGGCCGCGAACAACACCGCGGGCAGCCACAACGGGCCGCGCCGGTCGAGCGCGCGCGCCAGCGTGCCCAGGAAGAACAGCGAGAGCGCGAGCGCGAGCATGAACGAGTACTCGCCCGCGAACGTGCTCGCGAGGGTGCCGCCCATGATGTGCAGGTCGAACGTCTGCGTCGCGTCGCCGCCGTCCTTGAAGTAGAGGAACGCGGTCGCGGCCACGGCGGCCATCGGCGCGGTGGGCCGCGGCGCGCGCAGGCCGCGAAGGAACACGTAGGCGCCGATCGGCAGCAGCAACGGACCGAGCGCGGTGACGAGCTTGAACGCGACGTTGTAGGGCAGGACGACGTCGAGGGCGACGATCAGCAGCGCCGGGAACGGGAAGTAGAACTGCCCGGCCGGGAAGCCCGCGTAGTAGTCGGGGGCCCACCCGGTGAGTCGCCACGGCAGCAGGTGGTCGCGCAGGAACGCGGGAAACCACACGTGCGCGCCGGAGTCGCCTCCCGCCAGTGTGGTGTTGCGCAGGAGCTCGCGCGGCTCGAGCTGGACGAACAGGAACACGCAGCACGCCGCGACGATGGCGATGCCCACCCAGTACTCGAGCCGGTCCCACCACTCACGCGACGCGACCGGCTCCGTCGGCGACGCGGGATCCGCGGGTTCGTCGGTGCCGTCGCCCGGGGGCGCGTCGATGTCCCCGAGCGAGGTCGTCACTGCGCCAGCATGCCAGCCGACGCGCGCGATCCGGGCGCGCTGGATCTCGACTGCTCAGTCGCCGTCAGCCAGCTCGGACGCGAGCGGCGGGGGGATGCGCTCGCGCCCGAGGCCGGGCGGTTGCGTGGTGTCAGCGGACGCGTGCGAGATCGAGCACGTGCCCCAGCGGGATCGGACCGTCGGCCGTCTCCCACGTCTGGGCCTCGCACTTCCCGCACCGGCGGAACGTGACGTCGCGCTCGGCGACGCGCATACGAATCTCGACCATGCCCGGCTTCGAACACCGCGAACACTGCATCTCGGGACCTCCCAGTCCTGTACCCGAGTCGGGTATCGGCAGGTCGTCCCCGGAACTTGAGCGCGCGGCGGCCCGGAAGTCAGGTGCTGAAGAGGAGGATCACGCTGAGGCTGTTGAAGCCCACGTGGAGCATGATCGACCGGGCGAGGTCGCCGGTGCGCACCGCCTGGTAGCCCGACACCACGCCCAGGGCCACGATGGCGGGCAGGGCCACGAGGGTGCCGACCGACGGGTCGCCCAGCGCGTGGACCAGCCCGAAGATGAGGGCCGATGCGAACACCGCCACCATCGGCGTCATCCGCCGCAGGAAGCTGCGCAGCAACGCCCCACGGAACAGCAGCTCCTCGGTGAGCGGCGCGAGCAGCGCCACCCCGACGATCATCAGCAGCACCTCGAACCCGTGGGCCTTCTCGGCGGTGCGGACGACGTCCTGCTTGGCGTCGCCGCCGTGGAGCTCCTGGAGCAGCGCGGTCGGAACGAGCGCCAGGAGCTGCACCCCGACGCCGATGAGCAGCCACTTGAGCTCTCCGAAGCCCCGGGCGATCGCGGGCCGGAAGGTGAGGCCGAAGTCGGCGCCGAGGGAGCCCACGCCCTTGCGCCGGGCGACCATGGACAACCAGCCGATGATGCCGAAGTCCTGGCGCGAAGAGGCTGGCGATCAGCACCGTGGGCGTGGTGACCGACGAGTCCGCGTCGATGAAGGGCGCGGCGACGACGACGCTGACGATCAGCCCGACGACGAACGCCCAGATCGCGTCGCCCGTCCCCCAGCGGATCCGCGGCCGGGCGCCGGGCGGCGCCGGAAGCGGGGGCGGCGGAGGGCGGAGGCGGCGGGAGGTCGCTCACCGCCAGGCGGGCGACACGTGGCCGGAGCGCCAGTCGGCCGGCGCGTGGGGCTCGCGCACCCGGGCCGGATGGGCGGTACGGGCCGGGGCAGGGACGGGGGCCGCGGCGGGCTCCGGCTCGGGATCGACGGCATCGACCGTGAGCTCCCAGCCGTGCGGCGGTCGGAACCTCGACGCATGCCGGGCGCAGAGGTCGTAGCGCGCGGGGTCGTCGACCTCGGGCGCATCGGACGCGGGTGACATCACCACGGTGCGGGCCGAGTAGTCACACACCAGGGTGACCGCGGCCATGGCCGAGCAGTCGGGACGGGCACAGTGGCGCGGCGGGCCCGAAGCGGGCCGCTCGGGGTGCACGGAGGGGTGCACGGCGGGGTTCGCGGCGAGGGTGCGCACGGCCGCACGATACCGGCGCGCCACCCGGAATCCGCGGCACCTCGACGGGGTTGACCACCGACACGCCGGTACCGCCGTGGGCCTCCCCCAGCCCCACCACGGCCGGGCGGGTCCCGGGCTCACGGGTGCGCTGCACCGGTGGGGCACCGGGGCCGTAGCATGGGCGTCGACGCACAGAGGAGCCGGCCAAGGCATGAGCCGCCGCCAGACCGATCTCGAACCGGGTATCGACCCCGACGTCGATCCCGACGCCGGTGGCACCGCGCCGTTCGGCGCCCCCGGGAGCCGGCCCCAGGGCCCGCCGCCCGGCTGGAATCCCAACGAGTCCCCGTCGGGGAACGGCCCCTCCGGCAACGGCCCCTCCGGCAACGGCGCGGGTCGTCCGCCGATGGAGCGGCCCCCCACCGACCGCCGCCCCCCGTTGGCGGGTGGACCGTCGTCGTCGTCGTTGCGCTGGGTGCCGTGGGTGCTGCTCGCGCTGGTGGCCGCCGCGTTCCTGGTGAGCACCCTCGCCGGTGGCAGCTCGTCGACGACCGATCTCACCTACACGCAGTTCGTCAACCAGGTCGACGCCGACAACGTGAAGACCGTCGAGTTCAACAAGTCGACCGGCGCGATCAACGGCGACCTGAAGGAAGCGGTCAAGGGCAACACGAAGTACACGAGCTCCGGGCCCAAGGACAACCTGCCCGAGGGTCTCGTCACGAAGCTGCAGAAGAAGGACATCTCCCTCTCCTACGTCGACTCCGACAGCAACATCATCGGCGACATCCTGCTGTGGGTGCTGCCGCTCGTGCTCATCATCGGGTTGTTCGTGTGGATGAGCCGCCGCGCCCAGGGCCAGATGGGCGCGGTCATGAACATCGGCCGCAGCCGGGCGAAGGTCTACAACACCGAGAAGCCGAAGACGACGTTCAGCGACGTCGCCGGGTACGGCCCGGTGAAGCAGGAGATCGCCGAGGTCGTCGACTTCCTGAAGAACCCCGGCAAGTTCAAGGACATCGGCGCGCGCATCCCCAAGGGAGTGCTGCTCGTCGGCCCGCCCGGCACCGGCAAGACGCTCATCGCGCGTGCCGTCGCAGGCGAGGCGGGCGTGCCGTTCGTGTCGGTCACCGGCTCCGACTTCATGGAGATGTTCGTCGGTGTGGGCGCGGCCCGGGTGCGCGACCTGTTCCAGACCGCGCGCAAGCAGGCGCCGGCGATCATCTTCGTCGACGAGATCGACTCCATCGGCCGCAAGCGCGGCGCGGGCCTCGGCGGCGGGCACGACGAACGCGAGCAGACGCTCAACCAGCTGCTCGCCGAGATGGACGGCTTCGAGGCCACCGAGGGCATCGTGATGATGGCTGCCACCAACCGGCCCGACGTGCTCGACCCCGCACTGCTGCGTCCCGGCCGCTTCGACCGCCAGATCCTGGTCCCGCTGCCCACCCAGGACGAGCGCATCGACATCCTCAAGGTGCACTTCCGCGACAAGAAGATCGCCGACGACGTCGACGTGAACATCGTGGCCCGCGGCACCCCGGGCATGGCCGGCGCCGACCTCGCCAACCTGGTGAACGAGGCCGCACTGTTCGCGGTGCGCCGCGGTGAGACCATGATCCACGGTCTCGACTTCGACGACGCGCGCGACCGCGTGCTCATGGGCCTGCGGCGCCCGTCGATCGTGATGAACGAGGTCGAGAAGTCGCACACCGCGTACCACGAGGCCGGCCACGCGGTCGTCGCCTACGTGCTCGAGCACGCCGACCCGGTGCACAAGGTCACCATCCTCCCCACCGGCATGGCGCTGGGCATGACCCAGCAGATGCCGATCGAGGAGCGCTACTCCCACGACCGCGACTACCTCAACGACTCCCTCGCGGTGTTCATGGGTGGGCGGGTCGCCGAGGAGATCGTGTTCGGCTCGAAGTCGACCGGCGCCCAGAACGACCTCGTGCGCGCCACCGAGATCGCCCGCCGCATGGTGCGGGAGTGGGGCATGTCGGACCGCATCGGACCGATGGCCTGGGGCTCCGAGGGCGCGGTGTTCCTCGGCGAGGACCTCGTGCACACCCGCGACTACTCCGACGAGACCGCCCGGGTGATCGACGAAGAGGTCGAGCGCATCCTGCGCGACGAGGAAACGCGCACGCGCTCCACACTGGGCGAGCACCGCGCCGGCCTGGTGGCGGTGGCCGAGGCGCTGCTCGCCCGCGAGACCGTCGACGGCGACGAGGTGTCGCAGCTCGTCGACGAGGCGATGGGCCGCAAGGTCGGTGGGCCCCGCATGGTCACCACCGCCGACGGCACCGAAGTCGCGGTGCCCCCGCCCGGCGAGGGCGACTCCCTCACCGACCTCGCTGATTAGCTCGCGGTCAGCTCGTCGCGTCGTCGCGGAGTTCGGCGACGGCGGCCCAGAGATCGGTGGCGCTGAACGCGCCGACGAAGCTCTTGCGCACCACGCCGTCGCCGTCGGCCACCACCGTGGTGGGGATCGCGGCGATCGCGTAGCGCCGGTGCAGCTCACCCTGCGCGTGGGCCTCGATCTCGACCGTCACCACGTCGTCGGAGTCGAGCGCGAGCAACTTCTCGGCCAGGCCCTGGCACGAGTCGCAGTTCGACGACGAGAACAGCGCCACCAGCCAGCGGGCGTCGGGGCGGGGGAAGTCGGCGCGGTCGAGCTGCTGGGGCACCGGATACGAGTCGCGCGGCGGCGCTTCCGGCGGCTTGCGCCGTAGCCACCACGCGATGCCCCCGACGACGAGCAGGACGACGACCGCGATCCCGAGGCGAACCACCATGACCTGCTTGCGCTCCCTCAGCCGCGGTATTCGAGATCGGGCACCGCGGCGCTCGTGGACACGCCGGCCGGGCCGATGATCGTGAGGCCGACGAACACCGGATGATCGGTGGTGATCACCAGGGTGCCACGCCGGATGCGCAGGTTCGTCACCCGGAACGAGCCGACCGCGTTCGGCGCGATCGCGAGCTCGGGCTCGCTCGTGGGACCGACCGAACGGTCGACCTGATCGGCGGGCAGCAGCGCCGCGGTCACCGGCGAGCGACCGAGATTGGCGACGGTGATCAGCGCGTCGGCGTCGACGTCGGGCAGCACCACGACCCACCGCCGGGCCGCGCGCACCGGCGCGAGCGTGCTCGCCACCGCGGTGCTCGACGACGACGGCGGCCACCACGCGAGCGTCTCGGCCACCACCGGCTCGGTGACGCCCTCGGCACTGCGCGACCGCACCGCCACCGCGTACTCGCTGTCGACCGGCACCCGCCCGGTGAGGTCGACGGCGACGACCCCGCGCGACGGCACCGACACCGACTGCGGCGCCGCGGTGCCGCCGTCGGGCAGCACCACCGAGACCTCGACCTCGGTGTCGACCGCGCCGAAGTTCGCCACCGCGACGGATCCGGTGCCGCCGTTGGCCGTGGTGCCGGCGGGCACCACCCACTGTCGCTCCGGGGCCGTGGCGCCGAGCGAGACCGCGATCCCCTGGCGGGTGGGGCCGGAGTCGGGCGCGCTCCCGTCGAAGATCTGGTCGCGCTCGGCCACCACGCGGCCCGCGCGCATGTGCACCACGGCCGCGACCTGGGCCTGGCGGGCCACGAGGTCGTGCACCGCGATGCTCACCCGGGACCGCCGGGGCACCACGAGACCCTGCACGTCGTCGGGTTCCTGCACTCCGCCGTCGGTGAGGAAGCTCACGTCGGCGATGGCGTCGTCGCCGAAGGGGTTGAACAGCACGAGGTAGTGCTCCGAGCCCTTCACGGTGGTGCCGGCCGCGAAGTACCACGACGTGCCGGTGCTGCGTGCGCACGGCTCGGTGGCGAGGTCGTCGCCGTGGACGAGCTCGTGGCCGACCACGGCGCGGCCGCCGACCACCTCGACGACCACCCCGGGCTCCGCGGTGGCGAGGATGCTCGCGACCTTCACCCGGGTCTCGTCACCCGGCGCGACCGTGACCTCACGGGAACGGGGAGCGCCGTCGCCGCCCGGCATCACCGTGACCGTGGCCGCGACCTCGGTGCGCGACACGTTGCCGATCAGGATCGTCTCGTCGGCTCGGCCACCGTCGTTCGACGTGCCCTCCGCGCAGTACCACGTGGACGACAGCGCGTCGCTCGGGGGCACCGCGACCTGGGCGAGGGCCGCGGGGCTCGCGGTCGGCGGGGTCGGCGTGGAGTCGGACCGGCCCTGGTAGACCGCGGCGGCGACGAGCGCGCCGATCACGACGAGGAGGATGGGCCAGCGGGGCGGTCCCGTGCGCGTGCCCCGGCGTCGCTTCGGCCGCGGCCCACCCGTCTCGAGCGGCGGGGCCTCGAGCGACGGGTCATCCGTGGGCGGGCTGGTGCGGGGGTCGTCGGCGGTCACACCCGCTCCCAGTAGTAGGTCTCGTCGTCGACCGCGGTGGGGGCGTCGTCGAGCGCCCGCTCGCGCCGTCGACGCTCGCGTGCCGCCGCCCGCTCGGCCGGATCACGGCGCGTGCGGGTGCGGGTCCATCGCACCAGCACCACCACCCAGATCACCAGCATGCCGCCGAGCATCGCCCAGCGTTGCCACTGCTGCGTGTAGTGCACCGACACCGCGCCGGCGCGGGTCACGGGGTAGCCGTTGGTCCAGCCGAACGCGTCGGACGGCGCGGCGCGGCGCACGCCGTCGGCCTGCCAGTGCGCGTCGTGCGCCTCCTGCCACAGCAGCGTGCCCGCCTTCGGGGCGCGCTGGTCGACGGCGACCGCGGTGGCCAGGTCGGTGGTGAGCGCGGCCACGTTGGGATCCCGAGACCCCGTGGGCACGTCGGTGCCCTCGGGCACCACGGACAGCAGCGGCGCGTACGCGAGGTTCTCGTAGAGCGTGATGCCCGCGACGGTGCGCAGCTGCGCGAGGTCGAGCTGGTCGTCGAGGGTGCGGCGCAGCCCGGCCGGCGCCGGGGCGTGCGCGCCACCGCCCTTGCCCTGCCCGGTCGGGAGCACCACGTAGCGGACTCCCATCGGCGCGAGCATCCGCCCCAGGCGCCCGGTGAGACCGGCCTGGGCGAGCTTGATCGCGTCGGTCGAGCACCTGATCGGCGTCGTGCTCCGGCGCCCGCCACTGCTGCGTGACGTCGCCGGGACCGTTCCGGGTGAGCGTGTAGCCCACGCCGTCGGGGAGCACCACCGGGTCGAGGGGCAGCACCTGCGGGTCGCCGATCCACAACATGCGGAACTGCCCGCGGGCGGTGAGCGAACTGGTGAACGCGAGCTCCGACGTGTAGGCCTTGGTCGGTGCGTCCCACCGGCCGTCGAACACGTCGACCGCGAAGCCGAGGAACGGCAGCAACACCGCGACCACGCCGAGGATCGCCGCCGGCTGACGCCACCCGAACTTCATGACGTGCACGCCGTCGACCAGCACCGACACTCCCACGCCGAGCGCGAGCGACAGCCCGAGCGCGGCGACCGTGAGCCCGGCTTCGGGCGCCGGCACCGACACGTGGGGGAAGAAGGCGGCCGGCACCCACACTGCGGCCCAGCCGGCCAGCGCCAGGACCCAGCCCCGCGCGGCCCACGCGAGCCGGCTGCCGGTGGCGAGGAAGAGCGGGACCGCGGCAGCGAACACCAGGCCCCACATCACCCACGACGCGGTGGCCGGGCCGGTGTCGAAGCGCAACACCTCCGACAAGGTGAGGCTGGGCCGGTACGCGAAGCCGAGCGCGGCGGCGTCGCCGGAACCCCCGACGTAGGCGAAGGGCCACGGGAGGAGCAGCACGCTCGCGAGGAGCGACGCCGCGACCGAGTAGCCGAACGCACGGGACACGACGCGCCCACTGCCCTTGACCGGCACCAGCACGATCGTGAGCAGCAGGAGCAGCGCGACGGCAACGAAGATCGCGAGTCCGAGCGGGTAGAAGGCGCCGAGCAGCGCCGCGAGCATTGCGAGTCGCAGCAGCCGACCCTTGCGCTCGTCGCCCTCGGCCAGGCGCTGGAGACGCAGCAGCAGGAACGGCAACAGCCCGAAGAGCACGAGCGGGCCGAGGCGGCCTTCGGCGATCGAGTTCCGCGCGACCGGGTTCACGCCGTAGGCGATCGCAGCCGCGAAGGCCGGGCCGCGCAGCACGATGATCCGGCGGGCGAGGAGGTACATCCCGATCGCCCCGAGCGGGAGCATGAGCACGAGGAACAGCGTGTGGGCGAGACCGGTCGCGCCGAGCAGGACGGTGCCGAGGCCGCCCGCGACGAGGAACGCGGGCGGTTGCGCCGACGCGGATCCGAGACCGGTGTAGCGCCAGGCCGACCCGAACGCGTCGAGCAACGATCCCACCGACGGCCACGTGGCGAACGTGCCGATCGGCGGCACGCCGTGGCGGAACAGGTCGCGCGAGCCGACGAGCACCAGGGCGAGGAACCCCAGGAACGCGAGGGTGGCCGGGGCCCGCATCCCGTCGGACACCGAGTCGACCGCGCTGCGGCTCGCGTCGCCGAGGTCGCGCAACCGGCCCTCGTGGTGCAGGTGGTGCGCGAACCAGGCCGTGAGCCGTGCCGTGGTGCTGGTCTGCAACTCGCGCAGCTCGGAGTCGTGCACGGTGCGGTTGGCCTGCGCGCGCTTGCGGGCCCGGCGCACCGATTTGAGGTGGAACAGGTTCGACCACCAGCCGACGACCGCCGCACGCGCGCGGCGCGGGTGACCGGTGACCAGGTTGCCGACGAACTCGAAGAAGCTCAGGACGATGCCCGCAGGCACCAGCCACAGCAGCTTGTGGAACGAGTACGCGGCGAGCAGGGCCCGCACCCGGGAGTGGACGATGGCCGCGTCGCCGGGGTGGCCGCGACGCGCCCGCGCGCCTCCCGCCTCGTGGTGCGCGACGCGGGCGTCGGGCACCACCAGCACGCGGGCACCGATCAGGCGGGCCCGCCAGCAGAGGTCGAGGTCTTCCGCACCGGGGAAGGTCTCGGGGTCGAATCCGCCGAGCGCCACGAACAGGTCGGTGCGCACGAGCATCGTCACGGTGGGGACGTAGAAGACGTCGCGCACGCCGTCGTGCTGTTCCTGGTCGATCTCGCCCGGCTCGATGCCGGTGTAGGGCGCGGCGAATCGGTCGATCGACCGCCCGACCTCGAGCAGCACCTCGGGGTCGTCGGCGCTCACGAGCTTCGGCCCGAGGATCGCGGCGTTGGACCGGTAGGCCTCCTCCACGAGCACGCGCACCGCGGACTCGTCGAGCGCGACGTCGTCGTGACAGAAGAGGAGGAACGGCGCGCCCTCCACCATGCCGAGCACCTCGTTCGCCGCGGTGGCGAAACCACCCTCGCCGGTGTCGACACGGCGCACGAACGCGCGCGGGAGCACGGCGGCGACGCGTGCGGTGGGGTCCTCGTCGCTCGACGAGTCGACGACGAGCACGGTGAGGTCGGGATAGTCCTGTGCGCCGAGGCTGAGCAGCGCGTCCTCGAACCACTCGCCCGGGTTGCGGGTGACGAGCAGCGCCACGACCGGCGGGTAGGCGGCCCGGTCTTCGTCGTCCTCGTCGGGGTCGGCCGGGTCGGGGTCGGCCGACGGGTCGGCGGCGGGACGCGCGGCGCCACCTGCGGCGGCCGCGAGCAGCGCCGCGTCGTCGAGCTCGGGCGGGGCCGGCGGCACGGCCGGCTCCGGCGCGGGCGGTTCCGGGGCAGCCGCGGGCGCCTCGGGCGCGGGGGCTGGGTCCGGTGGCGTGGGAACGGGTCCGGAGGGAGGTTCCGCAGCGCTCATGAGGGCGCTCAGCGTATCCCCGGGTCCCCGCACCTCGGGGCCACGGGTACGCTCGCCCGCATGATCACGGCACTCGCCGGTGGCGTCGGAGCCGCCCGCTTCCTCCGCGGCCTCGTGCAGGTCGTCCCCCCGGGCGAGGTCACCGCGGTGGTGAACACCGGCGACGACGACCGTTTCCACGGCCTGCTGGTGTGCCCCGACCTCGATTCCGTCACCTACACCCTCGCCGGGGCCAGCAACCCGGAGACCGGCTGGGGCCTGGTCGACGAGTCGTTCCGGGTGATGGAGGCCATCGACCGCTACGGCTCCCCCACCTGGTTCCGCCTCGGCGACCGCGACCTCGCCACCCACCTGTTCCGCACCGAGCAGGTCGACGCCGGGGTGCCGCTGTCGGCGGTGACCGCCCGCATCACCGCGGGGTGGGGCCTCGAAACCCGGCTGCTCCCGATGACCGACCAGCCGGTGGCCACCAAGATCACCGTCCGCGACCCCGACGGGTCCGAACGCGAGCTCCCGATGCAGGAGTGGTTCGTGAAGGAGCGCTGCGAGCCGCCGGTGGTGCGGGTGCGCTTCGAGGGTGCGGAGGCCGCCGAGCCCGGGCCCGGGGTGCTCGACGCGCTCGAGACCGCCGAGACGATCCTCGTGTGCCCGAGCAATCCGGTGATCTCGATCGGGCCGATCCTCGCCGTCCCCGGAATTCGCGAGGTGCTGGTGCGTCGACGCGACCGGGTGGTCGGCGTGAGCCCGATCATCGCCGGGCGGCCGGTGAAGGGCCCGGCCGACCGCTTGATGGGACCGCTCGGCATCGACGTGTCCTGCGTGGGCGTGGCACGGGAGTACCGCGAGTTCTGCTCCACCCTGGTGATCGACTCCGGTGACGCGGCCCGCGCCGCCGAGGTGGAGGCGCTCGGTGTGCGCGCGGTGGTGGCCGACACGCTCATGACCGACGCACGTGTCGCGGCCGCGCTCGCCCGCCACACGCTGGCCGCGGTCGCGTAGATCGGGTCCTGCGCTCCCGTGCAGCCGCTCACGATCATTCCCGTGCACGGCGTGGCCGAGGTGCACGCGGGCGACGTGCTCGCCGCGCTGTTCGCCGACGCCGCCGACGCCCAGGGCACGCCGATCGTCGACGGCGACTGCCTCGTGGTCACGCAGAAGGTGGTGTCGAAGGCCGAGGACCGCATGGTCGACCTCGATCCCGACGACCGCGCCGCGCGGCGCGCGCTGATCGAACGGGAGTCGGTGCGCGTGCTGCGGAGGCGCGGCGACCTGCTCATCACCGAGACCGCCCACGGGTTCGTCTGCGCCAATGCGGGCATCGACCTGTCGAACGTGGAGTCGGGGCGGGCTGCGCTGCTCCCCGTCGACGGCGACCGTTCGGCCAAGCGCATCCGCGACGCGCTGCGCGCGACCCGCGGCGTGGAGGTCGCGGTCGTGGTGTCCGACACGTTCGGGCGCGCGTGGCGCAACGGGCTCACCGACGTCGCCATCGGCGTGTCGGGCCTCGCGGCGGTGGTCGACCTGCGCGGCACCGAGGACGCGCGCGGTCGCGAGCTCCAGGTCACCGAGGTCGCGATCGCCGACGAGGTCGCGTCGGCCGCGGAGCTGGTGATGGGCAAGGCGGCCGGAGTGCCCGTCGCCATCGTGCGGGGGCTCGACGCGTCGTGGTTCCGCGACGGCAGCGTGCAGGAGCTCGTGCGCGCGCCCCAGGACGACCTGTTCCGGTGAGCGCGCTCCCCGACTTCCTCGAGGCCCGCCGGTCGATCCGGTCGTTCGTCAGCGAAGCGGTGCCGCGCGACGCGCTCGACCGGTTCGTGGAGGCCGCGTGCATCGCGCCGGCACCGCACCACTCGCGTCCGTGGCGTTGGGTGGTGGTCGACACCGACGACGGTCGTCGCGCGCTCGCGCAGGGCATGGGCGAGCGCTGGCGTGAGGATCTCACGCGCGACGGTGTGGCCGCGGCGCGCATCGACGAGCTCGTCGCGGCGTCGCACGCCAAGATCGAGGGTGCGCCGGCCATCGTGCTCGGGTGCCTCACGTGGAACGGCCTCGACCGCTACCCCGACGAGGCGCGCCAGCGCGCCGAGTTCGGGATGGCGTTGCTGTCGCTGGGCGCCGCGGTGGAGAACCTGATGGTGGCCGCCGCCCACGAGGGCTACGGCTCGTGCTGGGTGGCCGCGCCGATCTTCTGCCCCGACGCGGCACGTGACGCGCTCGCGCTCCCGCAGGAGTGGCTGCCCCACGCCATGGTGCTGGTCGGTCGCCCCGATCCCGCGTACGTGGGCCGACCGCGTCCGCCCGTCCCCCTCGACGAGCTCCGCGCCCGGCGGTAGGCCGGCCGAGCGTCGAGCGACAGCACCCCAGAGTGAAGTTTTCCACGCGCGAGCGGCGGCTCACGCCGATGGGACATTGCCGGACGCTCGGGTGCCTTGCTGACCGCTGGCTTGAGCGTGGCAGTCCCTTCTGCTCGGACCTCTGGTGACATTCGTGCACGCTGGGGTGGGGTGGCGGGTCGGCTCCGGAACGGGCAATCTGCGTGCGCGGAGGGAACCGCACATCGGTGTTGCGCAGCGGGCGATTGGGCGCGTGTCCAATATTCTTGAGGCAGCGCGCATTATCGTTCCGCTCGGATTGGCGATCAGGGGCCAGGGACGGGAGATCTCCGGTGGAGTCCACGCGGCGACGACGGGTCGTGCGACGGCTCGGCGGCGTAGTTCTTGCCGTGGCGCTGGTCGGGCTGGGCCTGACCGCGTGCGTGCCGCCACCGGCCGGAACTCCGACAGTGATTGTCACCGATCCGCCGTCGTTCCCCGCGTTTCAGACCGGGGTCACCAACTACGTGATCCGCTGCGACCCGAGCACGCCAGTCGCGGTGCACGTCACCTCACCGACGGAGACCCTCGTTTCGGTCGACGGCCGGTATCCCCGAAGCGGGATGTTCGGCGAGTCGGTCTCCCAGAGCCCCGGCGAGCGCTTCACGATCGCGATCACGACGGATCCCGCGCATGACAACACGGTGCAGTACAACGTCCGCTGCCTCCCGACGGACTTCCCGCCGTGGACGGCGCAACCGGCGCCCTACGGGCTCACGCCGTACTTCATGACGGCACCGCTGGTGCCGACGGCGGCTGCCTACACCGCGATCTACGACCGCAACGGCGTACCCCTCTGGTGGGGCGAGCCCCAGGGCACGTTCTTCTCGACCCTGCTGCCCGATGGGAACATCGGCACGATGCTCGACGGAGGTGTCGACGAGTCCAGGCTCGACGGCACCGCGGTGCGGAGCGTGAAGACGGTCGGTGGTCCCGCCGATCCCCATGACGTCCTCCTGCTGCCGAGCGGGCACTTTGTGATGGTGACGAGCCAGCCGCGCACCGGTGTCGACCTCACGCCGATCGGTGGACCGGCAGACGCGTCGATCTGCGATCACGTCGTGCAGGAGATCGATCCCGCCGACGGGTCCGTGGTGTGGAGCTGGAACACGTTCGATCACATCCCGGTCACCGAGATGGACCCGCAGTGGTACGCCGCGTACATCGCCGCGCCCCCGACCCCGTGCGGCTACGACGTGTACCACTGGAACGCGATCGAGCCGACCGGGACCGGGTTCATCCTCTCGTACCGGCACCTCGACGCGGTGTACCGCATCGACCAGGCGACCGGGAACGTGGAGTGGAAGCTGGGAGGCAGCGCGCGGCCCGAGAGCCTCACCGTGGTAGGCGATCCGGTCTTCTCAGGCGGGAGCCACTTCGGTGGCCAGCACGACGCCCGGCTCCAGGCCGACGGCACGGTGAGCCTCTTCGACGACGGCTCGGACCTGGGACGCGGACCACGCGTCGCCGCGCTATGCGATCGACACGACCGCACGCACTGCGACGCTGGTCGAGCAGGTCACGGACGCGGGCATCCCCGACGTGTACTGCTGCGGGAGCGCGCGGCATGGTTGGCCCCGGCGTCTGGGTGATCGGATGGGGCGGCACGACCGACACCGTGGCCATCGGCACCGAGTCCGTCGGTGGGATCCGCCAGTACACGTTGTCGTTCCCCGGCTACCTCGTCTACCGGATGATCCCCCTGAAATCGTCACAGATCACGGTCAAGCAGATGGTCGACGCCATGGACGCCAAGTTCGCGAGCGCCACCGCCGCCGGCGCGGCGCCGTCACCCGGAGGCGTGACGCCGTTTCCGCCCTGATCCACGCTCACCTTCAGGAGATCAGCCCTGAGTCTCACTGTGACGCCGCAGGAGAGAGGCAGGCATCAGCGCCCGAACTGCCGCTCGGCGTCGCTGTCGAGCGGCTCGCCGGATCGGGGCAGCGCTCGTCGTTGTAGCGACGGATCCGTCAAGCGGACAACCAGAGGCCCCGCCCAAATCGGCGGGGCCTCTGGTTCGCTCACTCCGGCGCAACCCGGATCATCTGACCCCGCGGCCCAAGAGCGACATGTCTGCCGATCTGTGCGGGTGATCAGCGGAAATCGGCGCATGCTGGGCGTCGCAGCGAGGCGCCTCCAGAACCGGCATTCTTTACGCCAGGCAGCGATGCTCATTGAACGCTTGGTCAATGGCGTGCATTTGAAAGAGGCAGGTCGTCGGGCACAGATCTGCCGCTCTGCTCGGGTGCTCGGATGACATTCCCGGACGCTCGGGTGGCGCGGTGAAGGCGTCCCAGACCTGGGGCAGTCTGCTCCCTCCTCCCTGATCTGCGGGTGGCTCGGGCGCTGCCTATGCCGCGATGTCGGGTCGCGCGCGAGGCGAGCGTGTTGTCGTAGCTTGGCATGGGCCTGACACGAGGATCACGTTCGAGCACTAGACCTAGAAATATGGGCATGCGGAGAACGTTCTGCAGAGTTGGTTCCGCCGCGATGCTGGCCGTGGCGCTGTTCGGCTGCAGCAGTGGTGCGGACACCAGCTCGGCGGGACCGCCTACGGCCCAGACCCCGACTACCCGCCGCGTCCGGCTCGCGGGTGCACGTAGCCCGAGTGGCACGAGCATCCGGACGCTCGCGGACACCGGCCCGTGCCGTCGAACGTCCCCGAGTACCTACCCAACGGTCTCGGCCTGGACTGCTCGTCGGATGTGCGCCGGTCCTCTCGACACCGAAGGCTTCGACAAGCAAGAGGCGTCGGGCAACGACCCGAACGGTGAGAAGCGCCAGTGGCAGCAATCGCTCGGGAACGACCCCAACTACTTGACCGATACTTCGGCGACGCGCTCGGTGAAGGCGGGTATCGGCATTCCACCCATGATCGGCGTGGTGCGCGGAACCGCCGAACGCCAGCGGATCGAGACGGATTTCCTCAAGACCCTCTCCTCGGCCGGCATCCCCGCCACCACGATCGACGCTCGCGGCCTCTCGCACCAGCAGGTGAACGCCGAGATCGGCGCGCCGGGAGACACCGTCATGACCGAACCGCTGGTCAAGTTCCTCACCAGTTGCTTCACCCCTTGAGTTCAATCGCAGGACCGGCGAGCTGTCGTACGACCTAGGACCCGATCCGTCTCTTCGCAGCGCGCCAGATTTGCCGATCGGTACGTCATCGGGTGACATTGGTGCACACTCGGGTGCTCCGGGGTCCGTTGGGTTGAGCGTGGCGCTACCGTTCGGACGTGGAGTTCGACTTTCGGCCGGGTGATCGACGCGGGGTAATCATCGCGGCATGCTTGGCGTTGGTCGTCGCAGTCTTCATCCGAGCATTCGCGTAGTTCGCGCCCTCCGGCGCGGTCAGATGACATTCGTACACGCTGGGGTGTCGCGGCACAGCC
This sequence comes from uncultured Actinomycetes bacterium, assembly GCA_963782705.1. GTDB lineage: Bacteria > Actinomycetota > Acidimicrobiia > IMCC26256 > DASPTH01 > CAVRGQ01. The sequence continues at coordinate 34,685 of CAWAKX010000033.1, read as the reverse complement.
GCTCCAGAACGGGCAACATGTGTGGGTGGTAAGGCTCCTGCTGGGCGCAAGCGTGCTCGCACTGATCGTGGGACTGCCCGACGTCGCTACTGTCGCATCGAGCGACACGATGGCAGCTCAGACGCTCGATTGTCGTTCTCCCATCGGGTTCGCCACGCGACCGCCCAAGTACGTGACCTCGATAGACGGTGCGGTCGCTCTGCAGACTCGGGCGTCGACGCGACGCGCACTGCAGGCTCCACGCTCGGATTCGGACGTGCCCGTGCAGCGCTACTTCGCCAAGACGCCTTTGTTCGTCCGGACCGGGGCGGAGACCGCACAGCTCGTCATCCCTCCCGAATGGGTTGGGCGGGTCGCTATCACCTGGGGCAACGGAGGAACTACTGGAATCGCGACACGTACGTTGACCGTGGGTCCGTGCGGCGGTGCGTCGCGGTGGATCGTGTTTCCTGGCGGCTACTTCGTTGCACAGCCTGCATGCGTTCCGCTCATCGTGCGAGTGAATGGAGATGAGCGCCGCGTCCGCGTCGGTGTAGGCGCACCATGCCCAGGTCAGCGACCACCGCCAAGAATCCCATAGGACCGCGCCCTACTGCCGTTTCTGCTCGGGCGCTCGGATGACATTGCTGCACGCTGGGGTAGGGACGAGCGGAAGGGTTCGTTCGGGTGCGCGCCGGGTTCACCGGCGTCTCGGAAATATTCCGAACTTCTTTCCGGAGAGGGTCGATTCACGGCGATAAGTGTCACACCCCCCCTGTTTTGATCGGGGGTGAGCGGGTTCGCGGAGTTGTTGGACGAGTTGCGGTGTTGGGAGACGGAGCGTCTCCAGCGCGAACGCGCGCGGGTGATCCGGGAGAAGCGCCGGCTCGAGGCGCGCGAGCTCGCGTTGACGAAGGTGCTCGACGAGCGGCGGGCGGTGCCGAAGGATCAGCCGGCGCGTGATGGTGAGTCGGAGGCCACCGCGCGTCGCAAGCGGGAGACGGCGGAGAAGTTGGCGAATCTGCCGCATCTGGGTGACGCGGCGTTGAACGGGGAGTTGTCGTCGGAGCAATTGCATCCCGCGGCGGATCTGGCGGACGAGGACTCGGACGAGGAGTGGTCGCGTCGGCGCGAGGAAGGCGTCGCCGGCGGATCTGCAGCGCATGGCCCGGAAGCGGCGGGCGATGACGCGCGAGGAGTCGATGGCGCGGCGGGCGCGACGGTCGTTGCGGAAATGGCGTGACGACCACGGGCTTCCTCCACGGCCGGTTCGAGTTGCCGTTGGAGCACGGTGGTGCGGAGGTGGAGGCGTTCTTCGACCAGGTCGCCGAGAAGATGCGCCCGGCGAAGGGTGAACGGTGGGCGTCGCTGGAGCACCGCCACGCCGACACGCTCATCGGCGTTGTGCCGGCGCGTCGATGACGGGCCGGTGGACGGGTCACGAGATGGTCGCGACGACGAAGACCGCGCGCAGGGTCCGACGATGGCGGCGCGGCCGATGGTCGTGGTCGACGTGCCCCTCGACGGTCCCGCCACGTTGTGTGGGATCCCGTTGCCCGACGAATGGATCGACGCGTGGCGCGCCGAGGTGAACGTGCAACTCCGCGCGGTCGACGCGCACGGCATGCCGGTCGCCGATGGTCCGGTCCGCAAGTTCGTGTCCGACAAACGCCGCCGCTCAGTGATCCGCAGAGACGGACGCTGCCGTTGGCCCGGATGCCGACGACGACTCGGACTCCAGGTGCACCACCTGCGTCCCGTCGAGCTGGGGCGGGATCGACGAGATGGCGAACCTTGCGGCGGTCTGTCCCGCGCATCACGCGCTGTTGATCCCCCACGGCGAGTACGTGCTCGAAGGCAACCCGAACCAGCCCGACGGCCTCGAACTCCGGCGGATCAGCCCTGACGAACAACGCCGACGACAGCGACGACAACGCGCGCCGTCCGCGGCATGAGTCGCGGACGGCGGGACGGCGAGGTCAGGGACGGAGGATCAGGCGGGGTTGGCGCGGAACCAGTCGACGGTGAGGGCGAGGCCTTCGTCGAGGGCGGTCCAGGGCTTCCAGCCGAGGTGGATCGCCGCACGCCCCGGATCGAGGCAGGAGCGCTCGAGCTCGCCCACGCGCGCCGGCGCCATGTGCGGCGACTCGGAGTAGCCGGTGAGGCGGGCGAGGGCGTCGTAGAGGTCGCGCACGCTGGTCTCCACGCCGGTGCCGATGTTCATGAGGAGGCCGCCGCCGCGCTCGGTGGCCCGGACGAAGGCATCGACCGCGTCGTCCACGTAGAGGTGGTCGCGGGTCTGCATGCCGTCGCCGTAGATGTTGGGGCGCCGCCCGGCGAGCATCTGCGCCGTGAAGCTGGCCACCACGCCGGTCTCGCCGTCGGGCGACTGCCGGGGGCCGTACACGTTGGCGAGCGCGAGCTCGCTGTACTCCAGGCCCCGCACCTCGCGGTAGTAGTGGAGGTAGTCGCCCGCGGCCTTCTTCGACACTCCCGACGGCGACACCGGCCGCTGCACGTGGCTCTCCCGCAGCGGCAGGCTCTCGGGGAATCCGTAGCGCGTGCCGCCCGACCCCGCGAGCACGATCTTGCGGGTTCCCGCCACCAGCGCCGCCTCGCACACGTTGAGGGTGCCGAGCACGTTCACCTCGGCGTCGAACATCGGTCGGGCCACCGACGCTGCGCGGATCGGTCTGCGCCGCGAGGTGGAACACCACCTCGGGCCGCCGGTGCGCGACCACGTCGAGGAGCTGCGGCGAGCGCACGTCGAGGCGGTGGAACGAGAACTTGCGGCTGCGCTGGGCGCGGGCCTCGGTGAGGTTCACGAGCGTGCCCGACGACAGGTCGTCGATCACGTCGACGTCGCAGCCCTCCGCGAGGAGACGGTCGACCAACGTCGACCCGATGAACCCCGCACCCCCCGTCACCAGCACTCTCATGGCTTGCCAGTCTCCCCGCTCGGAGCGCTTGGACGGTGGATCGAGGGTGGCGACTCTCTTCGCGACCAGACGAAGGAGCGAAGGAAGGAAGAGGGACGGGACCGGTCAGGAGTCGGGCGTGTGGGCGCCGGCTTCGCGGATGCGGGCCCCCGACGCGTGCGCGCCGGCCGCCAACTCGCCGCCGGCGGCGACCACCGTGTGCACCGAGGCAATGGCGCCATTCGCGAGGCGCGCACCCGCGCCGAGCACGGAGTCGATGAGCTCGGCGTCGTCGTCGAGCGCCGCGCCGTCGTGCACCACCGAGCGCACCACCCGCGCGCCGTGCGCGATCCGCACGTCGCGCCCGAGCACCGAACCGGCCACGCGGGCGCCGGGCGCGATCTCCACACCGTCGCCGAGCAGCGCCGGGCCCTCCACCACCGCGCCGTCGTCGATGCGCACCTCGCCCTGCACCCACACGCCCGGGCGCAGCTCACGGGCCCCGGCCACCGGCGGGCGGCCGAGCAGGCTGTGCAGCGCCCCGCCGAGCACGTCGGTGTGGGCCTGGAGGTACTTCTCGGGGGTGCCGATGTCGATCCAGTAGGCGTCGTCGGACTTGGCGTAGAGGCGACCGCGCTCCTCGAGCATCCGGGGGAAGGTCTCCCGCTCGATCGACACCGCGAGCCGCTCCGGGATGCGGGTGAGCACCGACGGCTCGAGCACGTAGGTGCCGGCGTTGATCCAGTTCGTGGGCGCCTTGCCCGGCGGTGGCTTCTCGACGAACGCGATCACCTCGCCGTCGTCGCGGGTGGGCACCACTCCGAACGCCGAGGGGTCCTTCACCTGCGTGAGCGCGATGGTGGCCTCTGCGCCCCGCTGCTCGTGGAAGCGGACGAGGCCGCCGAGATCGAGCGTGGTGAGCACGTCGCCGTTGCAGACGATGATGCGCTCGTCGAGATCCCCGAGTGCCTCGGCCGCGAAGCGGATCGCCCCGGCGGTGCCCAGCGGGTGGTCCTCCACCGCGTACCGCAGCACCAGCTCCCCCGCGGCGCCGGCCGCCCCGGTGACGAAACGACCGGAGGGGAAGTGCGACTCGAACGCGTCGGGCAGGTAACCGAGCGAGAGCACCACTTCGGTGACGCCGTGGTGCGCGAGCCAGGTGAGCTGCCGCTCGAGGAACGGCTGGTTGGCGATCGGCAGGAGCGGCTTCGGCGTGGTGTAGGTGAGCGGACGCAGGCGGGTGCCCTCACCCCCCACGAGGACGATCGCCTTCACCGGGACCCGCTCCCCGCTGCCGACACCACCGCTCGAGCTGTCACCGGGTCCGCCCGCCTCAAGGAGTGGAGGTGGTGGCCGGCGCCGTCGTGGTGGTGTCGCCGGGCACGGTGGTCGTGGTCGACTCGACCGCCCGGCACGGCGAGTTCTTCGAGAGCACCTTCAACGCCGAGTCGGAGATGTTCTCGAAGGCGGTGCAGGCGTTCGGCGGGAACGGCTTCTCGGCGCCCTTGGGCAGGAAGTACACCGCGATGGTCTCGCCGTTCTGCTGGTGGTAGTCAGCGGGGTTGCCGGTCATCTGCTTGCCGTCGACGTACCAGGTCATCTCGACCTTCTGGCCCTTGTACTGCCCGAACGGACAGGTGTCGCCCGACTGCCACTTGGTCTGCTTCGGGTCGGATGCGGGGCCCTTCCATTGACCGTGCAGGTTCGTGGTGTCGGAGCTTGCGCCGCCGAGGTCGATGGAGTCGGCGGTGAGGGTCCACCCGCCGTAGTCGAAGAACTTGGCCACCGTCGCGTTGCTCCCGCCTTCCGACGGCTGGAACGGGTGCGTGTGGATGAAGCCGTCGCCGTGGGAGTGGAGACCGGCGTTGAAGGCACCGTTCGCGTTGTCCCACGGCTTCTCGAACTTCGGCATCGGGTCGAGCCACTCGCCGCACACGTTGACGGCGAAGTAGGTGTGCCAGTGGTCGCCCGCCTGGCCCGTCGCCTGGTCGGCGTACTTCGGCGCGGTGTTGGCTCCCGAGGTGCTGTTGCGGTCGAGCACCGTGAGCACGAGCACACCGCTGAGCACGATCACGATCGCGATGGTGGCCGCCATCCACGCGGTGGAGCCGTTGCGGCGCCGCTTGGGCTTGCGGTACTTGGAGCGCATCGCGGCGCGGGAACGGGTGCGGGACTGGGGCATGGCGGTTGGCAGGTTACCCGCTGACCTGTGGCCGGCCGGCGCGCGCCCGAACGCGCGCGCGGTGATCTCCACAGCGGCCCGCACCGTCAGCACGACCGCCGCGGGGACGAGCAGCAGGCGGCGGGCGCCGTGCCAACGGCGGGACGCGAAGCGGTACGCGGAGCGGTGGTGCTCGACGATCATCCGGTAGGGAGCCCGGGCGGTGCTGGCCCCCTGGAGGTGGACGGCCCGGCCCCCCGGCTCGTACGCGACCCGCCAGCCGAGCCGTCGCAGCCGCCAGCAGAGGTCGAGGTCCTCGCAGTACATGAAGTACCGCTCGTCCCAACCACCCACCGACGTGAGCGTGGCGCGACGCAGGAAGAGCATCGCCCCCGACACCCAGTCGACGTCGCGTGGTCGCGCGGGGTCGGCGTCGAGCTCGCGGTAGCGGCGGGTGAACCGGTTGCGCGGCGCGACCAAGCCGAACAGCGCGTGACCGATGGAGTCGACGATGCCGGGATCGCGACGGGCGGAGGGGTACTGCGTGCCGTCGGGGTTCACGATGCGCGGCCCCAGCGCCGCGAGGTCGGGCTCGGCGGCGAAGCGCGCGAGCGCGGTCGCCGCGGCGCCGGGCGCGACTTCGAGGTCGGGATTGCACACCACCACGACCGGCGCGGATGTCGCCGCGATGCCGATGTTGGCGGCGGCCGCGTACCCGAGGTTGTGGCCGGGCACGACGACCGCGACGTCGGGGTGCGCGGCCTGCAGGCGGGAGACCGAGCCGTCGCGCGATCCGTTGTCGACCACCACGATCTCGGGCGGACCGGCGGAGTCGTCGGCGAGCAACGACGCGACACAGGCGGTGAGCAGGTCACCCGCCTCGTAGTTGACCACCACTGCCGCCCACGCGGGCTCCTGCGGCGGCATCTCAGTCGGTGAAGCGGTACTTCACCAGGGTCCACAGCGCGATGAAGCCGTCGCGCCAGGTGATCTTCTTGCCCTCGTCGAACTCGCGCCCGGTGTAGGAGATCGGCACCTCGTAGATGCGGATCTTGCGGCGCAGGATCTTCGCCGTGATCTCGGGCTCGAACTCGAAGCGCGACGCGTGGATGGTGATGCCGTCGAGGACGGTGCGGTCGAAGAGCTTGTAACAGGTCTCCATGTCGGAGAGCGTCGTGTTGTAGAGCACGTTGGTGGTCAGCGACAGGAACCGGTTGCCCATCCAGTGCAGGAACAGCATGTTGCGCCGCTCACCGGTGAAGCGCGACCCGTAGACCACCCGCGCCTTGCCGCGCAGGATGGGGTTGAGCAGCTTGGGCCAGTCTTCGGGGTCGTACTCGAGATCGGCGTCCTGCACGAGCACGAGGTCGCCGGTGACGCTGGCCAGCCCGGTGCGGATCGCCGCGCCCTTGCCCTGGTTGCGATCGTGCATCACCACGTGGACGGTGCTGTCGCCGAGCTGGCGCAGCACGTCGCGCGTGCCGTCGGTGCTGCCGTCGTCGACGATGACGATCTCGAGCTCCACCGGCAGCTCGACCGCGCGCATGCGGCGCACGATCTCGACCACCGTGTTGCGCTCGTCGTAGACGGGGACGATCACCGACAGCTTGTGGAACGAAGCCGTCCCGCCGTCGCTCGTGCCCTGGTCAGACTCAGCCACCAGTCCTCCGGTACCAATCGTGGGTGCGGGTGAGACCCTCGCGGAGGTCGACCTCCGGACGCCAACCGAGCACCGATTCGGCGAGCGTGATGTCGGGGCGGCGCTGTTTGGGGTCGTCGGTCGGCAGCGGCTCGAAGACCAGCTCGGAACCGGATCCCGTGATCTCGAGCACCAGCTCGGCGAGCTCCAGCATCGTGAACTCCCCGGGGTTCCCGATGTTCATCGGTCCGACGTGCGTGGAGTCGAGCAGGCCCAGGATGCCCCGCACCTCGTCGTCGACGAAGCAGAACGAGCGGGTCTGCGTGCCGTCGCCGAACACGGTGAGCGGCGCGCCCCGCATGGCCTGGTCGAGGAAGTTCGACACCACTCGGCCGTCGGCGAGGGAGAGCCGCGGGCCGTAGGTGTTGAAGATGCGCACGATCTTCGTGTCGACGCCGAACTCGCGGTGGTACGCCATCGTGAGCGCCTCGGCGAAGCGCTTCGCCTCGTCGTACACCGAGCGCGGGCCCACGCTGTTGACGTTGCCCCAGTACGACTCCGGCTGCGGGTGCACGAGCGGGTCGCCGTAGATCTCGCTGGTGGACGCGAGCAGGAAGCGCGCGCCGTGCGCACGCGCGAGGTCGAGCGCGTGACGGGTGCCGAGCGAGCCGACGTCGAGGGTCTCGATCGGGTGCGCGAGGTACTCGGGCGGGCTCGCCGCGCTGGCGAAGTGCATGACCGCGTGGACCGCGCCGTCGACGGGGAGCTCCGCGCTCACGTCGGCTTCGACGAACTCGAACCCGGGGTCGTCGGCGTGCTGGATCACGTTGGCCGCGTGCCCGGTGAGGAAGTTGTCGACCGCGACCACGTCGTCGCCGCGGGCGCGCAGCGCGTCGCAGAGATGGGAGCCGAGGAACCCCGCGCCCCCGGTGACCACGACCCTCATCGGCCGACGCCCTCGTAGGCGAGGCCGCGCCGACGCATCGCGGCGGGGTCGAGCAGGTTGCGGGTGTCGACCACGGCACGCGGCCCGGCCATCGCCTCGTGCACGCGACCGAAGTCGAGCCAGCGGAACTCGTCCCACTCGGTGAGCAACGCCAGCACCGACGCGCCGGCGACCGCGGTGTAGGGGTCGCCCACCACGTCGAGCCCGGGCACCCGCTCGGCCGCCTCGGGCCCGGTGACCGGGTCGTAGGCCCGCACGTGAGCGCCCTCGGCGAGCAGCGCGGCGGCGATCACCAGCGCCGGCGAGTCGCGCAGGTCGTCGGTGTTGGCCTTGAACGTGAGCCCCCAGATCCCGACGGTGACGCCGGTGAGATCGCCTCCCGCCGCGGCCCGCACCTTGTCGACCATCCGCTGGTGCTGCGCGCGGTTCACGTCGACCACGCCGCGCAGCAGGCTGAAGTCGTAGCCGGCCTCCCCCGCGGTGTGGACGAGCGCGGCGGTGTCCTTCGGGAAGCACGAACCGCCGTAGCCGGGGCCGGGGTGCAGGAACTCGAACCCGATCCGCGAGTCGTAGCCCATGCCGAGCGCGACCTCGCGCACGTCGGCGTTGACCTCTTCGCAGAGGTTGGCGATCGCGTTGATGAAGGAGATCTTCGTGGCCAGGAACGCGTTCGACGCGTACTTGATCATCTCGGCCGACGCCGCGTCGGTGACGAGGATCGGCGCCTTGACCCCGGCGTAGAGCTCCGACACCCGCACCGCGACCGCGGAGTCGCGACAGCCGATGACCACGCGGCTCGGCTCGAGGAAGTCGTGCACGGCCTGGCCTTCGCGCAGGAACTCGGGGTTGGAGGCCACGCCGACGTCGGACGGCGCGCCGGCCTCCGCGAGCTCCCGGGCGACGACGAGGGTGGAACCGACCGGCATCGTCGACTTGTTGATCACCACCGCGGTCGGCGGCAACACCGGCGCGATCTCGCGGGCCACGGCCTTCACCGCCGAGAGGTCGGCGGCGCCGGTGTCGGACTGCGGTGTCTGCACGCAGAGGAACACGAACTCGGCGTCGGCCGCGGCGACCGCGGCGCCGACCACGAAACGCAGCCGTCCCTCGGCGAGGCCCTCGGCCACCAGTTCGGGCAGGCCGTGCTCGAGGATCGGCACCCGACCCTCCGACAACGCGGCGATGCGCTGCTCGTCGAGGTCGGCACACGTGACCTGGTGACCGAGGCGCGCCAGGCACGCGGCCGTGGTGAGCCCCACGTAGCCCGCGCCGACCACCGCGACCCGCCTCATGACGCCTCCCACCTGCTCACGCGCTCCACCTGCTCACGCGCTCCACCGGCTCACGTACTCGGCCACCGCGTCGCGCCAGGAGCGCAGCCCGGGCAGGCCCGCGAGACGCAGCGCCCGGTTGTCGAGCGCGCTCATCGGCGGGCGACGGGCCGGGCGCACCAGCTGGGACGCGTCGATCGGCTCGATCCCCGACGGGTCGACACCCCGGGCGCGCAGCGCGGTGCAGATCAGCTCGTGGCGGGTGACCGCCTCACTGCCGCTCGTGACGTGGAACATCCCGGCGCGCCGTTGCGTGGCGAAGCGCGCCAGCAGCTCGGCGAGGTCGGGGGCATAGGTGGGCACGCTCACCTGGTCGGCGAGCACGCCGGTGAGCTCTCCCTTGTCGTAGGTGTCGAAGGCCCAGCTCACGAGGTCGGTGCCCTGGCGGCCGAACACCCACGACGTGCGCACCACGGCCCACGACGACGAGTGCTCGATCACCTCGCGCTCGCCGCCGAGCTTGGAGCGGCCGTACTCCGACACCGGGTTGACCGCGTCCCATTCGTCGTAGGGCCGCTCCGCCTCGCCGTCGAACACGTAGTCGGTGGACACGTGAACGATGTGGGCGCCGTGGCGCTCGGCGGCGCGGGTGAGCCAGCGCACCCCGAGCGCGTTCACCGCGAAGGCGCGTTCGGGGTCGAGCTCGCAACCGTCGACGTTGGTCATCGCCGCGGTGTTGACCACCGCCTGCGGACCGAACTCGGCGACCGCGGCCTCGATGCTGTCGCGGTCCGCGAGGTCGAGCTCGGCGCGCGACGCCGCGAGCACGTCATGGCCTTCGAGGGCTTCGACCACGCGGGCGCCCACCTGGCCGGCGGCGCCGGTGACGAGGATTCTCACGAGGGACAGAGTGTACGGGCGCAGTCGCGCCGGTACGTCAATCCCGGCCAGTTCCCCGGCCGGTTCCCCCGCTCAGTTCTGGGGGCAGGGCTGGTCGAACGGGGTGGTCGTTGTGGTGGGCGGGACGGTCGTGGTTGGCGGCGCCGTGGTGGTGGGCACGAGAGTGGAGGTCGCCGGCTGCCCGGGCACGGTCGTGGTGGTGCTCGGCACGGTGAGCTTCACGAAGTCGGAGCCCACGATCACCTTCACCGCCTTGGTGGCCGTGGTGTCGGGCACCAGCTTGGCCTCGGGCAGGTAGGCGAGCACCGTCTCGGCCGCGGCGAGCTGTTTCGGCGCGTAGTGGATCTCCGACACCGCCACCGGCACCGCCGAGCTGCCCTGAGTCCGGGCCCGGAAGCCCGTAGTCGCCGAGGGTCTTCACGATGCCCGCACCGAGGTCGCGGCCCGACCCGTCGACCACGTCGACCGTCACCTGCGACGGCGCGGGCAGCGCCTTCGGCGTGCTCGCTCCGAACGTGTTGAGCGCGGCGACCACCGTGTCGGCGTCGTCGGCGGGGATCACGCGGTTGCGGTCGTTGGGGTCGGCGACGACCGGCAGGGTGACCATCTGCAGCGAGCTGGAATCGTTCACGTCGACGGTGCGAAACGCCCTGACCAATGCATTGATCTCGGAGCGGCCCAGGTTCTGGTCGACGGTGAGGTACTGCAGCACGTTGTCGGCAAGTTCGAACGCGATGGTCGGGTCACCGAGGCTCTTCGAGATGGCGAGGCCGGTGAGCCGGCGGATGAAGCTCTGCTGGCGAGGGATGCGGTCGAGATCGGCCCTCAGGTCGTACTGGCGCCATCGGGTGCCGTCGTCGTCGACGATGTTCCCGTTGGGGTCGGCGATCTCGAGGTCGCGGGCCCGCACGTAGCTGAGCGCGGCTTCGCCGTTGAGCGGGAAGCATCCCGCGCCGTACGGCGTGCTGAGCCCGCTGTACTGGTCGCGCATCTTGCCGGGGATGTACACCCACACCTGGCCGATGGTCTCCACCACCGACCGGAAGCTCTGGAAGTCGACCTGCACGTAGTGGTTGATCTTGATCCCGAAGTTGGCGTCAAGGGTGTTGATGAGCAACTGCGGGTCGCCGTTGGCCAGGCTGTACGCCGAGTTGATCATGCCTCGCCCGTAGCCGGGGATGTTCACGATCAGGTCGCGGGGGAACGACACCACGAACGTGCGCTGCGAGTCCGGCTCCACGTGCGCCACCATGATCGTGTCGGACCGTTGGCCACCCTCGGACTGCGCGTCGCCGAACTTGGCCGCGTCGTCGGCGTTGTCGACGAAGGCGCGGGTGTCCGAGCCGATGAGCAGGAAGTTCGCACCTTCGGGCGGCGGCGACGCCAGCGCGAGCTCGATGCGGGGGATCTTGGCGATGCGGTCGTTGATCTCGCGGTTGGCGACGACGACGACCGCGGTGACCACCAGGCTGGCGACCACCAGCGAGATCACGAACCGGCCCAGGAAGGCGCGCAGCGGGGAGCCGGTCGACCAGGACATCCCGGGCAGTGTAGGGAGGCGGACCCTCCGTCCGAGCAGGCGGCCCCGGGAACCCGGGCCCGCGTGCTCCGCAGTCCGGCCTATCCGGCGGTGGCGTCGCAGGCGGCCTCGGGGTCGAGGGGGGCTGCCGGGGTGGAGGTCGCGCCGGCGGCGGCCGTGGTGGTGGGGGTGAGGCTGGCGGCCACGCCGGTGAAGTTCTTGCCCACCACCAGCACCACGTCGGTGCCCGAGAGCGACGAGTCGGCCACCAGGGTGGCCCCGGCCACCGCGCTGGCCACGAGCTGGGCCTTGGCCTCGTCGCCCGGGCGGTAGCGCACCTCGGTCTTGGCCACGGTGCCGCGGGTGTCGTTGCCGATGGTGCCGGGAGCGAAGCCGAGGTTGGAGAGGGCCTGCGACGCGTTGCCCGCCGCGCCCGACACGCCCGAGCCGTTCATCACCTGCACCCGCACGTCGACCGGGCGCAGCGCCGCAGGTCGCGCCGTCGTCGCCCCCGGTCCCGCCGGTGCTCCCGGCGGCGGTCGTGGTGGTGGCCGACGGCGGCGGCACCTCGCCCTTGAGGATCGCGAACACCGCGTCGGCGTCGGGTTGCTTCACGAGCAGCACCGACTGCCCACCGCGGGTCGCCGGGCCGTCCCACGGGAGGGTGACGAAGGTGAGCCCGCCCTCGCCGTCGGCGAGGCCCATGAACGCGTTCACGAGCGCGTTGAACGACGAGCGGTCGAACGAGTCGTCCACGACGAGCTTGGGGATCACCTTGTCGGCGAGGTCGGGCGCGATCAGCGGGTCGTCCATGGTGTGGGCGACCGCGATCTTCCCCAGCTTCTTCACGAACGACTGCTGCCGGTCGATGCGGTCGAGGTCGGCCATGGGGCTGGCGTCGACCCACTTGCCGTCCTTCTTGTACTCGAGGTGACGCGACCGCACGTACGCGAGCGCTGCCTGGCCGTTGAGCCGGTAGCACCCGGCGACCCAGGTCTCCGTGAGGCCGGAGTACTCGTCGCGCGCCGGGTACGGGAAGTACACCGGCACCGCGCCGACCGCTTCCACGATGTCGGCGAAGGTCGCGAAGTTCACCTCGAGGTAGTGGTTGATCGGCACCCCGAAGTTGGCGGTGATGGTGTCGATCACCTTCTGGGGGCCGTCGTTGAACGCGGCGTTCAGCTTCAGGTCGCCGCGGCCGGGGATGTTCACCCACAGGTCGCGCGGGAACGACACCGCGTAGCTGTTCGCCCCGTCGGCGTGGAGCACCATCATCGTGTCGGAACGCGCGGGGCCGTCGACGGTGGTGGTGCTGTCGGTGAACGCGTCGGCCTGCCCCTCGTTCTTGACGAACGAGCGCGAGTCGGAACCCACGATGAGGAAGTTCTGGCCGGTGGCCGACGCCTCCGTCGCGGTGGTGAGTGCGAGGCGCGGGATCTTGGCCACCTCGTCGTCGATGTACTGGTTGGCGCGGTAGACGGCCGCGGTCATGACCAGGGCACAGACGAGGACGGCCACGAGGATCCGACCGGAGAAGGCGCGCATCACGCGACGGGGGGAGCTCACGGTGGATTCATGGTACCGAGAGGCCCGCCGCGAACCGGCGCGGGCCGGGCCGGCGCCGGGGACCCGGCACTAGCGTTGCGCCGTGCCCGCTCCCCCGCCCCGCCCCCACGGCCACCGGCCCGCGGGCCCCTCGCCGCAGGCCACGGCGGCCGCCTCGGCGTTGCTCGCCGCGCTCCCCGCCCGGGTGGGGGCAGCGGTCGTGCGCCGCGACGACACGCTGCTGGTGGGGGCGGCGCCCACCGCCGTGGTCACCGGCAACGGCACGGACGGCCTCGACGCGCTCGACCGGTGCAACCGCTCCGAGCCCGGCTTCTGGGTGGGCGCGTGCGCCTTCGAGCTGGGGCACGCCCTCGAGCCGGTGCCGCCCCGGGCGGCGTCGTTCGAGCCCGCCTCGGTGCCCGACGTCGTGATGGCGCGCTTCGACGCGCTCGCCGAGGTGGCGCCCGACGGTCGCATCGTGGTGCGCGGCGTGGGCGAAGGCGTGCCGCTGCTCACCAACGCCGCCGAGGGCGTCGACCCGTCGGGTGCCGCACCGTTCGCCGCACTCGGCCCGTCGGCGGCGTGGCGGTCGAGCCTGACGCGCGACGACTACGAAGACCGCGTCGCCGCCGTGCTGGAGCTGCTGCGGGCGGGCGAGTGCTACCAGGTGAACCTCACGCGACGACTCGAACGCGACGGCGCGCTCGATCCCGTCGCGTTGCACGCCGCGCTCGGCCTCCACCACCCCGCGCCCTACGCGGGGATGCTGCGCCTCCCCGCGGGAGCGGCGCCCGGAATCGACGACGCGTTCGCGGTGGTGTCGGCGTCGCCCGAGGGCTTCCTGCGCCGCCGCGGCGACCGGGTGGAGTCGCGACCGATCAAGGGCACCGCGGCCGGCGATCCCGACGACGCGTGGCGGCTGCGGTCCAGCGCGAAGGACCACGCCGAGAACGTGATGATCGTCGACCTCACGCGCAACGACCTCGGGCGGGTGTGCGTCCCCGGCACCATCACGGTGCCCGAGCTGTGCGCGGTGGAGGCCCACCCCGGGCTCCACCATCTCGTGAGCACGGTCCAGGGGCAGCTGCGACCCGACGTGGGGGTGGGCGCGCTGATCGCCGCCACGTTCCCGCCCGCGTCGGTCACCGGGGCGCCCAAGCCGCGCGTGCTGCGCGCCATCGAGGAGCTCGAACCGGTGCGGCGCGGCGTGTACTGCGGGGCGTTCGGTTGGCTCGACACCCGCACCGACGACGCCGACCTCGCGGTGGCGATCCGCACCTTCACCGTGCACGGCACGGGCGACGACGGGGTGACGCGCCTCGGCGTCGGCGGCGGTGTGGTGGCCGACTCCGATCCCCGGGGCGAATGGGACGAGACCTGCCTCAAGGCCCGGCGGCTCCTCGCCGCCGCCGACGCGGGCAAGCCGGCGCTGGTGCGGGCATGAGCGACCCGACCGTGTGGCGGAGGGGCGCGTGAGCGACCCGACCGTGTGGTGGAACGGCGGCCTGTGCGCGGCGGCCGACGTGCGGATCTCCCCGTTCGACCACGGTGTGCTGGTCGGCGACGGCGTGTTCGAGACCGTGCGGGTCTACGGCGGGCAACCGTTCGCGTGGCGTCGGCATCTCGACCGCCTCGCGCACTCCGCGGCCGGGCTCGGGCTCGCGCTGCCGCCGCGCGACGAGCTGCGCGCCGCGGCCGACGCGGTGCTGGCCGCCAACGGGCTCAGCGAGGCGCGGCTGCGCATCACCGTCACCGGAGGTGTGGCACCGCTCGGTTCCGAGCGCGGTGACGCGCCGCCCACGCTGATCGTCGCCGCCACCGAGGTGGTGCCCGGCGCGGCGGCCACCACGGTCGCCATCTCGCCGTGGCCGCGCAACGAGCACGGCGCGACCGCGGGTCTCAAGACCACGTCGTACGCCGAGAACGTGCGCGCCCTCGCCTACGCGCGTGAGCTGGGCGCCACCGAGGCGCTGCTCGAGAACACGCAGCACCAGTTGTGCGAGGCCACCGGCTCGAACGTGTTCGTGGTGAGCGAGGGCGTGGTGCGCACCCCGCCCGCGTCGTCGGGCTGCCTGCTCGGCGTGACGCGTGCGCTTGGTGCTCGAGCTGTGCCCGTCGTTGGGCCTCCCGGTGGAGGAGGTGCCCCTGCCGCTCCACGCGCTCACCGACGACGCCGACGAGGCGTTCCTCACGTCGACCGTGCGCGAGGTGCAGGGCATCGCCGAGATCGCGGGGTGGGGCCACACCTTCGCCGACGCGCCCGGGCCCGTCACCCGCGCCCTCGCCGCCGCCTTCGACGACCTCGTCGCCCGCGACCTCGACCCCTGACCCCGCCTGTTCACGAACTGGCGTCAATTCCTGCCCCATGAGGGCTCGGATTGACGCCAGTTCGAAGGGTTCAGGCGGGGCGGAGCGCCGTGTGAGCGGAGCGAACTAGGCGGGACGGACGTGGACGACGTCGCCGGCGACCACGCCGTGCACCCGCCCGCCGCGTCGCGCACCTCGAGCTCGCCGTGCACGCCGAGGCCGACGGCCTCCCCTTCGAGCACCCCGCCGCCGGTGAGCTCCACCCGCACGACGCGCCCGAGGGTGACGAGCAGTTCGCGGTACGCCCGCTCGGTGGCGATCGGGTCGTCGAGCGCGGCGGCCAGCTCGGCGAGGAACCCGTCGAGCAGCGCGTCGCGGTCGACCACGCGGCCGGCGGCCAGGTTGGCCGCGGTCGCGGTCTCCGCGAGCTCGGCCGGGAAGGTGTCCCAGTTGACGTTCACGCCCAGCCCCACCACCAGGGCGTCGCCCTCCCGTTCGGCCAGGATCCCCGCCAGCTTGCGGTCGCCGACCAGCACGTCGTTGGGCCACTTGATCCCCGCGGCGACCGCCGCCACGGCCGCCAGGGCCCGCACCAGCGCCACCGCGGCGGCGGTGACCGCCCGGTGCGCCTCATGTGGGCCACCGGGCGAGTGCAGGACCACCGACACCAGCAGCGACGACCCCGGCGGCGCCTCCCAGGTGCGGTCGAGCCGTCCCCGGCCCGCCAGCTGGTGGTCGGCCACGACCACCAGACCGGTGGCCGCACCCTCCCGGGCCCGGGCCAGGGCGTAGTGGTTGGTGGAGTCGAGTTCGTCGAAGCGGGAGATGCGCCAGCGGGGAGCACCGCCGGCCGAAATGCTGTCGTCTCGCGCCATCGCCGTAGGATACGGCGATTGTTCGCCAGGGCCGGCCGACGACGGCCGTCGCCAGACGAGACCAACGAGGATCCTGTGTTCACAAAGGTTCTGATCGCCAACCGCGGCGAGATCGCCGTCCGGGTCATGCGCACCTGCCGCGAGCTCGGGATCGCGACCGTGGCGGTGTACTCCGAGCTCGACCGCGACGCGATGCACGTGCGCTACGCCGACGAGGCCTACGCGCTCGGCGGGCAGACCGCGGCCGAGAGCTACCTGAACACCGAGGCGATCCTCGACGCCATCGAGCGCAGCGGCGCCCAGGCCGTTCACCCCGGCTACGGCTTCTTCGCCGAGAACGCCGACTTCGCCCGGGCCATCACCGCCAAAGGCGTGGCGTGGATCGGCCCGCCGCCCGAGGCCATCGAGATCATGGGCGACAAGATCTCGTCGCGGAAGGCCGCCGCGGCCTCCGACGTGGAAGCCGTCCCCGGCACCCTCGACCCGGTGCAGGACGTCTCCGAGATCGTCGACTTCGGCAACGCTTCGGCTGGCCGGTCGCGATCAAGGCCGCGTACGGCGGTGGCGGCAAGGGCCTGAAGGTCGCGTTCTCCGCCGAGGATGCCGAGGCCGCGTTCGAGTCGGCGTCACGCGAGGCGGTCGCCTACTTCGGCCGCGGCGAGTGCTACCTCGAGCGCTACCTCACCCGCCCCCGCCACATCGAGCTCCAGGTCTTCGCCGACACCCACGGCAACGCGGTGTGCGTCGGTGAGCGCGACTGCTCCACGCAGCGCCGGCACCAGAAGCTCATCGAGGAGGCGCCCGCCCCCGCGATCAGCGACGAGATCCGCGCCGCGATGCGCGAGGCCGCGGTGAAGGTCGCCCGGGGCTGCGGCTACGTCGGCGCCGGCACCGTCGAGTGCCTCTACCAGGACGGCGAGTTCTTCTTCCTCGAGATGAACACCCGCCTCCAGGTCGAGCACTGCGTCACCGAGGAGGTCACCAACCTCGACCTCGTCGCCGAGCAGCTGCGGGTCGCGGCCGGCGAGCCGCTCTCGTTCACGCAGGACGACGTGCAGCAGCTCGGTCACTCGATCGAGGTCCGCGTCAACGCGGAGGACCCGGCCAAGGGCTTCATGCCGTCGCCCGGCACCATCACCCGCCTGCGCCTTCCGGGCGGTCCCGGTGTGCGCTGGGACGGCGGCTACGCCGAGGGCGACACCGTCTCGCAGCACTTCGACAACCTGGTCGGCAAGCTCATCGTGTGGGCTCCCGACCGCGAGCGGGCGCGGCTGCGTCTGCTGCGCGCGCTGTCGGAGTTCGAGATCGAAGGTGTGCACACCACGATCCCCGCGCACATCGCGCTGCTCTCCACCGACGACTTCGCCGCGGTGAACCACTCCACCAAGTGGGTGGAGGACGAGGTCGACCCCGAGCTGCTCACCGGCGCGGCTGCGGCACCCGTTGCTGCTCCGGCCGCGGAGGGCGAGGAGCCCGAGCCGCTGGTCGAGCGCACCGTGCCCGTCGAGGTCGACGGCAAGCGCTTCACCGTGAAGCTCTGGATGCCCGAGGCCCCGGTCGTGGCGAGCGGCGGCGGTCGCAAGAAGTCGAAGCCGCGCGCGGGCGCGGCGGCCGGCGCCGGTGGCGCGCACGGCTCCGGCACGATCGCTGCGCCGATGCAGGGCACCATCGTCAAGGTGATGGTGGCCGAGGGTGACACTGTGGAGGCCGGCGAGGCGGTGCTCGTGCTCGAGGCGATGAAGATGGAGAACCACATCAACGCCGAGACGTCGGGCACGGTCAAGGAAGTGCGCGTGGCCGAGGGCGACACCGTCGGCACCGGCGACGTCCTCGTCGTCATCGAGTAGCTCGCGGCGTCCCGCTCGTTCGGGTCCTTCGCACCCAATCCTCGGCGCGGGCCGACGCGTTCGCTGCGCTCACGGTCGGATGCGCCTGCGGTTGCGTGCTGCGGCCCCGACTCGCTGGCGCGTGACCTCCGTGGGGTCGGGGTCGCCGGTGCCGACTGCGTCGGCACGGCTGGTTGAGCGTGGGATCTAGCTGGCGGCGTCGGCGAGGAGTTCGCTCAGGGACGGGTGCACGAGCAGTGAGTCGACGATGTCGTCGACCTTGAGGTTGTTGGTGACCGCCACCGCGACGACCGCGATGAGCTCCGCGGCGGCGGAGCCCACGATCGAGCCGCCGAGCACCTCGCCGGTGGCGGGGTCGGACACGATCTTCACGAAGCCGCGCGTGTCGCCCTTGATGAACGCCTTCGCGTTCGCGGTGTAGGGCACCTTGGTCACGCGGATCTTGCGGCCGCTTGCGAACGCCTCGGCCTCGGCGAGGCCGACGTCGGCGATCTCGGGCACGGTGAACACCGCCGACGCAGCCTTGTCGTAGTCGAGGTGCCGGTGGGGCCGGTTGTGCAGGCCCATCAGGTGTTCGGCGATCTTGCGTCCCTGCATCGACGCCACCGACGACAGCGGCAGCTTCCCCGACACGTCGCCCGCCGCGTAGATGTGCGGCACGTTCGACAGGCAGTTGTGGTTCACGTGCACGTAGCCACCGGGGTCGAGGTCCACGCCGGCGTCCTCGAGGCCGATGCCCGCGGTGTTGGGGATCGAACCGACCGCGATCACGGTGTGCGAACCCTCGACGACGCGGCCGTCCTCGCAGTGCACGCGCACGACGTCGCCCTCGCGCGTCACGCCGTCGGCGCGGGCGCCCTTGAGCAGCTTGATGCCCCGCTCGAGGAACGCCTCCTCCAGCGCGGCGGCGACCTCGGCGTCCTTGATCGGCAGCACCTGGTTGCGCGACACGAGCAGCGACACCTGCGAACCCAGCGACTCGAACAGGTGGGTGAACTCCACCCCGGTGACCCCCGACCCGACCACGACGATGTGCTCGGGGATCTCCGGCGGCGGGTACGCGTCGCGAGTGGAGAGCACCCGCTCGTGGTCGATCGGCACGAAGTCGGGGATGCGTGGGCGCGACCCGGTGGCGATCAGTACGTAGTCGGCCTCGAGCTCCTCGAGCCCGTCGACGGTCTCCACCACCACCTCGTGGGGGCCCTTGAACACGCCGGTGCCCCGCAGCACGCGCACGTTCTGCGACTCGAGCTGCTGGGTGATGTTGCGGTGCAGGTGCTCCTCGATCGACGCCACCCGCACACGCAGCGCGTCGATGTCGAGGCGCCCCTCGGCCTCCAGGCCCATGCTCTGGGCCCGGTCGAGGTCGAGCAGCTCGCGGCCGGTGTGGATGAGCGCCTTCGACGGGATGCAGTCCCACAGGTGGGCGGCGCCGCCCACGATGTCGCGCTCGACCATGGTGACGTCGGCACCCAGGGTCGCGGCGACGCTGGCGCAGGTGTTGCCCGCAGGGCCGCCGCCGATGATCACGAGTCGCGGCATACCCCCGATGCTAGAGGCGCCCGCCACGGCCGTTCGCACGACGGGCCCAGGCGTAACCTGCCCGCAATGTCGGAAGGCCACTCGTCGGAGCTGCGTCACGACCGCCTCGGCGGCCGCATGGTGATCGTCGCCGCGGGGCGCGCGGCGCGCCCCCACCAGTTCACGGGGGCAGCCGACGACACCCGCGCCGGCGACTGCCCGTTCTGCCCGGGGTTCGAGGACGCCACCCCGCCCGAGGTCGCCCGCACCGGCGCCGGCGAGGCCGGCGACCCCGACTGGCGGGTGCGGGTGTTCCCGAACCTCTATCCCATCGTCGGCGGCGCGAACGCGGGCCCGGGCACCACCGGCGTCCACGAGGTGGTGGCCCTCTCCCCCGGGCACGCGGCGTCGCTCGGCGAGCTCGACGACACCCACGCCGCCGAGGTGTTCCTCGTGGTGCGCGACCGGGTGCGCACCCATCTCGCCGCCGGCCACGCGTTCGGGCTGGCCATCGTGAACCACCGGCGCGCCGCGGGCGCGTCGATCGCGCACCCGCACGCCCAGGTGTTCGCGCTCGACCTCGTGCCGCCCGCGGTGGAAGGCGCGGTGGCCCGCTTCGCCGACGCCGGCGACGACCTCGTGCTGCTCGACGCGCGTGCGGGATACCCGGTGCTCGACGACGCCGACGCAATCCCCGGCGTGCTCGCGTGGAGCCCGTACGCGGCGTCGTCACCGGCGCTGGTGCGCATCGCCCACGAGCACGCCGGCCCCGACTTCGCCGCCGCGACCGACGAGCAGGTCATCGCGGTGGCCCACGCCACCCGCGCCGTGCTCGCCCGCCTCCACGCGTGGCTGGCCGACCCGCCCTACAACCTCGTGGTGCACACCGCCCCGCCCGGCACCGCGCGCGGGCGGCTTCCACTGGTACGTGGAGATCATGCCGAGAGTTTCGGTGGTGGCGGGATTCGAGCAGGGCACCGGGGTGTTGGTGAACACCATGCCCCCCGAGCAGGCCGCCGCCGCCCTCCGCGCGACCACCCCGGCATGACCGCCACCATCCGCATCGCGGTGATGATCGACGCGCCGCCCGACGCCGTGTGGCGCGCCGTCGAACGCATCGAGACCCACACCGAGTGGATGGCCGACGCCGAGTCGATCACGTTCCGCAGCGAGGCCCACTCGGGCGTCGGCGCCGCGTTCGACTGCGTGACGCGCGTCGGACCGCTGCACACCACCGACCACTTCGTCGTCACCCGTTGGGACCCCAGCGTGGCCATGGGCATCGAGCACCGCGGCGCGGTCACCGGCACCGGCGAGTTCGTGCTCACGCCCTTCGACGACGGGACGGCCACGCAGTTCTCGTGGGAGGAGTCGCTGCGCTTCCCGTGGTGGCTCGGCGGTCCGGTGGGTGAGGTCGCGGGCAAGCCAGTGCTCGAACGGATCTGGCGCGGCAATCTGCGGCGACTGAAGACGATCGTGGAGCGCGGCCCGGTAGCGTGACCGCCCCCCTCCTCTCGTTTTGGCGTCAGTCGGGCGTGATAATCACCACGCCCGACTGACGCCAGAACGGTTGCCGGAACTGGGTCAGCGGCCGGTGAAGGTGGCTTTGCCGGGGCCGTGCTCCAGGAAGCTGGCGACGCCGACCGCGGCGTCGTCGGTGTCGAACACCGCGACGAACCGGGCGGTCTCGAGGTCGAGGCCGGCGTCGAGCGTGCCGTCGAGGCCGCCGTCGACCACGCGCTTGGCCTCGCCCATCGCCGCCACTGCACCCGCCGCGAGCTCCGTGGCCCAGGCCAGCGCGGCGTCGAGCGTCTCCTCGGGCGCCACCACCCGGTCGACCAGCCCGATGGCCAGGGCCTCGTCGGCCTTCACCTGACGACCGCTCCAGATCAGCTCCTTGGCGCGAGCCGGCCCGATGAGGCGCGTCGCCCGCTGCGTGCCGCCACCACCCGGGAAGATGCCGAGCAGGATCTCGGGGAAGCCCATGCGCGCCTTCTCGCTCGCGACGCGCAGGTCGCACGCCAGCGCGACCTCGAAGCCGCCGCCGAGCGCGAAGCCGTTGACCGCGGCGATCACCGGACGGGGGATGGCCCCCAGCGCGCCGCACGCGGCGCGGAACGCGTCGCTCGCCGCCTGCGCGGCACCGGGCGCGGTGAACTCCGACACGTCGGCGCCGGCCGCGAACGCGCGCTCGTTGCCGGTGACGACAACGGCCTTCACCTCGGGCTCCGCCGCGATCGCGCGGGCGTGGTCGGCCAACTCCTGGAGCAGCGTGACCGACAACGCGTTGAGCGGCGGCCGGTCGAGACGCAGCAGCACCACCCCATCGGGGCGCGACTCTCTCACGACGAGGGATTCCGACATCGGTGCAGCTCCGGGTGACGGGCCGGGGAACCGGCTACTGGGTATAGGTGAAGAACCCGCGCCCGGCCTTGCGGCCGAGCAGGCCGGCTTCGACCATGCGGCACAGCAGCGGCGGCGCGGAGTACAGCGGCTCGTGGTACTCGGCGTACATCGAGTCGGCCACGTTCTTGATGGTGTCGAGACCGATCATGTCGGCGAGGGCGAGCGGACCCATCGGGTGCGAGCAACCCTCGACCATGCCGAGGTCGATGTCCTCCGCCGAGGCGAAACCCGACTCCAGCATGCGGATCGCCGAGATCACATAGGGCACGAAGAGCGCGTTGACCACGAAACCGGCGCGGTCCTGCGAGCGGATCACGTGCTTGCCGAGCACACCCGCGATGTAGTCCTCGGCGCGCTGCACGACCTCGACCGCGGTCGTGATCGACGGGATGAGCTCCACGAGGCGCATCACCGGCACCGGGTTGAAGAAGTGCAGCCCGATCACGTGGTCGGGGCGGTTGGTGGCCACTGCCAGCTTCATGATCGGGATCGACGACGTGTTCGACGCGATGATCGCCTCGTCGTCGAGGAGGGCCTTGCCCAGCGCGGAGAAGATCTCCGTCTTCTCCTCCTCGATCTCGCGCACCGCTTCGATCACGAGCTGCCGGTCGGCCAGATCGCCGAGGTCGGTGACGAAGGAGACCCGCGCCAGCGTCGCGTCGCGCTCCCCGGGGTCGAGCTTGCCGCGGTCGACGGCCCGGCCCAGCGAGCCCTCGATGCGGTCGCGTCCGGCGGCGGCGGCGGCGGCATTCATCTCGCACACGACGACCGACGACCCGGCGCGCGCCGCGACCTCGGCGATGCCGGCGCCCATGAGTCCGCCCCCGACCACTCCCACCCGCACGATCGCCGGGCTGCTCGACTCGCTCATGATGCTCCTTCGGGGTCGGCGCCCTCGAGCAGGGTCGCCGCGGTGTAGGGATCCAGGTCGCCTCGGGCGACTCGGCCGCTCACCGTAGCGAAGTCGGGTCCCGCGCACGCAGCCCCCACCCGGACCAGGGCCGCCTCCACCATCAGCGCCCGCACCTCGTCGGCAGCCCGGCGCTCCCGGCGGGCGGTCATTTCGCCCGACTCGGACAAATATTCCCGGTGCGCGAGCACCGCGGTGAGCAATTCGTCGGTGCCGCGGCCCGCGCTGGCGACCGTCTCGACGACGGGTGGTGTCCAACCGCGCGCCTCGCCGAGCGACAGCACGGCCCGAACGTCGCGCACCGTGGCCGCCACGCCGTCGCGATCGGCCTTGTTCACCGCGAACACGTCGGCGATCTCCATGAGCCCCGCCTTGGCCGCCTGCACGCCGTCGCCGGCACCGGGCGTGAGCACCACGACGGTGGTGTCGGCCGCGCCGGCAACCTCGATCTCGACCTGCCCCACCCCGACCGTCTCGACGAGCACCCAGTCGAACCCGGCCGCCTCGAGCACCCGCACCGCCTGGGGCGTGGAGCGGGCCAACCCGCCGAGATGACCGCGCGTGGCCATCGACCGCACGAACACTCCGGGGTCGGTCTCGTGGCCGGCCATGCGGATGCGGTCACCGAGGATCGCTCCGCCCGAGAACGGGCTGCTCGGGTCGACCGCGAGCACGCCGACGGTGGCGCCGGTGGCCCGCAGCGCGGCGACCAGACGGTCGGTGAGCGTGCTCTTGCCCGCGCCCGGCGCGCCGGTGATGCCGACGGTGGCGAGCGCGGCCGCGACGGTCGCGCGACGGGAGGGCGGTCAGTGCATCGCGAGCGGCGTCGCCGCCGTTCTCGACGAGGGTCAGCAGCCGGGCCAGCGCGCCCCGGTCGCCGGCGCACGCGGCATCCGCGAGGGAGACGGCATCGTCGACAGCGGTGGGCGCGGGCGCGTCCATGGTGGTCCCGACGGGGCGGACCCGAGGGTCCCGGCCGTCCTACTCCCCGAGGGCGTCGTCGACGACGGCGGTGATCCCGGGGACGCGATCCATGATGATGCGCTCGACGCCCGCCTTGAGGGTCTGGGTGGACACCGGGCAGGTGCCGCACGCGCCGACCAGGCTCACGTGGACCACACCCGCCTCGTCGACGGAGCGGAACACGATGTCGCCGCCGTCGCTCTGCAGTGCAGGACGGATGCGGTCGATGGCCTCGAGGACGGCGGTCTCGCGCTCGGCCGGTGAGAGATCGGTGTCGGTGGGCATGGGGGGTCCCTTCCGTGGATCCGGACCCCCAGTCTAGGTCGCCGGTGGCTAGGTCTCGGCGGCGACCTTGAGGCGTTCGAGCGTGGTGCGCATGCCCTCGGCGTTGGTGCGCTTCCGGCCCGGGAACAGCTTCCAGTACATGCGCATGCCGAGATCGTCGGCCGACTCCCAGAATTCGGTGACGTCGGTGGCGTCACCGGGCGCGGGGGCGAGCTGGTACCCCCAGGTCATCATCTTCTTCGACAGCTTGCCCACCACGAAGGCGAACTCGCGCTCGGGCTCGCAGCGCACGATCGTGCAGGTGGTCCAGTACACCGGACCCCGCCCGTTGCGGCGCACGTGACCGCGGAACCGCACTCCTTCGCCGGGCCCGGTCGCGCCGTCGATCCACTCGGCCTCGAAGGTCTCGGGGCTGAAGCGCCCGATGTGGGTCACGTCGCTCACCAGCTCCCACACCTTCGCGGGAGCGGCTTCGAGACGGAGCGTGACCGAGTCGCGCACGGCGCGAGCCTACGCACTCTGTGTCAGTGGTGCACGCGTTTGTGTCAGGCGCGCACGCGCTCGACGTCGGCGCCCAGCGCGCGCAGCGACGCCGCAAGATCGGGGTAGCCCCGATCGACGTGGTACGGATCGAGCACCACCGTCTCGCCCTCGGCGGCGAGTCCGGCGAGCACCAATGCCGCGCCGGCCCGCACGTCGAGCGCCCGCACCGGCGCGCCCGACAGCCGCTCCACGCCGCGCACCACGGCGTGACGGCCCTCGTGGCGCACATCGGCGCCCATGCGCGCGAGCTCGCCGACGAAGCCGAGGCGGTTGTCGAACACGTTCTCGGTGACGATGGCGGTGCCGTCGGCGGTGGCGAGCAAGGCCACGGCCATGGGCATGAAGTCGGTCGCGAACCCGGGATAGGGCAGCGTCGCGATGTCGACCGCGCGCACGCGCTCCTCGGCGCGCGCACACAACCCGTCGGGCGTGGGCGACACCTTGAGCCCCATCTCGGCGAGCTTCATCACCACGGTCTCGACATGGTCGAGCCGCGCGCCCTCGAGCGTGATCTCCCCGCCCGCGATCCCGCAGGCCATGAGCAGCGTGCCGGTCTCGATGCGGTCGGCCATGAGCACGGTGTCGACCGGGTGCAGCTCCTCCACGCCCTCGACCTCGATGGTGGAGCTCCCCGCACCCATCACCTGCGCGCCCATGCGGTTGAGCATCGCCGCGAGGTCGGTGATCTCGGGTTCACGTGCCGCGTTCTCGATGACGGTCTGGCCCTTGGCGAGCACCGCCGCGGTCAGCAGGTTCTCGGTGGCGCCGACGCTCGGGAACTCGAGGACGACGCGTGCGCCGCTGAGCCGGTTGGTGCGAGCCTCGATGAACCCGTGCACCACCTGCAGTTCCACGCCCATCGATTCGAGCCCGCGGAAGTGCATGTCGAGCTTGCGGGCGCCGATGTTGTCGCCGCCGGGCATCGCGACGCGCGCCTCGCCGTTGCGCGCGAGCAGCGGGCCGAGCACGTTCACCGACGCACGCATGCGCGTCACCAGCTCGTAGGGCGCCTCGGCGTGGAGGTCGGCCGACGCGTCGATCGACAGCTCGCGCGGGCCCGTCCACTCCACGACCGCACCGATCGCGCGCAGCACGTCGATCATCACGTCGAGATCCGCGACCGGGTCGACGTTGCCGATCACGGTGCGGCCGGGCGCGAGCAATGCCGCGGCCATCTGCTTGGTGCCGGAATTCTTGGTGGCGCCCGACACCCGCACGGTGCCGTGCAGGGGCGCGCCGGCGCGGACGACGAACGAATCGACCATGGCTATTCCGCGAAGCTCAGCGGGAGGTCGTCCTCGACCTCGGGCGTGGTGTCGAGCCGCCACACCTCGACCGGCGCGACGATGCCCGGGAACTGGAGCTCCCCGAGCGGCACGACGCCGTAGTCGCCGCCGAGCGCGGCGGCCACCGAGTCGGAGACGAGCACCTCGCCGGGCGCGGCGGCGTCGCAGAGGCGCGACGCGAAGTTGATCGGCATGCCGATGAAGTCGTCGCCCTCGAACACGATCACCTTGCCGGCGGCGATGCCGGTGCGCAGCGGGAGCACGATGTCGGCGTCCTCCATCTTGTCGACGAGGTCGAGCACGGTGTCGACGACCGGGCGCACGTCGGTGCCCACGAACATGCAGCCGTCGCCGAGCCACTTGCCCACCCGGATGCCGTGATCGGGCGAGAGTCCCCGCACGATGGCACGGAACACGGCGAGCACCTGGAGAGCCTCGTCATCGCCGAGCGTGTCGTTCATGCGGGTGAAGCCGCACATGTCGACGAAGGCGAAACACCGGAAGACGCGCATACCCCACAGTTTGGCCGACGGAGGGCCGTGGGTGCGCGTTCACCGGTCCTCCCCCGGCCGTGCGGGCGCCACGCCGGGGCGGGAACGGCTCCCGGGCCTAGGCGTCGCCCCCGACGGGGTCGAGGCTGTACACCCGGTAGAGGAGATCGGCGCCACGCCGCCGGTGGGCGTCCACCTGCTTGGCCAGCGCGGTCAGCGCGTCCCGCAACTTGGCGTCGTCCGGCCCGGCGCCCGGCGCGCCGAGCAACTCGCCGGCGCGGGTGAGCGATGCGGCGACGACGAGGTGGTCGCGGCGCAGATGGTCGACCTCGGGGGCCGCCACCTCCGCGTTGTCCTCGAGCAGCTCGACGAACAACCCCCGCTCCCGGTCCTCGGTGAACTCCTGGTGGACGTCCCACGCGTCGCGCAGGTCGGCGAGCGCGGCCGCGACGCCGGTGCACCACACGTGGTCGTCGTCGGTCTCGACATCCTGCGCGGCGCGGAACACGTCCAGGGCCTGGCGCAACCGGCCCCGCTGGTGACCGACGCGCTCGTAGGCCCGCCCGACCCCCGCTCCGAGATTCGCTCCGGCCATGTCAGACCTCCTGGTCCCGACCGGGGCCCGCCCGGTCATGGTGCTCGTTCCCGACCGGTTGGTACCCGGTCCCGTCCGCTGACCAACACGGAGCTCCGTTGCGCCGTCGGCCAATTGGTCCACGTCAGGGTGCTCCCCGTCAAGGGACCGAGGTCAACACCCGCTCAACCTGGTCACAGACGGACATTGCGACCGCCACCGGCAGCCCGATGGCGTGCGGTCAGCGCAGCGACGCGACCCAGTCGGCCGACACCTCGGCCACCTCGGCGAGGACCTCGTCGGCGGTGCGCCCGCTCGACTTCAGCGGCCGGTACCCGTGGTCGGCGGTGTCGATCCAGTGGAAGGTGACCGGGCCCGCGATCCGGCGTGCGGCGCGGGTGAGCGACGGCTTCGCGGCCATCGAGTCGCGGGTGCCGCTGGCGAAGAGCACGGGCACGGTGAGCCGAGGGAAGTGCTCGACGCGTGGCTGGTCGGCTCGCCCCGCGGCGTGCAGCGGATACGCGAGGAAGAGCAGACCGAGCGCGGGCAGCGGATCGGTGGCCGAGCCCACGACGAGCGAGCAGTAGCGCCCGCCCATGGAGCGGCCGCCGAGCACCAGCCGCTCGGGCGGCAACTTCGCCCGCCGGGTCAACTCCGCCGCGGCTTCGCGCGTGGCCGCGTCGAGCACCTTGGGGCTGTCGGGCGCGCGCTTCCCCGCGCTGCGGTAGCGGTGGTTGAAGCGCAACGACGGGATGCCTCGCGCCGCCAGCGCGTCGGCCACCGCGCCGAGCGCGGGTGCGTGCATGTCGGAGCCCGCGCCGTGTGCAAGCAACACCGCGCGGTCGGCGGCCGGTGCACCCGCGCGTCGGCGCGGCCGCTGCCAGAGGTACTCGGTCACCAACGGTGTGATGCTCGGCTCGCTCACTCCATCACCCACTTCGCGAGGAACGCTTCGATGCGCCCGAGCACGTCGATCACGGTCTCGGGACGCGACCAACCGTGGCCCTCGCCCTCGTACACGTGCAACTCGACGGGGGCGCCGGCGGCCCGCAGGGCGTCGGCGAGGCGGTCGGCCTGGGCCGGCGGCACGACCTGGTCGGCATCGCCCTGCAGCACGAGCACGGGCACCGTGACATCGGCCGCTCGCGCGACCGGTGACCGGTCGCGGTAGCGGTCGGCGGATTCGGGCAACGGCCCCACGAGCGAGTCGAGGTAGCGCGACTCGAATCGGTGCGTGGTGGCTGCGAGGTCGACGAGATCGGTCACGCCGTACTGGCTCACCACCGCGCGCACCACCGGCGGCGACGCCGCGCCCACGAGCAACGCGGTGAAGCCACCGGCGCTGCCGCCCATCACCGCGACCCGCGCGGGATCGGCCCAACCCCGCTCCCCCGCGGCGCGGATCCCGGCGACGGTGTCGGTGACCTCGCCCACGCCCCACTGCCCGTCGAGGGCGCGCAGGTGGGCGCGCCCGTAGCCCGTGGAGCCGCGCGGGTTGGGGGCGAGCACGGCCCAGCCCCGGCTCAGGAACCACCGCACCCGGGGCGCCCAGCCCACCACTGCCTGGCCCGTGGGCCCGCCGTGGACGTCGACGAGCAGAGGCGGAGGGTCGCCCGCGGGCACGACGGGACGCCACAGGATGCCGTGCACGGTGGAGCCGTCGTCGGCCCGCCACGCCACCGGCTCGGGCTCGGGGAGGTCGAGAGCGTCGAGCTCCCCGGGTGCGCCGCGCGCCAGCGCGCGCCGACCGTGCGATCCCTCCCCTGCGGGGTCGAGCACCGTGACGTGGGGCGCGGTGCGCCCACCGGACCGCACGCACACGATGCCCGCGGTCCCCCAGTCGAGGCCGTGGTGCCAGCCCTTCGAGCGTTCGTGGACTCCGCGGGTGCCGACGTCGACCAGCACGAGACGGCCGAAGCCCTCCTCGTTGCGGCAGAGCGCGATGCGCCGCGCGTCGGGCGACCACGAGTAGGAGCGCTGCCCGGGCCCCCAGGCGGGCTCGGCATGCTCGCAGGACTCGTCGAGCAGCGGGCGGGCGTCGGCGCCGTCGGCCGTCGCCACCCACACGTTCATCCATCCGCTCGCGTCACTGACGAATGCGAGCGCAGCACCGTCGGGCGAGAACCGGGGCTGACCGACGGCGACGTCATCGCCGCCGGCGATCACGCGCGGCTCGTCGTGCGGATCGTCAGGTCGCGCGAGCACGACGCGCGACGCGTCCCACGGCATGGCCGGGAGATCCCATTCGTGCCACACCAGCGAGGCGCCGTCGGGCGACCACGCAGGATCCCACGCGTAATCGGCGCGCGACATCACGCGCGGCGGCGCGCCACCCGCGAGCGGCACCACCGCGATCACGCACGCGGCGGTGGTCTCCCACACGAACGCGACCCGATCGCCGCCGGGCGCCACCGCGGGCGCGGCGGCCGTGGCGCCACTGCCGTCGGCCGCGCCGTCGGCGAGCACCCGTACCGGGCCGCCGACCGGCGCGATCGCAACCAGCCGGCCGTCGGCGGTCGCGTACACGAGCTCGTCGGGCTGGCCGTGACTCGCGCCCTCGGGCGCCGGGGCCCAGCAGAAGCCGCCACCGCCGTACGCGCCGAGCTTGGTGACCGGCGCCGCGGCGGTGACCCGCAGCGGCGGCGCCGAACCGTCGATGGGCGCCACGACGAGGTCGACGGTGCCGCCGTCGACCTCCAACCAGGCCAGGTGGGCGCCGTCGGGCGACCACCGCGGCTCGCCCAGGGTGCGGGCCCGGGCGACAGCCGCCGCCGACAGCACGACACGCGAATCGGTCATGGGCGGCAGGCTAGCCACCGACCGATTCGTCCCGGTTCGGGGGCAGTCGGGGGTCCTCGGCGCTTGGGAGCGGTCCCTCCCGTCTGCGAGACTGTGCGGCTCATGGCGTCTCCCGAGCACCTCCGGATCGCCTGGCTCGTGTACCGGGGAAACCCGCACTGCGGCGGCCAGGGTGTCTACACCCGTTACCTCGCCCGGGAGCTCAGCGCGCTCGGCCACGAGGTCTCCGTGTTCTCGGGGCCCCCGTACCCCGAGCTCGACGACCCCCGGCAGCTGGTGGAGGTGCCGAGCCTCGACCTCTACCGGCCGAGTGACCCGTTCCGCATCCCGAAGCCGTCGGAGTTCCACGACACCATCGACGCGCGCGAGTTCGCGATCATGTGCGGCGCCGGCTTCCCCGAGCCCTACTCGTTCAGCCTGCGGGCGCGCCGTCTCCTGAGCGGCCGGCGCGCCGATTTCGACATCGTGCACGACAACCAGTGCCTGGGCACCGGTCTGCTCGGCATGATGCGCGACGGCTGGCCGGTGCTCGCCACGTTGCACCACCCCATCACCGTCGACCGCGACCTCGACCTCGCGCACGCGCCCAACGCGTGGCGTCGCTTCACCCTGCGCCGCTGGTACGGCTTCCTCGACATGCAGATGAAGGTCGCGCGCCGCATGCCGCGCGTCGTGACGGTGTCGGAGTCGAGCAAGCGCGACATCGTCGCCCAGATGGGGGTGGCCGCCGACCGTCTGCACATCGTGCCGGTGGGTGTCGACCCCGAGATCTTCCACCCGATGCCCGAGGTCGCGCGCGTCCCCGGTCGGCTGATGACCACCACCAGCTCCGACGTGCCGATGAAGGGCCTGATCCCGCTGCTCGAGGCGCTGGCCAAGGTGCGCACGGAGCGCGCCGACGCGCGCCTGGTGATCATCGGCAAGCCCAAGGACAAGAGCCGCATCCCCGGGGTGATCGAACGCCTCGGACTGCAGGACGCGGTGGAGTACGTGTCGGGGGTGACCACCGAGCGCATCGTGGAGCTCTACGCCGAGGCCGAGGTCGCGGTCGTGCCGTCGCTCTACGAGGGCTTCTCGCTCCCCGCGATCGAGGCCATGGCGTGCGGCGTGCCGCTCGTCGCCACCACCGGCGGCGCGCTCCCCGAGGTGGTGGGCACCCACGAGGAGACCGGGCTGCTCGTGCCGCCCGGCGACCCCGGCGCGCTCGCGGCCATGATCCTGCGCGCGCTGGGCGACGCCGACGTGCGCGCCCGCATCGGCGCCGCGGGACGCGCCCGGGCCCTCGACCGCTTCACGTGGCGGGCCACCGCGATCGGCACGGTCGAGAACTACCGCGCGCTGCTCGACGAGCGCGCCGCGACATCGGCCGCGACATCGATGGCCCCGACCGGAGCCTGAGTCGTGCTCACCGTCGACTTCGACCGCCTCGACCTGCGCGCCGGCCACCGGCTCCTCGACATGGGCTGCGGCGGCGGCCGCCACGCGTTCGCGGCCCTGCGCCGGGGCGCCACGGTGGTCGCGCTCGACTACGACGCGGCCGAACTCAAGGACGTGCAGGCGATCGCCGGCGCGATGGTCGAGGCCGGCGAGGTGCCCGCAACCACGGCGGGCGGAACGGGCTCGGCGGGCGGAGTCGTGAACGGCGACGCGCTGCGCCTGCCCTTCCCCGACGCCAGCTTCGACCGGGTGATCGCGTCGGAGGTGCTCGAGCACATCTGGGGCGACGAGGCGGCCATCGCCGAACTCGTGCGCGTGCTGCGCCCCGGTGGGCGCATGGCCGTCACCGTGCCGGCGCGTTTCCCCGAGCGCGTGTGCTGGGCGCTGTCGCACCGGTACCACGACACCCCCGGCGGCCACGTGCGCATCTACCGCCAGCACGAGTTGGAACGCCGGCTCGAGCGCGCCGGCCTCACCATGCAGGGCAGCCGGCACGTGCACGCGCTGCACTCGCCCTACTGGTGGCTGCGCTGTGCGTACGGCGTCGACGACACCTCGGTGTGGCCGGTGCGCCGTTACCACGACTTCCTCGTGTGGCAGATCGAGCGCCAGCCACGCTGGGTCGCCGCGCTCGACGAGGCGCTGAACCCGGTGCTCGGCAAGAGCCTGGTCGTCTACACGCAGAAGGCCGACCGGTGAGCGCGGCGCACCACCTCCCCGAGGTCGCGTGCGTGCTCACGCAGCACGACCTCGTGCGCACCGTCGACGCCATCGCCGCGCTGCAGTTGCCGAGCGGCAACCTGCCGTGGACGCCGGGCGCGCACACCGACCCGTGGAACATGGTCGAAGCGTTGATGGCCCTCGGCCTCGGCGGACGGATCGAACAGGCCCGCGCCGGGTTCGAGTGGCTCGCGGGCAAGCAGCGCGCCGACGGCGCGTGGCACGCGTACTACCTCGACGAGGAGGTCGAGGACCCCACCCTCGACACCAACGTGACGTCCTACGTCGCGACCGGCGCGTGGCACCATCACCTCGTCACCGACGACACCGCGTGGCTCCGTCGGCAGTGGCCGATGGTCGAGGCCGCCATCGACTTCGCGCTCGACTTCCAGCGCGAGACCGGCGAGATCGCGTGGCGCGGTGACGATCCCGACGACGGTGCGTTGCTCACCGGCTCGTCGAGCATCCACCACAGCCTGAAGTGCGCGATCTCGATCGCCGGACGGCTCGGTCACGACCGCCCCGACTGGGAGTTGTCGCTGGCGTCGCTGGCCATCGCCATCGCCCACCGCCCCGACGTCTTCCTCGAGAAGGACCGCTGGGCGATGGACTGGTACTACCCCATCCTCGGCGGCGTGTTGCGCGGCTATCCCGCCCACGCGCGTCTCGCCGCGGGCTGGGGCACGTTCGTGGTGGAGGCGCGCGGCGCGCGGTGCGTGTCCGATCGGCCGTGGGTCACCGCGGCAGAGACGTGCGAGCTGGTCATGGCGCTCGACGCGGTGGGCAGCCACGAGCACGCGCGCCTGCTGTTCGAGTCGGTGCAGTTCCTGCGCGCCGACGACGGCGGCTACTGGACCGGCGCCAACTTCGAGAGCGAGACCTTCCACCTCGACGGGGAGCTGTTCCCGGTGGAGCAGCCGTCGTGGAATTCGGCCGCGGTGGTGCTCGCGGCCGACGCGCTGGCCGGCGACGGCCCCGCGTCCGGCCTGTTCCGCGGCGAGCGCCTCCCCTCCGGCCTCTCGGCGAACGACCTGCTGGCCGCCGGCGTCGAGATCGCCCGCGAACGCGACTCCCTCGACCGCCCGCTCCCTTCCGAACTTGCGTCGCTCGACCCGGCAGAGTCGGGAGATCTGACGCAAGTTCGGAAACTCAGGCGGGGCGGCGGAGCACCCGGAGGGAGCCGGTGGTCGACTCGGCCTCGAAGCCGTCGGCCACCGCGCGCCGCCACACCTCGTAGGGCGCCTGCCCGCCCTCGGCGGGGCCCTCGAACACGTCGTGGAACACGAGCCGGCCGCCGGGCGCCAGGAATCGGGCCCAGCCCTCGTAGTCGGCGAGGGCCACGTCGAACGCATGACCGCCGTCGACGAACACCAGCCCGAGGGGCGTGGCCCAGTGCGCGGCGACCGTCGGCGAGTGGCCGACCACCGCGATCACCACGTCCTCCAGGCCGGCGTCCTCGATGGTGCGGCGGAACCAGGGCAGGGTGTCCATCCGGCCGGTGCGGGGGTCGACGAGGCGCTCGTCGTGGTGCTGCCAGCCGGCCTGGTTCTCCTCCGAGCCCCGGTGGTGGTCGACGGTGTAGAGCACCGATCCG
Organism: uncultured Actinomycetes bacterium; assembly: GCA_963782705.1. Lineage (GTDB taxonomy): Bacteria > Actinomycetota > Acidimicrobiia > IMCC26256 > DASPTH01 > CAVRGQ01. Next base: position 1,249 of record CAWAKX010000033.1, on the reverse strand, counting down.
CCGGCCCGGGCCGCGGCGCCCAGGTACACCGCCGACTTGCCGCAGTAGCTCCCGATCTCCAGCAGCGGCCCGACGGCGGCGGACGCGCAGCCGGCCGCGTAGAGGGCCAGGCCCTCGTCGTCGGGCATGAAGCCCTCGGCGGCGCGCGCGGCGGCCAGGAGGAAGGGGTCCATGGGGCCATTCTCGCATGGCCCGCAGCAAGGCCCTCGCCGGGTGCTCCCGACTACCCTTCCCCGCAGTCACGACCAGGAGTCCTCATGGAACAGCAGACCCAGGCCCCCGATCGCAACCTCGCCATGGAACTGGTGCGGGTCACCGAGGCCGCCGCGCTCGCCGCCGGGCGCTGGCTGGGCCGCGGCGACAAGAACGGGGCCGACGGCGCCGCCGTCGACGCGATGCGCCTCATCCTCAACTCGGTGTCGATGGACGGCGTGGTCGTCATCGGCGAGGGCGAGAAGGACGAAGCGCCCATGCTGTTCAACGGTGAGGAGATCGGCGCCGGCGGTCCGGCCTGCGACATCGCGGTCGACCCCATCGACGGCACCACCCTCACGTCGCTCGGGCGCAACAACGCGATCTCGGTGATCGCGGTCGCCGAGCGGGGCACCATGTTCGACCCCGGCCCCTGCGTCTACATGGACAAGATCGCAGTGGGCCCCCAGGCCGCCGACGTCGTCGACATCGACGCGCCGGTGAAGGCCAACCTCGCGGCGGTGGCCAAGGCGCTCGGCGAGGACATCGACGACATCACTGCGGTGATCCTCGATCGCGACCGCCACGCCGACGTCATCCGTGAGTGCCGCGAGGCCGGCGCGCGGATCAAGCTCATCCAGGACGGCGACGTCGCCGCCGCGATCTCGGTCGCCACGCCCGACAGCGGCTCCGACATCCTCTTCGGCATCGGCGGCACGCCCGAAGGCGTGATCGCGGCCGCCGCGCTCAAGTGCCTCGGCGGTGCGATCTACGGCCGCCTCTACCCTCGCGACGACGAGGAGAAGCGCGAAGCGCTCGACGCCGGCTACGACCTCGAGAAGGTGCTCACCACCGACGACCTCGTCTCGGGCGAGGACTGCTTCTTCAGCGCCACCGGCATCAGCGACGGCGACCTGGTGAAGGGCGTTCGCTACTGGGGCACCGGCGCGAGCACGCAGTCGCTGGTGATGCGTTCCAAGTCGGGCACCATCCGCAAGGTCGATGCCACCCACAAGTGGCAGAAGCTGATGACCTACTCCGCCCTCAAGTTCGACTG
>CAWAKX010000032.1:265000-497980 GCA_963782705.1 uncultured Actinomycetes bacterium | reverse complement strand
CGGTGCAGGAAGACTGCGCGAAACGGACAGGGATTCCGAACAATGCTCAACACCATCCTGATCGTCGTCCAGGTCGCCTCGGCGCTGTCGCTGATCTTCCTGATCCTGCTGCACTCCGGTCGCGGTGGCGGTCTGTCCGACATGTTCGGTGGCGGCTCGCTCGGTGGCTCGATGGCCGGTTCCACGGTGGTGGAGCGCAACCTCGACCGGCTCACGGTGCTCAACAGCGTGATCTTCATCTTCGCCACCGTGATCCTCGCCCTCCGCCTCGACTGACGCGCCCTCCCTGTTCTCTCTTCCGAACCGGCGTCAATCCGAGCCCTTTGAAGGCAGGGAGTGACGCCAGTTCGTCGAATTGGGGCTCAAGGCGGGGGGAGTGACCGCCGATCGCGACTCCCATACGGCAGAATCGTCCGCCACGGTCCCCGTGGTCGCGGTGGCGATCCGGCCGGGAGGCGAGGCTGGGAGCCCCGGATGCGAACACCTGAGAGTCGTCGTCACCGTCGTCTGACGGTCCTGACCCTGACCGCGCTCGTCGCCGGTTCGCTCGTGCTGAGCGCCGTCGCCGCGGGCGCGAGCACTTCCGCTGCACCCACGGCTGCGGCCAAGCAGGCCCCGATCGTGATCGGCGCCGAGGAGTTCCCGCCGGTCCTCAACGACATGACCGTCACCGGCAACGGCGAGTGGACCGCGATGATCGCCGGTCCCGCCCTCGCCCGCGGCTACAAGCTGCTGCCCGACTTCTCCTACGAGCCATGGATCTTCGACAAGGACTGCACGGTCGTGAGCGACAGCCCGTTCACGGTCGACTGCACGCTGCGGCCCGAGGCGAAGTGGTCCGACGGCACACAGCTCACCGCCGACGACTTCAAGTTCACCTACGACACGATCATGAACCCCAAGAACGACGTGGTGACACGTGAGGGGTACTCGAAGATCTCCGAGTTCAACGTGATCAGCCCCACCGAGTTCCAGATGGTGTTCAAGGAGGTGTTCGCCCCGTACCGCGAGTTGTGGGCGGGGACCAGCACCACCGTGCTGCCGAAGCACATCCTCGAGGGACAGAACTTCAACAAGGTCTGGAACAACTGCATCTGCGACCCGAAGACGAAGCAGCCGATCTCGAGCGGCCCGATGATGGTGAAGTCGTTCACCCCGGGCGAGAAGGTCGTGCTGGTCCCCAACAAGAACTACTGGGGCAAGCAGGCGACGGTGCCGCAGGTGGTGTTCGTGCCGATGCGCGACACCAACACTGAGATCAACGTGTTCCGCAGCGGTGAGGTCGACATGATCTACCCGCAGAACCAGATCGGGCTGCGCAAGAAGATCGAGGCGGTCGACGGTGCGAAGTACACGTCGTCGCTCGGCCCGCAGTGGGAGCACTTCGACATGCTCACCACGGTGAAGGGTCTCGACGACGTGGTGGTGCGCAAGGCGATCGCCACCGCGATGCCCCGCCAGCAGATCGTCGATCGGCTGGTGAAGGACGCCAACGACCAGGCCGAGGTGCTCGACAACGTCTTCTGGATGACCAACCAGAAGAACTACGAGCCGGGCTGGAACATCTACCCCGCGTCGGGCGACATCGCGGCGGCCAACAAGCTGCTCGACGACGCCGGCTGGGCGAAGGGCTCCGACGGCGTGCGGGCCAAGAACGGCGTGAAGCTCGCGTTCACGATCGGCACCACGAGCGGCAACCAGGCGCGTGAGCTCACCGAGCAGATCATCCAGCAGCAGATGAAGCAGATCGGCGTGAAGTTCACGGTCAAGAACGCGCCCGACATCCTCGACTACTCGCTCGCCGCGTACGACTACCAGACGATCATCTTCGCCTGGGTGGGTTCACCCGACCCCTACGGCGGCAACGTCACCTGGCTGTCGTCGGCGAGCCCCGACGCGTGCAGCAAGGCCGAGGCCAAGAAGGGGAAGTGCGACTACAGCGGGACCAACTACACGAAGGTGAACGACCCCGACGTCGACGCGTCGCTGAACGCCACCGACCGTGAGACCGATCCGGTGAAGCGCGCGGCACTGTTCAACCAGGCCAACGTGCGCCTGGCCGAGGCCGACGTCACGTCGATCCCCCTGTTCCAGAAGCCGACCCAGTTGGGCTACCGCTCGTCGATCGGCGGCGTCGTGGACAACAGCACCCAGGACGGCTTCACCTGGAACATCGAGGACTGGACCTACTCGGGCTGAACCCGTCGGGCTGAACCCTTCGGCCCGAACCGGGGTTGCCGCGGCCCACGGCCCCCGCTCGGCTAGAAATTTGAGCGGTGATCGGGTTCATCGGGCGTCGGCTGCTGGTTGCGGTGCCCGTCGTGTTGCTGGCCACCATCGTGCTGTTCACGTTGGTGACCGCACGCGGTGATCCGCTGCGCGACCTGCGTCACCGTCCCGGGATCTCCCAGCAGACGATCCGCAACCTCGAGCACGAGTACCACCTCGACGAGTCGCGCCCGCAGCAGTACGTCGGCTGGCTCGGCGACTTCGTGCAGGGCGACTGGGGCACGTCGTTCAACACCCGTCAGCCGGTGAGCGACATGGTGGGCAAGGCGGCGTGGAACACGTTCCTGCTGGTGGGCACCGCGCTGTTCTTCTCGGTGTCGCTGGCGTTGCTGCTCGGCGTGGTGAGCGCGGTGCGTCAGTACTCGGCGTTCGACCATCTGGCCACCGGGTTCTCGTACTTCGGGTTCTCGATGCCCGACTTCTTCTTCACGCTCCTGCTCCAGCTCTTCGTGGTGTTCGTGTTGCAGGACACCTTCGACATCCACGTGCTCTACACGCAGGGCAAGTACTCGGTGGGGCAAGAGGGCGACGTGGTGAACCTCCTGCAGCACATGGTGCTGCCGGTGATCACCCTGATGCTCACCAGCGTGGCGGCGTGGAGCCGCTACCAGCGCGACTCGATGCTCGAGGTGCTCACCTCCGACTACGTGCGCACCGCGCGGGCGAAGGGCGTGCCGCGCGGCCAGATCATCCGGCGGCACGCGATGCGCAACGCACTGGTGCCGTTCGTGACCGTGGTGGCGATCGACGCCGGCGTGCTGCTCGGCGGCGTGGTGGTGGTGGAGCGGGTGTTCCAGTGGCCGGGGCTCGGCCTCTTGTTCTTCGACGTGCTCGCCAACTCCGATTACCCGGCGCTGCTCGTGTGGATGGCGGTGGCGACGATCTTCGTGGTGGTGGCCAACCTCGCGGCCGACGTGGCCTACGGCCTGCTCGACCCGCGGCATCCGGGTGCAGGGGTCGCGGCGGGCGACGCGACGCCACGACCGGCTCGCGGCGACGTCGCGGCCGCGCGCGCGACCGTGCCCGACGCGGTCACGGACGCGGGAGCGGCGCCGTGAGCATGCGCGTCGGCGACGAGTCGGGCCGCGCCCGGGCGGAGTCGAACGACTCCGGGCTCGCGGTCTCCGCCGCGATCCCCTCGCCCGCGGGGGAGAGTGGCGCCGGGCCTGGCGGGCGTTCCGTCGGCACAAGGTCGCGATGGCGGGCCTGGTGATCCTGATCCTCATCGTGCTCGCGTGCTTCGTCGGTGTGCGCTTCGCGCCCAGTCCGGTCGAGCAGTCGCTGCTCGAACCGACCTCGGGCCCGTCGGCCGCCCACTGGTTCGGCACCGACGAGCTCAGCCGTGACTCGCTGTCGCGGGTGCTCCACGGTGGGCAGGTGTCGTTGAAGATCGCGTTCGGCGTGGCGTTGCTCACCACCTTCATCGGCGTGATCATCGGCGCGCTGGCCGGCTTCTACCGCGGGTTCCTCGACGAGCTGCTCATGCGCTTCACCGACCTGTGGATCGCGCTGCCGCGCTGCCGTTCCTGGCGGTGGCGGTGTCGATCGGCAGCGTCGATCTCGGCCCGTTCGGCACCCTCGATCTCGGTGGCCCCCTCGGGATGACCTTGCTGCTGTCGCTGTTGTTGTGGGGCTCGATCGCCCGCGTGGTGCGCGGGGCCACGCTCGCGTTGCGCGAGCGGGAATTCGTCGACGCGGCGCGGGCCATCGGCGCCACCAACCGGCGGATCATCGTGCGCCACGTGCTGCCGAACTGTCTCGGACCGATCACGGTGAACGCCACGCTGGTGGTGGCCGAGGCGATCCTGGTGGAGAGCACGCTGTCGTTCCTCGGGTTCGGCATCCAGCCGCCCACGCCGAGTTGGGGCAACCTGCTCGTGAACGCGGTGTCGAACGTGGAGGAGTGGTGGTGGCTGGTGGTCTTCCCGGGCGCCGCCATCTTCCTCACCGTGCTGGCGATCAACTTCGTGGGTGACGGGCTGCGCGACGCGCTCGACCCCCGCCGGCAGGTGCGGGCATGACCCCGGTCGCCAGTAGTGGGCCGGAAGGTGGCGTGCCCGCGGTCGGCGAGGAATGGCGTCCGGCGTTGCAGGTGAGCGGCCTGGCGGTGGAATTCCCCGTGGAGCGGGGCGTGGTGCGCGCGGTCGCGGGCGTGAGTTTCTCGGTGCAGCCCGGGGAGACGGTTGCGCTCGTGGGCGAGTCCGGTTCCGGGAAGTCGGTGACCGCGCTGGCTGTGATGGGTCTGCTCGACCCGCCAGGAAAAGTGACGCGCGGCCACGTGCGGATCGGCGGTCAGCCGGTGCTCGGGCTCCGGGAGGAGCAGTGGCGCACGCTGCGGGGACGGCGGATCGCGATGGTGTTCCAAGACCCGATGACGTCGCTGAACCCGTCGCACCGGATCGGCCGGCAGGTGGCGGAGGCGATCCGGGTACACGACCACTCGGTGGGGAAAGCCGCCGCGCAGGGTCGGGCGATCGCGCTGCTGGAGCGGGTGGGGATCGCGCCCGCAGCGGAGCGGGCCCGTGACTACCCGCACCAGCTCTCGGGCGGGCAGCGGCAGCGGGTGATGCTGGCAATGGCCATCGCCAACCAGCCCGACGTGCTCATCGCCGACGAACCGACTACTGCGCTCGACGTGACCACGCAGGCCCAGATCCTCGAACTCCTGCGCGACCTGCAGGAGGAGATGGGCCTCGCGCTGCTGCTGATCACCCACGACCTCGGGGTGGTGGCGGGCATCGCGGATCGCGTCGTCGTGATGTACGCGGGGCGGGTGGTGGAGGAAGCCCCGGTCGACGCGGTGTTCGCGCACGCCGCGCACCCGTACACCCGTGCCCTGCTCGGCTCGGTGCCCCGTCACGGCGACGTACGGGGTGGATTGCGCGCCATCGAGGGCAGCCCACCCGATCCGGGTGCGGTGTTGCCCGGGTGCGCGTTCGCGCCCCGGTGCTCGTTGGCCGACGTCCGTTGCCGGGCCCACGTGCCCGACCTGCGCCGGGTGGGGGAGCACCATCAGGCGGCGTGTGTGTTCGGCGAAGAGATCGCGACGGGCAGGATCGTGCCGTGAGCGAGCCGATGCGCAGCAGCACCCCGCTGCTCGAGGCCGACGGCCTGGTGAAGCGCTTCGCGGCGCGCGGCGGACGCGACCTGGTCGCGGTCGACGGTGTGAGCTTTTCGGTGATGCCCGGCGAAACGTTGGGGCTCGTGGGGGAGTCGGGGAGCGGCAAGTCGACCGTTGCCCGCCTCGTGCTGCGCCTGCTCGACGTGAACGGCGGTGCGGTGCGCGTCGACGGTGAGGACGTCACCCGGCTACGCGGCCCGCGCGCTGCGCGCGTTGCGGTCGCGGGTGCAGATCGTGTTCCAGGACCCGTACTCGTCGCTCGACCCGCGCATGACCGCGGTGGGCGATCGTGTCGGAGCCGTTGCGCATCGCCGGGCGGCACGGCGAGATCGCGACGCGGGTGCCGGAGGTGTTCGAGCTGGTGGGGCTCGGCCCCGAGCACCGCGACCGCTACCCGCACGAGCTGTCGGGCGGCCAACGCCAGCGCATCGGGATCGCCCGGGCGCTGGTGCTCGATCCCGAGCTACTGGTGCTCGACGAACCGGTGAGCGCGCTCGACGGGTCGATCCAGGCCCAGATCCTCAACCTGCTCGTCGATCTCCAGGCGCGACTCGGCCTCGCCTACGTGTTCATCTCGCACGACCTCGCGGTGGTGCGCCACGTGGCCGACCGCATCGCGGTGATGCACCTGGGACGCATCGTCGAGACGGCAACCGCCGAGGAGTTGTTCAGCGAACCGTTGCACCCCTACACGCAGGCGCTGCTCTCGGCGTCGCCCGATCCCGATCCGGTGACCGAGCGGGAGCGACGCCGGATCGTGCTGCGCGGCGATCTGCCCGACCCCACCGACGCGCCGTCAGGGTGCAGTTTCCGCACCCGCTGTTGGAAGGCCACGGATCAGTGCGCGGCGCAGGAGCCACCACTCACGGACGAGGGTCGCGCCCATCCCGTCGCCTGCTGGCACCCGGGCTGACCCGTGCCGCCGGAGGGGCCGGCGAGGGTGTTCGCTCGCTACAATGCCCCCTCCACGTCGGAGTGGCGGAATCGGCAGACGCGCCAGCTTGAGGGGCTAGTGCCCTTAGGGGCGTGGGGGTTCAAGTCCCCCCTCCGACACCACTGATTCTCAGCCTCCGGACTCGAGGCCAGCTCGTCCAGGGCGACGTAGAGAACCGTCAAGTTCGCAGAACCGCTGCCGCGCAGCCGGGATGCCCTACACCTCGCTCACTTCCGCGGCGCCGTTAGTCTGTAGCCATCGAACGAGAAGCAATCGCAGCAACGGTAACGGTGAACGCAACACCTGAGGCGGTGTTCGCGGTTCTCTCCGACCCGACCACCCACGCGTCGATCGATCGAACTGGGAACGTGCGCGAGTCGCTCGATCAGGCCCGGATCAGTGCAGCGGGCCAGCTCTTTCGCATGGCGATGTACCACGACGGCCATCCGGACAAGCATTACCAGATCGCCAACTTGGTCGAAGTCTTCGACGAGCCTCGGGCCATCGCATGGAAGCCCGGCACCGAATCGCCGGAGACCGGCGAAGTGAGTTACGGCGGCTGGGTCTGGCGCTACGACCTCGAAGCAGTGGGACCCGCACACACCAAGGTCACACTGACCTACGACTGGTCAGGGCTGACAACCGAGGCTCGAGCAGTCCAGAAGTTCCCGCCCTTCGGCGTGGACTACCTCGAACAGTCGCTTCAACATCTTTCGGAGCAAGCGACGGCGTAGGCGGCGGCTGCTTCCTACACGTTCGACATCGTTTCCAGCATCGACGGCTTCGGCTCCAACGACCCCCGGACTACTGGGGCGGCCAGTGGGCCGAGCAAGGGCCCGAGCTCCTCGGCCGCCCTCTCGAGGCGTGCGGCGAAGCGTTGCTTGCGTCCGGCGCGATGATCCAACTATTCGCCTATTCACCGGACGGGCCGGCCGGGTTCGGACTCGACTCATCGGTGCATTGAACTGGGGGAACTGCGTGCATGTCGGGGCGAAGCTTTTCGCGACAACCGTGGTGGTCCTGGGGCTGTCGACACTTGCACTGCCGGCAACGGCACAGTCGGGCGGCGGCCGACTGAAGGCGTCCCATCCGGCTCCGTCAGCGGCCATTCCCACGATTTCGGAACCGACCGTCGGGTCAGGCCCGGACAAGATGTTCGCCAACTATCCGCTCTCGAAGGTCGGCTACTCCGCGTCGGAGTTCTTCCTCTCCGGTACGGCACATGCGTATACCTCCGCGTCGCCCCTCGGTTCGGATGGCAAGTGGACGGTGCAGCCGGCTTCGTCAGCGCCGTACACGTCTCGTCTGATTGTCGCCATGCCCACCGACCCAAAGAAGTTCAACGGGACCGTGGTCGTCGAGTGGCTCAACGACACCGGAGGGGCTGATCTCGCTGGGGACTGGTGGTACGGCCACGACGAGATGATCCGAAGCGGCGACGCGTACGTCGGGGTCTCAGCCCAAGCCGTCGGGGTCAACGCGGCCAAGACCGCGGACCCGGCCCGATACGGATCGCTTTCGCACCCCGGAGACAGCTTTTCCTACGACATCTACTCCCAAGCAGGTATGGCCGTGCGCGAGCACGCGTCGACCGTTCTGCCCGGCTTGAAGCCGCGACGCTTCTTCGGGGACGGCTTGTCACAGTCGGCCGACTACCTGACGACGTACGTCAACGCGATCGCGCCGCTCGTCAACGTCTTCGACGGATATCTCCTCCACAGCCGAATCGCGGCGAGCGCACCACTGTCCCAGGCTCCCGAGCCGGACATCGGGACAGCACAAATCTTGTTCGTGCGGGACGACCTGGCCGTGCCGGTCCTGACCCTCGAAACCGAGACCGACGTGCTCGCGTATGGGTTCCTTGGGTCGACCCAACCCGACAGCAAGATGTTCCGCCTGTGGGAAGTCGCCGGGGCCGCGCACGGCGACAGCTACTTGCTGCTGAACGCGCTCGACGACGACACCACACGGAGCGCTGACCTCGCCGGATTCGCATCCATGACCTCGCCAGCATCGAGCTTCACGGCGGGATCGTCCGTTCTGCAGTGTTCAGCAGGGTTCAACACCGGGCAGCTCCACTACGTGTACAACACGGCACTTCACGATCTCATCGCCTGGGCCCGCAACGGCGCTCCACCACTCCGCGCACCACGGCTCGAGGTCGACACGTCGACCGCACCGCCCACGTACAAGCTGGACGAGAACGGCAACGTGCTCGGCGGCATTCGGACCCCCGCCGTCGACGCTCCACTCGCCACACTGTCAGGATTGCCCCCCGCAGTGGTGCCGTCGCAAGGCTGTTACTCGTTCGGGCAGACCCAGCCATTCACCCCCACCAAACTCGCTGCGCTGTATCCAACGCATGCTGCGTTCGTCAGTCAATGGCAGAAGGCCGTGACGCGCGACGAGAAGGCCGGGTACCTCCTTGCACCGGATGCCCGCAGACTCGCCGGCGTCGTCACGCCGAACGGCGGACAATGAGCTCGAGGTTTCGGGGCGCGTCAGAGCTGTCAGCGACGCGCGGTTCATCGCGACCTTCGCGAGGGCGACCTAGCCTGCGCCCATGACCGCAGAGCTCGTCGAACTGGTGCGTAGGCGGAGGAAGCAAGCTCCACCAGCGAAGCTCGTGTGGCACACGATCGCGAACCCGGAGAGCACGAATCGCGCGGCTGGCCATGGTTCGCGCCGCGCCCGGACGAGCAGAGCCCCGAGATCATCCAGGCGGTCGAGCCGACGCGAGTCGTCTGGGGTTCGATCTGGCCGGACCGGCCCGACCTACGAGTGGTGTTCGAGATCGAGGCACAGGCGAGCTACGGGTGCGTCGTGACTTGGATCCTCTACGGACCGACCGACACGCTCGATGCCGACGATCTCGAACGACGCCGGTACCGGATGAACCAGCTGATCAACGGCATCCTTCGCGACGTTTTCGATTTCTAGAGGCGGATGCAGTGTGCGGGTGCTGTCCTACTGCGCACGCACCCGCGTTGAGCGGCGGCGCTCCGTTGACGAGCACTTGTCGGTCGCCTGCGGTCTTGCGAATCGCGCCATTGCGGCCAGTAAGTGACCGCATCGGTTCGTAAGGTGGATGAGACGAACCCGAGACGAGGAGTCGATTGTGCCCGAACGCGACGGATACATCCCAGGCGTCCCCTGTTGGATCGACACCAGCCAGCCCGACCCTGAAGCAGCGCTGCCCTTCTACCGCGGCTTGTTCGGGTGGGAGTTCGAGGACGTGATGCCGGGCGGCTCGGACGGCGCGTACCTCATCGGCCGGATTCGCGGCGGCGACGTGGCGGCGGTCTCGTCGATTCCCGAGGGCGCGCCGCCGATGGCGATGTGGAACACCTACGTGTGGGTCGACAACGCCGACGAGACGGCGGCGAGAGCTCGCGCGGCCGGCGGCGCGGTGATCATGGAGCCCTTCGACGTGCTCGACGCGGGACGCATGGCCGTGCTCGCCGACCCGGAGGGCGCGGTCTTCTGTGCGTGGCAGGCCAAGAACCACAAGGGCGCCCAGGTCGTCAACGAACACGGTTCGCTGAACTTCAACGGCCTCGCCACGCGCGACCCCGAAGCTGCGAAGGCGTTCTACGGCGCCGTCTTCGGTTGGCAGACGCTGGCGATGCAACGGTGGTGTCATGTGGACGCTTCCCGGCTACGGAGATCACCTCGAGGAGAACACTCCTGGCCTTCGCGACCAGATGGCGCAGATGGGTGCGCCCGAAGGCTTCATCGACGTCGTCGCCGCGCTCGAGCCGATCGCCCCCGACGACTCCGAGACGCCGGCGTACTGGAACGTCACCTTCGGCGTCGACGACGCCGACGCCACAGCAGCGAAGGCACAGCGAGCTCGGTGGCGTTGTCGTCGCCGGACCCGTCGATGCTCCGTGGGTCAGGAGAGCAGTGATCAAGGATCCGCAAGGAGCGACCTTCGTCGCCAGCCAGTTCGTGCCGGAGAACCGCGACCTCGAAGCCTGAGCGGTTTCGACCCGGCAATCGCCTGATCAGGGCTGAGGCTCTTGCGCGTGGTGCGGTGTCAGGCGACGCGGAACGCGGTCTCGCCGAGCGGGTGCTCGTCGAAGACGCGAACGCGGCGGACATCTGCGAAAGACGGGCCGTGCTCGCACCACGCCACGAGCGCGTCGACCGAGTCGGGCCGACCTTCGAAGACCGCTTCGACCCGACCGTCGGGGAGGTTGCGCACCATCCCGCCCAAGCCGGCAGCCTGGGCCCGCTGGGCGCACGACACGCGGTAGCCCACGCCCTGCACGCGTCCCTCGACGACGACCCGCCTGCGAACCACCCCGCGCAAGATACGCGGCGCGAGGTCCATCCCGGGCGGAGACTCGACGCAGACCTCTCGCTCCAGCGACGAGAGGGATCGAGCAGTGGGCGCGCGAAGCCGTCGTGGGAGAGCTTCGGAGCGGACGTCACCACGCGGCGAGCGAGACCGCCCGAGTCAGGGAGATCGCGTAGCGCCGGTCAACGAGTCCCCCCTCCGACACCAAACCCTGGCCTGCGGAAACGGTCAGGCTTTCTTCGTTCCCCGTCGTCAGGTCTCGTCGCCAGTCGGTCACCACGAGCCTGGCCTCGCACGGGCCGTTACGCTGCCCGTTGTCGAACCGGTAGCCGAGCGGAATGGGGACGCCATGGCGAGCGAGCGTCGGCAGTCAGACGAAGAGCTGGTCGCGTACGCCACGAGCAAGCTGACCACCTCGCGGAAGGTGTCCTTCTGGGACACGCTACGCGGAGCCGGAGATCCCCCAGGAGCTCGCGGCCAACGGTGTCGTGGCCGACTACAACACCGGTCAGCTGGCCGACGGCGACGTCTCGGCGCGTGCGACCGCGCCGGGCTTCCCGCCGGCGCTGCTCGAGGGCCTCGACTGGTCGGACATGCCGATGACGAACTGGCGCTTCCAGCCGCTCCTCAACCAGACCGACGACAACGGGTGGAGCGTCACGTGTTACATCGTGCCGCCCGAATCCGAGCGGAAGCCCTACGCGGTGCCGCGGCACTACCACGAAGAGGACCAGGTCTTCATCGTGTTGGAAGGCGAAGTGCGACAGGGCAACCGGCGCTTCGGTCCCGGCTCCGGCATGTTCGTGCCCGCGGGCAACACCTACGGCGTGCAGTACGGACCCGAGGGAGCCCGCTACCTCGAGATCCGCCACGGCAAGCCGTCGGAGCGCAAGTTCACCTTCGTCGACGAGGACGCCGACACGTGGCGTGAGACCATGTACCCGTCCGCATCGAACCCCGCCGACGACCGGCGGACGCCGGTCGCCTCGATCAGCCGGCGTAGCGGGTCTCGGGCACGCCGCGCACGCCCAGGCCGTGCACCGCGAGGATCGTGCCCGCGAGCGGCGACGTGCTCGGCGGTTCGTTGCTCATCGGGGCCGAGCGCATCGACGTGACGTACAGCGTGTCGAGGTTCGCGCCCCCGAACGCCACGCTCGTCGGCTTGGCGACCGGCATCGGGATCCGCCGGTCGAGGGTGCCGTCGGGCGCGTAGCGGCGGATCTCCCCGCCGTGGCACGCGGCCACCCACACCGCACCCTCGGCGTCGATCGTCGAACCGTCGGGCACCGCGGGCACACCGGGTGCGTTGTCGTCGTCGAAGCGGGCGAGGGTGCGCGTGCCCGTGATCTCACCGGTGGCCGGGTCGTAGTCGTACGCGTAGATCACCCGCGACCAGCTGTCGCCCCAGTACAGGGTGGTGCCGTCGGGGCTGAAGCACGGGCCGTTGGAGAGCCCGAGCCGTGGTCCGAGGTCGTGGGCGCTGCCGTCGGCGTCGATCCGGTAGATCGCGCCGCGCGGCTCGCGCGTCCCGACCAGCGCGTACGCGTCGGGGTGGCCGAGCTCCGGGTCGACCAGCGCGGAGACGAACCGGCCCTGGCGGTCGACCGCGCCGTCGTTGAAGTTGAAGTTCTGCCCGTCGGGGTCGGCCTCGAACACCACCTCGGCCTCGCCGGTCGCGAAGTCGAAGCGCGCGACGCGCGACATCGACGTGACGACCGCGCCCGCGCCACCGGCGCGCAGCGCGAGCGACGTGACGATCCCGGGGAACTTCCACACCCGGATGTCGCGCCCGTCGGCCGTCGAGCTGAAGATCGCGCCCTCCAACATGTCCTGCCACCACAGCCGCTCGGTGTCGACGTCCCAGAGGAGGCTCTCGCCGAGGGTCGTCAACGCGGGAACGAGCACTTCGATGTCGGGCACGGCCGCTTCCTTCCCCCAGACGGAGTGCGGACAGAGGCGCGAGCGTACTTCGGTCGGGAATCGTGCTCCTGCGGTTGACACCCCGTTCGCGCTCCCACTAGGCAGCGGAGCGTTCGGGTGCTTCGGCCGAGGGGGAGCGATGGGCGGCACGTTGGAAGGCCAGGTCGCGATCGTGACCGGTGCCAGCCGGGGCATCGGCAAGGGCGAGGCGATCGCGCTCGCCAAGGAAGGCGCCAAGGTCGCGGTGCATCGCCCGTAGCCACGAGGGCGTCGTGGCCACCGCCCAGCAGATCGAAGCCCTCGGGGGCGAGGCCCTGCCCATCGTCTGCGACGTGCGCGTGGTCGAGGAGGTGAACCGCGCGGTGGCGCAGGTCGTCGAGCAGTGGGGCACCGTCGACATCCTCGTGAACAACGCGCAGATCATCCACGCTCCCCATCCGTTCGAGGAGTGGACGGAGACGGAGGTGCGCGACTCCTGGGAGTCGGGCGCCCTGGCCACCTGGGCGTTCATGGTGGCCTGCTTCCCCTACATGAAGGAGCACCGCGGGCGCATCGTCAACACGTGCTCCGCGACCGGGTACGGCAATCCCTCGACGAAGGTGTCGGGCTACGCCTCCACGAAGGAGGCCATCCGGTCGATGACCCGCACCGCGGCGCGCGAGTGGGGCCAGTACGGGATCCGGGTCAACGCCATCAGCCCCATGGCCAAGACGGAGACGACCGTGTCGGTGTACCCGACCGAGGAGGAGCAGCTCGCCGTGCTGCAGGGTGGGGGTCCCACGCTCACCGACCGGTGGGGCGATCCCGAGACCGACATCGGCCGCACCGTCGTCTTCCTCGTCGGTCCCGACGCCGACCGCATCACCGGCGCGCTGCTCCCCGTCGACGGCGGCTGCGCGATCTGACCTCACGGGGAGGACGCGGCTAACGACTCGCTTCGAGGGCCGCCGCGTTCCACTTCTCGATGATGGGCGCGGTCTCGGTCTTCGCGAGCTCCCGGATGCTGTCCTCGGCGTCGAACGGAAGGTCCACGACGGTCACGACGTCGCGCCACGTCTTGGTGGCAACCGTGCCGTCGGCAGTCTCCTCGAGGTCCCAGTCCTCCATGAGGCTCATGATCCGGCCCGCCCGCACGTCGTCGGCGGTGAACGGTGGCACCACTCCCGACGCGATGATGGCTTCCACGACGACGCGATCGTCGCGGCACTCGTCCTCGACCCGCTCGACCAGCACGAGGCTCGTTTCGGTGCGGAACCAGACGGAATGGCCCGGCTCCAGCACGCCGGCCTCGATCGCTTGCGGGTTGTAGTCGACCACCCGCTCGGGCGTCATGATGAACTCGCGGACCTGCGCGGGAGTCGCGCGCAGTTCGATCACTTCGCGGTGGATGACGGCATCGTCGGTGGTCATGGGCACCCCCTGGTCGGAGGGGGAGCCTACGCCGGAACGGTCGTCACCGCGCCCCGAGGTGATGGGCGGCGAGTGTGACCGGATCAGACCGAGCGCAGCGCGAGACGGCTGGTCGACGGGCGAGCGTCGAGCGCCGCGAGCGCCTGGGGCCGGAAGCCCTTGGCGATCAGGTAGACGCCGAGTGACAGCTCCCAGATGAACTCGGGGATCGTCGCGATCGCCTGCGGCGCGGAACCCTTGTCGAACGCGCCGAGGAGCACGCCCGCGCCGGAGAGCAGGATCAGGGTGCCGCCCACCATGCCGAGCACGGCGAGTCCGCGCGGGCACGAGCGCCGAGCGGTACATGAGGTAGCCGAGGATGAGGCCGTTGCCGATCCCGACGACGAAGCCGGGGCCGAGCAGGAACGTCCAGTCGTGCATGGCGACCAGGCCGCGTCCGAGCGTGATCAACGAGGCGGGGTGCCCGCCGCCGGCCTGGTGCAGGGTCACGATCGACAGCAGGCTCACGATGCCGAACGCGATGAAGACCGACTCGATGATGCGCGCCGCGACGTAGCCGAGCGCGAGGGGCTCGTCCTGACGTTTCAGGATCGGGAACAGCACGAGCGCGGTCCCGATGTTCGCGACGATGAGCAGCATCTCGAGCAGCGCACCGACGAGGACCTGGGTGTCGTTGGCGGATCCCAGGATGAAGCGGGTCTCGTTGAGCACGTGGTCGTAGAGCAACACCGCCGGGATCGACGTCACGAACGTCGTCACGAACAGCGCGCCGGCCAGGCGAGCGGACTTCTGAGGGTTCACGTCGTGTCCATTCCGGGATGTCCGGTCGCTCACAGCGGCGCGAGGGCGGTGTGAGTGCTCCCAGGACGTCCACGAGGACATTGCCAGTACCGCTCGACACTACCGGTGGGCGCACCGCCGACGGCGAAGTTCTTGCCGTTCGCGGCCGGAGTCACGCAATCGTCCCCTAGGGTGCAGTGATGGCCAAGACCAAGAAAGTCGGCGACGCAACGATGCCGCGAGGAAGTGCCGAGGGGCCCCCGGGCAAGAAGCAGCGCTCGAAGGCCCGCAAGAACCGCGGCAAGGGCCACAAGTAGCCGTTTCCCCGCGTGTCCCAGCTCCGGGTAGCGCTTCCGGGCCATGTCGATGGCCAGGGAAGGAGCGCACGATGCCCGTCGAAGCTGGAGCTCGGCTGAGCAGCGGCGGATCAGTGAAGCGAGACGCGGTCGAGGATCGCGCCGACCTCGGCCTCGGGGCCCGCGGCGTGCACGAGGATCACACCCTGGGCGTTCGGGATGATGAGCACCCCGACGGCCCATCCGTGCGGTGACGCGGTGCTCTTGGGGTGGCCGATCACCTCGTACGCGGTGACGTCGCCGACAGTTCGCAGCGTGGCGGGCGCGACGACCGTGCCCGCGAACACGTCCTGCATCGTGGTCCCCACGAGGTGGTCGGCTTCGTCGGCGTTCGCGGGCGCGATCACGGCGCGGCTGCGGACGACGTCGGCGATCCCGTCGTCGGGAAGCTGCAGGCCCACCAGTACCGCGTCGCGAACCTCCGCCCGCCTGCCAACGCGGTGAGTGCCGACGCCAGGGCGGGAGCGGTGCGGGTCAGCCGTCGCACCTGGGCGGAGCGGGTGGCGGCATCGGACGAGAGCGCCACCCATGACCGCGGGACGTACAGGGTCACGCCGGCCGCGGGCACCGCGACCTTCTGGCTGAGCGGCCGCAGCGCGGGATCGCCGGTGGTGGTGACCGCGTCGATGGTTTCGAGGGCCGACTGGTTCATGTCGGTGTTGCGGTTGAGCGTGTCGGCGAGGAAGTAGCCGACGAGCGCGGCGATGACCAGCACCCCGACGATGCCGATGAGACCCCACCGGACGCGGATCGGCGCTCTCGCGGTCGCGCCGACCCGCCGCGGTGCGGCCTCGGACGACGCCGAGGTCGCCGGCAGGTCGGGGAGGAGGACGACGGGGCGCGAGCCGGCGAGCTCGGGGTCGAGGGGGTCGCGTTCCTCGTCGGCGGCGCGGCTGGTCAGGACACGGTCGGTCCACGCGTCGCCGGACCAGTAGCGGAACGTGAAGCGCCGCGCGGGATCGGCGAACCAACCGGCGGCAGGGGAGTGACTCGGATCGCTCACACGATCTCGGTGTCGACGCGCAGGCGCGAGAGCACGGTGCTGCGGATGCGCCACCCGTCGGCGGTGCGCACGTACTCCTCGTGGTAGTGGCCGTAGCCGTGCAGCACCCGGTGCGTGCCGTCGCGCCGGGGGAGGGTGACGTAGTCGTACATCGCCCAGATGCCAGTCGCGGTGTCGGCGCCGGTGATGGTGATCTCGGGCGTGTGGCCGTGGTGGACGGTGGTGGCGCCGCGTAGCGAATCGGCCACGAACGCGACGATCGCGTCGCGCCCGTCGACCACGTGCCCCACGATGTCGAAGTGGGCGTCCTCGGCCACCACGCCAGTGGCGAAGCCTCCCAATCCTGCGTGTCGATGCAGCGGAAGTAGCGCGCCTTGAGCTGCTGGATCTCCTCGATGTCGACGAGGTGCTCGAGCACGTCGGACACCCTATGCCTACCCGTCGAGCAGGCTGCGGGCGACGTCGCTCGTGGCCGGCTGGCGGAGCTTGTGCATCGCCCGGGCCTCGATCTGACGGATGCGCTCGCGGCTCAGCTGGAACTGTGCGCCGATGTCGGCGAGCGAGAGCGGCTCCGCCTGGTCGAGGCCGAACCGCAACGAGATCACGAGGCGCTCCCGTTCGTCGAGCGCGTGCAGGACGCTCGCGATCTCGTCGATCAGCATGCCGCTCACCGCGGCGTCGCAGGGCGACACCTGCGCGCGGTCCTCCACCAGGTCGCCGAGCTCGGTGGTCGCGTCGTCGCCGAGCGGCTCCGACAACGAGAGCGTGCCCTGCGCATACGGCATCACGTCGGTGATCTGCACCTCCGACACGTCGATCGCGTCCGCGAGCTCGGCGCTCGTCGCGGAGCGACCGAGCTTCGGCTCCAGATCGGTGCGGGCGCGTTGCACCGCGGCGAGGCGGTCGTGCGCGTGACTGGGCAGGCGAATCGTGCGCGACGAGTTGGCGATGCCGCGCGAGATGGCCTGGCGGATCCACCACGTGGCGTAGGTCGAGAACTTGAAGCCCTTGCGCCAGTCGAACTTGGCGACGGCGTGGATGAGACCCTCGTTGCCGTCCTGGATGAGGTCGAGGAGCGGCACGCCCGAACGTTGGTAGCGCTTGGCGATCGACACGACGAGGCGCAGGTTCGCGGAGACGAACAGGTCGTGAGCCTCGGCGCCGTGCCGGACGGTACGGCGCAGCTGCCGTCGTTCGGCCGGAGTCCCGACCGCGTCGGGGTCGGCGAGGCGGGCGGTCGCGTCGCGCGCGTCCTCGATGCAACGGGCAAGACGGGCTTCGTCGTCGCGCGTGAGCAGCGCGTGACGACCGATCTCGGTGAGATAGACGCGAACGAGGTCTTCGTCGGGCGGGAGCGCGCGCCGCTTCGTGACCGCCATGAGTTCCGCGCGCAGCTTTCTCGTGCCGAATCGGCCGGGAAGCGCTCCTGGCGGGAGCCACGAGGAAATCGCCGCGACCACCGGTGGCAACCCGGCGTCGCCCGGAACGACCTCCCCACCCTATCCGGCCCGGGTCGCGGTGGTTCCGCGACAGCGTGCCCCTACACTCGAAACAGCTTCCCGTGCTCGCCCGGACAGATCGTCCGCCGACCGTGAGGTGATCGGTCGATTGCATGGGCACGTCAGTATCCCCGCGCCGTACCTCGTGGCGGTTGGTCGGGAGCACCACCTCGGAGTCGCACGACGCGCCGCGACGCGCCGGACGCGCCCGAATCGCTCCACAAGCGCACCGTGTTGCTCGCGGTGCTGCGTCGTGGGCTGCCGAGCATCATCGAGGCGACGACGATCCCCGCGATCATCTTCTTCGTGGTGATGTCGACCACGCAGCCGTCGATCGCGATGGCCGCGGTGCTCGCGTGGGGCTACGGCATGGTGCTCGGTCGCCTGTTGCTGCGGAAGCGGGTGTCGACGCTGTTGATGCTGGCGACCGTGGGTCTCACGCTGAAGACCGTCATCGGCGTGCTGAGTGGCAGCACCTTCCTCTACTTCGTGCAGCCGGTCGCGACGACGATCGCCCTCGCCGGGGTCTTCTTCGCGTCGGTGCTGGTCGGGAAGCCCCTCGTCGCCCGGCTCGCGCACGACTTCTGCCCGATCGCGCCCGAGGTGGCGAGCCGCCCGGCGGTGATCCGGCTCTTCGCCGGGCTCACCGTGCTGTGGGCCGGTGTGCACCTCGTGAATGCGGCGGCCACCGTCGGCCTGCTCGTGAGCCTGCCGGTCCCGTTGTTCGTGCTGCTCAAGACCGCGTCCGGGATGGGGATCACGGCGCTGGCGATCGTGGTGACGGTGACCTGGGCGTTGCGGACCGCTCGCCGCGAACAGCTGGTGTTCGCGGCGATCTGACCGCTCGCCGCTACCGGCTGATCCGGCGGGTGTCGAGCCGCGCGGCGTCGGGCCAGCGGACCCGGCTCACCCAGCCGAAGCGTTCGAATGCGCCGATGACCATGGCCGACAGGTCGACCTGGCGGCGGTCGACGCCGTGGCGGGCGAGCGACGGGAACGCGTGGTGGGCGTTGTGCCACGACTCGCCCATGGAGAGCAGGGCGAGGGGGGCGAAGTTGGTGCTCTGGTCGTTCGAGCGGAACGGCCGGCGTCCGAACATGTGGCACACCGAGTTGGTGGACCAGGTGATCTGGTGGAGGAACCCGACGCGCAGCACACCGGCCCACAGGAGCGCGGCGAGCGCGCCGCCCAGCGTGCCGGTGAGCAGGTACCCGATCCCGAAGGGCAACGCGAGGGTCGCGATGCACAGCGGGAGGAACATGCGGTCGACCCACACGAGGTCTCGGTCGGCGAGCAGGTCGGGTGCGAAGCGCGCACGGGGCGTGTCCTCGTTGGCGAAGAACCAGCCGATGTGGGCGTGGTAGAAGCCGCGGAGTCGCTGGAAGGGATGGTGCTCGGGCCACACGGGGGAGTGGGGATCGCCCGGTTGGTCGCTGAACATGTGGTGGCGGCGGTGGGTCGCGACCCAGCCGATGAGCGATCCCTGGAACGACATCGATCCGGCGATGGCGAGCACCACCTTGAGGCTGCGGCGGGCCACGAAGCTGCGGTGGGTGAACAGCCGGTGGAACCCGACGGTCACGCCGAGCACCGTGAAGAGGTAGAAGGCCGCGGCGATGCCGAGGATCGGCAGCGACACGAACTGGCCGCCGACCGCGGCGGCGAGCGCCCAGGCCACCGCGACGAGCGGACCGAACACGATCACGCCGGTGAGCAGCTGCTGCAAGCGGCGGCGTCGCGGCGACGGCAGCTCGATCGCGTCAGCGGGGAACGAAGAAGGGGAAGAGAGCGGGGCCGCCGGTACGGCGGGGGACTCGATGGTCTGCACGGAGCATCCTCGGGGTCGGCCACGACACCACTGGGCTCAAAAGCAGTGCAGCTTCTCGATCCGCTCCCTTGTGGAGCGACGATTTCAGGGTACCGGGCTGTTCGCCCGGTTGGCAGTCGGGTGCGTGGGCACACGGCTCCGTCGACGGCGAACCGCCGACGAAGCCGCGTGTCACGCGCGGGCCGAAGCCCGCAGTGGGATCAGAGACCCCGGACGTTGAGGGCCTCGGGGCCCTTGCGGCCGGCGCCGACCTCGAACTCGACCTGCTGGCCGTCCTCGAGGGACTTGTAGCCCTCACCGGCGATGTTCGAGAAGTGGACGAAGAGGTCTTCGCCGTCCGCACGCGAGATGAAGCCGAAGCCCTTCTCGGCGTTGAAGAATTTCACGGTACCTGTAGGCATTGATGTTCCTTTTTTTTGTGTGTTGAGAACTCGCACGACTGTGCGGGAACGGGGCCCGACCGGGGGAAACGCGCCATGCCCGGTGGAACCGGAGGCGGAGGTGGGGCGACGGGGGTGCTCGTGTCCTTTGCTGTGCCCGCAGTGCGGGGCCGGTACTCAGCGGGTGCGAGATCGCAACCGGGACCGAAAGGTACGAGAACCGAGAGCAACCACGGGACGGGGGGCCGGAGGGGCACCGCCATCCCTTGTGCGTTATACGCCAAGAATGACGGTCTGAACGCTACCACACTCCGGGCCCGGAGTGGTTCCTGGTGTCCGCCAGGGGTTCCCGATAGCGTTCCCCGCCTCGCCTCGAGCTCGGAGCACAGCCCTCGATGAGCACCAAGCGTCTCGGACCCTGGCAGCCCCAGACCCTCGAGGAGCGGGTCGACCGGCTGGAGTCGCTCGCCGCGATCCGTCAGGTCGTGATGCGCTATGGACAGAAGGTCGACGCGCGTGATCTCGACGGTCTCGCCGAGCTGTTCGAGCCGAACGTGCGCATGGGTCGCGACGCTCTACGGCCGCGATCTCATGCGCAAGTGGATGGCGAACGCGCTCTGGCGAAGTTCCAGCGACTCGGTGCACTTCGTCGGGAACCACATCATCGACTTCGACGACGCCGATCACGCTCGCGGGGTCGTGTACTGCCACGACGAGCTCGACCGGCGCGACGAGGGCCGCTGGGAGTGGGGCAAGATCCAGTACTGGGACCGCTACGTGCGCATCGACGGCGAGTGGTTCTTCAAATTCCGCAACTTCAACCGCTGGTACATCGTCGACGCGCTCGAACGGCCGGTGCACGGTGGCGGGGTCGCGCCCGGGACGGCGGGCATGGCCGCCGGTCAGCTGCCCGACCAGTTCGAGACCTGGGACCGATTCTGGGACGAGGTCGGCGCACCGCGGCGCCTGAACGACTCCCGAACGACACCGCTCGAAGCACACTGGGAGGTGCCATGGAGCAGCAAACGTCCGACCGCATGATCATCGTCTCCACCGACTCGCACGCGGGCGTGCCCAACGAGTTGTGGACCGAGTACCTCCCCGCGGAGTACCACGCGCTCCTGCCGAAGCTGCACGACGACAACAAGGTGTACTCCACGGTGATCCGTCTGCTCACCGAGCGGCTCATGGTTCGCCCCGAGTACACGCAGGGGCACAAGGTCGACGGCTTCCGCGGTCTGTACGACCCGGAGATCCGCCTGCGCGAGATGGACCGCGAGGGCGTCGCCGCGGAGATGATCTACCAGGGCGACTTCCGCCTCGGTGACATGTTCCACAACATCCAGAACGACCGGTACCCACTCGACGCGTGGCAGGCGGGCGCCCGCGGCTGGAACCGCTACGTGTCCGACGCCTTCGGGTTCGCCACCGATCGCTTCCTGCTCGTCGGGGCGATCGGTCCGTGCATCGACATGGACGTGGCGCTTGGCCGACCTCGAGTGGATGGCCGACCACGACTTCGCCGGCGCCTACGCCGTGGGGTATCCGCGCTACGCCGACCAGCCGCCGCTCTACGACGAGTACTGGGAGCCGTACTACGCGCGCACCGCCGAGCTCGGGTTGCCGCTCGTGGTCCACGCCGGCCACGGTTGGGTGCAGGGCGAGTCGTTCGCGATGTTCCGCGACATGTACGACTCCGCGGTCGAGGCGGCGGGCACCGACGATCTCGACGAGCTCCTCGCCCATCCCGAGGCATGGAGGAAGGGCGTGTTCGGATCGGGTGAGTTCTTCGCCGACATCAAGCCCCGGCGCCCCGTGTGGCAGTTGATGTTCAGTGGCGCGTTCGACCGTCACCCCGATCTCAAGGTCGTGCTCACCGAGATCCGCGGTGACTGGGTGCCGATCACCCTCGCCCATCTCGACGCGATCTACGAGGCCAACCGCGACCGGATTCCGGCCAAGGAGAAGCCGAGCGAGTACTGGCGGCGCAACTTCCTCGTCGGCGTGTCGTTCACGCACAAGGTCGAGGTGGAGATGCGCCAGGAGATCGGGATCGAGCAGTTCACGTTCGGCCGTGACTACCCGCACCCCGAGGGCACCTGGCCGCACACGCGCGAGTGGCTGCGTGACGCGTACGCCGGCGTCCCGGAAGTCGAGCTGCGCATGATCCTGGGTGAGAACGCGGTGCGCTTCCTCGACCTCGATCGGGACCGCCTGGCCGAGATCGCGGCACGCATCGGACCGACGTACGCCGAGATCAACAGCGGTGAACCGGTGGCGGCCGACCTCGTCGAGCACTTCGACCTGCGCGGCGGCTACCTCAAGCCGGCCGAGACCGGCGACCGGCTCGACCTGGTCGACGAGATGGTCGAGGAGGACCTCACCGGGGTCGCCGGCGGCTGACGGCCTCGAGGCGACGGCGGGCGGCTGCCCGCCGAGCTCCCCGGGTAGTGTCGATCGAGCACTCCCGGGGGGTTCCGATGTACGACTACCTGATCACCGGCGGCCTCGTCGTCGACGGCACCGCCCGTCCGGGAGTCCACGCGGATGTCGCCGTGCAGGACGGACGGGTCGTGGCCATCGGCGACCTGGCCGGGTCGGCGGCGGCGAAGACCTTCGACGCGACCGGGCTCGTCGTCGCCCCGGGCTTCGTCGACGTGCACACGCACTACGACGCGCAACTGCACTGGGACGGGTACGCCACACCGTCGTCGCAGCACGGCGTCACCACCGTGTTCGCGGGCAACTGCGGCTTCACCCTCGCGCCCTTGCGGGAACGCGACGCCGACTACGTCCGGCGCATGATGGCGCAGGTGGAGGGGATGCCCCTGGTCGCGCTCGAACAGGGTGTCGGATGGGACTGGGAGACCTTCGGCGAGTACCTCGACCGGCTCGAGGGTTCGGTGTCGGTGAACGCCGGGTTCATGGTCGGGCACTGCGCGTTGCGCACCTACGTGCTGGGGGAGGCCGCGCTGGAGCGCGAGTCGACCGCCGACGAGATCGCGACGATGGCCGCAGTCCTGGGCGAGTCGCTCGCCGCGGGCGGGCTCGGGTTCTCCACCACCCGCTCGCGTACCCACCCCGACCACAACGGCAACCCGGTCCCGAGCCGCCAGGCCTCGGAGGCCGAGGTGCTGGCACTGTGCGACGAGGTGGAGCGCCACGCCGGGACGTCGCTCGAGGCGATCACGTCGGGCTGCATCAGCGGCTTCGACGACGCCGAGGTGGAGTTGCTCGCGCAGATGAGCGCGCACGCGGCGCGCCCGTTGAACTGGAACGTGCTCAACACGGAGTCGGCGATGACCGAGGCCGGCGGCGACAACGCCCGGCTGCAACGCCAGCTCGAGCCGTCGCGGCGGGCGCGCGAACTCGGCGGTCGTGTGGTCGCGCTGACGATGCCGACCGGCGCCGAGCTCAACATGAGCATGTCGACGTACTGCGCGATGTGGCTGAACCCCGGCTGGCGCGAGATCCTGACCCTGCCGCCGGCCGAGAAGACCGTCAAGCTGCGCGATCCCGCCGTACGAGAAGAGCTGGCCCGGAGCGCCGTCGGCTCCGGGCTCGAGATGTTCGCCGACATCGGCGCGTACCGCATCGGCGACACGGTCGCGCCCGAGAACCAGCAGTACGAGGGTCGCGTCGTTGCCGACATCGCCCGCGACCGCGGCGCCGACCCGTGGGACGTGATGGTCGACATCCAGGTGGCCGACGACTACCGGACGGTGCTCTGGCCGGTGAGGCCGGAGACCGCGCAGGAAGTGTGGGAGATGCGCCGCGACGTGTGGCGCCGGGAAGACGTGCTCATCGGCGGTTCCGATGCCGGCGCGCACCTCGACCGGCTCCTCGCGTCGCCCTATCCGACGCGATTCCTGGAGTTCGCGTGGCGCGAGCGGGGGCTCGTCACGCTCGAGGAGGCGGTCCACCTCATGACCGACAAGCCGGCGCGTCTGTACGGCCTGAAGGACCGGGGCCGGCTGGCCGAGGGCGCCCACGCCGACGTCGTCGTCTTCGATCCCGAGCGCGTCCGCAGCGCCGGCGCCCGTCGGGTGTTCGACCTCCCCGGCGAGACCATGCGGCTCACCGCCGACTCCGAGGGCATCGAGCTCGTGCTGGTGAACGGCGTCGAGTCGGTCGTCGGCGGTCGGCTCACCGGCGCCCAGGCCGGCACGATCCTCCGTTCGGGTCGCGACACCGAAACCGTCGCCACCCGCTGACCCATCGAATCCCGCACCGAGGAGCACACGCCATGTTCGACGTCATCATCCGCGGCGGTCTCGTCGTCGACGGCACGGGGACGGCACCGCGCCCGGCCGACGTGGGCATCGTGGGCGACCGCATCGTGGCCATCGGCACCGTCGACGGAGAGGCCGCGACCGTCATCGACGCCACCGGCAAGGCGGTGAGCCCGGGGTTCGTCGACCTGCACACGCACTACGACGCGCAGGTGTTCTGGGACGGTGCGCTCACACCGTCGCCGCTGCACGGGGTCACCACGGTGTTCGCGGGGAACTGCGGCTTCTCGGTGGCGCCGCTCACCGACGATCCGGCCGACGGCGACTACCTGATGCGGATGCTCGCGCGGGTCGAGGGCATGCCGATCGAAGCGCTGCAGACCGCAGTGCCGTGGGACTGGCACGACACCGCGAGCTACTTCGCGAACGTCGAGCCCCGACTCGGGATCAACGCCGGGCTTCATGGTCGGTCACTCGGCGCTGCGACGCGCGGTGATGGGCGCGGACGCGACGGCACGCGAGGCCAGGCCCGACGAGCTCGACGCGATGCGCGAGCTGCTGCGCCGGGGCATCGAGGCCGGCGGGATGGGCTTCACCACCACCTGGTCGCGGGCCCACAACGACGCCGAAGGGCGCATGGTGCCCTCCCGGTGGGGATCCCGCGAAGAGCTGGTGGAGCTGGCGCGCGTGGCCGGCGAGTTCGAGGGCACCTCGCTCGAGATCAACCCGAAGCTCGGCGACTTCGAACCGTGGGTGGTCGACCTCATGGCCGACATGTCGGCGGCCGCGTCCCGGCCGATCAACTGGAACCTCCTGCTGGTCAGCGCCAAGCGGGCCGAGAGCGCCGAGGTGCACCTCGCGGCCGACGCCGAAGCGGCGCGTCGCGGCGGCCGGATCGTCGCGCTCACCAGCCCGGTGTCGGGCGGTCAGCTGCGGCTCTCGTTCCGCTCCGGGGTGCTCTTCGACTCGATGCCCACCTGGGACGAGGTCATGCTCCTCCCGCACGAGGAGAAGGTCGCGGTGTTCCGCGACCCCGACGCGCGCAAGCGTCTCGACGAAGCGGCGCAGCGGCCCGACAACGCCATGCCGTTCCTGGCGAACTGGGGCAAGCTCACGGTGCTCGACGTGCGCGCCCCCGAGAACGAGCAGTACGTCGGCCGCACCATCCGCGAGATCGCCGAAGCCGAGGACGCGCGTCCGTGGGACGTGTTGTGCGCCATCGCGCTGCGCGACAACCTCGACACCGGGTTCGTGCAGGCGCCCTCGACGATCTCCGATGCCGACTGGGTGGCCAAGGCCGCGGTGTGGCGCGACCGGCGCGCGATCGTCGGCGCCTCCGATGCCGGCGCGCACCTCGACATGCTGTCGACCGCGGCGTACACCACGCACTTCCTCGAGGCGGTCCGCGACCACGGGCTCATGGACCTCGCGGAAGCGGTGCACCTGCTCACCCAGGCGCCGGCCGAGCTCTACGGTCTGCGCGAACGGGGCCTCCTGCGCGAAGGCTGGAAGGCCGACGTGGTGGTGTTCGACCCGGCGACGGTCGCGCCCGGGCCCGAGACGATGCGCTACGACCTGCCGACCGGCGCCGGGCGGCTCGCCTCCGACGCGATCGGGATCGAGCACGTGCTCGTGAACGGGGAGGCCATCGTGACCGACGGCCGCCTCACCGAGGCGCGCCCGGGTGCCCTCGTCCGATCCGGCGTCGACACCGCGAACCCGCCCATGCGCTGATCCTGGCACCCTGATCCGCCGCCAAGCCGGCGCTCAGCGCCACCACAGGCGAGCGCTGTTGCCGCCGAAGTAGCGCGCGCGCTGTTCGTCGTCGAGACCGACGGTCGCGGCGCGGGCGAGCTCGAGCATGGCGGAGTACGGCCGCATGGTGGTCTGGGGGAAGTCGGAGCCCCAGCACAGGCGCTCGGCGCCGTACGCGTCGACCAGACCCTCGAACCACTCGCGTGCGTCCGGCGCCGTCAGGTTGTGGGTGGTCACCTTGAGGTGGACCGACGGCGTCTGCGCGAGCCGGACCAGCCCGGCGTCGTCGCGTTCCCGGAAGCTGCCGGCGTGGTCCACCGCCACCCGCGCGTCGGGCACCGAGGCACAGAGTGCAGCCAGGTCGTCGAAGTGCTCCGGCCCGCCCATGGCCACGATCACCACGCCGGTCTCGGCCGCGGCCGCCCACACCTCGGCGCCGCGGCTGTCGGCGAGCCAGGCGGACGAACGGGTCTGGAAGGCCATGAGGCGAACCCCGGTGGCGCCGAGCTCCGCGTGGGCGCGCACGGTGGCCGCGGGATCGTCGCCGTCCATGTCGACCCCGGTGACCAGCGCGAAGCGCTGCGGGTCCGCGGCCACGGTGTCGACCGCACAGCGGCAGTCGGACTGGTAGACGCCCATGGCCTGGACGATCACGGCGCGGTCGATCCCGTTCGCGTCCATGGCGCCGGTGAGCTCGGCCACGTCGCCGCCCGTCTCCCACCAGGTGGAGCCCAGCCCGATGGGCTGGACCGGGTAGCGGTCGCGGTCGGGGCACATGATGTGCGTGTGCGCGTCGACGATCACGGGGCGTGTCCTCTCTGAACGCGCGGGGTCACGCGTCGGGGTAGATCACCGAGACCTGGGCGTCGACGCCGCCATCGGTCAGGTACTGCTCGGCGATGGCGCGGAAGGTGCCGACGGGCATCAGGCACTCGACGCACGCGTGCTCGCCGGCCACGACGGTCAGCACGAGCTCCCGCTCGTCGCGCGCCGGGGACGGCGACGAGGCCGTAGTGGTCGACGGCGAGCATGGCCCGGAGGCGCTCCAGGATCGGTTCGGCATCGTTCACGAGTGACACGTCGCAGCTCCGGGACGCGGGCGTCGGGTCGAGCGCGGAGGGTACCAGGATCGTGGAATCGGGACCCCGGAGCCCGCAGGGATCGCCGCGCCGACTGCGAACGCGACTCGCCCCGCCGGCGTCGCCGCCACGAGGGCGACGACGACCGGCAGGGCGAGGGCGGTGCGTGGGTGTCGGCGGTCGATCAGCCGACGTGCTCGCCGAAGAACGCGAGCATGCGGGCCCAGCCGTCGGTGGCCGACGCCTCGTGGAACGAGGCGCGCTGGTTGCAGTTGAAGCCGTGGTCGGCGCCCTCGTAACGCACGACGTCGGTCGCCACCTTGGCCTTCTCGGCCGCGGTGGCCTTGAGCGCGTCGACCTGGTCGGTGGGGATCGACGCGTCGTTGTCGCCGAAGAGGCCCAGCCACGGGGTCTGCAGGGTGGGGGCGAGGTCGATCAGCGGGGGCATGCCGAAGCGGCCCTGCGTGATCCCGCCGCCGTACCACGACACCGCGGCGCCGAGGTCCCAGTAGGCCGCGGCGAGGAAGGCGACGCTGCCGCCCATGCACCAGCCGGTGACGCCCACCTTCTTGCCCTCGAAGCCCTTGCTCTTGAGCAGCTCGAGGGTGGCCGCGAGGTCGGCCTCGAGCGCGTTCACCTGCAGCCCCGAGATGTAGGGGACGCACTCCATCATGTCGTCGTAGCCGAGCTCGGGGTCGCCGCTGCGGTGGAACAGGTGCGGCGCGGCGGCCACGTACCCGGCCTCGGCGATGCGGTGACAGAGGTCCCGGATGTGGTCGTTGACCCCGAAGGCCTCCTGGAGGACGACGATCGCGCCCTTGGCCTCGCCGTCGGGCTCGGCCACGTAGATCTTCATCGTGGCGTCGTCGACCTGCACGCTGACGTCCTGTGCCATGTTCGGTGGATCCCTTCTCCGCAGTGCGGAACGAGTACGAAACGGTGTGGAACGGGTGTGGAACGAGCGGGTGTTGCGGCGGGGAGCCCGGCGTCAGGCCTTGTGCTCCGGCCACGCGATGGGCAGCGGCGTGAGGCTAGGGCCGAGCTCCGGCCGCAGGCGAGCCGCGATGGTGTCGACGTCCCACGGGCCGACGTTGGTCATCACCTGCGGGTAGGGGATCATCCCCATCTTGGCGATCTCGTAGCCCGTGACCCGGAACACCTGCCCGTTGACGTCGCGGGCGTCGTCGCCCAGCAGGTACACGGCCATCGGGGCCATGTTGGCCGGGTCGCGGTAGGTGCCCTCGGCCAGGTCGCTCTTCATGGTGTCGCCGAAGCGGTTGCTCAGCAGACCCGCCTTCCCGTACATGCTGTCCGACATCCGGGTGGCCGCGCTCGGCAGGATGCAGTTCGTGGTGACGCCGAACCGGCCGAGCGCGTTGGCCGTGCTCCAGCTGAGCCCGAGGATCGCGGCCTTGGCGGTGGAGTAGGCGACGGCGTTGGGCATGCCGATGAACGCGCCGCTGCCGATCGTCACGATGCTGCCGGAGGCCTGCTCGATCATCACCGGGGTCGCAGCCCGGATGCAGCTGAAGTGGCCCTTGAGGTGCACGCCGAGGACCGCGTCCCACTCGTCCTCGGTCACCTCCCAGATGAACTTGTTGATGGCGATCCCGGCGCACAGGACCAGGCCGTCGATCCGGCCGAAGGTGTCGACGGCGGCGTCGACGACGGCCTGGCCGCCTGCCATCTTGGAGACGTCGGCGGTGCAGGAAGCCGCGGTCCCGCCCGCGCCCGTGATCTCGGCGACGACCGCGTCGGCGGCCTCCGAGTTACCGGCGCCACTGCCGTCGACCCCGCCGCCGTAGTCGGCCACGATCACCCGGGCGCCCTCGCCGCCGGCCAGGATCGCGATGGCGCGGCCGATGCCGTTCGCGGCGCCGGTGATGGCGACGACCTTGCCCTCGAGAGAATTCCCCACGCTGCGTCCCCTTCGATCACTGTGCGCTGCTCACCAGCAGGCGCCCTCCGGGCGGAGCGGCGCCTCCGGGCGGGGAGGGTACACGGTCGCGCCCGACCGTCGCCGCGGTCGATCCGCGCAGGCCCGCCGCGCCGGAGGACGAGCCGAGGGGTGCGGTGCCCGCGGTCTAGCTGTCGGCCGTCTCCGGCGAGTAGTCGAACGCCTGGCTCGCGGCGATCGACGCCTCGATCGGGCGCACGCACTTGCGCAGCGTGCGGGCCGGGCCCTCGAGGTTGACGTTGCTCCGGCCGTGCTGCAGGGCGACGTTGTCCCAGAGCGCGAGGTCGCCGGTGTGCCAGTCGTGGCTGACCATCGTGGCGGGGTCGTAGAGGTAGGTGAAGAGCTCGGTGAGCAGTGCGTCGCTGTCGTCGCGCGACCACCCGACCACGTCATGCGTGTGCTGCTCGCTGATGTAGAGCATGGTCTTGCCGGTGCGCGGGTGACGGTGGCCGATCGGCGTGGTGACCGAGCGCCGCTCGGCGGGCACCGCGACGAGCAGGTCGTCGTCCTCGTCGTCGTCGCGGCGCTCCTGACCGGCGATGTGGATCACCTCGAGACCGGCGACGCGGGCGCGCAGGTCGGCGGGCAGGCGGTCCCACGCCACGGTGGTGCTCGAGAACATGGTGGGCACCACCGGCGGCTCGGCCTCGACGGCGTAGAGCGAGATCGACTCGATCGGCACCGACGACCACTGGGCATCGCTGTGGAACTGCAGGCGGCCGAAGGGGCCGGCCGCGCCCTCGCGGCGGTTGGACACGTAGGAGTCGTCGGTGTCGCGGACGTCGACGTCGTCGCTCGCGCCGAGCCCGATGACCACCTCGGTCAGCCGCTGCTGGATGGTGTAGGCGGGATCGAGGTCGCGGAAGACGAGGAGCTGGCGCTCGTCGAACGCCTTGCGGAGGAGGTCGGCAGCGCCGAGGACGCTGTCGACGTCGGTGATCCCGACGACCTCGGCCCCGAGGGGCGCGTCGAACTCGTTGATGGAGATAGTAGATGCCATGTAACGGAGCGTACTCCTGTCGGGTTGCTCCGTCGAGACGTCCACGGACAGACTGCCAGCCCGCGGTGCGGAGAGGGAGCCGAGCCCGGGGAAACCGGGCCCGTGAGGGGGAGCGGAGATGCGGCTGTCGGGGGTCGGGGTGTGGAACGCGGGCCTGTCGGCCCGGGACCCCGGCGCGGCCCGCGACGCGGTCGCCGAGCTCGAGGAGCTGGGCTACACCTCGGTGTGGATGCCGGGCGCGTCGGCCGGGATCCTCGACCGCGTGGAGCTCCTGCTCGGGGCCACGAGCCGTCTCGTGGTGGCCACCGGCGTGCTCAGCATCTGGGTGGCCGACCCGGCCGCGGTCGCGACCAGCGCACGCCCGCCTGCAGGCCGCCCACGGAGGCCGTTTCCTGCTCGGCCTCGGCGTGAGTCACGCCGCGCTGGTGGAGTCACTTCCCGGCGACCTCACCTGGGACAAGCCGCTCGCCCGGATGGGCGCGTTCCTCGACGCGCTCGACGCCCAGCCCGAACCGGTGGCGGCGGGCGACCGGGTGCTCGCGGCGTTGGGGCCGCGCATGCTGGAGCTCGCCGCGGCGCGCAGCGCGGGCGCCCACCCCTACAACGTGCCGCCCGAGCACACCGCGGCGGCCCGCGCCGCGCTCGGTCCGGAGCCGCTGCTCGTCCCCGAGGTGGCGGTCTGCCCGACCACCGACGCCGCGGAGGCCCGCCGCCTCGCCCGGGCGTTCTTCGCGCACTACTTCGTCTCGCCGAACTACGCGAACAACCTGCTGCGCCTCGGCTTCACCGAGGACGACCTCGTCGACGGCGGCTCCGACCGGGTGATCGACGCGCTCGTCGCCTGGGGCGACGACGACACGATCCGGGCGCGCGTGCGCGAGCACTTCGACGCCGGGGCCGACAGCGTCTGCATCCAGGTGATCGGCGCCGGCGACTACGGCGGAATGATCGAACTGCGTCGCGACGAATGGCGCCGCCTCGCACCGGTCCTCACCTCGTGCTGAGCCGCAGGACCACGAACGCGTCGACGACGCGGAAGGAGCAACGGCTGTGAGCGACATTCGACTGGACGGCAAGGTCGCGGTGATCACCGGCGCGACCGGTGGGTGGGGCAGTGGCGCGGCGGTTGCGCTCGCCGACCGCGGCGCACGGGTGGTGCTCAATTCCCGCACCCAGTCCAAGCTCGACGTGCTCGCCGCACGTCTTCGCGAACGGGGTGGCGAGGCGGTGGGGATCGCGCAGGACGTGAGCGACCTCGCAGGCGCGACGCGGCTCGTCGAACGGGCGGTCGAGCAGTTCGGCCGCCTCGACATCCTGGTGAACAGCGCCGGGATGCGCAGCTCCGACGGACCGCCCGCGCAGGAGGGCAAGACACTCGGGCTCTACGGCGGTGACCTCCTCGAGCTCGACGAAGCGGTGTGGAACACCACGATGGCGGCCGAGCTCACGATGATCTACGCGTGCACCAAGGCCGCAGTGACGCAGATGGTGCGCCAGGGCGACGGCGGCTCGGTGATCACGGTGATCGGCACGATCCTCGGCCAGGGCGGCCAGAGTGCCCACGCCGCGGCCAAGAGCGCGGTGCTGAGCTGCGTGTGGAGTTGGAGCGACGAGCTGCGACCCGCACGGCATCACCGTGAACGGTGTGCGCGGCTACGTGCGGTCGCTGCTCACCGACCCGAACTTCGACATCGCCGACTACGACTTCGACGCGTCGCGTGGGGGAGCGGGTCTGCCCACCGAGCCGGCCGACGCAGGCGAGATCGTCGCGTGGCTCGCGTCCGACGCGGCGCGGGAGATCACCGGTGCGTACCTCGGCCTCGACGGTCCGCGGGTGACGATGTGGGAGCCCCGGCTCCCCGACACCGCGATCTTCCGCGAGCCGGGCTGGACCGCCGACTCGCTCGACGAGGTCGTGGGCCCGATCGTCCGGCGCCGCCCGCGGCGCCCGTCGATGACCGATCAGATGATGGATCTCTTCGGCGCGCAGGACCGCGCCAAGGCCCAGAAGCAGCGCGAGACCTACGGCGGCGCCGACGACGACGCCTGAACCGCTCGACGCGGTCACCACTTGTCGGCGATGCGGCGCAGGCTCCAGACCTGCGGTGCGCGCTCGATGTGCACCGCGGCGTCGTGGCGCTGCGCCATGCCGTCGATGGTGCGGAAGCTCGCGGTGACCATGCGCGCGAGCTCGGGGTCGGCCGCGGCCGCGCGCGCGATGGCGAGTGCCTCGGCGTCGAGCGCGTCGGGCGCGGTCATCCGCATCGCGAGCCCGAGACGCACGGCCTCCGCGGCGTCGATGCTCTGGTTGCAGAGCGCGAGCCACGCCGCGGCCTGCCGGTCGACCGCGCGGAGCAGCTCGAGGTGCCCGCCACCCGGGTGCACGCCGGCGCGGCCGAAGCCGACGAAGCGGGCCTCCTCGGAGACGATGCGCACGTCGCACGCGAGCGGGAAGTTCACGCCGGCGCCGATGCACGGGCCCTGCACCGCGGCGATGGTCGGGATCGGCACCTTCACGAGCCGACGGAACATCTCGTAGATCGAGCCGATGCCCACGAAGGCCTCGGTGGCGAGCGGGTCGGGTGCGGCCTTGCGCAGCGTGGGCAGGTCGGCGCCGGCGCAGAACGCCTTGCCCTCGGCCCGCACGAGCAGCGCGCCGATGGACGGGTCGGCGCCCGCCTGCGCGTAGAAGTCCATGAGGACCCCGACCATCTCGGGGGTCATCGCGTTGCTGCGGTCGGGCGCGTTCAGCGTCACCACGGCAACTGCTCCGTCGACCTCGTAGCGCACGTCGTCCATGTCGTCTCCTCGTCGGCTCCGTCGGGGTCCGTGACCCGAGGTTGTTACCACGTCGGCGACGCGGAGCCGTCGCCCGGGCCGGGCGCGGGAGTGCTGGCGCAGTAGCCGATCGGCAACTATCGTCCGCGTCACCGGTGCGCGTCGCCAGCGTGCGCCCACTGCGACAAGGGGGGTCCCATGGACCGCGCGATCGTCGTCTCCGCCGACGGGCATGCCTCGATGCCGTCCGCCCGCTGGGCCGACTACCTCGAACCGGCGTACCACCAGTACCTGCCCCAGCTCATCGCCGAGAACGAGCTGTCGAGCCAGGTCCTCTGGATGCTGAACAACCTGGTGCTCTCGGAGGAGGCCGCGCCGGTCTTCGACGGCGAGGGTCTCTACTTCGGCGGGCGCTGGGCCGGGCTGCACGACCTCGACGTGCGCATCGAGGAGATGGACCGTGAAGGGGTCGCGGCCGAGCTCGTCTACTTCGGCGACTTCCGCACCCAGGATCTCTTCTTCAACGCGATGAACGGCTACTACCCGCTCGACGTGATCGACGCGGGCGTGCGCGCGTACGACCGCTGGGCCGCCGACACGTTCGGTGACCACACCGACCGCCTGCTGCTCTGCGGCGGCGTCGGGTCCGCACGCGACGTGGCCGGCACCATCGCGGAGCTGGAGTGGATCGCCGAGCGGGGCTTCGTCGGCACCTACGCGCCGGGCTTCGTCGCCTATCCGCACCTGCCGCCGCTCTACGACGAGTTCTGGGACCCGATCTGGTCGGCCTACGCCGATCTCGGCCTCACCCTGGTGATCCACGGCGGCTACGGGTTCGCGCCCGGCACCACCCACGAGGTGATCGCCCGCACCTACGCGGAGAACAAGAACGCCGGCGGCTCCGAGATGGACCTGGTGATCGCGCTCACGAGCGGGCTGTTCAACGACGAGGGCTTCTTCAAGGACCTCCGGTGCCGGCGCGCGATGGCCCAGCTCATGCTCGGCGGCGTGTTCGACCGTCACCCCGGGCTGAAGCTGATGATGACCGAGGTGCGCGGCGACTGGATCCCTGCGGCGCTCGCCCATCTCGACGGCCTGTACGACGCGCGCTCCGCCGAGCTGCCCGCGAAGCTGCGGCCGAGCGAGTACTGGCAGAGCAACTGCCTCGCCGGTCTGTCGTTCATGCACCGCTCGCGAGGTGGAGCACCGAGACGAGATCGGTGTCGACACCATCGACTTCGGGCGCGACTACCCGCACACCGAGAGCACCTGGCCGAACACCCTCGAGTACTACAAGTTGCTCTTCCACGGCGTCCCCGAAGATGACGTGCGCAAGATCCTCGGTGAGAACGCGATCCGGTTCTTCGGCCTCGACCGTGACCACCTCGCAACGATCGCGTCGCGCATCGGGCCTGACCTGTCGGTGATCACCGATCCCGACGCGACGGTCGACGCCGCGCTCACCGAGCACCTCCACGCGCGGTGCGGCGTGCTCAAGCCGTTCGAGGGCGACGAGATGGTCGACCGCTTCGACGCGCTGCTGCGCGACGACCTCGCCGTGCTCGGTGCGGGGAGCTGACGGTGGCCGAGGAGGAGCTGCGCTACGACGGCCGGGTGGCCATCGTCACCGGCGCCGGCGGCACGCCGGGCGTGGGGCGCGCGCACGCGAAGCTGCTCGCGTCGCGTGGCGCCAAGGTGGTGGTGAACGACCTGGGGGTCGGGCCCGACGGCCGTCACACGATCCCGGCCAGCGCGGAGCAGGTCGCCGCCGAGATCCGCGCCGAGGGTGGCGAGGCGATCGCCGACGGGCACAGCGTCGCGGGGGAGGAGAGCGCGCAGGCGGTCGTGCAGACCGCGCTCGACGAGTGGGGCCGCATCGACATCCTCGTGAACAACGCAGGCGTCGGCGTGGTCGCGACCTTCGACGAGATCACCACGGCCGACATCATGACCGTCACCGGCGTGCACTTCATGGGCGGGCTGTGGATGTGCCGCGCCGCGTGGCCGCACATGCTCGCCGCCGGCTACGGCCGGATCGTCAACACCACGTCGGGCGGCATGTACGGCAGCGAGGGCCTGTCGGTGTACGGCGCCGCGAAGTTCGGGATGTACGGGCTCACCCGCGGCCTCGCGGTCGAGGGACAGGCGCACGACATCAAGGTGAACGCGATGAGCCCGGGCGCCTACACGAACTCCTTCGACCCGTTCTATTCGATGACCGACGAGGACGTGTACCAGGCGTTCACGCAGGCGATGCGCCCGGAACTGGTCGCGCCGGCGGTCGCGTACCTGGCCCACGAAGCGTGCGACGTGTCCGGGATGCTCTTCGACGTGGGCGGCGGATCGGTGACCGCGACCTACCTCGAGGCCACCGCGGGCATCGCCGATCCCGAGCTCACCATCGAGAAGGTGCGCGACAACCTCGGCGCCATCCTCGACCGTTCCGGCGGGCGGCTCGTGACCGATCCCACGAACCCGTTCGGCGAGCCGAACGAGATGGTGGCGATCATGGTGCGCAAGCCCTACCCCGCGTGAGCGCGGGCGACGGAGCCGGCGAAGCTCAGCGGGCGTTCTCGAACTTCGGCGACTCGATGTCGCGGTAGGCCACCGGCGCGATCACCTTGCGCAACGTGCGGGTGGGGCCGTCGGCGAGCACGTCGCCGCGCGCGTGCTGCATCAGCAGGTTGTCGAAGATCACGAGATCGCCGTTGCGCCACGTGTGCTCGTACACGAGCGCGGGGTCGTAGAGGATCGCGAACAGCTCGGCGAGCAGCGCGTCGCTCTCGGCGCGGGGGAGTTCGACGATGTGGCTCGTCCCCATCTCCGAGACGTAGAGCAGCGGTCGGCCCGTGCGCGGGTGCAGCCGGACGAGGGGCTGCACCGTCGACTTCTCCTCGGTGCGCTGCGGGCGCAGGAGATCGGCCGTCTCCTCGTCGTCGCCCCGGTACTGCTGACCGGTGACGTGCACCGCGTGCAGACCCTCGATGCGCCGGCGGAGATCGTCGGGCAGCACGTCGTAGGCGTGGGCGCAGCTCGTCAACGACGTGGTCGCCGCGCCGGGCTCCACGTCGGCGGCGAAGAGCGAGAGGATCTGGAACGGGTCGGGGTGCCACCCCATGTCGTAGTGGAACTGGAGCCGGCCGTAGGGCGCATTGGCCTCCGGCTCCCGGTTGGAGATGAACATCGGCGTGCTCTTGGCGAGCGACTGCTCCGTGCCCGGCTCCGCGCCCAGGAACACCCCGCAGAGGTACCGCTGGAAGTCGAAGCTCAGGTCGGGGTCGTGGACGTAGAGGGCGCCGCGGGTGTCGAACGCCTGGCGCAGCCGATCGCGCGACTCGGCGTCGAGCGGCTGGGTCACGTCGATGCCCTCGACGATCGCCCCGAACACCGGCGTGAGGTCCCGGATCTGCAACTCGGCCATGTCGTCGCTCCCCCTGGCAGCACTGGTGGCGCATCGTGTGCCTGTCATCTTCTTCGTAGGGGAGTCCGCAGCGAGGGCAGAACGTCACACAAAGCAAGGTCTTTGGTCCCGGGACGCACGGGCGCTCGGGCTGCGAGGCTCGCGCTCACGGCGGGAACAGGACCACGCACGCGGGCCGGCCGGGCGCCAAGGAGGACATGAGCCATGCAGTACCGGGGGATCTCGGCCGACGGCCACATCAACGAGCCGCCGACCCTGTGGGTCGACAACCTGCCCGACAAGTTCAAGGAGCGCGGGCCGCGCATCATCGAGACGCCGCGCACCAAGGGTCACGCGTGGATCATGGAGGGCCAGAAGCGGCCCTCGCCGATGGGCTTCAGCTCGATGTACTCCCGCGCGTCGAAGCGCTTCGACCGGGCATCGCTCGTCGACAGCTTCAAGCAGATCCGCGACCGCGGTGTGCGCTACGAGGACGTCTTCCCCGGTTCCTACGACCCCGCGGCGCGCGTGGCGGAGATGATCGAGGACGAGACCGACGCCGAGGTGATGTTCAACGGCGTGCAGACGGTCTGGAACGGCATCAAGCTGTGCCCGGATCAGGAGCTCGCGCTCGCGTGCTACCGGGTGTACAACGACTGGATCGCCGACTTCCAGGCGTACGACCCGTCCCGCTTCGTGTGCAACGCGACGCTGCCGACCACCGGCCTCCAGGACTGCATCGACGAGCTGCATCGCGCCGCCGGCCTCGGTCTGCGGACCGCGCAGCTCGAGTCGTACCCGAGCGGTTCGTTCACCGACCCGTCGCCGGAGGACGACCGGTTCTGGGCCGCGGCCGTCGAGCTCGACATGCCGATCAACATCCACCTCCAGTTCTTCTTCCCGGCCGGCGACCTGGGCTCGAACATCGACGAGGAGGGGATCGGCCAGTCCTACCAGCGCGCGAAGAAGCTGGCGATCGACGTCGACGCCGGCAAGTTCCCGACCATCCTCGCCCGCATGATCACGACCGGGGTGTTCGAACGCTTCCCGACGCTGAAGATCGCCGGGACCGAGGCGGAGTCGGGGTGGGTGCCGCACTACCTCGAGCACTTCGACGACTCGGTGAAGCGCAACCGCCGTCAGTGGACGTTGCCGATGCTGCCGAGCGAGTACTTCCACCGCAACGCGTACGTCGTCTACGTGGTCGACGAGATCGGCGTGGAGAACCGCTACGACATCGGGGTGGGCAACATCATGTGGGGCCCCGACTTCCCGCACTCGTCGAGCAACTGGCCGGTCGACTACCAGCTCGGCAAGGAGATCCTCGAGCGTCACGGCGCGAGCCGCGGCGAGATCGACCGGATCATGTGGCGCAACGCGGCCGACCTCTACAAGCTGCCCTACGACGCACCGGAGCGGATGGTCGGCGCGGCCGCCGGGGCTGCGGCGTGACGGTCCGCATCGTCGACCCCGATCCTGCGCCGCACCAGGTGGTGTAGACAAGCAGACGGCTCGCGGAGCCCCTTCGGGGCGAGCCCCGGGCGGCCAGGCCCCGCGATTTCGAAGGACCGAGGAGCGCACATGTTGACCAAGCCGAGCATCGACATCGATCCGGAGCTCCTGCGCGTGAGCGCGGCGGCGCAGATCCATGCGGCCGAGCAGGGCTGGAAGCACGTGATGACCGAGACCACGGGTCACGTGCCCACCATCCTCGGCACCCTCGTCCCCGAGGGCCCGTGGGCCTGGGCGATCATGATGATCCCCCAGCCCGACGGCAGCATCGTCCTCCCCGTGCAGACCACGTACGAGGGCATCGAGGAGATGTACAAGATGATCCGCGGGCACTCCGACGTGCTCGGCGCGGAGCCGCTCGTCGAAGTGCGCGGTCAGTGGTACGCGATGCACGAGGACGTCGCCGGGAGCCGCGAGAAGTCGACGGGCATCGAGGGCGAACGCGACATGGTCCTGGTGCTCCCGGTGCAGAACGGTCCGGGGATCACCGGCGAGCTGTGCTGGGTGCGGATGGACCGCCAGGAGCTCGGGACCGCCGACATCCCGCTCGCCGACCCCGGAGAAGGACGCCCGCACGCTGCGGCGCCACATGCTCGCGCAGCACAACGAGTTCATCGCCGCGCTCCTCGCCGGCGACGCCGACCGGATCGCCGCGCTGTACACCCCGGGGTGCCGGGGCGCGGTGCGCGACTACGTGAACGACACCGGCACGATCACGCCGGTCGAGGACGTCGAGGGCGTCCGTGAGCACTACCGCCGGTTCTTCGAGACGTTCGACGTGCAGTCGGTCGACGTGATGCACCGGGTGATCCAGGAGTGGTATCTGTTCGCGGAGCTGCGCTTCGAGGTGGTCGCGAAGTCCGGGCCCGAGGTGGGGAACCGGTTGGCCTTCAACACCGCGAGCCTGCTCATCCCGGGCAAGGACGACCGCTTCATCGTGGAGATCGGCCACGGCTCCGACCAGGCCCGCCTCTGAGCGCAGTTGAGCGCCGGCGGGGCGCGTGGTCGAATGGGTGCATGACCGACGACACGCCCCTCATGGCGTTCTCGGCCGACACGCACGTCGGCCCCGCGCCCGAGCACATCCGCCCGTACATTCCGGCGGTCCACCTCGAAGCCTTCGACGACTTCGCGAAGACCGTGCACCTCTACAACGAGGCGTTCGAGACCCGCGCGTTCTCCGACGAGTACTGGCACGGGCGGGAGCTCAACTCCCACACCGCGGGCCACCACGACCCGCACGTGTTCCTCGCCGACCTCGACCACGAGGGCGTGTCGGGCGGCCTGGTGTTCGCCGACAGCCTCAACGGCCAGCCGTTCCCGCTCGACTACATGAACATGCTCGGCAACGGCGTGCCCGCGCCCGAGGCGCGGCACCTCGCGGCGGTGGGCCGGGTCGCCTACAACCGCTGGCTCGCCGACTTCTGCTCGGTCGAGCCCGACCGCTGCGCGGGGCTCGCGCAGCTCCCGATGTGGGACATCGACGCCGCCATCACCGAGTTGGAGTGGTGTGCCGACCACGGGTTGCACGGGGTGAACTTCCCCGCGCCCGGCCAGGCGGGGCTGCCCTTCTACTCGTCACCGGAGATGGACCGCTTCTTCGCCGCGTGCGCCGCGCTCGACATGACGCTCTGCACGCACATCGGGGCGGTGGCGCCGGGGACCGATTTCAGCGACACCGGGGCCGAGCGCAGCTTCCACTTCGGGCTCCTCGACTCGGGGGACTGGGGCACCCGGACCGTGTACCAGCTCGTGATCTTCGGGACCTTCGAGCGTCACCCGAACCTCAAGCTCGTGCTCACCGAGGTCCCGGGCGTGTACTGGGACGAGATGTGCCTGAAGATGGACTCGCTGCAGCTCACGCCCATCCGGCGCAAGGAGCAGTCGTTGCCGCGACTCCCGAGCGAGTACGCGGCGACCAACGTGTGGATCGGCAACAGCTTCCAGTCGCGCCACGAGGCGGTGGCGGCGATCGAGATCGGGCGCGACGACCGCTTCATGTGGGGCTCCGACTACCCGCACCCCGAGGGGACCTACAGCTGGTCGGACGATCCCGAGCGGGTGTCGATGACGAAGCTGTCGCTCGCGTACACGTACCACGGCCTGCCGGTGGAGAAGGTGCGACGGCTCCTCGGCGGGAACATGCTCGACGCCTTCCCGCGCCTCGACGGCGACGCGCTGGCCAAGGTCGCGGCCCGGGTGGGCCCGACGCCGGCGGAGCTCGCAGGACGTCCCCGACCTCGACGACCACCCGTGGATCCGCACCACGGGCACGCTGGCCTTCCGCAGCGAAGGGCCCTGGAACTGACCAGTAGTTGTACTCAGTCCAAATAACCGGGTACGGTGAGGATGCGCTCAGGAGGTGCCCCCATGACCCGAGTTCCCGTCTTCGACGCCGACAACCACTTCTACGAGACCCGCGACGCCCTCACGAAGTTCCTGCCCGACCGCTACCGCGGCGCCATCGACTACGTCGAGGTCCGCGGCCGCACGAAGATCGTGGTGCGGGGCCAGATCAGCAACTACATCCCCAACCCCACCTTCGACGTGGTGGCGCGCCCGGGGGCCCAGGAGGAGTACTACCGGAAGGGCAACCCCGAGGGGAAGAGCACCCGCGAGATCTTCGGCGCGCCGGTGAAGTGCCTCGACGCGTGGCGGGAACCGGCGGCGCGCCTCGAGCTCATGGACGAGCAGGGCATCGACCGCTCGCTCGATGTTCCCCACCCTCGCCAGCCTCGTCGAGGAGCGGATGAGCGACGCACCGGAGCTCATCCACGCGGTGATCCACGCGCTCAACGAGTGGATGTACGAGACGTGGCGCTTCGACTACGAGGGCCGGATCTTCTCCACGCCGGTGATCACGATGCCGATCGTCGAGGACGCGGTGCGCGAGGTGGAGTGGGCGGCCGAGCGCGGCGCCAAGGTCGTGTTGGTGCGGCCGGCGCCGGTGCCGGGGATCCGCGGCTCGCGCTCCTTCGGCCTGCCGGAGTTCGACCCCGTGTGGGAGAAGATCGTGGAGCACGACCTCGTCGTCGCGCTGCACTCGTCCGACAGCGGCTACGAGAAGTACAACCAGGACTGGACCGGCCGCTCCGACGAGTACGAGCCGTTCGTGATGAACGCGTTCCGCATGGTGACCAACTGGCGGGCCATCCAGGACTCGATCGCCGCGCTGGTGTGCGACGGCGCGCTGAGCCGTCACCCGCAGCTCAAGGTCGCGGTGGTCGAGAACGGATCGTCGTGGGTGGAGTCGCTGCTCAAGACCCTGGCGTCGGTCTACAAGAAGATGCCGCAGGCCTTCGCCGAGGCGCCCATCGACCAGATCCGGCGCAACGTGTCGATCAGCCCGTTCTGGGAGGAGAGCGCCGTCGACCTCGCCGCGCTCATCGGTGAGGACAACGTGATCTTCGGGTCCGACTACCCCCACCCCGAAGGTCTCGCCGACCCGGCCGCGTTCGTGGACGAGCTCGAGGGCGCGAGCGACGAGTTCGTGGCGAAGTTCATGGGCGGGAACCTCGCCCGGCTGCTGCACCTGGAGCAGGTCGCGGTCTGACCCCGAGGCGCGCCCCTGGAAACGCGGGGCGCACCTCGGGTCGGACCGTCACACGGAGACGGTCACACGGAGACGGTCACCCGGAGGTAGGTCGCTGCGATCCGGGTCGACGTCGACGGATCGTCGGCGGAGTTGTGGGTCGCGAAGAGCGCCGACAGCTCGTGCCACAGCTCGTCGGCCCGGCCCGCGCCCTCCGCGGCGGCGAAGGCGTTCATCGTCGGGCCGTAGAACGCACGGAAGTCGGCCAGGAAGGCGTCGGTCGTCCGCTCGGTCGCGAACACCCAGGTGTCGCGGTCGCAGGTGATCCGGTCGGGCGCGATGCCGGCACGGCCGAATCGTTCCACGACCTGCTCCGGCACGCCCCAGGTCATCGGGCTCACGAATCCGGCGGGCGGCGGCG
Organism: uncultured Actinomycetes bacterium; assembly: GCA_963782705.1. Taxonomy (GTDB): domain Bacteria; phylum Actinomycetota; class Acidimicrobiia; order IMCC26256; family DASPTH01; genus CAVRGQ01. The sequence continues at coordinate 456,491 of CAWAKX010000032.1, read as the reverse complement.
GCGAGTACTGCGAGCTGATGCGCAGGATCTCGGCGACGAGGGTCGGATCGCCCGGGATCCAGTTCCCCATCGTGATGCGGCCCCCCGGGCGGGTCACCCGGACCAGCTCGCGTGCCACGGCGTCGGGTCGGGGCGCGAACATCGCGCCGAAGACGCTCAGGGTCTCGTCGAAGGCGTCGTCCTCGAGGTAGACGAAGTCGCCCGCATCACCGTGCTCGAAGCGCAGGTTGGTCAGCTCCCGCCTCGGCGGCCCGGCGGTTCCCTGCCGCGACCAGGTTGCGGGCGATGTCGACGCCGATCACCTCGCGCGCCCGACTCGCGGCAGGCAGCGCGGTCGTGCCGTCGCCACAGCCGACGTCGAGCACGCGCGCGCTGGTCGCGAATCCCAGGCGGCTCACCAGCTCCTCGCCGCTGGCGCGCATCGACTCCGCGATCCGGGTGAAGTCTCCCTGCTCCCACAGTTGCTGGTTGGCGTTCACCGTGGTGCTCCTTCCGTTCGGACTCGTGGTGGATGTGCTCGCACTCATCGGACCGTGCGTCCGGTGAGGCACGCGAGCGCTTCGATGGGGGTGGCGTCGGCGGGCGGTGCGACGGCGTCCTTGAACGTCTCGCCGTCACGCAACCCCGTGAGGGCCTGCGCCGCGAACGCCGTCACCACCGCGACGAGCTCGGCATCGGGCGTGTACTCCTGGCCGGTCGCGGTGGCGAGGTCGTAGCCGTGGACGAGGCCGTCGAGGACGACGAACCGGGCGAAGTCGGCGCCCGGCGCGTCGCCCGTGGGGGTGGCGACCGAACGCTCCAGCGCGCCGGGGGACCGGATGGCGGCCATGAGCTCGCCCATCGCGGGCCCGAAGGTGGCCAGCGGATCGGTGAGATCGGGTTCGGCGGGTGCAACGCCTCGGAAGGCTGCGGCGAACGCGGTCGCGCCGGTCACCATGTGCTCGAGCACCCCGCGCACCGTGAACTGCGCGCAGGGGGTCGGGTTGTCGAGTTGGTCGGGGCGGATGCCGGCGGCGGCGCCACCGAGTGGGGGGCCGAGCAGGTCGAGTTGACGCAGGACGTCCATGGGTGCTCCCTCGGGTTGGCGGATGTGGTGGGTCGGGTGGTCGGGGCGGGTCGGGGATGGGAGACCCGCCCCGAGGTCGGTGGCCAGCGCGGCGGCCTCCCGGTCGCGGCCCCGAGCGATGAGCTCGGTGACCCGCCGGTCGGCGGCTTCGCGGGGATCGGTGTCGGGCATGTCGCCACAGTGCCCGAATGCCGACGTCGGCACATCGGGCATCTGTCGCGACTTCGCGAGCTGGCCCGAGCACGTCGATGGTGCGAATGCCCCATCGGACGCCGCGAGGGAACGGCGCGTGAAACGGCGCGTGGTTTTCATGCCCGATGTGCGTCTCGTCAGCCGTTGCTACGGTCACCGCATGCAGGCGCCGGCACAGCGGAGCGAGCGGCGGTGAGCGGGAATGTGCTCGACGCGGCCCGGACCGCGTACGCCACCCAGAACTGGGACGGCTGCCTCGAGCTCGCGCGCTGCAGCGAGCCACGCGACGACCACGAGACGGCAGAGCGCGCGGTGCTGTTGGCCGAGGCGTACTGGTGGTTGGGCCGCCTCGAGGAGTGCATCGACGCGCGGACCCGCGCCTTCGAGGCCTACGAGGCGGCGGGCGACTCCCTGCACGCCGGCGTGACTGCGGTCTGGCTCTACGAGCACCATTGCCTGCGGGCCCGCCCGTCGGTGGGCGCGGCATGGCTGGCGCGCGGTCGACGGTTGCTCGCCGACGCGCCCGACGGCCCCGAACGATGTGTGCTCCTCCTGCGCGAACTGGAGGTGGCGCACGGTGAGGGGCGCTACGCCGACGCCGCGGGGCTCGGGGAGCATGTGCGGGTCGTGGCCCGGACCATCGGCTCCGCCGACCTCGAGGCCGAGGCGCTCCAGGCGCTGGGCCGGGTGCGCATCGACGCGGGTGACACCGCCGGCGGACTGGGCCTGATCGACGAAGCGATGCTCGCGGCGGTGGAAGGGCGGCTCGGGCCCTACTCGACCGGCAAGGTGTACTGCAGCCTGGTCAGCGCCTGCGAGGAGGTCGGCGACCTCGCCCGTGCGGCCGAGTGGACCGAGATGACCGCCCGGTGGGCGCAGGCCCATCCGTTCGCGATCTTCCCCGGTATCTGCCGGGTCCACCGCGCCACGCTGCTCGGGATGCGCGGCGACCTGGTCGATGCCGAATCGGAGGCGACGCGCGCGTGCGACGAGCTCTCCGGCGGTCATCTGCCGAACGTGGCGTCCGCGTTCGCCGAGGTCGGCGACATCCGGCGGCGCCTGGGCGACCTCGCCGGCGCGGAGCAGGCGTTCGCCCGGGCGGAGGAGCTTCGCGGGCGTCCCTGCGCCGGGACCGCGCTGCTGCGGCTCGCCGAAGGGCGTACCGACGAGGCGGCGCGCATCATCGGCGCGTGTCTCGCGGACTCGACGGCCAGTCGTCTGGCGCGGGCCCGGGTGCTCCCGGCCGCCACCCAGATCGCGATCGCCGACGGCGACCTGCTGATGGCGCTCGAGCGGGTCGAGGAGCTGGAGCAGACCGCCGACGCGTTCGATCTCGCGCTGCTGCGCGCCGCGGCGGGCGCGACCCGCGGCCGACTCCTCCTCGCCGAGGGCGAACCGGCCGCCGCCCTGGCGGTGTTGCACGACGCGCTGGCCCGATGGCAACGACTCGCAGTGCCCTACGAGGTCGCGACGACCCGCACGCTCCTCGCGCAGGCGCAGCGCGACGTCGGCGACCCGGACGGCGCGCGCGTGTCGTTCGCCGCGGCACGCCAGGAGTTCGACGCGATGGGCGCGTCGCGTGCCCTGGCCGCGCTCGAACCGGCGCGACTCCCGGAGCCGCGTCCCGGAGGCCTCACCGCGCGCGAGGCCGAGGTGCTCGCGCTCGTGGCGCGAGGACTGTCGAACAAGGAGATCGCCGCGGAGCTCTCCTTGAGCGCGAAGACGGTGTCGCGCCACCTGTCGAACATCTTCGTCAAGATCGGCGTGTCGACCCGGGCCGCGGCGACGGCGTACGCGTTCCGGGCCGGGATCGTCGCCACCGACTGAAGCCTTCTCCCTCTGGGACCGTCGGGGTCACGATTGCCGTCGGCGGGTCGCGACGACCTGGCACCATGCACCGGTGGACCAACAGGAGCTCTTCGGTGAGCCCGTCTCCGAACCGGAACCCGTGAGCAGCGGGTCGACCGACGACGCGCCGCTCGTGGTCGCCACCGACGGGTCGTGCCTCCGCAACCCCGGTCCCGGCGGCTGGTGCTGGTACGTCGACGACGCGTGCTGGGCCGCGGGTGGTGAGGACGACACCACCAACAACCGGATGGAGCTGATGGCCGTGGCCGCGCTGCTCGAGGCGCTGCCCCCCGGCCGCCGGGTGCACATCCAGGCCGACAGCTCCTACGTGGTCGACGCGCTCACGAAGTGGCGCCACGGTTGGAAGCGCCGCAACTGGCGCACCGCGGGGGGAACACCGGTGAAGAACCGCGACCTCATGGAACGACTCGATGCGCTCGTCGACACGCTACGCACCGACCTTCGAGTGGGTCCGGGGCCACGACGGCCACGACGCGAACGAGGCGGCCGACGTGCGGGCCCGGGCCGCGGCAACCGCGGTGGCGCAGGGTCAGCCGGTCGATCCGGGGCCGGGCCTGCGCGGCTGAATCCGTTCAGCTGCCCTCGGTGGGCGCGGCTGCGTCGACCCGGCCGACGAAGTCCGCGAGCGTCGCGGCGAAGCGGTGGGGGTCGGGGCGCCACAGGTCGTGCCCCGAGCCCTCGAACGCCACCGTCTCGACCTTCGGGATGTGGTCGCGGTAGCGCGCGAGCAACTCGGGGGTGCCCATCGCGTCGCGTTCGGTGCCGTGCATGACGAGCACGGGGACGTCGAGGGCGCCGAGATCGTCGAAGAGATCGATGGCCTCGCCTTCGGTGAACACGCCGAGGATGGCGCGGGCATCCATGCGTTCCTCGCCCGCCCGGCCGCGCCAGCGCCGCTTCCCCCAGGAGGCCCAGTGCTCCTCGGGCACCTTCACCTGGCGGGCGCCGTAGTCGCCGATCGCCACCGAGAGCACGCGCTCCGGGTGCCCGATCGCCCAGCCCACCGCATAGGAGGTGCCGCGGGAGTACGACGCGACGTGCGTGCGGTCGAGGCCGGCGTGGCGGATGACGGCGTCGAGGTCGGCGACGTGCTCGGCCAACCCCCAGCCGTCGTCGGGGACTCCCGACCGACCCCGGCCGCGCAGGTCGACCGCGAGCACGCGACGCGGCAGCAGGTCGGACAGCAGGTGGTCGAACTCGTCGGCGTCGTCGCCCATCCCGGGCACGAACACCAGCGGCGGCACGTCGGCCGGTCCGCCGGAATCGAGGTAGTGGAGCCGCACGCCGTCGTGGTCGACGTACACGGATCGAATGGTGTCGCTCACGATGTGCCCGTCACGCGCTGGTGGACCTCCGGATCGCTGCCGTACCGTACCCCGGGTCCGCGGTGGTCCATCCGGTCCCGCCGCAAGCGACGCGGGAGCTGGTGGTGGACGAACGTCGAATCGGGGACGACGCCGGGGGTCGCAGAGTCGCCCTGGTCACCGGGGCCAGCCGGGGGATCGGTCGGGCCACCGCACAGTGGCTGGCGCGCGCCGGCTACGACGTCGCGGTGACCGCGCGCACGCACCACGACGGTGAGGCGCGCGAGCACTCGTCCACGGTCAGGGCCTCGAACACCTCGGCGCTCCCCGGGTCGCTCGACGCGACCGCGGCGGCGATCGCCGCGGAGGGCCGCGACGCGCTGGTCGTGCCTGCCGACCTGCTCGACCTCGAGTCGCTGCGCGGCGCGGTCGCGCAGGTCGAGGCCCAGTGGGGGCGCATCGACGTGCTCGTGAACAACGGTCGGTACATCGGGCCCGGGCACATGGATCGCCTGCTCGACACGCCGCTGGAGCTGCTCGAGCACCAGCTCCGCGCCAACGTGTTGGCGCCGCTGTTGCTCTGTCAGCTCGTGTTGCCGGGGATGGTGGCCCGCGGTTCGGGGGTGATCGTCGACATCACGTCGAGCGCGGGTTACGGCGATCCGTCCGCCGCGGCCGGCGACGGCGGCTGGGGTGCCGGGTACGGCATCTCCAAGGCGGGGCTGCACCGCATCGCGGGGTTCGTCAACGCCGAGCACGCAGCCGACGGCGTGCGCGCGTACAACGTGCAGCCGGGGTTCATCGCGACGGAACGGATGGCCGCCGACATGGGCGAGTTCGGCTTCGTGGGCGGCGCGCCGCCCGACGTCGTGGGCGCGATCGTCGCCTGGCTGGTCGAGCATCCCGACGACGCGCCGACCGACGGCCGCACCGTCGAGGCCCAGCACTGGTGCCACCGGCTCGGGCTCCTGCCCGGCTGGTCGGGACCGACGGTGGGGGAGACCTCGTCGGTGCGCTACGACCTGTCGGGCGCGAACGCGCTCCGACTCGAGGAGGAGCTGCGCGCACGCAGCGCGCCGGAGGGGTGAGCGCTCAGCGGAACGCGTTGAGGCGGAGCAGCGCGTCGAGCAGTGCGCTGTCGAGCGCCGACTGCGCCTCGAGCTCGATCCCCGCGCGCACCCGGCCCTCGGAGCTGCGCGTCGAGTAGCGCACGGTGCCGTGCAGGCGCATCATCTCGCCGATGGTCGCCGGCGCGCGGAGCTGCAACTCGACGACCTCGTCGAGGGTCTCGTCGTCGCCCACGTCGAAGGCCTCGATCGCCGCCCCCGTCTCGGAGATGTCGATGAGGCGACAGCGCCGCCACCCGGGCGCGCCCGGGCGCCGGTAGTGCGCCGGCCATTCGACCGCGTGTCGTGCGGACTGGCGCTGTTCGTCGGTCATGCTTCCTCCCGGCCGGTCGGCCGTTCCCGCATGAGCATCGGCACGCGCACCGGGGGCACTTGAGGCGATGCCGGCGGCTCAGGTCGGGTCGGCATCGAGGATCCGGGCCCGTCGCAACCGCCCGTCGGCCACGTCGAGCAGGCCGAGGGTGTGCCCGGGGGCCCGGCGGCGCTGGGTGGGGGATCCGGGGTTGAGCAGCCACTGACCGTCGATCCCGGCCTCGCTGAGCGGGGCGTGGCTGTGGCCGAACACCACCACGTCGCAGTCCGGGAACCGGCGCCGCAACCGAGCGGCCCGGCCCTTGGTGGGCCCGGAGTCGTGGACCATGCCGATGCGGACCCCCTCCGCGGTCACGACGAGCTGCTCGGGGAGCCGCCCCCGCAACGCCACGTCGTTGTTCCCGAGGACCGCGTGCACCGGTGCGAACCGGGCCAGGCCGGTGAGGAGGCCGTCCTCGACGACGTCGCCGCAGTGCAGGATCAGATCCGCGCCGTCGAGCGCGGCGCGGGCGCCCGGAGGCAGGCCCAACGAGTCGTCGGCGATGCGGGCGTCACGGAGGTGGGTGTCGGAGAGCACGACGACGCGCACCGTTGCAGTCAAGCACGGCGGCCCCGGGGCGCGTGCCGCCGAGCTACGGTCGCAGGGTGCCCCGCGAGCGTGAGGTGGTGGAGTTCGAGGCCGGCGACCGGGTGGTGCCCCTGTCGTCGCCGGGCAAGGTGCTGTTCCCCGCGCTCGGGCTGACCAAGCTCGACGTCGCCGAGTACTACCGGCGGATCGCCGCCCCGGCGCTCGGCGCGATGCTCGGACGGCCGGTCCTGATGGAACGGTTCCCCAACGGCGTCGACGGCTCGTCGTTCTTCCAGAAGCGCGTGCCCAAGGACGCGCCGGACTGGATCGAGACCGCGGTGGTCAGCACCCCGAACGGGACCACCTCCGACGCGCTGGTGATCGCCGACCTCGCGCACATCGTGTGGGCGGTGAACCTCGGGTGCCTGGGCTTCCACGTGTGGCCGAACCTCGCCACCGACGATGCGCACGCCGACGAGCTGCGCATCGATCTCGACCCGCAGCCCGGTACCGACTTCGACCAGGCTCGCGAAGCCGCGCGCGAAGTGCGCGCGCTGCTCGACGAACTCGGCATCGTCGGTCACCCGAAGACCACCGGGAACCGCGGCATCCACGTGTACGTGCGGCTGGCCCCGCGCTGGACGCCGGTGGAGGTGCGCGCCGGCGCGGTCGCGGTGGCGCGTGAGCTCGCGCGACGCCGGCCCGACCTCCTCACCGACGCGTGGTGGAAGGAGGAGCGCGGCGAGCGCATCTTCGTGGACTTCAACCAGAACGCACCGCACAAGACGGTGTTCGGCGCGTGGTCGGTGCGGGCGCGCGCGGGTGCGCAGGTGTCGACGCCGTTCCCCTGGGACGAGCTCGACACCATCGACGTCGACGCGTGCACGATGCTCACCGTTCCCGATCGCGTCGCGGCCGGCGGCGACCCGTGGCGGGGCATCGACGCCGAGCCGCAGTCGCTCGCGCCGTTGCTCGAGCTCTCGGCGCGCGACCTCGGTGAACGCGGGCTGACCGACGCGCCCTGGCCGCCCGTCTACCCGAAGATGCCGGGGGAGCCGCCGCGCGTCGCGCCCAGCCGGGCAAAGAAGGTCAGCGACTGATCGTCCGGAACGACCCGAACGACGATCACGCGGCCGCCGCGCAGACCGCGAGTTCGAAGACCTTCCGGAGCGCCGGGAACGCGGACTTGTTCACGGTCGGCGTGATCTGTGCGTTCACCGAGACCGACGCCGAACGCTTCCCATCACGCGACGCGGCGACGAACTGCGTGTACCCCGGCGTGTTGCCGGTGTGGCCGTAGAAGGTGCCGCACTTCGTGCGGTAACGGAACACGCCGAGCCCCGCGGCGTTGGTGCCGGGACCCGGCGGTTCGGAGCTGCCGGCGCGGAACGTCAACTGGGCCTTGCGGGTGGCGTCGTCGAAGAGCGAGCCACCGACATACCCCCGCACGAAGGCATTGGCATCGCGCGGCGTGGCGACCACGCCGCCCGAGGCCCAGGTCCAGCCCGGCGGCGAACAGCGTGCTCACGTCTTCGGGCGCCGAGGGGTTCGCGATGTCGTAGCCGCGGATGTACGGGTCGGGGAGGTCGATGCCCGGACGGCAGCGTGGTCTGGGCCAGGCCGAGGGGCGCGGCGACGAGCGATCTGCAGCTCGTCGGGGTAGGTGTGTCCGCTCGCGGCCTCCACCATCAACCCCACCAGGATGTTGTCGGTGTTGGAGTAGTGGTACCGGGTGCCCGGTGCGAAGAGCAGCGGGTCGTCGGCGACGTACATCACCAGGTCGACGGGCGGGGGCGGCACCAGCAGGCTGCCGACCAGCGCCTCCTCGGAACGTCTTCGACTGCGAGAAGTCGGCCAGGCCGCTGGTGTGCTGGAGGAGCTGGGCGAGGGTGATCTTCGCCCAGGCGCTCGGCAAGCTCGGGCAGCCGATCGCCGACGGTGCGATCGAGGCCGAGGCGTACCGGCGCTCACCAGCGCCAGTGCCGTCGCGCCGCTGTACGCCTTGGCGACGCTGGCTACGCGGGTGTGGTCGTCGAGGGTCGCGGGCTGCTCGCGCCCGACGACTGCGGTACCCGCGACGTGCAGCTCGGGCTCGGCGCCGGACTGCACGACGACCGCGATCCCCGGGGGACCGTCGGCGCGCGCGACGAACCGTTCGAGCGCACGGTCGAGCGCCGTGGTCGGCGACGTGGCGCTGCCCGCGGCGGGGACCGCGAGCGGCGAGCGACGTGACGACGAGCAGGAGCGGCCCGACGACGCAGTCGGACGCGATGGGAGCCGCGGCGGGCGCAGGTGGGCGAACGGAGCGCGTGAGAGCTGACCATCGGCGCACCCTAGGCCACCGCACACGCGGGCTCGCCCGGCCCGGCTGCAAAATCGCACGCCCCCGGTCGGACGCGCGGGCAAGACTCGGGCAATGGACACGCCGCTCCGCCGGACCCCGACGACCACGGTCCGTCGCGCCGAACGTGCGTCCTACGACCGGGCCGCCGCGTACGAGGTGCTCGACGGGGCGCTCGTCGCGCACGTGGCGTTCGTCGACGGTGGGCAGCCGTTCGCGATCCCGATGGTGTTCGGGCGGATCGACGACACCTTGTATCTCCACGGCGCGGTCGGCGCCCGCGTCGTGCGCCACCTCGCCGAGGGCGCACCGGTGTGCGTGACCGTGACCCAGCTGGACGCGCTGGTCCTGGCCAAGGCCCAGGTGCACCACTCCGCGAACTACCGCTGCGTGGTGCTCCTGGGCGCGATGCGGCGAGTCGCCGGCGCGGAGGCGGAGCGGGCGCTGGCCGCGATCATCGACCACGCGTTGCCCGGTCGTTCGGCCGAGGCGCGGCCGCCGAGCCCGAGCGAACTGCGGCGCACGGGTGTGCTCGCCCTGGACATCGACGAGGGGTCGCTCAAGGCTCGGGCCCACGGCCCGGTCGACGACGACGCGGACACCGAGTTGGACGTCTGGTCGGGACTGCTTCCGATCGCGGCGGTCGCGGGCACTCCGGTCCCCGACCCGCTGAGCACGGAGCTGCCCGTGCCCGCGTCGCTCCACCGCGCCCGGGCGCGCATCGCCGGCGGCGACGCCGACGGCGGTGCCGGCGCTCAGAGGTAGCCGAGGCGCCGCGCCGCGGCGGTGAGCTCGTCGCGGTGGTCGGGATGGGCGATGGCGATCAACGCCTGGGCCCGCTCGCGCACCGACTTGCCGCGCAGCTCGGCCACCCCGTACTCGGTCACGATGTTGTCGACCGTGTTCTTCAGCGTGGTGACCACCGAACCGGCCGGGAGCTGCGGCGCGATCCGCGAGTGGGTGCCGTCCTTGGTGGTGGCGTGCAGCACCAGGAACCCCTGGCCGTGCTCGGCGTACATCGCGCCGCGCGCGAAGTCGGCCTGGCCGCCCGAGCCGCTGTAGTAGCGGCCGTTGAGGGTCTCCGACGCCGCCTGACCGAGCAGGTCGACCTCGAGGGTGGCGTTCACCGACACGAAGTGGTCCTCCCGCCCGATGTTGCGCGGGTCGTTGACCCAGTCGACCGGCAGGAGCTCCACCGACGCGTTCTCGTGGATGAAGTCGTAGAGCGCCCGGGTGCCGAGGGCGAAGGTGGCCACGATCTTGGTGGGTCGACGCACCTTGTGCGTGCCGGTGACCACCCCGCGCTCCACGAGATCGATCACGCCGTCGGACAGCAGCTCGGTGTGGATGCCGAGGTGCTGGTGACCGCGCAGTCGCTCGAACACCGCATTGGGGATCGAGCCGATCCCGGCCTGGAGGGTCGCGCCGTTGGGGACCCGCTCGGCCACGAAGTCGGCGATGCGGCGGTCGAGCTCGCTCGGCACCGCGGGCGGCACCTCGGTGAGCGGGTAGTCGGCCTCGAACCAGCCGATGGTCTGGCTCACGTGGATCTGGTTGCGCCCGAACGTCCGGGGCATCTGCGCGTTGGCCTCGAGGAAGAACGGCAGGTGACCGATGAACGGCGCCACGTAGTCGGCATTGGTGCCGAGGGAGAAGTAGCCGTGCCGATCCATGGGCGAACAGGCCGCGACGACGATCTTCGGACCGTCGAGTCGGCGCAGCAAGGCCGGCACCTCGCTGAAGTGGCAGGGCACGAGGTCGCACCCGCCGCCGAGATAGGCCTTGCGGGTGACCGGCGACAGGAAGTAGCTGCGGTAGTCGAGGTGGCCGCGGTGCAGGCCGTGGAGGAACGGCCGGTCGTGCAGCCCGTGCATCTGGTGGACGGTCACGCCGGTGAGGGAATCCGCCGCGGCCTGGAGCGCGTCGAGGGTGAGCACCGGCTCGCCCGCGGCGAGGGGCACGATCACGTGGGTGCCGGGCGCGAGCTGCTCGAGCATGGCCTCCGGCCCGGGTGCCGGCGCCACCGCCGGCGTGCGGGTTGGCGGTCCAGTCCGGCATCGAGTCCACGCCGGGATCATGGCACGCCGTTCGCGGCGTCGACACCGACGAACGGCCCGGGTCACCTGACGGACCGATGACCTGTCCGAAACGGGGATTTGGCCACTCCCGGGGACGTTCACCGTTCGGTCACACTGAAGGGGTGGACGGCGGTGCCGCGGAGGCAGGAGTCGAGCTCAGCGAACTCCCAGGGGTGCTGCGCGCCGCGGCGCTCGTGGTCGCGCGTGCGCCTCCCGAGGAGTTCGAGGCCGCGACGCGGGAGAGTCTCGGGCTCATGGCCCGCCCCGTGCTCGCGGTGGGCATGGAGTTCACCGTGGGCGACGACCTCGTGCTTCGCGGCCGGAGCCCCGCACATCACCGACGCCGGTGGCGCTCGGGGCGATCCGCGAGGCGATGCTCGCCGCGCGCGCCGGCGCGTCCGATGAGGCGCTGATCGCGACCCCCGATGATCCGGGCGCGGTGGGCGACGCGCTGCGCGCCGCCGGACTCACGGTGGTCGTGCTCGTCCCGGTCGTGCGCGGCGACGAGTTGGTGGCCACGTTGGTGGCGGCCTGGAGGGATCCGCCGCCGCCGTCGGATCCGTTGATCGTCGGCGGGCTCGAGATCTACGTCCACCTGCTCGTCACCGACCACGAACAAGGAGTGCTGCTCCAGGATCAGCGCGAACGCGACGTGTTCGCACGCGCGGTGCTGCAGCATTCCCCCGCGGTGATCGGCCGCTGGAACCTCGAGCTCCGGCTCGAGTTCGTGAACGACGCCGTCGAGGACGTCACCGGCATCCCCGCCGCGTGGTTCGTCGGCCGCAACGCCGAGGACCTCGGGTGGACCGGCGACGCGCGCGCCCGGTGGGAAGCGGCCACCTCGACGGTGCTCGGTACCGCCCGCGCGGTCACGTTCCTGGTCGACGTGCCGGTCCCCGGGCGCGGGCGGCGGGTCTTCTCCACGCAGGTCGGCCCGCTGTACACCGACGACGACCACACGATCGCCGGGCTGGTGAGCATCGCGTCCGACGTCACCGAGTACCTCGGCATGGTCGACGAGCTGCGGGAGGATCGCGAACTGCTGGCGGCGCTGATCGACGACTCGCCCGACGTCATCCTCCGTGTCGACCGCGACAGCCGTGTCGTGTTCGCCAATGACGCCTGGCGGCGGGCCTTCGGCGGCATCCTCGACGATCCCGTCGGTCGGCGAGCCACCGAGATCGCCCGGTTGCTCGGCCGCGCCGACGGCATCGAGGAGGCCGTGGCCGCGGCGTTGTCGGCCGATCGCACGGCCGTCGACGTGTGGCGCCTCCCCGAGGCGCTCGACGGAGGGTGGGTGGAGGCACGCGTGGTGCCCGAGCGCGACGGCGGCGTGCACACCGAGCACGTGCTCGTGATCGTGCGCGACGTCACCCAGGCGCACCTCGCGGAGGAGGCGTTGCTGGCGGCCGCGGGCAGCGATCCGCTCACCGGCCTCGCCAACCGACGGGTGCTGCTCGACGCGACCCGCCGACAGCTCGCCACCGCGGAACGTAGCGACCGGACCGTTGCCGTGCTCTACGTGGACGTCGACCACTTCAAGGACGTCAACGACGCGTTCGGTCACCGCGCGGGTGACGAGCTGCTGCGCGCGGTGGGGGATCGGTTCGTCTCCGTCGTGCGCCCGGCCGACCTCGTCGGCCGTCAGGGCGGCGACGAATTCATCGTGGTGGTGTCGGGCGTCTCCAGCGCGCAGGAGGTCGACTCCGTCGCCCGGCGCCTGCTCGCGTCCCTCGACACGCCGGTCGAGGTCGCCGGGCTCCCCGTGCAGGTGTCGGCGAGCATCGGCGTGGCGGTCGCACGCGAAACCGACACCACCGACGCCGAAGAGCTCCTGCGGCAGGCCGACCTCGCGCTCTACGAGGCGAAACGGGCCGGGCGCAATCGCTTCGTGCACTTCGAGGCCGACCAGGGTGACGAGGCGCGCCATCGCACGGTGCTGGCCGCGCTCCTCGACGACGCGGTCAGTCGGGGCGAGCTCTCCGCCTACCTGCAGCCCGAGGTCGACACGCGCAGCGGGCAGGTGGTCGCGGTCGAGGCGCTCGCCCGGTGGTGCCGTCCGGGGCGCCCGCCGGCCCCGGCCCAGGCGTTCCTCGATCTGGTGCACGACCACCAGGTGCAGGCGGCCATCGACCTTGCGGTGGTCGAACAGGCCGCGGCGGCGATCGCCGAGCTCGACCACGAACGTGCGGGCGCGGCGCTCGACCTGCGGGTGAACCTCGCGCGCGAGACGCTGCGACGCGAGGGCATCGCCGACACCTTGGTGGCGATCTTCGCCGGTTCGGAGATCGCGCCCGAGCGGGTGACGGTCGAGTTCGACAACCGCGAGCTCGCGGCGCTGGCGCCGGTCGAGCTCGAGGCGCTCGAACAGATCCACGCGGCCGGGTTCTCCGTCGGCCTCGACAACGTGGAGCTGCCCGAGCGGTTCGACATCGACCCGGCGCGTCGTCTGCGTGTCGGGCGGATCGCGATCATCCCTTCGGTGGTGGCCCACCTCGGTGACGACGAGCTGGCCGACGCGCTGTTCGCGGGAGTGGTGGTCGCGCTCGAACGGCTGGGCATCACGGTGACCGCGGTGGGCGTCGAGGACGCGGAGCAGGCCGCATTGGCGAAGTCGCTCGGCATCCACGCTCAGGGTCGCTGGTTCGGCGCGGCCGCGCCGCCCCACGCGATGGGTGCGCTGCTGGACCGCCTCGCCGGCGATCCGCCGGGGTTCGAGAATGCGCGCGAATGTGACGCCGACGCTGGGGGCGACGGCGCGATCTGAACGACGCGCGTTGGTCGGCTCAGCCGTCGGTGGCGAGCACGCCGCCGTCGACGACGACCTGCGTGCCGTTCACGAAGCTCGCGTCGTCGGAGAGCAGGAAGCGCGCCACGCGCGCGATCTCCTCGGGTCGGCCGAGGCGTCCGATCGGCGTGCGCTTCGTCATCCAGTCACGCACCGCCTGGTGCTGGGGCAGCATCGGGGTGTCGATGTATCCCGGGCAGATCGCGTTGGCCCGCACGCCCTCCTTCCCGTAGCGCAGACCCAGCGACCGGGTGAGGCCGAGCACGCCGGCCTTCGATGCCGCGTACGCAGGGTCGCGGGTGCCGGCCACGATGCCGTGGATCGAGGAGATGCCGACGATCGCGGAGCCGGGCGCGTTGGCCAACAGCTCGGGGAGGAGCGCCTGCGCGATCATCGCGTAGGCGCGGAGGTTCACCGCGAAGAGCGCGTCCCACGCCTCGTCGGTGAGATCGGCGAGCTCGATCGGGTCGGGAACGCCCGCCGCGTGCACGAGCCCGCCGACGGGACCGATGGCCGCGACCGAGCGGCGCACCGCGTCGGGCAGGGTGGACGTGGCCCGCACGTCGACCCCGAAGCCGGCGGCGGCGACTCCGTACTCCGCGGCGATCGCGGCTGCCGCCTCCGACGCGCGTTCCTCGGACAGGTCCCACAGCGCCACCGCGCGTCCGGCCTGGGCGAGTGCGGCGCCGGTGGCGCGGCCGATCCCCGACGCGCCGCCCGTGACGACCACTCCCGTCGTGGGACCGACCTCGATGCTCGCCATGTCGTGCTCCGTTCCGCGGGGCGGCCGGCGGGCCGCAGACGAGCGGGACGCTACCGCGCGCCGACGGCCCGCCACCGGGGAGCGAACTCCAGGGTGACGGGCCGCCGTGGGCGGTGCGGGTGACCGTGCCTCAGGCGGACGCGCCCGACGCGCTCGACGACGCCGCGGGGGCCTGACCCGGCGCACCCTGCGGGGCGGCGCCGAACCCGTCGATGGTGTCGGTCACGCTGAAGTTGCTGTCGAACTTCAACGTCACGGTCGTGCCGTCGGCCTTCTTCACGTGGGCCTCGAACGCGGCGCCCTCGTTGTCGGTCTCGACCCGGATGATCGTGCCGTCGGGGACGGCCGCCTTCGCGGCCGCGGTCACCTGGTCGGCTTCCGTGCCGGTGAGGAGGGTCTCACCCGGTCCGTTGGTCATCGTCGACGGGTCCTGACCCTGCTGGGGCGCGGTGGCCGTCGCCGCCGCATCGGTCGACGAGGACGACGAGCTCGATCCGCTGTCGGTCGCCGCGTTGGCGATGCCGGCGCCACCGAGGACGCCGCCCGCGATGAGGGCCGAGGTGAGGAGCCACGATTTCGCGCGGCTGTGGTTGGTTGCCATGGAAGTGCTCCTTGGGTGGGGGCTGGGATGCACCGGTTGGTGGTGCCGGAGCAGCTTCCGATCGGCGGTTCGGAAGTGCGCCAGAGCGACGCAAGAGGAGCGCGAGAACGAGCAGCGGCCTCTCAGCGCACGTTCAGCCGCTCCGCACGAGTGCCGGCCCGAGAAGCGGTACGGTGCGCGCCGGTTCGACGACCACCGGGAGCACGCATGTACACGACCGAGGTGGTGCGCGTCGTTGCCGCAGCGCCGATTGCGCTCTACGCGGCGCTCGTCGATCCGTACGCGATCGCGCGGTGGCGGGTGCCCGACGACATGCACGCGGACGTGCTCGACGTCGACCGCGACGACGACCACGTGATGGGCTTCCGCATGGCGCTCGTGTACCCGTCGGGGAGCGGAGCCGGGAAGTCCGACGAACAACGCGACGTGTACCGCAGCCGGTTCGTCGAACGGGTTCCCGGCGTCCGGGTGGTCGAGCGCATCGAGTTCGAGTCGTCCGATCCCACGCTCCGCACCGCGATGACGTTGACGACCACCCTGCGGGCCGCCGACGATGGCACCGAAGTCGCCGTCGTGCACGACGGCATCCCCGACGTGATCCCGCGTCACGACAACGAGGTCGGGACCCGCATGGCGCTCGATCGACTGGCCCTCCTGGTGGAGGCGCGCTGACGGGTTGCGCCGTGGGCGCGCCCGGGGCGCGGGGGATCAGGCGCTGCTGGCGAGGATGTGGTTGCGGACCAGCGGGTAGATCTGCGTCTCCCACCGCCGTCCGTTGAACACGCCGTAGTGGCCGACGCCCGGCTGCAGGTGATGTCGCCGGTGCATCGGCTTCACCGACGAGCACAGGTCGTGCGCGGGGTACGTCTGACCGGGGCTGCAGATGTCGTCCCGCTCGCCCTCCACGGTGAAGAGCGCGGTGCGGCGGATCGCGCGCGGCTCCACCGTGCGGCCGCGGTACTCGAGCTCACCCTTGGCGAGGAGCTGGCGCTGGAACACCGCCTCGACGGTCTCGAGGTAGAACTCGGCGGTCATGTCGAGCACGGCGAAGTACTCGTCGTAGAACTCCTTGGTGACCGCGGCCGACTCCTCGTCGCCGTCGACGAGGTGCTGGTAGAGCTCGCGGTGCGCCGACAGGTGGCGCTCGGGGTTCATGGTCATGAACGACGCGACCTGGAGGAACCCGGGGTACACGCGTCGGAAGCGACCGGGGTAGCGCAACGGCACGGTGGTGATGAGGTTGCGCTCGAACCACTCCATCGGGTGCGCGGTCGCGAGCTCGTTGACGGTGGTGGGGTTCACCCGCGTGTCGATGGGCCCGGCCATGAGCGTGAGGCTGGCGGGCTGCGCCTCGTGACGGCCCTGGGCCATCACCGACGCGGCGACCAGCGCGGGGACGCACGGTTGGCACACCGCCATGAGATGCACGCCGGGGCCGAGCAGCGCGAGCCAGTCGATGATGTGCTCGACGTAGTCGTCGAAGCCGAAACGCCCGTGCTCGAGGCCGACGTCGCGCGCGTTGTGCCAGTCGGTCACGTACACGTCGTGCTCGGTGAGCAGCGTGCGCACCGTCCCCCGCAGCAGCGTGGCGAAGTGGCCCGAGAGCGGCGCGACGAGGAGCACCTTGGGCTGGGGGAGTCGGTTGTCCTTGCGGAAGTGCAGCAGCGTGCCGAAGGGCCGGACGTCGACGGCCTCCTCCTGCACCTTCATGGTGCGCCGCCGCCCCTTCACGGTGCTGATGCCCCACGGCGGGCGCTCATGGGTGAGGTGGGCCCGCTCGACCAGCTCGCAGCTCGCAGCGAAGTTCCGCGCCGCGAGCGACTGGCGCCACAGCGGGGGCAGTTGCCGGAATCCCTGGCCGGCGAGCTCGGCGACGGCGCGGACTGGCGTGAGGAGGTCCGTCTGGGCCTGGTACGCCTGGTAGAGCATCCGACCTCGCCCCTTCGTGCCGTCCCGACGCGACGGTGCGCGTCCGGCGTGGGCCCGCCCCACAGCGAGGGCCAGCGGGCTGCACTGTAGACAACCGGCGGTCGATCGTGGTCGACGGGGACGTGGGACTCGGCGAGCGTTCCCACGATGTTCTCGCGATCTTCAAGCGTCGGTACCGGGATCGACGCGGTGGCGCGCCACACTCTCTGGAAGGCGCGACCTCTCGCGCGGCCCGCCCGGCGGCACCGTTTCCGGGCTCGACCACCGAGGTGATCCCATGGCCACGGCGACGCTGACCATCAACAGCAAGAACTACGGGGCGTGGTCGCTGCGCGGCTGGCTGCTCTGCCGACTCGCCGGCCTCGACTTCGAGGAGAAGGTCGTGCCGAGCGACGATCCGGCCACCCGCGCCGAGCTGCTCCTCATGTCGTCGTCGTTCCGGGTGCCGCGCCTCGACCACGACGGGTTCGTCGTGTGGGACACGCTGGCGATCGGGGAGTACCTCCACGAGGTCTTTCCCGACGCCGGGTTGCTGCCCGCGGAGGCGCGCGCCCGGGCGCACTGCCGTGCGGTCTGCGGTGAGATGCACGCCGGGTTCGCCAACCTCCGGGCCGGGCTGCCGATGAACCTGCGGGCGCGCCACCACGACTACCCGATCTGGGCCGGCGTGCAGGCCGACGTCGACCGGATCCTCGAGACGTGGGAGCAGTGCTTCAAGCACTACGACGCGTCGTTCCTCTTCGGAGCCCGGCCCACGATGGCCGACGCGATGTACGCGCCGGTCTGCACGCGCTTCCGCACCTACGACGTGAAGCTCGAGGGCCGGGCCGCCGAGTACTGCGCGACGATCCTGAGCCTCCCCGAGATCCAGGAGTGGGAGGCCGCCGCGCTCCTCGAACCCGAGGAGATGGAGGAGCTCGACGTCGAGTTCTGACCTGCCGTCCGGCCTCGCCTCCGCTCGGCTGGGCTCGACCATGTGACAGTTCTGCCGGCCCCGACCGGCAGTTCCGACGCATGCTGCGGGATGATACGCAAAGAGGTTGCGGATATTGGGCAACTGGGTTGCGTATCGTGGAGGCGATGGTCGAGCGGCTCACCGAGCTCCTGGCGGCGTGCGCGGCGGCGGCCGAGGCGGCGGTGGCCGCCCGGCTCGACGACGCGGGGTACGGCGACGTCACCAGAGCCCAGGCCGCCCTGCTCGTCGCCGTGGGCGCCGCCGGTGGAGGTGCAGGTGGCGGGGGTGCATCGGCGGCCGCGGTGACGCTGGCCGGACCCCTCGGGGTCAGTCCCCAGGCGGTCTCGAAGACCGCGGCCGACCTCGTCGGTCGGGGCTATCTGGTGTCCGAGGCGGATCCGACGGACCGCCGGGCGCGACGGCTGGCGCTGACGCCACGCGCCGCGGCGTACCTCACGGCCCGCGACGAGGCCGTGGCCGCCGTCGGTCGTGAACAGCGACGCTGGCTCGGCGAGCGCGACGCCACCGAGCTGCTGCGCATCCTCACCGCGCTCGGCGAGCTCGACGGTCGCGGCGCCGGGAACCGGCGGGCGTCAGGCGGGCGCCGGGGCTGATCCGCCGTCCCCGGCGACGGGTTCGGGGAACCGGTCGAGGCGGGCGAGCGCGGGGAACGTCCGCCACCACAGGACCGACACCACGAGGGTGGCGGCGCCGCCGAGCACCACCGCGGGACCCGGGCCGAGCAGCTGGCCGGTGACGCCCGACTCGAACGCGCCCAACTCGTTGGAGGCGCCGATGAACACCATCTCGACGGCCAGCACGCGCCCGCGCATCTCGTGGGGCGTCACGAGCGGGACGATGGTGGAGCGGATGAAGACGCTCACTGCGTCGGCGCCCGCGAGCACGATCAGCGCGGCGAACGCGACCGCGAAGCTGGTGGTGGCGCCGAGCACGATGGTCGCGAGGCCGAACAGGCCCACCACGAACAGCAGGACCGGGCCGACGTGGCGGCGCAACGGGCGGAACGCGAGCACCAGGGTCACCGACGCCGCGCCGATCCCCACCGCGGCGCGCAGCCAGCCGAGCCCCACCGCGCCCACCCCGAGGCGGTCCTCGGCGATCGCGGGGAGCAGCGCCACCGCGCCGCCGAAGAGCACGGCGACGAGGTCGAGCGAGATCGCCCCGAACAGGATCGGCTCCGAGCGCACGAAGCGCAGGCCTTCCATCGCGTCGCGCAGACCGGGGCGCGGCCCACGTGGCGCGGTCCGCTGCCGGGGTTGCACGAGGAGCACGAGGCCTGCTCCGGTGAGCGTGAGCAGCGCGCCGACGACGAAGGGCAGTGCGGGTTCGACCACGTAGAGCAAGCCGCCCATCACCGGGCCCACGATCATCGCCGACTGGGCGGAGATCGATTGCCGAGCCACGACCCGGGGAAGACGTCCCGGGAGGACGGTGTCGGCGGGGAGCGACCGCGTGGCCGGCGCCCCGAAGGCCCGCGTGGTGCCGATCACCACGACGAGCACGAAGATCGGCCACACCGCCGTGGGGTCGCCGGCCACGTAGATCGCCAGCCCGAACACGGTCGCGGCCTGGGCGGAATTGGCGACGGCGCCGATGCGGCGCCGGTCGTGACGGTCGGCGAGGGGCCCGGTCACGAACACCAGCAGCGCCGCCGGTGCGAACTCCGCCAGGCCCAGGAGCCCGAGGGACAGCTCGCTGCCCGTGATGTCGAAGACGAGCTTGCCGAGCACGGTGAAGACCAGGGCGGCGGAGCCGGCGCTGCAGGCGGTGGCCCCGATCAGGGCGGCGACCGATCGGGTCTCGTGGCGCGGCACCCGCGCAACGTAGCCCTCCCGCCCGTGCCCGCCGCGGGTGCCCGGATAGCATTTCGGGCGTGCGTCACCAGGAGGGTTCCCCCGGGCGCGTCGCCGCGGACCGCGCGGCAGTTCCGCAGCGCCGGTGGGCAGCCCCGAAGGCGTGCCCCAAGAAGGTGTGCCCCAAGGTGTGCCCGTGCGCCATCACCGGGTGCAGTGGCGGAACTTCGCCTACGCCGTGGCGGCGACCGTCGTCGTGTTGCTCGTCGTCGGTGTGGTCGCGCCCGCACTCGGTGGCGGCGGGAGCACGAGCCGTCCGGCGGTGGCACTGGGCGCGGACGACGCGGCCGGGACGATGACCGACGGGTCCGGGACGGCGACGAGCCGCGGAACCGCGACCGCCACCACCGCCACCACGACCACGCGGCCGGGCCACGACGACGCCGGCGCCGACCACCACCGCGGCCAAGCCCGGGTTCGGCCTGTTGCCCCAGCCCGCGCCCACGCCGGTCGCGCTGCCGCCCACGAACCTCGCGCCGGCGTTCAGCCGGATCCCGACCACGAACAAGGTGATCTTCCTCGGGATCGACGACGGCATGGTGCGCGACCCTGCGGTGCTCGACTACCTGAAGCAGGCCAGGATCCCCGTTCACCAACTTCCTCGTGCAGAGCCAGGCCGACGCGGGCGAGGACTTCTGGAAGCAGGCGCAGGCGCTCGGTGGCACGGTGCAGTCGCACACCGTCACCCACCCCGACCTCACGAAGGTGTCCGCCTCGCAGTTGCAGTCGGAGGTCTGCGGCACCCTCGACGACTTCCAGCAGCGGTTCGGGGTGCGCCCCACGCTCTTCCGCCCGCCGTACGGCGCGCTGAACGACAACGTGCGCGCGGTGGCGGCGTCGTGCGGCTACAAGGCGGTCGTGATGTGGGCGGGCTCCACCAACGACGGTCGGTTCGACCTGCAGGCCGGCACCCAGCTCACACCGGGTGACATCGTGCTCATGCACTGGCGCACCGACCTGCTCGGCAACCTGCAGAAGGTCGTGCAGACGTGCAAGGAGCAGGGCTTCACGATCGCCCGGCTCGAGGACTACCTGCGCTGAACCGGAGCTCCGGCGCGGAGCCGGAGTGGGAGTCGGTGGCTCAGAGCTCGAGTCGACGGATCGGCGCCATCACCAGCGCGGGGTCGTCCTGCCACGAGGACTCGGGGAGCACGTCGACGAACAGCTCGATCTCGTTGCCGTCGGGGTCGAGCACGTAGAGCGAGTGCGTGACCGTGTGGTCGCGACGCCCCGCGGATCGTGACCCCGGCCTCCTGGAGCTCGGCGAGCGCGTCGCGCAGCTCGTCGTCGGTGGTGCCGACCTTGAACCCGAGGTGGTACAGGCCCACCCGGCGGCCGGGCGGGATCGGGCGTGGCGTCCTCGCCGACCTCGATGAGCAGCAGCTCGTGGTGGGTGCGACCGCCGGAGAACGCGGCGGCGCCGGGCCACGGTTCGCCGACGCGCGGCAGGCCGAGCAGGTCGCCGTAGAAACGGGCGCTGCGTTCGACGTCGCGGACGTAGAGGACCGCGTGACCGAGCTCCTGGACCTTCATGGGTGCTCCTTGGCGGGTGACGACACCGACCCTCGTGGAGGCGGGCGGGGGAGTGCCCGCCTCCACGGTAGGTCGCGCCGGGGGAGTGCCGGCGGGGTCAGGCCGACGCGTCGGCCTTCGCGGCCTGGATGTCGAGCTCGATGCGGACCTTGTCGCCGACGAGCACGCCGCCGGTGTCGAGGGCCACGTTCCACTCGAGTCCCCACTGCTTGCGGCTGATCTCGGTGGTGGCCGTGAAGCCGGCCTTGGTGTTGCCCCACGGGTCGGTGGACACGCCCTCGAACTCGAGGTCGAACTCGACGGGGTGCTGCTGCTCGCCGATCGTGAGGTCGCCGAGCAGGGCGTAGTGGTCGCCCTTCTCCTTGACCCCGGTGCTCACGAAGGTCATGGCGCCCGACTGCTCGGTGCCGAAGAAGTCGGCGGAGCGGAGGTGCTCGTCGCGCCCGGCGTCGCCGGTGTCGACCGAGCCGAGGTCGACGCTGGCCACGAGCGACGACTGCAGGGGATCGGGGGTGATCTCGATGCTGCCCGAGAAGTCGGTGAAGTGGCCGCGCACCTTGGTGATCATCAGGTGGCGGGCGACGAAGCCGACGCTCGAGTGCGAGGCGTCGACGTGCCAGGTGCCGGGGGTGAGTTCGGAGAGGTTGCTCATGGGGTGCTCCTCGGTACAGGGGGAAACGGGGCGGGATTGCTTGTGAGGTCAAAGGTTAATACAGAAACCTTGTGATGTCAACAGTTGTTTCCGCGTCGCATTGGGGTAGCCTGCAGGCATGGCCCGCAACGCTCCGCCGTCCGCCGTGGACATCGACGCGCCCGGTTCCAGTGGCGCAGCCGTGCCCTGGCTCGACACCGAGGAGATGCGGGCGTGGCGGGGACTGATCGAGATGACCGGCGACGTCCGGGCCGCGCTCGACGCCGAGCTGCTCGGTGAGTTCGGGCTCAGCGAGGGCGACTACGGCGTGCTGGTGAGCCTGTCGGAGGCGCCGGATCGGCGGATGCGCATGTGCGACCTCGCGGCGCGCATGCACCTGTCACCGAGTGGGCTCACCCGCCGGCTCGACGGTCTGGTGCGCGACGGTCTCGTGGAGCGCGAACCGAGCCAGGACGACCGCCGGGTCACGCTCGCGGTGCTCACCGACGAAGGTTTCGCCCGGCTCGAGCAGGCCGCCCCGGTGCACGTGGCCGGCGTGCGCCGCCAGCTCTTCGACCACCTCACCGCGCGCGCAGATCCGCCAGCTCGGCGCCGCCTTCGACCACCTGCGCGTCGCAGCGTGCCGGCATCGGCGACTGCGAGACCGCAACCGCGGCGAACCGCTAGGGCCGACGCCCCGAGAGGTCGAGCAGTCGGGTCTGCACCGGCGCGTCGTCGGCCACCGCGCCGCTCGGACCCTCGCCGAACACGCCGACCTTGGCGATCACCGGCGCCATCGGCAACAGCGACTCGAGCACGTGCTCGGCCAACGCGTCGTCGATGGTGTCGTCGGCGCCGATGGCGCGGGCGAGGTCCCACCCGTGCAACGTCAGGTCGGTGATGCGGTACCCGAGCAGCTGCGCGGCAGGGATGTCGCCCATCGGGTGGTGCACCGTCTGCTCGAGCGAGTCGCACTCCACGAACGCGGTGCGCGAGTCGGCGACGCTGTCCTCGTACGCGAGGAGGAAGTCGTCGCCGAGGAGATCGTCGTTGCGGACCGCCATCGCGTCGTCCGCACTCCCGCCTTCGAGGAGCACGACGCTCATGCGGTTGCCGCCCACGACGTGGCGGAGCAGGTCGCGCACGGTCCACCCCGGGCACGGCGTCGGACGGTCGAGATCGTCGGTGACCACCTGGCGGATCACCTGGTCGAAGTGCGCGTCGGCGGTGGCGAGGGCGTCGAAGGGCTGCATGCGGGGGAGCCTACGGCTCCGGCGCACGGAATGCGGACCGTCGCCGCGGGCGCCACGCGTACGCTCGTCCGATGAGCGCCGACTCGCGGTACACCCACGGGCATCACGAGAGCGTGCTGCGCTCGCACCGCTGGCGCACCGCGGGGAATTCGGCGGCCTACCTGCTCGATCACCTGACACCGGGGATGTCGCTGCTCGACGTGGGCTGCGGCCCGGGCACCATCACCGTCGACCTCGCGCGGCGTCGTGGCCCCGGGTGCGGTGCTCGGTGTCGACGCCGCGCCGGAGGTGATCGAGCAGGCCGCGCGCGATGCCGCGGACGCGAGCGACGGGGCGGCGGTCGACGTGTCGTTCGCGGTGGCCGACGTGTACGCGCTCGACGCGGGCGACGACACCTTCGACGTGGTGCACGCGCACCAGGTGCTCCAGCACGTGCCCGACCCGGTCGGCGCGCTGCGGGAGATGCGCCGCGTGTGCGCGCCCGGCGGGCTGATCGCGGCCCGTGACTCCGACTACGCGGCGTTCACCTGGTACCCGGCCGATCCCCGGCTCGACGAATGGCTCGCGCGCTATCGCGCGGTCGCGCGCGCCGACGGCGGGGAACCGGACGCGGGCCGTCATCTGCTCGCGTGGGCGCACGCCGCCGGGTGTTCCGAAGTGACCGCGAGCGCGTCGGTGTGGTGCTTCGCGACCGCCGAGGACCGCGCGTGGTGGGGTGGGCTGTGGGCCGACCGGGTCGTGTCGTCACGCCTGGCGGAGCGGTTGCGCGACTCGGGCTGCTCGACCGCCGACCTCGAGGACCTCGCGGCCGCGTGGCGCGCCTGGGCCGACGCGCCCGACGCCTGGTTCGCGGTGCTCCACGGCGAGATCCTCGCCCGCCCCTGACGCGCGCGGGTCAGGTGGTGGGGCGAGGGCCGAAGGGTTCGCCGTCGACGCGGTCGACGGTGGTGAACGCCTCCACCGGCTTGCGGCGCAGTCGGGTGGCCCGCTTGTCGCGTGGGTAACCGAGCGCCATCATCCCGGCCACGCACAGCTCGGGCGGCGCGCCGAGCAGTTGCTCGAGCGCGCCCTCCTCGCGGATCGCCACCGTGGTGAGCACGCCGCCGAGGCCCTCGTCGTGCGCGGCGAGCAGGATGCTCCACGCGAACGGGTAGACCGACGCGCCTCCCACCAGGGTGTAGCGGGAGAACCCGCGGTCGATCGCAGCGAGGGCGCGCAGGTCGGCGAGCAGCGCGAGCAGCACCGGCACCTCGTCGAGATGCTCGGCGAAGCTGCGCGGCCCGGGGGCGGCCTGTTCGCGCACTTCGTCGACCTTTTCGAGCGCGGCGGCCTCGGCCTCGGGGTCGTGGACGGGGGCGAAGGGCGTGAGCCCGGCCGCGGCCATCGCCAGGTAGTCGTACCAGTGGGGAACGTAGAGGTCGCGCACCGCGGCGCGGATCGCGGGGTCGCGCACCACCACGACCCGCCAGGCCTGGCGGTTGCCGCCGTTGGGCGCGAAGCGGGCGGTGTCGAGCACGCGGTGGAGCACGTCGTCGGGCACCGGCGCGCTGCTGAAGTCGCGGACGGCGCCCGTGGTCCGCAGCGCCTCGATCAGGTCCATGCCCGCGACTGTAGGTCTACGCTCGGGAAGACCGCTGGGGAAGACGGGGAGTACGGGATGCTGGACGTCGTCATCAGGAACGGCCGGGTCGTCGACGGCACCGGCGTGCCGGCGCGGGCCGCCGACGTCGGGATCGCGGGCGACCGCATCGTCGCGGTCGGCACGGTCGAGGCCCAGGGCGCGCGCGAGATCGACGCCACCGGGCGCGTCGTCGCGCCCGGGTTCGTCGACGTGCACACCCACTACGACGCGCAGGTGTTCTGGGACGGCGCGCTCACCCCGTCACCACTGCACGGGGTCACCACCGCGCTGGCCGGGAACTGCGGGTTCACCATCGCGCCGCTCGCCGACGTCGACAGCGACAACGACTACCTGATGCGCCTGCTCGCGCGGGTCGAGGGCATGCCGCTCGAGTCGCTGCAGGAGGGCGTGCCGTGGAACTGGCGCACCACCGGCGACTACCTCGACGCGCTCGACGGCCAACTCGGGATCAACGCCGGCTTCATGGTCGGCCACTCGGCGTTGCGGCGCGTCGTGATGGGCCGCGCCGCGGTCGAACGGGAGGCCACCGTCGACGAGGTCGCCCGCATGACCGCACTGCTGCACGAGGGCCTCGAGGCCGGCGGTCTCGGGTTCTCGTCGTCGTGGTCGCGCACGCACAACGACGCCGACGGGCACATGGTGCCGTCGCGTTACGCGTCGACCGACGAGCTGCTCGCACTGTCCGGCGCGCTCGCGAGCCACGAGGGCACGTCGCTCGAGTTCCTCCCGATGGTCGGCGCGTTCGAGGACTGGACCTTCGAGCTCATGAGCGCCATGTCGAGGGCGGCGCACAGCCCGCTCAACTGGAACGTGCTCGGGGTGGTGGCCAAGACGATGGATCACGTGGAGCACCAGCTCACCGCCGGCGACCACGCCGCCGCGCACGGAGGACGCGTCGTCGCGCTCACCGTTCCGATGAGCGTGCCGCTGCGGCTGTCCTTCCGATCCGGGTTCGTGCTCGACGCCATCCCGGGTTGGGAGGAGCTGATGCTCGCCCCGCTCGACGCCAAGGTCGCGGTGTTCCGCGACCCGGAGGCCCGGGCGAAGCTCGACGTGCTCGCCCAGCGGCGCGACAACCCCATGCGGCACCTCGCGCACTGGGAGCGGTTCCAGATCCTCGACGTGGTGGCGCCCGAGAACGAGCCCTACGCCGGACGCACCGTCGGCGAGGTCGCCGCGGAGCTCGGGAGGAGTTCGTGGGACACGCTGTGCGACATCGCGTTGGCCGACGAGCTCAACACCGGGTTCGGCATGACGCCGCGGCCCGACACGGTCGACGACTGGCGGGCCCGCGCGCAGGTGTGGCGCGACCATCGCGCGCTGGTGGGCGCGTCCGACGCCGGCGCCCATCTCGACATGCTCATGACCGCCAACTTCGCGACCCAGATGCTCGCCGCGGTGCGGGAGTACGACCTCATGCCGCTCGAGGAGGCCGTGCACCTCGTCACCCAGGTACCCGCCGAGTTCTACGGCCTGCGCGACCGCGGCACGCTCGCCGAGGGCGCCCTCGCCGACGTGGTGGTCTTCGACCCTGCGACGATCGACACGCAGCCGGTGGAGATGCGCTACGACCTCCCGGGTGGGGCGGGCCGGCTGGTGGCCGACGCGGTGGGCGTCGACCACGTGCTCGTGAACGGCGTCCGCGATCGTCGACGGCGGCAAGCTGACCGACGAGCGGTCCGGCACGCTCCTGCGGTCGGGGCGTGACACCGCCGATCCGGCCATGGCATGACGCGGGGGCGCGATGACCGAGAGTGACGGTAGCGTGAACATGGGCCGAAGGCCCTTGTCAGGTGCGGGGTACTGCCGATAGACGTGGAGCACGAAATGTCGCCCGGGCTTCCCGGGCGGCATGAACCCTCCCGACGGGAGCCGAGCTGCCCATGGCCATGACCACCGACGACGGATCCCTACGGGACGTCCCGGGCGCGATCGCCGACCTCCTGGGCGTCGCCGCGGGCGCGTTCGACACCACCGACCCGGTGTCGTTGGCCCGCAGCCTCGGCCGGGTGGGGCGGCGGATCGCCGTACGCCCCCACCGCGTGGTCCCCGCGGCCCTCCGGTACGGCGCCGGGCTCGGGCTGGTGGGCACCAACCTGGTCACCCGGGTGGTGGGCCTCGAGCTCCCGCGGGTGGTCGAGCCCGATCCCGGCGACCGGCGCTTCAGCGACCCCACCTGGAGCGACAACCTCCTGTTCCACGGGCTGTTGCAGGCCTACCTCCTCACCGCCCACCTCATCGACGACATCGCGACCGCGGCCGATCTCCCGTCGCCCGACGGCGCGAAGTCGGAATTCGCCGCGAGCCTCCTCGGCGACGCGCTCTCGCCCACGAACTCGCTGCTCACCAATCCGGCCGCGCTGAAGCGCGCGTTCGAGACCGGGGGCGCGAGCGTCGTACGCGGCCTCGCGAACCTCGTCCGCGACATCGCGCGCAACGGCGGGTGGCCGAAGCAGGTCGACGTGAGTCCCTTCCGGCTCGGGCGCACCATCGCGGCAACGCCGGGCAAGGTGGTGTTCCGCAACGAGCTCGTCGAGGTGTTGCAGTACACGCCGCAGACCGACGAGGTGCACGAGATCCCGCTGGTCGTCTGCCCGCCGTGGATCAACCGCTACTACATCGCCGACCTCGCGCCGGGGAAGAGCCTCGTCGAATGGGCGGTCCGCCACGGTCACACCACGTTCGCGGTGAGCTACCGCAACCCCGACGCGTCGATGCGCGATCTCACCTTCGACGACTACGTGCGGCTCGGTCCATTGAGCGCGATCGACGTGGCCCGCGACATCGCCGGCAGTGAGACGGTGAACACGCTCGCGATCTGCCTCGGCGGCACGATGAACACCATGGCCCTGGCGTACCTCGACGCGGTGGGCGACCGGCCCGTGAACTCGTCGACGTACCTGGTGTCGGCCACCGACTACGAGGGTGCCGGCGAGCTGGCCGACGTGTTCGCCGACCCGTCCACCATCGACTCGCTCGCCCGCAAGATGGAGAAGACCGGCTTCCTCGACGGCCGCGACATGGCGCACACCTTCGACCTGCTGCGCGCCAACGACCTCGTGTTCCGTTACCTCGTCGACGGCTGGCTGATGGGGGAGCAGCCGCCGGCGTTCGACCTGCTGGCGTGGAACGCCGACAGCACGAACCTTCCGGGGAAGGCCCACGCGCAGTTCCTGCGCGAGATGTACGTCGAGAACTCCCTCGCGCACGACCGGATGAAGATCCTCGGCGAGCGACTGCTCGTGTCGGAGATCTCCACCGACACCTACATCGTGGCCGGGGCCGACGACCACATCGTGCCGTGGCCGGTCGCGTACGCCAGCACTCAGCTCATGAAGGGCCCGGTGCGGTTCGTGATGACCTCGGGTGGTCACATCGCGGGGATCGTGTGCCCGCCGCACCCGAAGGCGCGCATGTGGACCAACGACGAGCTGCCCGCCGATCCCGACGTCTGGCGGGCCGGCGCCACGGAGCACGCGGCGAGCTGGTGGAGCGACTGGGCCGACTGGATCGGCGAGCGGGCCGGAGGGTTGCGGGAACCGCCCAGCACCGGCAGCGCCACCTACCCTGTGCTCGGTGAGGCCCCCGGCAGCTACGTCCGTTCCTGACCCGGTGGCCGCCGCCGGGTCCGCCGGGTCCGCCGAGGCCGCCGGGTCCGCCGGGCGGATCGAGGTGCGGGGCACGGTCGTGATGCACTCGGTGCGACCGGCGACGGACACGAGACGCGCGGTGGGGCGCCCGCTGCTCCTGCTCGGTGGCCTCGGTGCGCCGTCCACCACCTGGGACGTGCTGCGCGGGCGGATGGCCGTCCGCACCACGGTCACGTTCGACGCGCCGGGTGTCGGGGCCTCGCCGCTGCCGCGCTGGCCGCTCGGCATCACCGGACTCGCCGATCTCGCGGTGGGCCTGCTCGACGAGCTGGGCTTCGACGAGGTCGACGTGCTCGGCTACTCGTTCGGCGGCGCGATCGCCCAGGAGCTCGCCCACCGCCACCCCGCGCGGGTCGGCGCGATGGTGCTGGTGGCGACGAGCTGCGGGTGGGGTGGCGTGCCGGGCGACCTGCTCGCGCTCGGCGCCGCGACGTGGCCGTTCCCCGTGCGCATGTTGCCGCCCGGACTGGGTGTCGCCGCCGCGTCAGCGGCGACCGGGCACTCGTCCACGTCGGTGCGCGCCGACGGCGCCTGGGCCGCGCAACCCCCCAACCCGCTCGGGGTGTGGTGGCAGGGCGTGGCGTTCTCGACCTGGTCGTCGTGGGCCTGGCTGCCGTCGGTGACCGCCCCCACGCTCGTGGTTGCGGGCGCCGACGACCGCGTCGTGCCGCCCGTGAACGCGTCGATCCTCGCCGAGCGCCTGGCACACGCCGAGCTCGCCGTGCGATCCGGTGAGGGCCACTTCACGCTCCTCGCCGACGAGCCGACCGCGGTGGTCGCGCCGATCGACGACTTCCTACGCCGTCACGACCCGGCGGCGGTCGCCACGTAGCTGCGGTAGACGGTCAGCAGGGCCTGCTTCTGCTCGTCGGACAGCCGCGGGTCGCGGCGGATCGCGGCTTCGGTGTCGACGACCTCGGTGGGCTCGTCGTCGGCCAGGCCCGCCTGGGCGAGCAGCGTGTCGGCCGAGACGTTGAGCGCCCGGGCGATCGACTGCAGCACCCGCACCGACGGCTCGTGCAGTCCGCGTTCGATCTGGCTGAGGTAGGGGTTCGACACGTGCGCCAGGTCGGACATCTGGCGCAGCGACAGGTTGGCGAGCTGACGCTGCGCGCGGATGAACGCACCGAGCGCGTGGAGCTGGTCGTCGCGTGCGTCGCCGGTGCTCATGGTTCCATCATGCCTGCTCGATCAGACCGGACCCGGACGCGACTGGTCCCCGGGCCGAAGACCCGGGGACCAGTCGGGGGGGATCAGGACGGCGACGCGATCAGGCCTTCTGGGCCTTCTCGGCGGTGACCGCCATGGTGTCGACGACCTTGAGCGTGAACTCCTTCTGGGAGGCCAGCAGCTCCTCGGCGAAGCCGAACGAGGCCTCGACGAACGACTTGGGCGACGGGATGGCGTCGAAGCCGGGGAGGGAGTCGAAGCCGGGGAGGGAGTCGAACGACGGCATCGCGGGCAGGGTGAAGACCTTGCCGGCGGCGTCGGCCCAGGCGCTCAGGCCGCTGAAGGCGAGCTCCTGGCCCTGCTTCATGCCCGCGAGGAAGGTCTCGGTGACGAGGGTGGTGGGGTCGGTGGTGGTCTTGGTGCCCATGGTGCGCGCTCCCTAAGAACGGTCGGGGGGGGTGACGGTCTCGCCAGTATAGCGAGCGGACGCTAGATATGTCAAGCAGCTGCGGGAGGGTCCCGTGGAGACGCCCGCCGCCGTGCAACCGCGCTGCGGTCTGCCGGCCCGAGGTCGCCTCGCGACCACCCCCGGTTCCCGGCGAGCGCTTGGATACGCTGCGGCGCATGGGACCGGACGCAGCGGAGTTTCGGGTGATGGCGTTGCACGCCCACCCCGACGACGAGGCGTCGAAGGGCGCGGGCACCGTGGCCCGGTACCGCACCGAGGGCGTCTCGAGCGCGCTGGTCTGCTGCACGGGCGGTGAGGCCGGCGACATCCTCAACTCGGAGATGGACACGCCCGAGGTACGCGCCGACCTGGCGGCTGTCCGCCGGCAGGAGCTCGACGACAGCGTGCGCATCATCGGCTACGACCGGCTGCACCTGCTCGGCTACCGCGACTCGGGGATGCCCGGCACCGAGGCCAATGCCGATCCCGCGAACTTCGCCAACGCACCGCTCGACGACGCGGTCGGCCGGGTCGTCGCGCTCGTACGGGCCGAGCGACCGCACGTGCTGATCGGCTACGGACCCGACCGGGTGTACGCGCACCCGGACCACGTGCGGGTCCACGAGGTGGGCGAGGTCGTGTTCGACCGCGCCGGCGATCCCGACTGGTACCCGGAGGCCGGCCCACCGTGGCAGCCGAGCAAGCTGTACTGGTGCGCGGGATTCACGCGCCGACGCATCGAGGCGATGCACGAGTGGTTCGTCGGCCGCGGCGAGGAGAGCCCGTTCGCCGAGTGGCTCGCGCAACTCGACGACGACCACGACGCCGCGGTCACCACCCGGATCGACGTGCGCGACTGGGCGGCGGTGGCGCGTGACGCGCTGCTCGCGCACCGCACGCAGATTCCGCCCGACAGCTTCTTCCTCACCGTGCCGCTCGAGGAGATGGCCGAGTTGCATCCGTGGGACGAGTACATCCTCGCCCGTTCGCTCGTGGGCCCGCCGCCGCTCGTCGGCTACGAGGACGACCTCTTCGCCGGTCTGCGCGCGGCGGACGCCGTGGCCGGGCGGGTCTGACGTGCCCGGGTCGGAACGCGACGACGAACTCCGCGAGCTCGACGAAGCGCTGTTCGGTGACTCGGCACCGGGCGGGCCGCCCCCGCCGCCGGCCACGGGCGCGCGTGCAGCCGACGCGGCCCGTCGTGGCGACGACGACCTCGACGCGGCGTTGTTCGGCGCGGCGTGCCGTCCGGATCGCGGCGGCGCGCCCGTCGGGCGGTGAGCCGGGTGACGCCGGCGACGACCTGTTCGCGGCGCCGCCCACCGCTCGGGCCGAGCGTCGGCGCGACCGCGACGACGGGCCCGCGGCACCCTCGGAGGACGCCCCGGCGGCGGTCGACGGCGCCGGCGAGGTCGACACCACCGAGCTGCCGCTCCCGGCACCCGAGCCGGAGCCCGAGCCGGAGCCGGAGCCGAAGCCCGAGCCCGAGCCCGAAGCGTCCCGCGGTGCACCCGCGGCCTCACCCGCTCGACGACCCTGTCGAATCCCCGCTCGATGTCCCGCTGGTGGGGTGGGGCGCCGCGTCGGCGACCGACGACTTCTGGGCCGAGACCCGTTCCGCGCCCGCGGGAACCCCCACGAACAGTCGTCGCGACCGGCAGCAGGCCCGGCGCCGATCTCGTCGGCGCCGGATCGCGTGGGGCACCGCGGTGGTGCTCGTGCTCGCGTCGTCGCGGCGGGCGGCGCGTTCGCGCTGCTGCGCGGCGGCGACGACCCGCAGCCCGGCGTGGTGGTGAAGGGCGAACAGGTCACGCGCAGCAGCACGACCACGACGACCAGCACCACCACGACGACCTGCCTCGCCACGACGACCGCCTCCGGCCACGACGACGGTGCCGCCGACCGTGCCCACCACGGTCCCGGCGGTGGCGCCGCAGACCCTGGCCCCGACGACGGTGCCGGAGCCTCCGACCATCACGGTCCCGACGCCCACCTCCACGACCGAGACGCCCTGACCATCACGCGGTCTGGGCCGGTGGCTCAGCCCGGGTCGGGGATGCCGTCATCCTCGGCCCCGGGTGCCGGTTCGGTCGTGGTCGTCTCCACCGGGGGCGACGATCCGGCCACGGCACGCCCGACCGTGCGCCCCGCGACCCGCGGCCCTGCGACGCGCAGCCGACCGAGCGCGCGCCCGAGGTCACGACTGGTCGGTCGGGTGACCGCGGCCGACGGCGACGGCTCGGACGGCGCGTGCCGGCCGGCGCGCGTCCACGGCGCGCGCCCGGCGCGTGCGGTGAAGTCGCCGCGGACGCCGAGCCAGCAGAGGCATGTGGCCGTCCCGAGCAGCAGCGCGATGGTGAACGCGTCGGTCACGCCGAACGCGAGCGGCGCAACGGCGAGCAACGCGGCGAGCGTGAAGTCGCCGACGCGGTGCACACGGCGGGAGAGGCCGCGCCACGCGCCGAGCGGGCCGTCGGTGGCGAGCGCGAAGAGCAGGAGCACGATGGCGGCGCCCAGCACCTCCACCCCCGCACCGCTGCGGGCGCCCTCCACGAGCAGCACGAGGGCGAGGAGGAGCTCCACGAGCTGGTGGGCCCAGAAGGGGATCCCGCCCCGACGGTGATCGTGCCCGGCGGCCGTCATCGGCCCACGATAAGCGCCCCCGCCCGGGCTCACCGGTAGCCTCCGCGCGATGACTCCGGCGTGGGCTCGGCACCTTCCGGCGGGCACCGACGCCGCGTCGATCGACCTGCTCCGGGCGCGCTCGCTGCCGGCGGCGTGGGCGGCGCGCTGGGCGGAGGCGCCCGCGGCGCCGGTGCTGCTCGACGGCGCGGGCGAGCTGCGCGCCGACCAGCTCGACGCACGAACGCGCGTGGTTGCCGGGCGGTTCGCGGCCGCGGGACTGCGCCCCGGAGACCGCGTGTTCATGAGCGCCGCGGCGTCGATCGACCTCGTCGTCGCCCACGTCGCCGCGTTGCGCCTCGGCCTCGTGGTGCTGCCGGTGAACGGCGCCTACCGCGAGCGCGAGGTCGCGCACATCGCGGGCGACGCGCAACCGGCGGCCGCGGTGGTCGACGACGCCGAGCGCGGCGACTGGGTGCGCACCGCGTCGGCGCGCGACGTCGTCGTCGTGTCGCCGACCGTCGAGCTTCCCGATGACGATCCCGCCGCGCACGGGCTCACGCTCGACGCGGCGAACCCCGGCGACCTCGCGCTGCTCGTCTACACCTCCGGCACCACCGGCGCGCCGAAGGGCGCGATGCTCACGCACGGGAACGTGCTGTCGAGCGCGGAGGCCCTGCGCCTCGCGTGGCGCTGGACCGCGGCGGACCGCCTCGTGCTCGCGTTGCCGTTGTTCCACATGCACGGCCTCGGCGTCGGCGTGCACGGCACGCTGCTCGCGGGCGCGTCCGCGGTGCTCGTGCCCCACTTCACGCCCGACGCCGTGCTCGATGCCGCGCTCCATCACGACGCGACCCTGTTCTTCGGCGTGCCCACGATGTACTCGCGCCTCGCGGCGTCGCCGCGCGTCGCCGAGCTCGGCCGCCTGCGGTTGTGCGTGTCGGGTTCCGCGCCGCTCGCCGCCGAGCTGCACGAACGCATCGCGCGCGACGCCGGGGTCGCGGTGCTCGAGCGCTACGGCATGACCGAGACCGTCATGAACGTGTCGAACCCCTACGACGGTGAGCGTCGCCCCGGCACCGTCGGATTCCCGCTGCCCGGTGTCGAGTTGCAGCTCGAGGGTGACGCCGGCACCGGCGGGCAGATCCTGCTGCGCGGCCCCAACGTGTTCCCCGGCTACTGGCGGCGCGACGACGCGACTGCCGAGGCGTTCACCGACGACGGATGGTTCCGCACCGGTGACATCGGAGCCTTCGACGCCGACGGATACCTCCGCATCGTCGGTCGGGCCAAGGAGCTCATCATCACCGGCGGATACAACGTGTACCCCCGGGAGGTCGAGGACGTGCTGCTCGAGCACGGGGGAGTGGCCGAGGTCGCGGTGATCGGGGTGCCCTCCGACGAGTGGGGCGAGACGGTGGTGGCGGTCGTGGTCCCCGACGGCCACCTCGACGTCGACGATCTCGTGGCCTTCGCCGGCGCCCGGCTGGCCGCGTTCAAACGCCCGCGCGAGGTGCGGATCGTCGATGCAGCTCCCGCGGAACGCCCTCGGCAAGGTCCTGCGCCACGAGCTGTGAGCGGGGCGCGCCCACGTCCCGCGCGACGTGGTGCTCTCAACTTCGTCTCAGGGCGGTGCCGTCAGGATGTCCGTATGGACGTCCTCCGGACCGCCTGCTCACCGACCCCCACGGTCACCCCCTCCACCGTGGGGCGCCGGGACCGAGGAGAGCCCCGGGGTCGCACGTCCGCCGGCGGGGCCTCCGGGCACCCGCGGGTCGCCCGGGTCACCCGACGCATCGCCCGGGCGGCCTGATCCCCGGGCGGTCCCGTCGTACCCAGAGCCACGACGGGACCGCACCGGGGTTCTTCCGACCCATCCTGGGAAATTTGTCAGCGGGCTGTAACGCCCGGGCCCTCGACGGCGCTCTGGGAGTGCCTCCGGCCCCGGTCGTGTGCCGTCCGATACCTGCCCGCGGGCGGCTCACGGTCCGTGGCCGGAGGCACCTTCGGGAAGCTCAGCAGGTCAGCCGGAGCGGCGCAACAGCCCGACCACCTGGCGCAGCACCGTGGGGTCGGTGCGCAGCGCGGTGTGGCCGATGCACGCCGTCTCCGTGTTCCGGGCGCCCGGCAGACGTCGCGTTGTCGGCCGGCATGATGATCTCGTCACACGGCGACCACCAGGCTGCGAACCGGGTGCTCCCCGACGGCGGGAAGTCGCGGCCGAGGTCGGCCAGCACCGACGACGTGGGCACCATGTCGCGACACGACGGGAGCACGTAGCAGCCGTAGGCCCACACCGTGCCGCCGTTGACCCCGCCGAGCGACACCCAGGTGTCGACCACGGCGGCGCCACCGAGGCGCTCGACGTACCAGCGCGTCGAGATCGCGCCCATCGAGTGGCTCACCACGTCGACACGCGCGGCACCGGTCCGGGCCCGCAGCGCGTCCACCTCGGCCGCCACCTGCGCGGCGATGGTGGTGTTCGACGCGCTGCTGTCGTAGCTCATGGCGTCGATCGAGCCGGCCGGCCATCCCGCCCGCTCCAGCGCGGCGGTCATCGCCTGCCAACCGCTCGGCGAGCCGTTGAAGCCGTGCACGAGGAGCACCGGCACCCGGGAGGTCTTCGGGGTGCGGGCGCGGGCCGCCGCGCCGGGCGTGAACGTGCCCACCAGGACGGCGATGACGACCGCCACGACGACGAGCGGGGCAGATGCGCGACGCACGTGACGACGATACGGGGCGCCGCGCCGCGATGGTCGTCGCCCTTCGTCCAGGCGCCTCGCTAGTGTCGGCGCGTGCTCTACCTGGTGCGCCACGGCCAGACCGCGGCCAACGCGAGCGGTCTGCTCCTCGGCCGGGCCGACCCGCCGCTCTCGTCGCTCGGCCGCCGTCAGGCGCAGGCGCTGCGGTCGCTGGTGCCGTCCGGCGCCCGGGTGGTGTGCAGCCCCCTCGCCCGCGACCCGCGAGACCGCCGCGGCGCTCTGCGACACGGCGACGGTCGACGACCGGTGGATCGAGCTCGACTACGGGAGCTTCGACGGACTGCCCCTCGCCGAGGTCCCGGCCGACATGTGGCAGGCCTGGCGGGCCGACCCCGACTTCGTGCCCCCGGGCGGGGAGTCGCTCGCGACGCTGGGCACGCCGGGTGCGGGCGGCGTGCGCGGACCTGGCCGACGAGGTGCGCGACGCCGACGTGGTCGTGGTGAGCCACGTGTCGCCGATCAAGGCGGCGCTGGCCTGGGCGCTGGGTGCCGGCGACGGTGTCGCCTGGCGGATGTTCGTGGAGGTGGGTTCCGTGGCCACCGTGGCCGTCGACGCCTGGGGCCCGGCGCTGCGGTCGTTCAACCGGCTCCCGGTCCTGCCGGCGTCCGCGTGAGCGCCGCTACGCTGCGCCGAGCATGAGCGAGGGCACCCCGAGCAGCGGGACGAGCGCGGACGAGCGGCACGACGAGCCGGGCGTGGGACGCCGCTGTCGACCTCACCAACCGGGTCGGCGACAAGACGCTGAAGCTCGTCGACCGCGCCATCGCCCGTCAGTCGGCGATCCCCACCACGCCGTTCCTCGACCCGGCCGCGTTCCCGTGGACCCGGCGGCTCGAGGAGAACTGGAGGGTGATCCGCCGAGAGCTCGACGCCGTGCTCGCGCGCGTCGACGCGCTGCCGAACTTCCAGGACATCTCCACCGACCAGTACAACCTCACCGACGACGACCAGTGGAAGACGTTCTTCCTCTACGGCTACGGCTTCCGCAGCGACGCGAACTGCGCGCGGTGCCCGCAGACCGACCGTCTGGTCCGGTCGATCCCGGGGATGCAGACCGCGATGTTCTCGATCTTCGGCCCCCGCAAGCGCATCCCGCCCCACGACGGCCCCTACAAGGGAGTCGTGCGCTACCACCTCGGCCTCCGCGTGCCGGCCGACCCGAACCTGGCCGGGATCCGGGTGGGGCCGGAGACCGAGCACTGGACCGAGGGCGGCAGCCTCGTGTTCGACGACACCTACGAGCACGAGGCGTGGAACGACAGCGACGAGTACCGCGTGGTGCTCTTCGTCGACTTCGTGCGACCGCTGCGCCAACCCATGAAGACGGTGAACGCCGCGATGATCAAGGTGATCGGCTACTCGCCGTTCATCCAGGACGCCAAGCGCCGCCACCTCGACTGGGAACGCCGCTTCGACGCCGCCGGGAGCTAGTCGACGGGGAGCTGGTCGTTGTCGGCCAGCACCTTGAGCAACGCCTCCGCGGCTTCCTCGAGCATCGCCGGGGTGTGGTCGAGCATCAGGCTCAGGCGGATCGAGCCGACACCGCGTGGCGCGGCGGGCGCGACGACGGGGTTCACGAACACGCCGGCGTCGAGGAGCTCACGGGCGAGCACCACCGTCGACACCTCGTCGCGCTGAACGAGGGGGATGGTGATGACCGCGCTCTCGGCCGAGTTCACCGGAACCCCGCGCTCGTGGAGCAGGCCGACGAACAGCTCCACGTTGGCGCGCAGCCGCGCCGGCATCGTGGGGTCGTCGCGCAGGATGCGCAGCGCCTCGAGCGCGGCCGCGACCGAGCCCGGCGTGTTCGACGCGGTGAAGATCAGGGGGTCGGCGTTCAGGGTGAGCAGCTCGATCGCCTCGGGCGGCCCGATGAGCGCGCCGCCGCAGGATCCCAGCGTCTTGGAGAACGTGATGGTGACGAGGTCGACGTCGAGCACGTCGTAGAACTCCGCCGCGCCCCGGCCCCGCTCGCCGAGCACGCCGAGGCCGTGGGCCTCGTCGTCGAGGAGGAAGGTGTTGGGGTGGCGGCGGCACGCGGCGAGGAGATCGGCGAGGGGGGCGGTCTCGCCACCCATGGAGTACACGCCGTCGACGATCACGGCCTTGCCGGCGTCGGCGGGCAGCTCGTCGAGGATCCGCTCGAGCCGCTCGACGTCGTTGTGCGGGAAGCGCTTGAGCTGGGCGCCGGAGAGGTGGGCGCCGGTGAGCAGCGAGTTGTGGGCGTCCTTGTCGAGGATCGCGTAGTCGTGGCGCCCGAGCAGCCCGCTGATCGTGCTGACGTTCGCGACGTAGCCGGTGGAGAACACCAGCGCGGCTTCCCGGCCGTAGAACTCGGCCAGCTCGGCTTCGAGGGTGCGGTGGAGGTCGAGGGTGCCGTTCAGCAACCGTGATCCGGTGACCCCGGTGCCGTAGCGCGCGGTGGCGGCCTGCGCGGCGGCGATCACCTGCGGGTGGTACGAGAGGCTCAGGTAGTTGTTCGACCCGAAGTTGATGTAGTCGGTGCCCTCGATCGTGAATCGTGGACGCGACGCGCTCTCGACCGTCTTGTAATACGGCCAGTAGCCCGCGCTCTTCGCCAAGCGGTAGTCGGCGAGGCGCGGGAACGCCTCGAGGCGGTCCCGGAAGAAGCTCACCCCGATGTCACCCTTCCGCCTCCTCGGCGTGTTCCCCTCGTACCGGTACGGCACCTGCCGTCGGCCCGGCGATCGAGCCAGCGTACCGGTCGGTGGGGCAGTCTACGGGGAACAGGAAGGCCGTGTCGTCCCCGTTCGCGCCGCCGGGCCGGCTCAGACGGCGCCGCCGGGGTAGTCGGGCAGGCCGGCGGCGACCGGGTCCTCGAGGATCTGCTTGGCCCGTTTGAGGGCGTAGCCGGCCACCAGGCCGTCCTCCACCCGCTCGTCGAAGGTCCAGCGCAGCTCCATCGTGCGGCGCCGGTCGGGCCCGCTGGTGGGGGAGCCGGGATCGGTGGTCGGGCGGCCGATCACGCCGAAGATGCCGATGGTGCCGTACTCGTAGAGGTGGTGCCAGCACGGGTCCATGCCGATGCTCGCCAGGTTGGCGAAGAACACGCTGGCGTAGAGCGGATCGGGTTCGATCATCGAGTTGGGGAGCAGGCCCCAGGCGTCGAGCACCCGGCCCGCGGCCACCACCACCCGGCGCAGCCACGCCCGGCAACTTGAGGATGAGCGCGGCCTCGTGGTCGGCCTGGCTGATCGTGCCGCCGTAGCGGTCGCCCCGGAGCTGGGAGGTCATCGCCGCGACCATCGCCTCGAACGACTCGTCGGGCTCGAAGCGGCGCTTGAGCACGAGCAGCGGCGACTTGTCCTTGAGGCTCTGCTTCGCCGAGTAGGTGAACCAGATGCCCTTGCGCTGGTAGAGGCGCCCGCCGACCACGAAGCGGTTCATCGTGGGGTACTTGTCGAGCACCTGCACGATCGCCCACATCACGAGGTGCTGGATGGTGACGGGGGTGTCGGGGTGGGCCACGTTGAACGCCCGGATCCAGCGGTCGGCGTTGCGCAGCGCGACGTGCTGCTGGAAGTACACGGCCGACTCGTTCCGGCCCCGCATGATGTAGGGCATGATCGCCTTGGTGGGCGGCACGTCGCGCACGAGATCGCCGTCGGGGCGACGCCAGAACATGGCCGCGGAGCCTACACAGCGAGGCGGACCGGGCTGTGCTCGCCGGGCCGGCGGGCGAGCACTCCGGACCTAGAGCTCGAAGAGCTCGAAGGGGATCGCGTACTCGCAGCCCGCAGCGGCGCCCGCACCGCTCGCATTGCTGCGGAGGAAGGTGTCGGGGTCGAACGCGGTGCCGAGACCCTCGAGGTAGGCCCGGTGCTCCTCGAGGCTGGCGATCCCGGCCTCGATGGTGTCGCCGACGTCGACGTAGTGGGTGCACTCGGGCGCGCTGCCGAACGCGACGTAGCGGATCCCCGACCACGGTTCGGGTCCGTCGGGGTCGTCGCCGCCGAACACCCAGCGGTTCCCCGCGTCGCGTGCGGCGTCGAGGATCGCGAGGCCGACGTTGCGGTGGTCGGCCATGTTCCACGAGCGACCGCCCCACGACTCGCGGAAGTTGATCGACACGATCAGCTCGGGGCGAAGACGCCGGAACGCCAGCGCGAGGTCGTGACGCAGCGCGAGGCCGTGCTCGACGAGCCCGTCGACGTGGCCGTCGAGGAACTCCACGTGCTCGACCCCCACCACGGCCGCGCTGGCGCGCTCCTCGGCCTCGCGCACCCGCGCGGTGGTGACGGGGTCGAGCCCGTCGATGCCGGCCTCGCCGCGCGTCACGAGGAGATAGGCGACGTCCTTGCCTTCGCCCGTCCAACGCGCGACCGCGGCCGCGGCGCCGTACTCGAGGTCGTCGGGGTGCGCGACCACACAGAGCGCGCGGTTCCAGTCGGTGGGGAAGGGGAGCAGGTCGGTCACGGTCGGGGTGCGGCGTCGAGTGCTGGTCAGAGCATCCGGGGGCGGCTGAACACCGCCCGCAGCAGTTCCTCGAAGTGCTCGAGCGGAGGTGTGTCGTACGCGGGGTCGAACGCGACCTGGTCCCACTCGTCGGCGAAGCGCGCGGCCAGCGTCGAACCACTCGTGGCCGGCGTGCTTCTCGCGCGCGTCGGGATCCATCCCGATGTGCTCGAAGTAGTGCTTGCCCTGGAAGTCCTGGTGGACCTCGACGACCCAGCGCACCTCCTCGCGCACGTAGGGGCGGAGGATCTCCGCGGCGACGCGGGGATGGTTGGGGATGCCGATCGCCTTGCCGACGTCGTGGCACAGCGCGGCGATCACCATCTCGTCGTCGGCGCCGGCGGCTTCGGCGAGCGCCGCGGTCTGCAGGTTGTGGGTCAGTTGGTCGACGGGGAAGCCCAGTACGACGGTGTCGAGGGCGCGCAGCATGGCGAGCACGTTCTCGGCGACCTGCGGCTGGAACGCGATCGTGTCGCGGGCGATCCCGGCGAGGTCGTCGGCGGTCGTCCCGTCGAGCCGGGTGAAACCGGAGGCGGTGGCGTGGGCAGTGGTCGGCGGAGTCATGCGCCTATTGTTGCCCCTCCGGCGAGCGCAGAGAAACCGGCGCCACGGGACGGGGTGCGGGAACGCACGGGGAAGCACGGGGAAGGCGGGAGTCGCAGGTGCGATCCGAGGAACGCGGGATGTGGATCGGCGCGGCGATCGCCGTGGTGGCCAGCCTGCTCGGCACCACGATCGCGGCGGCGCTCGAGAGCAGCGTCAACGGCCCCGGCGAGCGGGTCGTGGCGGTGCCCGTGCTCTGGGGCGTCGGTGGTGGGTTCGGGCTGGTGCTGGGCGCGGTGGTCGCGTCGTGGCTCACGCGGCGGATCTGGCCCGGCATCTTCGCCGCCACCGTCGGTGCGGTCCCGTGGCTGCTCCTCCTGGTCGTCGCGTACAACGACGGCGACCTCAAGACCGAGGACCAGATCGTCGGGACGCTGCTCGTACTGGTGATCCCCGCCCTCGTCGTGGCGACGTTGTTCGCGATCGGCGCCGCGCTGCTGTCGCGACTCGTGCACGGCCGACTGCGGAAGGCCTGAGCGGGGATCCTCGTGGACCGGCGCCGGCGATGAAGGTCGACGGCATGTCGTTCGGGCCCACCGACGAGGTGCTGGCCGACGCCCGCCGGATGGCGGCCCACGGGTACGACCGCATCGGCGTGGCCGAGGCCGCGCACGATCCGTTCCTGTCGCTGGCGGTGATCAGCCAGGAAGTGCCGGAGTTGGAGCTCGCGTCGACGATCGCAGTGGCGTTCTCCCGCACGCCGATGACGGTGGCCGCCGCGGCCAACGACCTGCAGCTGGCGTCGGGCGGGCGGTTCACCCTCGGCCTGGGGAGTCAGGTGCAGGGGCACATCGAACGGCGGTTCTCGATGCCGTGGTCGCACCCCGCGGCGCGGATGCGCGAGTTCGTCCAGGCGCTGCGGGCGATCTGGGGCGTGCTGGAACGACGGCGAGCCGCTCGACTTCCGCGGCGAGTTCTACACGCACACCCTGATGACGCCGTTCTTCAGCCCGGAGCCGAATCCGTTCGGCGCGCCGCGGGTCGCGCTGGCGGCGATCGGCGGGCGGATGGCCGAGATCGCAGGCGAGGTGGCCGACGGCATCATCCTCCACTCGATCACCACGCACTCGTACGTGCAGGCCGTCACGCTGCCCGCGCTCGAACGCGGCTTCGCCGCGGGCGGCCGGTCGCGCGCGGGCTTCGAGCTGACCTATCCGGTGTTCGTGGTCACCGGCACCGACGTCGCGAGCTGGGACGACGCGGTGCGCGGCACCAAGTCGCAGCTCGCGTTCTACGCGTCCACCCCGGGCTACCGCGTCGTGCTCGAGCACCACGGGTGGGAGGGCGTGGGCGACGAGCTGCGCCGCCTGGCACGCGCCGGCGACTGGGACGCGATGGGTGGCCTCATCACCGACGAGATGCTCGAGGTGTTCGCGGTCGTCGCGCCCCCCGACGGAGCTGGCCGACCGGATCCGTGGCGCGCTGGGCGGGCATCGCCGACCGCGTCACCTTCTACACGCCGTATGCGCATCGACCCGTCGATCCTGCACTCGTTGGTGCGTGACCTGCAGGACGCCGACGGCCGGGTGACCGGACCGGTCTCCGAACGGGTGACGCTCCGCCCCCACGGGTGGTGGGGAATCGTCACGAGGTCGGGACGGCGACCGCGTCCGCGGCCGGAGCCGGCGTGCGGCGCCACCAGACGAACTGCAGGTAGATGAGCACGCTCACGACCGCGGCCCAGAGGCACCACACCGACGTGAGCCCCTCCGACTGCACGAGCACGATCACCGCGACCGCCATGACGTTGGCGACGCCGAACCACACGATGGCGCGGAACCCCGACAGGAGCGGTGCCCCGCACGTCGCGACCACGTAGAGCACGGTGGCGGCCACCGCCAGATCCCCTGCGCCTCCGTACTGGATGGTGTGGTGCACCGCGTGGGCCGAGACCGTGTCGTCGACCAGCGCGGCCGCGAGGTACGCCCCGGCGATCGCGCCGAGCACCACGAAGACCCCGAGACGCCGTCGTCGCCGTCCCGGCGGCTCCACCAACATGATCGCCAGGGGGACGAGCACCGGGAGCAGCACCCAGGCGAAGGCGAGATAGAGGGAGACCGCCACGCCCGTCGACGTGCGCGCTCCGGCGTCGAGGTCGCGCCACACGAAGGCCTCGACGAGCTGGTGCAGCGCGAGGGCGAGGGGCAGCGCGGCGAGCGGGACCTCGCGCGCGTGCTCGACCTTGGTGAGGGTGACGATCCCGATGGTGCCGATGACGGCCGCGCTCGCGAAATCGGCTTCGGCGGAGAAGCACACGGCAGTCGCCTCGATTCGCTCGCGCGGACCGAGGCCCGGGATGTGCCCGCAGCCTCCCACAGATCGCGGGGACCGGGGGAGGCTCAGGCGGAGGTCACTCGGAGGCCGCGGCGAGCTCGTCGAGCACGTCGGCGAGCGCGGCTGGGCGGGCCATGAACGGCGAATGCCCGCCCGGGAGCACGATGGCCTCGACGCCGAGGCGGGGTGCGACGACGAGTCGGTGCCACTCCCGCTGGCGCTCGTCCTCACCGGTGATCACGGTCGACGGGACTGCTGGCCAGTCCGCGACGATCGGCGTCGCCGGTGCGTGGCTCTGGGGCTTGAGCTGCGCGAGCGCCCATTCCACGTCGGCGGGGTCGCAGTCGGGGTAGAAGGCCGCCACCGCGCCTTCCGGCGACACCCTCGAGAACTGTTCGTCGAAGGTCAGGGTGCTCATGTCGAACTCCGGCACCTCGACGTCGGGCACGGGGACGTCGGCGCCCGGCAGGTTGTCGAACATCGCGCAGATGAACACCATGCGACTGACCGGGCGGACCGCCGCCACGTGCGGGATGACCAGTCCGCCCATCGAATGGCCGACCAGGACGACGGGGCCGTCGACGTCGGCGAGCGCGTCGACGACTGCGGTCACGTAGTCGTCGAGGGTCGCGTCGGCGTCGTCGATAGGCAGGTCCATCGCGACCGCCACGTGCCCGCGTGCCTCGAGCTCGGGAACCAGGCGCGCCCAACACCACGCGCCGTGGAAGCCGCCGTGAACGAGTCCGAACGTTGCCAAGGCCGATCTCCCTGAGTCGTCGGGCGAGCGAAGGTGCGTGCGAGGGCTGCGCGGAACCGGCCGCACTCTACGGCCCCGAGTCACCGGTTGGAGGCGGAAGCACCGGTCCCGA
The DNA here is from genome assembly GCA_963782705.1 of uncultured Actinomycetes bacterium. Taxonomy (GTDB): domain Bacteria; phylum Actinomycetota; class Acidimicrobiia; order IMCC26256; family DASPTH01; genus CAVRGQ01. The sequence goes on along the minus strand of CAWAKX010000032.1, from coordinate 412,790 downwards.
GTTGCGGTCAGGCGTGGTCGGTGTCGAGGTAGTCGGCGAGCAGTGCGGCGAGGTCGAGCGGGCGGTCGCCCTGCACCGAGTGCCCGGAACCCTCCACCGACTCCACACGCGCGTCGGGACGGCGACGCAGCAGTTCGAGCACGTCGTCGTCGGCGATGATCGTGCCGGTCGCGAGGCCGCGCACGAGCATGATCGGGCCCGGGTACACCGAGAGGTCGTCCCAGAGCAACCCGTACGCGGCGCTGTTGCGCTCGACGAAGTCTTCGGTGTCCTCGCCGGCGAGCTGGCCGCGCCGGGTGGGCTCGTCCCAGTGCTGCTGGTGGCGCCAGACCCACGTGCCGTCGGGCCGCTGGACCGCGTTGTGCAGCACGCCGCGCCGCAACGACGACTCGGAGCGGGTCGGGTTGTACTTCATCGTCCGTTCGAGGATCTCGTCGAACGACGAGAAGCTCTCGGGCCCGTTGAGGAACTCGGCGATCGGGCGCGGCGCGGTTGGGCCGGATGGAGGGCAGCACGTCGACCAGGGCGAGGCGGCGCACGAGCTGCGGGCGCGAGGGCGGTCACCGCGATCGACGTGAGCCCGCCGAGGGACATCCCCGTGACGCACCGGGCCGAGGGGGCGAGCTGCTCGATGGCCGACACGACGTGCGGCGCGTACGCGTGGGGGCCGAAGGTGGCGTCGGCCGAGGTGCCCGACGTCGCGCCGGCGGGGGTGTTCCAGGCCGGATCGGAGTGCCCGTGGCCGGGGAGGTCGATGGCCACGAGCGGCCGACCGAGCGCGAGGGCCACGGTGTCCCAGGTGTGGGCGTTCTGGCCCCCGCCGTGGAGCAGCACCAGCTCGGGGGCGCTGGTGCCCCACACCAGGGCGCTGAGGGTGACGCCGTTGCCGGTGTCGACCGTCTCCCGACGGACCACCGGGGCCGCGGCGTAGGCCAGGCCCCATTCCGCCGCGTTCTCGTGGAAGAGGCCGAATTCGTCGTAGGGCTGCATGGGGGCGCTCCTCCGTACTCCGGCCGTCCGAGGGGGACGACCGCGTCCGTGGGTGGACTGGTGTGGCCGGTAGCATGGCAGGCCCCCCAGGAAGGTCGCCATGTCCTCGCGCGCCATGCCTCGTAACGAGGCCCTCCGTAACGTCGCCATCGTCGCCCACGTCGACCACGGCAAGACCACGCTCGTCGACGCCATGCTGCGCCAGACCGGGGCCTTCGGCGCCCGTGAGGAGCTGGTCGACCGGGTCATGGACTCGACCGACCTCGAGCGCGAGAAGGGCATCACGATCCTCGCCAAGAACACCGCGGTGCGCTACGGCGACGTGAAGATCAACATCATCGACACGCCCGGCCACGCCGACTTCGGGGGCGAGGTGGAGCGCGGTCTCACCATGGTCGACGGCGTGCTGCTGCTCGTCGACGCGAGTGAGGGACCCCTGCCGCAGACCCGCTTCGTGCTGCGCAAGACGCTCGAGGCCCGCCTGCCGGTGATCCTCGTGGTCAACAAGGTCGACCGTTCCGACGCGCGCGTCGCGGAGGTGGTGCACGAGGTGGAGGAGCTGTTCCTCGATCTCGACGCCGACGAGCACCAGATCTCGTTCCCGATCGTCTACGCCAACGCGCGCGACGGCCTGGCGTCGCTCGACGCCGACGACCCCGCGCTGCAGGCGGGTCATCCGGACCACGATCCCGGGAGTCCCGACGGGCTGAAGCCGCTGTTCGAGCTCCTGCTCGAGCACATCCCCGCACCCGAGTACGACCCCGACCACCCGCTGCAGGCGCTGGTCACCAACCTCGACTCGTCGCCCTACGTGGGGCGCATCGCGCTGTGTCGCGTGCGGCACGGGCACATGCGCAGGGGTCAGTCGGTGGCGTGGTGCCGGGCCGACGGCACCATCGAGAACGTGCGCATCACCGAGCTCTACGTCACCGAGGCGCTCGACCGGGTCGACGCGGACGACGTGGGTCCCGGCGAGATCATGGCCATCGCCGGCCTGGCCGAGGTCACCATCGGCGAGACCCTCACCGACCCCGAGGACCCGCGTCCCCTGCCGGTGATCCACGTCGACGACCCCAGCCTCTCGATGACCATCGGTATCAACACGTCACCGTTGTCGGGCCAGGACGGCACCAAGCTCACCGCCCGCCAGGTGAAGGCGCGCCTCGACAGCGAGCTGGTCGGCAACGTCTCCCTGCGCGTGCTGCCCACCGATCGCCCCGACGCGTGGGAGGTGCAGGGCCGCGGCGAGCTGCAGTTGGCCGTGCTCGTCGAGATGATGCGGCGCGAGGGCTTCGAGCTCACCGTCGGCAAGCCCGAGGTGGTCACCCGTGAGGTGAACGGCAAGATCCACGAACCGGTCGAGCACGTCACCGTCGACGTGCCCGAGGACTACCTCGGCGTCGTCACCCAGCTGCTCGCGCTGCGCAAGGGGCGCATGGAGCAGATGGTCAACCACGGCACCGGCTGGGTGCGCCTCGAGTACCTGGTGCCGGCGCGCGGGCTCATCGGCTTCCGCACCGAGTTCATGACCGAGACGCGCGGCACGGGCATGCTGCACCACGTGTTCGACCGCTACGAGCCCTGGCACGGCGCGCTGCGCACGCGCCCGACCGGGTCGCTCGTGTCGGACCGCAAGGGCATGACCAACACCTTCGCGCTCATGAACCTGCAGGAGCGGGGCCAGATGCTGGTGGGACCCGGCGTCGAGGTCTACGAGGGGATGATCGTGGGGGAGAACGCCCGCTCCGACGAGATGGACGTGAACCCGATCAAGGAGAAGAAGCTCACCAACATGCGGGCTTCGGGTTCCGACAACACGGAGCGTCTGGTGCCGCCGCGCCCGATGTCGCTCGAGCAGGCGCTGGAGTTCATCGCCGACGACGAGTGCGTCGAGGTCACGCCGGTGAACATCCGCCTGCGCAAGGTGGTGCTCGACGCCACCATCCGCGGCCGGGCCACCAAGCGGGCCAAGACCGACGGCTGACCCGGACTCTCGGCCCAGCCGGGTCGACCCGTAGCATCACGTCCGTGCGGGTCCCTCACCTGAGCCCGATCGCCTACCGGCGCATCACGATCGTCGCCGCGTGCTTCGTGGCCGTGATCATCGTCACCGGCGCCGCGGTGCGGCTCACCGACTCCGGCCTCGGCTGCCCGCAGTGGCCCAACTGCGACTCCGGGCAGCTCACCGCGCACTCCGCCTCCGATTCGCACCAGTGGATCGAGTCGCTGAACCGCATGTTCACCGGTGCGGTGTCGATCGCGGTGATCATCGCGGTGCTCGGCAGCCTGGTGCGCGTCCCCAAGCGGCGCGACCTCATCTGGCTGTCGTGGGGCCTGGTGATCGGCGTGTTCGCGCAGGCCGTGCTCGGCGGGCTCTCGGTGCTCTTCGACCTCAAGCCGCCGTTCGTCATGGCGCACTTCCTGTTGTCGATCGTGCTGCTCGCCGACGCGATCGTGCTCGTGCACCGCGCCGGCCGGCCCGACACGCCCGGTGCACCGGTGGTGTCGCGGCGCATCGTGGTGCTCGGCCGCTGGTTGCTCGGCCTCGTGACCCTGGTGCTGTTCACCGGCACGGTGGTCACCGGCGCCGGGCCGCACAGCGGTGGGGGCGCGAAGGACAACGTCGAGCGCCTCGACCTCCGCATCCCCGACGCCGCGCGCCTGCACGGCGCGACGGTGATGGTGTTCCTCGCCGCGGTGCTGTTGATGCTCTGGTTCCTGCACCGCGACGGCGCGCCGCGCGGCGTGGTGCAGCGCGTCACCTGGCTGCTCGTCGTGCTCGTGCTGCAGGCCGGGGTGGGCTACACGCAGTACTTCACCGACATCCCCGCGGGCCTCGTCATCGTCCACGTCGCCGGTGCCACGCTGGTGTTCACGATGACGCTGGTGGCCTACCTCGGGTTGTTCCGCAACCCTGCGCCCGCGAGCGCCGATGCACCCGACGCGGCGGGCTCCGACGCGTCGGGTGACGGAGTGCTCACCCCCGCCTGAGGATCAGCCGGCGGCGCGGTCGCGGACGCGCTTCGCGAGGTGACCGAGGCGCTCGACGTACTGCACCACGCGGGCGCGGGCTTCCTCGGCCGCGGGCGTGAGCCCGGTGAGCTGCTCGAGCTTCCAGTGCGTGAACACCACCGGCACCAGGATCTGGTCGTGGTGCGCGGCGAAGTCGTAGATCCCTGCTCCCGCGATCAGACGGGCGTGCGCGGTGAAGTCGGGGATCCCGGTGCCGGGCATCTCGAACTCGCGCACCCGTCGGTCGATCGCCTCGACGACGGTCGACGCGTCGAGCTCGATCGCGGCCGACGACGAGGTCGCGGTAGAAGAGGTGGTGCAGGTTCTCGTCGGCGGCGACGCGGCTCATCACCGCCTGCCCGGCCTCGTCGGCGAGGAGCTTGCCGGTGTTGCGATGCGCGATGCGCGTCGCGAGCTCCTGGAGCGCGACGTAGACGATGCCGTCGGCGATGCCGTCCGGATTGGGCACGACGCCGCCCGCGACCTGGATCATGCGGGCGCGCTCGAGCTCGCGCAGGTCGATGGCGCGCGTGACCGAGAGGTAGTCGCGGATCACGATCGCGTGGCGGCCCTCCTCGGCGGTCCAGCGTCGGCTCCACTCGCCCCACACGCCTTCGCGGCCGTAGCGGTCCTGGATGTTGGCGAAGTAGTGCGGGAGGTTGTCCTCGGTGAGGAGGTTGACGAGCAACGCGCTGCGCACCGCGGGATCGAGCGGCGAGGCCACCGCGTCGAACTCCTCGCCGGGCACGAAGTCGACCCCGCGGCTCCACGGCACCAGCTCGTGCGGGAACCATTCCTTCGCCGTCGCGAGGTGCCGGTCGAACAACGACCGCGCGGTGGGTTCGAGCTCGGTCAGCAGCTGCACGTCGTCCACGCGCGCGAGGGTACCGGGCTGCAGTCGACGACGAGTCGTCGCGGTGTCCCGGTGTCGAAGCTCCAGCCTGTGGCAGGCTCGGCGGATGCAGGTTCACCTGGTCGACGGCACCTACGAGTTGTTCCGGCACCACTTCGCGCTCCCCGGCCACCTCGATCCCGACGGGGTGGAGGTCGCGGCCACCCGGGGCGTGGTGGGCTCGATGCTCGGCATGCTCGAGGAGGGGGCCACCCACGTGGGCGTGGCCACCGACCACGTCGTCGAGTCGTTCCGCAACGACCTCTACGACGGCTACAAGACCTCGGAGGGCATGGACCCCGAGTTGCTCGAGCAGTTCCCCCTCCTCGAGGACGCCCTGCGCGCCGCTCGGTGTCGCGGTGTTCCCGATGGTCGACGTGGAGGCCGACGACGGAATGGCCTCCGCCGCGCGCGTCGCGGCCGAGGACCCGCGCGTGGAGCGGGTGTTCATCTGCACCCCCGACAAGGACCTCGGGCAGTGCGTGCGCGACCCGCTCGTCGTGCAGGTCGACCGGCGGCGCGACGGCAAGGTCTACGACGAGGCCGGCGTGCGCGAGCGCTTCGGCGTGGACCCCGCGTCGATCCCCGACTACCTCGCGCTGGTGGGCGACAGCGCGGATGGCTTCCCCGGTCTGCCGGGCTGGGGCGCGAAGTCGGCCGCGACGGTGCTGGCGCGTTGGGGCCACGTCGCCGACATCCCGCCCGATGCGAACGACTGGGAGGTGTCGGTGCGCGGCGCCGCGAAGCTCGCGACCACGCTCGCCGAGGGACGGGAGGCCGCCGAGCTCTTCCTCACCCTCGCCCGGCTGCGCGACGACGCCGACGTGGGCACCGTCGACGACTGGGAGTGGCGCGGCCCGCAGCCCGAACTGGCGGAATGGGCGGCCCGGCTGGGATCCACCGCGCTCGTGCCCCGGGCCGAGCGGCTCGCGGCGAAGCGGTTCGGTTGAGCGCGGCGAACGGGGATCGCGACGAGCGCGGCGATCGCGCCGGGGTACGGGAGACCGTGCTCGAGCTCGACACCGGCGCGCGCCACACCGCGCTGGTGGCGGGGCCCGACGACGGCGAGCTCGTGCTCCTGCTGCACGGGTTCCCCGAGACCGCAGGCTCGTGGCGCTCGGTGCTCCCCATCCTCGGCGCGGCGGGCTACCGCGCGGTCGCGCCCGACCAGCGCGGCTACTCGCGCGACCGCGCGACCCTCCGAACTGGAGGCGTACCGGCTCGACGAGCTCGTGGCCGACGTGGCCCGCTTCGCCGACGCGCTCGGCGCGGCGCACTTCCATCTCGTGGGTCACGACTGGGGTGGGTTCGTGGCGTGGGCGGCGGGGGTCGCGCTCGCCTCGCGGCTGCTCACGTTGACGTCGGTGTCGACCCCGCACCCCGATGCGTTCGTGGCCGCCCTGGCGGGCGACACCGACCAGGCGCAGCGTTCGGCCTACATGGCGGTGTTGCGCACCCCGGGTGCCGAGACGCTGCTGCTGGCCGACGACGCGGCCCTGTTGCGCGCGGCCTTCGGTGACTGCGGTGCCGTCGGCGATGGTCGAGGAGTACCTGCGGGTGCTGGGCGCCGACGACGGCGCCGGTCTCGCCGCGGGGATGGCGTGGTACCGGGCGAACGACCTCGCGCATCGCCTCGGGCCGGTTGCGGTGCCGACGCTCTTCGTGTGGTCCGACGGCGACGTCTACCTCGGGCCCGATGCCGCCGCGGGGACAGCCGCCTTCGTGGAGGGGCCCTACCGGTTCGTGACGCTGGCGGGCGTGAGCCACTGGGTGCCGGAGGAGGCGCCCGACCGGCTCGGCGCCCTGTTGCTCGAGCACCTGGGGCGGGGCGACGTAGCTGTCACACCCCCCTCGTAGGGTCGCCGGCATGGGTGACTCGGGAGTCGTGATCCTGCTGGCGAGTCTGGCGGTGGCGGTCGTCCTGCTGCTCGTGGTCGTGATCCGGTTGGCAGCGGGTCGGACGCGGGCCGGCGCGTCGTCGGCGCCGGCCGCGGCGGCCGATCCGGGAGCGCTCTCACAGGCCGTCGAACAGCTCGTGCGCATGAACCAGGAGATGCTCGGCGCCCAGCACCAGGCCGCGGTGCGCGAGCTCGCCGGCGAGCGTTCCCTCGTCGACCGGCAGGTGGCCGAGATGCGCGGCGAGCTGGCCCGGCTCACCGATCTCCTGCACTCGGTCGAGGCCGAGCGGCGCGAGACCGCGGGCGCGCTCGGCGCGCAGCTCGCCGAGGCCGGGCGCAGCACGCGCGCGCTCGCCGAGAGCACCCAGTCGCTGCGGGAGGCGTTGTCGAGCACCAGCGCGCGCGGTCAGTGGGGCGAGCGCATGGCCGACGACGTGCTGCGCCTCGCCGGGTTCGTCGACGGCGTGAACTACCGCCGCCACCAGGCGATCGACGGTGTCGCGGGCAACGGCGTGCCCGACTACACCTTCCTCCTGCCCGACGGCCTCTGCCTGCACATGGACGTGAAGTTCCCGCTCAACAACTATCTGCGCTTCCTCGACGCCACCTCCGACGTCGAACGGGAGCGCATGCGGCGCGAGTTCCTCAAGGACGTGCGGTTGCGGCTGCGCGAGGTCACCACGCGCGACTACGTGGGTGCGGGCACCGTCGACTGCGTGCTGCTGTTCATCCCCAACGAGCAGGTGTACGCGTTCATCCAGGAGCACGACCGCACGCTGCTCGACGATGCCCTGCGCGACAAGGTCGTGTTCTGCTCGCCGCTCACGCTCTACGCGGTGCTCGCGGTGATCCGCCAGGCCGTCGACAACTTCCGCCTCAGCCGCACGTCGCACGAGATCCTCGGCCGCCTGCAGGCGTTCCGCAAGCAGTGGGACCGCTTCGTCGACCAGATGGACAAGGCGGGGCGTGCGGTGCGCGCGGCGGGGAACGCGTTCGACGAGCTCGAGGGCACCCGCCGACGCCAGCTCGACCGCGAGCTCGACCGCATCGACGACCTGCACCGTTCGTCCACGCATCGTCGAGCCGGAAGCGGCGCGGCTCGCGTTGGAGGCGTGAGGGCCGCGACCTAGCCTGGAGTCGTGTTCCTCGTCCTGCTCCTGCTGATCGCGATCCCGGTGTTGGAGATCGCAGTGTTCGTGCAGGTCGCGGACGCGATCGGCGTGCTCGACACCCTCGGCGTGCTCGTGCTGTTCTCGGTCGGCGGGCTCTTCCTGGTGCGCCACGAAGGCATGGGGACGATGGCGCGGGCCCGGGCCGAGCTCGACGCCGGGCGGGTGCCCACCGGTCAGCTCGCCCACGGGTTCTGGCTGTTCCTGGCCGGCGTGTTGCTCGTGATCCCGGGCTTCGTGACCGACATTGCCGGGCTCCTGCTCCTGCTCCCGCCGGTGCGGAAGCTGGCGTCGTGGGGAGTGGCGCGCCGCTTCGGCCGGTCGACCAGCACCACGGTGATCCACGTCGAGAGCACCCGGGCCGACAGCACCCGGTCTGGCGGCTCGTGGATCGACGCCGAGGGCCACGATCACCCCGGGCGCAACGACGACCCACCCGAACTGCTGCCCTGAGCGCCCGAACTGCGCCCGGAGCAGGCGCTCAGCGGATGCGCAGCAGCTCCGGCGCCACCGGGCAGTCCACGCGCCGGCCGAGCTGATCGGGGCGCACGAGGCCGTCGGGACCGGCGATGCGGTCGAAGCGCTGCACGTCGAGCAGTTCGAGGTCGTGCCCGTCGAGGTCGTCGGGTTCGCCCAACTCGCCGAGCAGCGTGTCGAAGAGCCGGTCGGGCAGCACGTGTCCGGCGGGGGCCGCCAGCCACACGAGCAGTCCGGGCCGGGCCAACGTGGCGAGCGCGGTGTCGGTCCCCCGGGGGACCAGCACCCGGGAACCGCCCACGCCCCACGGCCCCCACGAGCACGTGCGACACGTCGGCGGCCAGCGCCTCGGTGAGGTCGACCGGGCGGGCGTCGACGTCGGCGCGGGCGAGGCGGCGTTCCCAACCCCGGCGTGTCACCGGCGCGCACCGCGAGCACCTCGAGGTCGGGACGCGATTCCAGCGCGTCGCCGATCACGTCGGGCCAGCCCAGCACCGCGACCGGGTGGTCGGCGGGGAAGGGGAGGAGCGCGCCGAGCCGGGCCGCGGTCGGGTCGCCCCGCAACTGTTCCTCCGCCTCCCACGCGGCGTCGGACGGGTCGGGCGCGGTCAGCACACGAGCGCAGAGCCACCACAGCGGCGTGCACTCGGGGTGGTGGGCGAGCAGCCGGCGGCAGGTGACGACCAGCGCCGCGGGGTCGTTGCCGAACCGCGCCAGGCATTCGGCGGTCTCGGCCACGAGCACGTTGCCGTCGTCGCCGTAGCGCACGATCGCGCGCAGGTGCTCGAAGGGCGGCATCACCCCACGCTACCGGCGCCTTCGATCCACAGTGCTGGCCGTGGTCAGCCTGGGAAGCGTGGTGTCGCCGTGCAGCGCGGCGAACGCGGTGGCGAGCTCGGCGAGACGCGGGGCGCAGGCCCGCAGCGCCTCGGCACGGCCGCGCACCTTGAGCCGACCTTCGGCGAGCGCGTCCTGGGCCCGCACCGCGCCCTCGTGGAGCGCGACGGCGGTCGCGAGGTCGGTCACCAGCACCACATCGGCCGCGGTGGGCGCGCCGGCATGCACCCGCACCTCGGCGGCCGACACGTGGACCTGGTAGCGGGCGACGCCGCGGGGACCCGCGACCTCCTGCTCCACGATCAGTCGCTCGGGCGGTCCGTCGCCCGCGGGGAGGGTGCGTGCGGCGGTGTCGAGCTGCTCGACCCACGCCAACGAGAGGAACTCGGCCATTCGGGCGGATGCTACCGACGCCCCTAGCATCGGCCGGGATGGGAGCCCCTCCGTCCCGCGGTGCCGTGCCCCTGCCTGCCGCCCTCTCCGAGCTGGGCGATCGTGCCGTCGCCCGCATCACCGCGCTCCTCGACGCCGAGCTCGCACGCTGGGCCGCGGTCGACCTCGACCTGGTGGCGCCGCTCGAGTCGTTGCGGGAGCTGGTCGCCTCGGGCGGCAAGCAGCTGCGGCCCGCGTTCTGCCACTGGGCGTTCGTGGGCGCCGGTGGCGACCCCGACGACCCGGTCGTCGCCGACGTGGGCGCCGCGCTCGAGCTGCTGCACGCGTTCGCGCTGGTGCACGACGACGTGATGGACGGCAGCGACACCCGGCGCGGTGAGCCGTCGGTGCACCGGCGCTTCGCCGACCGCCACCGGGAGGCCGGCGGTCACGGGGAGGCGCGGCGTTTCGGCGAGGGTGCGGCGATCCTGGTGGGCGACTTCGCCTTCGTCTACTCCGACATGCTCTTCGCCGCCGCACCGTCCGCGGCACGACCGCTCTTCGACGAGCTGCGCATCGAGCTGTGTGTGGGTCAGTTCCTCGACCTCGCGGCCAGCGCCACCGGCGCTCGCGAGCGCGCGCGGGCGGAGCTGATCGAGCGCTACAAGTCGGGCAAGTACACCGTCGAACGCCCGTTGCACGTCGGCGCCGCCCTCGCCGGCCGGTTCGACGACCTCGCGGTGCCGCTCAGCGCCTACGGGGTGCCGATCGGTCAGGCGTTCCAGCTCCGCGACGACCTCCTCGGCATGTTCGGCGATCCCGCGGTCACCGGCAAGCCGGTGGGGGAGGACCTGCGCGAACGCAAGCTCACGCCGCTCGTGGCCGCGGCGGTGGCGCGCGACCCCGGTCTCGACGCCGAGCTCGACGCAGTGGGTGGCGACAGCCCCGTCGATCCCGAGCGGATCCGCGCGGTGCAGGAACGCCTCGTCGCCTCCGGCGCGGTGCACGAGGTCGAGGCGACCATCGCCGCGCTGGTCGACGAGGCGCTCGCGGCCCTCGACTCCGCGCCGCTCACCGACGAGGCGCGGACTGCGCTCGCCGAGCTCGGGCGTTTCGTCGCCTGGCGTGACCGGTGACCACGGGACCCCGAGCAGGATGCGTCGTGCTGGCTAGGCTCCGGCACCGGTGACTCCTCCTGCGCACGCGATCGAGGTCGCCGCGCTCGAGAAGCGCTACGGCGACAACCACGCGGTCAACGGCATCTCGCTGACGATCGGCACCGGTGAGGTCTTCGGCCTCCTCGGCCCGAACGGCGCGGGCAAGACCACCACGGTCGAGATCCTCGAGGGCTACCGCAAGCCCGACGCCGGCAGCGTGTCGGTGCTCGGGCTCGACCCCTGGCGCGACGGCTCGCAGCTGCGCCCCCGCATCGGCGTGATGCTCCAGGAGGGCGGCCTGTACCCCGGGGTGCGCCCGCTCGAGGTGCTGCGCCTGTTCGCCGCCTTCTACGACGATCCCGACGATCCCGAGCGCCTGCTGGCGCTCGTCGGCCTCGACGACGCCCAGCGCACCTACGTGCGGCGCATGTCGGGCGGACAGCAGCAGCGCCTGTCGCTCGCCCTGGCCCTGATCGGCAAGCCGTCGCTGGTGTTCCTCGACGAACCGACCGCGGGGATGGACCCCCACGCCCGCGCCACCACCTGGACGATGATCCGGGAGCTGCGGGAGCAGGGCGTCACCGTGGTGCTCACCACCCACGCGATGGACGAGGCCGAGCACCTCTGCGATCGGGTGGCGATCATCGACCACGGGCGGGTCGTGGCCTGCGACACGCCGACCGCGCTCACCACGCACGCCGCCGCCGACGAGACCACGTTCTCGGCCGTGCCGGGCCTCGACGTCGACGCGTTGGCCGGCGAACTGGGCATCGCGTCCGGCGCGGTGCGGGAGATCCGGCCCGGCGACTACCTGGTCGAGACCGCGGCCACTCCCGAGCTGGTCGCCACGCTCGCGGCGGCGCTGCGCGACCGCGGGGTGCTGCTCAGCGAGCTGCGCGCCGGTCGGCGCTCGCTCGAGGACGTGTTCCTCCGCCTCACCGGCGAAGGACGCGATTCGTGAAGGCGCGCGGGGTCCTCGCCCAGACCAAGGTCGAGCTCATGCTCACGCTGCGACGCGGCGAGAGCCTGCTCGTCGCGTTCGTGATCCCGCTCGGCGTGCTGGTCTTCTTCTCCAAGGTCGACGCGGTCAACACCACGATGAAGCACCCGGTCGACTTCCTGGTGCCGGGCGTGCTCGCCCTCGCGGTGATGTCGAGCGCGATGGTGAGCCTGGGCATCGCCACCGGCTTCGAGCGCCGCTACGGCGTGCTCAAGCGCCTCGGCTCCACACCGCTGTCGCGCGGCGGTCTGCTCGCGGCGAAGACGGTGACCGTGCTGCTCATCGAAGCGGTGCAGGCGACGGTGATCGTGCTCACCGGCATCGCGCTGGGCTGGGAGGCCAGCGGCGGACTGGTCGGCGCGGTGCTGCTGCTCCTGCTCGGCACGGTCGCCTTCGCGGGCATCGGCATGTTGATGGCGGGCACGCTGCGCGCCGAGGCCAACCTCGCCGCGGCCAACGGCTTGTTCCTCGTGCTGCTCTTCCTCGGCGGCATGGCCTACCCGCTCGCCAAGCTGCCCGACGCGCTCGAAGTGGTGGCCAAGGCGCTGCCCGCGGCCGCGCTCTCCGAGACGCTGCGCTCCGCCCTCACGCCCGGAGTCGCGTTCCCCACCGGCGAGCTCGCGGTGCTCGTGATCTGGGCCGTCGCCGCGCCCCTCGTCGCCGCCCGCTTCTTCCGCTGGGAAGAGTGATTCGAGATTGCAGCAGTTCGCTCCCGTTCATTCGAGAGCTTCTGACCTGCGGAAGGGGGCGGCCAACTGTTGGCCGCCCCTTTACCGTTCCCTGGGTCGAGGGACCGCGGGCGCACGCCGATGCATGAGGCAAGAGGTTCGCGAATCGCAGGTCCGGAATCCTTGCCCCGGGATCCGGACCTCTTCGCGACCCACACCCGGATCGGTCACCAGACGACTAACCGCGTGGTCGCGAGGGATCGTGGCGCTTCTCCCACGGGTGGTCACTCGGGTATGGCGTCTCGGGAAGGTGGCGGACGAATGCCTTCAAGTTCTTGAGAAGCTTCGACATGGTGTGCTCCTGCTCGGCCGTTCCGTCCCGCTGTGCGGATCTGACTGCGAACCGGCCGCAGGGTTACAACGTTCCGTCTCGGTCACACAGTTCCCGTGATGCTTGCGAACATGAACGACGACGAGGTCTTCACCCAGGCGGCCGCGTCCAGGTGTTCGCGTCGCGACGCGGAACTGGACATTGGTCCCTGGCGTGGCGTGGTCCGGGAGGTGCATCGTCTTGAGTGCGGGGTCGGATGGGTTCGCCGGTTCCTAGGGATCGATGTTGCCCGTTCGACCTCGCCCATCGCGCGTTCCACACCTGCGCCCGACTGGCCGATCAGCGGGAGAGGATCCTGGCGAGCTGGGTGTCGAGGACCTTCTGATCGAGCGCCAGGATGATGTGGCTGCGGATCACGCCGTCGGCGTCGATGAAGAAGGTCTCGGGCAGACCCGTGACTCCATAGCCCTTCTTCACGACACCCTCGCCGTCGTAGCCACTGGGCCAGTTCGCCTTCTGCTTGCGGGCGAAGCTGCGGCCGTCGGACTCGATGAGGTCCTGGGTGTTCACGCCGAGGAGCTGCCACTTCCCGTCGGCCTGCGCGTAGGTGTCGCGCAGCAACGGGAACTCCTCGCGGCACGGGGTGCACCACGACGCCCAGAAGTTGAGCACCACCGGCGTGCCCTTGAAGTCGGAGAGGCGCACCTGCTTGCCGTCGAGCGTGGTCAGGCTGAAGTCGGGCGCCGGTTCGCCCACCTTGGCCGACAGCGCCTTCGGCACCACCTGAGTCGCTCGATCCCGAGTCGCCCGACGACGCCACGACCGCGGCGGTCACGCCGCCGACCACCAGCACGACCACGACCGCGATCGCGGCGAGGATCAATTTGGCGCGTCGCGTCGGGCCCGACCCGCGAGGGTCAGGGGCCGTCGCCGGTCGACGCGCCGGCGTCAGACGACGGCTTGGACGAGGACGTCGACGGCAACGGCGGCGAACAGCAGCGCGAGGTAGGTGTTCGAGAACATGAACAGCTTGATCGCACGCTCTGGGGTCGCGTCGCGGGCGAGGCGGATCGCCTGCACGATGAACAGGATGCCGAGCACCGCGGCGCTGGCGATGTAGATCGCGCCCACCGCGTCGGTGGTGACCGGGAGCAGGAAGCTGGTGGCCACCACCACGAACGTGTAGACGACGATCTGGCGCACCGCGGCGGGGATGCCCTTCACCACCGGGAGCATCGGGAAGCCGGCGTTCTTGTAGTCGTCGAAGTAGCGCAACGACAGCGCCCAGAAGTGCGGCGGCGTCCAGAAGAACACGATCGCGAACAACACCCACGCCGGCGCGGCGAGGTCGCCGGTGACCGCGGCCCAGCCCACCAGCACCGGCACCGCACCGGCCGCGCCGCCGATCACGATGTTCTGCGCGCTGCGCGGCTTCAACCAGATCGTGTACACGAACACGTAGAACAACATCGCGCTCACGGCCAGCGCGGCCGACAGCAGGTTGACCGTGCTCCAGAGCACCGCGAAGGCGAGCGCCTCGAGCGCGAGTCCGAACACCAGCGCGCCGACGGGGTCGACGTCGCCCTGGGGGAGCGGCCGGTGCGCGGTGCGGCGCATCAGGTGGTCGCGGTCCCGCTCGATCCAGCAGTTGATGGTGTTGGCGCCGCCGGCCGACAGCGCGCCGCCCACCAGCACGCACAGGATCAGCCACAGCGACGGGAGCTCGCCGGCGGCGAGGATCATCGCCGGCACCGTGGTGACGAGCAGCAGCTCGATCACCCGGGGCTTGGTGAGGTGGAAGTAGGCCAGGGCCGTCGCGGCGATCCGGCGGCTCCGCCCCGGCGCGCCGACGGTCGGCTCGGAGGCGGCAGAGGAAACGCTGGCGGCGACGTGCGTGGAGTCGGCCATCGCCGTCGAGGCTACCCGCCACCCCGGAGGCCGATCGAAGCAGGTCGGGACCGCCGGGTTCCCTAGCCTGGCGCCGTGACCAGGGACGACTTCGCCGTCGTCGACGCGGGGCGTGCCGATCACCTCGTGGCGATGATGCAGGCCACCGACGCGTGGCCGGAAGTGGGCAACCTGCGCGAATGGGTCCTCGACCTGACCGGTCCGGGTGCCGGCGACCGCGTCCTCGACGTGGGGTGCGGACCCGGCACCTTCGGTGCGCTCGCCGCGGCGCGCGGCGCCACCCCGATCGACGTCGACGTGTCGGCGGGGATGCTCGCGTCCCTCCGCGCTGCCCGCCCGGACGCGCGCGCGGCGCGAGCGGAGGTGGAGGCACTGCCGGTGCGCACCGGCAGTGGCGCGCTGGAGCGGGCCGAGCGGGTGCTCCAGTGGCTCGACGATCCCCGTGCCGCGCTGGCGGAGCTGTGGCGGGCGACGGCTCCGGACGGCGCGCTCGCGGTGACCGACACCGACTGGGGCCGCTTCACCATCGAGCACCTCGATCCCGAGGCCGCGCTCCGCATCACGAGCGCGGCCGGGCAGTGGGTGCGTCACCCGCGCCTCGCCGCCGACCTCCTCGACGTGCTGCGGGGTCTCGGCGGCTCCGAAGTCCGCTCCCGCACCGACGTAGTGGTGATCGACGCGTGGGACGCCACCGATCATGCACAGCACGACGGTCCAGCCGGCCTGCCGCTTGAGCGCGATCGCCGCGAGCCGTCCCGCATCCGAGGCCGCGTGTCTCGCCACCGACCTCGACGTCCTCGCCGACCCCGCGGGTGGGCACCGAGGGTTTCGCGCCACCATCACCCTCGTCACCGTGGTCGCCCGGCACTGACCCCCGGGTAACCTCGCCCCATGGCCAAGTCCCCCGTGGCGCACGACGACACCAAGCACTCCATCCGGATGACCGCCGATCGGTTGCTCGTCTTCCCGTCCGACGAGGTGGGCGACCGCAAGAGCCGCGGCGGGATCCTCATCCCCGCCACCGCCAACGTGAACCGGCGTCTCGCCTGGGCCGAGGTGGTCGCCGCGGGCCCCACCGTCCGCAACGTGGAGGAGGGCGACCGTGTGCTGTTCGCCCCCGACAGCGGCTACGAGGTCGAGATCCGCGGCGAGGAGTACCTCATCCTGCGCGAGCGCGACATCCACGCGGTGGCCTCCGCCCGCGACGACGGGCAGACCGGCCTCTACCTCTGAAAGCGCGCGTTACCGCTTCTTGCGGGTGAGGCGCACCGGGACCTCGGCCGGGTGCGGCACCACCGGGAACGACTTGGCCGCCCGGCGGCGCGCGTCGAGGTAGGCGACCACCTGGCGGGCGAGCTTGCGCCCGAGCATGAGCTCGAGTTCGGGGCCCATCGACTCGTACACCGGCACGGTGCCCACGAACGCGTCGGGCGACTCGGTGCACCACCACGCGAAGTCGTCGCCGCCCTCGCCCCACCCCTCACGGCCGAACTCGGTGAGGCGCGACACGACGGTCCCGTCGTCCTGCTCGTCGTCGATGCGCCGCAGCGGCAACTGCCAGCACACCTCGGGCTTCACCGCGCTGTGGTGCACGCCGGTGCGCATCGCGTACTGGT
The DNA here is from genome assembly GCA_963782705.1 of uncultured Actinomycetes bacterium. GTDB lineage: Bacteria > Actinomycetota > Acidimicrobiia > IMCC26256 > DASPTH01 > CAVRGQ01. The sequence goes on along the minus strand of CAWAKX010000032.1, from coordinate 396,463 downwards.
GCAGCGCGCAGCCGGCCCCGTTCGGGAAGCCCTCACGGTTGAGGAAGATGCACGCGTCGTCGACGACGCGCGTCTGCCAGTCGGGGGAGCCGTCGTCGTTCTTGCCGGCCTGCTTCCAGATGCCCTTCTTGCGCCCGATCGACGCGAACTGCCACTCCTTGTCGCGCAGCTTCCCCGCCGCCTTGACCACGTGGTCTCGGTCGGCCTTGTCGGTGAAGTGCGCGCCGTAGGTGCAGCACCCGTGCCCGAGCTCCGGGGTGGGCTGGTCGTACACGCCGCAGCAGCCGGCGCCGAAGATGCAGGTCCACGACGAGAGCAGGAACGTCACGTCGATCTGCCAGGTGCGCCCTTCTTCCACCGGGTCGGCGAAGCTGACCCACTCGCGCGCCGGCGCGGTGCTGCGGGCGGAGGAACGGCTGCGCGGTTTCGTCATGGTGGCGCGAGCGTAGCGACCGCCGAGCCGCGGCCCGAGCATCGCGCGGGCGCGAGCGGCGCGGACCGCGCGTCGTAACCTCGGTCCATCGCCACCGACGCCTCTGCCACCAGCACTCCCGCCACCGCGGCATTGCTCGCCGACCTGCGCGCCACGCTCGGGCCCGACCGCGCCCGCGCGGAACCGCTCGAGCTCTCGCTCTACTCGCGCGATGCCGGCGTCGCGCGCGGACAAGCCGCCGCGGTGTGCTTCCCGCGCAACGGCTACGACCTCGCGGCGGCGGTGGGCATCGCCGCCCGCCACGACCGTCCGTTCGTGGCGCGGGGCAGCGGCACCGGGCTGGCCGGTGGGGCCACGCCGCTCGACGACCCGTTGGTGATCGTCACCACGCAGATGAACCGGGTGCTGGAGGTCGACGCCGAGCAGCGCATCGCCTGGGTGGAGCCCGGCGTGCTCAACCTCGACCTCAGCCGGGAGGTGGCGCACCTCGGTCTCCACTACGCGCCCGACCCGTCGTCGCAGCAGGCGTGCACGATCGGCGGCAACGTGGCCACCAACGCCGGTGGGCCGCACTGCCTCGCGGCGGGGGTCACCGCCACCCACGTGCTCGCGGTCGAGGTGGTGCTGGCCGACGGCTCGGTCGCCCAACTCGGTGGCCTCGCTCCCGACGTCCCCGGCTACGACCTCCGCGGCTGCTTCGTCGGCAGCGAGGGCACGATGGGCATCGCGTCGCGGATCGCGGTGCGGCTGATGCCCAACCCGCCGGTGGTGCGCACGCTGCTCCTCGACTTCCGTTCGATCGAGGACGCGGCCGCCACCGTGAGCGGGATCATCGCGGCCGGGATCGTGCCCGCCGCGTTGGAGATGATGGACGCCGAGATCACCCGTGCGGTCGAGGACTACGTGGGCGCGGGCTATCCGCGGGACGCGGCGGCCGTGCTGCTCGTCGAGCTCGACGGGCTCCCCGACGGCGTCGCGCACCAGGTGCGCGAGGTGGAGCGGGTGGGGATCGAGCACGGGGCCCGCACCGTGCGCATCGCGGCCGACGAAGCGGAGCGGGCGCTGCTCTGGAAGGGACGCAAGTCGGCGTTCGGCGCGATCGCCCGCATCGCGCCCGACTACTACCTCCACGACGCGGTGGTGCCGCGCACGAAGCTCGTCGACGTGCTGCGCCAGGTGTACGCCATCGCCGGTGAGCAGCAGCTCACCATGATGAACGTGTTCCACGCGGGCGACGGCAACCTGCACCCGCTCATCGTGTTCGACGCGCGCGAGGCGGGTGTGTGGGAACGGGTGGAGCGGGCCGGCGACGAGATCCTCGCCGCGTGCGTCGCCGCCGGTGGCGTGCTCTCGGGGGAGCACGGCATCGGGATGGAGAAGCGCGAAGCGATGCCGCTGATCTTCTCGCCCGACGACCTCGACGCCCAGGCCCGCCTGCGCGACGCCTTCGACCCCTCGGGCCGGGCCAACCCCGACAAGGTGCTCCCGCGCGGCAGCCGGTGCGGCGAGGTCGCCCGTGTCCCCGACGGCGCGTGGATCTGATGGCCGACGCGCTCGACCGTGAGTGGTTCACCGAGTTGGGTGACGCGGTCGCGGCCGCCGAACGCGTCAGTGCCGTCGGCGCGCGTACCCACTGGGAGGTCGGCGGTCCGCCCCCCGTCGACGCGGTCGAGGTGCGGGCACCCGCCGGTGTGCTCACCTACGACCCCGACGACCTCACCGTCACCGTGGCGGCCGGTACGACCTGCGCCGAACTGGCCACCGTGCTCGGCGAACACCGCCAGGAGTGCCCGCTCGATCCGCGCGACGCGAGAGCCACCGTCGGCGGGGTGCTGGCCTGCGGGTTGTCGGGCGTGCGCCGTCTGCGGTGGGGCCCGCTGCGCGACCAGGTGCTCGAGGTCCGCTTCGTCACCGCCGACGGCCGGATGGTGAAGGGAGGCGGGCCCACGGTGAAGAACGTGAGCGGCTACGACCTTCCACGCCTGTTGGTGGGCTCGCTCGGCACCCTCGGCGTGATCGCCCGGGTCACGCTGCGCTGCCAGCCCCGAGCTGCGGCCTCCGTGTGGTGTACGACCGCGCTCGATCCCTTTGCGCTGCGCGCCGCGGTGTTGCGCCCGGGCGCCATCGTGCTCACCGATGCCGGTGTGCGGGTGCTGCTCGAGGGCGAGGCCGCCGACGTGGCGAACGACCTCGCGGCGCTCGGCGGCGCCGAATGCGCCCCGCCGGTGCTCCCCGAGGGGGCGCACCGCGGGCGCATCTCGCTGCCCCCCGCAGAGCTGCGGGGGCTGGTTGCCGGATTGCCGGCCACCGGCGTCGACTGGGCCGCGGAGTTGGGCGTGGGCACGGTGCACGTCGCCGCCGCCACGCCGGATCCTGTCCTGGCCGCTCGCGAGCTGGCCCAGAGGCTCGGCGGTTGGCTGCTCCGTGAAGCCGGGTTGCCGGGCGACGACGGCTTCGGGGTGCCGCTGCCCAACTCCGCGGTCATGACCCGCATCGCCGTGGCGTACGACCCCACGGGCAAGTGCGCGCCCGGCCGCCTCCCGTTGCTCGCGCCGCCCGGCGCGTCGACGGCCTCCGACCGGGAGCCGGCCGATGTCGTCTGAGTCGCACGGCGGGACCGTCGACCATCACCACGCGCCGACCCCGGTGCGCCGGCACGTGTTGCCGGTCGTCGAGGAGGAACTCGTCGCGTGCGTGGCGTGTGGGCTGTGCCTGCCGCACTGCCCCACGTACCGGGTGTCGGGGCTCGAAGCGCTCTCGCCCCGTGGTCGGATCGCGGCCATGCGCGCGGTCGAGTTCGACGGGGCGCCGCTCGACGACGCGTTCGTCGACAGCATGGACACCTGTGTGCAGTGCCGCGGCTGCGAGTCGGCCTGCCCGTCGGGGGTGCCGTTCGGTCACCTGATGGAGGGCACGCGCGCCGCGCTGCACACGTCGGCGAGCGGTCCGGCGTGCCCGCGGACCGCTCCGTCGCGTCGCCGAATGGTTCGGCTACCGGCTCGTGTTGCCGCGCCACCACGTGCTCGTCGCGCTCACCTGGCCGCTCGCGATCGCGCAGAAGGCTCGACTCGTCCCGCGCCGCTTCGGGCTGCCGAAGCTGTCGCTGCGTTCCCTGCGCGCGCCGTTGGTGCCCGACGGCGATCCCGACGTCTACCTGTTCACCGGCTGCGTGATGGACGCCTGGCAGCGCGAGGTGCACCGCGACGCGCTGCGGGTGATGCGCGCCGCGGGTGCGCGCCCCGGCCTCCCGCGTGCGGGTGGCGACTGTTGCGGTGCCCTCCACGAGCACGCAGGGCGGATCGTGGAGGCCCGCCGCCTTGCCCGCCGGGTGATGGCGTCGATGCCGGGCGACGCGCCGATCGTCGTCGACAGCGCGGGGTGCGGGGCGGCGATGAAGGACTACGGCCGCCTGGTCGGCACGCCGGACGCGGTGGCGTTCGCGGCGCGGGTGCTCGACTTCTCCGAATGGGTGGCGGCCCAACCCGCACTGGCGTTGCGGCCCACGGGGCAGACCGTGGTGGTGCAGGACCCGTGTCACCTCCGTCACGTGCAGCACGCCGAGGCCGCGGTGCGGCGCGTGCTCGCCCCGGCCTACCAGTTGCGTGACACCGCCGACGACGGACTGTGCTGCGGCGCGGGCGGCGCCTACTCCGTGGTCGAGCCCGCGCTGGCCGGTGAGATCCGCGACCGCAAGGTGGCGGCCATCCGGGCCGCTGCGGGTGACGAGGGCCGGTCGCCGCTCGTCGTGTCGGCCAACCCCGGGTGTGCGATGCACCTCGCGGCAGCCGGGCTCGACGTGCGCCACCCGGCGCAGTTGCTCGTGGCGGCACTGCTCGACACGCGGTCGGCGGATCCGCCACCGCCGACCACCGACGAAGGGAGCGCGCCCGGTGCGTGACGCCGAGGACATCGTGCAACGACTGGGGTCGATCGAGGAGGCGCTGCGCGACCTCGCCTACGAGAAGCTGCGCGCCGCCACCGAGGACGGCGACGCCGACGCGCTCGACGACGAGAAGAAGATCCTCCAGGCCCGCCGCGCCATCGAGCGGGCCATCAACGCATTGGGCGGCGCGCCCGAGTACTTCGACTGACAGTCGCCCGTCAGGCGGTGCCCATGAGCTCGGCGGCGCGCCGCAGCATCTCGTCGCGGGACACCTCCTCCACCTGGGTGTACACGTTCCACCGATGACCCCACGGGCAGAGGAACTGCCCGGTGCGGTCGCCGTAGAACTGGTCGGCGGGCTCGTGCACCGCGGTCGCCCCGCGCTCGACCGCGAGGGCGAACACCGCGTCGACGTCGGCGACCCACACCATCAGCGTGGTCGCGGTGCCGCCGATGGTCGTGGGTGCGAGCACGCCGCCCTCGGGCCACTCGTCGGCGAGCATGACCGTGCTGTCGCCGAGGGCGAGCTCGGCATGCCCGATGCGCCCGTCGGGGCCGGGGACGCGGAACACCTCACGGGCGCCGAACACGTCGGTGTAGAACGCGATCGCGGCGTCGGCGCCGTCGATGCTCAGGTAGGGCATCACCATCGGGTAGGACATCGCACCACCTCCGGAACCGGCGTCGGGCCTCGTGGCGACGCGTGGGGTCAAGTCTGGCCGCGCGCCGTTCAGGATGTCGATGAGCATGCGCAGACGGCTCCATCCGTGGCGGTCGAACCGGAAGGCCAGCCGGGCGAGGTCGACGTGGTCGTCGTCGGCGAGCTCGGCCTTGGTGGCGGTGATGGGCTCGATCTCACCCCGTACCACGATGTCGGCGAAAGTCGCGGTTGATCGCCGCGAGGGTGTCGTCGTCGGGGAGGTGCTGCAGGCGCAGCACGAGGAGCCCTTCGACGAAACGCTGCGAGTGGTAGTTGGCGTAGAAGCCGAGCGCCTCGTCGACCGCGACGTCGACCGAGTCGGTGATCTTGAGCAGCCGGAAGTCCTCGGCGGAGATGTAGCCCGCCGCGCCCATCTCGCCCTTCACGAAGGTGCACCAGTGCTCCCAGTAGGTGCCGCCTGGGGTGTCGAGCAGGATCACCGGCGCAGGCTGGGCCTTGCCGGTCTGCAGCAGCGTGATGAGCTCGAACGCCTCGTCCATCGTGCCGAAGCCGCCGGGCAGGAGCACGAACGCGTCGGACTCCTTGATGAACTCGAGCTTGCGGGTGAAGAAGTAGCGGAAGTTCACGAGCTTCGGATCGCCGGCGATGAACTGGCTCGTGGTGGTCTCGAACGGCAGGTTGATGCTCACCCCGAAGGAATGGTCGGGTCCCGCGCCCTCGAGCCCGGCCTCCATGATCCCCGGGCCCGCGCCGGTCACGACCATCCAGTCGTGCGCGGCCATCGACGCGGCGAGGTCGCGTGCCTGCACGTAGAGCGGGTCTTCGGCCTTGGTGCGCGCCGACCCGAAGATCGCGACCTTGCGCGCCGACCGGTAGGGCGCGAACACGTGGAAGGCGTACCGCATCTCCTTGAGTGCGGCGTTGGCGAGCTTGAGGTCGCCACGATCCGCGTGGTCGCGCCCGAGCCGCAGCGCGGAGGCGACGAGCTCGAACACCAGGTCGGCGTCGTCGTCGGCGACCTGTTCCACCAGCGCGGCGACCGCGGCGTCGAGCTGGTCGTCGCCGGTGCGGTAGCGGGGGAGCTTCACAGGCTGCTGTGCCTCAGCCGAGCAGCGGCGCGGCGAGCTCGGCGAGCGAGGCCTCGGGCCGGGCGCCGAGGTGGCTGATCACCTCGGCGGCGGCGAGTGCGCCGAAGCGGCCCGCGGTGCCGAGGTCGTAGCCGTGGGTGAGACCGTAGAGGAAGCCCGCCGCGAACAGGTCGCCGGCGCCGGTGGTGTCCTCCACGTGCGCGACCGGCTGCGGGTCGATCACGTGCACTTCGTCGCGCGCGACGATCACCGCGCCCTTCTCGCTGCGGGTGAGCGCGGCGATCTCGCAGTGGTGGTTCACCTGCTGGAGCGCGGTGTCGAAGTCGTCGACCTGGTAGAGCGAGGTGATCTCGCTCTCGTTGGCGAAGAGCACGTCGACCTCGCGCTCGATGAGCTCGAGGAAGGTGTCGCGGTGGCGGTCGACGCAGAAGGAGTCGGAGAGCGTGAACGCCACCCGCCCGCCGGCATCGTGCACCGTGCGCGCCGCGAGGCGGTAGGCCTCCTGCGCGGCGGGGGAGTCCCAGAGGTAGCCCTCGAGGTAGAGCACCTGCGCGCGGGCGAGCAGATCGTGGTCGAGGTCGTCGGGCCCGAGCTCGGCCGACGCGCCGAGGTAGGTGTGCATGGTGCGCTGGGCGTCGGGGGTGACGACGATGAGGCAGCGCCCGCTGGGCTCGCCACCCGCGGCGGGGCTGGTGGTGTACTCCACGCCCGCGGCGCGGATGTCGTGCGCGAACACCTTGCCGAGCAGGTCGTCGGCCACCCGACCCACGAACGCCGCACTGCCGCCGTACGACGTGACCCCGACCATGGTGTTGGCCGCCGAGCCGCCCGACACCTCGGTGCCGGGGCCCATCGCCGCGTAGAGCCGCTCGGCGGTCGGGGTGTCGACCAGGGTCATCGACCCGGGCACCACGCCGTGCTCGGTGACGAACTCGAACGACTCCTGGCTGAGCACGTCGACCAGCGCGTTGCCGATCCCCACGACGTCCAGACGACTCACACCCTGCTCCTCGATCGGTGGCTCCGCCGCGCGGCGGGCTCAGCCGCGTCGGTGAGAGGGTAACGGGCACGGAGACCTCCGGCGATGCCGGAGCCGACGCGTGCACGGAGAGGAAGGCCTCGGCGGCGGCGTCGTCGGCCACCACCTCGGCGGGCGGGCGCAGGCGGCGGCCCTCGGTGTGGGTGCGGCCGTAGAGCGTGGTGCGCTGCTCGAGCGTGCGCCCGAGCGGCTCCACGATGGCCCGCAGCTCCGACTCGTCGAGCTCCTGGCCGTGGCTGGCCCCTGCGGCACGGGAGATGTTCTCGTCCATGAGGGTGCCGCCGAGGTCGTTGCAGCCGGCGAGCAGCGCCTGGCGGGCGCCCCGCACCCCGGTCTTCACCCACGACACCTGCACGTTGTCGATCCAGCCCCGGTAGGCGAGACGGCCCACCGCGTGGATCAGCAGCACCTCGCGCATCGTGGGACCGCGGCGCGCCTTCTCCTGCAGGTAGATCGGCGTGGCCATGTGCACGAACGGCAGCGGCACGAACTCGGTGAACCCGCCGGTCTCCTTCTGGAGGTCGCGGGTGCGCACGAGGTGGCGCGCCACGTGGACCGGGCGTTCGACGTGGCCGAACATGATCGTGACGTTCGAGCGCAGACCCACCGAGTGCGCGGTGCGGTGCGCCTCCAGCCACTCCTCGGTGTTCACCTTGTCGGGGCAGATGATCGCCCGCACCTCGTCGTCGAGGATCTCGGCCGCGGTGCCCGGCAGGGTGGCCAGGCCGGCCTCCTTGAGGTCGCGCAGGTAGTCGGCGAGGGGCATCTCGAGGCGCCGCGCGCCCTCGGTGACCTCGAGCGCGGTGAACCCGTGCACGTGGATGTCGGGCGCGACCGCCTTCACCGCGCTGGCGACCTCGAGGTAGTAGCTCCCGTCGAAGTCGGGATGGATGCCACCCTGGAGGCACACCTCGGTGGCGCCGCACTCCACCGCCTCCACGACGCGCCGCTGCATCTCCTCGAGCTCGAGCAGGTAGGGAGTGCCGCGCAGGTTGAGCGACAGCGGACCCTTGGAGAACGCGCAGAACTTGCACTTGAACGTGCACACGTTCGTGTAGTTGATGTTGCGGTTGCGCACGAACGTGACCGCGTCGCCCACGGTGGCGCGGCGCAGGTCGTCGGCCACCGCCGCGATCTCGACGACGTCGGCGCCGCGCGCGGTGAGCAGCGTGACGAGTTCGTCGACGCCGAGTTCGTCGCCCGCGAGGAAGCCGTCGAGCACCGCGCCCACCGGGGTGCGGCCGCGTGTGGGCCACGCGGGCGGCAGCTCGGCGGGCAGCACCTGGGGCGGGGCGACCTCGCCGCCGGCGGCCCAGTCGTCGTCGCGGGCGAGGCCGTCCATGTCGGAGAGGCGCAGCACGGGGAAGCGCACGTCGGGGTGGAGCCAGGTGTCGGCGGCGGTGACGTACTCGGGGTGCACGGTGAGGCGCGGCGCGAGCGTGAGCCCGCCGGTCCTCGGTGGCGGCGCGCAGCGCGTCGAGCGCCGGCCACGGCCGCTCGGGGTTCACGTGGTCGGGGGTCACGGGCGACACGCCGCCCCAGTCGTCGATGCCCGCGTCGAGCAGCGCGCCGAGCTGCTCGGGATCGGAGAGGTTCGGTGGTGCCTGCAGGTGCATCTCGGGTCCGAGGACCACGCGCGCGGCGGCGACGGTCCAGAGGTACTCGTCGGTGTCGCACGCGGGGGCGCGCCACATCGCGGTGCCGTCCTTGGGCAGGAAGTTCTGGACGATCACCTCCTGCACGTGACCGTGGCGCGCGTGCGAGTCGCGGATCGCCATCAACGCCTCGAGGCGTTCCTCGCGCGTCTCGCCGATCCCCACGAGGATGCCGGTGGTGAACGGCACCCGGGCCCGGCCCGCCGCGTCGAGGGCGGCGAGGCGACGTGCGGGGGTCTTGTCGGGCGCGCCGGCGTGGGGGCCGCCCGGTTCGCCGAGACGCGCCGCGAGGGTCTCGATCATCATCCCCTGCGACGGCGACACCGCCCGCAGCCGTGCGAACTCCTCCTCGCTGAGCGCGCCGGCGTTGGCGTGCGGGAGCAGCCCGGTCTCGGCGAGGACCGCGGCGGATGCGGCCACCAGGTAGTCGACGGTGGCGGTGTAGCCCCGGGCCGCGAGCCACTCGGCGGCGACGGGGTAGCGGGCCTCGGGCGCTTCTCCGAGGGTGAAGAGCGCCTCCCGGCAGCCGAGCTCGGCGCCGCGGCGGGCGATGGCCAGCACGTCGTCGAGCTCGAGGAACGGGCTGGTGAGGTGCGCGGGCGGCTTGGCGAACGTGCAGTAGCCGCACTTGTCGCGACACAGCATCGTGAGGGGGATGAACACCTTGGGCGAGTAGGTGACCCGCGCGCCGTGGCCCTGGTCGCGCAGCTTCGCGGCCTCGGTCATGAGCTCGGGGAGCGGCACGTCGACCAGCGCGCGCACGTCGGCGGGCAGGCTCGGCACGTGCTCCGGCGCAGCGGTCATCACCCGGAGGCTACCCCGCGCCCTCTCCCGCGCTCCCCGGGCCAGCAGACGGGGTGGGTGACGTGGGGCGGGAGCCCGGCACCGCGCATCCGTGAACCCCAGCCTCCCTCGAACACCGCGTCGGTGATCTCGCGGCGATGCGTGATGCGCCACTCGCCGTCGACGAGGCCGAACTCGTCGAGATAGCGACCCCAGTGGTCGAGGCCGTGTGCGGCCAGCACCAGGTAGTACGAACGGGCGCGCACCGTGTGCTCGTCGATCACGTCGATCTGGGTGGTGCCGGTGAGGTGGCGCAGGATCGGGGTGCGGCCCCGCGCCTCCCAGTCGGCGAGCGCGGGGAGATCGGCGCCGGCGTCCCGGTGTCGGCCTGGGCGCTCACGACGCCGCTCATGAACTCGAAGATCGCGTCGCGGCCCTCGAATCGATGCTCGCCGGTCTCGAAGATCGCGTCGGGGGCGAACACCGCCACCATCTGCTCGATGCGGCCGCTGTCGCCGTTCGCGTTGTAACGGGTGATGAGATCGCGCGCCGACTCGCGCGCCATCAGCTCCCACACTTCCATGGCGTTCCTCTCGCGGTCCTCAGTCGCCGGCCGCAGCGCGGTCGACGAGCCACACCACCCGGCCGTCTGCGCTCGCCCGCACGTGCGCGGCGGGGAGATCGTCTCCCGCGCGGACGCGCGCGAAGGCGTCGCGCTTCTCCGCTCCGGCCACCGTGAACACCACGAGCGGCGAGCGGGCCAGCGCCGGGTAGGTGAAGGTGAGCCGCGGGTGGGGATGCAGCGCGTCGCCGTTGGCCACCACCAGCCGCTGCTGTTCGGCGAGCGCGGCGGAGCCCGGGAACAGCGACGCGGTGTGTCCGTCGGGTCCGAGGCCGAGGTGGACGAAGCCGATGGGCGACGCCGCGCGCACGAGCGCGTCGTAGGCCGCGGCCGCGTCCTCCACGGTCGGTCCCGCGGTGGCGAGAGAGTGGATCGCACGCGGGTGGGCCGCGTCGAGCAGCACGCGCCGGGCCATGCCCTCGTTGGAGTCGGGGTCGTCCACCGGGACGAACCGCTCGTCGCCGAGGTACACGTCGACGATCGACCAGTCGACGTCGCGGCGTTGGGCGAGCGCGGCGTAGCACTGCTCGGCGGTGCCGCCGCCCGACAACGCGATCGACGCCGGAGCGGTCTCGGCCACGAGCTGCGCGAACGCGGTGGGGACGTCGTCGACGAGACGGATCTCGCCCGGGAACCCCTCGGTGCTCGTCACGCGGGCATCATACGGCGATGCCCCGACCCACCCGATCGAGCGCGACGGCGCTGCCGCGCACTCCGAGCGCCGGCGCCGATGGCTCTGGCCCGCCTGCACCGCGCGGTCGCGGTGGGCGACCGGGTGCGTGTGGTCGCGCCCGGTCCGCGCTGGCACTCGGAGCTCCTGCACGACCTCCTCGTCGGCGCCGGCTTCACCGCCCGGCCGGGTCGTCGAGGAGCGCGATCTCGACGCGGTGCGGGCCGGTGCGACGCGGGAGTTGAGCCTGCCCGACACGGTGGGGCCCGGCATGACGCTGCTCGTCTCGGGTCTGAACCCGAGCGTCTACGCCGCCGAGGCCGGCGTGGGCTTCGCCCGCCCCGGCAACCGCTACTGGCCGGCGGCGCTGGCCGCGGGGATCGTGTCGGTCGACCGTGATCCCGACCACGCGCTGCGCCGGCACGGCATCGGCATGACCGACGTGGTCAAGCGCGCCACGCCGCGCGCCGACGCGCTCGACGCCGAGGAGTACCGCGACGGCCTCGCGCGCCTCGAACGTCTCGCGGCGTGGTTGCGGCCCGGCGCGATCTGCTTCGTGGGCCTCGCCGGTTGGCGGGCGCAGCACCCGAAGGCCGCGGCCGGCGTGCAACCGGAGACGCTCGGCGGCCGTCCCGTCTACGTGCTGCCGAGCACGAGTGGCCTCAACGCCCGCGTCCCCCTCGCCGACCTGGCCGAGCACCTGGCCGACGGCCTACCGCCTCGGCGCGGAGTCGGTCGCCTGACGCTCATCAGGAGAGTTCGGCGCGGCGCTTCTCGATGGTGGTGAAGGCGTCGGCGAACGACGCCGCGAACGAGTCGACGCCCTCGCGCTCGAGCGTGTCGGTCACGTCGGTGAAGTCGACGCCCGCGGCGGCGAGTCCGTCGATCACCGCGTGCGCATCGGCCGCGCCCTGGGCCACGGTGTCGGGCCGCAGGTTGGCGTCGCCGGCGTGCAGCGCGTCGATCGACGCCGGCGCCAAGCGTGTTCACGGTGTCGGGGCCGACGAGCTCGTCCACGTAGAGGGTGGGGGAGTAGTCGGGGTTCTTGGTGGAGGTCGACGCCCACAGCGGCCGCTGCAGGCGGGCGCCCTTCGCCGCGAGCGCGTCCCACTCGGGTCCGGAGAAGCGCTGCCGGAACAGCTCGTAGGCGAGCTTGGCGTTGGCGACCGCGGCCTTGCCCCGCAACTCGTGACCCTCGGGGAGGCGCTGGTCGGTCTCGGTGTCGACCCGGCTCACGAAGAACGACGCCACCGAGCTCACCGTCGAGAGGTCGCCGCCGGCGTCGGCGAAGCGGCGCAGGCCGGCGAGATAGGCGTCGATCACCTTGTCGTGACGGTCGAGGCTGAAGATCAACGTCACGTTGACGTTGATGCCCGCGGCGATGGTCTCGGTGATCGCGGGCAGGCCCTCGACCGTGCCCGGGATCTTGATCATCACGTTGGGCGTGTCGACCTGGCGCCACAGCCAGGCCGCCATCTCCTGGGTGCCGTTCGTGTCGTGGGCGAGGGTGGGCGACACCTCCACCGACACGAAGCCGTCGCGCCCGCCGGTGGCGTCGTAGACCGGGCGCAGGATGTCGGTGGCGGAGCGGATGTCGTCGAGCACGACGTCCCAGTACGTCTCCTCCACCGAGCGGCCCTCGGCGGCGCAGCGGGCGAGCTGCTCGTCGTAGCCCTCACCGGCGCCGATGGCCTTCTCGAGGATGGTGGGGTTGGAGGTGACGCCCTTGATGCCGTCGTCGGCCACGAGCCGGGCCAGGCCGCCGCCGGTGAGCAACGGTCGGGCCAGGTTGTCGTACCACGGGCTCTGGCCGAGGTCGTTGAGGTGGGCGATCGCGCTGCCGGTGGGGGAAGGGGACGTGGTCATCGGGAGGCTCCTGCGACGAGGGCACGGGCGTGGTCGGCGACGTTGGCCGGGGTGATGCCGAACTCGGCGAGCACGCGGTCGCCGGGGGCGGAGCTGCCGAAGTGGTCGAAGCCGACGACGGCGTCGGCGTAGCGCTCCCAGCCGAAGGTGGTGCCGGCCTCCACCGCCAAGCGGGGGATGCCGGCGGGCAGCACTCCTGCTCGGTAGTCGTCGCTCTGAGCGGCGAAGAGGTCCCAGCTCGGCATCGACACGACGCGCGCGCCGATGCCGTCGGCGGCGAGCGCCTCGGCCGCGGCGACGCACACCGCGACTTCCGACCCGGTGCCGATGAGCACGAGATCGAGATCGCCGCGCGGTTCGTCGACGAGGGTGTAGGCGCCCTTCGGCACGCCCTCGAGGGCGCGCTCGGCGGTACCGGCGAGGACGGGGAGCTTCTGGCGGGAGAGCACGAACGCGGTGGGGCCGTCGCCGTCGACGTGCACGCGCCACGCCTGCGACACCTCGTTGGCGTCGGCCGGGCGGATGACCCGCAGGCCGGGCATCGCCCGGAACGACGCGAGCTGCTCGACCGGCTGGTGGGTGGGGCCGTCCTCGCCGAGGCCCACGGAGTCGTGGGTCCACACGAAGGCGGTCTTGTAGCCCGACAGCGCGGCGAGGCGCGCCGCGGGGCGCATGTAGTCGCTGAACACGAAGAACGTGCCGCCGGCGGGGAGCAGGCCGCTCACCGCCATGCCGTTCATCACCGAGCCCATGCCGTGCTCGCGGATGCCGTAGTGCACCTGGCGGCCGCCGAACCGGTGGCGGTCGATCACGCCACCCGACTGCAGCTCCATGCCGGTGTTCTCGGTGAGATCGGCGCCGCCGCACACGAGACCGGGCACCACGTCGATGACCGCGTTCACGACCTTGGTGCAGGCCTGGCGGGTGGCGAGGCTCTCGCCGGGTTCGAACACCGGGAGCTTGGCCTCCCAGCCGGCGAGGCCGCGGCCCTCGAGGCAGGCGTCGTACTCGGCGGCCATCTCGGGCTCGCCGGTGCGGAACGCGACGCGACGTGCTTCCCACGCCTCGCGCTCGGCCGCGCCCTTCGTGCCGGCTTCCCGGTAGTAGGCGAGCACGTCGTCGGGGACGAAGAAGTCCTGGTCGGCGGGCAGGCCGAGGATGTCCTTCACCGCGGCGATCTCGTCGGCGCCGAGCGGGTTGCCGTGGGCCTTGGGCGAGTCGGTGAACTGCGGCGACGGGTACCCGATGTGGCTGCGCAGCACCACGAGGCTGGGCCGGGCGGTCTCGGCCATGCCCTCCCGGAGGCCGGCCTCGAGCGCGTCGAGGTCGTTGGCCACCTCGCCGATCTCGTGGACGTGCCAGCCGTAGCCCTCGAAGCGCTTGCGGACGTCGTCGGTGTACGACAGCTCGGTGGGGCCGTCGATGGTGATGTGGTTGTCGTCGTAGACGTAGACGAGGCGGCCGAGTCCGAGGTGGCCGGCGATCGACGCGGCCTCGTGGCTCACGCCCTCCTGGAGGTCGCCGTCGCCGCAGATCGCGAACACGTGGTGGTCGGTGACCGCGGGGCCGAAGCGGTCGCGCAGGTTGGCCTCGGCGAGGGCGATGCCCACCCCGTTGGCGAAGCCCTGCCCGAGCGGGCCGGTGGTGACCTCCACCCCCGCGGTGTGGCGGTACTCGGGGTGGCCGGGCGTGTGCGAGCCCCACTGGCGGAAGTCGCGCAGGTCGTCGAGCGTGAGCCCGAAGCCGAGCAGGTGGAGGTAGGCAGTAGAGGAGCATCGACGCGTGCCCTGCGGAGAGCACGAACCGGTCGCGGTCGGGCCACTCGGGCGCCGACGCGTCGTACTTCATGATGCGGGTGAAGAGCACGTGGGCGAGCGGCGCGAGCGCCATCGGCGTGCCCGGGTGTCCGGAGTTCGCCTTCTGGACCGCGTCCATGGCCAGGCCCCGGACCACGTCGATCCCGCGCTGTTCGATCTCCGCTGTCGCCATCGCTTCCCTCACCCGTTCACCCGCTCGACCTGTCCACCTCGCTCGATCCCGGCGCAGCCTACGTCCTTCCCAACTTCCGATCCGACCGATCACGCCGTCCGCGACTCACGCCCCGGACCGCGCGCGTTCTCGTCGACACCCGAGCAGCGGCAGCGCCCGTCGCGACCTCAGGTCGTCGGCGTCGCGAGCTGACGCTGCCGCACGGCGATGAGCTTCTCGACCAGCAGCTTCGGGAGTGGGGCCTCGACCGGGAAGCGCAGCGTTCCCTTCGTCGTGGAGTAGTCGCCCAGCTCCTCGGCGAGCTCCGGGAGCACCGACCCGCTGTGCGGGAAGTAGCTCAGGTGGTGCGTGAACGCCGCGAACCCGGCGACCGCCTTGCCGTCGAGCTTGAAGGCCGGCATGTCGTAGGAGATGCACTGCTCCGCGTCCGGGACGATCTCGAGGATGGTGCTGCGCAACTGCTCGAGCGTTCCGCGCTTGGGCTCGTCGAGCGCCGCCAGGTACTCGTCGACCTCCTGCTCCGACATGTCCGGCCAGTCTCGCGCCCGTGGCGGCTGAAGCAATGCCGGTACCGTGCAGCATGGCCAAGTTGATCTACGGGACGAACGTGTCGCTCGACGGGTACATCGAGGACGCGACCGGCGCGTTCGACTGGACCGAGCCGAGTGACGAGGTCTTCCAGTTCATCACCGACCTCGTACGACCCGTTCGGCACCTATCTCTACGGCCGGCGTCTCTACGAGACGATGGCCGTGTGGGAGACGGAACCCGCCCTGGCCGAGCAGTCGGAGCTCGCGGCCGACTTCGCGGACGTCTGGTGCGCGGCCGACAAGGTCGTGTACTCCTCGACGCTCGACGCCGTCCCCACCGCGCGCACGCAGGTCGAGCGCCGGTTCGATGCCGACGAGGTACGAGCGCTGAAGACCTCCGCCACCAGCGATCTGATGATCGGTGGTGCGGAACTCGCGGCGCACGCGTTCGCTGCCGGGTTGGTCGACGAGTGCCACCTCTTCGTCCATCCGGTGGTCATCGGCGGCGGCAAGCCCGCGTTCGCCCGCTGAGGTCCGACTCGGTCTCGAACTCCAGGACGCGCGTCAGTTCGACAGCGGCGCCATGTACCTCCGCTACCGCACCCGGAACTGAGCTCCGAGCGCACACGCGCCATTCGGGGCGCCTCGGAATCGGCTCGTCAGCCGAGGGTGAAGGGAAGGTTCGGCGCGTCCTGCGCGGGGAACGCGACGATCACGCAGCGACACTCGTGTGCGCGAGCAACGCGAGCGTTGAGGGCGACGAGGCGCTCGACGTCCTGCGTGTCCACGCCCGGCAACGGCCCCTGCCGACGCGCCTGCTCGATGAGCTCCCCGAGAAAGGCGCTGTCGATCGACGACGCGAGATCCGACTCGACCCGCGGCCACCAGCGCGGCGCTCACCCGTGCCTCGAGCCGACGGAGCTCCTGCTCCTCCGACCGCGGGAGCGGCGACACGGCCGCGATCTCACGGGCCCCCGGAAGCGCCCGGAGCTCGTTGCCGTAACGCCCTTCCTCGGAGAGGTACCAGACCTCCGAGACCTGGGAAGGCGCGGCCGTGCGCTGGGTGCCGTAGTGATAGCCGAACTGCCGGTCGACGCGTGCGAGCGCGCCGCGCTCGTCGAGGGCTGCGATGACGCCCTGGTCGAACCCCCCGAGGGTGCTCCCCATCGAGCGCACCAATACGGGAGCGCGCGGGAGGCCCACGGTCTCGATCTGGTTCATGGCGGCGGCGACTGCCGGTTCGAGTGTGGCGGAAGCCGTCCTTGCCGTTCACCACGTCGGCGACCTGCGCGACGCACGCGATGGCGAGGACGAGCGCCAGGGCTCCCGCGGCGGCGCGCCGGAAGTTCGGTGCGTGCCGGAGCCTGTTCCGGCAGCGCATGACCGGCGGCCCAGGTGCTCGCAGCCACGACGAAGACGGCGACCGCAATCCGCCAGTAGAAGAGGTAGTGGTACGGGGCCACGGTGATGCGGGACAGCGCGACGATCGTCGCAACGCTCGCCACCGCGGCGAGTTCCACGAGTCGGCGGTCGGCGCGCCGGCCGCTGCGGCGTGCGGCGAACCACCCGACGACGAGGAGCGCCGCCGGGACGAGCAGCCACCAGAGGCTGGCGGGCACGACGTTGCCGGTGGCGAACTCCACGGCCTGCGCGCCACCCAGCCACGGCGGCCACCACTTGAACTCGGCTGCGAACAGGCCCGCGCCTCGCCGCATCCCGAGTGCGATCCCCGCCCTCGCGGAAATACCGCCAGGTCTGCGCGAGGTTCCCGTCAGCACCGTGACGCAGCTGCTCGACGACTGGCGCGGCCCACAGCACGACCAGTACGCCGGCGGTGAGCAGCGAGACGCGCCGCCACGACGGGCGTGCCGCCGTTGGTTGCACCGAGTCGTCGTCACGCTCCTTGGCGGAACGACGGTCGGACCACACGCCGACCACCAGCGCCCACACCACGACCGTCGCCACGAGGGGCAGGTACCCGATGTGGCACTGGACGACGAAGGTGCCGGTGGCCGCGAGCCCCACGACGTCGTACCGGTTACCGATCGCGAATCCCCACGCGAGCACCAGGAAGACCAGGAACCATGGATAGGCCCCGAAGGGGTTCCATGCATCCCTGAACTGCCCACCGAAGTCGAACGCCACGTAGCCGAGGCCGAGCGCGCTCGCCATCAGGGCCGCGAACCACGGACCCGCGCGCCGCAGGCTGAGCCACACCAGTGCGAACGCGCCGAAACCCTGGATGAGCGCGGCGCCCACGGACAACGCCCACGTCGCGCCGCCTGCCAGCACCGAGAGCGGCGCGAGCAGATAGAAGAAGGTGGGACCGGGATGGTTGAAACCCCGGCTGTACGCGCCGACGAGCGGAGTGTGCGCCGTGAAGACGTCGCGCACCATCAACTGGATGCTGGCGGGATCCTGCGCGAGGGCCTGTGGCCGCCCGAGATTTGCGACGACAGCCACCACGGCGGGGAGGACCGCCGCGACGAGGATCGCCGCCCCGGCCGCCCGACGTCTCACCCGACCGTCCACATCCCGCCCTTGCCACTACCGCCGGTCACGTGGCGTCCCTCACGGCACCACACGGGGATCCAGAAGCGCGACTGGACCAGGGAGGCAGGCTACCGAGCCTGCCCGGCACTCCAGCGTCGGATGCGAGGGGAGCGACGCGTCGTGGTGGCGAGCCGATGTCCAGTTCCGGCAATGGCCTGCCCGGCCTCAGCCGAAGAGGGCCATGCTGGCGGTGAAGGTGTGCACGAAGCTGCGGCCGCCGACCGGCCCGAGCTCGCCGGCGCAGAACATCCCCGCCGTCGGGAGCGGTCCCAACAACTGGTCGACCACCCCGGCGTCGTGCGACGGCAGACCGAAGAACCGCTCGCCCCGCCCGTTGCACGAGAACACCAGCGCGCCCCGCGCCTCCGACGGTTCGACGCCGGCGAGCAGCGTCCGCAGGTCGTCGTCGGCCGCGCCCGCGTCGCGCACGTGGAACTGCACGGTCTGACCCACCTCGACCACGTCGCCGATGCGCAGGCTCCCGCTCGTGGGATCGGCGCCCATCACCCCCCGCACGAGGAAGTCGCCGGGGCCGAAGTCGAGCTGGTGCTCGTCGACCACGATGCCGAGTTGCAGGCCCATGCCCATGAGGAAGCGGTCCTCGTCGGACGCGTCCGACGCGCACTCCTGCAGTCGCTCGAGCGCGTCGGCGCCGGCGAGCCGTTCGAGCAGCGCGCCGTTGGCGCGGGTGACGGTGAGGGGAGTGCCCACCGGCCGACAACCCTGAGACACCACCGCGCGGACCGGCGCGCCCTGGATCAACACGCCCACCGCGCCCTGCTGGTACACCTCGCCGTCGAGCAGCAGCCGGTTCCCGCCGGGGCCCGCAGCGGCCGACGCGGCACCGCCCACCACCTGCACCGCGGGCGACACCTCTTCCAACGCGCGCAGCGCGCCGTCCATCGGGAAGGTGAAGGGATCGGCGACGAGCAGCAGGGTGCCGTGCGCGTCGCCCGCGTCGGGCAGACCGTCGAGCACCACCCCGTCGACATCGCGTGACGCCGACAGTCGGATGGGCAGGATCGTCGCGTCGGGCATGCGCGCCGCGAACACCGAGAGCGCGGGCCCGTGCTCCACCTCCTGCGCGCCGCCGATCACCGCGATCGCCGACGCGCCGAACGCGACGCGCGGCGACAGGAGGTTGGCGAGCGCGGAGGTGACGTCGTCGAGCGCGCCGACGAAGTGCGGCGACGCGAAGATCACGACGAGATCGGGATCTTCGCCGTCGAGCGCCTCGATGATCTCGCCGGCGACCTCGCCGACCGCGTGGGCCGCCACCGGGTGCTCTGACAGTGCGGCGGCGTAGCGGTTGAGCATGGCGTCACTCTAGGAGTGGGCTGCGCCAGGACGTTCCCGCAACGCCCGCAGGTCGTGTTCCTCAGTGGGCGTCACGCCACAACACCACCCGCAGCCGGACGAGGCCGACGAGGGTGCGCAGGATGCGACTGGCGATGGGCGTGCGCGACGGCCGCCGCTCCTCGACCGTCACCGGCACCTCGCCGACCCGCAATCCGGCGCGTTCGGCGCGCAGCACGAGCTCGGTGTCGAAGAGGTCGGTGCCGAACCGGCAGTCCTCGACGACCGGCACCACCTCGGCGCGCCGCATCGCCTTCATGCCGTGCGTGTCCGACACGCCGAGGCCGAACCCCACCCGCAACATGCCGGTGAACCCGGCGGTGATCATCCGCCGGGCCCACGGCCTGGTGTCGTTGGTGCCCGGGGCCCGCTTGGAGCCCACGACGATCGCGGGACCGTCGACGGCGCGCAGCAGCGGCAGCACGCGGTCGACGAAGTCGCCGTCGTAGTAGTCGACGTCGAACACGACGACCTGGTCGCCGGAGGCGGAGAGGATGCCCGAGCGCATCGCTGCGCCGTAGTCGGCGCCCGGTCGGGTGAGCACCCGTACGCGGGGGTCGGCGGCGGCCAGCCGGTGCGCGAGGGCGAGGGTGGAGTCGCCGGAACCGTTCTCCGACACCACGATCTCGAAGCGCAGACCCCGGCGCTCCAACTCGCCGGCGACGTCGCCCACCGACCGCTCGAGGAACGCCTCCTCGTTGTGGGCCGGCATCACCACCGACACCTCCGGCGCGCCCGGGTGCGCCGGGTCGGGGTGGGTCATGCCGGTAGGCTACCGAGCCGCCCATGGACTTCCTGACGCAGCACGCGCAGACCGACGGGTCGCGTCCCGCGGTCATCGTCGACGCCGCGGGCGGCGGCCGGCCGTCGGCCACCAACTACGCCGAGCTCGAGTCCCTCGCCAACCGGCTCGCCCGCGCGTTGCTCGCCACCGGCGCGAAACGACTCGACCGCGTCGCCTGGTGCGGGCCCAACGCGCTCGAGGTCCTCATGGTGGTCCACGCGGCCCGCAAGGCCGAGCTCACCGCCGTCCCCGTCTCGTACCGCTTCACCGCCGACGAGATGCAGTACGTGATCGACAACTGCGAAGCGGTCGCGGTGGTGGTCGACGCCGAGCAGGCGCCGCTCGTCGCGTCGGTGCGCGACCGGCTGCCCAACGTGCGCGCGGTGCTGGTCTACGGCGGCGACGTCCCCGACGGCTGTCTCTCGCTCGACGCGCTGCTCGCCGAGCAGTCGCCCGAACCGCTGCCGGTGCCCGACGGGGAACCGGGCGCGACGAACGGGCCGACGATGATCTACACGTCGGGCACCACCGGGAAGCCGAAGGGCGCGTACCGCAGCCGCACGCACACCGAGACCGTCTTCAAGATCATGGAGCGCCTCGGCCTGTTCGAGTTCACGCCGGTGCACCTCACCACCGGGCCGCTGTACCACTCGGGCCCGCTCGGCTTCGCGGGGTTCGCGCACGCGCTCGGCGGCTGCATCGTGGTGCTGCGCAAGTTCGATCCGGTCGCGTGGCTGCGCCTGGTGAAGGAGCACCGCGTCACCGACACGTTCACCGCGCCCACGCAGCTCAAGCGCATCGTGGCGCTCCCGCCGGGCGAGCTCGAACGCGCGGATCTCACGTCGATGCGCACGCTGGTGGCCAATGCCGCCCCGGTGCCCTACGCGCTCAAGCAGGAGATCTACGAGAAGCTCGGCGACTGGTTCCTCTACGAGGTGTACGGCTCCACCGAGCTCGGCGTCACCACCGTGCTCGACCCCCACGACCAGATGCGCAAGCCGGGGTCGTGCGGCCGCACCTACGGCCCGGTCGAGGTGCGCATCGTGGGCGACGACGGCAACGACTGCGCGCCCGACGAGCCGGGGGAGCTGTTCATCCGCACCACGCTGGCGATGGAGGGCTACCACCGCAGCGAGGAGCGCCTCGACGTGCACGACGGCGAGTGGAAATCGGTCGGCGACGTCGCCTACCTCGACGACGAGGACTACCTCTACATCTGCGACCGCAAGAAGGACATGATCATCTCCGGCGGCGTGAACGTCTACCCGGTGGAGATCGAGGCGGTGCTGCACGCCCATCCGGCGGTGCTCGACGCGGCGGTGTTCGGGATCCCCGACGACGAGTGGGGCGAGCAGGTCTACGCGGTGCTGCAGGCGCGCGACGGCGTCACCCTCGACCTCGACGACGTCCGGGCGTTCGTGGAGGCGCGCGTCGCGAGCTACAAGCAGCCGCGCGGGTACGAGGTGCGCGACGCGTTGCCCCGGACCGACTCCGGCAAGCTGCTCAAGCGCGTGCTGCGCGACGAGTTCTGGGCCGGGCGCGACTCGCGCGTATGAGGCTCCGGTGAGCACCCGTACCCGTGCCGTCGTCGCGGGCGTCCTCGTGGTCGCCGCGGTGATCGCGCTGGTCGTGGCCTTCTCGGGCGGGGGGAGCAGCTCGAGCGCGACCCCCGGCGCGAGTGTCGGCACGCCGCTGTGGTCGGTGCGCCGTGTCCCGCAGGCGGTGGTGGAAGCGGTGGGGGCGCAGCACCTGCAGGCGGCGCTCGACGGCAACGCCGGGGGCGGGTCGTGCTTCGTGGTGAAGGAGGGCGACCACGTCGTCGCCAGCCACGAGGGCGACACCCCGATCGTGGGCGCGTCCACGCAGAAGCTGCTGGTCGCGGCGGCCGCGCTCGACGCGCTCGGGCCCGACTTCGCCTACGTCACCCGCGCCGTGGCGCCGGGCGGGGTGCACGACGGCGCCGTCGACCAGCTCTTCGTGGTCGGTGCCGGCGACCCGGTGCTCACCACCGACGACTACGCCGCGGCTGCTGAAGCAGGGCAAGTGGACGGGCAACGACGTCACCACGTCGCTCGAGGCGTTGGCCGACGCGATCGTGGCCAAGGGCGTCACCCGCATCCCCGGCGGTGTCGTGGGTGACGACTCGCGTTACGACGACCAGCGCTACATCCCCACCTGGAAGCCGGAGTACAAGACCGGTGGCGACATCGGGCCCATCGGCGCGCTCACCGTGAACGACGGCCTGAGCAACGTGGGCCGCAAGGTGCTGGCCGACGATCCCGCGCTCAACGCCGCGCAGAGGCTCACCGACCTGCTCGTGGCGCGCGGGGTGAAGGTCGGCACTGCTGCCCACGGTGCCGCGCCGGGCGACGCGGCGGAGGTCGCGTCGGTCACCTCGCCGCCGCTCGGTGCGATCCTCTCCTCGATGCTCACGTCGAGCGACAACCTGTCGGCGGAGATGATCCTCAAGGAGCTCGGGGTCCACGACGCCGAAGCAGGGCACCACCGCCGCGGGCGCGGCGGCGGTGAAGGCCCGGCTGCTCGCCCTCGGCCTGCCCGCCGAGAACCTGGCGCTGGTCGACGGCTCGGGGCTCGATCGTGGCAACCGGGTCACCTGCAACCTGCTGGTCGACACCCTCGGTCTGGCGACGCGCCCGGGCTTCGCCGCGTTGTTCGACGGGCTGCCGGTGGCCGGGCGCACCGGCACCCTGATCGACCAGTTCCTCGGCACGCCGCTCGTCGACAAGCTGCGGGCGAAGACCGGATCGCTCCAGGGCGTCGCCGGCTTCGCGGGCGAGGTCGCCACCGGTCCGGTGCTGCGTTTCGCCTTCGTCGACACGGGAGATTTCGCGGAGACCGCGGCCGCCGGCATCCGCACCAAACTGGCCGGGATCATCGGAACCTTCCCGGACGCACCCCCGGCCGATACGCTCGTGCCCGCACCGGCCGCGCCGGTCACCACGTCCGCCCAGCAGCCGTAGTCGAAGCCTTCACCAGGAGCCCGCATGCAACCAACCGATCCGGCGACCACCGGCGGAGGCACCGACGGAGGCACCGCGGGCGCTCCGGCGGCGGCGAGCGCCAAGCCCGAGTCGCACCGCACGCCGCCGTTGCCGCAGCTCGTCACCGAGCTGCGCGACCTCGTGGTCGCCTACGTGCGCCAGCAGACGATCGTCCCGCTCAAGTCGCTCGGTCGCTACATCGGCTTCGGCATCGCGGGGTCGCTGCTGCTCGGCTTCGGCGTGGTCTTCCTCGGCCTCTCGTGCCTGCGGGCGCTGCAGACCGAGACCGGCGACACCTTCGCCGGCGACTGGTCGTGGGTGCCCTACCTCATCACGTTCGTGGCCCTGATCGTGGGCGCGGCGATCGTGTGGCTGGCCCGCACGCGCAAGGTCGAGAAGGAGTACGGATGAGCTCGATGGTCCCCACCGACCGGCCGGTCACCCGCCAGGACATCGAGCGCAAGCTCGCCGAGATCCGCGGCGTCACCGAGGACTCCACCGAGGTCGCGCAGGACGCGACCAAGACCGGCCTCGTCGTCGCGGGCGTTGCCGTGGTGGTCGTCGCCTTCGTGCTCGGCAGGCGTCGTGGCCGCAAGAAGAGCACCATCGTCGAGATCCGGCGGATCTGATGGCCAACCGCAAGGGCGACGCGGTCGTCGTCGTCGCCGCTGCAGTCTCGGCCGCGCAGATCTTCAAGAAGGGCTTCACCGCCCGGTTCATGTCGTCGTTCTCGCGCACCGCGCTGCGTCGGGGCATGCACAGCGGCTCGAAGGCGTGGCTCTACGCGGGCGCGGCCGCGAGCGGGTTCAAGCTCCTGCACTCGGTCGCCGGCCGCAAGGAAGAGGTCACCCGCATCAAGCTGCGCAAGGGTGAACGGCTCGAGATCCGGGAGACCACCCGCCGGAAATGACCGGGGGTGGTGCCGGTACCCTGGGCCGGGTGAAGGTGACCCTGCGGAACCCCCGGCGTGAAGTGGAGATCGACGGCCCCCTCACGGTGGGCGCGCTCCTCGCCCGGCTCGACGTGAGCCCGGAGTCGGTGCTGGTCATCGTGGGCGACGAGCTGGTCACCCACGACGCCAAGCTCGCCGACGACGACCAGGTGGAGATCCGGCCCGTGATCAGCGGCGGGAGCGACGGCGCGTGAAGTGCAAGGTCTGCAAGGGCCCCGCGGTCATCGACGTCCGGCGCCACAACGCCGCGTTCTGCCGTGACCACTTCCTGCACCACTGCGAGGAGCAGGTGCGCCGGGCCATCCACCACTACCGGATGCTGGAGCCGGGGGAGCGGGTGCTGGTCGCGGTGTCGGGCGGCAAGGACTCGCTCGCGCTCTGGGACATCCTCGTGCGGCTCGGCTACGAGGCCGACGGGCTCTACCTCGGGCTCGGCATCGGCACCTACTCCGACGTGTCGGGACGCTACGTGCACGACTACGTCGCCGAACGCGGCGTGAAGCTGCACCAGATCGAGCTCGCCGACGAGTACGGCATGGGCATCCCCGAAGCCGCCGCGGCCAGCCGGCGCGCCCCGTGCGGCGCGTGCGGACTGTCGAAGCGCCACCTCTTCAACCGTGCCGCGATCGAGCACGGCTACGACGTCGTCGCCACCGGGCACAACCTCGACGACGAGGCCGCGGTGCTGCTCGGCAACGTGCTGCGCTGGGACGTCGGCTACCTCGGTCGTCAACACCCGGTGCTGCCCGCGGCGCCGGGGTTCGTGCGCAAGGTGAAGCCGCTCGTGCGTCTCGGCGAGCGCGAGATGCGCGGCCTACTGCGTGCTGCGGGGCATCGACTACCAGGTCGAGGAGTGCCCGATGGCCGAGGGCAACCGGCACCTCGGGTACAAGGAAGTGCTCAACGCGCTCGAGGACCGCTCGCCGGGGAGCAAGGCCGCGTTCCTGTTCGGGTTCGTCGAGCGCGGGCCACGACCGGTTCGCCGGCGACGCGGCCGAGGAGCGCGACGACCTGCGCGAGTGCGCGGTGTGCGGCTCGCCCACGCCGGGCGACGTGTGCGCGTTCTGCCGCCTGCGCGAGAAGGTCGGGGCGATCGAGATCCCGGCGGTTCCGGTCGCACTGGGCGTCGGGCGCCTCGTCGACGAGGGAAGTGCCGATCCGGGGAGTGCCGGCGAGGGGAGCACCGATGGCTGAGCCGTTCCGGGCGGGGGAGCGCGTGCTCCTCGTCGACAACAAGCGCCGGCGGCACCTCGTCACCCTCGCCGAAGGGGCCGAGTTCCACACCCACGCCGGGTTCGTGGCGCACGCCGAGCTCATCGGTCAGCCCGACGGATGCATCGTGCGCACCACGCGCGGCGCCCGCCTCACCGCGGTCCGACCCACGCTCGCCGAGTACGTGCTCGAGATGCCGCGGGGCGCGCAGGTGATCTACCCGAAGGACCTCGGGCCGATCCTCGTGCTCGCCGACATCTTCCCCGGCGCGCGGGTGCTGGAGTCGGGCGTCGGTTCCGGCGCGCTCACCATGGCGTTGCTGCGCGCGGTCGGGCCCACGGGCCGGGTCACCGGCTACGAGATCCGCGAAGACTTCGCGTCGCGCGCCCGACAGAACGTCGAGGGCTTCCTCGGCCCCGACATGCCCCTCGACATCGAGATCCGCGACGTCTACGAGGGCATCGAGGGCGACGACCTCGACCGCATCCTGCTCGACCTGCCCGAGCCGTGGCGCGTCGTGAAGCACGCGGAGCAGGCGTTGCACCCCGGCGGCATCCTGCTCGCCTACCTGCCCACCATCGGTCAGGTCGCCCGCCTGCGCGAAGCGCTCGACGACTCGGGCTTCGGCATGGTCGAGTCGCTCGAGGTGCTGCAGCGCACCTGGCACGTCGACGGCCAGTCGGTGCGCCCCGACCATCGCATGGTCGCCCACACCGGCTTCCTCACCCACGCGCGGCTCCTCGCGCCGGGTGGGTGAACGCGCTCGACCTGCTCGTCGTCGGCGCCGCGGCCGGCGCCGGTTGGCTGGGTTGGCGCACGGGCTTCGTCCGGCGCTCGTTGTCGTGGGCGGGGCTGGCGATCGGTCTCGTCGTGGCGCTGGTCTTCGTGCCCGACGTGGCCGAGGCCTTCAAGGGTTCGCCGCCGCGGACGCGCCTGCTCGTGTCGTTGGCCTTCGTGCTGGTCGTCACCAGCGCGCTGCATGCACTGGGCGCGTCGTTGGGCGCGCTGCTGCGCGGACGCCTGCCGCGTCACGCCGCGGTGCAGCGCACCGATCGCATCGCAGGCGCTGCGCTCGGAGTCATCGGTGCGCTGGTGGTGGTGTGGCTGCTCATCCCCGCGTTGGCCAGCTCGCCGGGGTGGCCGGCGCGCGCGACGCGCAGCTCGGCGCTGATCCGCGCCATCGACCGGCTCGCGCCCGAGCCGCCGTCGGAGGCCGAGACGCTCGGTCGCCTGGTCGGCGACCAGACGTTCCCCGAGGTGTTCGACGCGTTGACGTCACCCGACGCGGGGTCGCCGCCGTCCGACGGGATCCCGGCGCCGGCCGCGGCGGCGGTCGTCCGCTCGACGGTCAAGGTCGTCGGCACCGCGTGCGACCGGATCCAGGAGGGGACCGGCTTCGTCGCCGCCCCCGACCTGGTCGTGACCAACGCGCACGTCGTGGCGGGCGAACCCCGCACGCGGGTCGAGACCAGTGACGGGCGACGGCTCGACGCCGACGTGGTGGCCTTCGACGCGAAGCGCGATCTCGCCGTGCTGCGCGTGCCCGGTCTCGGGCTCCCGCCGCTCACCCGCGCCACCGCCACCGTCGACGACACCGGCGCGCTGTTCGGGCACCCCGGTGGCGGTGAGCTGCGCGAGGCGCCGGTGCGCATCGCCGAGCAGATCGTGGCCCGGGGCACCGACATCACCCACACGGTGGAGACCGAGCGCGACGTGTTCGTGCTCGCCGCGGTGACCCAGCCCGGCGACTCGGGCGGCCCCATCGTCGATCAGACGGGCCACGTGGTCGGGGTGATGTTCGCCTACGACATCAGCCGCCAGACCACGGCGTACGCGCTCACCCGCACCGAGCTCGACGCGGTGCTCGACCCCGTGCTCGCCGGCACGTCCACGCTGCCGCGCAGCACGGGCGACTGCCTCAGCGGAGTGAGGCAGCACCGAGAGATCGCCGAGGGGTCCGACGCGGACTCCGGCGCACGCGAATGAACCCGGGCTCTGCCCGGGTTCATGCGAGACGAGCGAGCGGACGCGAGCGACGGGGGCGAGCAGTCAGTCGACCTCGATGAAGATGCACTCGCCGGGGCACTCCTCGGCGGACTCGATGGTCGCCTCTTCCATGCCGCCCGGCACGTTGGCAAGTCCCTCGGCGCCGCCGGGGTTGCTGAGGACCTTGTCGCCTTCCTTGACGTAGGCGAGACCATCGTCGAGGAGGGTGAACACCGAGGGGGCGATCTCCTCGCACAGGCCGTCGCCGGTGCAGAGGTCCTGGTCGATCCAGACCTTCATCGTCGTGTCGATTCCTTCGCTGGGCGGACTGTCGGACTGCCCGTGGACGCTACCGCGCGGTGGACCCGGGCAACGGAATCCAGCGTAGCGGGGCCCCGGCGATTTCTCAAGCATCCACGGGAAAAACTCGGGGGTGCGCGCCGACGACGGAGCGGCCGGGTCGGGAGCTCGCGGGCGCGACGCAATCGCGCCGTTGGGGCCGACACCCCGGTGTAGGGTGCCGCGACACGCACGCGGGGGTGTCGAGGAGGTGGTCACGTGGCGTCCGAGCAGGATCGACGGCTTGCCGAGTACGAGCGCCAGGTCGGCGAGCTCCAGGACCAGCTGAAGGGCCTCGAGGAAGAGGTCGTCGTCCTCCGCCGCCGGCTCCAGGACGCCCCCAAGCGGGTGCGCACCCTCGAGGAGAAGATCCTCGAGACCAAGGGCCAGCTCGCCCAGGCCGTCTCGCAGAACGAGCGGCTGTCGGCCACCCTGCGCGAGGCGCGTGAGCACATCGCCGCGCTGCGCGAAGAGGTCGAGAAGCTCACCATGCCGCCGTCGGCCTACGGCACGTTCCTCGGCGCCAACGACGACGGCTCGGTCGACGTGTTCACCTCCGGCCGCAAGATGCGCGTCTCGATCCACCCCGAGGTCGACGTCGACGAGCTCGAGCGCGGCCAGGAGGTCGCGCTCAACGAGTCGTACAACGTCGTGCTCGCACGCGAGACCGACGTCTCCGGCGAGGTCGTCGTCCTCAAGGAGCTGCTCGAGGACCGCACCCGTGCGTTGATCGTCGGTCGCGCCGACGAGGAGCGGGTGTGCGAGCTCGGCGCCGACGCTGCTCGGCGAGAAGCTGCGCGCCGGCGACCACCTGCTCATGGACGGCCGCTCCGGTCTCCTCGTGGAGCGCATCCCGCGTCCCGAGGTGGAGGAGCTGGTGCTCGAAGAGGTCCCCGACGTCACCTACGACGACGTCGGTGGCCTCGACGAGCAGATCGACCAGATCAAGGACGCGGTCGAGCTGCCCTACCTGTACGCGGAGCTGTTCCACGAGCACCAGTTGCAGCCGCCCAAGGGCATCCTGCTCTACGGCCCGCCCGGGTGCGGCAAGACGCTCATCGCCAAGGCGGTGGCCAACTCGCTCGCCAAGCGCGTCGCCGAGAAGACCGGCAGCGAGGCGCACCGCTCGTACTTCCTCAACATCAAGGGTCCGGAACTCCTCAACAAGTACGTGGGGGAGACCGAGCGCCAGATCCGCCTCATCTTCCAGCGGGCGCGCGAGAAGTCGGAGGAGGGCTACCCGGTCATCGTCTTCTTCGACGAGATGGACTCGCTGTTCCGCACGCGCGGCACCGGCATCTCGTCCGACATCGAGAGCACGATCGTGCCGCAACTCCTCGCGGAGATCGACGGCGTCGAGAGCCTGAAGAACGTGATCGTGATCGGCGCCTCGAACCGCGAGGACCTCATCGATCCCGCGATCCTGCGTCCCGGTCGCCTCGACGTGAAGATCAAGATCGAGCGTCCCGACGAGACCAGCGCCAAGCAGATCTTCACGCAGTACCTCACCCCCGACCTGCCGATCGCCGATTCGGAGACCGGCGCGCACGGCGGGCCCGAAGGTGCGGTCGACGCGATGATCGACGAAGCCGTCACGCGCATGTACGCGACCGACGAGACCAACCGCTTCCTCGAGGTCACCTACCAGAACGGCGACAAGGAGATCCTGTTCTTCAAGGACTTCTCGTCGGGTGCGATGATCGAGAACATCGTGCGCCGTTCGAAGAAGCTGTCGATCAAGCGCCTCATCGAGGGTGGCGACAAGGGCATCTGCACGCAGGACCTGCTCGACTCGATCAAGCAGGAGTTCCGCGAGCACGAGGACCTGCCCAACACGACCAACCCCGACGACTGGGCCAAGATCTCCGGCAAGAAGGGCGAGCGCATCGTCTACGTGCGCACGATCCTCTCCGAGGGCGACGAGCCGCTCGGCGGCCGCCAGATCGAACGCGTCCAGACCGGCCAGTACCTCTAGATCACGGACGCGACGCGGCCGGCCGAGCGCGCCGGCCGACTCGCGCCGACGGTCAGCTGCCGGTGGCAGCAGAACTTCACGTAGACGTAGTCGATGCGTTGCCCGTCGTGCGTGCGTGCGACCCACGCCGTGTTCGTGGCGGTCCAGTAGCAGCCGTCGGCGTCGCACCGGCTGCGGTCCGCTCGCACGTGCGCACGCGGTGCCGCCGACCTTGTGAAGTTGCTGCCGGGGTCGGCTGGTCCGTAGCGCCGCGCCGATCTGCCAGTCGGTCGGCAGCGTCGAGAAGCCGCAGCCGCCGGCGAACGCGACCTTCGTGTAGCCGCCGTCGTGGTCGACGGAACGCGCATGTGCGGCTGTTCGGCGCTGAGGGCTCGTCGGTGCAGACGCCGGCTGCCGCCGGTGCAGACGGTCGCGTTCGTAGCCGGTGCAGTCGTCGCGTCTGGCCGTTCGGGCCGCTGCTGCCCGGCCCACGTCGGCGTCGGTCGCCGGGAAGCAGATCGGCTCGCACGTTCGCCGCCGAAGCAGTGCGCTGCACCGACGCCGCCGTACCGCAGGCTGGCGATGCAGCTTCACCGTGTAGACTGGCACGTGCCCGAGAACGCGGCGGCGGGACTGGTGAGCGAGTCGATGATCATCGGCGCGGTCCAGGCGGCGGCGCCCGCCACGGCCGCACCCTTGATCATGTCGCGCCGGCTCAGGCCACGCTTCGCGGGCCGTTCTGTCGTCTGCACGATCGCTCATCGCCTGCCCCTTGCGCCCCGTGTTGCCCGATCGGCCCGAGCGACGGACCGATGCCTGCCACGCAGGGTAGTCACCGGACCCCCCTCGGCACAAGGCATACCGCACGGAGAGTGGCAGACGGCACCGGCGAGCGGACCGGATGGGCCGCGATCGGCCCGGGAGGCCCCACTAGGCTGGCTCCGTGGCCATCCCCAAGGTCTGCGGGATCGAGACGGAGTACGGCGTCACGCTTCGCGGCGCGGACGACGCCAACCCCGTGCTGGCTTCGTCCGTCCTCATCAATGGGTACGTCGAGCACCACAAGGTCGGCTGGGACTTCGAGGACGAGAGCCCCGGCCGCGACGCCCGCGGGTTCGCCCGGGAGGGCTCCTCGCCCCCCGAGATCGAGACCCACCTGGTCAACACGGTGCTCACCAACGGGGCCCGCTACTACGTCGACCACGCGCACCCGGAGTACTCCACGCCGGAGTGCTCCGACGCGCTGGAGCTCGTGGTGGCCGACAAGGCGGGGGAGCGGATCCTCGCCCGGTCGATGCTCGCGGCCCGGCGGCTGCTCGAGCCCGGCCAGGAGATCGTCGTCTACAAGAACAACTCCGACGGCAAGGGCAACTCCTACGGCACGCACGAGAACTACCTCGTCGACCGCGCGGTGCCCTTCGCCACGCTGGTGCGCCACCTGCTGCCGTGGTTCGTGAGCCGCCAGGTGTTCACCGGCGCCGGCAAGGTCGGCTCCGAGAACGGCGCCGAGCACGCCGACTTCCAGATCTCGCAGCGCGCCGACTTCTTCGAGGAGGAGGTCGGCCTCGAGACCACGCTCAAGCGCCCGATCGTCAACACCCGCGACGAACCGCACGCCGACGCGCAGCTCTACCGCCGCCTGCACGTGATCGCGGGCGATGCCAACCTCTGCGAAGTCGCGACGTTCCTCAAGGTGGGCACCACCGCGATCGTGCTGGCGATGGTGGAGGACGGCTTCATCGGCAAGGACCTCTCGGTCGTCGGTCCGGTGGCCGCGATGCGGGTGGTGTCGCACGACCCGTCGTGCACCGCCATCGTCGAGCTGCACGAGGGCGGCACCATCACCGCCGTCGACCTGCAGTGGGAGTTCCTGCGCCTCGCGCAGAAGTACGCCGACGAGGTGGGCCTCGACGGGTGCGGGGGCGACACCGTCGGCCCGATGGTGCTCGAACGCTGGGAGCAGGTGCTGAGCGCGCTCGAACGCGATCCGATGCTGCTCGACGGCCAGCTCGACTGGGTCACGAAGCTCACGCTGCTGCGCGCCTACGTCGAGCGCGACGACCTCGAGTGGAGCGACCCCAAGCTGAAGCTGCTCGACCTGCAGTACGCCGACGTGCGACCCGACCGTTCGCTCTACGAGAAGCTGGTGCGCGCCGGCAAGGTGGAGCGCCTGGTGGCCGAAGAAGACGTGATGACGGCGATGACCGTGCCGCCCACCACCACCCGGGCCTGGTTCCGCGGCCAGTGCCTCACCCGCTGGCCCGACGCCGTGGTGGCCGCCAATTGGGACAGCATGATCCTCGACGTAGGCTCCGACCCGTTGCGGCGGATCCCGATGATGGAGCCCCTGCGGGGAACGAAGTCGCACGTCGAGCCGTTGTTCGCCCAGGCCGGTACCCCCGCCGATCTGGTAGCACGTCTGCAGCAGTAGCTGCGGGACAGCACGAGGAGCCCCCATGCCCGAGCGAGAGCGCAAGCAGAAGCCCGCTCCCAAGGAGCGGGTCGCCGAGACCGCGGAGACCGCCGCGCCCGCCAAGCAGGGCGAGGAGCTCAAGGAAGAGCTCGACGACCTGCTCGACGAGATCGACTCCGTCCTCGAGACGAACGCAGAGGAGTTTGTAAAATCGTACGTGCAGAAAGGGGGTGAGTGATTTACGTACAAGTGGCGTGAATCACTGTCATACCCCCGTCGTACGATCGCTCCATGAAGCGATGCAAGAAGTGTGGTGAAGTCAAGCCGCTTCAGCGAGTTCCACCGGGCGAAGGGCATGGCGGACGGACTACCGTTCCGAGTGCAAGGTCTGCCATCTCGCGGCCGAAGAAGGCTCTGGTACGCCGACGAACCGCGAGCACGGCGATCGCCAGGCGTGCAGCGGTGGCAGGACGACAACAAGGATCACCTCCACGAGTACCGCAGCGGCAGTACCGCGAGGCGTAAGGCCGAGATGCCGCGAGAGGCATCTCCGGCGGACGTTCGGGATCACGCAGGCCGACTACGACGCGATCCTCGCGATGCAGGGCGGCGGGTGCGCGATCTGCGGCAAGCGCCCGGGCAAGGTCTCGTTGCACGTCGACCACGACCACGAGACCGGCGAAGTCCGCGGCCTGCTCTGCGTCGGCTGCAACAACGCGCTCGGTCAGTTCCGCGACGATCTCGAGCTGCTCGCCCGCGCGTCCGACTACCTCGTCGGCGCGGAAGTGGCCGTGGCGGAACGGGTGGAGCTGACCGGTCGTGGCGCTCGCACGGGCGGGGGAGCTGCGGGGAAGCGCCGTATAGGCTCGCCCGCGTGATCGAAACCCCTCTGCCCACCTTCGCGGCCGGCCTCGATCCGGGCGCGTCGTTCGTCGACCTGCTCCGCCGGACCGCCCCCCACGAGCTCCCCGGCGCCGGCCTCGGCTCCACCGACGCCCGCACGCTGGCCGCCGACCTCGTGCACGGCACCACGGTCCTCGCCATCCGCTTCGCCGAGGGCGTGGTCATGGCCGGCGACCGCCGGGCCACGGCGGGCTTCACGATCGCCAACCGGCGCATCGACAAGGTGTTCCCGGCCGACGACTTCTCGGGGGTCGCCATCGCCGGTGCCGCGGGTCCCGCGGTGGAGATGGTGAAGCTCTTCCAGGTGCAGCTCGAGCACTACGAGAAGATCGAGGGCGAGTACCTCTCGCTCGAGGGCAAGGCCAACCAGCTCGGCCAGATGGTGCGGGGCAACCTGCCCGCGGCCATGCAGGGCTTCGCGGTGATCCCGCTCTTCGCCGGCTACGACGAGCCCCGCGCCCGGGGCCGGGTGTTCAGCTACGACGTCACCGGCGGCAAGTACGAGGAAGCCGACTTCCAGACCAACGGCTCCGGCGGTGTGCACGCCCGCAACTGGATCAAGGCGGTGTGGACCGAGGGCATGACCCGCGACGACACCGTCGACCTCGCGTTGAAGGCGCTGTTCGCCGCGGCCGACGAGGACGCCGCCACCGGCGGGCCCGACCTCGTGCGGCGGATCTTCCCGAGCGTCGCGGTGATCTCCTCCGACGGCTACCTCGCCCTCGACGACAGCGAGATCGCCACCCGGTCCGAGGCCCTCTACGGCGGCCGTGAGGAGGGGAGCGGGCTGTGAGCATGCCCTTCTACGTCCCGCCCGAGCAGATGATGAAGGACCGCGCGGATTACGCGCGGAAGGGCATCGCGCGTGGGCGCAGCCTCGTCGCCTTCAGCGTCACCGACGGCATCGTGCTGGTCGCGGAGAACAGCTTCCGCACGCTCTACAAGATCAGCGAGATCTACGACCGCATCGCGTTCGCGGGCGTCGGCAAGTACAACGAGTTCGAGATGCTGCGCGTCGCCGGCGTGCGCCAGGCCGACCTCAAGGGCTACTCGTTCGCCCGCGAAGACGTCAACGCCCGGGCCCTCGCCAACGCGTACGGCCAGACCCTCGGGCAGGTCTTCACCCACGAGATGAAGCCCTACGAGGTGGAGATCCTGCTCGCGCAGGTGGGCGACACCCAGCCCGAGGACGAGCTGTACCACATCCTCTACGACGGCACCGTCATGGACGAGACCGACTGTGCCGTGCTCGGCGGCCAGGCCGAGGAGATCGCGGAGTCGCTCGCGTCGCGCTTCAGCACCGATGCCGACTCCGGCGCCGCGATCCGCCTCGGCGCCGCAGTGCTCGCGGGCCCCGACACGCTGCTCACCGCGGACCAGCTCGAAGTGGCGATCCTCGATCGCGCCCGGCCGCGACGGAGGTTCCGCCGTCTCCGCGGCGATGCGCTCGCCGCGATCCTCGCCGCGAGCGACTGACCTTCAGCGGTTCACCAGCCAGCCGAACAGCGGTCCGGCCAGCGCGACCACCAGGAGCGCGAGCGCGATCCACCACGCCCAGCGCGCGCGGTGGTGCTGACGATTCCTCGCCGACGTCCCACCAGTCGCGCGGCGCCGCGAGCGACTCGTCGACTTCGTCGCTGAGCAGCACGAAGCGCGCGTCGTCGAGCTGGTCGTCGGGGACGTACACGTCGACCCGGGCGAGATCGCCGACGGTGAGCCCGTAGGGACCGGCGCCCGCGCCGCGCAGCTGGGCGTCGATGCCCTCGGACGCCAGGCGGGCCACCAGCACGTGACCCCGGAACGCGCCGCCGACGCTCGTGAGCAGCGTCATCGCCCGGCCGGCCTCCATGGCGCGATGTTACGGCGGTCGTCCGCTCGCCGGCGGCGACGGGGTCGGGAGCGGGTATCGCCGCGGCGCCCACGCGCCAGCCAGGTAGCGTGGGGCCACCCAGGAGAGGTCGTCAGGGATGGAACGCAGGATCTTCGGGCTCGAGAACGAGTACGGCGTCACCTGCACGCTGCGCGGCCAACGGCGCCTCAGCCCCGACGAGGTCGCCCGATACCTGTTCCGGCGGGTGGTGTCGTGGGGCCGCTCCAGCAACGTGTTCCTCGAGAACGGCGCCCGGCTCTACCTCGACGTCGGCAGCCATCCCGAGTACGCCACGCCGGAATGCGATTCCATCCGCGACCTCGTGGTGCACGACAAGGCGGGGGAGCGCATCCTCGAGAGCCTCGTGCGCAGCGCCGAGCAGCGCCTCCGCGAGGAGGGGATCCGCGGCGAGGTCTACCTCTTCAAGAACAACACCGACTCCGCGGGCAACTCCTACGGATGTCACGAGAACTACCTGGTGGAGCGTGAGGGCGACTTCACGAAGTTCACCGACGTGCTCATCCCGTTCCTCGTGACCCGGCAGGTGTACGCGGGCGCCGGGAAGGTGCTGCAGACCGCGCGCGGTGCGATGTACTGCGTGGCCCAGCGCGCCGAGCACATCTGGGAAGGCGTGTCGAGCGCGACCACGCGGTCGCGTCCCATCATCAACACCCGCGACGAACCCCACGCCGACGCGGAGCGCTTCCGCCGGCTCCACGTGATCGTCGGCGACTCGAACATGAGCGAGTACACGACGTTCCTCAAGGTGGGGGCCACGGCGATCGTGCTGCGCATGCTCGAAGAGGACCCGCGTCCCTGGCGCGACCTCTCACTCGAGAACCCGATCCGGGCGATCCGCGAGATCAGCCACGACATCACGTGCCGGCGACGGGTCCGCCTGGCCAACGGACGTGAGCTCTCCGCGGTGGAGATGCAGAGCGAATACCTGCAGCGCGCGTTGCAGTTCGCGAAGCGTCGCGGCCTCCC
Organism: uncultured Actinomycetes bacterium; assembly: GCA_963782705.1. GTDB lineage: Bacteria > Actinomycetota > Acidimicrobiia > IMCC26256 > DASPTH01 > CAVRGQ01. Next base: position 360,933 of record CAWAKX010000032.1, on the reverse strand, counting down.
GCCGCTCGAGGAGCAGGCGCTCGCGATGTGGGAACACGTCATGACCCACCTCGAGAACGACCCGCTCAAGCTGTCGACCGAGGTCGACTGGGTCATCAAGTACCACATGATCGAGGCCTACCGCGCGAAGCACGACCTGCCGCTCACCAGCCCGCGGGTGGCGCTGCTCGACCTCGCCTACCACGACGTCACCCGATCGCGATCGCTCTACTACCTGCTCGAACGGCGCAACGCGGTCGAACGCATCGCCACCGATGCGGAGATCGACGCCGCGGTGAACGACCCGCCCGAGACCACGCGGGCGCGACTGCGGGGCGCGTTCATCAAGCGGGCCAAGGAACGCAAGCGCGACTACACCGTCGACTGGGTCCACCTGAAGTTGAACGACCAGGCGCAGCGCACCGTGCTGTGCAAGGACCCGTTCAAGTCCCACGACGACCGCGTCGAACGCCTGATCGCAAGCTTGTAGCCACCTAACCTCTGGCCATGCCGTCGTTCCGGACCGGTCGGGTCGTGAGGTTGTTGGAGGAACGCCCCGGCCTGCAGCGGGTCGAGGTCGACCTCGGCAACGGTCCCGAGCGGGCGTATGCGCTCACGCAGCTCACCGGCCCGGTGGCCGAGGGCGACGACGTCGTCGTGAACACCACGGCGGTCGAGCTCGGACTCGGCACCGGCGGCTGGCATGTCGTGCACTGGAACCTCGCCCGCGACGGCTGGCAGGAAGCCGGACCCGGCCACATCATCAAGGGCCGCTACACGAGCATCCAGGCCGACGTCGGCAGCACCGAGGAGCACCTCGAAGAGCTGGCCGAGGTGGAGAGCATCGACGGCATGCCGGTGGTCGCGGCCGCGCTGCACAGCCAGCTCCCGGCCGTCGCCGTTGCGTGCAAGGACGCGCTCCCCGGCGCCCGGCTCGTGTACGTGATGACCGACGGCGCGGGGCTGCCGATCGCGCTGTCGGATCTCGTGGCGCGGCTGCGCGAACGCGCACTCGTCGACGCCACCGTCACGTGCGGCCACGCGTTCGGCGGTGACCACGAGGCGGTGTCGGTGTACTCGGCGTTGGCCATCGCCCGGCATGTCGCGCGCGCCGACGTCGCGGTGGTGGTGATGGGACCGGGCATCGTCGGCACCAACACGCGCCTCGGCTTCAGCGGGCTCGAAGTGGGTCAGGTCCTCGACGCCACCACCGCGCTGGGTGGCGTCCCCATCGCGTGCCTGCGCGTGTCGTTCGCCGATCCCCGCGACCGTCATGCCGGCCTGTCGCACCACAGCGCCACCGCGTTGCGCCTCGTCGCGCGCGAACGCGCGCAGCTCGCGGTGCCCGTCCTCCCGGAGGAGCAGGCCGCGGTGCTGCGCGCCGATCTCGAGGCCGCGGGCCTCGACCGGCGTCACGACCTCGTCACCGTCGACGCGCCCGACGCCGTCGCGTTGCTCGCGGCCCAGGGCCTGCGCGTCACGTCGATGGGCCGTCCCGCGGAAGCCGACCCGGCGCTCTTCCAGGCCGCGGCCGCCGCGGGCGTGCTCGCGGCCCGCCACGCGGCACCCTTCGTCGCCGAGCACGACCCTTCCCTCGCGGGGGGCGGGGATGGCTGATCGCCTCGAGCGACTCCTGAACCTCACCGCGACGCTGCTCGACACCCGTCGCCCCCTCACCCTCGAAGAGCTCGCCGACCGGGTCGAGCCGCGCTATCCCGACGACAAGGTCGCCCGCCGCCGCCAGTTCGAGCGCGACAAGGAGACGCTGCGTGAGCTGGGCATCCCGATCCGGGTGGAGACCGCCGACGGCTTCGGCTCCGACCAGGCCTACCGGATCCACGCGGAGGACTACTACCTGCCCGATCTCGGGCTCACGCCGCCGGAGCTCGCCGCGCTGCACCTCGCGGTGACCGCGGTGCGGCTCGAGGGCGACGCGGGCCGGGAGGGTCTGGCCAAGCTCGGCGGGCTGGAGGGCGCGGCCGCGGTGGCCACGCTGGCCGAGCTGCCCGTCACCCCGGCGCTCCCGGCGCTGTTCGACGCGGTGCGCCGCCACGCGTCGGTGGAGTTCTCCTACCGGGGCGAGGACCGCGCGCTGGACCCCTACGGCGTGGTGCTGCGCTTCGGTCACTGGTACGTCGTCGGCCACGATCGCGACCGCGACGCACCCCGCGCGTTCCGCATCGACCGCATCGAGGGCGAACCGGTGGTGGGTGCAGCCGGGGAGTTCGTGCCGCCGCCCGATGTCGACCCCGGCGAGTACGTGCGCGCCGACCCGCTCACCTACGGCGAGGACCAGCCGCGCCGAGCCACCGTGCTCGTCGACGCGCCGCGTGCGGCGTGGGTGGTGGAGCAGCTCGGCGAGGAGGCAGTCGAGACCCGTCACGACGACGGCTCGGTGGTGGTGGTCCTCGAGGTGGTGAACCGCGACGCGTTCCGGCGCTGGGTGCTCGATCTGCTCGACCACGCCGAAGTGCTCGGCCCACCCGAGCTGCGGGGCGAGATGGTGGCGTGGCTCGACGCGGTCGCAGCTCCGCAGCCGGCGCCGCGCGCCCGGCGCGCCCGTGGAGGATCGCGGTGAGCCCGCGTCCGCAGGTCGGGCCGCGGCTGCGGCGCGTCCTCGCGCTGGTGCCCTGGATCCTCGCCCATCCCGGAGTGACGGTGAGCGAGTTGGCCGAACGCTTCGAAGTGTCGGAGACCGAGCTCGAAGCCGACCTCGAGCTGTTGCCGATGTGCGGTCTGCCCCCGTACACCGCGGATCGACTCATGGACGTGTCGATCGTCGACGGGGAAGTCGAGATCCGCCTCGCCGAGTACTTCGAGCGCCCGTTGCGGCTCACGCCGGCCGAGGGTGTGTCGCTGCTCGCCGCAGGACGGGCATTGCTCGCGGTGCCCGGCTCCGACACCACGGGACCGCTCGCCACCGCGCTCGACCGACTCGAGCACGCGCTCGGCGCGCAGGGCCGGCTCGCGATCGTGGTCGACGCGGCGGACGAGGTCGAACGGCTGCAGGAAGCGGTGGCCGACCACGAGCAGGTCGAGATCGACTACTACTCCTTCGCCCGCGACGAGATGACCACGCGCCGCATCGACCCGTGGCGGGTGTTCCACGCGTTCGGGGCGTGGTACGTGGCGTCCTGGTGCCATTCGGCCGACGCCGAGCGCCTGTTCCGCATCGACCGGGTGCGCGCGTTGCGGCCGACCGGGTCGCACTTCGAGCCCCCGCCCGCCCCCGACGACGACGCACCCGGCCTGGTGTACTCGCCGAGCGCCGACGACCCCCGGGCCACGCTGTGGCTGGCCCCCGAGGCGGCGTGGGTGGTCGAGAGCCTGCCGCTCGAATCGGTGACCCCGCTGGCCGGCGGCGCCCACCGCGTGACCCTCGCGATCAGCGAGCCGGCCTGGCTCGAACGGCTCGTGCTCGCCCTCGGACCCGCGGCCCGCGTCGAGGCGCCCCCGGAGCTCGCGGCCCTCGGGGCGGCGGCGGCGGCCCGGCTGCGCGCCCGCTACGGAGACGGATGAGGCCCGCGTCCCGATCGGGGTTCGCCATCTGCGAGGATGGGGGAGTGGAGCAGCGCGCGCGGTGACCGACGACCTCACTCCGACTGCCGTCGTCGGAGACGCGGAACCCCCCGAACCGCCGGACCCGTTCGTCCCGCCGGGTGACGACGCGTCCGACGACGCGACCTCTCGTGGGGTCCGCCGGGGCATCAACCGCACCGCGGTGGAGTGGATCGTCCTGATCGTCGCCGCGATCGTGATCGCGGTGGTGATCAAGTCGTTCCTCTTCCAGGCGTTCTACATCCCGTCCGCGTCGATGGAACCGACGCTCATGGTCGGCGACCGTGTGCTGGTCAACAAGCTCAGCTACGACCTGCACGACGTCCACCGCGGCGACATCGTGGTGTTCGCGGCGGAGCCGAACAAGGAGTGGCACAAGGCGGGGATCGACGACCTCGTGAAGCGCGTCATCGCGCTGCCGGGCGAGACGATCACGCAGTGCTCGGGCGAGAAGGTGTGCATCGACGGCAAGATCCTCGACGAGTCGTACCTGCCGAAGAACACGCCGTCGATCTTCCCGACGTCGTTGCCGAAGCTCTCCGACGGCACCAACGCGTGCGCGCCCGACAGTCCGGACGGCGGCTGCAAGGTGCCGGCCGGGATGGTGTTCGTGATGGGCGACAACCGCACGAACTCGCAGGACTCGCGCGTGAACGGGCCGATCAAGCAGTCGAGCATCGTCGGACGCGTGTTCCTGCGCATCTGGCCGATCGACCGCATCGGCACGCTCTACCGAACTTCCGGCAGCTCGCATCGGGATACTCGCTCGATCCGTCGTTGACGCACGTTCGGGGTTCGGGTCAGTCGGTCCACTCGGAGACGACGGCGACCATGCGGTCGACGTGGTCGGAGTACACCGCGTCGACCTCGATCTCGAGCATCTCCCGGAGGTGGCGCACCTCCTGCACGTCCCACGCGAACGCGCGCAGCCCGAAGCGCCGGTAGAGCGCGACCAGCCCAGCGGTCCAGTCGCTGCGGTGCATGTTCACCACCCCGATGCCCTCGTCGGCGAGCAGCGCCGCGTGCCGCTCGGGGGTGACGTCGAGCCGGCGGCGACGGATCGAGTGCACGAGGTGGGCGTGCGGGGCGAGCTCCCGAAGCCGGATGAGCAGAGATCGCTTCGCGGAGCAGAGCCAGAGCCGGTCGGTCGCGCCCGCTGCGGCGGCGACGGCCGCGATCCCCTCGGCGGCGGCCGGGTCGTACACGTCGAGGGAGAGCTCGTAGTCGGTGCCCAGCTCGGCGTAGAGGTCGGCCAGCCGGGGGACGCCCAGCGTCGTCAGTCGCCGCAGCGCTGGTGGACGCCACCCGCCGGGAGCGCAGGAGGCCCCGCCGGGCGACCGCGCCGTGCACCAGGACCACCTCGCCGTCGGCGCTGCAGCGGGCATCGGACTCGATGCCGCGGGCACCGAGCTCCAGCGCCCGCCGGAACGCGGGAATGGTGTTCTCGGGCAGGAGCGCGCTCGCGCCCCGATGGGCGAACGTCACGGGGGAGGCCACGGGGCGACGTTACCCAGCAGGAACCCGGATCGACCCTCCAGCGATCCTCAAGGGGCCCTGGTGGGGTGCCGATGCCTTCTGGTGAAGGGGCCAACGGAAGAGGTTGGGAGGTGGGCCCGATGACGACTGTCCGAGCCCAGTGCCCGTCATGCGGGGACGTGAGGTTGCACATCGACGACCTCACCGTGGTCGTGGCGGACGACGAGACCCCGTCGCGCTACCGGTTCCGCTGCCCGGTCTGTGGCGACGTCGTGGTCCGCGAGGCCTCCGAGCGCATCGTGGAGCTGCTGGTGGGCGCCGGCGCCGTCGAGGAACGCTGGCACTGGCCGGCCGAGTTGGCCGAGGCCCACGTGGGCCCGCCGCTCACCCCCGACGACCTGCTCGATCTCCACGTGCTGCTCGACACCGAGCGCTGGTTCGACGAGGTCGTGGCCTTGGTGCGTCACACGGCGCCGGAGTAACGTCGTCCACATGGTGGTGCTGGTGGTGGTACTGGTGCTCGCGGGGGCGGTGGGTGCGGTCGCGTACTCGTTGCACCACACGCGAGACGACGTCGAACCCACCGTGCGCGAGTTCGCCGAGTTCCGCGAGGCCATCTCCCGTCAGGTCGACGGTCTCCACGGCGCCACGGTCGCCACCGCGCACCATGGCGACGCCATCCACGCCGACGGCGCCGTGCCGCCGCGGAGCGCGGGAACCCCCTCCGACCGGGGTTAGGCTGGCGCCGGTCGTCGGCCCGACGGCCCGGCGGAAAGGAAGCCTGATGCCCTCGCTCGGCCCGGCCGAGATCCTCGTGATCCTCGTGATCGCGCTCCTCGTCTTCGGCCCCGACAAGATGCCCGAAATCGCCCGCAAGGCGGGGCAGGGCTACCGCGAGCTCAAGCGCATGCAGACGCACCTCAAGGCGGAGCTGCGCGACGTGGTGTCGGAGTTCGACAGCGAGGAGACGGGCATCCCGACGCCGACGGCCACCGGTGATCCGGTGCCCATGCTGCCGCCCCTCGACGGCACGGCCACCGAGCTGCCCGCGGCGGCTGCGGCACCGGCCGAGCCGGCGTCCGAGGCGGCGTCCGAGGCGGCGTCGGAGGTGGCCCTGCCGCCCGCAGCCCCGCCCGCCGAGGTCGCGTTGCCGCCCGCAACGCCGCCCGCCGAGCACGCCTGAACCGCCACGTGGCGAAGCGGAAGTTCCGCAAGGAGCGCGACCCCGAGGGCCGCATGTCGCTCACCGACCATCTCGGTGAGCTGCGCCGGCGCCTGATGATCTCGATCGTGGCCGTGGTCGTCGCGGCCACCGTCGTCTTCATCTTCGCCCCGTCGATCATCAGCTGGCTGATCCGCTTCTACAACGACGCCGCACCGAAGGGCACCCCGAACAAGTTCATCTTCACCGGGCCGCTCGATGCCTTCGCCACGCGGCTCAAGATCGCCACCTACGGCGGCATCGTGCTCGCGATGCCCGTGTGGTTGTGGGAGCTGTGGCGCTTCATCACCCCGGGGCTCAACCCCAAGGAGAAGAAGTACGCCGTCCCCTTCGTCCTGAGCTCGATCGTGCTGTTCGTGCTCGGCGGCATCGTTGCGCTGCTCACCCTGCAACCCGCGCTCGAATTCCTGCTCAAGATCGGCGGAGCCGACCTCCAGCCGCTGCTCACCGCCGACAAGTACATCTCCCTCGTCTCGCTGATGATCCTGGCGTTCGGGTTGGCGTTCGAGTTCCCGGTCGTGCTGATGTTCCTGCTCCTCGCCCGCGTCCTCACCACTGCACAGTTGCGGAAGTGGCGACGCATGGCGATCGTGATCATCGTGGCGTTCGCCGCGGTGATCACGCCGAGTCAGGACCCGTACTCACTGTTCGCGATGGCCATCCCCATGTACATCTTCTACGAGGGGTGCATCATCATCGGAAGGATCATGAAGCGATGAGCCCGAAGCCCCGCGGCGACTACAAGCCGCCCCGCGACGCGCAAGGAGATCGTCGTGGCCGTGGCGGTCGCGGTGGCGATCGTCGTGGCCGCCGGCCTGCTCGTGTGGTTCCTGCGGCCCAACCGCGACTCCGGTTCCTCGGGCACCACCACGGTCTCCACCACCCCCGTCGCGACGTCGACGACGGTGCCGGGGGAGACGACCACCACCGTCGGGGGCGCGACCGACACGACCGCGCCCTCGACGTCCACCCCCTGAGAGGACGTCCGTGGCCCCCGCGCCCGACACGCTGCGCGCCGAGTTCGAGGCCGGCCGCGGCTTCCCGCTCGACCCGTTCCAGGTGCGGTCGCTCGACGCCCTCGACGCGGGCCAGAGCGTGCTGGTGGCCGCGCCCACCGGCTCGGGGAAGACGGTGGTGGCGGAGTACGCCATCGCCCGGGCCGTGGCCTCGGGGGGCAAGGCCTTCTACACGACACCCCTGAAGGCGCTCTCGAACCAGAAGTACGGCGACCTCGTGCGGGTCTACGGCCGCGAGCAGGTGGGGCTGCTCACCGGCGACAACTCGGTCAACGGCGAGGCTCCGGTGGTGGTGATGACCACCGAGGTGCTCCGCAACATGATCTACGCGGCGTCGCCCACGCTGCGCGAGCTGCGCACGGTCGTGCTCGACGAGGTGCACTACCTCCAGGACCGCTACCGCGGCCCGGTGTGGGAGGAGGTCATCGTCCACCTCCCCCAGGAGGTGTCCCTGGTCTGCCTCTCGGCCACCGTCTCCAACGCGGAGGAGGTCGCGAGCTGGATCGGCACGGTGCGGGGCGCCACCGCCGCGGTGATCGAGGAACGTCGCCCGGTCACCCTCGAGCACCGCTACCTCGTGGGTGAGCGGGGGAACGACACGCTGCACCTGCTGCCCACCTTCGCGGTCGCCGACGACGGCGAGCTGCGGCCCAACCCCGACGCGTCGCGCCTCGACACCCGTCAGGCCCGCGACCCGGGCTGGCGGGGCCGGCCCCGTTCCCGGCTGCGCACCCCGAGCCGGGTCGAGGTGGTGGAGCTGCTCGCCGACGAGGACATGCTCCCGGCCATCGCGTTCGTGTTCAGCCGCAACGGCTGCGACCAGGCCGTGCAGCAGTGCCTGACCTCGGGGCTGCGCCTCACCGAACCCCACGAGCGCCACGCCATCCGCGCGATCGCCGAGCGCCACACCGAGGGCCTCGCCGACGCCGACCTCGACGTGCTGCGCTACGACGAGTGGCTCGCCGGCCTCGAAGCCGGGTTCGCCGCGCACCACGCCGGCCTGGTGCCGCCGATGAAGGAAGCGGTGGAGGAGGCGTTCGCCGGCGGGCTCGCCAAGGTCGTCTTCGCCACCGAGACGCTCGCGCTCGGGATCAACATGCCCGCCCGGTCGGTGGTGATCGAGAAGCTCTCCAAGTTCACCGGCGAACGCCACGAGTTCCTCACGCCGGGGGAGTACACGCAGCTCACCGGCCGCGCCGGGCGGCGCGGCATCGACGAGCGCGGCTACGCCGTCGTGTGCTGGAGCCCGTTCGTGCCCTTCGACCAGGTGGCGTCGCTCGCGTCGCGCCGCACCGACGCGATCCGCTCGAGCTTCCGGCCCACGTACAACATGGCGGCCAACCTCGTCGCGCCGCTACAGCGAGTTCGAGGCCCACCACCTCCTCAACCTGTCGTTCGCGCAGTTCCACGCCGACCGCGACGTCGTCGCGCTCGAACGCCAGCTCGAACGCAACCGCGAGATGCTCGACCGTCAACGCGAGTTCGCGGGGCCCGACCTCGACGAGCTGCTGCGCTACCGGAAGCTGCGCGCCGACGTCGACTCGCTGCGCAAGGACCGCGGTGGGCCGCGTCGGGTCGCGTCGGCGATCGAGACGCTGCGTCCCGGCGACGTCGTCCCGCTGCGCCGACGCGGCGGACGGGTGCTCGTCCTCAGCCAGGAGCACCGCCGCGGTGGCGGCGTCCGCATCCTCGCGCTCACGCCGTCGCGCGAGGTCGTCCGCCTCGGCCCGGAGGACTTCGACGGGGTGCCGCGCCGCGCCGCGACCGTCGACCTGCCCCAGCCCTTCGCGCCCCGCAACGCCGCGTTCCGCAAGCAGGCGGCCGACCGGCTGCGCCGGGCGAAGCTCCACGACGACGGACGTTCGCAGCGGGAGGACCGCCGCCTGGCCCGCCTGGAAGCCGAGCTGGAGGAGCATCCGCTCAGCGCCGACCCCGCGATCGACCAGAAGCTGCGGGCGGCCACTGCGGTCGACCGGCTCCAACAGGACGTCGCCCGCACCGAGCGGCGCGTGCGCGGGCGCAGTGAGAGCCTGGCCCGCCAGTTCGACCGGGTGCTGCGGGTGCTCGAGGCCTGGGGCTACATCGAGGACTGGTCGCTCACCGAGGCGGGCGAACGCCTGGCCCGCCTCTACACCGAGACCGACCTCATGCTCGCCGAGGGCCTCCGCGAGGGTCTCCTCGACGGTCTGCGGCCCCCGGAGCTTGCCGCGGTCGTCTCGTGCTTCACCTACGAGCGGCGCGGCCCCGAGGGCCAGCACCCGATGCCGCCGCGGCGCTGGCCGTCGAAGACCGTGGCCACCCGGGCGCGGGCCGTCGACCGCATCGCCGCCGACCTGCGGGCCAACGAGGACGACGCCGGGCTCCCCGAGACCCGCCTGCCCGATCCCGGCTTCACGCCCTACGTGCACGACTGGGCCGCCGGCAAGGAGCTGGCCGAGGTGCTCGACGACGACGAGCTCACCGGCGGCGACTTCGTGCGGCACGTGAAGCAGTGCATCGACCTGCTCCGGCAGGTGGGCGACGTGGCCCCCGATCCGCACACCCGCCAGAAGGCCCGCACCGCGGCCGACGACTGCTACCGGGGTGTCGTGGCCGCCTCGGGTGTCGCGACCGCCGGCGCGGGCGCCTGAGGGGGCTGAGGGCGTGGCGATCCGCAAGGGCGAGGCGTGGGAGCGCCCCGCCGCCGGGCCCGCCGGCGCTCGTCGTGTCGCGGGGGCGACGCCGAGCTCGCCGACGCGGTCGTGGGGCAGGCCGGCATCCGGGTGGGCCTCGACCCCGCCCCCGGCGCCGACCTGGCCCGGGCCCTCGGGGTGGTCACCGGCGGCACCGGGGAGGCCCCGGCGCACGACCTGGTCGTGGACGCGCTGCTCGTGCGGTCCGACGACGGCCACGAGGTCTTCGGGGTGAACCTGCTCACCGTGGGCACACCTCCCGACCGCCTCTCGTGGCGGGCGCCGCGCCGCCCGGTCACCGTCACCGTCGACGGGCGGGTGGTCCACGACGGACCCGCGCTCGGCGTGGTGGTCGCCAACGGCCAGTACCTCCGCGGCGCCGACGTGGTGCCCCGGGGTCATCCCGGCGACGGCCGCATCGAGGTGCAGGTGTACGCCCCGGGCCGGGGCGAGGCGGGCGCGGTGCGGCGCCGGGTACCGGTCGGCGACCACGTCCCGCACCCCGGGATCCGCCAGGCCGCCGGGGCCTCGGTCGAGATCCAGTCGCCCCGCGGCCTGCCCTGGGAGCTCGACGGGCGGGCGCACCCCGCCGCCCGCCGCCTCGTGGTCGCGGTGGCCCCGGCGCAGTTCGTCGTGGTGGTCTGAAACCGGGCGGTGCTCCGAGGATTCGCGGCAGAAAATGCCGCCGGGTGTCCCCGTGGTCGGGGGATCGCGCCGATACGATCGCCGGGCGCCGGGACGGAGGGCGAAACCGTGGGTGTGTACCCCGCTGAGAGCTTCACTGACGAAGAGGCGGCCGTCCTCCGGCCGTACTTCACCAACCTCGACCGGCCCGTCTTCGCGCTCGTCAACCTGCCCGAGGTCGTGAAGGGCGCGCTCTTCGCGCGCTACTCGCGCACCCACAAGAGCCTGCGGCGGCTCTTCCTCGACGAGTTCGTCAACGACCTCGACCTCACCGGCGACCTCACCGTCGACGCCACCATCGGCCTCAAGCGCGCCGAGGAGCTCTACGACCGCGTGTTCCTCGAGTACGGCGACGACTCCGTCGCCCAGCTCGGCGGTGTGCACCTCGCCTGTGAGCAGGCGTCGAACCTGCTCACCAAGGTGCTCGAGTGGGGCCGCATCATGAGCTACCTCGAGCAGTCGACCCGCTACATCCCCTACGACGCGAAGCTCGACGGTCGCTACCGCTACTACCGCGACTCGGCGATCCTCTCGTCACGCGACTTCGCGTGGCGTTACATCGCCGACATGGACGCCCAGTTCGAGTCCTACCGCGAGATGCTTCCGCAGCTCCTCGACTGGGCCCGCCAGCGCTACCCGAAGGAACCGGGCGACTCCGACTTCGTCTACAAGAACACCATCAAGGCCAAGGCGTGCGACGCGGTGCGCGGGGTGCTGCCCGCGGCCACGCTGTCGAACGTGGGGATCTACGGCACGGGCCAGGCGTTCGAGGCGTTGCTGCTGCGCATGCGCGCCCACCCGCTGCCCGAGGCGCGCAGCTACGCGGCGATGATGCTCCACGAGCTGCGCAAGGTGATCCCGTCGTTCCTCACCCGCGTCGACCGCGAAGACCGCGGCGTGGCGTGGAGCAACTACCTGGCCGAGACGCGCGAGGCCACGAACGAGGTGGTCGGGCGCATCTTCGCCGACGACCGGGCCGAGCCGCGCCCGGCCGTCACCCTCGTCGACTTCGACCCCGAGGCCGAGGACAAGCTCCTCGCGGCCATCTGCTACCCGCACACGCACCTGCCCGAGGACCAGTTGCTGGCCAAGGTGCGCACGCTCGGCCACGACGAGAAGGTCGCGTTGCTGCGGGCCTACGTGGGGGAGCGGAGCAACCGTCGCCACAAGCCGGGGCGCGCGTTCGAGCGGGTCGACTACCGCTTCGACGTGCTCGCCGACTACGGCGCGTTCCGCGACCTGCAGCGGCACCGCATGCTCACGATCGAATGGCAACCGCTGTCGATCCTGCACGGCTACGAAGTGCCCGAGGCCGTCGACGAAGCGGGCCTGCACGACGAGTTCGACGAGGCGATGGGCCGCTCCGCCGCGTTGTACGACGCGTTGCTCGACCCGTTCCCCGCGCAGGCGCCGTACGCGGTCGCGCTCGCGTACCGCATCCGGTTCGCGATGCAGTTCAACGCGCGCGAGGCGGTCCACATGCTCGAGCTGCGCACCGCGCCGGCGGGTCACCCGAGCTACCGCGTCATCGGCCAGGAGATGCACCGGCTGATCGCGGAGCAGGCCGGGCACCGGGCCATCGCCGAGGCGATGCGCTTCGTCGACCACACGACCTACGAGCTCGAACGGCTCGCCTCCGAGCGCGATGCGGAACGCCGCCGCCTCGCCGGCAACGCGTAGAACGCCATTCCGCCGTCGTTCGCGTCCGCTCACTCCGTCCCCGCCCGCGAAAAAATTCCGCGACGTCCTGACCTGCACCGACGCGCGACGTCGCAGGTCAGAGGTTCGCGTTGCACATCGCTCCCGCTTGACACGGACCCCCTCTGTGCGGCTCACTACTCCTCGTCCTGCTCTGCCTCGGTCGTGGGTCGTCCTGCTCGCGCAGGTCGAGGGCCGGGAGAGGAGACGGGCACCGGGGGCTCAGGAGGCCCAGTAGAGAACGCTGCAATAACCCGCCTGCTCGGCAGGTCGGGCCAGCCAGTGGCCCCAACGGCCTCCTGGGCCCCCTTCTTCAGCGGAGGGGCCGCTCCCGCTCGCCGTCCGCACCCGGTCCCGTCGGGAACTCCCGGTGGGTCGCCGCGGTTCGCCGGCCTCGCCGGCGGTACCGGGCGCGCCCGCAGCATTCCGCCGCGATCCGTTCGCCGACGGGTGTTATATTCCGCGGCCCCCAACCCGCTCGGAGAGCGTCTAGATGAGCGACGAAGAATTCGAAGAAGAACCGGATCTCGAACTCGACGACGACGAACTCGTCGAGGACGACGACGTCCTCCTCGACGAGGACGACGACGTGCTGCTCGGCGACGACCTCGTCGAGGAAGTCGACGTCCTCGACGTCGCGGTGGAAGTCCCGGTACCGGTGGTCACCGACGCCACGGTCGGCGAGGCTGCCGACGAGGAAGAGGACGACGTCGTCGACCTCGACGAGGAGCTGCATCCCGACGACGTCGAGGAGCCGCTCGACGTCCTGCTGCAGGAGCGCACCGCCAGTGCGACCCTCGAGGACGACGAGGAAGAGCTCGAGGAAGAGGAGGTCGACGGCGACGAGCGGGGCGAAGGCCCCACGCGGATCGTGCCGCGCCGCCCCGGCGAGTTCCTGTGCTCGTCGTGCTTCCTCGTGCTGCCGCGCAACCAACTCGCCGACGAGAAGCGCATGCTCTGCCGAGACTGCGCCTGAGCGATGGGCGCCACCGCGTCGGCGCCGGAGACGGCGTCGGCGCGTCCGGCCCGCGTGCGCGGTGACCGGCGCCCGAGCTGGGCCCGGGTCGCGCGCCGCGTTCGGCGCCGGCATCCTCGTCGCGCTGAGCTTCCCGCCGATCGATCTCGGCCCGCTCGTCCTCGTCGCCCTCGTCCCGTTGCTGTGGACCTGGCGCGGCGCCCGGCCCGCGCACGCCGCGCTGTACGGGTTCGTCTACGGGATCGCGTGCTTCTCGGCCGAGCTCCCGTGGATGCGCTACTTCGGTGCGGTGGCCATCGTGCCGCTCGTGGTGACCCTCGCCGCCGGCGTCGCCCTCACCGGCGCCCTGGTGTCCGCCCTGGCCCGCCGGGGCGTCTCCTCGCCGTTGCTCACCGCTGCGGCCTGGGTGGTGGTCGAGGCGCTGCTCGGCCGCTGGCCCCTCGGGGGCTTCGCCTGGTGCAACCTCGGGATCTCGCTGCACGACGTGCCCGCGGCGCGGGCCCTGGCGAGCCTCGGCGGCGTGCTCCTGGTGTCGTTCGTGATCGTCGCGGTGAACGGGTTCCTGCTCGACGCGGTCGTCGCGCTGCACGCCCGCCGACTGCGCCCCGCGCTGTACGCCGCCGCGGGCCTGGTCGGCGCTCGTCGTGTTCACGGTCGTGGCCGACGCGGCCCGCTTCGAACCCACGGTCACCGGTCGGCTCCACTTCGCGCTGCTGCAGGGCGACGACCAGGAGCTCTCGCTCGCCGAGCAGAACACCCAGCAGCTCACGCCCGCGCACCTCGCGCTGGCCGAAGAGCTCGACGGTCCCTACGACCTCATCGTGTTCCCCGAGTCGGCGCTCGACACCGACCCCCAGAGCGACGTGGCGCTCCGGGGACGGCTGCAACAGCTCGCGGCCGACCACGGCGCCGCGGTGCTCGTGAACGCACGCACGCCCGGGACCGACGGCCAGGTCCGCAACTCCAACCTGCTCTACACGCCCGGCGGTGCGCTGCAGGGGGTGTACTCCAAGCAGCACCTCGTGCCGTTCGGTGAGTACGTGCCGTGGCGCGACCAGCTGAGCTTCCTGCCCGAGCTGCGCCAGGTGCCCTACGACTTCCAGCCCGGCGACCGCACCAAGCTGTTCCGCGTCAAGGGCCACGAGATCGGCAGCGTGATCTGCTTCGAGTCGGCGTTCGGACCGCTCGTGCGCGACTTCGTGAAGGACGGCGCGGAGGCGATCGTCGTGAGCACGAACAACCGCTCGTACCGGCGGTCGGGGAACTCCGCGCAACACGTCGCGCAGAGCCAGATGCGCGCCGCGGAGACCGGTCGCCCGGTGCTGCAGGCTTCGGTGTCGGGCATCAGCGCGGTCATCGACGCCGACGGCTCCGTGCGCGACACCACCGGACTCTTCGAGCGCACGATCGTCGACGACACCGTGGCGACCACCACGGGCGAGACGCCCTACGTGCGCTACGGCGACTGGGTGGTCGCGCTCAGCGCGCTCGCGCTCCTCGGCGCGACGATCGTCGCCGTGCGGCGCTCGCTCAGGTCGCGAGCAGCTTGACCGCGGCGATCAGGCCGATCACCACCACCACGGCCCGCAACACCCGGGGGGAGAGGCGGCGGCCCACGTGCGCGCCGACCTGCCCGCCGATCACCGAGCCGATCGCCACGACCACCACGACCTCCCAGGCGACGTCGGCGACGAGCACGAACAGGATCGCGGCCACGCCGTTCGCGACCAGCGCCAGGACGTTCTTGACCCCGTTCAGGCGTTGCAGCGTGTCGGCGATGAAGATCCCGAGCAGGGAGATGAGGATCACGCCCTGCGCGGCGCCGAAGTAGCCGCCGTACACGCCGGTGAGGAAGATGCCGATCCACAGCGGCAGCCCGCCGTGCTCGACCGCCGTGGCGCGGCGGGCGGTCACCGCGGCGCTGATCCGGGGTTGGAGCATCACCAGCACGCAGGCGCCGAGGATGAGCACCGGGATCACCGCGTCGAAGACCGCGCTCGGCAGCGTGAGGAGGAGGACGCCACCGGTGATGCCGCCGAGCAACGAGGCGGAGGCCAGCACCCGCACCCGGTGCTGCTGGCCGCTGAGCTCGCGGCGGTAGCCCACTGCGCCGCTCATCGCACCGAAGGTGATCCCGACGGTGTTGCTCACGTTGGCCACGACCGGGGCGTACCCGATGGCGAGGAGCGTGGGGAAGGTGATGAGCGAGCCGGAGCCGACGATGGCGTTGATCGTGCCGGCCGCGAACGCGGCGAGCAGCAGCAGGCACACCTCGAGGACCGACATGGTGACCGGCACCGTAGACTGCAGGCGTGCCTGCGCCCGGGAGCATTCCCGTGGTGCGAACCCCACTTGCGGCGCCCGAACCCGGAGGATGCCCGTGTCCGACGACAAGACCCACGTCGAGAAGGCCCTGGACCTCTGCGTGTACGCCCCGGTGGGGGCGGCGCTCTACGTGCGCGACATGCTCCCCGGCATGATGGGGATCTTCGTCATGCGGGGCAAGCGTGAACTGGGCGGCAAGAGCGTGCCCACCCCGCCGCCGCCCCCGCCCGCCGACGAGGTGAAACGGCGCATCGACGAGTCGGTCGGGGTGGCCAAGGTCGTGGCCGAGAGCGGCTTCGGCGTGGCGCGCGACGTCGCCGGCGCCGGCATCGGTGTCGCCCGCGACGTGGCCGGGAGTGCGCTCAAGAACATCCTCGACAACCGCCCGGGCGCCCCGCGCGACGTCTCGGCGACTGCGCCGAGCACGCCCACAGCCGCGCCCGCTGCGCCGTCGGCTCCTGCCGCCGACAGCCGCGCCACCAACGGCGTGGTCGCCGACCGCGACACCGGTTCGCCGGCCCCCGCCCCGGCCGCCCGCCCCTTCGGCGCCCGCCCCGGCGTACTCGGCTCCGCCCGCCGACCTCACCGTCCCCGAGGTCGACGAGCTGCCCATCCCCGACTACGACGAGCTCTCGGCGTCGCAGGTCGTCGAACGCCTCGAAGGGCTCGACGCCGGCGCGCTCGAGGCCGTGCGGCGTTACGAGGCCGCGCACCGCGGTCGCAACACCATCCTCGGCAAGATCGCACAGCTCGGCTGAGCCGGGCCGTCCGCAGGGAGTGCCCGTGGAGGCCAGCCGTCCCGCGACCGCCGACGACCTCCCGCGTATCGTCGCGCTGGCTCGCGAACAGCGCGCCGAGCTCGCCCCGATGCGAGGCGGCGAGCTCTGGCAGGTGCGCGACACCTGGCCGGCGCCGATCGACGACGTCTACCGCTCGCTGCTCGAGCGCGACGACGCGTCGGTCGTGGTCGCCACCATCGACGACGTCGTGCTGGGGTTCGGCACCGTGGTGGTCGAGGAGTTGCGCGACGACACGCGCCTCGGCGTGATCACCGACCTCTACGTCGAGCCTCCCGCCCGTGAGGTGGGTCTCGGGGACGCGATCGCCGCCGACCTGCTCGAGTTCTGCCGCGCGCAGGGCTGCCGCGGCGTCGACGCCGTCGCGCTCCCCGGCCACCGGCTCACCAAGAACTTCTTCGAGGGCCACGGCTTCGCCGCGCGCGCGCTGGTGATGCACCGGTCGCTGCGCGCCGACGACGGCGTGCAGCCCGACGACGGATGACACCGCCGCCCGTCGTCGCGGTGGGCGCGGTCGCGCGGCACGGCGACGCGTTGCTCCTCGTGCGCCGCGGCCACGGCCCCGCGGCGGGGGAGTGGTCGGTGCCCGGCGGTCGCGTCGAACCCGGCGAGACGCTCCACGAGGCCGTGGTGCGCGAGACGTTCGAGGAGACAACGCTCGAGGTCGTGGTGGAGCGGTTCCTCGGTTGGGCCGAACGCGTCGACGACGAACACCACTTCGTGATCCTCGACTTCGCGGTGACGCTGCTCGACCCCGACGCGGTCCCGATCGCGGGCGACGACGCGGCCGAGGTGGCGTGGGTCCCGTGGGGCGATCTGTCGGAGCTCCGGCTCGTGGCCGGGCTCCACGAGTTCCTCGCCGACCACGGCGTGGTCGGCTGAGCGGTCAGCTCGGGGGCCGCCAGGCCGGGTCGCGCCCGCTCCACGCGAGGAACTCGTCGCTCGCCGACGCGCCGGGCGGCGCCGCGACCGCGGGACCGAAGACCGTGCCGGAACGCATCATCTCCTCGGGGATGGACGCGAACGTGGCGTGCGCGAACTCGAGCAGCTCGTCGGGCAGCGCGGGCGCCCGGCCGGTGACGGCGCCGATGTCCCAGGCGTGCACGAAGAGATCGATGGCGGGAAAGGCGAGACCTTCGGCGATCGTGCGGACGCCCATCGGCGTCTCGACGGTCTGGGTGAGGTCGACGCCCTCGAGCGCGGCCCGTGCGCCGGGGACCATGGCCGTCCACCAGGCTGCGGGATCGCCCTCGACGAGGCTGCCGGGCGGGTCGGCCGGGGGCACCCAGACCATCTCCCCGGTGGTGAGGAGCCGGGTGCCGAACTCGGTGGTGGCGCCCACGTGGCCGAGCACGTCGAACGCTCGCCAGCCCGCGCACGGCGACGGCTGCTCCCAGTCGGCGGGGGAGAGCGACTCGACCACGCCGGTGAAGACGTCGAGCCCTTCGGTGTAGACGGTGTCCGCAGTCCAGGTCATGGCGCCACGCTAGGTCGGCTGCGGCGACCGGGGTTAGATTCCCGGTGCACGCGCACCCGCGAGCCCGCCACCGGGGGAGTGACCATGACGACGCTGGCCGATCCGGCCGTCCGCTACCCGTTCCTCGCCGACGACGCGCTCGACATCGATCCCGCGTACCTCGCGTTGCACGAGCAGGGCCCGATCCCGGTGCAGCTGCCGTACGGTCCGCCGTGCTGGCTGGCCAGCCGGTACGCCGACGTGCGCACCGATCTTCGTCGACCGCCGCTTCAGCCGGGAGCTGCCGCCGGGCGAGCCGCCCGGCGTGTCGACCGCACCGGCAGATGATCGACTCGAGCTACCCGCTCGGGCATGGACCCGCCCGACCACACCCGCCTGCGGCGCATCACGTCGCCGGTGTTCTCGCCGCGCAGCATCCGCGCGATGACGGAGCAGATCCAGGGCCACGTCGACGAGCTGCTCGACCGCGTCGCTCGACACCGGCCCCGGCGCCGACCTGGTCGCGCTGCTCACCTGGGACCTCGCGATCATGTCGCTCGCCGACATGATGGGTGTTCCCCTCGCCGACGCCCAGCGGTTCCGGGGCTGGGTGGAGACCTCGACCGACTACCACGCCGAGCCGGCCGAGGTCGCGGCAGGCCTTCGGCGCGATCAACGTGTACGTCGACGAGCTGATCGCCCAACGGCGGGCGGAGCACCACGACGACCTCCTGGGCCTGCTCGTGGAGGCGCACGACGAAGGCGACCGGCTCAGCACCCCCGAGCTGCGCAGCGTGTGCCTGTCGCTCATCGTCGGCGGCTTCGAGACCACGGCCACCCAACTCGGCAACAGCGTGTTCACGCTCATGACGCACCGCGACCGCTGGGACGAGCTCGTCGACGGACGGGCCGAGCTCAAGCCGGCGACCGACGAGCTGTGGCGCTGGATCCCGAGCTTCCGCTACGGCACCCCGTTCGTGCGGTGGGCCAAGGAGGACGTCGAGCTGAGCGGCGGGGTGGTGGTGCGCAAGGGCGAGGCCGTCCTCCCCGAGCAGGCGTTGGCCAACCGCGACGAGGCGGCGTTCCCCCACGCGCAGGAGATCGACTTCCACCGCGTCGACCCGCTGCCGCACCTGGGGCTCGGGTTCGGTGAGCACCTGTGCATGGGCCTGCACCTGGCCAAGCTGCAGGTCGACCTGACCGTCGCCACGTTGGTGCGGCGCTTCCCGGGCCTCGAGCTCGCGGTGGCGCCGTCGGAGCTGGGATGGCCGCACTGGTTCTTCCTGCGTACGCTCGACACGCTCCCCGTCACCTGGTGAGCGTCGCGCCGCCGCAGCGGAGGATCGCCGATGACGAACCGATTCGACGTCCGTGACCTGCACCCCGCGTTCGGCACCGAGGTCGTCGGCCTCGACCTGCAGGCGCCGCTCGACGACGAGACGGTCGGCGAGCTGCGCGCGCTGTTCGACGAGCGTGGGCTCCTGCTGGTGCGTGCGCCCGACCTCACACTCGCGCGGCAGCGCGAGCTGTCGTTCGCGCTGATCGGCCGGCCGCGTCCCCGACGACATCTCCGATCGGGCCCGCAACCCGTACTTCGTCTCGAACAAGGAGCCCGAGGGCGGCGCGCCCGTTCGGTCGGCTGCTGTTCCACAGCGACGGCATGTGGATGGAGCATCCGTTCGAGCTGTTGTCGCTCTACGCCGTGGAGGTCGCGCCGCCCGTCACGCCCACCGCGTTCGCGAGCACCGTGCACGGCTGGGACTCGCTCCCGGCCGACCTGCGCGCCCGGGTGGAGCCGCTGCACGTCGAGCACGGGCACTACGCGTACGACCGCGGTGGCGACGACGGCGACGTGCTCGTGTCGACCTTCGAGGAGTCGGCGGCGCACGTCACGTCGTTCGGTCACCCGCACCCGCGCACGGGCGCCACGATGCTCTACGCGAGCCAGATGATGACGACGCGCGTCGTCGAGCTCGACCCGCCCGCGAGCGAAGCGCTCCTCGACGAGGTGTTCGACCACCTCTACGCGCCGGAGCGCATCCTCGAGCACACCTGGTCCGACGGCGACCTCGTGCTGTGGGACAACCTCGCGCTCCAGCACGCGCGACCGAACGTCACGGTCGAGGGCCCGGTCCGGACGTTGCGCAAGGTGTTCGCGCCGATGCCCGAGATCACCGACCGCACGCAGAAGCCACGACAGCGGACCCGCGCGGCAGGCTGACGCGGCTCAGCTGATGACGGCGAGGTCCTCGGTGAGCGCCTCGTCGACCGCGGCGAGCTTCTCGTCGCCCTCGTAGGGCTTCAGGAAGCCGCCGCGCACCGCGAAGCTCTCCATCAGGTCCTCGCGCACCGCGCCGCCGCCGTTGATCTCCTCGATGGAGGGACCGATGCGCTTGGCGATGGCGGCGAGCCGGTCGCCGTCGAGACCGAGGAAGCGGATGCCGTTGAGCCCGAGCATCTTGCGCACCTCGTCGTCGGGCACGCCCGGTGAACGCGGCGCGCAGGAATTCCCTGGTGTGGGGCCAGGTGCCCTCGGGGTGCGGGAAGTCGCGGCCGAAGAGGATCGTGTCGACGCCGAGCTCGTGACGGTGGTCGACCTCCGCCTTGTGGATGAACGACGCGCCGGCCATGAAGTTGGTCGGCCAGTACTCACTCGGCCTGCGCTGCGCGGGCAGCTGGTCGCGGTGCTGGTCGTACACCGCGTCGAGGTGGGCGAGGGTGGCCGGGATCCAGTCGAGGCGGATCTCGGTGAGCAGCACCTTGAGCTCCGGGAAGCGGTCGAACACGCCGCCGAGCATCATCTGCCACATCGGGCGGCGCGAGTCGACGTTCTTGTTCAGGAAGTTGAAGAAGAAGTCGAGCGACTCCTGGCTCACCGCGTCGGCGTGCGCGTACAACGCCTCCTGGTCGGTGCTGCCCGCCGCGTCGGCGACGTCGTTGTAGATGCGCTCCACCGCCGAGAACGCCGTGCCCTGCATGGTGCCGTACCCGGCGTGGACCACGACGGTGAGTCCGCGCTCGACGCACTTGGCCCAGAACGGGTCCCAGTACGGGTCGGACACCGGCGGCATGTCGGGGTGCCGCAGGTAGCCGGGGCCGTAGACGCCGACGAACCGGTGGTCGGCCATCCAGTCGAGCTCGGCGAGCTGCGCGTCCATGTCGACGCACGGGCCGATCGCGCCGGTCACGAGGAACCGCTCGGGCGCCCAGCCGAAGTTGTCGGCGTTGAACCGGTTCCAGCCCTTGGCGCCGTCCTCCCACGCGTCGAGGCCGTAGTCGCGACCGGTCACGTTGTGGAACATGTCGCCGAGGCGGAAGTCGCCGAGGTAGATCACCTCGGACGGTGATGCCCTCGCGGTCCATGTCGGCGACCCGCAGGGTGGCGTCGTGCAGACCGTGCCACTCCTCGGCGTGGGCCTGGAGGTGCTCGGGGTGCCCGGCGGTGCCGTTCTTGCGCCCGAGGAGGTAGATCGCCGTCGGGTAGACGACGTTGTCGTGGCTGCAGGCTCGGGAGCAGGTCGTGGTACTTCGCCGGGAGGTACTCCGCCCAGAGCTCCTTGGGCACTCCGGCATGCGAGTCACACGAGACGATGACGACCTTGTTGTCCATTGCGGGCACCCCCAGGTGGCCGGTTCGCGGATCAGACTTCGAGCGTCGCGAGGTCTTCGGTGAGCAACTCGTCGACCGCGGCGAGCTTCTCGTCGCCCTCGTAGGGCTTCAGGAAGCCGCCCCGGACCGCGAAGCTCTCCATGACCTCGTCGCGCACCTCGCCGCCGCCGGTGATGTCGGCGACGGTCGGGCCGATGCGCTTGGCGATGGCCGCAAGACGGGCCTCGTCGAGACCGAGGAAGCGGATGCCGTTGAGGCCGAGCATCTTGCGCATCTCGTCCTCGGGCACGTCGCCGAACGCGGCCCGGAGGTACTCGGCGGTGTGCGGCCAGGTGCCCTCGTAGTGCGGGAAGTCACGGCCGAAGAGGATGGTGTCGACGCCGAGCAGGTGACGCTGCTCGACCTCGGCCTTGTGGATGAACGACGCGCCGGCCATGAAGTTGGTGGGCCAGTACTCGCTCGGCTTGCGCTTCGCCGGCAGCTTGTCGCGGTGTTCGTCGTACGCCGCGTCGAGGTGGGCGAGGGTGGCGGGGATCCAGTCGAGGCGGATCTCGGTGAGCAGCACCTTGAGGTCGGGGTGACGGTCGAACACGCCGCCGAGCATCATCTGCCACATCGGCTGGCGCGAGTCGATGTTCTTGTTGAGGAAGTCGAAGAAGAACTGCTGCGACTCCGCCGACACCGCGTCGGTGTGCTGGTCGAGGACGGCCAGGTCCTCGGTGCCTGCCGCTTCGACGACGTCGTTGTAGATGCGCTCCACGTAGGGGAACGCCTCGCCGATCATCGTGCCGTAGCCCGCGTGCACCACGATCGTGATGTTGCGCGCCGCGCACTTGGCCCAGAACGGGTCCCAGTACGCGTCCCACAGCGGCGGCATGTCGGGGTGCTTGAGGTAGCCGGGGCCGTAGACGCCGACGAAGTTGTGGTCGGCCATCCAGTCGAGCTCCGCGAGCTGCGCGTCCATGTCGACGCACGGGCCGATCGCGCCGGTGATGAGCAGCCGGTCGGGCGCGAAGCCGAACGCATCCGCGTTGTAGCGGTTCCAGCCCTTCGCGCCGGCCTCCCAGGCGTCGAGGCCGTAGTCGCGGCCGGTGACGTTGTGGAACATGTCGCCGAGGCGCGAGTCGCCGAGGTAGATCAGCTCGGCCGCGATGCCCTCGCGGTCCATGTCGGCGATGCGGATGACCGGGTCGTAGAGCCCCTGCCAGTCGTTGCGGTGCGCCTCGACGTGCTCGGGGAACCCGGAGATGCCCTTGCTCGCGGTGAGCAGACGGATCGCGGTGGGGTAGATCACGTTGTCGCGGTGGAGGCTCGGGAGCAGCTCGTGGTACTGCTGAGGCAGGTACTCGGGCCACAGTTCCTTCGGCACTCCGGCGTGCGAGTCGCACGACACGATGATCACACGGTCGTCCATCGGTATCCCTTCGAGTGTTCGGTGCAGATCGGGTTGCGAGCTTGGTTCAGAGGGTGCCGCCGAGGGCGGCGAGGTCGTCCAGGAGCAACTTGTCGAGGTCGGCGAGCTTCTCGTCGCCCTCGTAGGGCTTCAGGTACCCGCCGCGCGCGGCGAAGCTGTCGATCATGTCCTGGTCGACCGCGTCGCCGCCGAGGATGTCGTCGACCGTGGGGCCGATGCGCTTGGCGATCGCCGCGAGGCGGGCCTCGTCGAGACCGAAGAAGCGGATGCCGTTGCCGCCGAGCATGAGGCGCATCTCGTCCTCGGGCACGCCGGCGAAGGCGTCGCGCAGCCACTGCTGCGTGTGCGGCCACGTGGCTTCCTGGTGGGGGAAGTCGCGCCCGAAGAGGATGGTCTCCACGCCGAGCTGGTGCCGCTGCTCGACCTCGGCCTTGTGGATGAACGACGCGCCGGCGAGGCAGTTGCTCGCCCAGTACTCACTCGGGCGCCGCTGCGCCGGGAGGACGTCGCGGTTGCGTTCCCAGATCTCGTCGAGGTGGGCGAGGGTGGCGGGGATCCAGTCGAGGCGGATCTCGGTGAGCTGGAGCTTGAGGTCGGGGTGACGGTCGAACACGCCGCCGAGCATCATCTGCCACATCGGCTGGCGCGAGTCGAGGTTCTTGTTGAGGAAGTCGGAGAAGAACTGCAGCGACTCGTCGGTGATCGCGTCGGCGTGCTGCAGCATCACGTCGAGCTCGTTGGTGCCCGCGGCGGCCACGACGTCGTTGTACATCTTCTCGACCTGCGGGAACGCGGTGCCGGCCATCGTGCCGTACCCGGCGTGCACGACCACGGTGAGGTTGCGCGCCGCGCACTTGGCCCAGAACGGGTCCCAGAAGGCGTCGTAGAGCGGCGGCATGTCGGGGTGCTTGAGGTAACCGGGGCCGTAGACGCCGATGAAGTGGTGGTCGGCCATCCAGTCGAGCTCGGCGAGCTGCGCGTCCATGTCGACGCACGGGCCGATGGCGCCGGTGATCAGGAGCCGGTCGGGGGCGAAGCCGAACGCGTCGTGGCAGTAGCGGTTCCAGCCCTTCGCGCCCGCGTCCCACGCCGCGAGTCCGTAGTCGCGGCCGGTGACGTTGTGGAACATGTCGCCGAGGCGCGAGTCGCCGAGGTAGATCAGCTCGGCCGCGATGCCCTCGCGGTCCATGTCGGCGATGCGCAGCACGGGGTCGTAGAGGCCGTGCCAGTCGTCGCGCTGGGCCTGCTGGTGCGCGACCTCGGCCGGGCCCGTCGCCGCGCCGCCCACCTTGGCGCCGATGCAGTAGATCGCCCGCGGGTAGATCTCGTCGTTGTCCTGGTGGAGCTGCGGGAGCAGGTCGTGGAATTCCGTGGGCAGGTACTCGGGCCACAGCTCCTTGGGCACGCCGGCGTGCGAGTCGCAGGAGACGATGATCACGCGGTCGTCCATGTCGGACACCCCCTGGTGCTCCGGCCCGGTGCTGACCAGGCTCCCCGATGGCGACGCCTGAGTTCGTCGCACGCCGTCAAGGTAGCCGAACGGCTATCCCGGGCGCAAGCACCCGGACTCGATGGCGGCGATCGCCTCCTCGGGGATCACGACGTGCCAGCCCGAGCGGGCGAGGATCCGTTGGCTCACGGCCTGGTGGGCCAGGCCGCAGTTCGCGCTGCGGTAGGTGAACACCCAGCGTCCGCCCTGGTCGACGACGTCGTCGACGCGCAGCGTGGAGTGGGGGACGGCCTGGCCGAGGCCGAGGGTCGCGCCACCGCGGTGGGCGGCGACGCTCACCTCCACGGGACGGCTCGACGGGTTGACCACCGCGACCCGCGCGACCCGTGGGGGCTCGCGCACCAGCGCGAGCACCGACGCGCCGAGCGCGAGGACCAGGAGGATGATCGCGACCTCGGCCACCGGCCGGGTGCGGGCCGACGGGCGGGCGGGGGCGGTCTGGACCGCGCTCATACGACCAGTGCCCCGATGAGCACGGCCAGGGCGAGGCCGATGAGGGCGAAGAACGAGATCACGACGATGTCGTCGACGGAACGCATGGTGACTCCTCGGTTGACCGCGTGACCCCTGGGGTCACGACGCGAGCGATGGGCTCGGTGCGGTCGTGGCGCGCGGACGCACGCCGACCGCGACGGTCAGGCGGGAGGAGCGCGCTCGCCGAGGGCGAGTCGGGCGGCGCGGCGCGTTTCCGCCGACGCCACCGCGAGGAGCAGGCCCGCGGCGAGGAGCAGGAGCAGCGCCGCGGCGGTGGTCGGTGCGGCCAGGGTGTCGAACGCCCGTTGGCCACGCTGGTGCACGTCGCGTGCGCTGGCGACCACCTCGGCCGCTGCGGGCAACGCTGCCGGAGCGGCGTCGAGGGTCGCCGCGAGGTGGGCGAACACCGCCGCCTCGGAATGCGACGCGAACGTCGGGGTCCCCGTTGCCGCCGCGGCGCCGATCCACCCGAAGGCCACGCCACCGATCAGCGCCAGCACCGAGATGGTCGCGAGGGTGAGGCGGCGCCGCATCGCGTCCACGGTAGCCCGTGAGTGGTGCGGCCCGGTTCGGGATCCGTAGGGTGGCGCGCCATGAGCGCGGCGAGCACGAGCAGCTCGATGTTCCGGTCGTTGCGCGTCCGCAACTACCGCATCTACTTCTTCGGTCAGCTCGCATCGATGTCGGGATCGGTCGTGCAGACCGTGGCGACCGCGTGGCTGGTGCTCGAGCTCACCGGCGACGGCACGGTGGTCGGCGCGGTCATCGCACTGCAGTTCGTGGTGCTGCTGATCTTCGGCCCGTACGCGGGTGTGGTGGTCGACCGGATGTCGAGGCGCAAGGCGGTGATCGCCGCCGAGCTGTTCCTGGCCACCCAGGCCGCGATCCTCACCGTGCTCGTCGCCACCGACAGCATCACGCTCTGGATGCTCTACGCGCTCGCGATCATGCAGGGCCTCGGGAACGCGTTCGAGATCCCGTCGCGCCAGTCGCTCCTGGGCGAGCTGGTGACCAACGACGACCTCCCGAACGCGCTCGCCCTCAACGGCACGCTCTTCACGATGGCCCGCATCGTCGGGCCCGCAATCGCCGGCGGGCTCATCGTCGTGGTCGGCATGGCCCAGTGCTTCGCGCTCAACGCGCTGAGCTATGTCGTCGTTGCGTTCGCGGTGTTCCTCATCCGCCCCCAGGAGATGCACCACCGTCGCCAGGTGGTGGCCGAGCCCGGGCAGCTGCGCGACGGGATCCGGGCCGGGTTCGGGCGCACGTTGCCGCGGCTGCTCATGACCGGCAGCTTCGTGAACGGCATCTACCTCGGGGGCGCCAGCGCGGTGCTCTACTCCCTGCTCGCCCGCTACACCTTCGACGGGACTGCCGCCACGTACGGCGTGATGGGCACGGTCTCGGGCATCGGCGCGGCGGTGGCCGCGGTGTGGCTCACCCGCAAGACCGACATCAGCGTGACCCTCATCGCGGTGGTCGCCGGGGGAGCGGGCCTGGCGACGATCGCGACCGGCCTCGCGCCGACGCTCGCCGTCGAGTACTTCACGCTGCTCTTCGCGGGCGGGTTCACCCTCGCGCAGGCGGTCTCCGGCCTCGCCAAGCTCCAGCTCGTGTCCGACCCGCAGTACCGGGGCCGGGTGATCGCGCTGTACTTCAGCGCCAACGCCGCGGGCGCCGCGCTGAGCGGCATCACCATGGGCGCACTCGCGCAGGCGACCGACCCTCGCGTGGCGCTGGTCGTGAGCGGCACCGCCGGAGTGGCGCTGTGTGCGCGGTGGCTCGTGTACCTGCGCGTGGAAGCTCGCGGAGGCGCGGCGGAGTCGCTGCGCCACGGCGAGGGCCTGATGCTCGACACCGAACCGGGGCACGCGTCGTGACGGAGGCGCTCGGCGTGGTCGTGGTGGGCGCGGGCTTCGGAACCCGTGTGCATGTGCCCGCGGCGCGCGCCGCGGGGCTCGACGTGCGCGCGGTGGTCGGACGCGACGTCGAGCGCGCCGCGCGCCGGGCCGAGCGCGCCGGAGTGGAGCGCGCGTACGGCTCGGTGACCGAAGCGGTGCACGACACCGGCGCAGAGATCGTGATCGTCGCCACGCCGCCCGACTCCCATGCCGAGCTGGCCGCCGAGGCCATCGCCGCCGGTCGGCACGTGCTGGTGGAGAAGCCGTTCACGACGACGGTCGACGACGCGCGCCGCCTGGTGGAGCTCGCGGATCGCGCGGGCGTCGTCGCGCTCGTCGGGCACGAGTTCCGCTTCGCACCGCCGCGGGCAACCTTGCGCGACGCGTTGCAGCGCGGGCTGATCGGCGAGCCGCGCATGGCCACCTTCCTGCGTCACCTCGCGTTCGCGGCGCCGCTCGACCTCGCGGCGCCGTCGTGGTGGTGGGACCGGCGCGGGGCGGCGGCTGGCTCGGTGCGGCGGTGTCGCACGTGGTCGACGACCTGCGGTGTTGGCTGGGGGAGTTCGAGTCGGTGAGCGCGGGTCTTCCTCTCGTGTCGGGACGCGACGCCGACAGTGCGGAGGACGCAGTCTCGGCGCGGTTCCGCATGCGCAACGGCTGCGAGGGCGTGCTCCAGGACAGCGCGGCGGTCTGGGGCGAGAGCATCGAAGTGGTGCGGGTCGCGGGCCCTCGCGGCACACTGACCATGACCCGCGACGGAGTGACCCTCGCGGAGGCCGAAGGCGTCCGCCCGATCGACCCGAGCGTCGCGCCGCTGCCCGAGTTCCCCGCGAGTGACGACCCGCGACTGCGCTTCTCCCACGTGGAGTTGGGCCCGGCCACCCTGCAGGCAGTCGCACTCCGCCGGCTGGTGGAGGGCCGCCCAACCGAGGAAGACCAGCCGGTTCCCGCCACCTTCCGCGACGGGCTCGCCTGCATGCTCGTGCTCGACGCGATGCGCCGTTCGGCCGCGGCCGGCGGCGCTCGGGAGACAGTCGGGCAGTCCTGACGATGCCCATATCTAAGACGTATAGTTGAAATACCAGGGGAACGCGCCCGCCTCCGTGGCGCCCCGCCGGTACCACTCCAGGGGGAGCACATCATGGACCGTGTCATCGTCGTCTCGGCCGACTCGCACGCAGCGATGCCGTCGGAGCTCTGGCCCCAGTACTTCGCGGCGAAGTACCACGAGCACCTGCCGCAGATCCAGTACGAGAGCGACATCTACTCGGAGTCGGTCATGGCGCTGAGCCGGACGACCATGACCCGGCCCGAGATCCTCGACGAGCACACCTCGGGCGGCTACCGCGGCGTGTACGACCTCGACCTGCGGATCGCAGCAGATGGATCGTGAGGGCATCGCGGCCGAGATCGTGTACCACGGCGACGCGCGCGTGGGTGACCTCGCCCACAACATCACCAACAGCGTGTGGCCCGCCGAGGTGTGGGACGCCGGCGCCCGGGCCTACAACCGCTGGGCGCACGACACGTTCGGCGCGGCGTCCGAGCGCCTGTTGCTCGTCGGTGCGATGGGTTCGGGCACCGACATCGACGGCGGCGCTAGCCGAGCTGCGCTGGCTCGCCGATCACGAGCTTCGTGGGCACGTACGCGCCCGGGTTCCTCACCTTCCCCGGCCAGCCGCCGCTCTACGACGAGCACTGGGAGCCGTACTGGGCTGCGTGTGCGGATCTGGGTCTCGCGGTCGTCGTCCACGCGGGCTACGGCTTCGAGCAGGGTCTCATCTACGACCGACTCGACCGGTGATCCGCGAGCTCGCGGAGACGGGCGGCAGCGAGATGGACCTGGTGATGCGCGCCGCGACCGAGGTGTTCACCGCGGACATCTTCTCCGACATCAAGGCCCGGCGGCCCATCTGGCAGCTGATGTACGGCGGCGTGTTCGACCGCCACCCCGACCTGAAGCTGATCGCGAGCGAGATCCGCCTCGACTGGATCCCCAGCAATCTTGCCTACCTCGACTGCCTCTACGACCAGCACCGCGACGGCCTGCCTGCGAAGCGTCGCCCGAGCGAGTACTGGGCGACGAACTGCCTCGCCGGCGCCTCGTTCATGCACAAGGTCGAAGTCGAGATGCGTGACGAGATCGGCGTCGACACCATCCTCTTCGGACGCGACTACCCGCACCCGGAGGGCACGTGGCCGAACACGCCCGACTGGCTGCGTGACGAGTTCGCGGGGGTGCCCGAGACCGACCTGCGCAAGATGCTCGGCGAGAACGGCATCCGGTTCCTGAACCTCGACCGCGACGCCGCTCGAGGCGATCGCGGCGAAGATCGGACCGACGGTCGAGGACCTCACCGGTGGTGGCGCCGTCGACCCCGAGCTGGTGGAGATCTTCGCGAATCGGGGCGGCTACCTCAAGCCGGCGGAGGGCGACGCCCGCATCCCCGAGATCGCGCCGATGATCGACGACGATCTCCGAGTCGTCGCCGGCACCGGCTGACGCTGCCCCCCAGGCCCACGCGTTGTTATAGGTCATGCGGCGGATGCGCCATTGCCCGTCGTCGCCCTTGCGGTACTCGTCGGTGTAGTAGCCGAAGATGTCGACGCGCTGGGGCGGTGATCCGTCGGTCGGCTCGAAGCCGGTGGCGCAGAACAGCGCCCACACGCCCGTCGCGGTGCGATCGTCGACCAGTTCGAGGTCGGGCATCGTGCCGCGGTGGTTGCGCACCGACGCCCCTGCGAGCTCCGCAGTCCGCGCCGCGATCGACGCGCCGCTGCGGTGGCGCACTTCGTGCTCAATGGGGTCGGAGATCTCGCAGTCGTCGGTGAACAGCGCAGCCCACTCGTCCCAGCGGTTCTCGTCCTGGAGGCGGTAGTAGCGCGCCTTCAGCCGCTTGATCTGCTCGAGCTCCCACAGGGCCTTGGCGTAGTCGATCTCCACGGTCATCGTGTCCTCCCGGGTGCCGACGGCCTAGGTGCCGACAGCTTCGCCGAACAACAGCACGGCCTTCTCGGGTTCGCCGTCGCGCAGCGCGGCCCAGATGCCGGTCGCGCACTCCTCGGCGCTGAGCATGTGCTCGCCGGTGCGCACCGCCTCCACGATGCCCGGCACCGCGGGGTGCTGGTCGAGGGGGAGTTCCGCGGCGCGCCGGTTCGACGGCGTGTCGACGAAGCCGGGCCGCACCGCGACGATCCACGGCCCGCGCCCGCGCAGCATGCGTTCCTCGCGCACCGCGCGCACCCACTGCTCCATCGATGCTTTCGCCGCGCAGTAGACGGCCATGCCGGGGTAGGGGAGTCGGGCCGAGGCCGACGACATCTGCACCAGACCGACGTCGACGCCGGCGTCGACCGCGGGTTGCGCGGCGCGGATGAACATGTCGCCGAGCACCAGGGGAGCGACGACGTTCGCGGTGATCTCGGGCATCGCGTGGTCGTCGTCGCCCTCACCGACGAAGCGGTGCCCGAGCGGGTACAGCGCGTTGTGGACGAAGAGCGCGCGGTCGGCCGCGGAAGGTGGCGAGCACGTCGGTGAGATGACGGCCGACACCGGCCCAGGTGTCGGGGTCGGACAGCTCGAGGTGCACGGTCTCGAGGTCGGGGTGCTCGCCGGCGTGACACGCTGAAGATCTTCGTGTCGGGCCACGGGCAGTGCTGCGCGAGCGCCTCACCGATCCCCGACGTCGCGCCAGTGATCCACACCACGTGTCTCCGCGTCGACGTGCGTCACTGCGGTCCCTTCCTGGTCATCCGGGTTGCTCGATGGGATAGCTCTCGTAGCGGCCGTCGCCGATCGACAGGTAGAGGACGGCCGTGCACATCGGTGTGTCGCCCCAGCGTGCGTCGGGCGCGTTCGGCGAGAACACGGCGCGAGCTCTCGACCAGCGGTGCCGAGTACGTGAAGACGGGGTAGAGCTTCGGCGGCGCCGACGACGACCGGGCCCCGTGAATAGGTGGCTCCGCAGTAGGAGAGCCGATCCGGCTTGTCGGCGAACGGCCAGGTGCCGAGCCACAGCCGTTCGGCGAACGCGGCAGCACCCATGACCACGATGAGGGTCACCAGAGCCGCGGCGATCCGCTCCCTGGCACTCCGGCTCCGGAACCAGCCCCGCACCGTGGATCCCGGGACGGGGCGGATCGGCGAGGTCTGCCCGTCGACGCACGGGATCACGGTACCGCCGCAGCATCCCTCAGCGCTCGATCTCCGCTCTCCTTGATGTGCCCCCAAAGGCCAGGACACCGGCCCCCGGGGCTTCCGCCGCTAAGCGCCAAGTACGGCAGTCGACACCCGCTGTCCCGACCACTCGATAGCGTGCCGATTTCCGCACGGAGCGGCATGCTGACGAAGACGCACGGAGGTCCGATCACTATGGGCGAGTGGAACTACGGCAGCATGGCGTACAAGGCCCACGCCGACGAGCCGCCATGGCTCATGAAGGAAGCCATCCACCGCGCGGTCGACATTCGCGACACTCTTGCAACCGAGGGCCTCGGCAGCCGCGGCGTCCTCCTTGTACAAGTGCTGAACACCCTCAGCGACCGACGACTGCGTCCGGCAGCCGGTGCCATGCGCCGATGCCACGATCGGCTCGGCTCGTCGAGCTGCAGACGTGCTGACGGGCGTGACCGTCCAAGCCGTCGACGTGCCTAGACCGGCGAAGTCCGAGCGGGCGCATCGACCGTGCTATACATGCAACGCCCATAATCCTCGTTATGTTGAGTACATCAGGGCGAACGAAACCCGCATCTCACCCCGAGGCGGGCCACCGGCTGGTGAGCTCCCCTGCCGCCCAGCGGGGCCAACGGGGCGAGTAGACGGGAACGCCGTCGAAGAAGGTCGCGACCTCGTCGGGGCCGTCGTGGCGGCTGTTGTCCCAGCAGGTCGCGACATCGGCCACGAGGACCGCGTCGGCGACGACGCCCCAGAGCCGGGCGTGACGCGATCGGATCTTGTCCTCGGGCACGTCGTGTCCGCCCGCCGCCACCCGGGCGTGCACGCGGGCGACCGAGAGCTCGACCGGGACCATGAGCACGTGCAGGGCGACGTAATAGCCCGCTTCCCGCGCCGCGCGGAGCAGGTCGAGCTTCGAGGGATGCGAGCACACCGTCTCGGCGACGAACGGCTCCCCCGCCCGGATCAGGTGCTCACGGGTCCGGGCCGCGATCTCCGCCGCGTCGTAGGCGTGCGCGCCGGGGTCGTCGGGCCAGGTGCGAGCTGCGATGACGTCGGCATCGACGACATGGGCCACGGGCCACACCCGGCCGATCGCCAGGCGGATGAACGTGGACTTGCCGGCGCCGTTGGGTCCGACGACGAGGTCGAGGCGGCTCACGCGCTCCCGGCGCGCCGACGCGACGTCCGGGCGGTGTGCTGCGGCCGTCGCACCCTCCGGGGCTTCGGCACCGTGCTGGTGGTCCCGTCGGGGTGGTGACGCACGAGTCGCCCGTCGGCGTCGAGGGAGACGGTGGTGATCCCCTCCCCCGCCAGGGCGTCACCGAACGACGCTCCCTGCGCGGCTTCGGCGATCGCGACGTCGAGCTCCGCGGCGAACACCACGTGCTCGTCGGGCGAGAGATCGGCGAGGGGCAGCTCCCCCGCGAGCGCGGCCTCGATCCGGCGCCGGGCTGCGCTCTGGTGCATCGAGATGTTCCGACCGAGGCGGGCCCAATGGTCGATCTGCTGTGCAGCAGAACGAGATTCGAGGCGCCCGACCCGCGCGGCGGACTCGGCCAGATCGGCGGCGACTCGGGTGGGATGGGTTGCGGCCACGCGGTACCTCCACAACGGGGTGCCCGGCCGGGCTCACGGTCGGGAAACGCCTTGGGAACGACTGTAGCAGTCTGCTACAGGACCGGGGAACTCGTGCGACCCGTTCCCTCAGGAGTCCTCGTCGCGGACCGGCGCGGAATTGGTCGAGCTGTCGGGCCTCGTGATCCATCATCTCGGCGTCCGTGGACACCTCGACCCCGATGAGGTGGTCGTCGGCCTGCGGCAGGGCCCGCACCAGCTCGTCGAGCTTGAGCTGCAACGCGAGTTGCTGGCGTCGCTGCGTGTGCTGGAGCACGAACACCATGGCCACGGTCACACCTCCGCACACCGTGGCGAAGGCCACCTGTACCTCTTGATCGAATCCACCGACCGCGATCGCGATCCACGACCCCGCGACCGCCACGGCGACCGCGATGGCGATGGTGGGCCAGGTGGTCCACTCGTCGAACCGGTGCACCACCTTGCTGGTCATCCCGCGGCGTGACGAAGAGTCGGTGTTCACACGTTGCTTTCTACCCGGAACCCTGCCGATCCCGGCATCGGGTGAACTCGGTGCCCCCGCCGCCCCGCCGCGGTTCAGCGTGCGGGCACCAGATCGAGGCACGGCGCCTCGCCCTGGAAGAACCCGAGACGGAACGCATCGACGTTCTCGAACGCGGTTGCGCCGGTGCCCGCCTCGACCTTTCCCTGGTCGGTGAAGATCAGGTACGACTCGATCACCTCGTCGAGATCACCGGGCGACAGCACCAACGTGGTGTCGTGCTGCCCGTTGATGATCGACCCCGCCCACGAGCCGGTGAAGCAGCTCTGCTGGAGCTCGAGCGCCTTGTCGTCGCCGGCGACGTCCTCGTGGTTCTGCATCGCGACCGCCCACTCCGCGGCCACGAGGCTCGCGACGCCGAAATCACCGCTGCGGCGGTACACGTCGGGGAAGAGCGTGCGGTCGACCACGATCGTGTTCGTGCGCGGACAGAACGCGATGTCGGTGGTCTTCGGCAAGGCGCTCGTGCCGCACTTCGGGCGACCGGCCTTGGCGTCGAACGTCTTGACCGCCACGGTCTGGTAGTCGGAGAGCAGCGAACCCCAGTACTTGTCGAGGTCGGCGACCACGCCGGGCACGACCTCCCGCAGCGGTGCGTTGCCGCCCGACGTGGCCTCGGCGTCGCTGCTGAACGGGATGTCGGTGAGCGGTGGCGGGTCGGTGTCGAACGCCGCGCAGCGGGTTGCGCCGTTGTCGTACCCCTCCTGGAACGCGCCGACGCGGTCGAAGGCACTGCCGTGCGCGTTCGTCGTCGGCCGGGTCGCTGCCGGGCGAGTCGCGCAGCGTGAGGTAGCCGGCGAGGCCGGTGTCGAGATTGCCCTCGTTCAGGCTCAGGGCCTTCGACTCGCCGTCGGCCAGATGGCGCACCCACGCACCGGCGAAGCAGTCGGCCTGCTGCTCCTTGGCGATGGTGGGCCCGGTGATGCCGGCCTGGTCCTGGATCGCGTGGCCCCACTCGTGGGCCAGCGCCAGCGCGATGGTGAAGTCGCCGAACTCGTGCGCGAGGTACGGGAACAGCTGCTCGTCGTCGTACGCGACGTACTTGCCGAGGCTGCAGTAGAACGCGTTCATCGCGACGTCGGAGTACGTGGCGCGCTGGGTCCCGCACTGCGGGATCTTGGTCTTCGACGTGTAGGCGATCACCTTGGTGGACGGGATCGGCACGTAGTCGATGCCGTAGACCGTGGGCAGCTGCTCGGCCCACCACTTCTGCAGGTCGTGCACCGCGAGCTCGACCGTGGTCTCGTACTCCGGGGTCGTGGCCGAGGAGGCACGCGTCGACACCGCGCCCACGGATCCGGTGCCGACGGCGAGGGTGCCGGCGGTGGCGACCAACGCCGCGAGCAGGCACGACGACGATGCGGTGATGGCGCACGGGTGCGGCTCCTCAGTCGCCGGGCAGCAGGCCGTCGAGCGCGTCGAGCGACGGCGCGAAGTAGTACGAGCCCGACACCGGGTGCGTGAAATCGGTGAGGTGGTCGTGGAGCCCGTCGCCGGTCGTGCCGAACATGCGCGCCAGCATCTTGTCGAAGCGCGTCGGGTCGGCGCTGAAGGCCACGAAGTAGAGGCCCAGCTCCCCGACCCGGCCGTAGGGGGTGGAGCGCCGGTAGATCTCCAGCTCCTCGCCGTCCTCCTCGATCACCACCCGCGAGATGTGCGCGGTGTCGGGCTTGTCGTCGAGCTCGACGCTGTCGAGCTTGGTGCGCCCGATCGTCGCCTCCTGGTCGTCGACGCTCCAGGAGTGGAAGAGGCCGAGGTCGTGCACCCAACGCTGGGTGATCACGAACGCGCCCCCCTCCCCCACCGCGCCGTCGGGCACCAACGCCACGTCGAGGGCCTCCTCGACGGGCGGGTTCTCGGTGCCGTCGATGAACCCGGTGAGGTCGCGGCTGTCCTTGTAGACGAAGCACGGCTGCTCGGCCGCGAGGGTGAACGCGGGCGCCAGCCCGACCGTGATCGCACGGGCCACGTCGAGCTCGACGTCTTCACCGGTGCCGTGGGTCCACACCCACAGATCGTGCTGGGTGGCCGGCGCCCGGCGGCCGTCGCCCTCGATCGCGACGAAGGGCTCGAGCGCGACGGGCGCGTCGGCGGGGCGCAGGCGCCGCCACAGCGCAGGGCCGAAGCCCACGACGATGTTCGAGCCGCCCGCGGTGACCGACGGTTCGCGCAGCGCCCGGAGCCCGGCGACGATCGCGTCGTCACCGGCGTCGGGGCGCAGGTCGAACTCGAGGTGGTAGTGCGAGCGGGTGCCCTGGGCGAAGATGCCGGGTTGCGGTCGGGCCACGGGGTCGACTCCTTCCTCGGGTGACGGTTCGGGACGGGAACGGGGCCGGGTCAGTCCTCGTAGGCCGACAGCGGCGGGCAGGCGCACATCAGGTTGCGGTCGCCGTACGCGCCGTCGATGCGGCTCACCGGCGGCCAGTACTTGTCGCCGGCCACCACGCCGGACGGGAACGCGGCATGGTCACGCGAGTAGGCGCGTGTCCACGCGTCGGTCGCGACGTCGGCCGCCGGGTGCGGAGCGTGGCGCAACGCGCTCGTCGGCCACCGCGATGTCGCCCGCTTCGATCGCGCGGATCTCGTCGCGGATGGCGATCATCGCGTCGCAGAAGCGGTCGAGCTCGCCGAGGTCTTCGCTCTCGGTGGGCTCCACCATCAGCGTGCCCGGTACCGGGAAGCTCATCGTGGGTGCGTGGAAGCCGAAGTCGACGAGCCGCTTCGCGATGTCGTCGACGCTCACCCCGGTGGCCGCGGTGAGCGGGCGCACGTCGAGGATGCACTCGTGGGCCACCAGCCCGCCGGGACCGGCGTAGAGCACCGGGTAGTGGTCGCGCAGGCGCGCCGCGACGTAGTTGGCGGCGAGGATCGCCACCTGGGTGGCGCGGGTGAGGCCGTCACCGCCCATGAGGATGACGTACGCGTAGGAGATGGGCAGGATCCCCGCCGAGCCGAACGGCGCGGCCGACACGTGCTCGGGGAGGAACTCGGCGAGGTGGGCGCGCACCGCGCAGGGGCCCACGCCCGGCCCGCCACCACCGTGGGGGATGCAGAACGTCTTGTGCAGGTTGAGATGCGACACGTCGGCGCCGAACTTGCCGGGCTTGGCCAGCCCGACCAGCGCGTTGAGGTTGGCGCCGTCGAGATAGACCTGACCGCCGCACTCGTGCACCACTGCGCACACGTCGCGGACGTGGTCCTCGTAGACCCCGTGGGTGGACGGGTAGGTGATCATCAGCGCCGCGAGGTCGGCCGCGTGCTCGTGGGCCTTGGCCTTGAGGTCGTCGAAATCGACGTTGCCGTCGTCGTCGCACGCGACCACGACCACGCGCATCCCGGCCATCACCGCGCTCGCGGCGTTGGTGCCGTGCGCGGATTCGGGGATCAGGCACACGGTGCGGGCCTCGTCGCCGCGGCTGCGGTGGTAGCCCCGGATCGCGAGCAGGCCGGCGAGCTCGCCCTGTGATCCCGCATTGGGCTGCAGCGACACCGCGTCGTAGCCGGTGATCTCGCAGAGCGCGGCCGACAGTCCCTCGACGAGCTCGGCGTAGCCCCGGGTCTGCTCGGCGGGCGCGAACGGGTGCACGTCGGCGAAGCCGGGCCAGGTGATCGGGATCATCTCCGTGGTCGCGTTGAGCTTCATCGTGCACGAGCCGAGCGGGATCATCGTGCGGTCGAGCGCGAGGTCACGGTCGGCGAGCCGACGCAGGTAGCGCAGCATCTGCGTCTCGGAGTGGTACGTGCGGAACACCGGGTGGGTGAGCACCTCGGACTCCCGCATCCACCACCGGTGCTCCTGCGTGACCGCGAACACCTGCGTGGTGTCGGGCTCGGCGCCGAACGCGCGGGCCACCTCCCACACGATCTCCCGGGTGGTGGTCTCGTCGACCGCGATGGCGACGCGATCGTCGTCGACGCGCCGCAGGTTGATCCCGCGGGCACGCGCCGCGGCGAGCACCGCGTCGACCTGGCCCGGCACCCGCGCGCACACCGTGTCGAAGAACGGTCCGTCGGCCACGTCGACACCCGCGGTGCGCAACAGGTGCGCGACCTCGAGCGCCCGTTCGTGGACGCGCGACGCGATGTGCCGCAGCCCGCGGGCCCGTGGTACACCGCGTAGAGCCCGGCGATGTTGGCGAGCAGCACCTGCGCGGTGCAGATGTTGCTGGTGGCCTTCTCCCGGCGGATGTGCTGCTCCCGCGTCTGCAGCGCGAGGCGCAGCGCGGGACGGCCGGCGTCGTCGACCGACACGCCCACCAGACGGCCGGGCATGTTGCGCTTGAACTCGTCGCGCGTGGCGAAGAACGCGGCGTGCGGACCGCCGTAGCCCATGGGAACGCCGAAGCGCTGCGCGGAGCCCACCACCACGTCGGCGCCCCACTCCCCCGGTGGCGCGAGCAGCACCAGGGCGAGGAGATCGGCGGCGACGGCAACCAGCGTGCCCTGCGCGTGCAGGTTGGCGACCAGCGCGCGGTCGTCGCGGATGGTGCCGGTGGTGCCGGGGTACTGCAGCAGCGACGCCGAAGACGCCCTCGGCACCGGATGTGGCTGCGCCCAGGTCGGGCTCGGGCACGCCGACGCGCACCTCGATGCCGAGCGGCTCGGCCCGGGTGCGCACCACTGCGATGGTCTGCGGGTGGCACTCGGCGTCGACGAAGAACACGTCGCCGCCCTTGGGGTTGGCGCGCCGCAGCAGCGTCATGGCCTCGGCCGCGGCCGTGCCCTCGTCGAGCAGCGACGCGTTGGCGATGTCCATCGCGGTGAGGTCGGTGACCATGGTCTGGAAGTTGAGCAACGCCTCCAGGCGGCCCTGGGAGATCTCCGGCTGGTATGGCGTGTACGCGGTGTACCAGGCCGGGTTCTCGAGCACGTTGCGCAGGATCACCGGCGGCGTGATCGTGCCGGAGTAGCCCTGCCCGATGAGCGACGTCAACGGTCTCGTTGCGGGCCGCGAGCTCGGCGAGGTGCGCGAGCGTGTCGGCCTCGCTGCGACCCGCGGGCAGGTCGAGCGGCGCGCGGTCGCGGATGGCCACGGGCACCGTGGCGTCGGCGAGCGCGTCGAGCGAGTCGAAGCCGACGGTGGCGAGCATGGTGGCCAACTCGTCGGGCGACGGCCCGAGGTGGCGGTCCTCGAACCGCGTGCCGTGTGCGTGCCCGCTGCGCTCCATTCCGCCGAGGCTACCGGCGGAGGAACGGTGGCTTCGTGACGGTGGCGGCCACCGCGCGGCCCCGCACGTCGACCTCCACGGCGTCGCCCTCGGCCGTGTCGGGCGGCAGGAACGCGAGCGCGATCGAGTGCCCGAGCGAGGGCGAGAAGTTGCCGCTCGTGACCACGCCGATCGGCAGTGCCGTCGCCCTCGACACCGCCCGGGGCGAACACCGGATAACCCTCCCGGGGCACCTGGCGACCGTCGACCGTGAGCCCGGTGAGCCGTCGGGCCACCCCGGCGTCGCGCTCGGCCACCAGCACGTCGCGGCCCCGGAAGTCGCCCTTGTCGAAGCGCACCACCCAGGCCAGGCCGGCCTGCAGCGACGTGATCCCCTCCCCCAGCTCGTGGCCGTGGAGCGGGCAGTCCGGCCTCGAGCCGCAGCGTGTCGCGCGCGCCGAGCCCGGCCGGGGTGATGCCCCCGGCGAGCAGCCGTTGCCACACCGTGGCCGCCGCGGCCCGGGGCACGTCGAGCTCCACGCCGTCCTCGCCGGTGTACCCGGTGCCGGCGACCCAGCCCGCGACGCCGTCGAAGTCGACCCGTTCGACCGCGAAGCGCTCCACTGCGGCCCACGACGGCTCGATGCGCGCGAGCGTGGCCCGGGCCTCGGGACCCTGCACCGCGAGGACCACGCGGTCTGCGGTGACGTCGGTGATCTCGCACTCGCCGCCGCCGTGGAACATCGCGGCCTCGCCGATCGCGTCGAGCAGCGGTGCGGTGTTCGACGCGTTGGGCATCACCAGGAAGTCGCCCGGCGCGAGCCACCACACGATGATGTCGTCGACGACGTGCGCGTCGTCCTCGTCGAGCAGGTGCGTGTACTGCGCCTTGCCGGGCCGGATGCGGTCGAGATCGTTGGTGAACGCCCACTGCAACGTGGCGAACGCACCCGCGCCCTTCACCCGTACCGAGCCGAGGTGAGACACGTCGAACACCACGGCACCCTCACGGCACGCCCGGTGCTCCTCGAGCACGCCGGTGTACTGGATCGGCATCTCCCAGCCCCCGAAGGGGACCATGCGCGCGCCGAGCACGCGGTGCTCCGCGTCGAGGGGACTGTGTCGCAGGTCGGTCATGCGCTCTCCGCGGTGCCGGCGGTTCCTTCACCGTCACCCTGGCGCGCGCGACGCGGCGCCGACGAACCGGGCGCACCCTCACCGTGGTCACCGGCCACGAGTTGCGACGGCGGCTCGAGGCCGTACTTCACGAGGAGCTGCAGGTAGTCGCGTTGGTAGAGCACCCGCACCTTCACGCCGTACAGCTCTTCGAGCCGGCGCGCCTTGCGGTTCTTCTTGGTCACGAGCTTCTGGTTGAGCGTCGTGATCTCGATGAACAGGTCGTAGGCCGGGAGGTAGAAGTCGGGGGTGAACGCCTGTTGCGGGTTCCCGTCGGCGTCGCGATCGAGCACGAACGTGCGCGGCTCGTACTCCCAGGCGATCGCGTAGAAGTCGAGCAGTTTCGCGAACTGACGCTCCGAGTTGTGCGCGAAGCGCACGAGCTCGTGGGGCAGCCGCTCCGGAATGGTCAGCTCCCGGCGGCGCGTGACCGCGGGGCGCGAGGCGGGCTGGCCTCGGCGCCGTTGTGCGCGACCTGCAGGTCGGGCTGCAGCTCCACGATGCGGATGTCGAGCTCGCCGACGACCGGACCGAGGGGCACGATGTTGAGCACGCCCTGGCCCTTGCGCACGAGGTCGACGAGGTCGTCGCCGGTGCGGGCGAGCACCGAGCGGCTGCCGTCGAGCACGAGGCTGGCGGTGGCCCAGTCGTCGCCGAGGTCCTCCTTGAGGTACTCGATCGCGGAGCGGGCGCTCTGCAGCTTCACGCCGGCGTCGAGCAGGCTCTTGACCACCTTGAGCCGCACGAGGTCGCGGTAGGAGTAGGTGCGCTGGGTGCCGCTGCCGCGGGCGTCGGCGATCGACGGGCGTACGAGATCGGTGCGGGCCCAGTAGTCGAGCTGACGGTAGGAGATCCCGACGATCTTGCAGACCTGCGGGCCGCGGTAGCCGAGGTCCTGGGGCCGGGGCTCCATGCCCGACAGCATCGGCTGGTCGGCGGACGACTTGGCAGGCTTGCGGGACGGGCTCATGCCACCTCGGGGTGTCGCGTTCGGGGTCTCGCGTGCGGGCTCGGGTGGGGCTCGAGTGGAGCGTGACCCCGGGTCACCCTCGGGTCGAGGGTGAAGCACAGCCCCGTAACTACGGGGATGTGAGGCTACCGTGCCCGGCGCGCCGAGTCAACGATCGGAGGCACTCGGCGTCGACCCATCGGCCTGGCGCTTGCCGCGGCGCGGCGGGCTACTCGGGGTGGGCGAAGTCTTCCGGGTTGACGTGGTCGAGGAATTCGCGGAACTCCTCGACGACCTCCTCGTCTTCCTCGCCCTCGGTCTCGAAGAGCACGCCGGCCTCGTCGAGCACGGCCTCGTCGGCGAAGATCGGCACCGGCTCCGGGTAGCGCACCGCCAGGGCGATGGCGTCGGACGGGCGGCTCGAGATGCGGTGGCTGCCCCCGTCGCGTGAGAACTGGATCTCGGCGAAGAAGGTGCCGTCGTGCAACTCGGTGATGACCACCTGTTCGAGCCGGGCGTCGAGGTCGTCGAGCACGGTCTTGAAGAGGTCGTGGGTCATCGGCCGCGGCGTCTCCATCCCCTGGAGCGCGTAGACGATCGCGGTCGCCTCGGGCTGGCCGATGAAGATCGGGAGGTACCGCGTGCCCGTCGTCCTCACGAAGCAGGACGATCGGCTGGTTCGAAGGAACCTCGACTCGGACTCCGACGAGGGACATCGGGATCACGGTGCGCCTCCACGTGGACGGAACTTCACCGTAGCACCGGCCCTCCCCCGCTTTCCGGGGCGGCGCGGCCCGGGCTCAGCCGCCGCCGTAGAGGAGCGGCACGTAGGCGTCGGGATCGGCGTGCACCACGTCGGCGTCGGCCACGTAGACCGACCGGAGGTTGCGGTAGCGGTCGGCGTGGTGGAGCCCGTAGCCGAGCACGTACACGTCGGGGATCTCCACGCCCACGTAGCGCAGCTCGACGGGAAGGATGCGCCGGGCCGAGCGGTCGAGCAGCGTGCACACGTCGAGCGTGCGGGGACCGCGCGACCGCAGGTGGCCGAGCAGGTACCCGATGCTCAGGCCGGTGTCGACGAGGTCCTCCACGAGAATCACGTCGCGACCTTCGAGCGGGAGCGCGACGTCGTAGAGGATGCGCACGCGCCCGGAGTCCGGGGCGTAGCGCGAGATGGCGATGGCGTCGACCGTGACGTCGAGTGCGGGTGCGACGCGCGCCAGCGCGCGGGCGAGGTCGGCGAGCAGGAGCAGCGCGCCTTCCAACACGCCCACGAGCACGACCCCGTCGGGATGGTCGTGTGCGATCTCGCCGGCCAGGCGCCGCGCGCACTCGGCGAGCTGCGCTTCGTCGAGGAGGACCGCCGGCGGAGTCACCGGCGCAGTGCCCGGCGCAGTGCCCGGCTCCGGGTTCACTCGGCGAGCGAGTCCCGCACCGCCTCGCGCAACAGCGCCAGGCGCAGCCGCCGACCCAGTGCGGAGAGCTCGACCAGCTCCTCCTGCATGCGCGCCCGGGCTTCCGGGTTTCGTTGGCGCACGAACGGCAGCAGCACCTGGCCGAACAGCACGGCCTCGCGCTCGGCCGCGTTGCGGTACATGCGCAGGTGACGGGCCTCGACGCCGCGGCGAGAAGAACCCCGCGGCGACCTTGGCGATCTCGAGCGCGTCGGCGTCGAACTCGGCGTCGCCGCCCGACTCGCGCACCGGGGCGATCAGCCCGTAGCTCTCGAGCTCGGCGACCTGCGCAGGCTCGAGTCCGGCGTCGCGGGCGAGGTCGGCGCGGGTGTAGCCGTCGCCCGAATGCTCGGCGACCAGCGCGTCGTCACCACCGCCGGCGTCGGCCGGCAGATCGGGCGCGAACGCCGGGGCGCGGCGGCGCACGGGCGGGCGTCGAGGTGCGGCCGCGGCGGGACCGGGTGCAGCGACCGGCGCCGGGGGTGCCGGAGCCGCAGGTTCGGGCGCCGGCACGGAGGGCGCCGGAGGCGCGTCGTCGCCGGCCGGTGGGGTTGCGGGCTCGGGATCGAGGAGCATGGCCTCGCCGCCGGGCGGCAAGGCGTCGAGGCGCTCCTTGATCACCTTGAGCGGGAGGAAGTGCTCCTTCTGCTGGTGGAGGATCCACCGCAGGCGGACGAGGTCGGCGTCGTAGAACTTCCGGTAGCCCGACGGGGTGCGCTCGGGGTTGACGAGCCCCTGGCTCTCGAGGAAGCGGATCTTGGAGATGGTGATGTCGGGGAACTCGTCGCGTAGCTCGGCGAGGACCTCGCCGATCGACAGGTGCGCGTCGTCGGCGACCGGCGGGGTCACCGGCCGTCCCCGGTGAGGAAGACCAGCACATAACGGCCGATCTGGACGTCGGCCAGGTGGTGCAGGGTCTGCCGGTCGATCCGCTGGTGGTCGACGTACGTGCCGTTGAGCGAGCTGACGTCGGCGACCTCGTAGCCGTGGTCGTTCTCGATGCGGCGGATCACCGCGTGGCGGCGGCTGACCGTGATGTCGTCGAGGAAGATGTCGGAGTCGGGGTGGCGCCCGAGGGTGGTCTCGGCCCCGTCGAGCACGAACCGGCTCCCGGCGTTGGGGCCCCGGCGCACCACGAGCATGCCCATCCCCGGGGGGAGTTCGGCGATCGCGGCCCCGAGCTCCTCGTCGAGCTCCAGCCGTTCGGCGAGCTCCTGGAGCGACAGCGTGGTCTCGTCGTCGTGGGCGAGCGTGGCGCCACAGGACGAGCAGAAGTTCGCCCCGACCTCGTTCTGGTGGCCGCACTGCCGACAGCGCATGGACAAAGGGTACTCCCGGACCGGGGACGCCGGGGCTGGTCTCAGACCCGGGACGTGAAGTCGAGGTCGAGGGCGGACGCGAAACCCTCGACCAACGCTCGAGCCACCACGCGCGCGTCGGTCGGCGCGCCGAGCTCCTCGAGGGTGACGGTCGCGGCGCGCAGACGGCCGCGGGCCTCGTCGACCGGGAGGTCGCCGGGGCGGCGGCGCACCAGGTCGAGCTCGTCGAAGGGCAGGCGGTGGGTGAGGATCGAGCCGTGCTGGAGCACCGCGCCGTCGCGGCGGACCTGGGCCGACCCGCAGAGCTTCCGGTCGCCGACGCGCAGGTCGGCGCCCTGCTGGCCGGCGAAGCAGACCGGTCCCGCGGGACCGTCGTGGCGGGCGACCGCGGCGTCGACGCCGAGGCCGGCCAGCCCGGCGATCAACCCGGCAGCCACCCAGTTGTAGAGCGACTCCACCCGGGCGCCGTCGCCGGCCGGCGCGGGGAAGACCACGGCGTAGGTGACGTCGCCGCCGTGGAGCAGGGCGCGGCCGCCGGTCGGGCGACGGACCACGTCGACCCCGTGGCGGGCACACGCGTCGTGGTCGACGTCGTCGGCGGGTTGGAAACGGCCGAGCGACAGCGCGGGCGGGTCCCAGCGGTACAGGCGCAGCACCGCCGGTCCTCCGGCGGCCACCACGTCGAGGGCCGCGAGATCGGCCGCCATCTGGCCCGCCGCG
Source organism: uncultured Actinomycetes bacterium (assembly GCA_963782705.1). Classification (GTDB taxonomy): domain Bacteria; phylum Actinomycetota; class Acidimicrobiia; order IMCC26256; family DASPTH01; genus CAVRGQ01. Next base: position 317,086 of record CAWAKX010000032.1, on the reverse strand, counting down.
TCGGGTGGGCGCTCGAGGTCGTCGACGAGGCGCCAGGGTTGGGCCATGGCCACGCCCCGGACGGGGCGGTCAGCCCTCGACGAGGGCGCGGTAGCCCGCGGCGTCGAGCAGCGACTCGACCTCGGCGGGGTCGGCCATCTCCACGACGAAGATCCAGCCGCTGCCGTAGGGCTCGGCGTTGACCAGCTCGGGCGCGTCGCCGAGCGCCTCGTTGACCTCGACCACGGTGCCGCTCACCGGCGAGTAGATCTCCGAGACCGACTTGGTCGACTCGACCTCGGCCACGCTCGCGTGGGCGAGCACGTTGGCCCCGACGGCGGGGAGCTCCACGTACACGACGTCGCCGAGCTGGTCCTGCGCGAAGTCGGTGATGCCGACGCGGGCGCGCACGCCCTCGACGACGACCCACTCGTGTTCGGCGCTGTAACGAAGATCCTCAGGGAGCAGCATGGCCCGGAGCGTACCGCGCGGTCCCCCACCGCGAACCGGTCCGGCGCCTCAGGTGAGGACGTCGCGGATCTGGGCGACGTAGCGCTGGGCGAGTGCCTCGGCGTCGTCGTCGGTGCCCGCCTCGGCCCACACGTGGGTGAGCGCCTCCTCGGGGTCGGGCAGGACGAGGGCCCAGGTGCCGTTCTCGACGATCTTCACCCCGTCGACGAGCGAGAGCTCGCGCTGGCCCGCCTGCTCCATCACCTCGCGCATCACCGTGCCCTTGCGCTCCCACGGCGTGACCACCGTCTCGTGCACGAGGTGCACCGACGGGAGCGCGTCGACCACCGCGGAGAGCGGGCGGCCGTCGGCGGCGAGGAGGTCGAGCAGCTTCAACATGGTGGCCGACGCGTCGTACGCGGGGAGGAAGTCGGGCCAGATGCAGCCGCCGTCGGTGCGGCCGGCGAAGCGCACCGGCTCGGTGGCCGCGACCTCGGCCAACGCGCTCCCCCACAGCTTGGTGCGCACCACCGCGCTCTGGCCGCCGAGCAAGTCCTCGACGCGACGGGTGACCGACACCGGCACCGCGACCCGGGCCCCGGGATCGGTGCGGGCGATCATGGCCACGATGGCGAGCAGCAGCTGCCACGAAGCGAGCACCCGACCCCGGTCGTCGACGACGGTCGCGATCTCACCGTCGGGATCGATCACGAAGCCGACGTCGCTGCCCGAGACCCGCACGAGGTCGGCGACGCGCTCGAGCTGGCCTTCGCGGGCCACCTCGCCCGCGGTCGCCGACGAGGTGCTGGCATAGGGGTTGGCGGCGAGCACCTCGGCGCCCAGCTTGGTGAGGATGCTCGGCATCACGATCGACGCGGCACCGAAGGAATAGTCGAGCACGAGCTTGTAGCCACGCTCGCGGATGGCGCCGATGTCGACCCCGCGTTCGAGCGCCGAGGAGTAGAACTCCAGCGCGCGCGGCGGGAACACGATGTCGCCGATCTCACCGCCGAACGCCCGGCGGTAGTCCTCGCGGTACAGCAGTCGCTCGATCTTGCGCTGCCCGCCGGGATCGATGTCGCGGCCGTCCTCGTCGAAGAACCGGATCTCGACGCTGTCGGGGTCGTCGGCCACCAGGCGCACGGTGACCCCGCCCTGCGACAACGAGTTGTGCACCTGGAAGCGGGTGAGCGGCACCGTGGCGAGCTCGATGTCCTCCACGTTGACGCCGGCGAGGTTCACCCCTGCGATCAGCGCCCGCTTGAGCGCGCGGGCGATGCGGCTCGTGTCGCGGCTGACGGTGATGGTGGACCCCTTCGGCAGCGCGGTGCCGTAGGCCATCGCCAGGCGCACCACCACCTCGGGGTTGATGTCGACGTTGCCCAGGCCGCGGACGCCGTGGCGCCCGAACAACGTGCGCGCGCCCCGGCTCTCCCACACGATCGACGACGTGACGACCGCGCCGGCCTCCACCGTCTTGAACGGATAGACCTTGACGTTGGGGTTCACCACCGCGTCGGCGCCGATGAAGCACTCGTCGCCGACCACCGTGCCCTCTTCGATGCGCACGTGGGCGCGCAGGTCGGTGTTGCGGCCGATCACGCAGGCCCGCAGGCTCGTGCCCGGGCCCACGTACACGTGGTCGTGGCACACCGCGCGCTCGAGCACCGCGTCGGCCTTCACGATGACGTCGGTGCCGAGCACGGTGTAGGGCCGAATGTGGGCGCCGGCCTCGATCCGGCAGCTGTCGCCGATGACCACGGGGTCGTCGATGCGCGCGTCGGGGCTGATGACGACGTCGCTGCCGAGGAAGCGACCCTCGCCGAGGCGGAATCCGTCGATGTCGACTGCGACCTTGCCGTCGAGCACGTCGGCGTGCGCGGAGATGTAGGCCTCGAGCGTGCCGACGTCCTCCCAGTAGCCCTCGGCGACGTAGCCGTGCATCCTGAGGCCTCGGTCGAGGATCTGCGGGAACACGTCGGAGGAGAAGTCGACGACCTCGCCTTCGGCGATGAAGTCGAAGACCACCGGCTCCATCACGTAGATGCCGGTGTTGATGGTGTCGGAGAACACCTCGCCCCAGGTGGGCTTCTCGAGAAAGCGTTCGATCGCGCCGTCGGGCTGGGTGATGACGATGCCGAACTCGAGCGGGTTCTCCACGTGCTTGAGCGCGATCGACACCGCAGCGTCGGCGCTGCGATGGGCCTTCACCAACTCGGTGAGGTCGATGTCGGTGAGCACGTCGCCGGAGATCACGAGGAAGGTGTCGTCGAGCTCGTCGGCCGCGTTGCGCACGGAACCGGCGGTGCCGAGCGGCGACTCTTCCGTCGCGTACCGCATGCGCACACCGAAATCGGAGCCGTCACCGAAGTAGTCGCGGATCTGGTTGGCGAGGAACGCGACGGTGACGACGATGTCGTCGAAGCCGTGCTGGGCGAGCAGGCCGACGATGTGCTCCATCATCGGCTTGTTCACGAGCGGCATCATCGGCTTCGGCGTGTTGCTCGTGAGGGGACGAAGGCGCGTGCCCTCGCCGCCCGCCATGATGACTGCCTTCACGTGGTGATTCTCCCTGCGGTCGCGGCACGAGCGTCACGTCCCTCCCGCAGGGCGCGCCTTGCCAGGGGCACGTAGGTGAGCGCGGCGTAGTAGCTGAGCAACAGTCCCCCGATGGCGAAGCACCAGGCGGCGAACAGCACGAGGGCGTGGCCGGAGCTGATGTTGTCGGCCCAGAGGAACAAGGGGAACGCGAACATCAACGCCAGCGTTCCCGCCTTGCCGACCCACTGGACGTCGATGCGCCGGGCGCCCGCCGCGGCCAGCGCGAGCACCGCGATGCTGATGGCCACCTCGCGTGCGAGCACGAGCACGCCGACCACGACCGGTACGGCCCCGTCGACGATCAACGCGATCGCCGCGGTGAGCAGCAGGAGACGGTCGGCGACGGGATCGAGGACCTTGCCGAGGTCGGAGCCCTGGTCGAAGCGGCGGGCCACCCACCCGTCGACCCAGTCGGAGGCGCCGAGCACCGCGAGCAGCCCGGCGGCGGCCAGCGGCTCGTCGTCGGCGAGTAGCCACACGAAGACCGGGATGCACACCAGGCGCACCAGCGTGATCGCGTTGGGCACGGTCGCGACCCGTGCGTCCCCGTCCGCGCTCATCACTTCATGGTAGAGGGATCGCGGCCCGACCGGAACGGGACGAACCGGACACCGGGCCGAATCGCCGGACGGCGCACGTCAGAGCAGACCGGCGATGGCGCCGCCGTCGACCGGGAGTCCGACCCCGGTGATGTAGCGCGCGGGCTCGGAGCACAGGAACGCCGCGACCTGCCCGAAGTCCTCGGGACGGCCGAGCACGCGCGCCGGGACGTCGGCCGCGGCCAGGCTCACGTCGCCGCCGTGGAGGTTGCGGATGCGATCGGTGTCGTGCAGGCCGGGCTGAATCGAGTTCACGGTGACCCCGTCGCCCGCGACTTCGCGGGCGGTGGTCTTCAGGAACGCGGTGAGCCCGGCTCTCGCGGTGTTGGAGAGGATGAGGGTGGGGATCGGCTGACGGACGCCGTACGACGTGATGGCCAGCACCCTCCCCCACTGCTGCTCCCGCATGGCGGGGATGGTGTCGGCGCACATGCGGATGGCCGCGACGCAGTTCTGCTCGAACGCCCGCCGGTAGCGCTCCACCTCGGTGCCGGCGAAGATGCCCGGGGTGGTCCCCCGCCGTTGGCGACGAGGATGTCGATGCCACCCAGCGCGTCGCGGCTCGCGGCGATGAACGCGGCGGCGCCGTCCTCGGTGGCCACGTCGGCGACGAGAGGGATGGCGAGCGGGCCGAGCCTCGCGGCGGCGGCCTCGATGCGCTCCTGGTCGCGGCTGCACACGGTGACAGTGACACCCGCCTCGACGAGCGCGGCGGTCGGTCGTCGTACCCGAACCCGGTGGATGCGGCGGCCACCGCGGCGCGGCGCCCGGCGATGCCGAGGTCCATGCGGGGTCCTCCTCAGGCCGTGGGATCGTGGATGGGACCGGATCCCGCGCGCAGCGAGCCCGCGGCGCGCCCGGTGCGCTCGGCGATGATCTCGGCGCAGATCGAGACCGCGGTCTCCTCCGGGGTGCGGGCGCCGATGTCGAGGCCGATGGGGGCCATGATCCGCGCCAGCTGGGCGTCGGTGACGCCGGCTTCCTTGAGCCGTTCGACCCGCTTGGCGTGCGTGCGGCGCGAACCCATCGCCCCGAGGTAGCCGACCTGGGTGGCGAGCGAGCCGACGAGCGCCGGGACGTCGAACTTGGTGTCGTGGGTGAGCACGCACACCGCGTCGCGTGGCCCGAGCTCGGGGCCGATCTTCTCGAGGTAACGGTCGGGCCACTCGTTGACGACGTCGTCGGCCATCGGGAAGCGCTGCCGGGTCGCGAACACGGCGCGCGCGTCGCACACCACGACGCGGTACCCGAGCACCTTCGCGACCTGGGCCAACGCGCGGGTGAAGTCGACCGCGCCGAAGATCACCATGCGCGGCGGTGGCGCGAACGACTCGATGAACACCGACACCGTGTCTTCGCGCGCTTCGCCGTGCGCGCCGTAGTGACGGGTGGACGTGAGGCCGGCGGCGAGTTCGCCGACGGCATCGCGGGTGACGACGCGATCGAGATCGGGGTCGCCGAGGGTGCCCATGGTGGCGCCACCGGGCTCGGTGAGCAGCTTCGCACCGACGTGCGGGCCCGCGGTGACCGTGGCCAGCACCACCGGCCGTTCCGCTCGCAGCAGGTCGCGGAGGTGTTCGTAGATCGTTGGGTCGGTCACCGCGCTACCAGTCGAGCGGTTCGACGTAGAGGTGGATCGTGCCGCCGCACGTGAGGCCCACCGCGAAGGCTTCGTCGTCGGAGTAGCCGAAGGTGATGACGCCCCGCTCCCGGGTGCCCTCGAGCACCTCGAGCGACGCGGCAACCACGGCCCCCTCCACGCAGCCTCCCGAGACCGATCCCGCCACTTCCCCGGTGTCGCTCACGGCCATGGTGGCGCCGGGGTCGCGCGGCGCGGAACCTTCGAGGGCGACGACGCGCGCCACCGCGACGCGGTGACCGGCGGCCCGCCAGCGTTCGATGTCGTCCAGGACTTCCTTCACGAGCCGTCCTCCGAGCTTTTGCCGCTCCGACGTGGTCCGCCGGTTGCGCCAGAACGATGGGGAGCCGTCGCGGGCGACGACGGCGGCGAGGTGTTCGAGCGAGTCGACCGAGTGCCCCTCGACGAACTCGTCGACGTAGGGCAGCGCCGCGGCCATGCCTCGGGCCAGCGGCGCGTAGTCGGGCGAGGCCTTGAGCGGGTTCACCCACACGACGCGGTACGCGACCCGGTGCAGGCGGGCCATCTGCTCGGCGAGCTCTGCGGGCTCACCGCGATCCCAGCCGTCGGAGAGGATGACGACGACCGCGCCGCGGGCCATGCCCCGCACGCCCCACTCGTCGTTGAACGTGCGCAGGCACTCACCGAGGCGGGTGCCGCCCGACCAGTCGACGACGCGCTTCGCCGCGGCGGCGACGGCGGCGTCGGGATCGCGCGACGAGAGCTCACGGGTGATGCGGGTGAGGCGGGTACCGAGCGCGAAGGCCTCGACCCGGCTGCGTCCGACCACCGCGGCGTGGAGGAACCGCACGAGGGCGCGGGCGTAGCTCTCCATCGAACCGCTGACGTCGCAGAGCAGGATGACGCGCCGGGGCCGGCGCGAATGTTGCGAGTGCGGGCGACGGATCGGCTCACCGCCGGTGCGCATCGCCTGGCGGACGGTGCGGCGCAGATCGGGGCGGCCGCGCCGACGGCGCGTGGCGCGCATGCGCCGCGACTCCCGCAGCGCGCCGGCCAGGCGCAGGTCGGCCATCAGACGGCGCGCCTCCGCGAACTCGGCGTCGGTGTAATCGGCGAAGTCGCGGGCCTTGAGCACCTCGTGGCGGCTGTAGCGCACCTGGATGCCGGGGTCGATCTGCTCGGCGCCGTCACCGGTGCCGTCGTCGTCGGCGCCGTCGTCGAACGCCACGGCGATCTCCTGCACCTCCGACCGGGTGAAGCCCAGGGTGCCGATGCGCTCCCACCACGCGGCGAACGCCCGGTCGTAGGTGTCGATGTCCTCCGGACGATGGACGAGGGTGGCCAGGCCCGCCCAGTAGACGCCCTCGCGCCGATCGCAGCCGACTGCCGACAACGCATCGGCGAACAACACCGTGCTGCCGACGGGCACACCGAGGCCGGCACCGCGCAACACGCGGGCGAAGCCCACGGCGAGGCGATCGAGGCGCGGCGGCACGTCGCTGCCGAGGGGGACCGGGGCCTCAGTCACCGAGACGCCCCACCGCGCCGCGAACGAGCGCGTCGACGCCGTGGGCGCGCGTGCGCTCCTGGTCCTCGCGGTACTTGAGGATGGTGCCGAGCGTGAGCGACACCGTGGCCTCGTCGACCTCGCCCTGCCCGAGCGCGGCGAGCGCGTTCGCCCAGTCGATGGTCTCGGCCACGCCCGGAGGTTTGTAGAGCTCGAGGCCGCGCAATTCCTCGACGATCGCCGCGACCTGCCGGGCGAGCTGCTCGGGCACGTCGGGCGCCCGGAGGCGCAGGATCGCGAGTTCGTGCTCGAAGTCGGGGTGCTCGATCCAGTGGTAGAGGCACCGGCGCTTCAGCGCGTCGTGGACGTCGCGGGTGCGGTTGGAGGTGACGATCACGAGCGGCGGCACCGACGCGTGGAAGGTGCCGAGCTCGGGGACGGTGACGGTGTAGTCGGAGAGGATCTCGAGCAGGAACGCCTCGAACTCGTCGTCGGCGCGGTCGACCTCGTCGACGAGCAGCACCGGCGGCGCGCTCGCCCCGAGCGAGTCGTTCTCGTAGGCGATGGCCTTCAGGAGCGGCCGCTTGACGAGGAAGCGCTCCGAGTACAGCTCGTCCTCCACCACCTCACCGCCGCCGGCCTCGATCGCACGCAGGTGCAGGAGCTGGCGGGAGTAGTCCCACTCGTAGACGGCCTGGGCGGCGTCGATGCCCTCGTAACACTGGAGGCGCAGCAGCTCGCCGCCTGTCCAGCGGGAGAGCACCTTGGCCACCTCGGTCTTGCCGACGCCGGCCTCGCCCTCGAGCAGCAGCGGACGCTGGAGGCGGATGGCGAGGAAGATCGCAGTGGCCAGCCCCTCGTCGGCCAGGTAGTCGTGTTCCGCGAGCGCGGCGCGGACGTCACCGACGGTCTCCATGCAGCATCGATGCTACCCGGGGGCGGCCCGGGGCTCCTCCGGTCAGAGGGCGAGCGAGTAGCCGCCGTTCACCGGGATGGTCTGTCCGGTGATCCACGGCGCGAGGTCGCTGGCCAGGAACGTGGTCATGTTCGCCACGTCGGACGGCAGGCCGCGCCGGCGGATGATGTACCGCTTCAGGCCTTCGTTGTTGCCGTACGTGGCCGCCTCCTCCTCGGGCGACAGCTCCATCTGGTTCATGGTGCCGAGCGCGAGGCTGTTGGCGGTGATGTTGTAGCGGCCACCTTCGCGGGCGACCGAGCGCATCATGCCTGCAGCGCCGGCCTTCGCCGCGCAGTACGCGGCCATGTAGGCCTCGCCGACGCGCCCCGCGTCGGAGACGATCGTGATGATGCGACCCCAACCGGCTTCGGTCATCGCGGGCATCGCGGCGCGGGTCACGTACATCACGCCGAAGAGGTTCACCCGGATGAAGGCCTCCCACGACGCGGGATCCTCCTTGTGGAACGGCGCGATGTCCTCGAAGCCCATGGTGTTGGGCTTGCCCGCGTTGCCCGCGTTGTTCACGAGGATGTCGACGAGGCCGAGCTCGGCGAACTTCGCCTCGACCGCGGGCCAGTCGGTCACGTCGAACACCGCGGTGCCGCCCCTGCCGCCCGCGGCCTCGATCTCGGCGACCACGCCGGCCGGCGCGCTCCTCCAGGAGATCGTTGACGAACACCTCGGCGCCCGCGGCAGCGAGCGTACGGGCGATGCCCCGGCCCACGCCCTGGCCCCCACCGGTGACGAGCGCGCGGTGGCCACTCAGATCGATCTCGACGCTCATTGCTGCTCCTGTCGTCGTGGCTGCGACCGGACGTCCCGGCCGCGGGTGGTGCGGGGGCGGGTCACTCGCCCGCGCGCACCTCGATGTCGCCGCCGAGCATCGCCGGGTAGGCGTGCCAGCGCTCCGGCGTGTCCTCGATGAGGCACACCATCTGCTCGCGGCCGAGGAAGTTGGCGTCGACGCGCGCCACGGTGAACTCCTGCCCGGCGTAGCGGACCTCGTGGCCCACTTCCACGTCGTCGACGGCGATGGTTGTCCAGGTGTCGGTCATCGGGGGATTCTGCCTCGCCTGGGACCCCGGCCGACAATCCGCGGCCGCCGGCCCTCACGAGCCGGGTTCAGCCCTCGACCACCGACACGTCGAGCTCGACCGACGGGAACGGCTTGTCGCGGCCGGCGGCGTCGGCGGCCGCGAGGCCGAGGTCGACGTACAGCGCAGTGAGGATCTCCGACAACCGCTCGTAGTGGTCGTCGTTGCCGCACATGCCGTTGGTCTGCACACAGGCCACCAGGCCGAACTCGGGATCGGCGACTGCCACCGACGACAACGCGCCGCCGTGACCGAACGCCCGCCGGGAGCTGTGGCGGCCGAACCCGTACGCGTCGACCGCGAGGCCGAGCCCCCAGTCGCACTGCGCGTGGAAGGTCTCGTCGTAGAGGCCGACGCGGTGGCGGGCGGTGATCGCCTCGACGGTCTGGGGCCCGAGGACGCGCACGCCGTCGAGCGTGCCGTGGCCGAGGAGCATCTCGTAGAGCCGACCGAGTTGGCGCATGGGCCCGCGCCCGCCCCCGCCGGGGATGCAGCGGGTCATGAACGTCGCCTCGTCGAGCGCGTCGAGCGGGACCGCGGTGCCGGTGGCCGTGTGGTGCATCGTGCCGATGCGCGCGCCGTACCCCGCGTGCACGTCGACGGGCATGCCCACCCAGCAGTCGTCCATGCCGAGCGGCAGGAACACCTCGTCGCGCACGTAGTGCTCGAAGCGCCGCCCGTCGGCGCGCCGCACGACCTCGGCGAGGAGCGTCATGCCCGCGGTGAGGTGGTATCCGGCGCGCTCCCCCGGTACCCAGTCCTCCTCGGGTTCGACGCCGCAGATCGCCTCGATCACCTCGTCCCAGTAGGCGTCGCCCGGCGCGTCGCTGTGCAGGAGGTCGGCGCCGCGGATGCCCGCGGTGTGGGTGAGCAGGTGGCGCAGCGTGATCGTGTGCTTGCCCGCCTGGGCGAACTCGGGGATGTGCTCGGCCACCGGGTCGTCGAGCGCGAGCGCGCCGCGTTCCCACTGCTGCGCGACGGCGACCGCCACCGCGGGCTTGGTCATCGAGAACCAGGTGACGAGCGACTCCGGGGTCATGGGAACACCGGCACGCGCTTCTCCGGTGCCGAAATCGGCCACGGTCGCGCCCGCGAGCGACACGTAGACCTGGGCGCCGAGGTGCAGGCCCCGCTCGACGCCGCGTTCGATCGCGGCGAACGCTCCCGGAACCGCGTCGGCGCCCGTGCCGGTGGTGGCGATGGTCATGGACGCCTACGGTACGCGTCCCGGGCCGACGACGCGGCCCGCACGACGCTCCGGAGGGCGCTGTGTCCGAGCTGTTCGACCTGTCCGGTCAGGTCGCGGTCGTCACCGGTTCCACGCACGGCATCGGCCGGGCCTGCGCCGAGCGACTCGCCGAGCACGGGGCCCGGGTTGCGTTCTCGAGCCGGTCGGTCGACGACTGCGAGGCGCGGGCCGAGGCCGTCAACCGCCGCTGGGGTACCGACCGTGCCATCGCCGTGCCGTGCGACGTGGGCGACGCCGAGCAGGTGCGCGACCTCGTGCGACGCACCGTCGACCACTGGGGCCGCCTCGACGTGGTGGTCGGCAACGCCCGCACCGAGATCCCCGGCACCTCGTGGGTGGAGCGCATCGACCCGGCCAACATGACGTCCGCGCTCGTGGGCAGCGTCACCAACAACCTCGTCCTCGCCCAGGAGGCGATACCGCACCTGCGCGCCCAGGGCGGCGGGTCGGTGATCTTCATCGCCTCCACGGCCGGCACCGCCGCGCTCGAGGAGCACCTCGCCTACGGCGTGGCCAAGGCCGCGCTGATCCACATGGCGTCGATCCTCGCGGTGCAGCTCGGCCCGCACAACGTGCGGGTGAACACGGTGTCGCCCGGGGTGATCGCGGCGCGGGGTCTCGACTCGGAGGCGTGGGCCGACGGCGAGCGGGCGCGCGTGGTGACCGGCAAGACCCCGCTCGGACGCCCCGGCACCCCGACGAGATCGCGGGCTGCGTGGTGTGGCTGGCGTCGCCGTCGGGCGCGTTCGCGACCGGCAAGGACTTCGTGGTCGACGGCGGTCAGACCCTCAAGGGCATGGAAGGCCCCCACGAGTTCATCGAGCTCGGACGGCAGCGCCGTCGCGTGACCGGACCGTGACGCGACACTGCCGAGGACCGGAGCCCTCGGCAGTGTCGAGCACACAGTCTGAGTCGGGCTGCCGGGATTTGAACCCGGGACCTTTGGTCCCCCAGACCAACGCGCTAACCAAGCTGCGCCACAGCCCGTCGCGGCCTTGACCGCGCCCGCAGTGTAACCGGCGCCCCTGTCGCGGCTTCCGCTCGCGTCGCCGACGACAGCTACCCGCCGAACACCCACTCGATGCCCTGCAGGAACCGATAGCCCAGGTACACCGCGAGCGCGCCCGCGAGCAGCTTCAGGTGCCAGGGCAGCGGCGCCTTCTCGTCGTCGACCGGTTCGCCGTAGATGTTGGTCACCGGTTCGGCGTCCGTCGGCGGCACGGCGCCACGGTCGGCAGCGTGCCGGGTCGGCGGCGTGGGCACGTCCGGGATCGACCGATCGACCGCACTCGGGGCAGGTCCCGTCGGCGCGCACGGTCGACGGCGACAGGAAGCGGTCGCAGGTCTCGCACCAGGGCACGCCGCCATTGCAGCACTTCCGGGCCGGGCGCCGACCACCGGACCGCGACGCGCGGCGTGCGCTACTGGAGGAGGTGGACCGGGTCACCCACGATGTTCACCGACCACGTCGTACGGTCGGTTGGTGTCGACCCGACCGTGTACTGCACCTTCCACCACTTGTTGCCGTACACCGCGGGACTCGAGTAGTTGGCTGGAAGCGGGATGTCGAGGGTCAGGAACCGGTCGCTGTACTTGCTGGTGCTGTGCACGAAGGAATACGGCTGTGGGCAGTTCCCACTCGAGCACCCCGTGTTCGACACGTCGAGCGACGAGGTCGACCCGCTACACCCACCGGAGGGTGGGGTCTGCGGCGAGCACGGCGTGGTCCAGCTGAAGGTCACCGCCGTCCCCTGGGGATTGAGGATCTTGATGCTCTGCGCGCCCTCGCCGGCGTCGAACAGGTTCACCCGCATCGTCTTGCCGGCATGCACCGGGTCGATCTGCGCGAGGTAGAACGCAGCGGTCGTCCCGGTGAGGTTGGCGTAGATCGACATCGCGTTCTCGGCGTGGACCTGGGGGCAACTCGCCGAGTAGTTGGTCGCAGTGCTGATCGTCGAGCAGGTGGTGTAGCTGCTCCCGGTCCACGCGCGCAGCGCGAACCCGTTCGAGCCGATGCTGTTCTGGGTCTCCGGATTGGTGAGTACCCGGACGTAGTACCGACCCGCCACGGGGTTGTTCCAGGTGTAGAGGTTCTTCCACTGCCCCTGGTAACTCGCGTTGTTGGTCGCCACGGGCACCGTCGTCGCGAGCAGTGCGTTCATCGTCGCGTCGGAGGTGTCGAGCGGGGTCGCGTTGCGGTTGTAGATCTTGTAAGTGGTGGTGATGGTCTCGGTGCAGCTCGTGCAGAGCGTGTTGTCCATCGTGGAACCCGACCGGTTGAAGTCGCCGTCGTACACGTCGAGCTTCAGCGACGTCGCGTTCGCGGGCAGGTCGATGGTGTACAGGTAGCCGTCGGGGTCGTAGTCGTCCGAGTTCGGCTGGTCGTTCGTTGCGCCCTGGCCATTGACGTTCTGGCAGCCCGATCCGCTCTGTCGGTACGTCTCCCACCACGCGAGCTTGTAGTCACCGCTCTCGTGGCCCGCGCAGTAGCCGTTGACGGCGGCCCAGAAGTTCTGCGTCGTCGGTTGGTTGGTCATGCTCAGGTTCCCCGTGCCGAACACGTTCTCGGGGCTCCCGAGTGGCACCGGCAGCACGTACTCCGCGACCGAGGAGCGGGAGATGCTCTGGCTCTGCGTGACCAGCTTCGAGAAGAACTGCTTCGCTTTGCTGTCGGTGATGGTCACCCTGAGCTGCCGGTTGTTGTTCGTCCACCTGCTCGACCACGACATGGATGTTGTTCTGCCCGTCCACGAACCCGTTGCGTGCCGCAGTGGCGACCGCGTACTGCTCGGCGAGGTCGAACTGAGGCATCCACACCACACCGGCGAGCGCGGCGGCGTCGGCCGCGCGCTTGAGCTCGGCGGAGCGGGTGTACCAGCTTCCGAAGTCGACCGTGAACGCGGCGAAGATCAGCATCACCGTGAGCATCAGCGCGATCAACACCATCACGAAGCCGCCTTCACCTCCACGCTCGTGGGCGAGCTGACGGTGGTAGCGGACGATCTGGTCCAGGCGGGATCGGAGGTTCGTGTGCACGACGGCTCCTACTTCGGTTCCAGCCGCATGACCGCGGCGGACGAGAGATAGAACGGCGAGTGGAACACCCCGGTGATGGTCACGTACCGGGCCCGGATCCACACTCCGAGGTAGTCAGGACTGCTCGACTGGACGACCTGGCGCGTCGTCGGGCACCAGAAGCGATCGGGCGAGGTACCGGTGCAGCTCGTCGTCCCCGTGAAGTCCGCCTGACTCATCGTCTGGATGTAGCTCCCCGTGTAGACGTTGCACTGCCCGCTCACCGACACCGGCGGGTTGGCCGCACAGTTGCCCGCGGCGGGCTCCGTTGTTCGCCGCCGCGTTGAAAACGACGACGTAGTCGACGTTCGACAGGCCGATGTCGTTCAGGGCGGAACGCGACGCCTGCAGGAGCCCGTAGTCGGCAAGTCTGGTGTTGCCGAGGCTGCTGCCGACTCGGGCGCCGGCGCGCGGCCGCGGTCTCCATCTGGAGCTTTCGGTTCCAGCCGGAGCCGAACTCCACGATTCCGAACGCGATGATGATCAGCAGCAGGAGCATGACCGCGAGCTCGACGAGCGCGGCACCGCGCTCCCCGTCCCCACGCATCGGGGCGTCGCCGGCCAACCGGTGCTGCCGCATCTGGGCGAGGCGGCAGCTCACCGGAGCGTCCTCGGCTCGATCTTGATGACGGTATCGGACGTGAAGGTGAACGACGGTCCGAACAGGCCGAACAGGTTGTGGTGCACGGCCTTCACGTACACGCCCACGTAGTCGGGAGGTCCGTGCCCGGCATCGGGGAGCAGTGCGCTCTTGCGGGTCGTCGGGCACCAGAAGTTGTCGTTCTTGGTCGTGGGCCCGGGGGGTCCGATGCAGCCGAACTGCGTCGACGCGAGCGCGAGACTGGCCCCCGTGTACCGGTTGCAGCCGCGCACGGAGCTGGTGTTGGCGACGCTCGCAGTCAAACAGGCGTTCGGCACACGGTCGTCGGGGGTCGTCGCCCGGTACACGACCACGAGTGAGATGTCGCTGGCCGAGTATCCGGTGGCCGCGTCCTCCACCGCTTGCAGCATGCTGTAGTCGGAGAGGACGTCGTTGGCACCGCCCGATGCCGCGCGGGCGCCGGCCACGCTCATGTGGTTGACCGTGAGCTTGCCGTAGAAGGCGTAGCCCATCTCCATGGTGCCGAAGACCAGGAGGAGCACGATCGGCGTCAGGAGGGCGGCCTCGACGAGCACGGCGCCGCGTTCCCGCTTCCGGCCGTCGACCGCCCGTTCATGGGCGCGACGGACCCGGTGGCGGAGCCACCCGTGCCACTTGTCGCCGACGCGCGCACAGCCTCGCCGCGGCGCGTCGTGCACCTCGTGCCTGCCCAGCACGTGCATCGTCGCTGTCCTGTCCGGCACCCTGCCCGAGTGCCTCTGACAGGTCCTTCGGCAGTCGCCCCCACCCCCCTTGAGCCAAGAGATGGGTAAGGCGGAGCAGGACGAGCGACCGAGCGGTCCAGCGAGGGAGCGGACCCGGAAGGGGACGGAGCGAGCGGAGCGAGCGACGGAGATCAGTCGTTCCGGCGGCGCACCCGGAGCTTGATCGGCGTGGGGCCGAGGTCGAAGCCTTCCCGCAGCTTGCGCTCCAGGTACCGGAGGTACGTGGGGGGCAGGGCGTGGGTGGCGAACAGGGTGAAGGTGGGCGGGTCGCTGGCGCCCTGGGTGGCGTAGAGCACCCGGGGGCGGTGGCGCTTGCCGGCCGGCGGCGGATGGGCCTGCTGGGCCTCCCGGATCACCCGGTTCAGCTCTCCGGTCGGCACCCGGCGGTGGTAGGCCTCCTCGGCCAGACGAAGGGCGGGCAGCACCTTGTGCACCATCTTCCCGGTGCTGGCCGACACCGTGAGCACCGGCGCGTAGGCGAGGAAGGCCAGCCGGTCGCCGACGTCGATCTTGGCCTTGGCCCGGCCTTCGGCGTCGAGCAGGTCCCACTTGTTGAGCACGACCACGATCGCGGTGCCGGCGGCGTCGACCCGTTCGGCGAGGCGCTGGTCCTGGTGGCTCACGCCCTCCGACGCGTCGATCACCAGCAGCGCGGCGTCGGAACGGTCGACGGCCTGCAGCGCGCGCACGAGGCTGTAGTACTCGGTGGGCTCGTCGATCTTCGCCCGCCGCCGCATGCCCGCGGTGTCGACGAAGCGCAGCGGGCCGTCGTCGGTCTCGACCACCGTGTCGACGGTGTCGCGCGTGGTGCCGGGCAGGTCGTGCACGATCGAGCGCTCGTCGCCCACCATGCGGTTGAACAGCGTGGACTTGCCGACGTTGGGTCGGCCCACGATCGCCACCGAGAAGATCTTGTCGCCCTCGTCGTCGCCGTCGTCCTCGGGCGGCACTTCGGGGAGCGCGGCGACGACCGCGTCGAGCAGGTCACCACTCCCCCGCCCGTGGATGGCGGAGACCGGCCACGGGTCGCCGAGCCCGAACTTGGCGAACTCCCACGCGGTGAGCTCGCGGCGCTCGTCGTCGACCTTGTTGGCGACGAGCAGCACCGGCTTCTTGGCCCGTTGCAGGATGCGGGCGACCTGCGCGTCCTCCTCGGTGATCCCGACGTTGACGTCGACCACGAAGAGGATGACGTCGGCGTCGGCCACCGCGCGCTCGGCCTGCGCGCTGACCTTCTGGGCCAGCTTCTCGGAACCCTCGGCCGAGGTGGGCAGGAGCCATCCACCGGTGTCGACGATGGTGAACGCGCGCCCGATCCACTCGGCGTCGAGCAGCTTCCGGTCGCGGGTGACGCCGGGCTGCTCCTCCACGATCGAGTCGCGCCGCCCCACGATGCGGTTCACGAGCGTCGACTTGCCCACGTTGGGGCGGCCGACGACGGCCACGACGGGTTTGGGCACGGCACTGGTCATCGGAGGGCTCCCACGAGCGAGGCGCCGTCGGTCGCGACGATCTCCACGGGCCGGGGCAGGTCGGCGGGCGTGAGCCCGTCGAGGAACCGGCCACCGGAGAGGGTGACGTCGGGCAGGAGGAAGCGCACGTCGGTCGGCGCGTCGGCGAGTGCGGCGGCGAGGTCGGCGCCGGTGAGCAGACCGGTGACGGCGATGTTGCCGCCGAAGTAGCGGTTGGCGACCGGCAGCACGTCGACCGGGACCCCGGCGACCGTCGCGAGCTGGTCCCGCAACGGCTCCAGCACCCGCGCGCCGTACTCCCCGGTCAGGATGACGACGGGCTGCCGAGGTGCGCGGAAGCGCACCGGCGTCTCCAGCAAGGCGCCGGAGGCGCCCAGAGAGGAGGTGCCGGCGGAGCCGGCAAGACGAGGCGCGCGGTAGCCCTCGGCGGGCGCGCCGTCGACCCAGGCGAAGAAGCCGGTGCGGGTGCCCTGCACGTCGGCGTCGTCGCCGCGGATCGCCGCGGTCACCTCGGCTTCGAGCTCGCGGGCCATGCCGATGCCGTTCTCGTGCTGGGCCAGCTCGTCGTAGTCGGCCAACGGCGGGAAGGGCCGCTGGGCCATCAGGTAGTACTCGTCGGCGGCGTACACGAGGCGGCGGCCGAGCACGGCGAGGAAGCGGCCCTGCCACTCGGCGACGACGTCGACGACGCGCTGCGGCCTCGGCCACGGTGTGGACCCGCATCTCGGGCTCGGTGGTGTAGTCGCTGACACCGAGCGGCACCACTCCGAGGCTGGCGAGGCGGGGGTAGCGGTCGAGCACGCCGAGGAGGGTGTCGTCGAGCACGTCGCCGTCGTTGATGCCCGGGCAGACGACCACCTGGCCGTGCACCTCGATGCCGGCGTCGAGCAGCGCGGCGAGCCAGCGCAGGCTCGTGGCGCCGCGCCGGTTGCGCAGCAGGTGGGTGCGCACGTCGGGGTCGGTGGCGTGGATGCTCACGTAGAGCGGGCTGAGCTGCTCGGTGATCACCCGTTCGAGGTCGGCCTCGGTGAAGCGGGTGAGGGTGGTGAAGTTCCCGTAGAGGAACGACAGGCGGTAGTCGTCGTCCTTGAGCGAGAGGCTGCGGCGCATCCCCGGCGGGAGCTGGTGGATGAAGCAGAACGGGCAGTGGTTGTCGCAGGTGCGCACGCGGTCGAACACCGCGCTCTCGAGGTCGAGACCGAGCGACGCGCCCGCGGGCTTCTCGATCGTCACGGCGCGTTCGAGCCCGCCACGGCGGAGCTCGAGCTCGACGAGGGGCTCGTCGGCCTGGATCTGGTAGCGGATGACGTCGCGCACCGTCTCGCCGTTGAGCGTGAGGAGCTCGTCACCGGGGAGGAGCCCGGCGGCATCAGCCGGCGAGCCGGGCGCGACCGCCACCACTCGGGCGGTCGGCATCCCCCCAGTGTACGGGCCGGACCCTGCCGCTCCTCCCCGAACTTGCGTCGCTTCGTCACCGGATCTGATCGGTCATGTCGCGACGCAAGTTCGGTGGGGAGGGGGCCGGGTAGCCTCGGGGGATGCCGGTGGAACGTGTGCTGCTCGCCCAGCCGCGGGGGTTCTGTGCCGGGGTCGAGATGGCGATCAAGGCCCTCTCGTGGATGGTGCGGGTCTTCGAGCCGCCGGTGTACTGCTACCACGAGATCGTGCACAACCGACTCGTGGTCGACCGTTTCCGCGAGCTGGGGGTGGTGTTCGTCGACGACGTGCACGACGTGCCCGCCGGTGCGCCGCTCATGCTCTCGGCCCACGGGTCCGCGCCCGAAGTCGTTGCCGCCGCGCGCGACGAGGGCCGCTTCGTCGTCGACGCCGTGTGCCCGCTCGTCACCAAGGTCCACCACGAGGCGAAGGTGCGCGCCGGCAAGGGCTTCACCATCCTCTACGTCGGCCACCGCGGCCACGACGAGGCGTCGGGCACCCTCGCGGTGGCGCCCGACGCCATCCGCCTGGTGGAGGACGACGGCGACCTCGCCCGCGTGCTGCCCACCGTGGCCGACCCCGGGAAGGTCGCGCTGCTCGCGCAGACCACCCTCTCGATGCACGACTGGGAGGGCATCGAGGAACGCGCCCGGACGCAGTTCCCCGAGTTGTGGACCGCGGCGCGCGGCGACCTCTGTTTCGCGACCACCAACCGCCAGGCCGCGCTGCAGGCCATCGCCGCCCGCGCAGATGCCATCGTGGTGATCGGCAGCGCGAACTCGTCGAACACCCTCGCGCTCGCGAAGGTGGCGGCGGCGGCGGGCTGCCCGGTCGTGTTGCGGGTCGACGGACCCGAGGAGATCGCCGACGACGCGTTGGGCGACGCACGCGTCGTCGGCGTCACCGCCGGCGCCAGTGCGCCCGAGGACCTCGTGCAGGCGGTGATCGACCGGCTCGCGCCCCGCGACGGCGTCGAACCGGTGCACGTGACCGAAGAGGACGAGTACTTCCCCCCGCCGCGCGAGCTGCGTGAGCTCATGGGCGCGCTCGACACGGTGGCGCCCATGGTCTTCGGTGGCCCGCTCCCGGGCGACGCCCGGGGCGCGTTCAGCGACGACCGGCGCGTCGACGCGTCGTCGGTGCTGTCGCAGTAGCGACGACGCGTCGACGCGCGCCGGCTCGGACGCGCCGGTTCAGTCGATCCGTTCGCCCGACAAACGTCCGGCGTCGTCGAACGCCCGCTGCAGCTCGTCGTGCAGCTGCGCGGTGAGCCTCGCCGCGGCCGAGCGCCGGCCCCGCTTCTCCAACGTCGGCGGGTAGAGCGGCCGGCCCACCGACACCGCCACCCGCCGGATCCGCGGGATCTTCCGACCCTTGGCCAGGATCGACTCACTGCCGCCGATGCCCACGGGCACGATCGGCACGCCCAGCTTCACCGAGAGGTACGCCGCGCCGTCGAACAGCTCGCCGATCTCCGGCCCGCTTCCCCGCGTTCCTTCGGGGAACACCGCGACCGGGTGCCCGGCGGTCAATGCACCCTCCAGCGCCCGGAGCGCGCCGCGGTCGGCAGTGCCGCGCTCGACGGCGACGGCGCCGAGCGCGGTGAAGAACCACCTGGTGAGCGGGGTGGCGAACAGCTCCTCCTTGGCCAGGAAGCGGATGTTGCGCCGGGTGATGAACGCGGAGAAGGGGACGTCGAAGACCGAGCGGTGCGATGGCGCCACGATGTAGGCGCCCGACGGCGGCACGCGTTCCCGGCCCACCACGTGGACCCGGAAGACGACCCTGCAGAAGCTGAGGACCAGCGCGCGGGCGAAGCGGTAGAACGTCACGAGTCCTCCTGCTGCGCCGCGGCGACGATCGCGTCGATGACCTCCTGCGCGGACAGATCGCTGGTGTCGAGCACGATGGCATCGGCCGCGGCGTCCTCGGGCCGGGTCGCCCGACCGAGCGTGGCGTCGGCCGCGTCGCGCGAGTTCAGCGCGTCGCGTACGTGGTCGACCTCGACGGCGCGGGCCGCGGCGGCTTCGTCGCGTTGACGACGCGCGGCGCGGACGTCGTCGCGTGCGGTGAGGAACACCTTGACCGGCGCGTCGGGCAGCACCACGGTGCCGATGTCGCGCCCTTCGAGCACGCCCCCGCCGTGTGCCGCGACCCATGCCCGCTGCCGGTCGACCAGCACTGCTCGCACCGGCGGGTGCGCGCTCACCTGCGACACCGCGGCGGTGACCTCGGGACCCCGGATCTCGGTCGACACGTCGCGACCGTCGAGCAGCACCCCGCCCGCTTCCTGTTCGATGTCGGCGGCACGCGCGACCGCCGCGACCGCGTCGCCGTCGGCGAGGTCGATCCCGGCCTCCAGCGCGGCGAGGGTGACCGCGCGGTACATCGCGCCGGTGTCGAGCGTGGGCACGCCCAGGGCGGCGGCCACGCCGCGCGACACGGTGGACTTCCCCGATCCCGCGGGACCGTCGATGGCCACCACCCGGGCGGTCATGCCGGTTCCCCGTCGCGGAGGTGCGCGAGGTCGTCGAGGAACTCGGGGTAGGAGGTGCCGGTCGACCGCCAGCCGTCGATCGTCGTCGCGCCGTCGAGCGCGGTGGCGGCCACCGCGGCCGCCATCGCGATGCGGTGGTCGCCGTGACTGTCGACCCGGCCGGGCACCGGGCGACCACCCCGCACGCTCAGCGCGTCGCTCGCGGTCTCCGAGCCGATCCCGAAGGCGTCGAGCATCCCGGCGATGGTGGCGATCCGGTCGCTCTCCTTCACCCGCAACTCCCCCGCGTCGCGGAACTCGGTGACACCGTCGGCGAAGGCGGCGGCGATCGCCAGCACCGGGATCTCGTCGATGACCGCGGGGATCTCCGCCCCCGCCACCACCGTGGAATGCAGCGGCCCGCCGGTGACGTGGAGGTCGCCGACCGGTTCCCCGAGCACCTCACCGGTGTGGTCGACGGTGATGGCTGCGCCCATCCGCAGGAGCACGTCGACGAAGCCGATGCGCGCCGGATTGAGGCAGATGCCCTCGACGGTGAGCTCGGCGCCCGGGGTGATGGCCGCGGCGACCACCCAGAACGCGGCCGACGACGGGTCGCCGGGAACGAGCAGCTCGAACGGTGACGGCGCGCCGCGGGTGACCTCGACCGCGCGTTCGTCGAGGCGGCGCACCGGCGCGCCGAGCGCGGCGAGCATGCGCTCGGTGTGGTCGCGGCTGGGCGCCGGCTCGGTGACCGACGTGGTGCCGTCGGCCTGGAGCCCGGCGAGGATGATCGCGGTCTTCACCTGGGCGCTGGCCACCGTGAGCGAGTGGGCGCGCCCGGTGAGCGCACCGCCGCGCACGACCAGCGGCGCGAGCGTGCCGTCGGCGCGCCCGTCGATGGTGGCGCCCATCGCCCGCAGCGGTTCGGCGACCCGGCCCATCGGCCGGGTGACGAGCGAACGGTCACCGGTGAGCACGCTGAGGAACGGACGTCCGGCCAGCAGCCCGGCGAGCAGGCGCATGCTCGTGCCCGAGTTGCCGCAGTCGATGACCGACGCCGGCTCGGTGCACGCGTCGACGCCCCGGCCGGTGATCGTGGCGCTGGCGCCCGCGCCACCGACGGCCACACCCAGGGCGCGCAGCGCCCGGCGCGTACGCCGCACGTCGTCGCCCCCGGAGAGTCCCGAGACGTTCGATCGACCCTCGGCCAGCGCGCCGAAGAGCAGCGCGCGGTGCGAGATGCCCTTGTCGCCGGGGACCCGCACCCGCCCGCGCAACGGCGCCGACGGACCGAGCACGAGCTCGTCGCGGCTCATCGGGGCCCGCTCACGACAGCTCGCTCCGGGCGACGTGGTAGCCGTGCTCGACGAGGGCGGCGGTGAACGCGTCGACGCCCCGCTCGGCCACGACGAGGACGAGCACACCGGCGCGGCCCTCGAGCGAGTGGGCGATCTCGAAGTCGCGGATGTTCACGCCGAAGTTCGCGGCCAGGGTGGCCACCTCGGCGATGACCCCCTCGCGGTCGGGCACCGGGATGCGCAGCTCGACCAGCTGCTCGTCGACCGGGATGCCCACCGGCAGGTTGCGGCGCGCGCCCCGGGCCCGTTCGAGCAGCTCGAGCAACGGATCGCGATCGGCGTTGGCCACGATGGCCCGCACGCGCGCGAGCTCCTCGAGGTACTGGTCGAGCGCACCGACGATCGCGTCGCGGTTGGCGAGACAGATGTCGGGCCAGATCGCGGGATGACCCGAGGCGATGCGGGTCATGTCGCGGAAGCCGCCCGCGGCGAGGCGCAGCAGCACCGCGTGTTCGTCGCTCGCGGCGTCGGCCACGTTCATGAGGGTGGACGCCGCGAGCTGCGGCACGTGGCTCACCACCGCCACGATCGTGTCGTGCACCGCGGGGGCGACGGCCAACGCCTCGGCGCCGAGGTCACTCACCCATGCCCGCACGGTGGCGAACGCCTGCGGGTCGGTGGTGGCCGTGGGCGTGAGCACCCAGGTGGCGCCCGCGAACAGGTCGGCGTTGGCGCCGGCGAGGCCTTCCTGCTCCGAGCCGGCCATCGGGTGACCGCCGACGTAGCGCCCCGCGGTCTGCGGGCGCGCCGCTTCCACCGCGTCGACCACCGGCGCCTTCACCGAACCGACGTCGGTGACGAGCGTGGCGCCCGCGTCGAGCGCCTCGACGACCACCTCGGCGATGTGACCGACCGGGACCGCGACCACCGTGAGGTCGGCGCCCCGCACCGCGTCGGCCACGGTCGCGGCCTCGGTGTCGACCGCGCCGAGCTCCCGGGCGCGGGCGAGCCGGTCGGGGTCGAGGTCGTAGCCCCGCACCTCGCTGCCCCGGCTGCGGAGCGCGAAGCCGACCGAACCCCCGATGAGGCCGGTGCCCAGCAGCGCGACGACCCGCGGTGCAGCCATGACCGGCGCCTAGGAGTGGTCGGCGGAGTCGGCGAGGTCGGCGCGCAACTCGGCCGCGCCCTCGAGGAACACGTGCCGCAGCTCGGCCCGGGGCCGTTCCGTGTAGCAGTGCACCAGCACCCGGATGCAGCGGTCGGGGCCGTGGGGGACGTCCTGCTCCTGGGCGCCGAGCAGCGCCACGTCGTCGAGCCCGAGCGCCCGGCGCGCCGACGCCGCGGGGAACTCCGCGGTGAGGTCGGGTGTGGTGGTGAAGATCATGCTCACGACGTCGTCGGCGACGAGTGCGTTGCGCGAGAACAGCTCCTCGACCAACGCCGTGGTCTTGGCGTCGATCTCGGCCTTGGTGTCGTCGGCGCAGGTGGTGGCGCCGCGCAGCGCCTGCAGTCTCACGCCGACGGAGGTTAGCCGGGTGCCCCGGCCGCTCCGGGGCCCTTCTTCGCGGCGTTCCCCGCGGTGGCGTCTCCCCGCGGCCTCCCCGGCCGCCGCGTAGAGCTTGCGCACCTCGCGCGACGTGAGCACCCGCCACTCGCCCGGCGCCAGCGTGCGGTCGGACAGCGGGCCGATGCGGGTGCGGACCAGGCGCACCACCGGATGACCCACCGCGTCGAGCATGCGCCGCACCTGGCGGTTGCGGCCCTCGTGGATGCCGACCTCCACCGCCGCGCTGCCCTCCCGCTGCTGCAGCAGCGTGATGCGCGCGGGCGCGGTCAGCCCGTCCTCGAGCTCGACGCCCTGGCGCAGGCGGCGCAACGTGCCCGGCGCCGGTTCGCCCTCCACCTCGGCGAGGTAGGTCTTCACCACGCCGTGGCTGGGGTGCGTGAGGAGCTGCGTGAGCTCGCCGTCGTTGGTGAGGATGAGCAGGCCCTCGGTGTCGACGTCGAGGCGACCGACGGGGAACACCCGGGGATCGTCGGGCACCAGCTGCACGACGGTGGGTCGGCCCTGGGGGTCGGACGCGGTGGTGACGGTGCCGCGGGGCTTGTTGAGGAGGTAGTGGACGAGGGTGTCGTCGGCGATCACCCGCACGCCGTCGACCTCGATGCGGTCGTGGTCGGGATCGACCCGGCGCCCCAGCACCGCGACCTCGCCGTCGACGGTCACCCGACCTTCGGCGATCAGGTCCTCGCAGACCCGGCGCGACCCGAGACCGGCGCGCGCCATGACCTTCTGGAGTCGCTCGCCGGTGGGCTGGTCGGCCATGGCGGCCGCGCGTCAGTCGAGCGGACCGGGGGCGTCGTCGCGCAGCAGCGCGTCGGCCTCCGTGTCCGCGTCGGCGGCGTTCGCGGTGTCGTCGTCGACGGACTCGACGCGACTCGTCGGAGCTCTCGTCGCCGGTGGTCGCCTCGGCGGGCGCCTCGGTGGTCGTCTCGGTGGCCCCGCGGGTCGTCGCTGATGTGCAGACCACGTTCGAGCGCCTCCACCACCGACGGGTCGGGCACGAAGTCGCCGAGCGGCGCCAGGTCGTCGACCGAGTCGAGACCGAGCCGTTCGAGGAACGTGCGGGTGGTGCCGTAGAGCACCGCCGCGCCGGGACCGGGATCGCGGCCGACCTCCTGCACGTAGCCCCGCTGGAGCAGCGTGTTGAGCGTGGCCTCGACGTTCACGCCGCGGATCGCCGACATCTGACCGCGCGAGATCGGCTGCTTGTACGCGACGATCGCCAGCGTCTCGAGCGCGGGCGCCGAGAGCCGGGCGTGCTGGCCCTCCAACACGAAGCGCTCCACGTAGGCGCTCACGTCGGGGTGGGTCTGGAACCGGTAGCCGCCCGCCACCTTGGCGAGCACGAACCCGTGTCCCTGCTCCTCGTACTCGGCGGCGAGCTCGCGCGCAGAGCTCCTCGACCTTGGCGACCGACAGCTCCACGAGCTGCGCGAGCAACCGGGCCTCGACCGGCTCGACCGTCGCGAGCACCACGGCCTCGATGGCACGACGGGCCTCCCAGTCGTGCGCGGTGGCATTGGGGTCGTCGGCGCTCACCGCGTCGCTCCACTCCGCCGCGTCGGGGCCGGCGGCCGCGGCGGCCGCGGTGTCGTCGTCCGCCGCGGCATCGGTCGGCGCCGGATCCTGCACGTCGTCGGTCCCCTCGTTCACGCGTGTGCCCGATCGTCGGTCGCGTCGTTGGCGGCGGTTCGGTCGTCGTCGACGACTTCGTCCATGTCGTGCTCGATGTCGTGCTCGATGTCGTCGTCGGCTGCACCCACGCCCGCCGACGCGGCAGCGAGGGCGGCGTCGATCTCGGCGTCGATCTCGGCGTCGAGGCGCGCCTCCTCGGCGGCGACGATGTCGATCGCCTCGGGCACGTCGGCGTCGATCCCGTCGGCCAGCGGGCCGCCGTCCTCCCAGTCGTCGAGGCTGGCGGCGTCGAGCACGTGCTCACCCTCGGCGAGCCGGCGCACCATGAGCTCGCCGAAGTTGCCGAACTGCGTGAGGTCGACGAAGCCCTGCTTGTAGAGCTCGAGGATCGCGAGGAAGCGCACGATCACCTCGAGACGGTGGGGCGCCCCCACCGCCAGCGCCCGGAAGCTCATCGGCCTCGCGTTCGGGCAGCAGGCGCAACACGGTCTGCACCGCGTCCTTCACGCTCGCGCGCACGGGCGCGACGTGCTCGGTGTCGACGATGATCTCGGGGGTGGCCGACAGCACGCGCAGCGCGGCGGCGCGCAGCACCTCGAGGCGCAGCCGTTCGAGCGGGTCGGGCGCCATCCACCGGTAGGGCTCCTCGGGGCCCGCGGTGCGGGCGACGCTGCGATCGGCGTGACGGATGCGCCGCTCCATCTCCTGCGCGGCGTCCTTGAACGTCTTGCACTCGAGCAGGCGCGCCAGCAGCAGGTCGCGTTCCTCGAAGCGCAGCAGCTCCTCGTCGAGCTCGAGCTCCTCGAGCCCGGGCAGGAGGCGACGGGCCTTCAGCTCCACGAGCGTGGCCGCGATGAGCAGGAACTCGGTGGCGACGTCGAGGTCGAGGGCGTCGAGCCGGTCGAGCTCGTGCAGGTACGCGTCGACGATCTCCGCGAGGGAGATCTCCCACAGCTCGACCTCCTGCTTGAGGATCAGGTGGAGCAGCAGGTCGAAGGGGCCCTCGAAGACGGGGGTGACGACGGCGTACGGCATCGGGCCGAGCGTACCGGCCGCGCGCCACGCCGGAACGGGACGAGGGATCAGGAACCGAGCGGAGCGGCGAGGAGCCAGGTAGTCTCCTCGCCCATGTCACGCGTGTTCTCGGGCATCCAGCCCACCGGCGAGAAGCATCTGGGCAACTACCTCGGCGCGGTGCGCCACTGGGTCGCCGCCCAGGACGACGCGGCCTCCCCCACCGATGCCCTCTACTGCGTCGTCGACCTCCACGCGATGACCGTGCCCTACGACGCCGCGGGCTTCGCCGACACCACCCGGCGCACCGTGATGTTCCTCCTGGCCGCGGGCCTCGACCCGCAGCGCTGCACCCTGTTCGTGCAGAGCCACGTGCGCCAGCACACCGAGCTCACCTGGATCCTCAACTGCGTGGCCACCATGGGCGAACTGCGGCGCATGACCCAGTTCAAGGACAAGGCGAGCCGCGAGGGCGCCGGCGGGCAGGAGTCGGTGAGCGTCGGCCTGTTCGACTACCCGGTGCTCATGGCCGCCGACATCCTCGCCTACGACACCAACCGGGTGCCGGTGGGCGACGACCAGCGCCAGCACCTCGAGCTCGCCCGCGACGTCGCGATCCGCTTCAACCACCGCTTCGGCCCCACCGTGGTGGTGCCCGAGGCGTCGATCCCGCCCACCGCGGCGCGGGTGATGGACCTGCAGGACCCCACGAGCAAGATGTCGACCTCCGCACTGTCGCAGGAGGGTGTGCTGCGCCTGCTCGACGACCCGAAGACCATCGAGAAGCGCGTGAAGCGGGCGGTCACCGACTCCGACGCCGACATCCGCTTCGACCCCGACGCCAAGCCGGGCGTGTCGAACCTGTTGCAGATCCTCGCCGCGGTCACCGACCGCGACGTGACGCAGGTCGCGGTCGAGTTCGCGGGCCAGGGCTACGGCGCGCTCAAGGGCGCGGTCGCCGAGGCCGTCGTCGACTTCGTACGCCCGCTGCAGGACCGCTACGCGGAGCTCGAGCGCGACCCGGCCGAGGTGTCGCGCATCCTCGAGGCGGGCGCCGAACGAGCGGAGGAGCTCGCCGAGGTCGTGGTGGCCCGGGTCCGCACCGCCACCGGACTGCTCCCCCGCCCTGGGCGCTGAGATGAGCAGCGGAACCGACGGGCCGGACGCCTCCGGTTCTCAGTCGGGCCCGCAGCCGGATCCGTTGGGCGATCGTCGCTACGAGCGCCACTCGAAGGGCCTGGAGTTCGACCGCGTCGCGTTCTTCTCCGACGCGGTGTTCGCCATCGCGATGACGCTGCTCGTCGTCGGTATCGGCATCCCCCACGTCTCCGACGGAGACCTCGGCCGGGCACTGGGCGACAAGGACCTGGAGATCTTCAGCTTCTTCCTGAGCTTCGTGGTGGTCGGGCTTCTACTGGCTGGGCCACCACCAGTTCTTCGCCACGTTGCAGCGCGTGGACCGTCGGTTCATGGAGATCAACCTCCTCTACCTGGCGACGATCGCGTTCATGCCGTTCCCGACCGCGTTGGTGGGCCAGTACGGCGGACAGGAGATCGCGGTCGTGCTCTACGCGGTCACCCTCGCCGCCGCGAGCACGCTCGAGACGTGTCTGTTGTGGCGCGCGCACCTCAAGGGGTTCATGCGGGTGCGGTTCACCGCCGACGGGTTCCGTTGGGCGATGCTCGCGTCGCTGGCGCCGGTGGTGGTGTTCCTGGTGTCGATCCCGGTGGCGTTCGCGGTGTCACCCGAATGGGCGCTCTACACCTGGGTGCTGATCTTCCCGATCGAGATGCTCGTCGACCGCCTCAAGCCCGAGCACGCCGACCGCGACGCTGCATCCGCGTCAGACGCCACAGCTGATCAGTCGTTGTCGGCGGCGTCGAGGGCGGTGACCACCTCGGCCGGGATGCCGGTGGCGTCCCACTCCTCGGGGTGGTGGTGCGCGGCGGCCCAGCGTGCCGCGGCCTCGGAGCCCTGGGCGAGGCGGATGCGGTCGGCGCCGAGCTCGGCGTGGCGCAGGTAGAGACCCACGCGCCGGGTGAAGCCCCGCTTCGCCGACCACGCGTCGGCCATGTGGTGACCCGCGGCGTGCCCGGCGACGGTGGCGACCACCCGGCCGTACACGCCGAGGCGGGCGTCGAGCTTGCCGATGTCGTGGAGCAGCGCGGCCTCGGGCCACCGCGGGTCACCGGCGTAGGGCGTGCCCGCCAGCCGATGCTCGACGTCGCGAGCGACGCCGATCGCATGGCGTTGGTCGTGGTTGGGCTGGCGGCGGAACTGCGTGAACTCAGTCGTCGTTGAGCACGCCGCGCACCCACTCCACGTCGGCCGCGCGCGGCGCGCCCGGCCACAATGCGCCGAAGAACCGTCGGGAGAGGTGGACGAGCTTCACCGGATCACCGGAACACGAAGTCGAAGAGCCGGTTGTACAACGGGTCGAAGAGCTTCGAGAAGATCCCGGTGGAGAAGACGAGCAGGAACAGCACGAGGAATCCGTACGGCCGGAACCGGTACCAGTGCGGGAGCCACTGCACCCGGCAGCATGCGTTCGAGCAGCGCGGAGCCGTCGAGCGGCGGGATCGGCAGCAGGTTGAACACCGCGAGGAGCATGTTCACCACCGCGAACGAGAACAGGATGAGGATGCCGGTCGGCAGGTCCTCGTAGTACCGCACGTTCGGCGCCGAGCTCAGGTACAGCTGCCGGGCCGCGAGCGCGGCGATGGTCATCATGAGCAGGTTGCTCGCCGGCCCGGCCAGACTCACGAACACGAGGTCCCGCCGCGGGTGGCGCATCCGCATCGGGTTCACCGGCACCGGCTTCGCCCAGGCGATGATCGGAATCCCGGTGAGCGCGCCGAGCGCGGGCATCACGATCGATCCGAACGGGTCGATGTGGGGCACCGGATTGAGGGTGAGGCGACCGGCCTCCTTGGCCGTGTGGTCCCCGAACCACAGCGCGACCACGCCGTGGCTGATCTCGTGGAGGATGACCGCGACAATGATGCACCCGAAATAGATGACGGTGAGCTTGTCGAGGTGCACGCCTCAGCGGCGCTGCGACGCGCAGTCGATGCAGAGCCGCGCCGAGGGCATCGCCTCCAGCCGGGCCGCGGGAATCGCCGCCCCGCACGACTCGCACGCGCCGTAGGTGCCGGCGTCGAGCTTGGCCAGGGCGTCGTCGAGATCGGCGAGGTGCTCGGCCAGCTTCCCCGAGAGCGCCTCCACCTCACCCCGCTCCGCGGTGACCTGGCCGGAGTCGGCGAAGCCCTCGTCGAAGTCGCCCTGGGCCAGGCGGTCGAGCTCGGCCTGCACACGGTCGCGTTCGGACCGCAATTCGTCGCGCAGCACTGCAGGGGACGTGTCGGCCATGGGTCCGAGTGTACCGGCGGCGGCGACGGCGCCGACCCTCGGCTTCCCGGCGCTGACCGGGGTGGTCAGCGGGCCCGCCCGGCCGCGTGGGCCCGGGGGTGGGCCGCCTCGTAGACGGCCAGGAGCCGTTCGGGCGACACCTGCGTGTACACCTGCGTGGTGGAGAGGCTGGCGTGGCCGAGCAGCTCCTGGACCACCCGGATGTCGGCGCCGTGGTCGAGCATGTGGGTGGCGCACGAGTGCCGCAGCACGTGGGGGTAGAGCCGCCCCCGCAGCCCGGCGCGGTCGCCGGCGCCGCGCACGATGAGCCAGGCGCCCTGGCGGGTGAGGCGCCCACCGCGGGCGTTGAGGAACAACGCCGAGCGGTCGACGCGGCGCGGGCCCGGTCGAGCGCGGGCCGACCGTCGGCGAGGTACTCCTCGCAGGGTGGCCCCCGCCTTGCGTCCCACGGGCACCACCCGTTCCTTCGAGCCCTTGCCCAGCACGCGCAGCAGGCCCGAGTGCAGGTCGAGGTCGCCGAGGTCGAGGCCCACCAGCTCGCTGATGCGCAGCCCGCCCCCGTAGAGGGTCTCGAGGATCGCCCGGTCGCGCTGCGGGCGGGGGCCCTCCCCCGGCACCGCGTCGAGCAGCCGCTCCACCTCGGCCTCGCTGAGCGCCTTGGGGATCCCCTGCGGGACGCGCGGGCTCGACACGTCGTCGCTGGGGTCGGAGTCGAGCAGCCCCTCCTCGGCGCAGAAGCGGTGGAAGGAACGGACCGCGGCCAGCGCCCGAGCGATGGAGGCGGGCGCGAAGCGGGGCCGGCCCTCGTCGTCGGCGGCCGACTTCAACCACTCCACGTAGGCCGCCACCACCGTCTCGTCGATGGTGTGGGGATCGGCGTGGTGTTCGGCCACGCAGCCAGTCGGCGTAACGCCGGAGGTCGCGCCGGTAGGCGGCGAGCGAGTTGGGGGCGAGCCCGCGCTCGACGCGCAGCCAGGTGTCGTACTCGGCGAGGAGCGGGGCCAGCGCGTCGGCCGTCACGCGATCCGTCGTCAACGGCTCAGCCAGGGTGTCGGTGGCGCCCGCGAGGTGCTGCCGCGCCAGCAGCAGCCCGATGATGCTCTTCGCGTCGACGATCGCGCCGGTGGCGATGAGCTCGTCGACCGCGGTCGAGCGGCACCCGCTCGATCTGCATGTGCGCCTCTTCCGCGCTCACCGCGTTGCGGGGCACCTCGACGAGATCGGTGGCGAGGAAGAGATAGGTGTACTCGTCGCAGAAGCCGGGCGTGTTGAAGAACTCGCACAGCGGTTCGAGGCGGCCGGCCCGCCGGCCGATCTCCTCCTCGAGCTCGCGAGCTGCAGTGGCCGCGGGCGCCTCGCCGGGCACGTCGCGCTTGCCGGCCGGCACCTCGAGGATCGTGCCGCCCACCGCGACCCGGTACTGCCGCACGAGCAGCGCGTCGTCGCCGTCGACCGGCACCACGACCACCGCGCCCGGATGGTGCACGACGTGACGGTCGTGTTCGGTCGCCGTCGGGCGACGCGATGCGCGTGCGGGCGACGCGCAGGAACCCCGCCTCGCAGATCGTGCTGGTGCTGAGGACCCGGAAACCGCCGTCGTCGGTCGCCACCGCGGCCCCGCTCAGACCGATCCGGCCGACTCCGCCAGCTCGACGGACTTCGCGGACGTGCCCGCCGCGCCGGCCTCGTCGGATTCGTCGGCGAGGGGCAGGCGGGGCAGGCGTCCCTCGTGACGCTCACGCGCCGCGCGCACGAACGCCGCGAACAGCGGGTGCGGACGGTCGGGACGGCTCTTGAACTCCGGGTGCGCCTGCGTGGCCACGTAGAACGGGTGGCTCGGCAGCTCGACGAACTCCACGAGGCGTCCGTCGGGCGAGGTGCCCGAGCACACGAGACCGGCCTCCTCGAGCCTGGCGCGGTAGCGGTTGTTCACCTCGTAGCGGTGCCGGTGACGCTCGTAGACCACTTCTTCGCCGTACGCGTCGTGCACGATCGATCCGGGCTGCAACTTCGCCGGGTAGAGACCGAGGCGCATGGTGCCGCCCATGTCGACCACCGAGCGCTGCTCGTCCATCAGGTCGATCACCGGGTACTGGGTGTCGGGCGCGAACTCGCTGGAGTTGGCGCCGGCGAGTCCGCACTCGTCGCGGGCGAACTCGATCACCGCGCACTGCATGCCGAGGCACAGGCCGAGGAACGGGATCTCGTGCTCGCGGGCGAAGCCGGCGGCGGCGATCTTGCCCTCGATGCCCCGGAAGCCGAAGCCGCCGGGGATCACGATGCCGTCGAGGTCGCCCAGGCGACCTTCGGCGAGCAGACCTTCGGTGTCGTCGGAGGCGATCCAGTCGATCTCCACGTTGGCGCCGCAGGCGTACCCACCGTGGCGCAACGCCTCCACCACCGAGAGGTAGGCGTCGGGCAGGTTCACGTACTTGCCGACCAGGCCGATGCGCACCGGCTCGGTGGCGGCCTCCACCCGGGCGACGAGCTCCTTCCAACCGGAGAGGTCGGGCTCGCGTTCGTTGAGGTGCAGCATGTCGCAGACGTAGTCGTCGAGGCCCTCGTCGTGGAGCACGAGTGGGATCTCGTAGAGCGACGGCGCGTCGACGCAGGACACGATGCCGGCCTCGGGCACGTCGCAGAGCTGGGAGATCTTCTCCTTGAGCCGCAGCGGGATCGGGCGGTCGGAACGGCAGACGATGGCGTCGGGCTGGATGCCGCGGCTGCGCAGCTCGGTGACCGAGTGCTGCGTGGGCTTGGTCTTCTGCTCGCCCGACGGGCCGATGAACGGCACCAGCGTGACGTGCACGTAGAACACGTTCTCGCGCCCGACGTCCTTGCGGAACTGCCGGATGGCCTCGAGGAACGGGAGGATCTCGATGTCGCCGACGGTGCCGCCGATCTCGGTGATCACCACGTCGACGTCCTCGTCGGCGGCCAGCGCCAGGATCCGGTCCTTGATCTCGTCGGTGACGTGCGGGATGACCTGCACGGTCTGGCCGAGGTAGGCGCCGCGGCGCTCCTTGGCCAGCACGTCGGAGTAGATCGAGCCCGTGGTCGCGTTCGACTTCTTCGACAGCGGCACGTCGACGAAGCGCTCGTAGTGCCCGAGGTCGAGGTCGGTCTCGCCGCCGTCGTCGGTGACGAACACCTCTCCGTGCTGGAAGGGGTTCATCGTGCCGGGGTCGACGTTGATGTAGGGATCGAGCTTCTGCATCGTGACCCGCAGGCCACGGCATTTCAGGAGGCGTCCGAGGGACGAGGCGGTGAGACCCTTGCCGAGGCTCGATGCCACGCCACCGGTCACGAAGATGTGCTTCGCCAACGCCTCGCTCGCTTTCCCCGGCGAGCATCCGCTGCTCCCGGCGTCGCGCCGGTCCCCACGGTCCCGCCGGATCCGACCCGATCTCCGACGGAAGCCGACCGTACCACCTACGCGGGCGCGCGCTCGTGACCTGCCCACTCCCCCGCGCCTCGGTAGGGTGCGCCCATGCCCGCGACCACCGACGCATCGGCGCCCCGGACCGGGCAGACGACCGGGCAGGAAGCGGCTCCGGGCCGCACGTTCCCGCACTGGCGCCTCGACGCCACCGTGCTCGGCGTGGTCGCCCTGGCGCTGCGCGTGCCCGGGTTCTTCGCGGGGAAGTCGCTCGTGTTCGACGACGCGGTGTTCGCGGTGTCGGCCTACGCGATGCGCGCCGGCGAGGCGCCGTTCCAGAAGGTGTTCTCGAGTCAGGGCCCACTGTTCCTGCCCCTCGTGTGGCTCGGCGACCTCGTGGGCCTGCGCACCATGAACTCGCCCCGGGTGCTGAGCGTCGCGGCGGGCATCGTCGTCACCATTGCGGTGTACGCGATCGCCCGGCGCGCCACCACGCGCGGGCGTGCGTTGTTCGCGGCGGGCCTGGTCACCACCGCGGGCTCGGTGTTGTGGGTCACGGTGCCGGTGAACGCCGACGGGCCGTCGCTCGCGTTGTCGGTGCTCGCGGTGGCGTTCGCGATGCGCTACCGCGACGACCCGCGTGTGCGCAACGCGGTGTGGGTCGGCCTTGCGGCCGGCGGCGCGGTGTCGATGAAGGCGCTGTCGGTCCCCGCGGTGCTGATCGCCGGCCTCATCGTGCTGTGCTCCCACCGCAAGGTGCGCGACGCCGCGGTCGCCGCCGGGACCGCGCTCGCCGTGTACGTGGTCGCCGCGCTGCCGTTCGGCATCACGCGCGTCTGGGACCAGTCGATGGCCTACCACCAGGAAGCGCGGCGCGTGAACACCCACGCCGAGGCCGCGTCGAAGATCTGGAACACCCTCGTCGACCGCGACCTCCTCGTGATGATCGCCCTGGGCCTGGCGATCGGGGCCGGACTGGTGATGCTCGTCGCGGGCCGCCGGCCGTCACGGGCGCTCCTCGTCGACGTCGGCGTGCTCGCGCTGTGGGCGGCCCTCGTGTTCGCGCTGCTGGTGTGGGAGCCCGCGATGTGGCGCGCCCACATCGTCGCATCTCGTCGTGCCCCTGGCGCTCCTCGCGGCGCGTCGGCCACCGCCGTGGCCCGTGGTCGCGGTGGCACTCGTCGTCGCCGCGCCGCTCTGGGTCGACCGCAACAGCGCGATCCTCTGGCCCGGCTCCTACTCCGGCACCGACGCCGCCCTCGTCCACGAGCTCGAACGGCTCCCGGCCGGCGCGCTGGTCATCAGCGACGACCCGGGCTGGGTGTGGCGCGCCGATCACCGGCCGCCGGGCGAGTTCGCCGACGTGTCGTACCAGCGGATCGACAACCACCAGATCACCGAGGACACCCTCGTCGCCGCGGCCCGCAGCCGCGACGTGTGCGGCGTGATCGTGTCGTCGCCGCAGCACTTCCGGCGCTTCCACACCCTGCCCGAACGGCTCGAGGCCCACGGCTACGAACGCCTGCACTTCGGCGCCAAGACCCTCTACCGCAAGGGCGACTGCCGCCCGAACGGCTGAGGGCCGGGGCGCGGCGGGGGCTTCACCCGCCCGAAGCGGTCGATGGCGCGCAACACGCCGACCGAGTCGATCACCGCGCTGAACGAGATCCGTTCCGCGGCCACGTTGACGGCCAACAACACGAGCATGGTGAGCAGCCGCACCGTCGAGTTGGTGCCGAGCACCACCGCGAGGCCGAGCGCGGCGCCGATCACGTTGGCGCCGGTGTCGCCGAGCATCAGCCGCTCGCGCAGGTCGTCGCCGAGCAGGCCGAGCGACGGCGCCCATCACCGGCGCGAGGGCGAGGCCGATCGGTGCGGTGCCGATGACCAGCGCGATCGGCACGTAGGCGATGAGGCCGCACTTGATGGTGCGGCCCGGCGCGCGGTCGAGGAGGTTGCCGAGGTTGGCGGCGAGCGCGATCAGCATGGCGTCGACGAGCAGCGTGCGCCCCGACTTGAAGCCGGGAGTGGCCACGAGCACCACCGCGACCGCCGCGCCTCCGACGAGCTTCAGCAGTCCGGTGGTGACCCGCCCGTGACCGGAGCGCGCGCAGGTGGCCCTTGAACCCGCGGTCCTCGCCCACCGCGGCGAGGTCGTCGATGAGGCCGAGGAATCCGAACGCGACGACCGCGAAGAGCATCTCGCTGCGGGCCAGGGTGAGACCGGTCTCCGAGCCCACGCCGACCGCCCCCAGCACGCACCGACCGGCTTCGATCGTGAGCACCGCGAGCACGATGAACAGGCCGCCCGCGGTGGGCAGCGTCTTGTCGCGGTAGTTCCGCCGTTCGAGGGCCGGTGAGGTGAGGATCTCGCTGCAGGCGATGCGGAAGAACCGCACGGTCAGGAACCCGACGACCAGCGCGACGACGACACTCATCGCGCCGTCACCGCCTGCCGCGACGGTCACCGGCGGCCTGCTTCGACCGGTACCGGCTCGTCGACGCTCGACGGCGGTCGTCGAGGGTTCGTCCGACCGTCCGGCGTCGTCGGTGAGCGGCGCGCCGAGTCCGCGGGCGACGAGGAACGCGAGCGTCGCGACGAACACCGCGGCCATCATGCCGGGGATCGCGATGCCGCTGTCGTTCAACGCGAAGCCGAGCGCAGCCACCACCGCGAGCGCGAGGCCGGTGGCGCGTCGCGCGTGTCGATCCGCGTCACCAGGGCGCGCAGCGTGCGCGGTCGCGCGAACCACAGCCACAGCACGAGCCCCACCGCGACGAGCAGGCAGATCGCGAGCAGCGAGTGGGTGAGCACCGCGAGGTTCTCCGACAGCTTGCGGCGCAGCACCAGGGTGGCCGCGCCGAAGTCGGTGCCCACCTTCTCGAAGAACTTGCCGACGTGGGTGCGCGACTCCGGCGGGCGCAGCAGGTCGACCAGCCCCACCAGGATCCCGGCGACGAACAGCACCAACGCGAGCCCGCCCGACGGTGCGCCAGCGGAGCTTGTGGCCGAGCAGCAGCCAGCCGAGCAGCGCGAAGCCCGGGCGCGGCCGACACCGCGCCGCCGAAGTCGTTGCCCCAGAACGGCGCCCCGATCACCAGCACCGTCACCACGAGCAGGCCGATGGCGACGCGCCGTCCGGCCGGGGTGGGCACCCGCCAGGCGAGCAGGCCGGCGAAGAGCGTCACCGACGCCGAGAGCAGCGCGAAGGTCATGTTGCCCTCGCCCACGAAACGGACCCCGATGGTCGGCGAGTACCCGAACACGGTGCTCCACTCGAGGTGGGCCCCGGTGACCAGGTCGACGAGGTGCAGCAGCGCGACCGAACCCAGCCCCACCAGCACCGCGTCGACGGGACGGCGCCGGGCGACGAGGAGGAACGCCGCGGCGAGCACGGTGGCCGCGAGCAGCACGAAGGCCCAGTACGCGGGTCGACCGCCGTGGCGGGCGAAGTGCAACGGCCCGGCGAGGAACACGGCGTCGAGGAACGCGAGCTCCCAGAGCGCGACGAACACGATCGGGCCGCGGAGGAAGGCGAGCCGGCGGACGCGGTCGAACACCACGACCAGCAGGCCGAGCCCGCACGCGACGCCCAGCACCACGCCCATCGACGCGCCGATGAGGCCGTCGCGGAAGAGGCCGTCGGTGTTGGCGTCGGCCAGCGTGGCGGTCCGGTCGGCGAGCGACGCGCTGCCGGCGGCGCTCTCCATCCGGCGGCCTTCCATCGCGTCGGGCCGGTCGATCCCGAACGCGTGGAGCACGGTGGGCGCCACGTCGGTGATGTTCACGAAGCCGTCGCGCTGGGTGGTGGTGCTGCGCAGCAGACCGGGGGCGAAGCCGGGGCCGGTGACCCCGGCCACGGTGAGCGAGTCGTCGTCGAGCCGCGGCGCGGTGCCGACGACGATCACGAGGTCGCGTTCGAGATCGACGTGGTCGAGCAGCCGACCGATCAGCGCGTCGGTGCGACGCAGCGCCGCGTCGCGCAGGCGCCGGCCCGCGGCCTCGGAGGCGAAGCGGGACGAGAGATCGGCGCGGACCAGGTCGGAACCCTCGACCAGCACGACCGATTGCGGCTGCCACACGTCGGTGAACGCCCCCTCGACCGCGGCGGCGTCGAGACGGAGCCCGAACGGCGCGCGTGGGTCGCGGGTGAGGAGCGAATCGTCGACCCGACCGCCGGGCACCGTGCCGTCGGTGGTCATGAGCGCACCCACCGCGGCGCGGCGATAGGGCGAGACCCGGGTGTCGGGGACGCTCGGGTCGCTGCCGTCGCCGTTGGCGATCACCGCACGCGCCACCCCGCCCTGCGCGAGCTCGTCGGCCGAGCAGACCGACCTTCGCGCCGTAGAGCTCGGCGTCGTTGGTCTCGATGACGTCGTTGACGTCCATGAACACCAGACCGCGGCCGGGCGCGGTGCCGGTGCGGCTGCGGAACACCGTCCCCGCCCGGTCGCGCCCGAACGGCTCGTCGACGCCGAAGCCGAGTCCGCCGTCGTTGGCGCCCCCCGACCCTGCGGTGGAACGGGCGCCGGCGCCCAGCGACAGGTAGGCGTCGGCGAGCGGCGCCGGACGCTCGACGCCGTTGGTCACCAGGTTGCCCACCGCGCCGGCGCGCAGGATCCGGTCGAGGTTGGGCGTGTGCACCCGTTGCAGGTCGGACCACGTGACGGTGGGCAGCGAGAGCACCAGCACCCGCGACGCGTGCGTGTCGTCAGCGGCTGCGCCGGCGGAGCTCGCACCCACTCCGAGCAGGACCAGCATGAGCATGCCGGTCACGAGCAGCGCGCCCAGACGAGCCGGCACGACCGAGCGGTGACGGCCGCGGGCGCGGCCGCGAGGCGAATCGGTCACGAAGCCACCGGGTCGGGCAGGGGCTGGGTGCCCGGACCGTACCCGTAGTGGCCGACCACCGGCGGGATGCGCAACAGGTCGGCCAGCGCGAGGATCACGGTGGTCGGACCCATGGGCTGGTCGAGGTCGTCGACGGTGGACACGGTGCGGCCGAGGTTGCCGTCGCGCACCGGCTGCAGCGCCGCGCCCCGCGACGGACCGTCGGTGACCTCCACCCACTGGTCGGCGAGCACGAGCGGCACCGACGCGGCGTGCAGCCCGTCGGCCGCGGGCACCACGACGGGTCGCCGCGGGCACCACGGCGTTGGTGCCGGTGACGAACACGAACGACGCGTCGCGACCGGGGAACTCGGCGTAGCTCCCCGCGGTGGGCGACAGGCTCTCGTAGGCCACGAACCCGGCGTCGTCGAGCGTCACGAGCAGGTCGTCGGACGGCACGTCGGCGGGCGGCGTCGCGAGGCGCACACCGAGCTGGCGCCAGGCCTCGTTGCGCAACGCGGCCTTGTTGCGGGTCGACACCCCGAGCGCGTCCTGGAGGGCGCGCACCGAGTCGGCGTCGCCGAGATTCCACTTGTCCTCGAGCCACAGGATCCCCGGCACCTGGCGCGCCGGCCTGGGTGGCCGCGGTGGCCGTCTGCTTCACCTTGCCGTCGTCGACGCCGCGCACCGCGATCACGCCCATGGTCTCGCCGACCAGGCGCCCGTCGACCGCGAACGGCTCCTCGGCGGTGATCGCCCCCGACAGCTTGGAGTTCTCGTCGGCGAGCTTGTCGTTCTCGCTCTTGATGCGGTCCGACTTCGCCTCGACGCTGTCGAGGCGGTCGTTGAGGGTGTTCACCACGCCGCGGTCGATGACGCCGGCGCCGATCACCACGCCGAGGGCGAGGGCGAGGAAGATCGCGATGAGCGAGACGATGTGGAACCGGAAGTTGATCATCAGCCGGAGAAGATGTCCTTGAGGGTGACCCAGAGGCCGCGGGCGAACACGTGGATGGGTTCGGCGACGATGCCGACGACGAGCATGGCGATGAGGGCCGCGACCACGAGCAACACGATGTCGAGACGCCGGACCCGACCCTCGTAGAGCCGGCTCACGCCCTTGGCGTCGACGAGGACGGGACCGAGGCGCAGCCGGGTGAGGAAGGTGGAGGCCATCCCGGGCCGGCCCTTGTCGAGGAACTCGACCATCGTGGCGTGGGTGCCGACCGCGACGATGAGCTGCGCGCCCGACTCGTAGGCCAGCAGCATCGCGACGTCTTCCGAGGTGCCGTCGGCGACGAACTCGACGTAGTCGACGCCCCACTCGAGCAGGTTCTCCCGACCGGGTGCACGGCCGTCGGGGTGCACGTGGTGCACCAGCTCGGCGCCGCAGTGCAGGCCGCGCTGCGACACCGAGTCGAAGTCGCCGATGATGATGTCGGGGGTGAACCCGAGCTCGAGCAACGCGTCGCCGCCGCCGTCGACGCCGATGAGCACCGGCTGGTACTCGCGGATGTAGGCCTTGAGGTGGAGCAGGTCCTCGCGGTAGTCGTGCCCGCGCACCACCACCAGTGCGTGACGGCCCTGGAACTCGGTGTGCAGCTCGGGCAACGTGAGCGGCTCGAAGAAGGGCTTGGCCTCCCGGCGCACGTACTCGAGGGTGTTCTCGGCGAAGCGTTCGACCTCGGTGCCGATGGCGGCCCGGGCCTCCTCCATCGCCTCCTCGATCTCGAGCGCGGTGAGCACGTGCCCCTTGGCGAGCAGTTCGCCGTTGCGGCGGATCTCGCCGCCGTCGATGGTGAGGACGTCGCCCTCCACGATGGTGTCCATCATCGCGGCGTCGACCCGGTCGAGCATCGGGATCCCCGCGTTGACCACGCGGATCGGGCCGCCGTTCGGGTAGCGACCCGACACCGACTCGTCGCAGTTGATCACCGCGGCCACGCCGGCTTCGACGAGGCCGTCGGCCGCGACGCGGTCGAGGTCGCGGTGTTTGATCACCGCGATGTCGCCGGCCTGGAGGCGCGGGATCATGTCCTTGGTCCGCCGGTCGACCCGGGCGGGGGCCACGATCTCGGTGGGCGCGGCGGCGCGACGTCGGCTGCGCAGCCCCATCAGCGACCCACCCGGGTCGCGACCGACCCCTCGGCCCGGGTCCGGCGCCCGCCGAGCAGTTCGGCGGCGTGGGCCCGTGCG
Organism: uncultured Actinomycetes bacterium; assembly: GCA_963782705.1. Lineage (GTDB taxonomy): Bacteria > Actinomycetota > Acidimicrobiia > IMCC26256 > DASPTH01 > CAVRGQ01. Next base: position 277,934 of record CAWAKX010000032.1, on the reverse strand, counting down.
TTGGCCGACGCGCCGTCCCCGGCGAGCATGCGCGAGAGCTCGGCCACCCGCTCGTCGCCGTCGACGACGCGCGCCGCGGCGATCGTGCGTGGGCCGCCGTCGGCCGCTTCGGTTCCGTCGAGCACCACTTGCTTCTCCACCACCACTTGTGTGTCGGCGAACGCCGCGACCTGCGCGAGGTGCGTGACGCACAGCACCTGGTGCCGATCGCCGATCGCGGCCAGGAGCCGACCCACGGCCACCCCGGCTTCGCCGCCGATGCCGGCGTCGACCTCGTCGAACACCAGCGTGGGCGGCGCTTCGGTGAGCACGACGCGCACCCCCAGCATCGCACGCGAGAGCTCGCCGCCGGACGCGGCCTTGGCGAGCGGCCGGGCCGATTCGCCGGGGTTGGCGGCGAGGAGGAAGGTGACCCGGTCGGCGCCGTCGTCGGACGCCTCACCCGGCTCCACCGCGACTTCCAGGCGGGCGTGGGGCATGGCCAGCTCGTGCAGATGGGTCTCCACGGCACGGGCGAGCGGTTCGGCCACCGACCGGCGGGCCGCCGACAGCGATGCCGCGGCGGCGTCGGCCGCGCAGGCGTGCTCCCGGCGGGTCGCCTCCAGCGCGGCGGCGCGCTCCTCGTAGCCGACGAGCTCGGCGAGGCGGGCCGTGACCTCGTCGCCGTAGACGGCGATGTCGGCGAGGGTGTCGCCGTACTTGCGCATCAGGTCGTGCAGCAGCTGGCGGCGACGGCGCACCGCGTCGACCCGCTCGGGGTTCTCCTCCACGGTGTCGACCGCGAGCCGCAGCTCGTGCTCGACGTCGGCGACCTCGGCCTGGAGCGCACGCAGGCGGGCGGCCAGGTCGGCGAACGGGGCGCGGCCGTCGAGCGCGCCGACCGCCCGGCCCAGCGCGTCGAGCGCGGGGCCTTCGAGCGCCTCGTAGGCGACGCCCAGCGCCTCGCGGTGCGCGACCGCGTCGGCGAGCAGCGCCTCCTCGGCCGCGAGCCGCGCGTCCTCGTCGGGGTCGGCGAGACCGGCCGCGCCGATCTCCTCGGCCTGGAAGCGCAGCAGGTCGATCTCGCGGGCCCGGGCCCGTTCGTCGCCGCCGAGCGCGGCGAGCTGCTCGTCGCATTCGCGCAGCGCGGCACGCGCGGTGCGGTAGGCCGCGAGCGCCTCGGTCGCCGGTTCACCCGCGTACCGGTCGAGCGCGCGGCGTTGCACGGCCGGGTCGAGCAACGACTGGTGCGCGTGCTGGCCGTGCAGGTCGACCAGCCGCGCGCCTTCCTCGGCGAGCTGCGCAACCGTGGCGAGATGGCCGTTCACGTAGGCGCGGCTGCGGCCGTCGCGCGGGATCACGCGCGCGAGCACGATCTCGTCGCCGGTGTCGGGATCGGCGAAGCGGCCCTCCACCCGGGCTTCGGCGGCGCCGTCGCGCACGAGGCCGGTGTCGGCGCGCCCACCGACGAGCAGTTCGAGCGCTTCGACGAGCAGGGTCTTGCCCGCGCCGGTCTCGCCGGTGATGGCGGTCATGCCCTCCCCCATCACGAGGGAGAGGTCGGCCACGATGCCCAGATCGACGACGCGCAGTTCGTGGAGCACGGCTACCGGTCCGGGAGGCCGAACTTGGCCTTGAGGATCTGGTGGAAGTCGCGGGGACCGAAGGTGACGATGCGCGCCGGATGCGGACCGGCGGTGCACGTGACGCCGTCGCCCGCCGCGAGCTCGCCCAGCTCCCGGCCGTCGGCGGTGAGCACCACGCTGCGGTCGTCGGTGACCGCGAAGTGGAGCTCCTCCTCGGCGGCCAGCACCAACGAGCGGTCGAACAGCATGTGGGGCGACACCGGCGTGAGCAGCAGGCAGCGCTGGCGGGGCGACACGATCGGGCCCCGGGCCGAGAACGAGTAGGCGGTGGAGCCGGTGGGCGTGGCGATGATCACGCCGTCGGCCACGTAGGTGGTGAACGGGGTGCCGTTGATCGACACGCCCAGGCGTACCAGGCGGCCGGTGTGCAGCTTCTCGAGCACCGCCTCGTTGAGCGCGAACCAACGGCCGGCGGCCGGGCCGGCGGAATCGACCCGGATCTCGAGCACCATGCGTTCGGCGACCTCGTAATCGCCGGTCTCGATGCGGTCGAGCGCGGCGTCGAAGTCGACCGGCTCCACCTCGGCGAGGTAGCCGAGCTGACCCACGTTGACCCCGAGGACGGCGACGCCGGTCTCGTAGCAGAGGTCGACGGCCCGCAGCATGGTGCCGTCGCCCCCGAGCGACACGACGACGTCGAGACCGTCGGCGAAGTCGTCGACCGCGACCGCGTAGCGGCCGAGCGAGCCGGCGTCGGCGTCGATGCCGGGGATGCGCACCTCGATGCCGCGCGCGGAGAGTCGATCGGCCGCGCGCGAGGCGAGCTCGACCGCGACCGGGCGTTGCGGGTGCAGCACCAGCCCGACGCGTCGGCTGCTCGGAGCGGCGCTCACGCCGGGACCCCGTGCTCGGCGGGCGCGGGGTCGGGTGCGGGGACGACCGCGTCGAGCGCGTCGCCGGAGACGAGCGGTCCGGAGCGGTTGGCGTGCACCAGGAACTCGACGTTGCCGTCGGCGCCGCGCAACGGCGACACCATCGCCGCGAGCACGAGGAGGCCGTGGACGGCGAGGCCGTCGCGCACCTCGTGCAGCACGGCGCGGTGCACGGCCGGGTCGCGCACGATGCCGCCCTTGCCGATGCGGGCCCGGCCCGCCTCGAACTGGGGCTTCACGAGGAGCACGAGGTCGCCGTCGTCGGCGGTGCAGCGCGCGAGCGCGGGCGCCACGGTGAGCAACGAGATGAACGACAGGTCGGCCACGGTGAGCGCGACCGGCCCGCCGATCGCGTCGGGTTCGAGGCCGCGCACGTTGGTGCGTTCCAGCACCGTCACCCGGGGATCCTCGCGGATCGACCAGGCGAGCTGCCCGCGCCCGACGTCGACCGCGGCCACGTGCTCCGCCCCGGCCTGGAGCAGGCAGTCGGTGAAGCCGCCGGTGGAGGCCCCGGCGTCGAGCGCTCGCCGTCCCTCGACCGGCACCGCGAACCGGTCGAGCGCGCGCGGCCAGCTTGTCGCCGCCCCGCGACACGAACCGGGGGCCCTCCCCCACCACGCTCAGCGACTCGTCGGGCCCCACCATGCGGGTGGGGGCCGCGGCCGGGCTGCCGCCCACGAGCACCCGGCCCGCGGCCACGGCCTCGACGGCCTGGCGGCGGCTCGGGAGCAGGCCGCGCCGCACGAGCTCGGCGTCGAGTCGGCGGCGTACGGTCACCGGCGAAGGATACGCGGGCCGGTGCCCCCGGTCCGGTCTCCTCCACGTCACCGTCGCTCGCGTCCGCTCGCTCCGTCCCCTTGCGGGTCCGCTCCCTCGCTGCGACGCTCGGTCGCTCGCACTCACGGACGCGAGCGACGGTGGTCAGGAAGCGAACAGTGCGGCGACCAGGGGTTCCACCAGCTCGCCGAGGTCGGCGGCCACGAACGGGGGCGCCGGCTCGGGGATCGCCTCGCCGCCCGGGGGTGCGATCGCCGCGGTCACCCCGGAGAGCACGAGGGCGAAGGGCCAGCCCAGGGTGTCGGCCATCGCCCCGTCGGTGCTCGGGCGGTCGCCGACCATCACCCCCCGGTCGCCGAAACGCTCCCGCACCAGCTCGGCGATCGGGTGGGCGGGTTTGCCCGCGACCTCCGGCTGCGCGTCCGCGGCAGTGGCGACCGCGGCCACGATCGCGCCGGCGCCGGGGATCATGCCGCCGGGGATCGGATAGGTGGCATCGAGGTTGGTGGCCACGAAGCGCGCGCCCGCGCGGATCGCGCTCGACGCCTCGGTGAGGATCCGATAGTCGAAGTCGCGAGTGAGCCCCACGACCACGGCGTCGGCCGGGCCCTCGACCGACGACGGTCAGCCCCGTGTCGGCGACCGCCTCGTGCAGTCCCGGCCCACCGCACACGAGCACCGGCGCGCCCGCAGGGAGCGACCCCGCGAGGAGGTGGGCGGCGGCCAGCGCCGAGGTGAGCACCTCGTCGGCCTCGGCGGCCACGCCCATGGATCGCAACTTGGACACGACGTCGCCCACCGGCACCGACGAGTTGTTCGACAGGAACGCGATTCGCAGCCCCGCGGCGCGCAGCCGCGCCACTCCGTCGACCGCCGGCGCGATCGGTTCGTCGCCCCGCCAGATCACCCCGTCGAGATCGAGGCACACCACCGGCGGCCGCCCCGCGCCCTCGGACGCGGCCCCGTCGGCGCTCACCGGCCTTCCTCTCCGGAGTCGGCGTTCGCGTGCGGCGCCGACTCGGCGTCGACCAGCGCGCGGTCGAGTGCGGCGCGGTAGTCGGCCTGGTCGGGCCGCATCGCCACCGCGAGCTTCAGGTGCCGGCGGGCGCCGGTGCGGTCGCCCTGCTTGAGCAGCGCGAGGCCGAGCCCGAAATGGGCGTAGTCGTTCACCGGGTCGAGCTCCACCGCGACCGCGAACTCCCGGCTGGCGGCGGGGAAACGGCCGGTGCGGTAGTACGCGCGGGCGAGCGCCTCGCGCACCGAGGCCTGCTCGGGTTCGAGATCGCGGGCCCGCTCCAGCGCGATGGCTGCGGCATGCGCGTCCTGCGACGCGAGCAGGCGGGTGCCCTCCTGGAAGGCCTCGTAGGCCGACTGCATCGTCACTCCTCGCACGGACTCCGGCTGACGGCCCGCTGGCGGCAGACCCGAGCCGGGACCGGGAAGTGGCGTGTGCGAGAATCCCGGAGACCCCGACCCTCGACGGATCAGAAGCGCGCCGTGCCCGACTTTCTTCCCTTCCCCGGACTCCGGTTCACGACCGGCGGTGGCGACGGCGACATCAGCGCCGTGTGCGCCCCACCCTACGACGTGATCGACCCCGACGAGCGCGCCGCACTGCTCGCGCACGACCCGCACAACTCCGTGCGGCTGATCCTGCCCGACAGCTACGCGGGCGCCGCCGAGGCGCTCGCCCAGTGGCAGCGCGACGGCGTGCTCACGATCGACGACCAGGCCGCGTACTCGGTGTACCGGATGCACTTCCCCGGCGACGACGGCGCGCCGCGCAGCACCACCGGCGTGCTCGGCGCGCTCGCCATCGACGGCGACGACGGGCCGGATGGGGCTGGGATCATGCCCCACGAGCGCACCCTGCCGAAGGCCAAGTCCGACCGGCTCGAGCTGCTGCGCGCCACCCGGGCCAACCTCGACCCGATCTGGGGGCTCTCCCCCGCGGCCGGGTTGACCGCGCTGCTGGCGGTCGACGGTCCGCCGCTCGCCACCGCCACCGACGCCGAGGGCTGTCGTCACGAGCTGTGGCGGGTCGACGACCCCGAGCGGGTCGGCGCGATCCGCGACGCGATCTCCGCCGAGCGCATCGTGCTGGCCGACGGCCATCACCGCTACGAGACCGCGGGCAACTACCGCCGCGAACGCGCCGAGGCCGGCGTCGAGGATCCCGGCGCCCGGGCGATCATGGCCCTGGTGGTGGAGCTCGCCCCCGAGCAGCTCTGCGTGCGGGCGATCCACCGTCTGCTCCACGGCGTCGGCGACCTCGACCTGCGCGCCGCGTCCGCGGCGATGTTCACCGTCACCCCGATGGGGCCCAACACCCCCGAGGGCGTCGCCGCGCTCGAACAGGCGATGCGCGTCGACGGCGGCCTCGGACTCGTCGATCGCGAAGGCGTCGCGCTCCTCGTGCCCCGCCCCGCGCTCGTCACTGCGCTCGCTGCGGAGCCGGCCGAACTGCACGACGTCGACTCCGCCCGCTTCGATGCCGGACTGCGCCCCGCGCTCGACGACGCCGGCGTGACCCTCACCTACCGCAACGACGGCGCCACCTGTGCCGCGCTGGTGGAGAAGGGCGCGGCCGACGCGTCGGTGCTGTTGCGGCCGGTGAGCGTCGAGACCATCCGGGCCGCGGCGGCCGCGGGCATCCGCATGCCGGAGAAGACCACCTTCTTCGCACCCAAGCCGCGCACCGGCATGGTGTTCCGCGACCTCGACCGTCCCTGAGCGCCGGGGCGGGAATTGCGTCGGGCCCCCGGAGGGGCCCGACGACTTGTCCGTGTGCCTGGTGGGCGGAGCGCTCGGCCGCCCGCTTCCGTCGCTACGCGACGGTCCAGGACGCGCCCGACGAGACGAGCTTCTTGAGGTCGCCCGGACCCTGCCGCTCGAGCGCGTTCACGACCTGGCGCTGCACCTCGTCCTCGTAGCTCGGACGGGTGACGTCGCGGAAGACCCCCATCGGCGTGGGCATGGTCGGCGCGAACGACAGACGTGACAGCGCGAACGCGAGCGTCGGGTCCTGCCGGTGCTCGTCGTGCACGATGATGCGGTCCTCGCCGACGTCGGCCACGTTCACGATCTCGCACTCGCCGAACGCGTTGAGCACCACGCCGCGTTCGCCGTCGGTGCCGAAGCGGATCGGCTGACCGTGCTCGAGATTGATGAGCATGTCGGCGCGCGACTCCTTGGCCGTGATGCCCTCGAACGCGCCGTCGTTGAAGACGTTGCAGTTCTGGTAGATCTCCACGAAGGCGCTGCCCTGGTGCTCGTGGGCCCGGCGGAACGCGCTCGTCATCGACTTGCGGTCCATGTCGTGGGCGCGGGCCACGAAGGTGGCTTCGGCGGCGAGCGCGACCGACACCGGGTTGAACGGGGTGTCGAGCGAACCGAACGGCGACGACTTCGTGATCTTGCCGACCTCGCTGGTGGGCGAGTACTGACCCTTGGTGAGGCCGTAGATCTGGTTGTTGAACATGATGATCTTCAGGCTCACGTTGCGGCGCAGCGCGTGGATCAGGTGGTTGCCACCGATCGAGAGCATGTCGCCGTCGCCGCCGATCACCCACACGTCGAGGTCGGGACGGGCCAGCGCCACCCCGGTGGCCACCGCCGGCGCACGACCGTGGATCGAGTGCAGGCCGTAGGTGTTCATGTAATACGGGAAGCGCGCCGCGCAGCCGATGCCCGACACGAACACGAGGTTCTCGGGGCGCACGCCGATGTCGGCGAGCTCGAGCTGCATCGCGGCGAGGATCGAGTAGTCACCGCAACCGGGACACCAGCGGACCTCCTGGTCGGTCTGGAAGTCCTTGCGGCCGAGCTTGACGGCGACGCCGCCCTCTTCGGGGGTGCTGTTCTCAGGCATCGAGCATCTCCACGATCTTGGCCTCGATCTCGGCGCCGCTGAAGGGCAGGCCCTGCACCTTGTTCAGCGACTGGGCGTCCACCAGGAACTCGGCCCGCACCAGCTTGGCGAGCTGACCGAGGTTCATCTCGGGCACCAGGAGCTTGGGGTACTTCCGCAACACGTCGCCCAGGTTGGCGGGGAACGGGTTGAGGTTCACCAGGTGGGCGTGGGCGATCTTGCGACCACCGGCACGCGACCGGCGGATCGCCTCGTTGATCGGACCCCAGGTGCTGCCCCATCCGAGCACGAGCAGGTCGGCATCGGCGTCGCCCTCGACCTCGAGGTCGGGGATGTCCTTGGCGATCCCGGCCACCTTGTCGGCGCGCAGGTGCGTCATCAGCTCGTGGTTGGCGGGCTCGTAGTTGACGTTGCCGGTGCCGTCCTGCTTCTCGATACCGCCGATGCGGTGCATGAGACCGGGCGTCCCCGGGATCGCCCACGGCCGGGCGAGGGTCTCGGGGTCGCGCAGGAACGGCCAGAACTCGCCGTCGTGGTTGGGCTCGGTGGCGAAGGGCACCGAGATGTCGGGCAGCGCGTCCATGTCGGGCAGGAGCCACGGCTCCGCGCCGTTGGCCAGGTAGCCGTCGGTGAGGAGGATGACCGGCGTGCGGTACTTGAGCGCGATGCGGACCGCCTCGAACGCGGCCGCGAAGCAGTGGCTCGGCGACTTCGCCGCGATGACCGGCAGCGGCGACTCGCCGTGACGCCCGTACATCGCGAGCAGGAGGTCGGACTGCTCGGTCTTGGTGGGCAGCCCGGTGGACGGGCCACCGCGCTGCACGTCGACGAGCACCAGCGGCAGCTCGAGGCTGATGGCGAGACCGAGTGCCTCCGACTTGAGGTCGAGGCCGGGACCGCTCGTGGTGGTGATGGCGAGGTTGCCGGCGAAGGCGGCGCCGATCGCCATGGCGGCGGCCGCGATCTCGTCTTCGGCCTGGAGGGTGCGCACGCCGAAGTTCTTGTGCTTCGACAACTCGTGGAGGATGTCGGAGGCCGGCGTGATCGGGTAGGACGCCAGGAACAGCGGCAGGTTGGCGCACTGCCCGGCGGCGATGAGGCCGTACGCGGTGGCGAGGTTGCCGGTGATGTTGCGGTAGTTGCCGGGCTCGAGCTTCGCAGGCTGGATCTGGAAGCTCTCGATGAGCTCCGCGGTCTCGCCGAAGTGGAGGCCGGCCTTGAACGCGGCGAGGTTGGCGTCGCGCACCTGCGGACGCGACCCGAAGCGCTGGTCGATCCAGTCGATCGTGGGCTGCACCGGGCGGGTGTACATCCAGGAGATGAGGCCCAGGGCGAAGAAGTTCTTCGAGCGCTCGGCGTCGCGGGGCTTGACCCCGAGCTCCTTGCACGACTCGAGCGTGAGCTGCGTCATCGGCACGCGCACGAGGTGGTAGCCGTCGAGGCTGCCGTCCTCGAGCGGGTTGGCCTCGTAGCCCACCTTCGAGAGGTTGCGCTCGTCGAACGCGTCCTCGTTCGCCAGGATCGTGGAGCCCGTGGGCAGCTCGTGGAGGTTCGCCTTGAGCGCCGCGGGGTTCATCACGACGAGCACGTTCGGCGAGTCGCCGGGCGTGACGATGTCGTGGTCGGAGATGTGCACCTGGAACGACGACACCCCGGCGATGGTGCCGGCGGGGGCGCGGATCTCGGCCGGGTAGTTCGGCAACGTGGCGAGGTCGTTGCCGAACACCGCGCTCACGTCGGTGAACCGATCACCCGTGAGCTGCATCCCGTCGCCGGAGTCGCCGGCGAAGCGGATCACCACGTCGTCGATGTCGACCGGCGCGGTGGAACTGGTCTCTGTGGTCACTCGTCCCTCACCTCGTTGTGTGGGCTCTGCGTGCTTTCGGTTGTCGGCGCCGATCGGACAGCCACGTTCCGGCGCCCTCGGGCTCGGGAACCGAGCCCGGGCGCCGCTACGCGCGCCGGTCGGAGCGTCACGCTCCTGCACTCCTGGTCGGGACCGTACGGCCTTGGGGGTGGCCGCGCCGGTCGCCCGCCGTCCCGGGCAAGGCTCCGGGCGACGTGCGAGACGAGCTTACCGGCGGGGCGCGGCCCCTCGGGGATGGAGCGGGCGGCTTCATCGAGCCGTCACATTCAGGAGTGACCCGGTGTGGCTCAGGACGCCCATCCGTCGGCGAGCATCCGGTCGAGCTCCGCGGCGGCTCGCCGCGTGAGGGCCTCCACCCGCCGCCGGTCACGCGCCCGCGCGATGACGACGGCGTCGACGTCGACCCGGGATCCCACTCCCCCGGGCCGGCTGTAGAACCGGCGACGGACGCGACCGACGACCACCACCTCGTCGCCGCGATCGAGCGTCTCCACCCACGCCGCGGGATTCCACACCGTGACCGGCACCGAGGTGGCGCGCTCGTCGCGCGCGTCCGCCGGGCACCGGATCGACAGCGACGCGACGCGTGTGCCCGAGTCGAGCAGGCGTACCTCCGGCGGGGCGGAGCACGTGCCGCTCACCACCGCGAGGTTGACCTCGCCGGCGACTCCCGGATGGCGTGCCACCTGACGGCCCGCAGTCGGCATCTCCACCACTTCACCCATCGTTCCGCTCCTCCTTCGCGCCGCTCCGGCGCTGCACTGACGTCAGGGGAGGGGAAGTTCGGGAAGCACGGGAAGTCGACGGACGCGACGCTAACGGTGGGGTGTGACAGCTACCCCAGGGCGGCGAGACGCTCGGCCACGTCGGAGAAACCGGGCTCGACGCGCGCGACCTGGTGGAACAGCTCGCGGGCGCGGGCGAGGTTGCCGGCTCGTTCCTCGAGGTCACCCAGCGCGTACCAGAGGCGGAGATGGTGGTCGCGGGGCGACTTCACCGGAGTGGCCCGCTTGCGCAGCAGCTCGAGCGCGTCGGGCAGGCGCCCCTGGTCGGCGAGCGCGCCCGCGTAGACGATGCGGCCCTCGGTGACGACGTCTCCCGACGGTGACACCGCCGCCAGGTCGGCCCACAGCTCGCCCACCTTCTTCCAGCGCTTCTGCGCGCGGTAGCAGTCCATGAGGACCGGGTGCTGGTCGACCGAGTCGCTCAGCTGCACGTAGGCCTCGAGCTCCTTGGCCGCTGCGTTGTAGTTGCCGACGCGGTACTGCGCGAGACCCATGAGCTCCCGCACGCTCGGCGACTCGGGGAACCGGTCGCGCACCGGGCGCAGGATCCGGATCGCCTCCCGCTCACGGTCGTTGGCGTAGGCGTCGGCCGCGGCCATGAGCGTGCCGAGCACGCGGGACGCGTTGCGGCCCGCCAGGGTCGCGAGCTCCTCCTGCACCCCGGCGGGTCCGCGCTTGCGCCGGCGCGCCCGGGCCGCGGTGCCGGCGCTGCGACCGGCCTGTCCACCGGAGCGGGTCCCGCCGCGGCCACCATCCGCCTTCGTCCCCCGGCCCCGGCCCGCCGCACCGCCCTTGGTGCCTCCTCCGGGAGCAGTGGGCTTGCGTTGCCCGACGACCCGCACCACCGGTCGACGCGGACCGCTCGGCGCCTCCTCGGTCGAACGGCGATCGTCGCGCCGGTCACCACGCCGGTCGTCGCGTCGGTCGTCACGGGGTGTGCGGCCCCGCTCCCGGGTGCGCTCGTCCTGGTCGTCGACACTGAAGGGCCCGAACCCGCGCCCCGGCGACTCGCGACGCGGCTCCCGATCGTCGCGGCGCGCCCGATCACCGCCGCGGGCGTCGGGGCGTCCGCCCGTGCGCGGGGCACCGGGCCTCCCGGTCGTCGGCCTGCCCGTCGTGGGGCGACCGGCGTTGCCGCGAGCTCCACCGGCGCGCGGTGCACCGGTACGTGATCCTCCCGAGCGCGAGCCACCGGAGCGGGACGTGCTGCGGTCGTCGTCACGAGCGTCGCTGCGACGGGGACCGCTCGCCGAACGGGCGCCACCGCGCGCGCCGGGCGCTCCGGAACGCGCGGACCCACCCCGAGATGCGCCGCGGGGTCCGCCACTCGCCGCTGCGGGCCGCCCGCTGCTCCCGGTACGCGAACCTCCGGTCCGTGCACTCCCCGCCCGGCTCGCGCCGGACGCGCCGCTCCGACCCGCAGGCTTCCCGGTACCCGCACCCCGCGCCGCGGGCTTGCCGCTGCCGCGTGCAGCCGGCTTGCCCGAGCTCCCGCCGCTGCGACCGGACGGCTTCCCCGCTCCGCCCCGCCCTCCGGCCTTCGGGGCGCCACCACTGCGGGCGCCGGCCTTCCCGGACGCGGCGCGACCGCCGCTCTTGCCGCCGCCCTTCCCGCACCGCCTCCGCACCGCCCTTGCCGGCACCGCCCTTGCCGGCACCGCCCTTGCCCGCACCGGCGGGACGTCCGCCCCCGCGTGGGCCGCCGCGTGCGCTTCCGGAACCGCCGGTCCGTCGTCCTTCTGCCATCACCGAACCACCGTGTTCCGTTCCTGCTGCGTGGTCGCAGCGCTGGTCGATCGTCACCGCCGTCCCCAAGTGGGACGCGACGTGGAGTCGTTCTGCTCGCACGCCGGGCGACCGAGGGTACCGGCCGGCGAGCGTCGTCCCGGTCTGCAACGGCAGCTTTCGAGCGCGCGAACGCGGAAAAGGCGCTCCCGCCGCACAAGCGTGTGCGCGGCGGGAGCGCCGAGAATAATTCCGGCGGCGTCCTACTCTCCCAGGGGGTTCCCCCCCAAGTACCATCGGCGCTGGCGGTCTTCACTTCCGTGTTCGGAATGGGAACGGGTGTTTCCCCGCCGCTATAACCACCGGAAACCATGTGCTTTCAATGCGTTGCTTCGCGCCTCTCGGCGCGCAGCCCCACGTGAAAACTCCAGAGCGAGCACGAACATACATAGAAGAAGAAAGAACCCAAGCCCTCGGCCGATTAGTACCGGTCGGCTGAACACGTCACCGTGCGTACACCTCCGGCCTATCAACCTGGTCGTCTACCAGGGGCCTTACCCGGTTAACCCGGTGGGAGATCTCATCTCGAGGCAGGCTTCGCGCTTAGATGCTTTCAGCGCTTATCCTTTCCGCAGGTAGCCAACCAGCCGTGCCTTTGGCAAGACAACTGGCACACCAGAGCTGCGTCCGTCCCGGTCCTCTCGTACTAGGGACAGCTCCCCTCAAATCTCCTACGCCCACAGAGGATAGGGACCGAACTGTCTCGCGACGTTCTAAACCCAGCTCGCGTACCGCTTTAATGGGCGAACAGCCCAACCCTTGGGAGATGCTTCACCCCCAGGATGCGACGAGCCGACATCGAGGTGCCAAACCTTGCCGTCGATGTGGACTCTTGGGCAAGATAAGCCTGTTATCCCCGGGGTACCTTTTATCCGTTGATCGACCGCGCTTCCACACGCCACGGCCGGGTCACTAAGCCCTGCTTTCGCACCTGCTCGACTTGTAGGTCTCGCAGTCAAGCTCCCTTGTGCCTTTACGCTCAACGCCTGATGGCCAACCAGGCTGAGGGAACCATTGGGCGCCTCCGTTACTCTTTAGGAGGCGACCGCCCCAGTCAAACTACCCGCCTGACGCTGTCCCCGACCCGGATCACGGGCCCAGGTTAGATTCCCAGTATGCACAGGGTGGTATTTCAACGTTGTCTCCACCGAAGCTGACGCCCCGGCTTCCCAGACTCCCACCTATCCTACACAATACATACCGAAAACCAACATCAAACTGTAGTGAAGGTCCACGGGGTCTTTCCGTCCTTCTGCGGGAAACGAGCATCTTTACTCGTATTGCAATTTCGCCGGGTCTCTGGTTGAGACAGTAGCCAAGTCGTTACGCCATTCGTGCAGGTCGGAACTTAC
>CAWAKX010000032.1:0-260000 GCA_963782705.1 uncultured Actinomycetes bacterium | reverse complement strand
GGTACTCCTCGGCCGGCACCGCCACCTCGGGGATGTCGGTGGGCGTGTCGTGGGCCCGGAACACCCGGTCGAACTCGGCCTCGGCCGCTGCTCCCGCCCCGTCGCCGTGGTACAGGTCGACCACCGTGCGGGCGAGCAGGCGCTTGGCGTCGACCGGGGCGAGGTCGCCCGCGGCGAGCGCGGCGCTCACCTCGTCGATGCGGTCGGGGTGCCAGCCGGTGGTGAGGGTGAAGTACTTCGGCATCAGCTCGTCGGGGATGCTCAGCAGCTTGCCGAACTGCTCCCCCGGCGCCTCGGAGATCCCCACGTAGTTGCCGAGCGACTTCGACATCTTGTTGCACGCCGTCGGTGCCCTCGAGCAGCGGCGTGGTGAGCACGCACTGGCCCTCCTGGCCCTCCTGCTCCTGGAGGGTGCGGCCCATGAGGTTGTTGAAGAGCTGGTCGGTGCCGCCGAGCTCGATGTCGGCCTGCACCATCACCGAGTCCCAGCCCTGCAGCAGCGGGTAGAGGAACTCCATCACCGAGATCGGCACGCCGCTCTCGTAGCGCTTCGAGAAGTCGTTGCGCTCCAGCATGCGGGCGACGGTGGTGCGCGCCGCGAGGCGCAGCACGTCCTCGATGCCCATCGCGCCGAGCCACTCGGAGTTGCGCCGGATCTCGAGGTGGTCCTCGAGCAGGATGCGCCGGGCCTGCTCCACGTAGGTGGCGGCGTAGCCCTCGACCTCCTCCTTGGAGAGGCGGGGGCGGGTGGCCGACTTGCCGGTGGGGTCGCCCACCTGGGCGGTGAAGTCGCCGATGATCAGCACCGCGGTGTGGCCGAGCTCCTGGAACTGGCGCAGCTTGCGCAGCACCACCGCGAAGCCGAGATGGATGTCGGAGGCGGTGGGGTCGATGCCGAGCTTGGCCCGCAGCGGGCGGCCGGTGCCGAGCTTGCGGCGCAGGTCGGCCTCGGTGATGAGGTCGACGGTGCCGGTGCGCAGGATGCGCAGCTGCTCTTCGACGGAGACGGTCGCCATAGACCCCGGAACGCTACCCGCGGTGCAGCGCCGACCCTGCCCCCGTTTTGGCGTGACTCAGGCGTCGATGATCACGCCTGGTTGACGCCAAAACGGTCAGGGGCGGGAGAGGTTGGGGTCGCCGGCGACGGCGAAGCGCCAGGGGTGCTCGTCGCCGCGGCCGGGCGAGAGTCCGATGCGGGTGGTGACGAGCGAGCGCGTCGGGCGGCGGGGTGCCGTCGTCGAGGAGCAGCACCTCGCCGTGAAGGAGGTCGACGCCGTCGTGCGCTCCCGTGATGCCGAACGCCTGGCACAACTTCGCCGGACCGGAGCACAGGTCGCGGTCGCGTCGCGCCGCGGGCCGGCGCTCGCGCATGGTCTCGAGGCCCTCCAGCGGCGCGGCAGCCCGCAGCAGGACCGCGGCCGCGACGCCCGGCTCCCCCGCCACCACGTTGGCGCACCAGTGCATCCCGTAGGTGAAGTACACGTACAGGTGCCCGGCGGGACCGAACATCGTGGCGTTGCGCTGCGTTCGGCCGCGGAACGCGTGGCTGCCGGCGTCGTCGGCGCCGCAGTACGCCTCGACCTCCACGATGCGCGCCGCGAGCTCGGGCTCGCCCGGGACGCGGCGCACCAGCACCTTGTGGAGCAGCTCGGGCGCGACGACCCGCGAATCGCGTGCGTAGAACGCACGCGACAGCGGCGCCGCCCACCCACGTCAGGCGCCGAGCCGGGTGACCTGCTCCTCGAAGCGGGCCTTGGCCGCCAGCATCTGTGCGGCCACCGGCCCCGGGCCCGCGCCCCCCGGCGTGGTCCGGCGCAGCACCGCGGCACCCGGCTCGAGCAGCGCCAGCGCGTCGGGACCGAGGTCGGGCGCGGTCATCACCAACTCGTCGAGCGCGACCCCGCGCTCGGCCGCGGCCCGCACCAGCTCCCCCACCCGGGCGTGGGCCTCGCGGAAGGGGATGCCCTGCTCGACGAGATGCTCGGCGAGGTCGACGGCGGCGGCGAACTTGCTGTCGGCCGCCTCCTGCATCCGTGCCGGCACGAACTCGCACGTGGCCAGGCAGCCCGCCACCGCGCCCAGCGCGAGTCGGTGCTGGTCGATGGCGTCGAACAGCGGTTCCTTGTCCTCCTGCAGGTCGCGGTTGTACGCGAGCGGCAGGCCCTTCAGCGTGGCGAGCAGTCCGGTGAGGTCACCGATGAGACGCCCGGCCTTGCCCCGCGCCAGCTCGGCGATGTCGGGGTTCTTCTTCTGCGGCAACATCGACGATCCGGTGCTGTAGGCGTCGGCCAGCTTCAGGAAGCCGAACTCGTCGCTCGACCACAACACGATCTCCTCGCCCAGACGCGACAGGTGCACCTGCCCGAGGGTGGCGACGAACAGCGCCTCGGCCACGAAGTCGCGGTCGGACACCGCGTCGAGCGAGTTGTCGAAGCGCTTGGCGAAGCCGAGCTCGGCCGCGGTGAAGTCGGGATCGAGCGGCAGGCTCGACCCCGCGAGCGCACCGGCGCCGAGCGGCGACACGTCGGCGCGCCGCAGCGCGTCGAACCAGCGGTCGACGTCGCGCGCGAACGCCCAGAAGTGCGCGAGGAAATGGTGCGCGAGCAGCACCGGCTGCGCCCGCTGCAGGTGCGTGTAGCCGGGGACGTAGACGTCCTCGGCCCGCTCGGCACAGGCGAGCAGCACCGACTCCAGCTCGAGCAGGAGGCGCACGGTGTCGCGTCCTTCGCGCTGCAGCCAACGCCGCAGCGCGGTGGCGACCTGGTCGTTGCGGCTGCGCCCGGTGTGGAGCTTGGCGCCCGCGGGCCCGGCGAGCTCGGTGACCCGCCGTTCGATCGCGGTGTGGATGTCCTCGTCGGACGGCGCGAACGCGAACGAGCCGTCGGCGAGCTCGGCCTCGACGGTGTCGAGCGCGCCGAGCACCGCCGCGACCTCGTCGTCGGTGAGCAGACCGACGCGGCCGAGCATCGTGACGTGCGCGCGCGACCCCGCGAGGTCGTCGGGGGCGAGACGCCGGTCGAACGACAGGCTCTCGGTGAAGGCGAGGAGCTCCTCGGCCGGCCCTTCCGCGAAGCGGCCGTGCCAGAGCGTCATCAGACGCCGCCCTGCCCCGAGACGCCGCCGGTCGCGGACCGCCCTGCTCGCGCGACCAGGTCTCGACGCCGAGGCCCCACAGGCGCACGAAGCCCTCGCTGTCCTGGTGACGGAACGAGTCGCTCGCGTCGTAGGTGGCGAGGTCGTGGTTGTAGAGACCGTTGTCGGCACGACGACCCGCGACGAAGCAACGACCGGGCTCGAGGCGGAGCCGCACGTCACCGGTCACGTGGGTCTGCGCGTAGCCCATGAACGCGTCGAGGGCCTCCTTGAGCGGCGAGTACCAGAGACCGTCGTACACCAGCTCCGCGTAGCGGGGCTCGAGCCGCGCCTTCTCGCGCATGAGGTCGCGCTCGAGCGCGATCGACTCGAGGTCGGCGTGGGCGAGCAGCACCGCGAGCGAACCCGGGCACTCGTAGGTCTCGCGGCTCTTGATGCCGACGCGGCGGTTCTCGACCATGTCGAGCCGACCCCAGCCGTAGGCGCCCACCTCGTTGCCCAGCTCGGTGACGAGCTCGTGGAGCGGCTTCACCACGCCGTCGAGCGCGACGGGGACGCCCTGCTCGAAGCGCACCACGATCTCCTTGGGCTCGCTCGGCGCGTCCTCGATGGCGCGGGTGAGCGTGTAGGCGTCGGCCGGCGGCGCCACCCACGGGTCCTCGAGCATGCCGCACTCGATGGCCCGGCCCCAGAGGTTCTCGTCGATCGAGTACGGGCTCTTCTTGGTGACGCTGATCGGGATGTCGTACTTCTCGGCGTAGTCGATGCAGTCGTCGCGGGTCATGCCCCACACCCGCACGGGCGCGAGCACGTCGAGGTCGGGCGCCAGCGCGCGCACCGACACCTCGAAGCGCACCTGGTCGTTGCCCTTGCCGGTGCAGCCGTGCGCGACGGCATCGGCGCCGAACTCGCGCGCCGCGAGCACGAGGTGACGCGAGATCACCGGGCGGCTCAGCGCGGACACCAGCGGGTACTTGCCCTCGTAGAGCGCGTTGGCGTGGATCGCCGGCACGAGGAAGTCGTCGGCGAACTCGGCGCGCGCGTCGACGACGCGGGCCTCGATCGCGCCCGCGGCGAGCGCCCGGGCCGTGATCGCGTCCCACGGGTCGTCGGCCTGCTGGCCCACGTCGACCGCGAGGGCCACGACCTCCGCGCCCCACTCCTCCCGGATCCAGCGCACCGCCACCGAGGTGTCGAGGCCGCCCGAGTACGCGAGCACCACTCGCTTCGCCATCTTCGATGCCTTTCTCGCTGCGGGCCGGGATACCCGACCCGCGGCCGCTCGTTCGGCTGCTTCGCCGAGTGGTCCTTCTTACAGTCCTGCGAGGGCCGCCAGCTCACCGGCGACTGCGGCGCCACCGACGTCTTCGGCGGTCACCAGGATGATCGTGTCGTCGCCGGCCACGGTGCCGAGCACCTCGGCCAGGCCGGCCCGGTCGAGTGCGGACGCCACCACGTGGGCCGACCCCGGCGGCGTGCGCAACACCACCAGGTTCGCGCTGTGCGCCACCTCCACCACGAACTCGCCCATGACCCGGCGCAGCAGGTCGTCGGGAGCGGGGCGTTCCTTGGCGTGCTCGGGGATGGCGTAGGCGGTGGCGCCCCCGGGGATGCGCACCTTCACCGCGCCCAGCTCCTCGAGGTCGCGGCTCACCGTGGCCTGGGTGGCCACCACGCCGTCGCCCGCGAGCATGTCGACGAGCTGCACCTGGCTGGAGATCACCTGCTCCTCGAGCATCTTGGCGATCCGGTGCTGACGCTGCGGCTTGCCCAACGTGGACATCAGCACCGTCCTCCTGCGGTGAGCACGAACGCGAGCGCGGCGCGGGCGGCGTCCATGCGGTTGGCGGCCTGCTGCCACACCGCCGAGCGGGGGCCGTCGATCACGCGCCGCGCTCACCTCCTCGCCCCGGTGGGCGGGCAGGCAGTGCAGGAACCAGGCCTGCTCCCCCGCCGTCGCCATGAGCTCCTCGTCGACGGTGAAGCCCGCGAACGCGACCTTGCGTACCGCGGTCTCCTCCTCCTGGCCCATCGACGTCCACACGTCGGTGTAGAGCGCGTCGGCGCCCCGCACCGCCTCGTACGGGTCGTGGCTGAGCTCCACCACGCCACCGAGGTTGCGGGCCCGGCTCACCACCATCTCGTCGAGCTCGTAACCCGGGCGGCGACGCCACCGTGAGCTCCACGCCGGTCATCGCCGCGCCGTACGCGAGCGACGCGGCCACGTTGTTGCCGTCGCCCACGTAGACGAGCCGGCGGCCTTCGAGATCGCCGAGCAGCTCGCGCAGCGTGAGGAAGTCGGCGACGGCCTGCAGCGGGTGCGCGCGGTCGGAGAGCAGGTTCACCACCGGCACCGGCGCGACGTCCGACATCTCCTCCAGCGTCTCGTGGTCGTAGCACCCGGGCCGCGATCACCGCGCAGAAGCCCGCGAAGGTGCGGGCGACGTCGGCCACCGACTCGCGGCTGCCCATGCCCACCTCCTCGGCGCGCACGTAGATCGGGTGACCGCCGAGGCCGACCACCGCCATCTCGGTGGACGCGCGGGTGCGGGCCGACGGCTTCTCGAACAGCAGCGCCGCGCCCTTCCCCGCGAGCAACGGCGGCACGGCCGACGGGTCGGCCTTCCACGCGGTGGCGGTGTCGAGCATCCCGGCGAACTCGGCCGGGCGTGATGTCGTCGATGTCGAGCAGTCGAGCGGCGGTCATGACGCAGCACCTCCGTGAGGATGGCGACCGCGGCGTCGATCTCGTCGTCGGTCACGAGCAGCGACGGCGCGAACCGCAGCGCGGTCGGGGTGACCGCGTTGACGACCAGGCCGGCGTCGAGGCACGCCAGCGCGACCGGCCCGGCCTCGCGACCGTCGGCGAGCTCCGCCGCGATGAGCAGCCCGACGCCCCGCACGTCGGCGACGCCGGGGACCTTGGCGAGCTGCTCGCACAGCCGCGCCCCGGCCGCGCGCCGCGCGCGCGGGCACGTCGAGCGTGGTCATCTGCTCGAGCACCGCGAACGCGGCCCGGGCCGCGAGGGGCTGGCCGCCGTAGGTGGTGGCGTGGTCGCCGGGCTTGAACGCGGCGGCGACGTCGTCGCGCGCCCAGCACGCGCCGATCGGCACGCCGTTGCCGAGCGCCTTGGCCATGGTCACGATGTCGGGCGTGACGCCGGCCGCGTGCTGGAAGCCGAACCACTTGCCGGTGCGGCCGAGGCCGGTCTGCACCTCGTCGACGATCAGCAGCGCCTCGCGCTCGTCGCACAGCGCGCGCACCGCCTCCAGGTAGCCGGGCGGGCACGGCTGCACGCCGCCCTCGCCCTGCACCGGCTCGAGCATCACCGCGCACACCCGCTCGTCCATCGCCCGGGCCAGCTCGTCGAGGTCGCCGAACACGACCTGGCGGAAGCCGACGGGCAACGGCTGGAACGTCTCCTGCTTCTGGGGCTGGCCGGTGGCCGCCAGCGTGGTGAGCGTGCGGCCGTGGAACGACCCCCACGCCGAGAGCACGTGGAAGCGCTCGGGACCGCCGTGGGCCTGGCCGTACCGGCGGGCGAGCTTGATCGCGCACTCGTTGGCCTCGGCGCCGGAGTTCGAGAAGAACACCGCACCGCCGCCGCCGAGCAGCCCGTCGAGGATCGCCGCCACCTGCGGCTGCCACTCGTTGAAGTAGAGGTTCGACACGTGCAGCAGCGTGCGGGCCTGCTCGGCCAGCGCGTCGGCCACCGCGGGGTTGGCGTGGCCGAGCGACGTGACCGCGAGGCCGCCGAGGAAGTCGAGGTACTCCTTGCCCTCGCTGTCCCACAGCTTGGTGCCCTCGCCGCGCACGAACGCGACCGGGAGCCGGCCGTAGGTCTGCATCACGTGCTCGGCGTCGAGCGCGCGGATCTGTTCGAAGGTCATCGGCGTCGCTCATGGCGCCACCATCGTGCCGACACCCTCGCGGGTGAAGAACTCGAGCAGCAGCGCGTGCGGGATGCGGCCGTCGAGGATGTGGGCGCGCGCCACGCCGGCGCGCAGCGCGTCGACGCACGAGCGGATCTTGGGGATCATGCCCTCGGAGAGCTTGCCCGCGGCCTCGAGCGCGTCGAGACCGGCGACGTCGATGTGCGAGATCAGCGACGACTCGTCGGGGTAGTCCTCGTAGAGACCGGCGACGTTGGTGAGGTACACCAGCTTCTCGGCCTGCAGCGCGCCCGCGATCGCACCGGCCACGGTGTCGGCGTTCACGTTGTAGGCCTGACCCGCGTCGTCGATGCCCACGGTGGCGATCACCGGGATGAGCTCCTCGCGGGTGAGGCGCTCGATGATCGACGGGTCGATGCTCTCGACGTCGCCGACGAAGCCGAGCCGCTGCGTCGCGCATCGTGACCTTGATGAGCCCGGCGTCCTCCCCGGAGAGGCCGACCGCGTAGGAGCCGTGCTGGTTGAGCGCGGCGACGATCTCGCGGTTGACCTTGCCGACCAGCGCCATGCGCACGATGTCGACGCTCTCGGCGTCGGTGACCCGCAGGCCGTCGACGAACTCGGGCTCCTTGCCGAGCCGGCGCATGAGGTCGCTGATCTGCGGACCGCCGCCGTGCACGACGACCGGGTTCATGCCGACGAGCCGCATGAGCACGACGTCCTGCGCGAACAGGTCGGCGAGCGCGGGGTCGTCCATCGCGTTGCCGCCGTACTTGATCACGACGGTCTTGCCCGAGAACTCCCGGATGTACGGCAGCGCCTCGGCGAGGATCGCGGCCTTCTCCTGGATGCAGCGGATCGTGGAAGTCGACCATCAGGACGTTCCCATGTTCTCGTCGACGTAGGCGTGGGTGAGATCGGTGAAGAGCACCGTGGCCTCGGACGTTGCCGTTGTGGAGATCGGCGACGATGTCGATGTCGCGCGCTTCCATGGTGGCGGCGACCGCGGCTTCGTCGTGCGGGTACGCGACGCCGCGCACGCACACGACGTGGCCGTTGTACGCGATGTCGACCTGCTCGGGGTCGAACATCGCGCCGCTCACGCCCGAGCTCGCTGATGACCCGGCCCCAGTACGGGTCCTTGCCGTAGAGCGAGCACTGCACGAGCTGGCTCGACGCCACCGTGCGGGCCGCGAGCTGCGCCTCGGCCGGCGTGCGCGCCCCCTTCACGGTGATGCGGGCGAGCTTGGTGGCGCCTTCGGCGTCGGCGGCCATCTGGTGGGCGAGATCGGCGCACGCCGCGGCGAGCGCGTCGCCGAGCGCGTGGAACGCGGGACCGCCGGCCCGGGTGATCGGCGCGTTGCCGGCCTGGCCGTTGGCGAGCACGAGGACGGTGTCGTTGGTGCTGCGGCACGCGTCGACCACCAGCGCGTTGAAGCTGTTGGTGACCGCGTGCTGCAGGAGCACCTGGAGCGCGTCGGGCTCGACCGCGGCGTCGGTGGTGAGCACCGCGAGCATCGTGGCCATGGCCGGCGAGAGCATCGCCGCGCCCTTGGCCAGGCCGCCGACCAGCGCGGTGTGCCCGTCGAGATCGGCGGACTGCAGCGTCTCCTTGCGCACGGTGTCGGTGGTGAGGATGGCGTCGGCCGCGGCCTGCCCGCCCGCGGCGTCGGCCGAGAGCTGCTGCGCGAGCTTCGGCACGCCCGACTCCACCGGGTCCATCGGCATGGGGATGCCGATGAGGCCGGTCTGGCACACGAGCACGTCGTGGGTGGCGACGCCGAGGCCCGCCGCGGTGAGCTCGCACATGCGCAGCGCGTCGCGCCGGCCCGGCTCGCCGGTGGCCGCGTTGGCGTTGCCGGAGTTGAGGACGACCGCGGCGGCCCGGCCGTCGGCGAGGTGGCGACGGCTGATCTGCACCGGCGCGGCCGCCACCAGGTTGCTGGTGAACACGCCCGCGGCCGCGACCGCGGCGCGGTCGGCGGTGGCGATCATCGCCAGGTCGGGGTTCCCCGACGGCTTGATGCCCGAGGCGAGCCCGCCCGCCTCGAAGCCGGGAACGGCGGTCACGCTCACGTGGCACCTCACGGCATGAGTCCGATCGTCGGGAGCCCGGTGGTCTCGGGGAGGCCGAGCAGGAGGTTGGCGTTCTGCACGGCCTGGCCCGACGCGCCCTTCACCAGGTTGTCGAGCGCGCCGAGCGCGAGCACGGTGCCGGTGCGGTCGTCGTAGCGCACCGTCACGTGCACGGTGTTCGAGCCGGTGGCGGCCTTGGTGGCCGGCGAGCCGTCGGTCACCACCACGAACGGCTCGCCCGCGTAGAACTCGCGGTACGTCGTCGAGCAGCGACTCGGTGCTCAGCCCGCTCGTGGCGGGCCGCGCGTAACAGGTGGCGAGGATGCCCCGGATCATCGGCACGAGGTGCGGCGTGAACAGCACCTGCACGTCGGTCGCCGCCCACGTGGGTGAGCGCCTGCTCCATCTCCGCGGTGTGGCGGTGCGTGAGCAGCCCGTAGGCGGTGACGTTCTCGTCGACCTCGGAGAACAGGCTCGTGGTCTTGAGGCCCCGGCCCGCGCCCGACACGCCCGACACCGCGTTCACCACGATGCCGGTGGGTTCGACGAGCCCGTGGGCGACGCAGCGGCGCCAGGGCGAGCGACGGCCGCCGTCGGGTAGCAACCGGGCGACGCGACGTGCTGGGCGGCGACGATCTCGTCCCGGTAGAGCTCGGGCATCCCGAACGCGAACCGGCCGATCGAGCTCGGGGGCGGTGTGGGCCTCGCCGTACCAGCGCTCGTAGTCGGCCGGGGCAGCCGGAAGTCGGCGCCGAGGTCGACGACGTGGCCGACGGTGTCGACCAGCGCCCCCGCCATCTGCTGCGACTGCCCGTGGGGCAGGCCGAGGAACACGACGTCGTAGCCGGCCAGCGCCGAGGGGTCGGTGGGCGCGTAGACGGTGTCGCCGTAGCCCGCGGCCAGCGACGGGTAGAGGTCGGCGACCCGGGCGCCCGCGTTGGAGTCGGCGGTGACCGTGCCCACCTCGATCTCGGGGTGCCCGTGGAGCAGCCGCAGCAGCTCGACCCCCGTGTACCCCGATGCGCCGATCACGGCGGCCCGAAACGTCATCCGAGCAGTATACACAGATCTGCATATTCATGCGACCCACTCGTTTTGGCGCCTCTCGACCGCCGTAGTCACGACCGCCAGAGGCGCAAGAACGGCAGCGGACCGGAGTCGGGTCAGGCGGGGCGGCGGAGGCGGCGGCGGCCGAACCAGATGAGCAGCGCCCCGCCCACCACGAACTTCACCGCCACGATCCAGAGGGTGACGTCGCGGCCGGTGTGGGACTGGTCGGTGACCACCTGGGTGGGATCGGTGCGGTCGTAGTGGATGGCCACCCGGCTGCCGACCGAGCGGCTGGACCTCGCCGGTCTTGCCGTCCTCCCGGGTGCGGACGGCCGTGCCCGTCACGGGTGGTGAACTCGAGCACCCGCCCGCCCGGCGCGGCGACGACCACCGCGGTCGGCGGCCACTCCCCTGTCCCGCAGGTCGGCGTCGGCCCGTTGCAGCGAGACCACCCACGCCGCGGACGCGAGCCCCAGCACGATGAGCACGATCCCGCTCGACCACCATCCACCGGGCGGCCTTGCGGGTGAGCTGGAAGCGTGGCGGCCACCGAGACCGGCGGCCCCGTCGGGAACGCCGCCGGCGCGGTGCCGCGGCGAGCATCCGGCCCGGCGTCGTAGCGGGCCCGGGCCTCGGGGTCGGAGAGCACCTGGTAGGCCCGCCCGAGGGTCTTGAACTGCTCGGCGGCCTCGGCGTCGCCCGGGTTCATGTCGGGGTGGAGCGACTTCGCCCGCAGCCGGAACGCGGCCGCGAGCTGCTCCCGGGTGGCGTCGGGGGTCACCCCGAGCTCGCGGTAGAGGTCGCCGATCGGCTCCCGGATGGTCACGGCTCCTCATTGTGCCCGCGCGCCGATGCCCCCCGAGCCCGTCCGCACCGGGCGGTGCGGAAAGCCTCTGGATGCGACGCCCATTCGGGGTACAACGGATCCGTGACTGCGGTATCGGGAGAGTCCCGCATCACGAGGGTGAGCACGGGGGCACCCGAGGACCGGCCGAGCGCAGTCGAGCACCGTGGCGGTCGCCTCGACCGGTGGTGGCACTCGCGCTTCGGCGCCTCGTTCGGCCGGGAGCTGGCCCTCGTCGTCGCGCTGTTGCTCGTCTACAAGTACGGGCGACACCTGATCGCGAGCCACCACGTCGACGAGGCGATCGCGCAACGCCCGCGAGGTGATCGGCCTCGAACGCGCGCTCGGCGTGTTCAGCGAAGCCCGCCTGCAGGACCTCGTCGACGGCAACGTCACCGTCATCCGCTTCCTCAACGGCTACTACCTGATCGCGCACGTGGCGGTCACCGTGGCCGCGTTCTTCTGGCTCTACGTGCGCCACTTCCCCGTGTACCGCCGCTTCCGCAACGTGATGGTCGTCATGACCCTCACCGGGCTCGTCGGTGCACCTCGGCTTCCCGCTCGCGCCGCCGCGCATGTTCCCGAAGTTCGGCTTCGTCGACACCGCGAAGCTCTTCGGCCCCGCGGCCTACGGCAACGGGTCAGCCCCTACAAGGGCTTCGCCAACCAGTTCGCGGCGATGCCGTCGCTGCACTTCGGCTGGGCGCTGGTGATCGCGTGGGCGGTGTTCCTCGCGACGACGTTCACGCTGGCGCTACCTCGTGCTGCTGCACCCGTTCCTCACGCTGGCCGCGATCGTGCTCACCGCCAACCACTACTGGATGGACGCGTTCGCCGCGCTGGTGCTGTTCGCGATCGCGCTGACCTTCGACCACTTCTGGGAGCGCAGCCGCAACCGGCGGATCGCCCGGCGGGCATCGGCGCGCGCTGCATCCGAGTCGACGGCGACGGCGGCGCTCAGCCCCAGGGCTGGCCCGGAGGACGCCGGAACTGTCGCGCCTGGCTCGCGAACCACGCCAGCGTGTCGCGACTGACCCGCCACGTCCCGTCGACCACCACCGCGCGACCCGGGGAGCAGCATCGGCTGACGGGTTGCCCGCCATCCAGATGCCGATGCTCACCTCGGCGTGCTCGGGGTCGAGGAAGCTCGACCCGCTCGACGGTGACGTCGACCACGACCATCGGGGCGTATTCGGCCTCTCCTCCATCGCGGCGAGGTCGTCGGCGACGCCGTCGCCTGGTTCGACCGCCCAGGTCGGTCGCCGCGGTCGCCCACCGGCCGGCCCGGGAACACCGCGTCGAAGCACCGGTCGATCGCCGTCGCGGGCCGCGCTCGGGATCGTCCGGCTGCGCACCCCGCCGCCGGTACCGGACGCGGGTCGGCCGGTCCGCCGGCTTGCGCCGCGGCGTCGAGCGCGGCGGCCGCCTGACGGAGGCACTCGCCGCACACGATGCGTCCCGCGCGCGACCACGACTCCATCGTCGGGTGCCTCTCCCGCGACCGCAGAACGCGCAGCGGGGTCCGGTGACCGCCCGGCGGGCCCATCGGGAACCCCGGACCGCCGTGGGCCACGGCGACCGCAGCTCGACCCCGGACTGCTCCCCGTCGCGCACGTCACCCGCGGGCGGCGTCGTCGAGGATCACGAGCGCGGCGTGCCGCAGCACGTCCCGGTCGTCGACCAGAGCCGTCGAGCACCTCGGTCGGCGACCCCGTCGTCGATGTCGAGCAGCGCGAGCAGCAGGTGGGCGGGCGTGACGTGGTCGTCGTCGCGGTCGCTGGCCGACTGGTCCCCGGCGCTGCAGCACCGTCGTGGCCGCGTCGTCGAACGGGGATGACGGTCGCGCCGACGCGCCCGCGTGCCCGCGACCTCGACCACCGCGCTGCGGGTCGCGGCGTGGGTCACGCCCTGCACCGTGAGCAGCTCGGACACCGGCCCACCCACCACGCGTGAGGGCGAGCAGGAGGTGCTCGGGGCCCGACGGCGGTCGTGGCCGAGCGGCGGGCCTCGTCGGGGGCGAGATCACCACCTCGCCGCGCGCCGTCGTCGAACCGATCGAACATCCCCGCAGTGTGACCCGACCCGCCGTGTCGTCGCCAGCGGAAACCCGGAGCCGGTCGCGCTCAGCGCAGCGGCGGCGGGGACCCGGGCCCGGCGGCGGCGCATCGCCGCCTGCACGACCACGGTGAGGGTGCCGCCGATCAGCAGGCAGCCGACGTTGGTGAGCAGCACGCCGAGCGCGCCGCCGCGCGCCCCGGTGTGGTCGGAGCTGAACACGCAGCACGCCGAGGTAGGCCGACGCGGGGATCGTGGTGACCGAGATCGCGACCCCGACCGCGGCGCCGGCCTTGGTCTCGTAGGTGAGCAGCGCGGCCACGCCCGCGGCGAGCGCGACCATGATCGTGGTGGCGTCGGTGTGGGTGAGCGACGACAACGACGCGAGCTGCAGTCGCCCCGAGTAGTCGCCGACCGCCCGCAGGATCGCGGTGCTGAGCCCGGCGGTGACCGTGCCCACGCCGAGACCGACGAGCAGCGTGGAGAGCGAGCGCAGGAACAGCCGCCAGCGCCGCTGCTGCAGGCCCACGCACGCGGCGGCGAGCGGCAGCAGGTCGGGGCTGATCGCCATGGCGCCGACGATCAGGATGCCGCTCGCCTCGATCACGCCGATGCCGGCGACCACACCGGCGACGGCCATCAGCGCGAGGTAGCGCCCGAGGAGCCGGGAGCTGGTGCGCGCCTCGGCGACCACCTCGGCCCACGCGAGCGAGTCGGGGTCGCTGGCCAGCCAGCCGCGCTGCGGCTTGGTGTCGGACACCGCGATGCCGTCGAGGCGGATGAGCGCGACGTCGGCCTCGGGCAGGTGCTCGGCGAGCATCGTGAAGCAGTGGTCGGCGCACGAGTGGTCGACATCGGCGGTGAGCATCACCGCGCCGTCGTGGGTGGTGCCGACCCGCACGATCCGCTCGACGCCCTCGACCTCGACGAGCATCCCCTCCACGTGGTCGAGCCGGTCGTGCGGCACGTACACGCGGATCTGCAGCATCGCGCCTAGCCGCGCAGCTCGGCGCCGTGCGCCTGCTCGACCGCGCGCCACCGCCCGGGCGCGCAGCTCGCCGGCCTCGGTGTCGGTGAGGGTGCGGTCGGGAGCGCGCAGTCGCAACGTGAACGCCAGGCTGCGCCGCCCGGCGCCGAGCGCGTCGGAGCGGAAGTCGTCGAAGCAGCGCACCGACTTCGAGCACGTCGCCGAGCTCGGCGCGCAGCGTGGCCTCGATGCTCGCGGCGGCGACCGACGTCGTCGGCCACGAACGCGAGGTCGAGCAACGACGCCGGGAAGCGCGACGGCGCCCGGAACGTGCGGTCGCGGCGGGGCGCGTCGAGCAGCGTGTCGAGCACGAGCTCGGCGGCCACGACCGGCGCTTCGAGGTTGAGCGCGTCGAGCACCGCGGGCGCGACCTCGCCGACGGTGCCCGCCTCCACGCCCGACACCAGCACCCGCGCGGCGCGGCCGGCCCGGAAGCCGGTGATTGACGACCGGGTCGAGCGCGACGTCGGCGATGCCGAGCGCGTCGAGCACCGCGCGCACCGCGTCGACCGCGTCGTAGCACGTCGACCGGGCGGTCGGCCTCGACCGGGCGGCGGCGCACGTGGCCCGGCCCAGGCGAAGGCCACCTGCTCGGGCTCGTCGGGCAGCGGACCGGCGTCCGCCGCGACGGTCGCCGGTGGGCGACGAGGAACACGCGGCCCATCTCGAACAGCGCGACGTCGGCCAGGCCCTGGTTGCGGTTGCCCGCCAGCGCGCGGAGCAGGCCGGGGAGCACCGCGGTGCGCAGCACCGACTCCTCGGACCGCAGCGGGTTGGTGGCCCGCACCAGCCGGTCGAGCGGCGCGCCGGCGCGCTCGAGGTCGGCGGGCGCCACCAGCGACAGGGTGATCGCCTCCGAGAGCCCCACCCCGACCAGCGCGTCGGCCACGAGGCGGCGCTCGCGCTGACGCGGCGGTGAGCGCGCCGACCTGGCCGTGGGTGTCGGGCAGCGTGCGGCCGATGCGGTCGAAGCCGATGCGGCGCGCCACCTCCTCGACCAGGTCGATCTCGCGGTCGAGGTCGGGACGGAAGGTGGGCACGATCGCGACGACGGTGTCGCCGGCGTCGCCGTCCGTCCTGCAGGGCTGTCGAGCTCGATGCCGAGCGGCGCGAGCGCGTCCCACACGTCTTCCGCGTCGAGCGCGGTGCCGAGCACCGCGTTCACCCGCGACGCCCGCAGCGTGATGCGCGTGCGCTCGACCGGGCGCGGGTACACGTCGACCGCGTCGGGCGGCGACCTGCGCGCCGGCCACCTCGACGAGCAGCTCCATGGCCCGCTCCGCGTTGCGGGCGATCGCGTCGGGGTCGATGCCGCGCTCGAAGCGCGCGCTCGACTCGCTGCGCAGCTTGAGCCGCTTCGACGTGAGCGCGATGCCCATGCGCTCGAAGTAGGCCGACTCCAGCAGGATCTCGGTGGTGGTGTCGGACACCTCGGACGTGGAACCGCCCATGATCCCGGCGACCGCCTGCGGCACGCGCTCGCGCGTCGCAGATGAGCAGGTCGTCGGCGGTGAGCTCGCGCTCGACGTCGTCGAGGGTGGTGATCGTCTCCCCCGCCGCGGCGGTGCGCACCACGATGCCGCGCCCGCCGAGCTTCGCGAGGTCGAACGCGTGCAGCGGCTGGTTGCGCTCGAGCAGCACGTAGTTGGTGACGTCGACCACGTTGCTGATCGGCCGCATGCCCGCCTTCACGAGGCGCTGCGCCATCCACGCGGGCGACGGCCCGAGCGTGACGCCGGCGACGCGCCCGAGGTAGCGCGGGCAGCGCACGTCGTCCTCGATCACCACCGTGATCGTCGCTGCGCGACCGACGCATCGGTGGCCGCGCTGCGGCTCGGGCAGGTCGAAGGGCAGCGAGAAGTGGGCGGCGAGCTCACGCGCGACGCCGGTGACGCACATCGCGTCGGGTCGGTTGGGGGTGATCGCGAGGTCGAAGATGACGTCGTCGAGGCCGAGCACGCCGCGCACGTCGGCGCCGAGCTCGGTCGCGACTCGTCGAGACCGAGGATGCCGCTGTGGTCGTCGCCGAGGCCGAGCTCCTTGGCGGAGCAGAGCATGCCGTCGGACACCACGCCGCGGATCTTGCGCCGCTCCAGCACGAAACGACTTCCATCGGGCCCGGGCAGCGTGGCCCCGGAGCCCGCGTAGGGCACGACCATGCCCGGCACCACGTTGGGCGCGCCGCACACGACGCGGGTCTCACCGCTGCCGGTGTCGATGTCGACGAGCTGCAGCTTGTCGGCGTCGGGGTGCTTCTCGACCCCGAGCACCCGCGCCACGTGCACGCCGGTGATCTCGGCGCCGGGCTGCTCCACGCCCTCCACCTCGAGGCCGAGCTGGTTGAGCGCGGACACGAGGTCGGGCACCGGCACGTCGACCGGCGTGAAGTCGCGGATCCAGGAAAGAGGGACGAGCATGCAGAATCTCGGCCTCAGTACTGCGCGAGGAAGCGCGTGTCGCCGTCGAAGAAGGTCTTGATCTCGTCGATGTCGTAGCGGACCATCGCGATGCGTTCGAGGCCGAAGCCGAACGCGAAGCCGGTGTAGCGCTCGCTGTCGATGCCGACGCCCTCGAGCACGTTCGGGTCGACCATGCCGCAGCCGCCGAGCTCGATCCAGCCCGACTGCGAGCACACCCGACAGCCCGACGCCCTCGCAGAAGATGCAGCTCACCGCGAGCTCCGCCGACGGCTCGGTGTACGGGAAGAAGTCGGGACGGAAGCGGGTGCGGATGCGGTCGTCGTCGAAGAGGCGGCGCACGAACGTCTCGATGGTGCCGAAGAGGTCCGCGAGGGTGATGCCCTCGTCGACCGCGAGCGCCTCGATCTGGTGGAACACCGGCGAGTGGCGGGCGTCGAGCGTCTCGTTGCGGTAGGTGCGACCGGGCGCGACCACGAAGATCGGCGGCTCCATCGCCTCCATCGTGCGGATCTGCACCGGCGACGTGTGCGTGCGCAGCATCACCTGCTCGGGATCGCCGAGCTCCACGTAGAGCGTGTCCTGCATGGAGCGGGCCGGGTGGCCGGGCACCATGTTGAGCGCCTCGAAGTTGTGCCAGTCGTCCTCGACCTCGGGGCCCTGGACGACGCGGTAGCCCATGCCCACGAAGATGTCCTCGAGCTCGCGCTGCACCTGCGTGACGAGGTGCAGGTGGCCGCGCCCGGTGGCCGTGGCCGCCGAGCGTGAGGTCGAGCCGGTCGCGCTCCCCGGCGGTCGCGGCCTCGGCGGCCGCGAGCTCGGCCTGCTTGCGCCGGCGACCAACTCGGCGATCGCGGCGGTGGTCTCGCTGACCAGCTTGCCGGCGACCGGCCGGTCGGCGGCGTCGAGCGACTTGATCGAGGCCTTGAGGTCGGAGACCGCCGAGCCCCGTCCGGCGAACTCGCGCTCGGCGGCGGCGAGCTGCTCGTCGTCGGTGGCGGCGCGCGATCGCCGCGGCGGCCGCGTCGAGGTAGCCCTCGGGCAGCAGACTCATCGCGCACTCCCCTGCGCTCGTCGTTGGCGCGCCGCCTCGAAGCACAGGACCGTGGCGGCCATCGCCACGTTGAGCGACTCGGTCGCGCCGGCCATCGGGATGGCGACGGTGCCGTCGAGCCGGGCCGTGCACCTCGGGGTCGAGACCGTGGGCCTCGTTGCCGAGCACCACCGCGGTGGGCCGGGCGAGATCCGCGGCGTCGTAGGGCAGCGTCGCCGGTGGCGTCGGCACCCAGCCGCTGCCGACCGAGCGCACCGAGGGCGTCGAGCGCCTCCACCGGGGACCATCCTTCCGCAGCGGCTTCCAACACGGGTATCCCGAAGATCGCGCCCGCCGAGGCGCGAACGACCTTGGGATTGTAGGCGTCGACCGATCCGGGCCCGAGGACGATTGCCGCCGCGCCCGCGGCCTCCGCGGAGCGCAGGATCGTGCCGAGGTTGCCGGGGTCGGAGATCAACGTGCCGACCACCACGAGGCCGTCGCGGGCGAGCACGTCGCGCCGCGGCGCGCACGATCGGGCGCCACCGCGAGCACCGGTTGCGGGGTGCGGGTGGACCCGACCTTCTCGAGCACACCCTCCTTGAGCGCGTGCACCGGCACGCCGGCGCGCGCGGACGCGGGTCGACGAGCGCGGGGAACGCGACGTCGGCGCCGGGGCCGAGGTACACCGCCTCGAGCGACGCGCCGCGGTCGAGCGCGCCCTCGAGCGCGCGGGGGCCCTCCACCACGAAGGCCTGCTCCGTCGTGGCGGGCGCGCGGCGTCGCGCAGCAGCTCACGCAGACGACGGATGTCGGGATGGCGGGCGCCCAGCGGCTCGGCCGCGGTCACCCGCTCGTCTCCCGGCTCGGTGTTCCGGCGTGACGGTGCGCCGTCGACGCTCAGGCGGCGTCGAGCGCCTCGCGGGCGGTGGTGACGAGCGCGCCGAAGGCGGCGTCGTCGCGCACGGCGAGGTCGGCGAGGATCTTGCGGTCGACCTCGATGTCGGCGGCCTTCAGGCCGGCGACGAAGCGCGAGTACGAGATGTCGTGCAGGCGGCACGCGGCGTTGATGCGCATGATCCAGAGCTTGCGGAACTCGCCCTTGCGCGCCCGACGGTCGCGGTAGGCGTAGTTGCCGGAGTGCATGACCTGCTCGTTCGCCTTGCGAACGGAGCGGCTCCGCTGCCCGCGGTAACCCTCTGCGCGTTCGAGGACCTTGCGGCGGGCCTTCTTGCTGTGGACGGATCGCTTGACCCTGGCCATTTCGGTGACTCCTGGTGAGTGCCGCTGGTGCTGGCGGGACGAGGAAGAGCGCGGTCAGCGACGGCCGAGCAGGCGCTCGGCGCGCTTCTTGTCGCCGCCCTCGAGGATCGCGTAGCCCTTGAGGCGACGCGTGCGCTTGCTGGGCTTCTTCTCGAGGAGGTGGGCCCGGAACGCCTTGCGGCGGCGGATCTTCCCACTCCCGGTGACCTGGAAGCGCTTGGCGGCGCCCCGGTGGGTCTTCATCTTCGGCATCAGGCTGCTCCGTTGTCGTCGGCCCGCGGGTGGCTGCCGGGGTGGCAGGCGCCGGTGCGGCCGCGGCTGCCGGGTGCGGCAGGGGCGGCGCTTGGTCGGCTTCTTGGTGCCTTCGCCCTTGGAAGGCTTCTTGATTTCCTTGCGGGTGGGGTGCAGGACCATGGTCATGTTGCGGCCGTCCTGGCGCGGCGCCGACTCCACCACTGCGACTTCGGCGACGTCCTCGGCCACCCGGTTCAGGATCTTCATCCCGAGCTCGGGGTGGGCCATCTCGCGGCCCCGGAACATGATCGTCAGCTTGACCTTGTTGCCCTCGCCGAGGAAGCGCACCACGTGCTTCATCTTGGTGGTGTAGTCGTGCTCGTCGATCTTGGGCCGGAACTTCATCTCCTTGATGACGACGTTCGTGGCCTTGCGCTTCGACTGACGCCGACGCTGTTCCTGCTCGTAGACGTACCGGCCGTAGTCCATGATCCGGCAGACGGGCGGGTTGGCGTTGGGCGCCACCTCGACCAGGTCGAGCTCCTGCTCACGGGCTCGCGAGAGCGCCTCGGGCAATGGCTTGACCCCGAGCTGCTCACCGTCGGCCCCGACGAGGAAGACCTCGCGGGCTCGGATCCGGTCGTTGATCCTGACATCACTTGTAGCTATCTGGTCACCCCTTCATCTGGTTGGCCCGCCCACCGGACGGCTCCCGAATGTCCCCGGACGCGACGAGCGGCGGACACGGGAAGCGTCCGCCGCGAGGAGACCAGTCCGCATGACTCGCGGGTGGCCGATCGATGCGGACCCGGCGCACTCGGTGCCGTCGCCCCGGAGTTGTCCGGAGGGGGCCTGCCTCCCCTGTTGCTGGCGGTGTGGCCGGTGGCCGGGTGGGGACGGCAACACCGGTCCCACTTCCCTGTTGTGCCCGGGCTGGTTGCGTCCGGGTTGTATTCCTGTCAGGATAGCCGGGTGAGCACCATCTGGACACCATCAGGCGAACACGAGCCCCGACGCCCGGCCCGGCGCCCGGCCGGAGGCCCCGGCGACCGGGCCCGGGACCCGAGGGCCCGCAGCCCCGAGGAGCTCGCGGCGATCCGCCAGGCCCGGGCCGAGCTGGCCTCGGTGCCGGTGGCCGACATCGTGGCCAACCACGCCGTCGGCCTGTGGGAGCTGGCGATCCTCCACCTCTCGCCGGACCCGATGCCCGACGGCTCCCCCGCCCGGCCCCGGATGGACGAGGCCGCGCTGGCCATCGACGCCCTCGCGGCCATGGTCGACACCCTCGGCGACCGCCTGGCGCCGCACGACGAGATGCTGCGCGACGCCGTCACCCAGCTGCGCATGGCGTTCGTGCAGCTCACCGACGCCCTCGCCGCCCTCGACGCGCAGCGCCGCCGAGGAGGCGGGCGGCGACGACGCCTGACCGGCACTCGCTGGCCGGGGACGACTGACCGGGGACGACCGAGCGGACGCCCGATGGCGTCGCGGATCGAGCAGTACGCACTGATCGGCGACACCCAGACCGCGCGCGCTGGTCGGCCGACGACGGCGCGATCGACTGGCTGCTGCGTCCCCCGGTTCGACTCCGGGGCCTGCTTCGCCGCGCTCCTCGGCGACGAGCGCAACGGCTCGCTGGCCGATCGCGCCCGCGGCCGCCGGCGACGGCGCGCGCGCCACCCGGCGCCGCTACCGCGACGGCACCCTGGTGCTCGAGACCGAGTGGGACACCGCCGACGGCACCGTCCGGGTCGATCGACTTCATGCCGATCCGCGACCGCAGCGTCGACCTCGTGCGCATCGTCGAGGGCGTGTCGGGCGCGGTGCCGATGCAGGTCGACCTCGCGTCCGCTTCGACTACGGCGCGATCGTGCCGTGGGTGCGCCAGCGCGGCGACGCGCTGCACGTGATCGCCGGCCCCGACGCGCTGCGCATCACGCAGCCCGGTGGACGCTCACCGGCGAGGACCTCGCACACCGCGGCGAGTTCACCGTCCAGCGCGGGCGAGCGGCGTGCCGTTCGTGCTCACGTGGTATCCGTCGCACCACGACGACCCGCACCGCGCTGCGACGCCGAGCGCGGCCTCGCGCCGACCGACGCGCCGCGTGGCAGGAGTGGTCGGCGCGCTGCACGACTACGACGGCGACTGGCGCGACCTCGTGCGGCCGCTCGCTCGATCACGCTCAAGGCCCTCACCTACGCGCCCACCGGCGGCATCGTCGCCGCGCCCACCACGTCGCTGCCCGAGTGGCTCGGCGGCGTGCGCAACTGGGACTACCGCTACTGCTGGCTGCGCGACGCCACGTTCACGCTCTACGCGCTGATGCAGCGCGGGCTACACGCGACGAGGCGCTCGCCGTGGCGCGACTGGCTGCTGCGCGCGGTCGCCGGCGATCCGGCCGACCTGCAGATCATGTACGGCGTGGCGGGCGAGCGGCGGCTCGCCGAGCGCGAGCTCCCCTGGCTGCCGGGCTACGAGGGCTCGCGCGCCGGTGCGCGTCGGCAACGCGGCGTCCGAGCAGTTCCAGCTCGACGTGTACGGCGAGGTGGTCGACGCGCTGCACCAGGCGCGGCGCATGGGCATCGACGGCGACGCGGACGCGTGGCGCGTCGAGCGCGACGCTGCTCGACTTCCTCGAGGGCGCGTGGCAGCGAGCCCGACGAGGGCATCTGGGAGGTGCGCGGCGCGCGGCGCCACTTCACCCACTCGAAGGTGATGGCCTGGGTCGCGTTCGACCGCGCGGTGCAAGCGCGTCGAGACGTTCGGCCTCGACGGCCCGGTCGACCGCTGGCGCGCGCGCGCGCGACGAGATCCACCGCGAGGTCTGCGCGCGAGGGCTTCGACGCCGAACGCAACGCGTTCGCGCAGTCCTACGGGTCGCCGCGCGCTCGACGCCAGCGCTGCTGCTGATCCCGCTCGTCGGGCTTCCTGCCGCCGCACGATCCGCGGGTCGTCGGCACCGTCGAGGCGATCGAGCGCGAGCTGATGGTCGACGGCTTCGTCGCCCGCTACGACACGCGACCGACGCGGAGGTCGACGGGCTCCCGCCGGGCGAAGGCGTGTTCCTCCCCTGCTCGTTCTGGTACGTCGACGCCTCGCGCATGCTCGGGCGCGCCGACGAGGCCGACGCGCTGTTCGACCGCCTCGCTCGGCCTCGCCAACGACGTCGGCCTGCTCTCCGAGGAGTACGACCCGCGGCCCGGCGCCTGCTCGGCAACTTTCCCCAGGCGTTCACCCACGTGTCGCTGGTGAACGCGGCCGCAACCTGTCGCCGCGCGCCCAGCCCGGCCCGCCACCGCGCCCGCCGAGGACGGCGCTCTCGGGAGCCTCTCAGTCCGCCCTCAAGGGCGATCGCAATGAGCATCGACCTGATCCGCCGTGAGCCGACGCCGACTCCTCGAGCTCGGGGCGCTCGGTGCACTCTCCGCCGTCGGCCTCGCCGCGTGCGGATCCGACGACGGTTCGTCGGCGGCGGCCGGCGAACGTCGGGCGTCGGGATCACCACGACGACCTCGCCGGCCGACCAGCACCACTGCCGCCGGCGCCACGACCACCACCGACTGCACCGTGATCCCCGAGGAGACCGGTGGCCCCTACCCCGGCGACGGCTCGAACGGGCCCGACGTGCTGTCGGAGTCGGGCGTGGTGCGCAGCGACATCCGCTCGAGCTTCGGCAGCTCCACCACGATGGCATCCGGCGTGCCTGCGAAGATCCAGTTCGAGGTGGTGAACGCGAGCGCCGGCTGCACGCCGATGAAGGACGCGGCCGTCTACGTGTGGCACTGCGACGGCCAGGGGCGGTACTCGATGTACTCGAACGGCGTGACCAACGAGAACTTCCTGCGCGGCGTGCAGTCGAGCGACGCCGACGGCCTGGTCACCTTCGAGAGCCTGTTCCCGGGCTGCTACTCGGGACGCTGGCCGCACATCCACTTCGAGGTGTACCCGGGCGTGAGCTCGGCGACGAGTGCGAGCGGCAAGATCGCGACGTCGCAGATCGCGCTCCCCCGCGACCTCTGCAACTCGGTGTACGACGCCAACGCGAGCCTCTACCCCGGCAGCGCGTCGAACCTCGCCCAGGTGTCGCTCGACACCGACATGGTGTTCCGCGACGACGGCGCGGTGCACGAGATGGCGACCGTCACCGGCGACGCGACCTCCGGCTACACGCTCGCGCTGCGGGTCCCCGTCCTCGTGCACGCCTAGCGGGAGGCGGATGCCCATCGCGGGTCCCACCACTCGGGGTAGACCGGCGGGTACACCGGCGCCTCGTCGGGCGTCGAGGGTCGTCGTCGGTCAGCGACATCGTTGCGCAGCGAGTGCCGCGCGAGGTTCCGCCGGTCCTGCACGTTCAACGTGCCGGACGTGGGGCGGCGAGGGTCCACGCCAGCGCGACCTGCGCGGCGTCAGTCGTGGCGCCGACTCCGTGGCAGGGCGTGCGCGGTTGCGCGACGTCGAGCTCGCGGAGCAGCGCCTCCGACCGGCGGGCTCGAGCCGACCTCCGTGCTGTCGGTACTTGCCGCCACGTAGCCACCGGCGAGCGGGCTGTAGACGAGCACGCCGAGGCCGTCGGCGCGGCACTGCGGCAGGATCTCGTGCTCCACGTCGCGCCCGACGAGCGAGTAGTACACCTGCACCGAGAAGAACGCGGTGCGCGTGCAGCGCGTTGGTGCGCACGGCCCGGGCCCGCAGTCCCGGCGGAAGTGTGTTCCCCACCGCCCGCACCTTGCCCGCGGCGACGAGGTCGTCGAGCGCGCGCGTCGCCTCGATCGGCGTGGCCGTCGGGCCGGTGCAGTTGGTAGAGGTCGATCACGTCGACGTCGGAGCGGCGCAGGCTCGCCTCGCACGCGGCGCACGGTTGTCGCGCGAGCCCGCCGGGGCCCGTCCGGCGGCGCCGAAGCCGCACTTGGTGGCGATCACCACGTCGCGGTCCCGTCGGCCTCGACCACGCCGAGGATCTCCTCGGAACGACCGTCGTCGTAGGCGTCGGCGGTGTCGATCAGGTTCACGCCGGCGTCGAGCACGCGGTGCACCATGCGGTGCGCGTCGGCCTCGTCGACCCGGGCGATCGCCTGGCGCTGCGGGCTGAACGTCATCGCGCCGAACCCCAGCGCGGAGACCTCGATGCCGCTGTCGCCCAGAGGGCGGCGCCCGATCACGGAACTGCACGTCAGCCCGGACGTCAGCCACGGGCGCGCGGTTGATCTTGCGGATCGCCGACGCCTCGTAGCGGCCGAGCGGCCCCGCGACGACGGTGAACTCGACGTCGGCGCCCTCCGCCACGAAGCGCGAGCCGTCGTGGATGGCGGTGCAGTGGAACGGGTAGCGCAGGCCACCGGCGGCCTCCACCTCACCGAGGCCGCGCCGCTCGTCGAACACCGCGATGCGCCCGAGATACGAGTCCTTCACCGTCGCTCCTTCTCCACCGCTGCTCGCGCCGCTCTTCAATTGACGATCTTCGAGATGGGCAGCTCGATGATGCCGGTCGCGCCCTGCTCGATCAGCGCGGGGATGAGCGTGTTGATCTCGCTC
Source organism: uncultured Actinomycetes bacterium (assembly GCA_963782705.1). Taxonomy (GTDB): domain Bacteria; phylum Actinomycetota; class Acidimicrobiia; order IMCC26256; family DASPTH01; genus CAVRGQ01. The sequence goes on along the minus strand of CAWAKX010000032.1, from coordinate 235,481 downwards.
TTCGCCACGACCGTCTCCACCGCGAACGCGTCGTCGCCGAACAGCTGCGACACCGTGGGCGACTTCAGCGCGGGGAGCAGGTTGATCACGCCGTCGAGGTTGGCCTTCTCCACGTTGAGCTTCAGCAGCACGCGGCCCCGCGCCTCGAGCGCGCCGTTGAGCAGGCTCTGGAGCTGCTCCATCGCCTTGCGCTTCTCGGGGTCGCCGTAGGCGTGCGGGCTGGCGATCAGCTCCGTGTACGACACGAGGATGGTGTCGAGGATGCGCAGGCCCGCGGCGCGCAGCGCCCGGCCCGTCTCGGTGATCTCCACCACCGCGTCGGCGATGTCGGGCACCTTGGCCTCGGTGGCGCCGTAGGACAGCTGCACGTCGGCGTCGATGCCGTGCTTCTGGAAGTAGCGGCGGGTGAGCTCGGGGTACTCGGTGTGCACGACCAGGCCCGGGGGCAGGTCGGCGACGGTCTGCGCGGTCGAGTCGCCCGCCACCGCGAGCACCACGCGGATCGGGCGGGCGGTGGCCTTCGAGTAGTGGAGCTCGCTGAGCGTCACGACGTCGACGTGGCGCTCCTCGATCCAGTCACGGCCGGTGATGCCGACGTCGAAGCGGCCCTCGGCCACGTACTTCGGGATCTCCTGCGGGCGCAGGATCCGCACCTCGCTGACGCGGGGGTCGTCGATCGAGCCGCGGTAGTCGACGTCGGAGCCGCGCGACACCGCGAGGTCGGCGTCCTGGAAGAGCTGCAGGGTCGCCTTCTCGAGCGAGCCCTTGGGGAGCACCAGTCGGAGCATGGGGGTTCAGTTGCCTTTCGCGATCGCGCGGAGGTGGTCGACCATCTCGATGGCGGTCTGGGCGGACTCCTCGCCCTTGTTGCCGACCGACCCGCCCGCGCGGGCGAGGGCCTGGTCGAGGTCGTTCACGGTGAGCACGCCGAACACGATCGGCACGCCCGTCTCGAGCGTGACCTGCATGAGCCCGCGGGCGCACTCCCCCGCGACGTACTCGAAGTGCGGGGTGTCGCCCCGGATCACCGCACCGAGGCACACGACCGCGTCGACCCGGCCCGACTCGGCGAGCTTCTTCGCCAGCAACGGCACCTCGAACGCGCCGGGCACCCAGTACACCGGCGCGGGCTCGGCGCCGGCCTGCTCGAGCGTGTGGCGCGCGCCGTCGAGCAACGGCCGCGTGATGTGGTCGTTGAAGCGCCCCGCGACGATCGCGATGCGCATCCCCGTCGCGTCGAGCGACGCGTGGTGTTCCACGTAACTGCCCATCGTTGACTCCGCCTGCTCGCTCGCTACTCGCTCTGCTCGAGCGGGGTCTCGTCCTCGACCTCGATGTCGAGGAGGTGGCCCATCTTCTCCTGCTTGGTGCGCAGGTAGCGGATGTTCTCCTCGTTGGGGAGCACGTGCAGGGGCACCCGCTCCACGATCTCGAGACCGTAGCCCTCGAGCCCGCCGTACTTCGACGGATTGTTCGTCATGATCCGCATGGTCGACACGCCGAGGTCGACGAGCATCTGCGACCCGATGCCGTACTCGCGGGAGTCGGCCGGGAAGCCGAGCTCCACGTTGGCCTCGACGGTGTCGCGGCCCTGGTCCTGCAGCGTGTACGCCCGGATCTTGTGGCCCAGGCCGATGCCCCGGCCCTCGTGGCCGCGCAGGTACACCACCACGCCGGAGCCCTCCTCGGCGATGGTCTCCATCGCCAGGTCGAGCTGCAGGCCGCAGTCGCAGCGCATCGAGCCGAACACGTCGCCGGTGAGGCACTCGGAGTGCACGCGCACGAGGACGTTGTCGTGGCCCGGCGACGTCGCCGTACACGAACGCCATGTGCTCGGTGCCGTCGATGATCGACTCGAACACGTACGCGGTGAAGTCGCCGTGCTTCGTCGGGATGCGGGCCTCCGACACGCGCCGCACCAGCTTCTCCCGGTGGCGGCGGTAGCGGATGAGGTCCGCGATCGAGATGATCAGCAGGCCGTGCTCCTCGGCGAACTTCTGCAGCTCGGGCATGCGCGCCATCGTGCCGTCGTCGTTCACGACCTCGGCGAGCACGCCCGCGGGCCGGAAGCCCGCCATGCGCGCGAGGTCGACCGCGGCCTCGGTGTGGCCGGCCCGCTTGAGCACGCCGCCCTCGCGGTAGCGCAGCGGGAAGATGTGCCCGGGGCGGGCGAGGTCCTCGGGGCGGGTCGTCCTCGTCGAGCATCGCGTGGATGGTGGTGCAGCGGTCGGCCGCCGAGATGCCCGTGGTGGTGTTGTGGCGGGCGTCGACCGACACGGTGAACGCGGTGCGCTGCGACTCGGTGTTGTCGGCCACCATCAGCGGCAGGCGCAGCTGGTCGAGGCGCTCGCCCTCCATCGGCATGCAGATCACGCCGCTCGTGTAGCGGATCATGAACGCCATCGTCTCCGGCGTGACGACCTCGGCCGCGGTGATGAGGTCGCCCTCGTTCTCGCGGTCCTCGTCGTCGACGACGATCACGAGCTCGCCGCGGCGGATCGCCTCGACGGCCTGCTCGATCTTCGTGAAGGGCATCGGTGGTGCTCCTTACTCGCTTGCGGGTGGGGGACGGTCGTCGGGCTGCGACGGTGGCCAGGAGCCGCTCGACGTACTTGGCGAGCACGTCGACCTCGAGGTTGACCGGGTCGCCGGGCTGCTTGGGCCCGAGCGTGGTGACGGACAGGGTGTGCGGGATGACGGCGACGTCGAACGTCGCCGGCCGCGTCGTCGAGCGACGCGACGGTGAGCGAGATGCCGTCGACGGTGATCGAACCCTTCTCGACGACGTAGCGCAGGAGCGCGCGCGGTGGCGTGAAGGTCATGCGGGTGGAACCGTCGGGCAACGTCGCGCGGGCGCTGAGCGTGCCGACGCCGTCGACGTGGCCCTGCACGACGTGACCGCCGAAGCGGCCGTCGACGGCCATGGGGCGTTCGAGGTTGACCGGCGCGCCCTGCGGTGAGCGCGCCGAGCGACGTGCGGTCGAGGGTCTCGGTGACCGCGTCGGCCGCCCACCAGTCGTCGTGGAGCTCCACCACGGTGAGGCAGCAGCCGTTGACCGCGATCGACGCGCCGATCTCGGCGTCGGTCGAGCACGGTGGTCGGCGTCGATCTCGATGCGCGCGCCGCCCTCGTTGGGCACGATCGCCCGCACGGTGCCGAGCTCCTCGACGATCCCGGTGAACATCAGGCCGCCTTCCCCGGCGGTCGTGATCGCGGGCGGGCGTGTAGTCGAGGCGGACGTCGGGACCGAGGCGGCGGACGTCGGTGAGCTCGCCAGCGCTGCGGCGTCGGCGATGGTGGCGGGGCCGTCGACGTCGAACGCGGGGCGGCCGTCACGTCCGAGCAGCGTGGGCGCGACGTAGGTGACGACGCGGTCGGCGAGGCCCGGCTGCGAGCAGCGCGCCGGTGAGTGCCGCGCCGCCCTCCACGAGCACCTGCAGCACGCCGAGGCCGGCGAGCGTCTCGAGCGTGGCGACGAGGTCGACGCCGACGTCGTAGCGGGACTGGGGCACGGTGAGCACCTTGGCCCCGGCCGCCGAGCCAGGCCTGGTGCGCGGCGTCGGACGCCACCGGCGTGGTGACCACGAGCGTGGGCGCGTCGGCGGTGTCGAAGAGCGGACCGTCGGCGGGGACGCGACCGCGGCCGTCGAGCACGACGCGCAGCGGCGGCTGTGCGGGCGGGGCTCGCGACGTCGCGCACGGTGAGGCTGCGGCCGGTCGGCGAGCGCGGTGCCGGCGCCGACCATGATCGCCTGCGAGTCGGCGCGCAGGCTCGTGCGCGTCGGCGCGGGCCTGCGGGCGACGTGATCCACTGCGACGAGCCGTCGCGCGCCGCGATGCGGCCGTCGAGGCTCATCGCCGTCTTCACGACGGTGAAGGCGCGGCCCTGCGTGCGGTGGAGCAGGTAGGGCGCGAGGTCGTCGCGGACCTCGGCGGCGTGGACGCCGACGGTCGACGTCGATGCCCGCGTCGCGCAGCCGGTCGATGCCCTGCCCGGCGACGTCGGGGTCGGGGTCCTCGATCGGCGACGACCACCCGGGTGACGCCGGCGTCGATCAGCGCGTCGGCGCACGGCGGGGTGCGGCCGTGGTGCGAGCAGGGTTCGAGGGTGACGTAGGCGGTGCCGCCGCGGGCGCGGTCGGCCCGGCGCGAGGGCGGCTGGAGCGCGACGGCCTCGGCGTGGCGGCTGCCGGGCGGCTCGGTGGCGCCCTCGGCGATCACGTGCGTCCGTCCGGTCGCCGTCGAGAGCACGCAGCCGACCCACGGGTTCGGGGCGCTGCGGCGGCGGGCCGCGAGGGCGACGACCCGGGCGCGTTCCATCAGCAGGGAGTCACGCTCCGTGTGCTGTCGCTCGCCGCCTCGTCACCGTCGTCGTCGGTCGTCTCGTCGCGTCTGGGTCGTCTCGGGTGGGGCGTCGGGCGACGGCGGGGACGGCACGGGTTCCCGGTCACGGGCCCAGTGGGCGCGTGACGCGGCAGCCGAGCGGCTCCTCACCCTCTCCCATCCGGACTCTCACCGTCGGCCCCGGCTTCTGACCGGGTCGACCCGCAGCAGGCGGCTGCGGGCTCGCGGGCTCCCAGGTGCCCGACGTTCGTGCGAGGCGTCCTGGCCACCGCCGGTCGGGACTTGCACCCAACCCCGAGGGCTTCAGTTGTGCCGCCCGAGTGTATGCCCGGCACCCGAAGAACCCGCTGAGCGGGGGCGCCCGGGCGGATCGACCAGGTCGGCCACCCTCGGATCACCCCAAGCAGGCCGGGGGCGAATTCTTCCTTGGCAAGCGATAAGTGTCGTACCCCTATGTTTGGATGGGTTCGTGAACGGATTCGACATCGGGGAGCACCTCGACGGGTTGCGCTGCCGGGAGACCGACTGGCTCCGCGCGCGCCATCAGGAGTTGGTGCGCGAACAGCGGCGCATGCACGTGGAGGATCTCGCGGTGCTGCGGGTGCTCGACGAGCGCCGCGCGCTGGATGCGAACCTCGCGGCGCGCGACGGCGTGACCGAGAAGACGCTGCGGGCCGAGTTGGAGACGGCACGGGCGCTGGAGTCGCTGCCGGAGCTGGCGGCTGCTGCGCACGAGGGGCGGCTGAGCGCCGAGCAGCTGGTGCCGGCCGCGCGGTCTCGCCGACGAGACCAGCGACGGCGAATCGGCCGCGCGGGCCGCGTGTCGTCACGCCCACCAATCTGGCGCGCCTCGCCCGGGCGCAGCGAACGCCGACGCTGCAGGACGCGCGCCGGCGCCGCGAGGCGCGTCATCTGCGGAAGTGGTGGGACCACGACCGCGGGATGTTGTGCGGCCGCTTCGAGCTCCCCGACGTCGACGGCGCGTACGTGGAGTCGGTGCTCGACGAGTTGGTCGAGCGCATGCGCCCCGCCCAGGGACAGGCCTGGGACCCGCCGGGATCACCGCTACGCCGACGCGCTCGTCGCGGTGTGCCGCGCCGGTGACGAAGCCGATCCGGATCGCGTGACCGCCGCGGCGCCGGTGCGCCTGCACGTACAGGTGCCGTTGCACGGACCGGCCGAGCTCGCGGGCGTGCCCCTCCCCGACGAGTGGCTGGCCGCGGTGCGGGCCGACGCCCAGGTCGCTCTCACTGTCGTCGACGAGCGCGGCGCCGATGTTGCGACCGACCGCGTGCGCCGCACGCTGTCGGAACGGCGGCGCGGTGCAGTGCTCAGCCGCGACGGACACTGCCGCTGGCCGGGGTGCAACCGCCGCCTCGGCCTGCAGGTCCACCATCTGGTGCCGGTGTCGTGGGGCGGGAGCAACGACCTCGCCAACCTCGCCGCGGTCTGCCCGGCGCACCATGCCCAGCTGGTCCCGCACGGCGAGTGGTCCCTCGAGGGCAATCCCCATCAGCCCGACGGCCTGCACCTGGCCCGTCGGCCGCGCCAGATGACCGGCGCCGGCGCCCGAGCGGGTCCCTGATCACCCTTCGTCCGCAGACTCCCGCCGCCTCGGTCGCAACGGGCGGGGCCAGTGACGAGGGAGGGGCCGGACCGGCGCGCCTCCGCGGATCGGCAGCCGGGCTTGTGGGCGCAACCAGATCGACGCGCCCCGGATCTCAGGCCGCCGTGAGGGAGAGGTCAGTGGGGGCGGCCGCCGACCAGGAGGTCGAGGGCGTGGGGCACCGCGGGGAGGATCACGTCGAGGCACTCGATCGCGCCGTTCGACGAGCCGGGCAGGTTGCAGACCAGGGCCTGGCCCACGGTGCCGCACACGCTGCGGCTCCACATGCCGAACGGCTTGCCCTCGGTGTCGCTGGCGCGGCGCATCGCCTCGGCCAGGCCGGGCGCCTCGCGGTCGATCACCATGCGGGTGCCCTCGGGCGTGAGGTCGCGGGGGCCGAAGCCGGTGCCGCCGGTGGTGACCACCAGGCCGGCGAACCCGGCCACCAGGTCGCGGAGCGCGAACGCCACCTCGTCGATGCCGTCGGCGCACACCCGGTGGTCGATCACCGCGAAGCCGGCGTCGACGAGGCGCTCCACCACCTTGGGGCCGGCGCGGTCCTCCCGCGTGCCCTCGGCCACGCCGTCGGAGCACACCAGCACCTTCGCGACCAGTTCCACCTTGACGCTCCTCGGGCTCATGCGCGACCTACGCCGTGCGCGACGCGACGCCGCGCTCGGCCGCGGCGCGGATCTCGTTGGCCGCGGCGACGGGATCGTCGGCCTTGAACACCGCGCTGCCGGCCACGAACACGTCGCAGCCCGCGGCCGCGGCGTCGACCGCGGTGGTGGCGTTGATGCCACCGTCGATCTCGATCTCGCAGGCGAACCCCTGCGCGTCGATCTCCGCGCGCGCGACGCGCACCTTGTCGAGCACCTCGGGGATGAACGACTGGCCGCCCCACCCCGGGTTCACGCTCATCACGAGCAGCAGGTCGATGTCGCCGAGGTACGGCAGCACCGACTCCACCGGCGTGGGCGGGTTGAGCGACAGGCCCACGCCCGATGCCCCGGGCGCGCAGGTCGTCGAACAGCGGACGGGGGTCGCCGAGCTCCACGTGCACGATGCACCCGGTCGGCGCCCGCGTCGGCGAAGTCGTCGAACAGCACCGCGGGATCGGTGACCATCAGGTGGCAGTCGAGGAAGAGGTCGGTGTGCTTGCGCAGGCTCTTCACCACCGGGCCGCCGATGGTGATCACCGGCACGAAGTGGCCGTCCATCACGTCGACGTGCAGCAGGTCGGAGACCGGCGCGACGCGGTCGACGTCGTCGCCGAGACGCGCGAAGTCGGCGGAGAGGATCGAGGGCGCGAGCTTCACCGGCACGCCCAGAACCTAGTTCGCGGCGCAACCCTCGCGGGAGCCGCCGGGCGCGCGGAGGAGCAGCACGAACATGCCGTCGGTGCCGCGTTCGTGCGGGAGCAGCAGCGCGCCCCGCCCGTGCACCTTCCACGGGCGACGGGGCGGCGCGCTCCGCGCTGAACGCGGGCAGGCGCTCGGCGGCGAACTCGTCGACGCCGATGGTCTCCTCGGGCGTGAGGGTGCACACGGAGTACACGAGCAGCCCGCCCGGGCGCACCAGCGCCGCGGCGGCGAGCAGGAGGTCGCGTTGGAGCGCCGCGCACTCCTCGATGACCTCGGGGGTGAGCCGCCAGCGGGCGTCGGCCCGACGGCGCAGCACCCCGATCCCCGAGCAGGGGGCGTCGAGCAGCACGCGGTCGAAGGACGCCGGCCGCAGCGGCGGGCGCAGGCCGTCGGCCACCCCCACCTGCAGCCACGGCAGGTCGAGACGCTGCCCGGCCTCGCGCACGAGTCGGGTGCGCCCGGCGTCGAGGTCGAGGGCGACGACGGAGCCGGTGGGTCCCACCCGCTCGGCGATCGCGGTGGCCTTGCCCCCGGGCGCGGCGGCGATGTCGGCGATGCGCTCGCCCGGTGCGGGCGCCAGCGCGGCGACCACGGCCTGGCTGCCCTCGTCCTGCGGGGTGGCCCGGCCCTCGGCCACGGCGGGGAGCCGCGCCGGGTCGCCGACGCCCCGGCACGCGCAACGCGTCGGTGACGAGCGAACCCGGCTCGATCTCGACCGTCCGCGTCGTCGGCGGGCCGCGTCGCGTGGCTGCGCCACGCGGTCGGCATCGCGGCCGCCGAGCTCCTCCGTCAACGCGTTGGCGGTGGCGACGCGGGCGTTGGGGCGCAGGGTGATCCACGCCGGTTCGTTCATGGCCGCCAGCGTGCGCTTGGCGTCGGCGGCGCCGAGATCGCGGGTGAGGCGCTCGACGATCCAGTCGGGATACGACAGGTCGACGGCCGAGGTCGCCCGACTCCGGCCACGGCGGGCCGAGCCGGGTGAGCGAGCGGAGGTTGGCGTTCACGAAGCCCTTGGCGCGCGGCGAACGCGAGCCCGAACGCCTCGACGGTCTCCCCCACCGCGGCGTGCGCGGGCAGGCCGCGCGACGAGTTGGTAGGCGCCCATGCGCAACGCGGCGCGCACCGGCGGGTCGAGCCGGGGGATCGGACGGGTGAGCACCCGGCCGAGCAGGTCGTCGAGGCGACGCTGCGCGCGCACCGTGCCGTACACGAGGTCGGTGGCGAAGGCCCGGTCGCGCGACGACAACGTGGTGCCGCCGAGCATCGCCGGCACCGACGACGTGTGCGTAGGCGCCGTCCTCGATCCGCAACAACGCGTCGAGCGCGATCACCCGAGCGGAGACGCTGCCCTGCTCGACCGGCGCGCGGGTGCCGCCGCGGCCGGACGCCTCGACGCGCCGGCGCGCGGCGGCGACCGACGGGCCACCACGACGGCCGGACCGCCCCGAGGAGGCCCGAGGAGGAGCGAGGAGACGGTGTCTTGGTCACGAGCCGAGGGGTTCCGGCGCTGTGTGGCGACCGGCGAGCCAGGCGTCGGCCGACATGCGCGCCTTGCCCTCGGGCTGCACCTCGAGCAGCTCCAGCACGCCGCGGCCGGTGGAGACCTGCGGCGAGGCGTGGGGCGCGACCATCACCGTGCCGGGCGCCGCACCCCCGGGCATCAGGTGCGCGCGCGCCGACCAGATCTTGAGCCGCTTGCCCCGGTCGCTGGTGAACGCGCCGGGGCGGGGGTTGCCGGCCCGCACGATCAGTTCGAGCTCCGACGCGGGGCGGGTCCAGTCGAGGTGGAACTCCTCGACCTCGAGCTTGCTCGCGTAGGTGGCCTCGCCCTCCTGGGGGAACGGCGTGACCTGGGGGACGAGCGGCAGCGTCTCGACCAGCAGCTCGGTGCCCAGCGCGACGAGCCGGTGGTGCAGCTCGCCCGCGGTCTCCCCCGGCGCGATGGGGGTCTCGGTGCGGGCGTACACCGGGCCGGTGTCGAGACCCGCTTCGAGCGCGCATGATGCACACGCCGGTCTCGGGATCGCCGGCGAGCATCGCCCGCTCCACCGGCGCCGCGCCGCGCCAGCGGGGCAGCAGCGAGAAGTGGACGTTCACGAAGCCGTGCGGCACCGCGTCGAGCAGCGCGGGCGGCAGGAGCTGGCCGAAGGCCACGACCACCCCGAGCTCGCAGTTGCGCGGCGACCACCTCGTCGGTGATCTCGCGCGACTTCTCGGGGGTGACGACGTGCAGCCCGAGCTCGAGCGCGGCGGCCTTCACCGGGCTGGGCATGAGCTCGCCGCCGCGACCGCGACGGCGGTCGGGCTGGGTGACGACCATGGCGATCTCGTGGCCGGCGTCGTGCAACGCGCGCAACGGCGGGACGGCGTCGGCGGGAGTGCCGAGGTAGAGGAGGCGCACGACGCGGCCGTTCCGGACCGGTGCGCGTCAGCGACCGAAGCCACCCGACGAGACGGGCATCTCGTGGGTGCGCAGCTCACGAAGGGCCTCGCGGCGGGCGTCGGGGTCGAGCCGGTCGAGCAGCAGCAGTCCGTCGAGGTGGTCGATCTCGTGCTGGAGCATGCGGGCGAGGAGGTCGTCGCCCTCGAGCACGACCTCGTTGCCGTCGAGGTCGATGCCGCGCACCGTGATGCGCTCGGAGCGCACGACCTCGAAGCGGAAGCCGGGCACCGAGAGGCACCCCTCCTCGGAGATGATCTCGCCCTCGGCGACCACGATCTCCGGGTTGATCACCACGTGCGGGCCGTCGCCCTCGTGGAGGTCGTAGGTGAAGATGCGCTTGCGCACGCCGACCTGCGGGGCGGCGAGGCCGAGGCCGTCCTCCACCTCCATGGTCTCGTACATGCCGTGCACGAGGCCCGCGAGGTCGCCGGTGAGCTCCTCCACCTCGCGGGCGCGCTGCTTGAGCACGGGATCGCCGAAGTAGCGCAGCGGGTACGAGGACATGCCCCCAGGCTACCAGCCGGGTTTTCGCCGTCCGACCCGTCGCAACTAGATGCGGCGGGGGTCGACGTCGACGCGGAGGCGGCCGAGGGCGCGGGCCGCGGCCACGCCGGCGCCGGCCAGCGCGTCGCAGAGTGCGGCCACGGTGGGGGCCCGCACCAGCGCCCGCTTGCCGTCGTCGACGGGGCCGAGCACGCCCACCCCGGTGGCCGCCACCGTGAGCTCCCGCAGTGCGTCGCACGCGGCCGCCACCGCGGCCGGCTCCCCCGACACCTCGGCCAGGCCCCCGAACGGCGGGTAGCCGAGCACCCGCCGGCGGGCCGCTTCGGCCTCGGCGACCAGCACCGGATCCGACGTGGCCGCGGCGCGCACCACCTCGTGGTCGCCCAGGCGGGTCTGCACCAGCACCTCGCCCCGCTCGGACCGGGGGCCGACGAGGCGCGCGGCGCGCACGAGCAACCACAGCGCCTGCTCGGCGGCGCGGGCGCGGGGCGCCAGCAACTCCTGGTCGAACTCGAGGAACGCGACCAGGCCGGGGCGCGCCCGCGCCGATCCGCCGACCATCGTGCCGCCGACCATCGCGGTCGCGCGGTGCAGCACCGCCTCGGTGCCGATCAGCACGTCGGCGTTGCGGAGTGCGTCGTCGTCGACCGTCGCGGCCTCGACCGCCACGACCGACGCGCGCGGCAGCAGCGCGGCGAGGTCGTCGCGCACCTTGGTGACCCCCGGCTTCACCGCGCGGAAGCGCGAGCCGTGACACGCGAGACACACCGCGGGTCGGGTCGCGGTGCACTGCGGGCACGCGAGCACTCCGGTGTCGTGCTGCGCGACGGTCGCGCCACACCGCTCGCAGCGCGCGAGCTCGCCGCACGCGACGCACGCGAGCAGCCGGGCCCGGCCCTTGCGGTTCAGCACGCACACCGACCAGCCGCCGCCGTCGCGCACCCGCCGCAGCGCGTCGGCCAACGGCGCGGTGAGCAGCCACTGGCCGGGCTCCTCGTCGCGCGGGTCGACCGCGGTGAGGCGCGGCCAGCGGTGCGCGAGCGGCGCGGGTTCGCCGAGCAGCTCGACCGCCTCGACCGTGGGCGCGGGGGTCACGATGCGCAGCGCGGCCCCCGCCCGCCGGGCCCGTTCCACCGCGACGTCACGCGCGTTCCAGGTGGGCGCGCGCTCGTCCTCCAGGGCCTCGTCGGCGTCGTCGAACACCACGACCGCGGCGAGGTCGGGCACCGGCGCCCACACCGCGGTGCGACCGCCGACCACCACGCACGCGCCGGCGCGCGCGCCGGCCCACGCCGCGGTGCGGGCGGCGTCGGAGTGGGTGCTCCCCCACTCCCACACGTCGCGCCCCGCGGCCGCGAGCTGCGCGGCGATCCGCGCGGCACGGGTCGGCGACGGGTCGACGACGATGGTGGAACCCTCGGGCGCGACCAGGGCGTCGGGCTCGTCGCCCGGACCGGTGAGCACCAGCGCGTCGCCGAGCGGCGGGCCCGGGTACACCGCGTGCTCGCGCTCGACCACGAGGTCGGGCTCGACCCGGTTGGCGGGCGACGCCACGCGCAGGAAGTTGACGACGGGCCCCGCCCAGCGCCAGGCCGCCCACTCGCAGAGCGCGAGCAGCTCGGGCGGCGGACCGGCCGACGACACCGCCAGCAGCGGGCGCAGGCGCGCGTCGGCGGGGTCGGCGACGTCGGGGTCGAGCACCCAGCCGCGCACCCGACGGCCGTGGAGCTCGATGCGCACCTGGACTCCCCGGTGCACGGCGCCCTCGAGGGACTCCGGCACCAGGTAGTCGAAGGCGCGGTGGATCGCGGGGACGTCGGGTCTGACGCGGCAGACCCGCACGCCTGCCTAGGCCAGGGCCTCGGCGGCCTTCTTCAGGTCGGCCGCCGCCGCGGTGCTCTCCCACGGGAAGTCGTAGTCGGAACGACCGAAATGGCCGTACGCCGCGGTACGCCGGTAGATCGGCCGGCGCAGATCGAGGCGCTCGATGATCGCCGCGGGCCGCAGGTCGAACTGCTCCTGCACCAGCGCGCTCGAGCTTGAGCTCGTCGATCTGCGAGGTCCCGAACGTCTCGACCATGATCGACACCGGACGGGCCACACCGATCGCGAACGCGACCTGCACCTCACAGCGCTGTCGCCAGGCCCGCCGCGACCACGTTCTTGGCCACGTGACGCACCGCGTAGGCCGCCGAACGGTCGACCTTCGTCGGGTCCTTGCCACTGAACGCCCCACCACCATGACGAGCCATCCCGCCATAGGTGTCGACGATGATCTTGCGGCCCGTCAACCCACAATCCGCGTGCGGGCCACCGAGCTCGAACACCCCGGTGGGGTTCACCAACACCTCGTAGTCGTCGGCCTCGAACTGCTCCGGCACGATCGGCCGGATCACATGCTCGATGATGTCGTTGCGCATCATGCCGTCGAGATCGATGCCCGGCGCATGCTGACTCGAGATCAACACGTTCGACAGGCGCGTCGGCTTCCCATCGACGTACTCGATCGACACCTGCGTCTTGCCGTCGGGGCGCAGGTAGTCGAGCGTGCCGTCCTTGCGCACGTCGGTGAGCCGCTTCGCCAGACGGTGCGCCAACCAGATCGGCATCGGCATCAGATCCGGCGTGTCGTCACACGCATACCCGAACATCATGCCCTGGTCACCGGCGCCGACCTCGTCGAAACGGTCCGAGAGACCGTCACGGATCTCCTTGGCCTTGTCGACCCCCACCGCGATGTCCGGCGACTGCTCGTCGATCGACGTGAGCACCGCACACGTGTTGCCGTTGAACCCGAACGCGTCGTTGTTGTACCCGATACTGCGCACCGTGTCGCGCACGACCCGCGGATAATCCACATTGGCCTGCGTGCTGATCTCACCCGCGACCACCACCATGCCGGTCGTGCACATCGTCTCGCACGCCACCCGCGACTGCGGATCCTGCTCGAAGATCGCATCCAACACCGCATCACTGACCTGATCCGACATCTTGTCCGGATGACCCTCGGTCACCGACTCCGACGTGAACGTGAACGTACTCATGTACCCACTCTCTTCTGGTGCAACAGCCCGTGGACCCTATCCAAGATGACCCCCGCGAGTTCGATCTTGGACTGGAGCGGGGTCTCCTGGCGGCCTCCGTCGGCGTCGAGGAGGTGGGCGCGGTTGGTGTCGACCTCGAAGCCGGCATCGGGCTGCGAGATGTCGTTGGCCACGATGAGGTCGAGCTGCTTGGTGACCAGCTTCTCGGTGGCGTTGGCGAGGAGGTCGTCGGTCTCGGCCGCGAAGCCGACCAGCACCTGGCCCGGCTGCTTGGCCCGGCCCGAGGTCGACGAGGAAGTCGTGGGTGGGCTCGAGCACGATCTCGGGGATGCCCTCGTGCTTCTTGAGCTTGCGGTCGGGCGGCGACTTGGGCCGGAAGTCGGCCACCGCGGCGGCCATCACGATGACGTCCTGCTCGGCGGCACGCGACAGCACCGCGTCCTGCATCTCGGCCGCGGTCTGCACCGCCACGACCTCCACGCCGGGCGGGGCCGGGCGGCCGATGGTGGTGACCAGGGTGACCGCGGCGCCCCGGCGGGCCGCGACCTCGGCCACCGCGTAGCCCTGCTTGCCCGAGGAGCGGTTGGTGATCACCCGCACCGCGTCGATCGGCTCCCGGGTGCCGCCCGCGGTGACGAGCACGTGCAGGCCGGCGAAGTCGTGGCCCTCGGCGAGCACCGCGGCGGCCGCGGCGACGATCGACTCGGGCGCGGCGAGGCGACCCTCACCGGAGTCGCCGCCGGCGAGACGGCCCGACTCGGGGTCGACCACGTGCACGCCGCGTCGTCGCAGCGTGGCGAGGTTCTCCTGCACCGCGGGGTGCTCCCACATCTCGGTGTGCATCGCCGGCGCGATCAGCACCGGCGCCCGGGTGGCGAGCAGCGTGGCGGAGAGCAGGTCGTCGGAGATCCCGGCCGCGTACTTGCCCAGCGTCTTGGCGGTGCAGGGCGCGATGACCACGAGGTCGGCCTGCTGGCCGAGGCGGGTGTGCGGGATGGGGTCGGGCCCGTCGAAGAGCGAGGTGCGGGCCGGCTCCGACGCCAGCGCCGAGAAGGTGAGCGCGCCCACGAAGCGCAGGGCGTCCTGGGTGAGCACGGGCGACACGAACGCGCCGGCGTCGACCAGGCGACGGCAGACCTCGACGGCCTTGTAGGCGGCGATCCCGCCGGACACGCCGAGCACGACCCGGCGGCCCCGCAGGGACGCGAGCGGGTCCATCAGGCCTCGGGCGCGTCCTGCACGACAGCGAGCGCGGCCAGGGCGGCGTCGGCCTCGGCCTGGGCCGCGGCGGCGGCGATGGCCGCCCGCTCCTCTTCCGGCGGCAGCACGACGTACTCGATCTTGCCGGCCTCGATCTCCTCCATGGCGATCGACAGCGGCTTGCGCGACACCGAGGTGACCTGCGGCGGGACGATCTTGCCGAGGCCCTCGCCGAGCTGGTTGTAGTAGTCGTTGATCTCCCGCGCCCGCATGGCCGACAGCGTGACCAGCGTGAACTTCGAGTCGACCTTCTCGAGCAGGTGCTCCATGCGAGGGGTCATGAGGGAGGGGCGCGGGGCCATCGGTGCTCCTGCTGGCAGGGATGCGGGGCTCAGGCGCCCGCAGTGCGACTGGCCAGGATACCAGCCACCCGGGCCACCGCGGCATCCACGTCGTCGTTGACGACCTGCACGTCGAACTCCCCCGCCCGGGCCTCCTCGGCCGCGGCCTCGGCCAGCCGGGCCTCGATCACCTCGGGCGAGTCGGTCCCCCGGGCCTCGAGGCGCCGCCGCTGCTCGTCGCGCGACGGCGGGGCGATGAACACGAGCAGAGCCTCGGGCATGACCTGCTTGACCCTCAGGGCGCCCTGCACGTCGATCTCCAGCACCACGTCGGCGCCGGCGGCGAGGCGCTCCTCCACCGCCGCCCGGGGGGTGCCGTAGAGGTTGCCGAACACCTCGAAGTGCTCGAGGAAGCCGCCCGCCCGCTCGAGGGCCAGGAACTCGTCCCGGGAGGCGAAGTGGTAGTCGACGTCCTCGCGCTCCCCGTCGCGGGGGGCGCGGGTGGTCCAGGAGACCGATTCCCACAGCCGCGGGCAGGCGGGCCTTGAGCGCCGCGGACCACGGTGCCCTTGCCCGCCCCCGAAGGCCCGGACACGACGAGGAAGCGTGCTCACGATGCAGGTCAAGCCGAGCGGGCGATCTTGGGGTGCACGAGCAGCCCTTCACGCTGGTTGCGCCCGAGCCCGCGGAGACGCCGGCTCTCGCTGATGTCGAGGTCGGTCATGATCCGGCGGGCCTGGACCTTGCCCACGCCGGGCAGCGACTCGAGCACGCTCACGACCTTCAACTTGGCGAGCGCGTCGTCGCGTTCGCCCTGGGCGAAGAGCTCGTCGAGGCTCAGCGCGCCCGACTTCAACTTGGCCTTGACCTCCGCCCGTTGGCGGCGGGCCTCGGCGGCTTTGTCGAGTGCTGCCTGTCGCTGTTCGGGCGTCAACGCAGGGGGAAGCGGCATTCGGGTCGACCTCCGGGACGAGCGCGCCGGTCAGTATACGCAGGCCCTCCCGGCCTGCAACCGGTGCTACCCGAGGGCCCCGGTGACCTCGGCGGCGACCGCGGCGGCCGCGGCGGCGGGGTCGTCGGCGCGGGTGACGGCGCGACCGATCACCAACCAGTCGGCACCACGCGCGATCGCGTCGCCCGGCGTGTCGACGCGCGCCTGGTCGTCGTGCGCGCTGCCCGCGGGACGGATGCCCGGCACCATCGTGCGCAATGCGTACGCGCGCGCACGTGCGATGTCGCTGCCCGCGCACACGACGCCGTCACAACCCGCGACCGACGCGACGCGGAGTCGTTCTTCCAGCGCGCTGGTGTCGGGATCGCTCGTGAGCACGGTGACCGCGAGCGACACCGGCGCGAGCGCGTGGCCTGCGTCGCGCGCGCCTTCCGCGAGTCCTTCGACACCCGCGCGCAACATCGCCTCGCCGCCCGCGGCATGGAAGTTGAGGAAGTCGACACCGGTGCGTCCGAGCACCCGGGCGGCGCGGCCGACGGTGGTGGGGATGTCGTGCAGCTTCAGGTCGGCGAACACCCGGAAACCCTTGTCGCGTAAGGCGCGGAAGGCGTCGGGGCCGGCCTCGGCGTAGAGCTCGAACCCCACCTTGGCGACCGAGAACCAGGGCGCGACGGCTTCGGCGACGGTGAGCGCGCGGCGCAGGTCGCCCACGTCGAGCGCAAGCGCGAGATGGTCACGCGCGGTGTCGGTCACACGTCCTCCAGTGCCCCGGTGAGATCGCGCACGCGCGCGACCTGATGCTTCGCGCACCACTCCTGCAACTCGCGCGCGATGCGTTGCGGCGCGCGCGGATCGACGAACGACGCGGTGCCCACGCCGACCGCGCTCGCGCCCGCGAGCATCATCTCGACCGCGTCGACACCCGACGCGACACCGCCGGTGCCGATGATCGGCGTGCCGGGGAACGCGCGCGCGACGTCGTGCACCGCGCGCAACGCGACCGGCTTGATCGCGGGCCCCGACAGTCCGCCGCCCCCACCACCGAGTGCCGGGCGACGGGTCTCGGCGTCGACGAGCAGCCCCATCACGGTGTTCACCAGGGTGAGCCCGTCGGCTCCGGCGTCGAGCGCGGCGCCCGCGATCTCCGTGATGTCGGTCACGTTCGGCGACAGCTTGGCGAGCATCGGCAGGTCGGGGCACGCGGCGTGCACCGCGGTGAGCACCTCGCGCGTGGCGGCCGGGTCGTGGGCGAACATCTCCGAGCGGCGGTGCAGGTTCGGGCAGCTGACGTTCACCTCGAGCGCGAGCACCGGCGCACCGGCGAGCATCGCCGCGGCGCGCGCGTAGTCGTCGACGGTCTGACCCCAGATCGACACGATCACCCGCGCCCCGACCGCGCGCAGCGCGGGCAGGTCGTCGCGCAGCCACGCCTCCACGCCCGGGCCCTGGAGCCCGACCGCGTTCATCATCCCCGCCGCGCTGGTGTGCAGCCGCGGCGCGGGCTTGCCCGCCCACGGCTCGGCCGAGAGCGACTTGGCGGTGACCGCGCCGATGGCGCCGGGATCGCCGAGCCGGGCCACCTCGGCGCCGTGGCCGAAGGTGCCGGAGGCGGTGACCACGGGGTTGGGCAGCGCGATCGGCCCCACCGCCACCGTCATGTCGACCGGCGCAGGCACTCAGACCTCCAGCCGGAGCTGGCCGTCGCGGTGGTAGGCCTGCAGCGGCGACACGTGCGGCGCCCGGGAGGCCGACTCGGCCAGCCCGGCGGCCGCGGCCACCGCCGCGGCCACCGTGGTGAGGCACGGGATGCCCCGCACGGTCGCGGTGCGGCGGATGTGCGCGCCGTCGGCCCGGGGCCCGCGGCCCCTCGGCGTGTTCACGACCAGGTGCACGGCACCCGACTCGAGCAGCTCCACCGCGTCGTGCTGGTCGTGGAGCACGGCCTCGCCGGTGTCGGGGTCGGTGAGCTTGCCGACCACCGCGTCGACGGCCACGCCCTCGGCCTCGAGCGCCACCGCGGTGCCCGCGGTGGCCACGATGCCGGAACCCGAGCTCCACGAAGTGGCGGGCGGCCGCGATGCCGTGGGCCTTGTCGCGGTCGGCGAGCGAGAAGAAGATCGTCCCCTCGCGCGGCAGCTTGTTCCAGGCGCCGGTCTGGCTCTTGACGAACGCCATCCCGAAGCTGCGGTCGATGCCCATCACCTCGCCGGTGGAGCGCATCTCGGGACCGAGCACGGTGTCGACGGTCGGGAAGCGGTTGAAGGGCAGCACCGCCTCCTTCACCGCGACGTGGCCGCCCTCGGCGGGCGGGCGCAGCAGACCCTCGGCCCGCAGCTCGGCGAGCGTGGCGCCGCCCATCACCCGGGCCGCGACCTTGGCCAGCGGCACGCCCGTGGCCTTGCTCACGAACGGCACCGTGCGGCTGGCGCGGGGGTTGGCCTCGAGGATGTACACCTCGTCGCCGCCTGCCCCGACGTGGCGCCGGACTTCACGGCCCACTGCACGTTGATGAGCCCGAGCACGCCGAGCGCCTCGGCGAGCGCCTTGGTCTGGGTCTCGATGCGGGTGACGGTGGCCGCGGAGAGGGTCTGGGGCGGGATCGCGCAGGCGGAGTCGCCCGAGTGCACGCCGGCCTCCTCGATGTGCTCCATCACACCGCCGATGACGATCTCGCCGTCGGCGTCGCGCAGCGCGTCGACGTCGACCTCGATGGCGTCCTCGAGGAAGCGGTCGACCAGCACCGGGCGCGAGGCCGACAGCCCGCCCTCGCGACCGAGGGTGCCCTCGGCGGCCATCTCGGCCATCGCCGAGTCGAGCGACTCCACGTCGTAGACGATCTGCATGGCCCGCCCGCCGAGCACGTAGGACGGGCGCACCAGCACCGGGAAGCCGAGCCGATCGGCGATGACCCGGGCCTGCTCGGGGGTGCTGGCGGTGCCGCCGGGCGGCTGCTGGATGGCGAGCCGCTCGCAGAGCGCCTGGAACTGCTCGCGGTCCTCGGCGAGGTCGATCGACGCGGGGCTGGTGCCGAGCACCGGGATCCCCGCGTCCTCGAGCAGGTGGGCGAGCTTGAGCGGGGTCTGCCCGCCGAGGCTCACGATCACGCCCGCCAGGCCACCGCCGCCTTCCTCGCCCCGGAGTTGCAGCCGCCGGCACACCGCGAGCACGTCCTCCGCGGTGAGGGGCTCGAAGAACAGCCGGTCGCTGGTGTCGTAGTCGGTGGAGACGGTCTCGGGGTTGCAGTTGACCATGACCGTCTCGAAGCCGGCGTCGGACAGCGCGAACGCCGCGTGCACGCAGCAGTAGTCGAACTCGACGCCCTGGCCGATGCGGTTCGGGCCGCTGCCGAGGATGACCACGGCGGGCCGGTCGAGCGGCGCGACCTCGCAGTCGTCCTCCCAGGTGCCGTAGTGGTAGGGCGTCTCCGCCGCGAACTCCGCCGCGCAGGTGTCGACCGTCTTGTACGTGACTTCCACTCCGGCGGCGCTCCGCGCCGCGAAGACGTCGCGCTTCGGGGACGTCCCACAGGTAGGCAAGCTGCGCGTCGGCGAAGCCCATGCGCTTCACGTGCAGCCATTCGCGGCGCGTCAGCGTCGTCGGCGTCGCGACCGTCGCAACTCCGTCGCGCAGCTGCACGATGTCGCACAGATGGTACGAGGAACCAGGGGTCGATGCCGGTGGCCTGGTACAGGCGCTCGACCGACACGCCGCGGCGCAGCGCGGCGCCGAGCAGGAACGGGCGCTCGGGCGTGGCCGAGGACACCCGGCGCACCAGCTCGTCGTCGCTCGAACGCGTCGTACTCGCGCTCGGTGGGGTCGCAGTTGAGGCCGTAGCGGCCGGTCTCGAGCGAACGCAGCGCCTTCTGGAACGACTCCGGGAACGTGCGGCCGATGGCCATCACCTCGCCCACCGACTGCATCTGCGTGCCGAGCACCGGCGACGCGCCGGGCAGCTTCTCGAACGCCCAGCGCGGGATCTTGGTGACGACGTAGTCGATGGTGGGCTCGAACGACGCGGGGGTGACACCGGTGATGTCGTTGAGGATCTCGTCGAGGTGGTAGCCCACCGCGAGCCGGGCCGCGATCTTGGCGATCGGGAAGCCGGTGGCCTTGCTGGCCAACGCGCTGGAGCGCGACACGCGCGGGTTCATCTCGATGACGACCATGTCGCCGTCGTCGGGATTGACCGCGAACTGGATGTTGGAACCGCCGGTGTCGACCCCGATGCGGCGGATGCACGCGAACGCGGCGTCGCGCATGCGCTGGTACTCGACGTCGGTGAGGGTCTGCGCGGGCGCCACGGTGATCGAGTCGCCGGTGTGCACGCCCATCGCGTCGAAGTTCTCGATCGAGCAGATGACCACGACGTTGTCGGCGTGGTCGCGCATGAGCTCGAGCTCGTACTCCTTCCACCCCGCGATCGACTGCTCGATGAGGATCTCCCCCACCGGGCTGGCGGCGAGGCCGCGCTCGGCGATGTGGCGCATCTCGTCGGGATCGCCGGCGAAACCGGTGCCGCCACCGCCGAGGATGAACGACGGCCGCACGATGATCGGGTACCCGACCTGCTCGGCCACCACGAGCGCCTCGGCCACGCTGTAGGCGAAGCCCGAGGCGGGCACCTGCAGGCCGATCTCCTGCATCGCGGCCTTGAAGCTGGTGCGGTTCTCGGCGGTGTTGATGGCGTCGATCGACGCGCCGATGAGCTCGACCCCGAACTCCTCGAGCACGCCCGCGCCGTGGAGCTCCATCGCGAGGTTGAGCGCGGTCTGCCCGCCGAGGGTGGGCAGCAGCGCGTCGGGGCGTTCCTGCTCGATGATGGTGCGCAGGCTCTCCACGTCGAGCGGCTCGACGTAGGTGGCGTCCGCGAACTCGGGGTCGGTCATGATCGTGGCCGGGTTCGAGTTCACCAGCACGACGCGGTAGCCCTCGTCGCGCAGCACCCGGCACGCCTGGGTGCCGGAGTAGTCGAACTCGCAGGCCTGACCGATGACGATCGGTCCGCTGCCGATGATGAGGATGGACTCGAGATCGGTCCGCTTGGGCACTGCTACTTCCCCTGGAAGTCGGACATGAGGGCAACGAAGTCGTCGAAGAGGTACCGGGCGTCGTGGGGCCCGGGCCCGGCTTCGGGGTGGTACTGCACGCTGAACGCGGGCGCCTCCCGGAACCGGAAGCCCTCGACCACGCCGTCGTTGAGGTTCACGTGGGTGAGGTCGACGCCGCCCGCATCGGCGAGGGAGTCGGCGTCGATCGCGTAGTTGTGGTTCTGGCTGGTGATCTCGACCCGGCCGCTCGCCTCGTGGCGCACCGGGTGGTTGCCGCCGTGGTGGCCGAAGCGCAGCTTGTAGGTGGCGCCGCCGAGGGCGAGGCCGAGGATCTGGTGGCCGAGGCAGATGCCGAACACCGGTACCTGCCCGATCAATCCACGGACCGTGTCGGCCGCTCCGGTCACCGCCGACGGGATCACCCGGGCCGTTGGACAAGAAGACCCCGTCGGGGTTGCGGGCGAGCACCTCCGATGACCGGGGTGCTCGCGGGCACCACCTCCACCCGGCAGCCCACGCCCACGAGGTGGCGCAGGATCGTGCGCTTGATGCCGAAGTCGTAGGCCACCACGTTGAACGGCGCGTCGTCGTCGCCCACCACGTAGGGCTCGGTGGTGGTGACGGTGGCGACGAGATCGATGCCGTCGGTGCCGGTGGCCGCAGCCGCGGCGGCGCGCACCGCGGCCTCGTCGGTGCCGAACGCGCCGGGCAGCGCGCCCGACTCGCGGAGGTGGCGGGTGAGGCGGCGGGTGTCGATGCCGGCGATGCCGGGCACGCCGTGGCGTTCGAGCAGTGCGGCGAGCGACTCCTCCGAGCGCCAGTTGCTCGCGTGCCCGGCGAGCTCGCGCACCACGACACCGGCGCAGAACGGGCGGCGGCTCTCGTCGTCCTCCGCGTTCGCGCCGTAGTTGCCGATGTGCGGGTAGGTGAAGGTGATCACCTGCCCCGCGTAGGACGGGTCGGTGACGATCTCCTGGTAGCCGGAGAGCGCGGTGTTGAACACCAGCTCCCCGGTGGCGACCGTGCCGACCCGCGCCTGGCCGGCGCCGATCGAGCACGCCCTCGAACTCGGTGCCGTCGCGCGAGCACCAGCAACGCGTCTCCGTCCGGCCAGCGAGCAGGCTCACCGCGTCACCTCCCCGTCGCAGACGACCAGTTCGCCGGCATAGATGGTGTGGCGGACCTTGCCGCTGAGGCTGCGGCCCGCGAAGGGCGTGTTGCGGGCCTTGCTGGCCAGGCGCTCGGCGTCGACCACCCAGCGCACCGCGGGGTCGACGATCGCCAGGTTGGCGGGCCGGCCGGCCTCGACCGGGTTGCCCTGCGTGGCCAGTCCGGCGATGCGCGCCGGGCGCCACGAGAGCACGCCGAGCGCGGCGCGCAACGTGAGGATGCCGGGCTCGACCAGCTCGGTGAGCGTGAGGGCGAGCGCGGTCTCGAGGCCGAGCATCCCCGGGGGCGCCTCCTCGAACGGGCACTCCTTCGACTCGGGGGTGTGCGGCGCGTGGTCGGTGGCGATGGCGTCGATGGTGCCGTCGGCGAGGCCGGCGCGCACCGCGGCGACGTCGTCCGCGCTGCGCAGCGGCGGGTGCACCTTGAACACCGGGTCGAAGCCCGCGCAGCACTCGTCGGTGAGGGTGAAGTGGTGCGGTGCCGCCTCGGCGGTGACGGACAGCCCGCGCCGCTTCGCCTCGCGCACCATCTCGACGGTGCCGGCCGCCGAGCAGTGCAGGAAGTGCACCGGGGTGCCGGTGGCGGCCGCGAGCTCGATGTCGCGGGCCACGATGACCGTCTCGGCGACCGACGGGCGGCCGGGGATGCCGAGGCGGCTCGACCACTCGCCCTCGTGCATGGAACCGCCGCCGGCGAGGGTCTCGTCCTCCGCGTGCTGGGCGACCACCGCGCCGGGCAGCGACCTGGCGTACTGCAGGGCGCGGCGCATGACGCCCGCGCTGGCCACGCACGCGCCGTCGTCGGTGAAGATGCGCACGCCGAGCGCGTACAGCTCCCCCATCGGCGCGAGCTCGCGCCCTTCGCGACCGATGGTGATGCAGCCCGACGACGCGACCTGGCAGAGCCCTTCGGTCTCCGCGGTGCGCAGCACCGACGACACCACCGACGCGTCGTCGAGCGGCGGGCGGGTGTTGGGCATCGCGACCACCGCGGTGAAGCCGCCGCGGGCCGCGGCGCGGGTGCCGGACCAGATGGTCTCGGCCTCCTCGTCGCCGGGTTCGCGCAGGTGCACGTGCAGGTCGACGAAGCCGGGGCTCACGATGCAACCGCCGGCGTCGACCTCGCGCTCGTCGGGGTCGCCGCGCAGGCCTTCGCCCACTTCGACGACGTGACCGTCGCGGATGCGCACGTCGGCGGTGCGTTCGCCGTTGGGGTCGACGATGGTGCCGCCCCGGACGAGCAAGGTGTTCAGGCAACGGGTGCTCCGGATCCGAGAAGGGTGTACAGGACGGCCATGCGCGCCGCGACGCCGTTGGTGACCTGTTCGATCACCACCGAGGCGGGGCCGTCGGCCACCTCGGCCGCGACCTCGACGCCGCGGTTCATCGGGCCGGGGTGCATGATCAGCGCGTCGGGCTTCAGCCGCTCGGCCCGGGCCGCGGTGAGGCCGTAGCGGGCGGTGTACTCGCGCACCGTGGGGAAGAGCGCCTGCTGCTGACGCTCGAACTGCATGCGCAGCAGCATCACGACGTCGAGCTCGGGGATGACGTCGTCGAGGTCGTAGCTCACCTCGACCGGCCAGCCCTCGAGCGACTCGGGCAGCAGCGTGGGCGGGGCGACGAGGGTGATCTCGGCGCCGAGGAGGTTGAGCGCCTTCACGTCGCTGCGGGCGACGCGCGAGTGGCGGACGTCGCCGATGATGGCGACGCGCAGGCCGTCGAGCTTCGGGCCGCGGTGGCGGCGCAGCGTGAGCATGTCGAGCACGGCCTGGGTGGGGTGGGCGTGGCGGCCGTCGCCGGCGTTGATCACCGAGGCGTCGGTCCACTGGGTGATGCGGGCGGGCGCACCGGCGGCGGGATGGCGGATCACGATGGCGTCGATGCCCATCGCGGCGACGGTCTGCACGGTGTCGCGCAGGCTCTCGCCCTTCTTCACCGACGACTGCGCCACGCTGAAGGTCATGACGTCGCAGGAGAGGCGCTTGGCCGCGGTCTCGAAGCTGAGGCGGGTGCGGGTGGAGTCCTCGTAGAAGAGGCTGGCCACCACCTTGCCGCGCAGCGCGGGCAGCTTCGGGATCTCGCGCTGGTTCACCGCGACGAACTGCTCACCGAGCTCGAGCAGCTGCTCCAGGTCTTCGCGGTGAGGTCGTCGATCGACAGGAAGTGCTTCACTGCCCGGCCTCCCCTGCAGCGGCTCCCGGACCCCAGAGCTCGACGCCGTCGTCGTCGCACTCGTCGGTCTCGGTGAGGCGCACCCGCACGTCCTCGTCGAGCGCGGTGGGGAGGTTCTTGCCGACGTAGTCGGGGCGGATCGGCAGCTCCCGGTGGCCGCGGTCGATCAGCGCCGCGAGCTGCACGGACTGCGGACGGCCGAGCTCGGTGAGCGCGTCGAGCGCGGCGCGCACGGTGCGGCCGGTGAAGAGCACGTCGTCGACGAGCACGACGATGCGGCCGGTGACGTCGACCGGGATCTCGGTGGGGCCGGCCGGGGTGACCGGGCGCAGCGCGATGTCGTCGCGGAAGAAGGCGACGTCGAGGGCGCCGACCGGCACGTCGACGTGCTCGAACTCGGCGATGGCGGCGGCGAGGCGGTGGGCGATGGCGACGCCCCGGGTGTAGAGGCCCACGAGCACGACGTCGTCGGCGCCACGGTTGCGCTCCACGATCTCGTGGGCGATGCGGGTGTGCGCCCGGCGCAGGTCGCCGGCATCGAACACACCCGTCCGGTGGACGAGGGTCATCTCGGTGCCTTTCCGTAGGAGCCTCACGGGACTCCCTTCACGGTCCTGCGCATGGTACACGCGGCACGCGGCGGCGCGTGCATCTACGCTCCGCCCGAATCGAGGAGGACCCATGACGATCGAGTCCGCACTGCAGCGCTACTTCGACGCCTGGAACGCGCACGACGGCGACGGCCGTGGTGGCGTCGCTCACCGACGGCGGCACCTTCGAGGACCCCACCACCGGTGGGCCGATCGCGGGTGACGCCCTCGCCGCGAACGTGGACGGGCTCGTGGTCGGCTTCCCCGATGTCCGCTTCGAGATCGTGTCGTGCCTGCCGACCTCCGACACGACGGCCGCCGCGCAGTGGGTGATGCACGGCACCAACACCGGGCCGACTGCCCGGCGGACCGCCCACCGGCGGCACCGTCGCGCTCCCCGGCGCCGACTTCATCGACTACGACCCGGCGTCCGACCGCCTCTCGAAGGTGGTGGGCTACTTCGACTCCGCGACCATGCTGACCCAGCTCGGCCTGCAGGCCCACGTCACGCCGGCCGACATGCCGGGCGTCGGGTTCGGCTACAGCGTGCGCATCGACTCCGGCCGGGAGGCGGCGCCCGGCGCATTCACCGTGACCTGGATCGAGATCGACCACGAGTTCGACGTGCATCTCCGCGAGTCGACGCTCGCGATCGTGTTCGAGCAGCTCGGCAAGGAGGCGGGCTACCTCGGCACCGTCTTCGCGGTGGTCGACCGCCGCCACTACACCTTCACCGCGTGGACGAGCCCCGAGGCCGCCAAGGCCGCACTGCGCGGCGGCGCCCACGCCGAGGCCATGCGCGACTCCCGCAAGGACGGCTTCGGCGCCAACGCCCGCGGCATCACCAGCATCTGGTCGCCCGAGACCATCAACGGCATCTTCCATCCCGGCAGCGGCAAGTCGTTCGACCTTGCCGAACTGGGCGGTCAGTGGCTCTGACCTGATTCGACCCGTCGTGTCTGCTGCGCCCGCGGCGATCGCGGCGGCGCTCATGGCGGGCCCTTCGCCCGCAGCAAGCCTGCGGCGCGGTCGCGTTCGGTCTTGGCCCGATGGCACGGTCGGCATCTCGGTTCGAGGTTGTCGAGGCTGGTGAGCCCGCCGTTCGCCACCGGATCGACGTGGTCCCACTCCAGCCCGAGGCGACGGTCGCACCCGTCCTCGACGCAGGCCACCCCGTCGAACCTCGGCGGCGCAGCCCAGCTCCAGCGCGGTCCGCAGCACCGCCGGCAGCTTTCGCCCGACGTGCACGACCTCCCGTATCCGCACCCCGTCGTGCGTCACGAGCTTCACGAACGCATCCTCGAGCGTGCTCCGCACCACCGACACCGGGACCGGCCCGCCGCCCACGACGTGGCACGGCTCCCCCGCCTCCGCATGCC
This sequence comes from uncultured Actinomycetes bacterium, assembly GCA_963782705.1. Classification (GTDB taxonomy): domain Bacteria; phylum Actinomycetota; class Acidimicrobiia; order IMCC26256; family DASPTH01; genus CAVRGQ01. The sequence goes on along the minus strand of CAWAKX010000032.1, from coordinate 209,324 downwards.
CGCGCGCCAGCGCGTGGACGTCGGCGACGATCACGACATCGGCTTCCCGCCTCCCTGGCTTTGCCGGCCGATCGGCGTCATCCGTCCCGGCGGCATCCACCGCACGGCCGCCGAGCATCGCCGCGAGCGCGTCGGCGGCGTAGGCCGCCCGTGGCTCCAGGAGCTTGCCGGGGCCCGCGGCGTGACGCGCGGCCCGCCAACAACGGTCGGTGGCCCGGCCCAGGCGGTTGGCGATCGCGACACCGACCTCGGGCGGGAACTGCGCCCGGAGGCACACCATGCCCCACTCGTTCGTGAAGGTGACGGCCTCCCGCCGCCGACGCTGCGCGTCGTGCAGCTCGTCGACGTCGATCGCCGCGAGCCGTACCCGTCGACACTCGTCGCGCAGACCGGCGAGCCCGGTGCGCCGGGCGTGGTCGACGAGGCGGCCCTCCTCGTTCGGCGACCACCTTCGCCGCCTTCGCAATCTCGTGCGCCTGCGCGAGCGACAGCTCGCCAGCCTCGACCGCGCCGCGGAGCGTCGGGAGGCCCGCCAGCGCCCGCACCGTCGTGAGGTCGGACTTCGCCGACGCCGCCGATGTGCCACTCGAGCGAGCCAACAGCTCCGCAGCGTCAGAGCTCGGCCGGCCCGGCCCGGTCGACGGCACCGCGATCCGCTGCGCCACCCGCACGCGAGCGAGTGCACAGACCTTCTCGGTGCGAGCCAGATCCTCGATCAGCGCTCGGCACGCCTCCACCGGGAGCACGCCGGGCTCGAGCCCGTCGACCGCGTCGCGCACGGCCGCCAACGCTGTTGCCAAGTCCGACATGCGCACCTCCCCGTGACGCGTGCCCGGCGCCGAGTGACGGTCGCCAGACGATCCAACGGGGAAGTAGGAACCCTCACATCATAGCGAACATACGTTCGCTCTGCAAGTGGTCAGAGCAACTTCTCGTCGTAGGGCAGATCTTCCGGGCGGCAGTTGCGGAAGTCGGGTTCGGGCTGCACGTCGAAGCGCACGGCAGCGATGCTGTCGTGACCCTCCAGGAGCGCCTTCACGACCCGGTGCATCCCGTCCATCACCCGGCCGTCAACCGAGAGGATGATCGGGTACGCGAGGTCGGCCTCGTCGACGAGACGAACGTGCTCGGCGAGATCACGCGGCGTCACTGCAGCACCCCAGTGCAGGCTGTCGAGTTGCCAGATCGAAGCAAGCGGCATCCGCTCGACCGGGAGATTGTGGGACAGCTCGACGAGCCGGTCCACATCCCAGGCGTCCGTAGCACCATCGGTCGGCCAGGGCCAGAAGTTGTACTGCTTGCGCATCCACATCCACTTCGACTCGGGGGCTTTCGACGAGGCACACGGTCGGGCGCGCCGCCGCGCCCCGCTACTCGATCCCCTCTTCGGGGAGGTCGCCGAGCAACGCCTCGATGAGGTCGCCCTGCACCCACGTCAACCAGTCGTAGAACGCGAACGCCGGCGCCTGCGGGTCGTCGGGATCGAACTCCCGCTCCTCCTCGGTGACGCCCAGGCGCGACCCCAGGATCAACCGGGTGTCGTTCAACACGCCGAGCCACGCCTGCACCTCGTCGGGCGACAACGTGATCTCGCGCAGCTCGCCGTCGCGCCCCGCCACCACCGCGCGCGCCAGCGACTCGTCGAGCGCGCCGACCGCCTCGAACCGCTGCTCCACCAGATCGGGATACGCGTACTGGCGCCACTGCTGTTCGTCGGCCTCCGCGGTGGGGTCGAGGTACGCACGCGGGAACAGCCGCTCGCGTGCCGGGTCGTCGTCGGCGCCGCCGAGCACCTGCCGCAACTGGTCGGGCAGCGACTGCAGCAGCTCGAGCTCCTCGGCCTGCATCGACACGACGAGCGCGTCGCCGTCGCCGCGACGGAAGCGTCGCCACCGGCGGAACATCAGCTCGGGTGCTCCATCGTGGCCCACAGCCCGCACGCGTGCAGACGGGCGACGTCGATCTCGCACTTCTCGCGCGGCCCGTCGGACACCACCGCGCGACCTTCCTCGTGCACCTGGCGCATGAGCTTGGTGGCCTTGGCGCGCGAGTACCCGAAGAGCTTCTGGAACACGTACACCACGTACGACATGAGGTTCACCGGGTCGTTCCACACGATGACGATCCACGGCTTGTCGGTGACGCTGACCGTGTCGACGTCGGGCTGCTCGACCTCGACGGGAGCCGTGCTCACCCGCATCGCGTCAGTCGGCACCGCGCTCACGACGGGCGGAGCTCCTCCGCGATCCGGCTGAGCAGCCCGTTGACGAACCGGCCGGAGTCCTTGGTGGAGTACTGCTTGGCGAGCTCGACGGCCTCGCTGATCGCGACCGCGGCGGGAACGTCGGGCTCCCAGCCCAGCTCGTAGGCGCCCATGCGCAACACCGCACGGTCGACCGCGGGCATGCGCTCCAGCGCCCAGTGCTCGGAGTAGCGACGCAGCAGCTCGTCGACCTCGGCATGGTGCTCCTCGACACCACGCGCCAGCGACACCGCGAACTCGTCGGGGGGCGCGGGGAGATCGTCGAGCAGCTCGTCGAGCGACACGTCGCGGATCTCGAGTTCGTAACAGAGCCCGAGCGCCCGCTCGCGGGCTTCCCGTCGGCTTCCGGTGGCGACCATCACGGCAGAGGTACCTGGCAGCAGCGCGTCAGGCGCGGGCCAGGTACTCCCCGGTGCGGGTGTCGACCTTGATCTTCTCACCGGGCTCCACGAACAGCGGCACCTGCACGACGAGGCCGGTCTCGAGCGTGGCCGGCTTGCGGGCGCCCGACACGCGGTCGCCCTGCACGCCGGGCTCGGTCGCGGTGACGAGGAGCTCGACCGCGGCGGGGAGCTCGGCGGCGACGACGGCGTCCTGGTACATGTGCAGGACCGCGGCGTCGCCTTCCTTGAGGTAGTCGACGGCGCTGCCGAGATCCGACGTCTCGACGTTGCGCTGGTCGTAGGTGTCGTTGTCCATGAACACCGAGCGCGCTGCCCTCGCGGTAGAGGTACTGCATCTCGCGCTTGTCGATCTTCGCGAGCGGCACCTTCTCGTCGGCGCGGAAGGTGCGTTCGAGCACCGCGCCGCCGGCGACCTTCTTGAGCTTGGTGCGCACGAACGCGCCGCCCTTGCCCGGCTTCACGTGCTGGAACTCGACCACGGTGACGAGGCCCTCGGAGGGGAGGTTGAGGGCCATGCCGTTCTTGAGGTCGTTGGTGGAGATGCTCACAGGACAAGTTCCTTCGGGAATTCGGTGAGGGGATCCATGCCGCCGGGGGTGACGACCACGGTGTCCTCGATGCGCACGCCGCCCACTCCGGGGAGGTACACGCCCGGCTCGACGGTGACAACCGAGCCGGAGGCCAAGGTATCACGGGCCGTCGCGGCCACCCGAGGGGCCTCGTGGATCTCGAGACCCACTCCGTGACCGGTGCCGTGGGCGAACAGCTCGGCCCAGCCCGCCGCCGCGATGACGTCGCGACACGCGCGGTCGACGGCCGCGCAGTCGGCGCCTTCGTGCACCGCGTCGCGCCCCGCGGCCTGCGCGTCGCGCACCACGCTCCCACAGGTGACGCGCGTCGGCACCGGGGTCGCCGACACTCACGGTGCGCGTCATGTCGGAGCAGTAGCCGTCGACGATGCACCCGAAGTCGATGACGACGAGCTCGCCGCGCTCGACGCGCCGCGACGTGGGACGGGCGTGCGGCATCGCGCCGTTGGGCCCCGACGCGATGATCGGGTCGAAGCTGTTGCCGCTCGCGCCGCGGCGACGCATCTCGACCTCGAGCTCGAGCGCGAACTCCTGCTCGGTCGGCGCTCGGCGAGGCGCGGCAGCAGCGCGGCGAGCGAGTCGCTGGCGACCGCGCACGTGGCGCGGATGCGCGCGATCTCACCCGGTTCCTTGACGCACCGCAGCGCTTCGACCAGGCCCTCGGTGGGCACCAGCTCGTGACCGGCGAGCGCGTGGGTGAGCTCGCGCTGCTGCGCCCACGACACGGTCGCGGCTTCGAGGCCGACGCGCGCGGCGGGATCGAGTGCAGCCGCGATGGCGGCGCGCTGCTCGGCCACGGTCGCGCCGATCACGATCTCGGCGTCGACGCCCGCGGCGGCGAGCTGCTCGCCGGACTGGGTGCGGTAGCGGCCGTCGGTGGTGAACACCAGCGTGTCGGCGGTGACCAGCGCGGTGCCCGCGCTGCCGGTGAATCCGGTGAGGTAGCGGACGTTGGGCAGGTAGGTGACGAGCAGGGCGTCGATCCCCGCGTCGGCGAAGAGCGGGCGCAGCCGTTCGGCACGCGCCCCCACGTCCATCGCCGGGAGGGTGGCGAGCAGGGCGTCGGCGCTCACGGCGCGCCGTCGAGCAGCGCGACCGCGGCCTCGACCGCGAGGCGGTAGCCCGCGGCGCCGAACCCCGCGAGGTGCCCGTCGACGTAGGGCGCGATCAGCGACGCGTGACGCCACTCCTCGCGGGCCTGCGGGTTGGAGATGTGCAACTCCACCTTCACGCCGTCGAAGGTGGCCAGCGCGTCGGCCAGCGCGTACGACGAGTGGGTGAACGCGGCGGCGTTGATCACGATCGCCGCGCAGCGACCCCGCGCGCCGTGGATGGCGTCGATCAGCTCACCCTCGTGGTTGCGACTGGTGGTGCTCGACGTCGTAGCCGTGCGCGGCGGCGGTGCCGGTGGCGATCTGCACGAGGTCGTGCGAGCGTGGTGGTGCCGTAGATCTCGGGCTGGCGCTCCCCCAACAGGTTGAGGTTGGGTCCGGAGAGCAGGAGGATCAGGCGCGAATCGTCGGAAGCCATGGGCGTCAGCCTTCCACACCGACGGCGCGGAACGCGACCGAGATCGCGCGTGGGTCGGGGTCGTGCACGATCTCGAGGCCGTCCGCGCCGGGCAACACGAAGGTGAGCCCACCCACCGCCTTCTTGTCGCGGCGCATCGACGCGAGCAGCGCGTCGGCGTGGGCCGGTCCCGGCACCTGCGTGGGCAGTCCGAGCGCGTCGACGGTGTCGCGGTAGTGCGCGACGGTGCGAGCGTCGATGCGTTCGAGCGCGCCGGCGAGCGCGCCCGCGTACACCAGACCCACGGCGACGGCCTCGCCGTGCAGCAGCTCGTAGCCGCCCACCGACTCGAGCGCGTGGGCGAGGGTGTGGCCGAGGTTGAGGGTGGCACGGATCCCGGTGCGCTCGTGCGGGTCGGCGGCGACGACCGCGGCCTTGATCGCGGCCGACGCGGCGACGAGCTGAGCGAGCACCGCGACGTCGCGCTCGACGATCGCACTCGCGTGCTCGGTCGACGATGGCGGCCACCCGCTCGCCGCCCGGCATGAGCGCGTACTTGGCGACCTCGCCGAGCCCGGCGCGGTACTCGCGCGGCGGGAGGGTGGCGAGGGTGGTGACGTCGGCCAGCACGCCGACCGGCTGGTGGAACGCGCCGACGAGGTTCTTGCCCTCGGGCAGGTTCACCGCGGTCTTGCCGCCGATGGCGGCGTCGACCATGGCGAGCAGCGTGGTGGGCGCCTGCACGACGTCGACGCCCCGGTAGTAGACGGAAGCGACGAACCCGGCGGTGTCGCCGACCACGCCGCCGCCGAGGGCGACGATCGCGTCGTTGCGCAGCAGGCCCCACGACGCGAGTTGCGAGCAGAGGTCGTCGACGGTGCGCAGCGACTTGGCGTCCTCGCCGTCGCCCATCAGGAAGAGGTCGGTGTCGATGCCCGCGCCGTGCAGCGCGGTGAGCAGCGCGGGCGCGTGGAAGTCGGCGATGCCGGGCTGAGCTGACGACCGCGACCTTGCGCCGGCCGGCGAGCAGCTCGGCCGCGCGGGCGAGCGCACCGTCGCCGACGACGACGTCGTACGGCGGGCTGACCGCGACGGTCACGCGTTCCACGAACGGAACTCCTCCAGCACGCGGTCGGTGACCGCTCCCACCGGCAGACCGTCGGTGTCGACGATCACGTGCGCAGCCGCTTCGTACGCGGGGGCGCGCAGTTCGGCGAGGCGGGCGAGCGTGGCCGCGGGCGCGCCGCCCTGCAGCAACGGTCGGCCCTCACCGGTGCCGACGCGCCGCGCGAGCTCGTCGGTGCCGGCGCGCAGCCACACGACGACGCCGTGGTCGCGCAGTTGACGACGGTTGTCGGGGTCGAGCACCGCGCCGCCGCCGCACGCGATCACGAGCGGCTCGGGCGACGCGCACACGTCGGCCACCGCGGTGCGTTCGAGGGCCCGGAAGGCCGCCTCGCCCTGCGCGGCGAAGATCTCGGGGACGGTGGCGCCCGCGGTGGTGGCCACCAGCTCGTCGGTGTCGACGAAGGGCCGCGCCAACGCGGCGGCGCAGCGCTCCCCCACCGACGACTTGCCCGCGCCCATCAGGCCCACGAGCACGAGGTGGGTCACGAGAGGGACGCGAGGTAGGACGGCGTGGTTGCGGGTGAGCTCCGCGACGCTGTCGCCGCCGAACTTCCGCACCGTCTCGTTGGCCAGCACCAGGGCGACCATGGTCTCGGCGACCACGCCGGCCGCGGGCACCGCGGTGACGTCGGTGCGCTCCTTGAAGGAGACGGTCTGCTCCTTGGTGACGGTGTCGACGGTCTTGATGACCGGGCGGTTCAGCGTCGCGAGGGGCTTCATCGCGGCGCGGGCGACGAGGAGGCTGCCAGTGGTCATGCCGCCCTCGGTGCCGCCGGCGCGGGTGGTGTCGCGCACGTACTCCCCCGACGCGGCGTCCCAGAGGATCTCGTCGTGGGCCTGGCTCCCGCGCAGCCCCGCGGCTTCGAACCCGTCGCCGATCTCGACGCCCTTGATGGCCTGGATGCTCATGAGCGCCTGGGCGAGGAGGGCGTCGATCTTGCGGTCCCAGTGCACGTGGGAGCCGAGCCCGGGGGCCACGCCGTAGGCCAGCACCTCCACCAGGCCGCCGAGCGAGTCGCCCGCCTTCGCCGCGGCCTCGATCTCGGCGACCATCAGCGCCTCGGCGGCGGGGTCGAAGCAGCGCACCGACGAGTCGTCGACCGCCGGGAGGTCGGCGGGGGTGGGGCGACGGCCGGCCTCGGAACGCACCACGCCGAGCTGGATCACGTGGCTGACGACGTCGGTGCCGATCTCGGCGAGCAGCGCCTTGGCCACCGCGCCGGCCGCGACCCGGGCCGCGGTCTCGCGGGCGGAGGCGCGCTCGAGCACGTTGCGGGCGTCGTCGAAGCCGTACTTCTGCATCCCGACGAGATCCGCGTGGCCGGGGCGGGGGCGGTGGAGGGGCTTCTCGGTGGCGCCGGGCGCGGCCGACATCTCCTCCTGCCACTTCGGCCACTCGGTGTTGTGGATGACCAGGCAGAGCGGCGATCCGAGGGTGAAGCCGTGGCGGACGCCGCCGATGAACTCGACGTCGTCACGCTCGAAGCGCATGCGGGGGCCGCGACCGAAGCCCAGGCGCCGGCGGGCGAGCTCGTCGCCGATCTGCTCGATGGTGAGCGGGAGACCGGCCGGCAGGCCCTCGATGATGACGCTGAGGGCGGGGCCGTGCGACTCGCCGGCGGTCAGGTAGCGCAGCACTGGGAAACCTCTCCGGAGGGGACGCACCAGGATACCGGGCACGCCGCGCAGCACTGGAGCACGTTCAGGTGCACGTCGGGACGGGCGTCTCGCCCACGCTCGCAGCGTTCCCGGTCAGCCGCCCTTGTACCAGGTGATGATGGGGGCGCCGACGAGGATGGCGGTGAGGGCGCCCGGCGGCCATGAAGGGGCCGAAGGGGATGGCCTGCTTGCGGTTCCGGCGCCGCACGATCATCAGCAGGATGCCGATCACCGCGCCGTAGAAGAACCCGAGGAACAGCCCGAGCAGCAGCTCACCCCAGCCCAGCCAGCCGAGCGCGAGGCCGAGGCCGAACGACAGCTTCACGTCACCGAAGCCCATGCTGCGCGGCGACACGACGTGGAGCACGAAGTAGATGGCGAAGGCGATGCCACCGGCGGCGGCGCCCCGACCGAGCGCCGACCAGTCGTCGTCGAGCGCGGCGGCGAGGGTGAACAGCACCACGAGCGCGAGCGTCATCGGGTAGACGATCCGGTTCGGCAACAGGTAGTGCTGCAGGTCGATCACCGACAGCGCGACCAGTGACCCCGCGAGCACGAGGTAGGCGGGCAGCGCCCACGAGTCGTCGAAGCGGGCGCCCATGCCCGCGAACAGCGCGCCGGTGAGCAGCGCGAGCAGCACCCGCCCCACCGTGGGCGTGACCGGGAGCGCGTCGAGGGTGGCCGGTTCGTCGGTGATCGCGTCGGTGAGCCCGTCGACCGGGCCACGCACCGGGAGCTTGCGCGGCACCCGCACGATCACCGGATCGAGGCACCAGCCGACCACGAGACCGACGAGCCCGCACGACGACGACGATCGCGACGCTCATGCTTCGTGCGACATCGCGGCGTCGCGCATTGCGGCGACGGGGGCGTCGACGCCGGTCCACTGCTCGAACGCGAGCGCGGCCTGGTGCACGAGCATGCCGAGCCCGTTGGTGCAGGGGATGCCGTGCGTGCGGCACGCGGCGAGGAAGGGAGTCTCCATGGGGTGGTAGACGGTGTCGACCACGAGCTGTGACGGGTTGAGGCGTTCCGCGGCCACCGGGCCGTCCTCGCCCTGCATGCCGAGCGGCGTGGCGTTGACCACGAGGTCGAACGAACCGGGGTCGACGTCGGCCGAGCAGCGCGCCCGACGCGCCGGGCACCAGGCCCGCCGCGGTGTCGGCGGCGTCGCGTCGCCGCGCCGCGACGGTGACCCGGGCGCCGGCTCTCGCCCAACGCCACCACGATCGCCCGCGCCGCGCCACCGGCGCCGCACACCAGCGCGGTGCGCCCGGTGGGATCGAGCCCCTGCTCGCGCACCGCGCGCACCAACCCGGGGCCGTCGGTCGACGACCCGAGCAGCCGGCCGTCGCCGGCGACCGTCACCACGTTCACCGCGCCGAGCGCCCGGGCCGCGGGCGTGAGGTCGTCGCAGGCCCACGCGGCGTCGGCCTTGAACGGCATGGTGACGTTGAGGCCCACCAGCCCGAGGTCGCGGGCGGCCTTGACCGCCTCGCTCCCCCGCCCGGCCCGGGCCGGGAAGGCCACGTACACCCAGTCGAGCCCCGCGGCGGCGAAGGCGGCGTTCATGATCGCCGGCGAGCGCGAGTGCGCGACGGGGTCGCCGATCACGCCGGCGACACGCGTCGCGCCACTGATCCGCCCATCCCCGGCCGCACTCATAGGACGGCCATTCTCGCCGCGCCGCGGTTACTCGCCGCGGACCCCGTACTGGCGGATGTTGGCCTCGTGCTCGGCCAGGGTGGTGGCGAAGCGGGTCACGCCGTCCTTGCCGGTCACGTAGAAGAGGTACGGCACCGCGGCGGGGTGCAGCGCGGCCTCCAGCGCCGGGCCGGTGACGGTCATGATCGGCGTGGGCGGCAGGCCCGCGACCCGGTAGGTGTTGTAGGGCGAGTCGATGGCCTTGTCGGCGTTGTTCGGCACCGGCGGGCAGCCGCCCTTGGCGTAACAGAGGGTGGCGTCGATCTGCAGCGGCGTGCCCTGACGGAACCGGTTGAGGATCACCGCGGCGATCTTGGGCGCGTCGACGTTGCCGCCCGCCTCCGCCTGCACGAGCGACGCCGACCACCACCGCCTGCTGCGGGGTGAGCCCCTCGGCCGCCGCGCCACTGGCGAGGCCGAGCTGGTCGGCGTGCGTGTCGAACGCGCTCACGATGGTCTGGAGGATCTGCGCGTCGGTCTGCGTCTTGTCGACGAAGTAGGTGTCGGGCCAGGTGAAGCCCTCCACCGACTGCTGCGTGCCCTGGTACTTCGAGCGGATGGTGCCGGAACGGGCCAGCGCGAGGAAGGCGTCGCGGCTGTGGCCGGGCAGCGCGCCGACGCGGTCGGCGATCTGTTCGAGGCGCAGCCCGGGCGGCAACGCGAGCGTGAGGTGGTCGCCCCCGCCCTCGGACGGACCGCGCGGTGAGCTGGTCCCACGCCGCGCCGACGCCCATGTGCGTGTTGAACGAGTAGGTCCCGGCCTGGAACGAACCGCCCTTCCACTTCCCGTAGAGCTGGAACGCGAGCGACGACCCGATGACGCCCCGCTGCTGGAGCTCGTCGCCGGCCTCGGCGGCCCCCCAGCCCGACTTGATCTCGACGGTCACCGCCTCGCCCTCGCCGCCGGGCGGGTGCAGCTCGTAGACGAACCAGCCCACGGCGAGCAGCACCGGGAGCGCCACGGCCATGGCGAAGGCGAAGACGACCCAGAAGCGCCGCCGGGTGCGGGCGCTCCGGCGCCTGTCGGCCCCGCCGCCGCTCGGCGCGGGTGGGGACGCGGTGGGGTTCGTCGACCGGGGACTCGACCGCCGGTCTCCGGCGCGGGCACGCCGGGGCGGGGGCGGCGGCCAGTCGCGCCGACGGCGCCAGCGCTCGTCGACCGTCACGTCGACGCGTCACGCGCCGGCGGCGCGCGCGTCGAGCCAGGACTGCAGCAGCACGGTGGCGGCGGCGGCGTCGACCTGCTCGCGCTTCGCCTTCTGGCGGCGCTGCCGGCGGGGGTGGGCCTGCGAGAGGCCTTGCTGGGCGATCATCGTGGTGAAGCGCTCATCGTAGGTGTCGACCTCGATCCCGAGGTCGCGGGTGAGCACCCGCAGGGCCTCGGTGTCGACCAGCGCGGCCTGCGCGGCCGCGCCCAGCGCGCCCGAGAGCGCCCGGGGCAGGCCGACCACGATCACCGACGCCCCGGCGGCGACGGCCGCGGCCACGATGGCGGCGAGATCGTCCTCGGGATCGTCGCCGCGCCGGATGGTGTCGTGGGGCGTGGCCAACACCCGTGAGGGGTCGGAGAGCGCGAGCCCGATGCGCTTCGCCCCGAGGTCGACGCCGAGCACGCGCCCGCGGATCCGCGGACCGGACCGGGCGTGGCGGCGCCGGTCACCCTCGGGCGGAGCGAGCCGCGGCTTCGAGCAGTGCCAGCGCGTCGTCGACGCGCGTCGACCTTCGGGCCGCCGCCCACGACGAGCTCGGGGTTCTTGGCCGTGCCGCCGCCCAGCGCCTTGGCCGCGTCGCGGGCGATGTCGGCCGCCGACGCGCCCGCGCCCACCAGGTCCTTCGAGACCGCGACCGCGACCCCGGCCTTGGCGCCGTCGGGCCCGAGGCCCACGACCGCGGCGATGCCCCCACCATGAAGGGCCGCCAGTGCGTCACGGGTGGCGGTGGCGAGCGTGCGCAGGTCGTCGGGGGTCATGCCGTCGCGCCGCACGACGACCACGCCGTCGGGCGCGGCCGCAGCCAGCGCCGACGCCTCGCCCGCGGCCTGCTTGGCCCGCTCCCCGGCGAGGGCGCGTTCGAGCTCCTTCACCTGGTCGACCAGGCGGCTCACCCGCTCGGGCAGCTCCGCGGGCGTGACCTTGAGCGTGTCGGCGAGGCCGCGCAGCTGCGCCTCCTCCTCGGCGATGCGCTCCAGCGAACCGGTGCCGGTGAGGGCCTCGATGCGGCGCAGGTTGGAACCGATGGAGCCCTTCGCTCACGATCTTGACCGGGCCGATGAAGCCGAGCGCGTGCACGTGGGTGCCGCCGCACAGCTCGATCGAGTGCTCCCCCGCCTCGAGCACGCGCACGAGGTCGCCGTACTTGTCGCCGAAGAAGGCGATGGCGCCGAGCGTCTCGGCGTGGTCCTTGGTGGTCTCGTAGTGGCGCACCGGCGCGTCGCCGAGCACCTCGAGGTTGGCGAGGCGCTCCACCTCGTCGAGCTGCGCGCGGGTGAGCGCCTCGTGGTGCGAGAAGTCGAAGCGCAGGCGGTCGGGCGAGACCATCGACCCGGCCTGCTTCACGTGCGGGCCGAGCACCTCGCGCAGCGCCCAGTGCAGGATGTGGGTGGCGGTGTGGTTGCGGCGGATCGCGTCGCGGCGCGCGCCGTCGATCGATGCGACGGCGTCGTCGCCCTCCATCAGCTCGCCCTCGACGACCTCGCCGCGGTGCAGCACCAAGCCAGGGAGGCCGTACTGCGTGTCGTCGACGCGCACGCGCGCGCCCGCGGAGGTGACGATGATGCCGGTGTCGCCGACCTGACCACCGCTCTCCGCGTAGAACGGCGTGCGGTCGAGCACCACGCTCACCGCGGTGCCGGGCCCCGCGGTGGCGAGACGGTCGCGCCCGCCGATCACCGCCCGCACCTTGGCGCCGGTGGTCTCGTACTCCTCGCGCCCGGTGAACTCGGTGGCGCCCAACTCCTCGAACAGCTCGCGGTAGAGCTCGACCGGCGCGCCCTCGCCCTTGCCGCCCGCGGCCTTGTGGGCCTCCTTGGCCCGGGTGCGCTGCTCGGCCATGAGGGCGTGGAAACCGTCGACGTCGACGCGCCGGCCGCGCTCCTCGGCGATCTCGCGCGTGAGGTCGATCGGGAAACCGAGGGTGTCGTGGAGGAAGAAGGCGTCCTCGCCGGAGACGTCGCCGCCGCCGACCAGGTCGTCGAGCATGGCGAGGCCCCGCGCCAGGGTCTGACGGAAGCGCTCCTCCTCGCGGCCCACGACGCTCACCACGAGGTCGCGCTGCTTCACGATGTCGGGGTAGGCGCTGCCCATCACCGCCACGGTGGCGTCGACGAGCGCGGGCGTGACCAGATCCTCGGCGCCGAGCAGGAACGCGTGGCGCACCGCGCGGCGGATGATGCGCCGCAGCACGTAGCCGCGCTCCTCGTTCGACGGCACCACGCCGTCGGTGACGAGGAAGGTCATGGTGCGGCCGTGCTCGGCGAGGATGCGCAGCGAGACGTCGGCATCGCCGCCCGGGTAGCCCTGGTAGGTGGTGCCGGTGACCTGCTCCGCCGCGGCGATCAGGGGCCGGAAGACGTCGATGTCCCACGAGGTGGGCACGCCCTGCAGCACCGCGAGGTTGCGTTCGAGGCCCGCACCGGTGTCGACGCTCGGGGCCGGCAACGGCAGCAGCTCGCCGTCGGGCTGGGCGTCGTACTGCATGAACACGAGGTTCCAGATCTCGACGTAACGGATGTCGTTCTTGGCCGGGCCGCCGCCGTCGCCGAACTCGGGGCCGAGGTCCCAGAAGATCTCCGACGAGGGACCGCAGGGACCGGTGTCGGCCATGCGCCAGAAGTTGTCGTCGCCCAGGCGCTGGATGCGCTCCGACGGAACACCGACGTCGTCGCGCCAGATGGCCTCGGCCTCGTCGTCGGTGGTGTGGACGGTGACCCAGAGTCGCTCGGCGTCGAGCCCGAGCACCTCGGTGTAGAACTCCCACGCCCACTTGATCGCGTCGGCCTTGAAGTAGTCGCCGAAGCTGAAGTTGCCGAGCATCTCGAAGAAGGTGAAGTGCCGCGTGGTGCGGCCCACCTCCTCGAGGTCGTTGTGCTTGCCGCCCGCCCGGACGCACTTCTGCACCGAGGCGGCCCGCTTCCACGGCGGCGTCTCGTCGCCCACGAAGTAGGGCTTGAACGGGACCATGCCCGCGTTGGTGAACAGCAGCGTGTCGTCGTGCGGGATCAGGCTCGACGACGCGACGACGCGTGTGCGCGCGCGACGCGAAGAACTCGAGGAACGCGTCACGCAGCTCGTCGGCGGTACGGGGCGGCACGGGTCAAAGGGTAGTGGGCGGACCACCCGCCGAATCCCGCCCTTCGAGGGCGACATCGCCCCCGCGGCCCTCGGGCGCACGGGCCCGCAGCTCCGCTTCCCGCTCCTTCGCCGCGGCCTTGCCGTCGTCGACCGCGGCCGCGAGCTGGTCGCGCAGGCGCACCATGCCGTCGACCACCTTGTCCTGGGTGCGTTCGACCACGGCCGCGGGCTTGTAGCGCGCGGCCTGCTGCTTCGCCTTGCGGGTGACCGCGACCGTCGCGCCGACGCCGATGCCGAACCCGACCGTCATCCACGTGAGTCGTTTCGGCATCAGGACTCCGCGTCGCTCTCGGCGTCTTGGCGCCCTCAACCGCTCACTCCTCATGATGCCGCTTCGTCGCTCCGGCGCGCTGCGCGGCGGGGGCTCGCCGCCGGCCAGGCGCTGCACCGCACGCTTGGTGCCGGTGCCGACGGCCATGGCCTTCACCACCGGGCTGGTGAACGTGCGGTAGGCGAGGTCGGACGCGGCGTCGACCCGCCCGGTGACCCGCTCCGCGCCGCTCACGATGGCGTCGATGCGGTCGAGCTCGTAGTCGGCGGCCCGCACCGCCTCGCGCAGCTCGGTGAGCAGCGGTTCGGCCTCGGAGCGGAACTCGTCGGCCGTGGCCTTCACGTCGGCGACGGCCCGGTCGAGGCGCACGATCATGACGACGAGGACCACGATCGCGACGAGGAGCACCTGCGCCCCGATGATCGCCGCCCACTCCGCACCTGTCATCCGGCCTCGCCTTCCTGCTGGCCTCGCTACCGCTCGTCTGATCTGGTCGTGTGGACCTGGTTGGCGACTTCCCGGCGGCGGTCGACGTCGCCGCCGCGGCCGGTGGGGCGCCAGTAGGGCTCCGCCGTGTCGTCGAGCTCGGTCGGGACGGTACTGCTGCTCCACCCAACCGTCGGGCGTGTCGTGCGGGTAGACGTAGCCCGTGCCGTGCCCGAGCTTCGCCGCGCCAGGGTAATGGGCGTCCCGGAGGTGGGCGGGGACCGACCCGGTCGGGCGGTCGCGCACGTCGGCCATGGCCGCGCCCAGCGCAGTGGTGACCGAGTTCGACTTCGGGGCGGTGGCGAGATGGACCACCGCGTGGGCGAGGTTGAGCTGCGCCTCGGGCAGGCCCACGAACTCGACGGCCCGCGCCGCGGCGTCGGCCACGAGCAGGCTCTGGGGGTCGGCCATGCCGACGTCCTCCGAGGCGAGGATCACCAGGCGGCGGGCGATGAGGCGGGGGTCCTCCCCCGCGGAGAGCATCCGGGCCAGCCAGTAGAGGCCGGCGTCGACGTCGGAGCCGCGGATGCTCTTGATGAACGCGGAGAGCACGTCGTAGTGCTCGTCGTCGCCGTAGCGCAGGGCCCGCAGCGCGAGCGCGGCTTCCATGTCGGCGAGCGTGATCGTCGCCCGCCCCGACTCGGCGGCCAGCGCGGCCGCGACCTCGAGCGACGTGAGGCAGTGGCGGGCGTCGCCCTCGGCCCGGTCGACGAGGTGGGTGACGGCGTCGTCGTCGATGGTGAGGTGCTCGTCGGCCAGACCGCGCGGGTCGATCAGCGCCCGGCCCACGAGGTCGCGCAGGTCGTCGGGCGTGAGGTCGTCGAGCCGGAAGAGGGTGGAGCGCGACAGCAGCGGCGCGGTGAGCGAGAAGAACGGGTTCTCGGTGGTGGCGCCGATCAGCACGAACAGGCCTTCCTCCACGTGCGGGAGGAGCGCGTCCTGCTGGGTGCGGTTGAAGCGGTGCACCTCGTCGAGGAAGAGGATCGTGCCCTTGCCGTGCTCGCCGACGCGGGCCCGGGCCCGTTCGGCCACCTCGCGCACGTCCTTCACGCCCGCGGTGACGGCCGACAGCGGCTCGAACGCCTTGCTGGTGGCGCCGGCCACGAGGCGGGCGATGGTGGTCTTGCCGGTGCCGGGCGGGCCCCAGAGGATCACCGACGACAGGCGGTCGGCCTCGATCAGCACCCGCAGCGGACGGCCGGCGCCGAGCAGGTGCTGCTGGCCGACGACGTCGTCGAGGGTGCGGGGCCGCAGCCGGGCGGCGAGCGGGGCCCGGCGCTCCAGGCGCTCGGCGACCGCGGCGCTGAAGAGGTCGTCGGCCATCGTCGGCGATCGTAGGCGGGACCGGGGTCGGCAGGCTCCCGAAGATTTTCTCGGGAGGGTGTCAACCTCCCGGGAAGCCCCTGCGTATGGTGAACGTGGCAGTGGCACTGGAGGAACGGCGACCCGCCGTCGGCGGGGACGGGGCAACGGACGAGCAGTCCGTCGCGCCGATCTCGATCGACCTCGTCTTCGAAGACGCCTTCGACGACCTCTACGGTCGCGCCTACGGCGTCGCCTTCCAGCTGCTCGGACGCCGCACCGAGGCCGAGGACGTCGCCCAGGAGGCGCTCGCCCGGGCCTTCGTGCACTGGCGCAAGATCCGGGGGTACGCCGAGGCGTGGGTCGTGCGGGTGGCCGGGAACCTGGCCATCGACACCTGGCGCAAGCGTCGTCACGTGGACGAGCACCGCTCGACCGACGACACGCCCGGCCTCACCCCCGGACCGTCCGGGCTGCGGGTCGACCTCCACCGAGCGCTGAACTCGCTCTCGAAGCGTCAGCGTGAGGTGCTCGTGCTGCGGTTCCTCGCCGACCTCCCCGAGGCGGACGTCGCCCGGGTGTTGGGGTGCTCGGTGGGGTCCGTGAAGCAGCACGCCAGCCGCGGGCTCGCCACGCTCCGCACCACCATGGGCTCTGCCGACGAGGAGACATTCTGATGTTCACCGACACCGACCTGCGCGACCCCGCTCCCCCCGTTCCGGGCGCCGGCGAGCGTGCCGCCGTCGCCACGCGGGCCAAGCAGCTCAAGCGCAACCGGCGCCTCGCCGCGGCCGGCGGTGCGCTGGGCGTCGTCGCCATGCTGTCCCTCGGCGTCGTCGCCCTGGCGGGTGGCGGGTCGTCCAACCCGTCGACCACGCAGGTGCAGGTGGCCGGCACTTCCGTCACCCGCGACGCGCGCGCCGTCCACCACCGTGGCGCCTGCGCCCGAGGTTGCCACCGCCGTTCCCGGTCCCGCGGTCGAGGCCCCGACCGTCCACGGAGGCCCCGGCTCCGGCCGTGGTGCCCACGACCTTCACCGTCTCGGGGGTGGTGCCCAACGTTCCCGCCGGGGTGACCGTCACCGTCCGGGTGCTCGGCGCCGGTGGCACCTTCACCACCACTGCGGCAGCCGGCGGCAGCTTCTCGCTGAGTGGAGTGCCGGCCGGTCACTACGACGCCGACTACTCCTGGACCTCGACCGACGGCGCGGCCCAGGTCGGCCGGGTGCTCGGCGGCATCGACGTGAGCGGCGATTCCACCATCAGCTTCGGCTGACCCGCAACGACGCCGGGACCGCACCCCGGCGTCGCCCACCACGGTCGTGCCCCCACGACCGTCCCACCCTCGCCCCGGTCGAGCAGCCGCCCCCGCCCTGCGCTCTCGACCGGGGCGAGGCGCGTCCCGGCCGCGACCGGCCCGCACGCCCTCACTCACCCCTGCGTCTCGACGAGGCGTGCACGTCCGGACTGCGCGCCATGAGGCGCATCGGACTTGACGCCGAGTTCGGTTACTTGACGGCTTTGGGGGCAGCCTTGGGGAGGACGCGGAGGCCGAGCTCCTGGAGCTGGGCGGGGTCGATCGGGCCGGGCGCGCCGGTGAGCGGGTCGGCGCCCGACTGGGTCTTCGGGAACGCGATGACCTCGCGGATGTTCTCCTCACCGCAGAGGATCGCGACCAGGCGGTCGATGCCGAACGCGAAGCCGGCGTGGGGCGGCGCCCCGAAGCGGAACGCGTCGAGCAGGAACCCGAAGCGGGACTGCGCCTCCTCGGGCTCGATGCCGAGCAGCGAGAAGATGCGCTGCTGCACGTCGGGACGGTGGATACGCACCGAGCCCGAGCCGAGCTCCCAGCCGTTGACGACGAGGTCGTAGGCCTGCGACCGCACCGCGAGGAGCTCCTCGCCGGTGCCGTGCTCGAGCAGCTCGACGTCGTCGGGGTGGGGCATGGTGAACGGGTGGTGGGCCGGGATCGGGCGGCCGTCGTCGCCGATGCCCTCGAACAACGGGAAGTCGGTCACCCACAGGAAGTGCAGGCCGCCCTCGTGCACCGGCGGACGGCCGAGATCGACGCGCAGCGTGCCGAGCACGTGGTCGACCACGCGCCGCTCCCCCGCCGCGAGCAGCAGCAGGTCGCCGGGGGCGGCGCCGAGGGTGTCGACCAGGCCGAGCTGTTCGGTCTCGGAGAGGAACTTGGCCACCGGCGCGTCGAGCACGCCGCCGTCCTGCACCCGCATCCACACGAGGCCACCGGCGCCGAGCTTCTTGGCCCGCTCGATGAGCTTGTCGAGCTGGGCGCGCGACATGTCGCCCTGGCCGGCGACGAGGATGCCCTTCACCACCGGCGCCTGGAAGGCCCGGAACTCGGTGGCCGCGAACACCTCGCCGAGGTCGACGAGCTGCATGCCGAAGCGGATGTCGGGCTTGTCGGACCCGTAGCGGGCCTGGGCCTCGTGCCAGGTCATGACGGGGATGTCGCCCGGGACGTTCGCCGGTGACCACCTCGACCGCGTCGGACACCGACGCGCCGATGCAGGCCATCACGTCGTCGGCGTCGGCGAAGCTCATCTCGGCGTCGAGCTGCATGAACTCGAACTGGCGGTCGGCGCGCAGGTCTTCGTCGCGCAGGCAGCGCGCGATCTGGAAGTAGCGGTCCATGCCGCCCACCATGAGCAGCTGCTTGAACAGCTGCGGGCTCTGGGGCAGCGCGTAGAACTCGCCGGGCGACAGGCGCGACGGCACGACGAAGTCGCGCGCACCCTCGGGCGTGGACGCGATCAGCATCGGCGTCTCGATCTCCACGAACCCCTGCGCGGAGAGCGAGTTGCGCAGCGAACCGTTGACCGTGGCACGCACCTGCAGGTTCTTCTGCAGGCGCGGCCGGCGCAGGTCGACGTAGCGGTGCCGGAGACGGATGCACCTCGTCGGTGTCGCTGCGGTCGTCGATGGGGAACGGCGGCGTGTCGGCCTCGTTGAGCACCGTGAGCTGCGACGCCGCGACCTCGATCTCGCCGGTGGGCAACCCGTCGTTGACGGTGCCCTCGGGGCGCGGGCGCACGGTGCCGGTGACCTGCACGACCCACTCGGTGCGCACACGGTGCACGTCGGCGCCGCCGGCCTGCTCGGGGTCGACGACCACCTGCACGAGTGCCGGCGGTGTCGCGCACGTCGAGGAACACCACGCCGCCGTGGTCGCGCCGGCCGTCGACCCAGCCGCACACCACGACCTCGCGGTCGACGTCGCTGCTCCGCAGATCGCCTGCGCGGTCGGTTCGCATCATCTCGCCGTCACGTCCTGTTCGTGTCGCGTGGGTCGCGGCGCGCTTCGTCACGCCGCATCTCGAGCCATTCGGCCAGTCCGTCGCGGCCCACCTCGAGCTGCTCGCCGGATCCGAGGTCCTTCACCGTGACCGCGTTGCGCGTGGCCTCGTCGCGCCCGAGCATGACCGTCCAGCGGGCGCCCGACTTGTCGGCCGCCTTGAACTGCGCCTTCACCGAGCGGTCGCCGTAGGTGCGCTCGGCCCGCACGCCGTTCTCCCGCAGCTCGTAGAGCAGGCGGGCGGCCTCGGCGGAACCTTCGGCGGCGAGACCGTTGACCACGAACACCTCGGCGCGCGCCGCGTCGGCCACGCCGAGCGACCTCGGCCTCGCACGCGATGAGCACCCGCTCCACACCGATGCCGAAACCGATGCCCGACGTGGGCGGCCCGCCCATCTCCTCGGCGAGCTTGCCGTAGCGACCGCCGCCGCCGATCGCGTTCTGCGCGGCGTCGAGCGCGCGGCTCTGGAACTCGAACGTGGTGCCGGTGTAGTAGTCGAAGCCGCGTACGAGTCGCGGTGCGAGCTCGTAGCGGATGCCGAGCATCGTCGAGCCGACGCTGCACGGTCTCGAAGCTCGCGCGCGACTCGTCGCTGAGGTGCTCGGTGAGCTGCGGCGCGCGCTCGATGACGTCCTGCCAGTCGTCGACCTTGGAGTCGAGGACGCGCAGCGGGTTCGCCTCCACCCGCTCGCGGAAGGTGTCGCCGAGCGTGCGCCGCGTGGTCGAGCAGGTACTCGCGCAGCAGCGCGATGTAGGCGGGACGGCTGTGCTCGTCGCCCATCGAGTTGATCACCAGGTTGAC
This sequence comes from uncultured Actinomycetes bacterium, assembly GCA_963782705.1. GTDB lineage: Bacteria > Actinomycetota > Acidimicrobiia > IMCC26256 > DASPTH01 > CAVRGQ01. The sequence goes on along the minus strand of CAWAKX010000032.1, from coordinate 189,541 downwards.
GTCGCGCAGACCGAGCGCGCGGTAGAAGCCGTGCGCGAGCGCGATCACCTCGACGTCGACCTCGGGGTCGTCGACGCCGAGCACCTCGGCGCCCACCTGCCAGTGCTGGCGGTAGCGGCCCTTCTGCGGGCGCTCGTAGCGGAAGTGCGGCGCGACGTACCAGACCTTCCAGGGCACCGGCGGGCGGTGCTGCACGAAGGCCCGCACGACCGGCGCGGTGCCCTCGGGGCGCAGCGCGATGCGGCGGCCGCCCTTGTCCTCGAAGTCGTACATCTCCTTGCGCACGACGTCGGTGGACTCACCGACCCGCTGGAACACCTCGAGGTGCTCGAAGATGGGCGTGAGCACCAGGCCGAAGCCGTAGCGGGCCGCGCGCTCCGCGAAGGTCGACACGAACGCGATCCAGCGGTCGGACTCGGGCGGGAGGACGTCGTGGGTGCCGATCGGGGCACGGAACCGCGACTGGTCCACGGGAGATTGCTCGGGCACGGCCGCATCGTACCGGGGCGGCTCTCCCCCGTTCCGCAACTTCCGTGCCGCGGGCCCGTCGGGCTCAGGTCTTGGCGTGGCCGGGGAGCACCCGGTACGCGGCGTAGACGCTGTCGACGCGCTTGACCGCCCAGAGGATCGAGTCGAGGTGGTTGGGGTCGGCCAGCTCGAAGTCGAAGCGGAACTTGGCCACCCGGTCGTTCGACGTCTGCGACGAGCACGACAGGATGTTCACGTGGTACTCGCTCAGCACCTGGGCGACGTCGCGCAGCAGGCGGGAGCGGTCGAGCGCCTCGACCTCCACCGACACCACGAAGGTGGCGGGCTGGTCGTGGTCCCACTCCACCTCGATGAGCCGCTCGGCGTGGTTCACGAGGCCGGCCGCGTTGGCGCAGTCGGTGCGGTGCACCGACACGCCGCGGCCGCGGGTGACGAAGCCCATGATCTCGTCGCCCGGCACCGGGGTGCAGCAGCGCGACAGGCGCACCATGACGTCGTCGAGGCCCTCGACGTGCACGCCGGTGGCGCGTCGCTCCGAACCGCGGCTGGCGTTGCGGCGGGCGCATCGCGGTGACGGGCAGCTGCTCGTCGCCCTCGCGCAGCTCCTTCTGGAGGCGCTGCACCACGGCCTTGGCCGAGATGTGGTGCTCGCCGATCGCCGCGTGGAGCGCGTCGACGTCGGCGTAGTGCAGCGACTCGGCGACGTCCTGCAGCGACGTGGAGTGCGCCAGCTTCTGGACCGGCAGGCCCTCCTTGCGCAGCGCCTTGGCCAGCTCCTCGCGCCCGCTCTCCAGCGCGTCGACGCGCCGTTCACGCGAGAACCACTGACGGATCTTGGTGCGGGCCTTCGGCGTGCGCACGAACTGCAACCAGTCGCTCGACGGGCCCGCGCCGTCGACCTTGCTGGTGAAGATCTCGACGGTGTCGCCCGACGACAACGTGGAGTCGAGCGGCACCAGGCGACCGTTGACGCGCGCGCCGATGCAACGGTGACCGATGTCGGTGTGGATCGCGTACGCGAAGTCGACCGGCGTGGCGCCCGCGGCGAGGGTGATGACCTTGCCCTTGGGCGTGAAGACGAACACCTCGTCGTACTCGAGGTCGATCTTCAGCGACTCCATGAACTCGCCGGGGTCGCTGGTCTCCTGCTGCCAGTCGACCATGCGCTGCAGCCAGAGCATGTCCTCGGCCGGCTCGCGCTCCTTGTAGCCCCAGTGCGCGGCCACGCCGTACTCGGCGCGGCGGTGCATCTCCTGCGTGCGGATCTGCACCTCGACCGCCTTGCCCGACGGGCCGACCACCGTGGTGTGCAGCGACTGGTAGAGGTTGAACTTGGGCATCGCGATGTAGTCCTTGAACCGGCCCTGCACCGGCTTCCACATCGCGTGGATCGAACCCAACGCGGCGTAGCAGTCCTTCACCGACTCGACGATGACCCGCACGCCCACGAGGTCCTGCACGTCGTCGAACTGCTTGCCCTGGGTGACCATCTTCTCGTAGATCGACCAGTAGTGCTTCGGTCGGCCCTTCACCTCGGCCTCGATGCGCAGCTCGTCGAGGCGGGCGCGCAGCTCGACCAGCACGCGTGCGAGGAAGTCTTCGCGCTCGGGGGTGCGGATCGCGACCATCTGCTCGATCTCGGCGTAGCGCAGCGGGTGCAGCACCGCGAACGCGGTGTCCTCGAGCTGCCACTTCATGTCGGCGATGCCGAGGCGGTGCGCGAGCGGCGCGTAGATGTCGAGGGTCTCCTGCGCGATGCGGCGCTGCTTGAACTCGGGCAGCGACGCGATCGTGCGCATGTTGTGGAGGCGGTCGGCGAGCTTGATGAGCAGGACGCGGATGTCCTTCGCCATCGCCACGAGCATCTTGCGCAGCGTGGCGGCCTGCTGCGCCTCCTTGGAGTCGAACTGGAGGCGGTCGAGCTTGGTGACGCCGTCGACGATCGCCGCGACGTCGGCGCCGAGCGAGCCGCTCGAGGTCGTCGGTGGTGACGGTGGTGTCCTCCACCGCGTCGTGGAGCAGCGCGGCGGCGATGGTGACCTCGTCGAGGCCGAGGTCGGCGAGGATCAGCGCGACGCCGAGCGGGTGGGTGATGTAGGGCTCACCGCGAGCGGCGCACCTGCTCCGAGTGGGCGTCGCGGGCCATCTCGAAGGCGGTCTCGATGAGCGGCGCCTCGGTGAGGCGGTGGCGCTCGCAGTAGGCCTCGACCAGCGGGGCGACCTCGACGTCGACCTCGTGGTGGTGACGCCGCCAGGGCAGCACGGAGCGGCGGTCGGGCTTGTGGTCGCCGCGGCGCTCGGCTGGGGTATCGGCGCGAGCCCCGGTCCCGGGGATCTCCGTGGTGCTCATGTGCCCACCCATGCTACCGGCGGGGGCACGGCGGTCGGAGCCGCTCGGCGAGCTACCTGCGCTTCTTGCGGCGCTGCTGGCGACCGCGGGGCGCCGCGGCGCCGCGGGTGGCGGCCCGACGAGTCCGGGCGCGGGACTCTCGGGTCCCGAGATGGTGACGTCGGGATCGGCGCCGAGGTCGACAGTCGTCGTCGGCGTCGGCGTCGGCGTCGCTCGGCGTCGGCGTCGAGCTCGGTGGCGACCGCGAGCGCGGAGGCGGCGATGGCCTCCTCCTCGACCGGCGGCGGACGACCGGCGCCTTGCGGGCGTCGGCGGCGCGCTCCTTCTCGGCCTTGGCGAGGTCGGCGGCGGCCCGGACGCGCAGCGCCTTGTACTTGGGCTCCTTCTCCTTCAGCCACGCGAGCAGCGGCGTGGCCACGAAGATCGAGGAGTAGGCGCCGGTGAGCAGACCGACGAACAGCGCGAGCGCGAAGTCCTTGAGCGCGAGGCCGCCGAACACCCAGGTGCCGACGAAGAGCAGCGACCCGACCGGCAGCAGCGCGACCAGCGACGTGTTGATCGAACGGATCAGCACCTGGTTGAGCGAGCGGTTCACCATCGACGAGTAGGTGTCGCCGCGCACGGTGCCGAGGCGCGCGGTGTTGTCCTTCACCTTGTCGAACACGACGACGGTGTCGTAGAGCGAATACCCGAGGATGGTGAGGAACGCGACCACGGTCGCGGGGACCACCTCGAACCCCGTCACCGCGTACACGCCGACGGTGATGATGATGTCGTGCAGCACCGCGATGATCGCGGCGAGCGCCATTCGCCATTCGAAGCGGAAGCTCAGATAGAGCGCGATGACGATGAAGAACACGATCAGCGCGGTGAGCGCCTTGCTGCTCACCTTCTCGCCCCAGGTGGGACCGACCGCGCGCAGGCTCACCTGCGATGCCGGGATCCCGGCGTAGTCGGCGAGGGCCTTGGTGACCTTGGCCTGCTCGGCCGCGCTGAGGTCCTTGGTCTGCACGCGCACGCCGTCGCTGCCGAGGATGAGGATCTTGGCGTCGTTCGACGCCGAGCGGCATCGAGCGAGCTGCGCACGTCGTCGACCGACACCGAGCCGGCCGCCTTGGTGAACTGCCACTCGGTCCCGCCCTCGAAGTCGATGCCGAGGTTGAGGCCGCGCACGGCGAACGCGAGCGATCGAGATGAGGATGAGCGTGCCCGAGAGGATCAGCCAGCGCCGCGAGTGGGCGATGAACTGGTAGTTGGTGCGCTCGTGGTAGAGGTCGGCCCACGTGGTGCGCTTGCGCTTCTCGACCGGAGCGGGGGCACAGCGTGCTCATGCGACCACCTCCGGGTGGTCGAGGCCCGAGCCGATGCCGAAGCCCTTCATCCGCACGAGCTTCGGATGGCGGGCCATGATCGACACGATCGGGTGCATGAAGAAGTACGACACCAGCAGGTCGAGCAGCGGTGGAGATCCCGAGGAACAGGGCGAAGCCGCGCACCGAGCCGATGGCGAGGAAGTAGAGCACGCCGGCGCCGATCAGCGACACGAGGTCGGCGGCCAGGATGGTGCGGAACGACCGCGCGAACGAGCGGTCGACACAGGTGCGCACGGTGGCGCCCGCGCGCAACTCGTCCTTCATCCTCTCGAAGTACACGATGTAGGAGTCGACGGTGATGCCGACCGACACGATGATGCCGGTGACGCCCGCGAGGCCGAGCACGATCGTGATGTCGAAGAAGTCGGGCAGGACCCACGCGACCAGCGTGTACAGCGCCATCCCGCTCACCATGATGCCGGCGATCACCACCAGGCCGAGCAGCCGGTAGAAGACGAGCATGTAGATCGCCACCAGCGCGAGGCCGATGATGCCCGCGATGATGCCGGCGTGGAGCTGGTCCTTGCCGAGCGACGGCGACACGGTCTCCACGTTGCCCTGCTCGAACACCACGGGGAGGCCGCCGTACTGGATCAGCTTGGCGAGGTCGGTGGCCTCGCTCTGCGTGAAGTTGCCGCTGATCTGCACCTGGCCGCCGGAGAACGATGCGGTCTGGAACGCGGGGTTCGACTGCACGACGCCGTCGAGCACGATGGCGACCTGGTCGGTGGGCGAGGTCTGTCCGAAGGACTTGGCCGCCAGGGCGTTGAACTTGGCCGACCCCGAGTCGGTGAGGTTCATGTCGACCACCTAGCCGCCGTCCGCCGAAGCGGGCCTTGGCCCCCGACACGCCGCCCTTGCCGGCGAGCGCGGTGGGACCGAGCAGGAAGCGCTGCTTGCCGTCGCGTGCCTCGGCCACGATGCACTGGTCGGCTGTGTCGTCGGCCCGGCTGGTGGTCGGGATCTTCGGGAGCGAGAGCACCGCCTGCGCGTTGCACGACGCGATCGCGGCCTTGGCCGCGGCGTCGGCTTCGGTCTTCGGCAACGTGGTCGTGGTGGTGGCCGGCACGGTGGTGGTGGTCTCGCCCGGGGTCGTGGTCGGCGGCTTGGTGGTCGTGGTGGGTGTGCTCGCGTTCGCGAGCGGCACGTAGGAGACGACCGGGCGGAAGCGCAGCGTGCCGGTGGTGCCCACGAGCTTGCACCGCCTTCTCGCGGTCCTTCACCCCGGGGAGGTCGATCACGACGTCGCTGCCGGAGCGGGTGATCTCGGGCTCGAGCGTGCCGAGGCTGTCGACGCGGGTACGGATGATGTCGATGGCGACGTCGAGCGAGTCCTTGGTGTAGTCGCCCTTCGGCGACAGCACGACCGACACACCGCCCTGGAGGTCGAGGCCGAGCACCGGGGTCTTGTCGAGCGCGAGCGCACCGAAGAAGGTGCCGATGACGAGCACGAGGGTGACGATGAGGAACGTCCAGTTGCGACGCACCGGTCAGCCCTCGTCCCCGTCGGCGTCGGCCGCGTCGTCGGCCGGGTCGCCGGGCTCCCCGTCGTCGCCCGGGTCCTCGACGTCGGCTGCCGTGTAGGCGGCCTGGGCCAGCGCCTGCTTGGCCACCGTCATCACCACGCCGCTCGCGACCTCGAGCTCCACCCGGTCGGGTTCGAGTCCGACGATGGTGCCGAAGATCCCGCCGTTGGTGATCACCTCGTCGCCCACCGCGAGCGACGCCACGAACGCCCGGTGAGCGGACACGCGCCGCCGTTGGGGCAGCACGATCAGGAAGAAGAACGCCACCGCCAGGATGACGAAGTAGACGATGGCGACTGACACGGGCGTCCTTGGGTGATGCTTCGACGATCTGCCGGCACTCGGGCGCGTCGCCGGCTGGGCGACACGACCGGCGCGGACTCTAGTGCGCGCTCAGGCGCCCGCGGGATCGCTGGGGCGGGCGGGCACCGGATCGTCACCCTCGGTTTCGGACGCGAACAGCGACCCGGCCACCACCGCCGACGCGGGCGGCACCAGACCCAGGTGGGAGAACGCGGCCGGGCGTGGCGACCCGGCCCCGGGGCGTGCGCAGGAGCATCCCGGCCTTGAGCAGGAACGGCTCGTAGACCTCCTCGACGGTCTCGGGCTGCTCCCCCACCGTGACCGCCAGGGTGTTGAGGCCCACGGGCTGGCCGGCGAAGGTGACGCAGAGGGCGTGGAGCACCGAGCGGTCGACCTTGTCGAGGCCCAGCTCGTCGACCTCGAAGAGCGACAGGGCGTCGCGGGCGATGGCGCCGGTGACCCGGCCGTCGGCCCGCACCTCGGCGTAGTCGCGCACCCGCCTCAGCAGCCGGTTGGCGATGCGGGGCGTGCCCCGCGATCGCCGCGCGATCTCCACCGAGCCGCCGCCGGTGGCTTCCGGACCGGTGTCGTCGAGCTCCACCCCGAGGATGTGCGCGGCCCGCTCCACGATCGCGACCAGCTCGGGCTCGTCGTAGTAGTCGAGCCGGGCGATGAACCCGAAGCGGTCGCGCAACGGACCGGTGATGAGCCCGGTGCGGGTGGTGGCGCCGATCAGCGTGAAGCGGGGCAGCTCGAGGCGGATCGAGCGGGCCGAGGGGCCCTTGCCGATCACGATGTCGAGCTGGAAGTCCTCCATCGCCGGGTAGAGCACCTCTTCGACCGGGCGCGGCAGACGGTGGATCTCGTCGACGAAGAGCACGTCGCCGTCGTCGAGGTTGGTGAGGATGGCGGCGAGGTCGCCGGCCCGTTCGAGGGCGGGACCGCTGGTGATGCGCAGTCCCACCTCCATCTCGGCGGCGACGATGCCCGACAGCGTGGTCTTGCCCAGGCCGGGCGGGCCGGCGAAGAGCAGGTGGTCGGCGGCCTGGCCGCGCTGCTTGGCGGCCTGGAGCACGATGTCGAGATGCTCCTTGAGGCGCGCCTGGCCGACGAACTCGTCGAGGCGGCGCGGCCGCAGCGTGGTCTCCTCGGCCGCCTCCACCGGATCGACCGCCGCGCTCAAGAGTTCTTCCCTCATGACTCGCTCCGCGAGCGTCGCTCGTGACTCATTCCTCGCCTACGCCTTGACCGCGAGGAGCTTCAGCGCGTCGCGCAGCAGGTCTTCGACGGTGCCGTCGGCGGGGAGCTGGGCCACGATGTCGCGCACCTCGTCGGCGCCGTACCCCAGCCCGGCGAGCGCGGCGCGCACCTCGGCGCGCGGTGCGGGGCCGCCACCGTCGTCGGTGAGGTCGAGCTCGGGCACCTCGAGGCGGCTCTTGAGCTCCACGAGCAGCCGCTGCGCGGTGCGCTTCCCCACCCCGGGCACGAGGGTGAGCGCGGCGAGGTCGTCTTCGAGCAGGGCGCGTCGCAGGCTCGCGGGCGAGTGCACCGACAGCATCGCCAACGCGAGCTTCGGGCCCACGCCGGTGGTGCCGATCAGCGCCTCGAACGTGTCGCGCTCGTCGCGCGACGGGAACCCGTAGAGCACGAGCGCGTCCTCGCGCACGTGCAGGTGGGTGAAGAGGAACGCGACGTTGCCCGGATGCAGGTCGGGCAGCGCGCCGGCCGGCACGTTGAGGCGGTAACCGACCCCGCCCACCTCCACGAGCACCTCGCCCGAGGCGGTGCGCTCGAGCACGCTGCCGCGCAGCGATCCGATCATCGGGTTGCTCCTTGCTTGGTGAGCGCGGCGGCGATCGCGTCGTCGAGACGGGACCGCGCGCCGGTGCCCTGCTCCATCCCGGGGCGCACACCCTCGCCGACGCGGGTCTGCGCCGCAATCTGATCGGCGATGGGCGCCTTCCACCAGTGGCACAGCGCGAGGGCGAGGGCGTCGGCGGCGTCGGGCGGTTCGGGCGGGGCGTCGAGGCGCAGGAGGCGCGTGACCATGGTCTGCACCTCCACCTTGCCCGCGGCGCCGTCGCCGGCCACCGCGAGCTTCACCTCGTTGGGGCTGTAGTTCGCCACCGCGATCTGTTCCCGCCCGGCGATGGCCAGCGCGAGGCCGCTCGCCATGCCCACCGACATCGCGGTGCGGGTGTTCACCTGGAACAGCACCCGCTCCACCGCGAGGGCGCCGGGGCGGAACTCGGCCACCAGCGCCTCGAGGTCGGCGGCGAGGGAAGCGAGGCGGTCGGGCAGGGCGTGCGCCGGCGGTGTGCGCAGCACGCCGTAGGCCACGGCCTCGAACGTCGTGCCGGATCGGCGCACCACGCCGTAGCCGCAGCGCGACAGCCCGGGGTCGATGCCCAGCACCGGGCGGGCGACCGGGGTCGGAGCCGGAATCGGCGTCGCGATCGAACATGGGTTCGATCCTACGACGCGTCGGGCGACGGCGAGCGGATTCCCGCCGGTGGTCAACCCTGGGCGCGCTTCGCGGCCTTCCTGCGCTTGCAGCGCTTGACGATCACCCGGAGGGTGATGAGCGCCACGACCGCGGCGATGACCGGGGCGAGCCGCTTGCCGATGGGGCCGGCGTGCGCGGCGAGGTCGATCGGCTCGGGCTCGGGGTGGTCGAGCTTGCGCACCCCGGGCGCGTCGGCCGCGGGCCGTTCGGGCTCGGCGACCGGGATGGTCGGCGCCTCGCCGGTGAGCACGTCACGCTTGAGGTTGTCGGCGAACTGGCCGAGCAGCTTGCTCGACACGTCGGCCATCACCCCGCGGCCGAACTGGGCGACCTTGCCGGTGATGTTGAGGTCGGTGTCGATGTTCACCACGGTGCCGTCGCCGTCGGCGGTCAGGGTGGCGGTGACCATCGCGGACGCGTTGCCCTGGCCGCGGGTGTCGCGGCCCTCGGCCTTCAGCACCACCTTGCGGGCGGCCTCGTCGGTCTCGACGATCTGGGCGACACCCTTGTACTGGGCGGTGATGGGGCCGACCTTGATCTTCACGATCCCGCGGTACTCGTCGCCCTCCACCTCCTGGAGCTGGGCGCCGGGCATGCAGGGGGCGATGCGCTCCACGTCGAGCAGCACGTCCCATGCCTCCTCGACCGGTACGTCCACCCGGAAGCTGTCCTCGATCTTCACTGATCCTCCTGCAGGTACCCGAGATCCTCGAGCGTGTCGACGTCGTCGGGGGTTCCGGTGCCGTCGCACGGCACCTCGACCACCGGTTGGTCCTTCATGAGCTGCCGGGCCCCGGCGTCACCGCGTAGCTCCATCGCTCGTGGCCAGAGGCTACGCGCCAGGAGCACCGGGTTCCCACGGCGGGCGCCATAGGTCGCGACGGCGAGCTGCGCGCCCGCCTCGTGGGCGGCCGCGAGGCGGCGGTAGGCGTCGGGGCCCACCCGGGGCTGATCGGCGAGGCCCACGCACACCGCGGTGACGTCGGCCCGGGGTTCGAGCGCGGCGATCGCGGCCCGCAGGCTGCTCGCGATCCCCTCCTCCCACTCCGGGTTCTCGACCACCTCGATCCCGGACCCGACCCCCTCCCCACCGAGCATGTGACGATTGTGCACGTCCTGGCGTGCACTTGTGTCACTTGCTCGGGCAGGCGGAGTCGGCAATGGCGGCGCGGACGTCGGCGGATCGGTAGCCGACGGTGACGAGCACCGGCGCGAGCCCCGAGTCGAGCGCGGCGTCGAGGGACCAGGCGAGCAGCGGGCGACCCTGCCATTCGAGCAGCGGCTTGGAGGCGTCGCCCCCGAGGCGCGACCCGCGCCCGGCGGCGAACACCGCGACGGCGACGCTCACGCCGGCCTCACCCGGAGGCGTCCGGGCCGGCCCGCTCGACGGTGATGCGCAGGATGCAGCGCTGGTCGCTCACCATCGCGGCGCGGTAGTCGTCCCAGTCGGGATGCTCACCGCGCAGGCCGCGGTAGTAGTCGACGAGGAGCTCGAGCGCGTCGGGCAGCGACACGATCTCGGCGGTGCCGTCGAGCTGGATCCAGTCGCCGAAGAACCCGTGGGTGAGCACGCACAGCGAGACGCGCGGATCGCGGCGCAGGTTGTGCACCTTCATCGCGGTCTCGCGCGTGCTGACCACGACCTTGCCGTCCGCGTCGACGTCGCAGGTGATGGGCGACAGCTGTGCGCTGCCGTCGCGCTTGTGGGTGAGCAGCACGGCGTCGTGGTGTTCACGCACGAAATCGAGCGCGGCGGCGATCTCCATGCCCCGACGCTACCAATGCCGGACGGCGTGCGATCCCGGGCTCGGCGCGAGGCCTCGGGTGACGGCGGCCGCCATCGCGAGCACCGCCAAGGCACCCGCGCCGATCACCAGCGCGAACAGCACCCGCCGCCCGGTGTCGGAGGACTCGTCGCCGGTGACGACCCGGGCGTCCTGGGCGCGGGTGACCGGCGCCGCGGGCGCGACCGTCGTCACCGGCGCCTGACGGGTGACGCGGTAACCGTCGACGGCCTCGCGAGCGAGCGCGGCGAACGCGGCCCGGCCCGGCGGCGTCAAGTGGATGCCGTCGCCGTACACGTAGTCGGGATGCGCGGCGACGGTGGCGTCCCAGTCGACGACCCGCAGGTTCGGGTAGCGCTGCTGCGCGGCGGCGAGCTCCTGGTTCATGGGCGCGCGGTCGGGGCGGAACACCCGTTGCGTGAACCACACCACCGCGGGGACGGGGGCGAGCGCGCCCATCATCGAGTCGATGCGCCCGCGGAACACGGCCGGATCGGACGCGTCGTTGTACCCGAGGTCGAGCACCACCACGTCGCCCATCGCCGATGCCACCGGCGCGACGAGCGACACCGCGCCGAGCAGCGAGCGGTTCTCGACCGCGTCGACGGTGACCTGATCGCCGGGCAGCGACGCCAGCAGGTCGTCGCGTGCGCCGAGCATCACGGAGTCCCCCACCATCGACACGTGCAGCGGCGTCGGCGCGAGGGTCGTGGTGGCCGGCGCCGTGGTCGTCGCGCTCGCTCGCCGCGCCGACCGCGGTGCCGAAGAATGGTCCCGCGCCCACCGCCGCAGCGGCGCCCAGGAGGATGCCGGCGAGGACTCGACGCGCGCGGCAGGACACGACTACGGGATGTCCGCGCACCCGTGCCACGAAACCCGCGCCGCGTCAACGCACCCTCACCGGGCGCTCGCCGGGCCCGCAACCCGGTTCGACCGACGGATCAGATCGGCGTGCGGCTCACACGCATCGACAGCGCCGCCGTGGCGCCGGAGCTGCCAGTCTGTAGGCGTGAACAACGACCACTCACGCCGGTGGACGCCTGACGATCTGCGACACGCCGCGGAGCGGACAGAAGCAGTCACGGCGAGCTTGCTCGGCAGAACGGAAGCGGAAGCAACAGCCGTGGCAGCCGAAGCCGGGATCGAGATCGCGATCGGCGTCAGGGACGGCGAGAGCTTTCCGGTGCGCGCCAAGCTCGATCCGAGACGGATCGTCCTGGGCATTCGGGCCGGACGCGTCACCGGTGCAAGCGTCGGGTAGAGCAAGAAGCTGCCGCACGCGCGGGTGCGCGACCGTTCTCCTCACGCGTAGGCGGCGGCCATGATGTCGTCGGGGATGTCGAAGTTGGCGTAGACGTTCTGCACGTCGTCGTGCTCCTCGAGCGCGTCGATCACCCGCAGCACCGACTTCGCCTTCGACGCCTCGTCGAGCGCGACGCTGGTCGACGGGAGCATGGTGAGCTCCGACTCCTTCACCTCGATACCCGCCTCGCCGATCGCGGTGCGCACCGCGTTGAGGTCGGTGGCCGCGGTGGTGACCTGCCAGGTGTCGCCCTGGTCGGCGATGTCCTCGGCGCCGGCGTCGAGGGCGGCGAGCATGAGGTCGTCCTCCTCGGCCGCGGCCTTGTCGAGGATGATCACGCCCTTGCGCTCGAACTGCCACGCCACCGCGCCGGGCTCGGCGAGCGAACCGCCGTTGCGGTTGAACACGTTCTTCACCTCGGAACCGGTGCGGTTGCGGTTGTCGGTCAGCGCCTCCACGTAGACGGCGACACCGTTGGTGGCGTAGCCCTCGTAGACGATGCTCTCGTAGGTGACGCCTTCGAGCTCGCCGGTGCCGCGCTTGATCGCGCGCTCGATGTTGTCCTTGGGCATCGACCCGTCACGCGCCTTCTGCACCATCGAGCGCAGCGTCGGGTTGCCCTCCATGTCGCCGCCGCCCTCACGGGCCGCGACCTCGATCTGGCGCGCCAGGCGAGCGAACAGCTTGCCGCGGGCGGCGTCGGCCGCGCCCTTGGCGTGCTTGATGGAATGCCACTTGGAATGACCGCTCATCGCGTCTCGCTCTCTCTCAGGAACCACTCGTGCAGGCGCAGGTCGCCCGACAGCTCGGGGTGGAAGCTCGCCACCACGGCACCGCCCTGGCGGGCGAGGACGGGGTGGCCGTCGTGCTCGACGAGCACCTCCACCGCGGCGCCGACCCGCTCGATGCGGGGCGCCCGGATGAACACGCCGGGGAAGCGTCCACCGGCGAGACCGCTCTCCGCAAGCCGGGCGACGTCGAGCTGCGCCTCGAACGACGCGAGCTGGCGGCCGTAGGCGTTGCGGCGCACCGACACGTCGACCAGGCCGAAGCTCTCCTGGTCGGGGCGGCCGTCGACCACCTCGGTGGCGAGCAGGATCATGCCCGCGCAGGTGCCGAACACCGGCAGGCCGTCGCGCAGGCGCTCGCCGAGGGGCGCGCGCAGGCCGGACGTGTCGAGCAGCCGGCTCATGGTGGTGGACTCACCACCGGGGAGGATCAGGGCGTCGAGCGCGTCGAGCTGCTCGGGGACGCGCACTTCCACCGTGTCGACGCCGAGCGCGTCGAGCACCTCACGATGCTCGCGGAACGCCCCCTGCAGGGCGAGAACTCCGACCTTCATGACGCACCCTGGGGGCCTCATCGAGAACGACCTCTCCCCTACCAGCCGCGATCGGCGAGCTTGACGTCGAGGCCGGCGATCTCGTCGCCGCGCATCGCCTCGCCGAGGCCGCGCGACACCTTGGCCACGATGGTGGGATCGGCGAAGTGGGTGGTGGCCTCGACGATGGCCTTGGCCATCACCTCGGGCTGGCTGCTCTTGAAGATGCCGCTGCCCACGAACACCGACTGCGCGCCGAGCTGCATCACCAGCGCGGCGTCGGCCGGGGTGGCGATGCCACCGGCGCAGAACATCGGCACGGGCAGCTCGCCGAGCTGGGCGACCTCGCGCACCAGCTCGACCGGGGCCCGCAGCTCCTTGGCCATCGCGAACTGCTCGGCCTCGTCGGACACGGTGAGGCGGCGGATGTCGCCGAGGATCGACCGCAGGTGGCGCACGGCCTCGACGATGTTGCCGGTGCCGGCCTCGCCCTTGGAGCGGATCATGCACGCACCCTCGGAGATGCGCCGCAGCGCCTCGCCGAGGTTGGTGGCGCCGCACACGAACGGGCACGGTGAACGCCCACTTGTCGACGTGGTGCGCCTCGTCGGCCGGGGTGAGCACCTCCGACTCGTCGATGTAGTCGACCTGCAGCGCCTCGAGCACCTGGGCCTCGGCGAAGTGACCGATGCGGCACTTCGCCATCACCGGGATGGTGACCGCGGCCTGGATGCCCTCGATCATCGCCGGGTCGCTCATGCGGGCGACGCCGCCGTCGCGCCGGATGTCGGCGGGGACGCGCTCGAGCGCCATCACCGCGACCGCGCCGGCGTCCTCGGCGATCTTGGCCTGCTCGGCGTTGACGACGTCCATGATGACGCCGCCGCGCAGCATCTCGGCGAGGCCCCGCTTGACGCGGGCCGTCCCCGTGGTTGCTCCCGACGCGGCCGCGCTGGTGGCTCCGGTGGTGGCTTCCGACATGGCCGCCAGCCTACCGGCCGACCCTGCGGATCCTCGGCCCTACTTCTTCTTGGCCTTCGGCTTGGTGGTGGTCGTGGTGGCCGGCGCCACCGTGGTCGCGGGCACCGGGGCGGGCGTGATGTCGACCGCGCGGCCCACGGGCAGCAGCTCCACCCAGGTGCGGCCCGGGCGCAGCAGGATCGGGGTGCCGAAGCCGTCGACGTACTGCGCGGGCTTGGTCTTGTCGGGGCGCACCCAGCGTCCCATCCGCACGGTGCCGTCGGTGAAGATCCACGCGTCGCCCTCGCCCACGGTCTGGCCCTCGGCGTCGCCGGTGTAGGGGGTGAACTGCACCACCACGTTGGTGGGCGCGATCCGGGCGCCACCGACCACGGTGAAGGGCTGACCGTCCATGCTGCGCAGCCAGGTCTTGCTCGCGGCGTCCCAGTCCCACTGCACGTCGTAGCCGGAGTCGAAGTTCACGTGCATGCCCAGCACCCCGGTGCCGGTGGCGGGCGCGGTGGGCAGCAGGTACCCGAACAGCGGCTGGGGCGGCACCGGGTTGCCGCCCATCGCGAAGAGCCGGTCGGGATGGGCGTACAGGTTGTGCGGCGCGTCGCGCGGCGGCTGACCCGAGGCGTTGCGCTCGAACGCGTCGCCGGCCGACGACTCGTCGATCGCCTTCACCGGCGCGGCGTTGATGGCGTCGACGTTGATCGGCGCGCCACCCGAGTAGGCGAAGATCCCGCCGAGGGGCCACACGATGTCGGGGTCCTCGGCCCGCACCGAGCGGACCGGGCCGACGGTGTCGGGCACCTGCGAGTTGTAGATGGTGACGAAGCGGGTGATGCCGCCCTCGACCTCTTCCTCGTAGACCACGTCGGCCTGGTCGATCCCCACCTGCGGGCGCGCGTCGGGGTGTTCTCGACCTTGATCTCGAGCGCGGGCCGGGTGAGGCTCTGGCCCGACGGGTCGTCGAGCCCGGTGAGCGGCGCCACCGGGATCTTCACCGTGGTCGTGGTGGAGCTCGACGTGGTGGTCGACTTGGGCTTCTTCTTCTTGTCGCCTCCCCCGCCACAGGCGGCGAGCACGACGGCGAGCACGAGGACCAGCGCGACGGCGGTGCTCCAGCGGCGGGTGCGTGCGCTTCACCTACATCTCCTGCAATCGCTTGATCCGGTCCTCGAGGGGCGGATGCGTGTCGAACAGCTTGTTGAACTTGGAGCCCGGCTTCTTCGGGTCGGTCTCGAGCGGTTCCTCGATCCACATCTGGGCCGTGGCCTTGGTGGCGTTGTGCACCACGGCCTGGTCGCCCTTCAACTTCTCGAGCGCGCTGATGAGTCCCGGCGGGTAGCGGGTGAGCGCGACGCCGCTCGCGTCGGCGAGGTACTCACGGTTGCGGCTCATCGCCATCTGCATGAGGTAACCCGCGAAGGGCGCGAGCATCAGGATGGCCAGCGACGCGATCGCGATGATCACGCCGATCGGGCCGGAGTCGCCGTTGTTGTCGCGCCGCCCGGACAGGCCGCCCCAGAACGCGAAGCGCAGGCCGATGTCGCTGATCAGCGCGATGGTGCCGATGGCGGTGACCGCGACGGTGGTGACGAGGATGTCGTAGTTCTTGATGTGCGACAGCTCGTGGGCGAGCACGCCTTCGAGCTCCACCCGGTTCATCTTCTCGAGCAGCCCGCTCGTGACCGCGACCGCCGAGTGCTTCGGGTTGCGACCGGTCGCGAACGCGTTGGGCGCGGGGTCGTTCACCACGTAGAGCTTCGGCTTGGGCAGGCCGGCCGCGATGCACAGCCCCTCGACGAGGTTGTGGTAGCGGCGGTACTCGGTCTCGTCGGCCGGCATCGCGCGCGACGCCTTGATCGCGATCTTGTCGGAGTTGAAGTAGCTGCCCCACGCCAGCGCCGATCGCGATGACGAAGGCGATGACGACGCCGACCCAGCCGCCGCCGAACAACAGCACGATCGCCGCGGCGACGAGCGTGATGAGGACGACGAAGCCGAGCAGCATGAGGAAGGTGCGCCGCTTGTTGGCGCTGATCTGCTCGTACACGTGTGACCTGTGGACTCTCCGTCCGGCGCGCCTCGGGCCCGCCCCGCCGGGCCGGTCGCGCGGACTGCTCTCGGACGTTGGTTAGAACTGCACCTGCGGGGTTTCGGTGTCCTCCGGAGCGGCGTCGAAGAACTCGCGCTTCTCGAAGTGGAACATCCCGGCCAGCAGCACGGTGGGGAACTGCTGGATCTTGGTGTTGTAGCTGAGCACGCTGTCGTTGAAGAACTGCCGCGCGTAGGCGATGCGGTCCTCTGCCGACGTGAGCTCTTCCTGGAGGTTCAGGAAGTTCTGGTTGGCCTTGAGGTCGGGATAGGCCTCGGCCACGGCGAAGAGGCTCTTCAGCGCGCCGGTGAGCGCGTTCTCGGCCTGCGCCTGCGCCGGAGCGCCCTGGGCGTTGATCGCGTTGGCGCGGGCCGCGGTGACCGCTTCGAACGTGCCGCGCTCGTGGGCGGCGTAGCCCTTCACCGTCTCGACCAGGTTCGGGATGAGGTCGTGCCGCCGCTTGAGCTGCACGTCGATCTGCGACCAGGCGTTGTCGACCTGGTTGCGACGCTTGACGAGGCCGTTGTAGCCGAGCCAGAAGAACAGCCCGATCACGACGACGATGACGATGAGCACGATCACGACGACCATGCGGGCGAGTGTATGTCCCACCCCTGGCCGGACCCGGGCACCGGGGCGGAACGGAAAGCGCTACCGGCGCTCCGCCAGGCGCTCCGCTTCCTCTACCGGCGCTCCGCCAGGCGCTCCGCTTCGTGCCGGGCGTGGTTCGCGGCGATTGCCCGCTCGTAGATCGCGGTGAAGCGCTCGGCCAGGCGGGCCATCGAGAACTCGTCGGCCCGCACCTTCCCTGCGGCGACCAGGTCGCGGCGCAGCGCGTCGTCGTCGAGCACCCGCCGCAACGCGTCCCGCAAGGCGTCGGGATCGCCGGGCGGCACGAGCACCGCCTCCTGCCCCTGACGGGCCACCGTGCGGTAGCCGTCGATGTCGGACGCCACCACCGCCGCGCCGGCGGCCATGCCCTCGAGCAGCACCACGCCGAACGACTCGCCGTCGAGCGCCGGGAAGCAGGCCACGGTGGCGCCCCGCAGGCGGACCACCTTCTCGGCGTCGTCGACCGGGCCCAGCCACTGCACGCCAGGAAGGCGCCGGGCCCGCAGCGCCGCGTGCTGGGGACCGTCGCCGATCACCCAGAGCTCGGCGTCGCGGCCGAGCCCGTCGAACGCGTCGAGCAGCACCCCGAGGCCCTTGCGCGGCTCGTGGCGCCCCACGAACACGATCGCCCGGTGGGGCGCCGCCGAACCGGTCACGCCCGCGAACGCGTCCAGTTCCACACCGTTGGGCACGATCTCGCACTCTTCGCCGAACGTGAGGGTGACCTGACGCGACGCGTCGGCCGAGACCGCGGTCTTCACGTCGATCTTGCGCATCAGCGGCCGGATCGGGGCGCGCAGCGTCTCGTACCAGCCGTTGCGCCCGGCTCGCGCGGAGTGGAAGGTGCCCACTGCCGGGAGCTGGGTGCCGACCAGCGCGGCGTGGTTGGCGCCCGGAGAGAACGGCTCGTGGAGGTGCATCACGTCGGGCTCGAACACCCGGAGGAACTCGAGGGTGCGGCGCGCCACCGCGTTTCCGGCGGCCACCGGGGCGACGGAGCCGTTGCTCGGGAAGCGCGTCGAGGGACCGATGGTGACGATGCCGGGCTCGGGCGGCGGTCCGTCGCACGGCGCGACCACCCGGGCGTCGACACCCATGGCCCGCAGCGAACGGGCGAGGCCGAGCACCTGGCCCTGGACGCCGCCGTGGTGCGACAGCGAGTACGGGCACGACAACATGACGCGCAGCGCGCGGTCACGGGCGCGACCACGTGCCTCCCCCACGCGCATCGCGCCGCCGTCAGTCATCGGCGGCCGCCCGGTCGCTCGGCCAGTTGGGCTGCAACAGGTGCCAGTGGGTGGGATCGACCCGGATGAGGTCCTCGAAGTGGTGGGCGAGGTCCTGGGTGATGCGGGCGACGTCGTCGCGCAACGGCGCCTTGCGCCCGTCGACCACGGTGCGCTCGGTGTCGAGGGGCGGCTCCACGAACGCCTCCTGGCGACCGCCGGGACGGAAGTAGGTGCCGACCGGCAGGATCGGCGCCCCGGCGCGCAGCGCGGCCATCGCGGGGCCGGCGGGCATGGTGGTGCGCTCGCCGAAGAACTCGACGTCCACGCCGTCGCCGGTGAGGTCGCGGTCGCAGAGCAGGCACACCACCTCGCCGGCCTGCAGCGCGCGCAGCACCTCGGTGCCCGCGGTCCGCGACAACGGGATCACCCGCATGCCGAGTTGCGCGCGCGTCCGCACGAACCAGTCGAACAGCTCGGGCGGCTCCACCGGTTCGGCCACCACGGTGACCGTGTAGCCCTGCCCCGCGAGCCACGCGCCGGCCAGGTCCCAGTTGCCGAGGTGCGGCAGCGCCATGACCGCGCCGTGCCCGCGGTCGACCGCGGCGCGGATGTGGTCGGCGCCGTTGCAGTGGAAGTGGGTGTCGACCCAGGTCTGCGACCGCGTGGGCAACACGAACAGCTCGTAGAAGTAGCGGCCGTAGGAATCGAAGGTGGCCGCCACCGAGCGCTGCAGTTCACGGCCGCCGTAGTCGGGTCCGTGGATGCGCCGGAGGTTGCGCTCCACCTGGCGCCGACGCTGCGCGAGCACGGCGGGTGCGACCGACGACGCGGCGCGGGTGAAGGGCACCGCGATGGGCTCGGGCACGACACGCGCGAGCTCGGCGCCGGCGCGGTAGGCGAAATAGGCGCTGCGCGCCGGGAGCAGCTGCCTGGGCAGGAGACCGGCCATGCGTCGCGCGCGCGGTGCGGGAACGGGAGGAACGTCGGGCGACGGCTAGCCGCGCCGCGCCGTCTCCGAACGCGAACGACTCTCGGGCCGGTGCGCCGCCCACCACTGGGCGAGGGTGCCCGCGTGGGGCTCCTCGCTCGCGCGGCGCGGGTGACGGGCGCGTCGGGCGCGTTCCGGGGTGGCTTGACGCCACACCTTCACGAAGCGCTGCACCGCGGTGATGGCGGTGAGCACGAGCATGATCCAGAGCACGGGCACCAGGACGTCGAACGCGAGGCCCACACCGATGAGCACCAGTCGTTCGGCGCGTTCCATGAGGCCGCCGCGTGCCTGGAAGCCGAGCGACTCGGCGCGGGCGCGCTCGTAGGTGATGAGCATCGACAGCGCGAGCACGGCCATGACCAGCACCGGGAGCTGCGGGTCCTCGTTGCTGAGGTACCAGGCGATGCCGAGCAGGAGCGCGGCGTCGGCGACACGGTCGCAGACCGAGTCGAAGAACGCGCCGCGCGGCCCGGCGCGGCCGCTCTGGCGCGCGACGGACCCGTCGAGGATGTCGGGCAGGCCGCAGAGGATGAGTCCGAGCAGGCCGAGCAGGAGGTGGCCGTCGGCGATCAGCAGGCCGGTGACGACCGCGACGACGAGACCGAAGATCGTGAGGGCATCGGCGGTGACCCCGATCCGGTGCAGGCGCTTGCCGACCGGTTCGAGGCCACGCTCGACCGAGGACCGCCAGCGTCCGTCGAGCATGTGCGAGAAGTCCCTTCCTCGGGGCGCCGGCGACTCGCGGCACGGGAGGTGCGCGGTCGGACCCCGGGGTGGTGAGGCGATGTCGGGCTCAACGGTACCACCGGCCCCCCGCCACCCCGTGACGCCACACCGTCACGGCATCGGCGGGCCCCGGTACCCTCGGGTGATGGCCGCCCCCCGCCCGGTTCCCGCCTGAGCCGTGGCCGGCACCGGCCCCGTCGAGCTGTCACTCGACACCACGATCGGTCGCGTCGCCCTCGGGGCGACGGTCGCGGCGAGTGCGATGACCATGCTCGACGCCACCGTCGTCAACGTCGCCCTCCCCCAGATCGGCCACGATCTCGGGGGTGACGTGGCGGGCCTCCAGTGGGTGCTCACCGGCTACCTGCTCGCCCTCGCCTCCCTGATCCTGCTCGCCGGCGCCGCCGGCGACCGCTACGGCCGCCGGCGCACCTTCCTCGCCGGCACCGTCTGGTTCGCGGGGGCGTCACTGCTGTGCGCGCTCGCACCGACCATCGCGGTGCTCGTGGTGGCCCGGGTGCTCCAGGGCGTGGGTGCGGCGCTGCTCACTCCCGGCAGCCTCGCCATCCTGCAGTCGGGATTCCGCGAGCGTGACCGGGCCCGGGCCGTCGGGGCGTGGTCGGGGCTCGGCGGCGTGGCGGGCGCGATCGGCCCGCTGGTCGGCGGCTGGTTGGTGGGCGGCCCGGGGTGGCGCTGGGTCTTCCTCGTGAACCTGCCGGTCGCCGCGGTGGTGGTGGCGTGCGCCATGGCCGCGGTGCCCGAGAGCCGCGACCCCGACGCGTCGGGCGGATTCGACACGCGGGGCGCGGCGCTCGCCGTCGTCACGCTCGGCGCAGCAACCTGGGCGCTCACCGCGGCGGGATCGCGGGGCTGGAGCGACCCCGCGGTGGTCGCCGGCCTCGCCGTCGCGGTGCTCGCCGGCGTGTGGTTCGTCCGTCACCTGCTCCGGGCGAACGATCCGCTCGTGCCGCCGTCGTTGTTCGCGAGCCGGCCGTTCACGGTCACCAACCTGGCGACCGTGTTCCTCTACGCGGCGATCGGGGTGTCGTTCTTCGTCATCGTGTACGAACTGCAGGTCGCCGCTGGGTGGTCCCCGATCGCCGCGGGCACCGCGCTGCTCCCGGCCACGATCCTGATGTTCCTGTTCTCGGCCCGCTCGGGCGCGCTGGCTGCACGCATCGGACCCCGCGCGCAGCTCACCGTCGGGCCGCTCCTCCTCGCCGCGGGACTCCTGCTGCTCACCCGCATCGGACCCGACGCCGAGTGGCTGAGCGACGTGTTGCCCGGCGCCGCCGTCCTCGGCATCGGTCTCGTCACCTTCGTCGCACCCCTGACCGCAACGGTGATGGGGTCGGTCCGCGCGAGCCACGTGAGCGTCGCGTCGGGGGTCAACAACGCGGTCGCCCGCACCGCGACGCTCGTGGCCCTCGCCGTGATCCCGGTGCTCTCCGGGTTCGCCGCCGCCACCACCGACGCGGAGCTCACGACCGCGTTCCGCACCACGTTGGTGATCGCCGCGGTGCTGGCGGCGATCGCGGCACCGTTGTCGTTCGCGGGACTGGCCGACCGCACGCGCACGACGCGCTCGGCGCGCCGCCGGTACTGCCCGGTCGACGGACCGCCGCTCCAGCCCGATCCCGAGCGGTGCCCGGCGGGCACGGTCGCCATGACGACCACGTTG
This sequence comes from uncultured Actinomycetes bacterium, assembly GCA_963782705.1. GTDB lineage: Bacteria > Actinomycetota > Acidimicrobiia > IMCC26256 > DASPTH01 > CAVRGQ01. The sequence goes on along the minus strand of CAWAKX010000032.1, from coordinate 168,283 downwards.
CGCCGTCGCGCCGATGGGGCATCATCGACCACGACCGCCACCATCCGGGAGGACACCATGGCCGACCTCTGCACCCACCTCGACCGCGCCACCGACGACGTCCAACCATCGGGCGACGGCTGCGAGGAATGCCTGCGCACCGGCGGGGTCTGGGTGCACCTGCGACTCTGCATGACGTGCGGTCACGTGGGCTGTTGCGACAACTCCCCCGGCCGCCACGCCACCGGCCACTGGCGGGAGCACCCCGACCACCCGCTCCTCCGGTCGTTCGAACCCGGCGAGGACTGGTGGTGGTGCTACGTCGACGACCTCGCGTTCGAGGTCGACGGCGCCCCACCGGCGCCGTCGCACTCCTGACGGAACCGCGCACCGGAGGGCCATCAGGCCCGGGCGGAGGCGGCGCACACCTGCGTAGACTCCGCGACACGCACCGGGGCGACCCGTCTGCGCACAGATCGACGGCGAGTGGCACGATCGACCGGGACCGACCCAGGAGGTGGCGGTGGCGGCGAAGACGTTCCCGACCGAGAAGATCCGCAACATCGCGCTCGTGGGCCACGGCGGCGCGGGCAAGACCTCGCTCGCCGAGGCGCTGCTGTTCCGGGCCGGGGTGATCCCCCGCCTCGGGCGGGTCGAGGACGGCGGCACCGTCACCGACTTCGACCCCGAAGAGGCGAGGCGCCGCATCTCGGTGAGCCTGGCGATGGCCCCCTTCGAGCACGACGGCCACAAGGTCAACGTGATCGACACGCCCGGCTACGCCGACTTCCTCAGCGACGTCGGGGCCGCGCTGCGCGCCGCCGACCTCGCGGTGTTCGTGGTGAGCGCGGTCGAGGGCGTGGAGGTGCAGACCGAGGCGATCTGGCGACTGTGCGACGAGCTCGTCGCTCCCACGGTGCGTGTTCGTGAACAAGCTCGACCGTGAGCGCGCGTCGTTCGGCCGCACCCTCGACCAGCTCAAGGAGAAGTTCGGCCAGGGCATCGCCCCGCTCGAGCTGCCCATCGGCGAAGAGGGCGACTTCCGCGGCGTGGTCGACCTGCTCGACGACCACGCCGTCTTCTACACCGACGGCAACCCCACCGAAGGCGTGATCCCGCCCGAGATGGAGATGGAGGAGCACTCGGTCCACGACGCGCTCGTCGAAGGAATCGTGATCGGCGACGACGACCTCATGGAGCGCTACCTCGCCGACGAGGCGATCCCCTACCCCGAGCTCGCGCACGCGCTCGCCGACGGCGTCGCGACCGGCACCGTGTTCCCGGTGTTGTGCGGCAGCGCGACGAAGCTCATCGGCGTCGACCGCCTCGCAGCGTTCGTGTGCGAGGAAGGCCCCGCGCCCGAGGCGGGCGACGGCGCACCGGTCGCGTTCGTGTTCAAGACGATCGTCGACCCCTACGTGGGGCACGTGAACCTGTTCAAGGTGCTGCAGGGCACGGTGAAGACCGACGCCACGCTCGTGAACGGCCGCACGATGCACGAGGAGAAGCTGCACAGCCTCTCGCTCATGCGCGGGAAGGAACAGGAGCCCGTGCCCGAGGTGCCGCCCGGCGACATCGCCGCGGTCGCGAAGCTCGCGGGCACCACCACCGGCGACGTGCTCGGCGCGCGCGGCGCCGACCTCGCGGTCGAGCCGTTCGCGCCGCCCGCACCGGTGCTGGCGGTGGCGATCCGGGCCAAGTCGAAGGGCGACGAGGACAAGCTCGCCAACGCGCTGCACCGCCTGCTCGACGAGGACCCGGCGCTGCACCTCGAGCGCAACAGCGAGACCCACCAGACCCTCCTGTGGGGCCAGGGCGAGACCCACCTCGGCATCGCGCTCGAGCGCCTCGCCCGCAAGCTCGGCGTGCAGGTCGAGACCGACGACGTCAAGGTCGCCTACCGCGAGACGATCACGAACGGTGCGGAGGCCGAGGGCAAGTACAAGAAGCAGACCGGCGGCCACGGCCAGTACGGCGTGGCCTTCCTCCGCGTCGAGCCGCTCGAGCGCAGCGGCGGGTTCGAGTTCGTCGACCGGATCGTGGGCGGCGCAATCCCCCGTCAGTTCATCCCCGCGGTCGAGAAGGGCGTGCAGGAGACCATGGCCCAGGGCGGCGTGTTCGGCTTCCCGGTGGTCGACGTGCGCGTCACCTGCTTCGACGGCAAGTACCACTCGGTCGACTCGTCGGAGATGAGCTTCAAGATGGCGGGCTCGATCGGCTTCAAGGAGGCGATGGCCAAGGCCGCGCCGATCCTCCTCGAACCGGTGAGCGAGCTCGTGGTGACCGCACCCGAGTCGTACCAGGGCGACATCATGGGCGACCTCAACTCCAAGCGCGGCCGTATCCACGGCTCGGCGAGCGTGGGTGGCGGCCAGGTGGAAGTGGTGGCGTTCGTGCCCACGTCGGAGGTGCTGCGCTACGCCATCGACCTGCGTTCGCTCACCGGTGGGCGCGGACGGTTCACGATGAGCCACTCGCACTACGACCCGGTGCCCGCGCACCTCGTCGACAAGGTGCGCGGCGCGGCGGAACCCGCGCGCGCCGGCTGAGCCTCGCACCCTCCTCCCGTGCCACAACTCCTGGGGAGGGTGCTCCCGCTCGCGCTCGGCGCCGCGGTGAGCCCCACGATCGTGGCCGCCGCGGTGCTCGTGCTCGCGTCTCGCACCAAGGCCGTCGCACGCGGCGCGCTGTTCACCCTCGGCACCGTCGTGGTGCTCGCCGGCTACACCCTGCTCGGGCTCACGGCGCTCTCGAACGTGAGCGCGCACCCCTCGGCGACCACCCGTGCCGTGTCGGGCGGGGTCGACGCGGCGCTCGGCATCGTGCTGCTCGCCTACGCACTGCGCGAGTCTGCTGCTCGTGCACCCGGCTGCCGCCGACCCGCGCGCCGAGACCCGCGCGCCGAAGGGCGAGGGCGCGCTCGCCGCGTTCCTGCTCGGCGCGGTGATGATGCTCACCAACTTCACGTCGCTGGTGCTCTACATCCCGGCCATGAAGGACGTCCACCGCTCACCGGCATCCGACGGCACCAAGGCGGCGGTCGTGCTCGTGGCCTTCGTCGTCACTGCGCTTCCCGCGCTGATCCCGCTGGGCGCCCGGGTGGTGGCGCCGGGCCCGTCGGCCCGCGGCCTGGCCCGGGTGGGGACGTTCATGACGGTCCACAAGCGCGGGGTCACCGTGGCCGTCGCCGTGCTGTTCGGCGGGTACCTGCTCGTGAAGGGCCTCGGGCAACTCTGACCGGGACCGAATTCTGACCACCGGCCCTCAACACCGGCCCTTCGGCGGCCGATGCTCAGGCCATGACCCTCGCGGCCGCGCGCCAGCAACCTGCCCATGGCGATCGGACTGGTGGTCGCGCTCGCGTGCTTCGGCGCCTGGGCCGTGCTCGTCGCCGGTCCGTGGGGACGGTCCGGCGCCGCGCGCACGCCAGTGACGCTGCACAGCCCGGCCGCCGAGCCCTCCGCCGAGCCCTCAGCGATGCCCGCCGGCGTCTCGGCGGTCGTCGGCCCGCACTACCGGATCGCCGCGCCCGACGACGACGCCGTCGCCGCGGCGATGGCGTTGCGGGTTCCGCCCGCGCGCCCGCACCTGCGGCTCGTGGTCGACCGCGACCGGGCCGTTCCCGACGACGTGCAGCGCAGCGCCTGACGCCGCGCCTGCGCCGGACGCTCACCCGTCGTCGTCGGGCAACGTCACCTCGTGCTTCGTGGTCCGTAGGCCGACTCGACAGCACGTCGCCACCGTCGCGCCGCGCAGCAGATGCGCGCGTTGACACTTCCGTTGCGGGCAGCGGAACACGAACAACGCCTCCTCGACCGGTTCACGGTCGGGGCTGATGCGCTCCACGTTGCGGAGCCGCTTGTCGAAGCGGGGGTGCACCACGCCCGAGCCGGCCGGGTACTCGTAATAGGAGCAGATCCAGGTGCCGCAGGTGGCGCACCGCAGCTTGATCTGTGTCCCGGTACGTGGGCCTTTGGAACGGAAGACCACGATGTCAGCCGCCGTGCTCAGCCCCGGCGGCGTCGGAGCCACGAGAGCGTCACCGGCACCAGGATGAACGCGACCATGACGCCGACGACGAGGAAGACCGGGACGAGCGCCATGGCCGGGGCTCACACGCTCCGTCGTTACGACGCCGTGGCGGCGTCGAGACCGAACTGCGACCAGTCCTCGGGGTTGGGCTCGGTGTAGTCGCCGATCACGTGACCGTCGACCGCGTCGAGCTCCACCAGACCACGCATCGACGGCGGCGAGTCGGCGCTGTAGAGCAGGATCCGCCACACCGGCCGGGACCGCAGGCCCCGCCACGCGAGCTGCGCGCTGGCGTGGCCCACCGGGAAGCCGACGGTACGGGTCGCGATGAGCAGCGCCTCGGTCTGGTCGACGACGAGGGGCCACGCGCAGGCGAAGTGGTAGGCGGCGACCAGCACCAGGAAGATCGCGGCGGCGAGCAGGCCGTTGTTCGACGACAGCGCGTACCCGCCGAGGCAGAGCGCGGCGAGCACCAGGTACATGATCGCCGGGATCCGCCGGCGGGTCATGCTCGGGAAGAGGTAGGGGCCGACGTAGGCGGTGACGTCGAGGTCGTCGGGGAGGACGTCGCCCTCGGGGATCTCGCGCGCCTCGGGACGCTCGGAGCCGGTCGCGTCGTCGTCGGTGGCGTCGTCGGTCACGACGCCGACGCTACCGCTCCCACGCGGCGAGGAGCTTCTCGTAGCTCGTGCTCAGGCTCTCGGGCAGCACCCGGGTCTCGGCCACCGCAGTCATGAAGTTGGTGTCGCCGCCCCAGCGCGGCAGCACGTGCACGTGCAGGTGGTTGGGCACCCCGGCCCCGGCGGCGCGCCCCAGGTTCATCCCCACGTTGAGGCCGTCGGGCCGGTAGGCGGCCTCCACCGCGAGGCTGGCCTCCCGGGTGAGGGCCATCACCGCGCTCGCCTCCTCGGGGCTGAGCCCGCCGAGGCGCTGCTCGTGACGCAGGGGCGCGACCATCAGGTGCCCGGAGTTGTAGGGGTACGCGTTCATCACCGCGAAGGCGGCCTCGTTGCGGGCCAGCACCATCATCTCGCGGGGGTCACCGGCCGCGAGCCCGCAGAACAGGCAGTCGCCGTCGGGCGCGGGCGGCGGGCGGTTGACGACGTCCTCGATGTAGCTCGAGCGCCACCCGGCCCACAGCCGTTCAGGCTCACTGCACGACCAGGCGCGACTCGATCTCGTCGCGCACGCGGGCGAGGAAGTCGCCGAAGGCGACGTCGCGATCGGGACGCTCGCTCCCCCGCTGGTTCACGCCGACCGTGCCGTTGGCGACGTCGTCGTCGCCCACCACGAGGATGTACGGCACCTTCTCGAGCTTGGCGCGCCGGATGCGCGTGCCGAGGTTGTCGCTGTGCGCATCGGTGAACTCCACCCGCACGCCGGCCGCGCGCAGCTGGTCGACCAGCCCGGCCGCGTGCTCCTCGTGGCGCTCGGCCACCGGCAACACGGCGACCTGCACCGGCGCCAGCCACACCGGGAACGCGCCGGCGTAGTGCTCGAGCAGCACCGCGAAGAAGCGCTCCACCGACCCGAACAACGCGCGGTGGATCATGATCGGACGGTGGCGCTCGTTGTCGGCGCCCACGTAGTACAGGTCGAAGCGCTGCGGAAGCTGGAAGTCGAGTTGGATCGTCGACATCTGCCACGTGCGGCCGATCGCGTCGCGCGCCTGCACCGAGACCTTCGGCCCGTAGAACGCGCCGCCACCTTCGTCCATCACCAGTTCGAGACCGGCGCCGACCGCCACCGAGCGCAACGCCTCGGTGGCCTCGTCCCACTCCTCGTCGGTGCCCACCGCCTTCTCCTCGGGCTTGGTGGACAGCTCGAGGTAGAAGTCGTCGAGGCCGTAGTCGCGCAGCACGCTGAGCACGAACTCCAGCGCGGCGGTGAGCTCGCCCACGACCTGCTCGCGCGCGCAGAAGATGTGCGCGTCGTCCTGCGTGAAGCCGCGGCCGCGGGTGAGACCGTGCACCACGCCCGACTTCTCGTAGCGGTACACCGTGCCGAACTCGAAGAGCCGCAGCGGCAGGTCGCGGTAGCTGCGCGTGCGGTTCCGGTAGATCAGGATGTGGAACGGGCAGTTCATCGGCTTGAGGTAGTAGTCGGTGCCGCCGTCGAGCTCCATCGGCGGGTACATGCCGTCGGCATACCAGTCGAGATGCCCCGACACCTCGAAGAGGTTCGCCTTGGTGATGTGGGGCGTGTTCACGAACTCGTAGCCCGCGGCCTCGTGGCGGCGACGCGAGTAGTCCTCCATCACGCGACGCACCGTGCCCCCCTTGGGGTGGAACACCGCCAGCCCCGAGCCGATCTCGTCGGGGAACGAGAAGAGGTCGAGCTCCACACCGAGGCGGCGGTGGTCGCGCTTCTCCGCCTCCTCCAGTCGGTGGAGGTGCTCCTCGAGTGCGGCGTTCGACTCCCATGCGGTGCCGTAGACGCGCTGCAGCATCGGGCGCTTCTCGTCGCCGCGCCAATAGGCGCCCGCGACCTTGGTGAGCTTGAACGCGCCGAGCTTCTTGGTGGACGGAACGTGCGGACCGCGGCAGAGGTCGACGAACTCGGTGGCCGGGTACTGCGCGCTGCCGGCGCGCGGGTTGCGGTACACCGAGATCACGGTGCCGTCGCCGATCTCCGCGGTGTCGCCCGGATCGACGCGGTCGATGATCTCGCGCTTGTAGGGCTGCTCCGCGAACGCAGCCAGCGCGTCGCCCCGCTCGAGCTCCTCGCGCACGAAGGGCTCGTCGGCGGCGACGATCTCGCGCATGCGCGCCTCGATGCGGGCGAGGTCGTCGTCGGTGAAGTGGACGCCGTCGGGCAGCTCGAAGTCGTAGTAGAAGCCGTCGGCGATGGCGGGGCCGATCGCGTACTTGGCGCCCGGGAAGAGGTCGGTGACCGCCTGGGCCATCACGTGCGCGGTGGAGTGGCGCAGCACCTCGCGTCCGTCGGGAGTGTTGGCCGTGACGATCTCGACCGTGGCGTCGTGCGCGATCGGACGGGAGAGGTCGAACCACTCGCGCTCGTGCCCGTCGCCCGTGACCCGCGCCGCGAGGGCGGCCTTGGCCAGGCCCCGGCCGATCGACGCCGCGATGTCTCCCGCCGTGACCCCCGACTCGTGGTCGCGGGTGCTGCCGTCGGGGAGGGTGATGGTGATCTGCATCGGCGAGCGACCCTACCAGCGCGCCTTCGCGCGCCTTGCCCCATTCACGCTCGGCGCGGGCGAGCCGCGCTCGAGGCCGGGGACGGGAACGGTGGTCAGCCCGCGGCCGGGGCGCCGGGGACCAGCGGCCGGGAGAGGTCGAGGCCGAGGAGACCGCCGAGCTCGTGCAGCACTCCGGGGGCCGACGGGTCGGACCCACCGGAGAGCACGGCGCTGGCGAGGTCGTCGAGCGCCTCGAGCGCGCGGGGTGCGTCGAGGTCGTGGTCGATCGCGGCGCGCACCCGCTCGGCGAAGGGACGCGGGTCGGGGCCGTCGGTGCAGTCGGCGGCCGCGAGCAGCCGGTGCAGCAGCGCGGTGCCCTCGTCGAGATCGGTGTCGTGCCACTCGAACCCGGCGCGGTAGTGGTGGCGCATCAGCGCCAGCCGGATCGCGCGGGCGTCGGCCTTCTTCAGCAGGTCGCTGACGAACACGAGGTTGCCGAGCGACTTGCTCATCTTCTCGCCCTCGTAGCTCACCATCGCCGAGTGCACCCAGTGGCGGGAGAAGGGCTCGCCGGTGATGGACTCGCTCTGCGCGATCTCGCACTCGTGGTGCGGGAAGATGAGGTCGGTGCCGCCGCCGTGCAGGTCGATGGTGCTGCTGCCGAGCTCGTGCATCGCCATCACCGAGCACTCGACATGCCAGCCGGGGCGACCGACCCCGAACGGCGCGCGCCACGCGGGCTCGTCGGGCAGCGACGGCTGCCAGAGCACGAAGTCGAGCGGGTCGCGACGGTGCGGGTCGTCGGGGTTGCCGCCGCGGTTGCGGGCGAGGCGCACCATGTGCTCCCGCGAGTAGTGCGACAGCTCACCGAAGCGCTCGAAGGTCGACACGTCGAAGTAGACGGTGCCGTGCGTGAGGTAGGCGTGCTCGGTCTCGAGCAGCTGGTTGACCATGTCGATCATGCCGTCGATCGACTCGGTGGCCCGGGGCTCGGCGACCGGCGGACGCGTGCCGAGCGCGTCCATGTCGGCGCGGAAGCGGGCGAGCTCGCTCTCGGCCAGCTCGAGGTAGGGCACGCCGAGCTCGCGGGCCTTCGGCAGGATCGAGTCGTCGACGTCGGTGACGTTGCGGACCATCCGCACGTCGTGGCCGAGCTCCTCGAGGCGACGGATCAGGAGGTCGTAGGTGAGGTAGGTGGCGGCGTGCCCGAGATGGGTGGAGTCGTAGGGAGTGATGCCGCAGACGTACATCCGCACCGTGGGGCCGGCCTCGAAGGGCACGACCGCGCGTACGGCGGTGTCGAAGAGGTGGACGCTCACGCCGGCTCTCCGCTGTTCACGGTTTCGGCGACCGGTTCGGTCGTGCGGCGCGGGCCCAGCCCGACCACGTGCAGGGAGCCCTCGCCCTTGTGGCGGAGGTTCAGGGTGAGGAGCACCGCGGCGAACGACTCGATGCCCCGGGCGTTCCACAGCGGCCCGGCGTCGAGCCCTCGCAGCCCGGCGATCCCGTCGACCAGGTCGAGGACGAGGGACCGGGCGGCGTCGTCGTCGGAGACGACGGGGACGTCGGCGTCGATGGGGTGGTCGAGGTCGGCGAGCGCGGCGGCGGGGACCAGGTGGAACGCCGCCGCGACGCGGGCGGCGGGCGCGACGGCCTGGACGGCCTCGGCGATCGAGCCCTCCGGCGGCGTCATGGGACGGAAGGCCCGCCCCTCCTTCTTGAGCCCGTTGGCGATCACGACCACCGGCTTGCCCGCGAGCTGCTCGGCGTGGGCGGCGACGGTGGGCACCGCGGCGTCCCACACCGTGGCGACGACGACCACGTCGGCCGCCGCGGCCTCGGCGTTGTCACCCGCCCGGAGGCCCGCAACCCGGTCGCCCCAGCGCTCGCGCAGCTCGCTGACGACGGCGGCGGAACGCTCCGGTGTCCGGGATCCCACCACGACCGTGTGTCCGAGCGCAGCCAGACGGGTCGCGATCCCCTTGCCCTGAGGGCCCGTCCCACCCAGGACGCCGATCTCCATCACGAGAGCTTCGCACACGGCATCACCCATCTCCCACCCGTCCGGTGGGGTTTCACGCCCCGCGCGTGACACTTCCGCCGGGCATCGGCGGCGCGATCGACTCATGCACCCGAACTCCCCGAGCATGTGACAGTTCCGCCGGTGTGGACCGGCGCGTTCGACACACGGTCGGGAACCGTGACCGCTCGGCCCGCGACGGTCTCTGCGCCGATGGACCATCACGCAGTCTCGGCAATCGCTCGACGCCAACATGGGCTCGTGAGCGCCCGGCAGGCGGGCGGGAATCGCCACGCTCTCGCCCACGCCGTCGACAGCGGGCGCCTCGAGCGCGTGCGTCGCGGCGTGTACCGGATCGCCGGCCTCCCGACAACCTGGCATCAACACCTGCTCGCCGCCTTACTGGCCACGCCGGCCTCCCGTGCCTCGCACCGAAGCGCCGCGCGCCTCTTCGGCTTCCCCGGCTTCGACGACGACGTCCTCGAGATCACGGTCAAAGGGCGACAGCGAAGTCGACCCGCAGGAGTGATAGTCCACGACACCCAGGTCGTCGGCCCAGTCCACGGTGATGTGGTGGACGGCATCCCCACCATGTCGGCGGCGCGCACCCTCTGCGATCTCACCGCGGTTGCCCGCCCGTGGATGGTGGAGCGAGCCGTCGACGATGCACTCCGTCGTGGCGTCACGACGGTCGACACGCTTGCCCAGGTGTTCGCAACGCTCGACGCACGTGGGAGACGCCGGAGCGGGGTGATGCGCGAGATCCTGAGGTGGCGCGAGCTGGGAGTGCAGCCCGGCGACAGCGCTCCGGAAGCAAGAGTCGCGCGAGCTTCTCGTCGCGCGCCGGCCTCCCGCGACCCGAACAGCAGCACCCGGTTCGCGCCGGTGGGCGCGCCTACCGGACTCGACCTCGCGTATCCCCATGCGCGGCTCGCGATCGAGTACGACGGTTGGGACTTCCACTCGACCCGGGAGGCCTTCGACCGCGACCGCGCTCGGGCGAACGACCTCGAGCTCGTCGGCTGGCGCATCCTGCGCTTCACGTCGCGCTCGACCGACGAGGTCATCGTCGGAACGGTCCGAGCTGCGCTCACTCGATCGGGTGTCATCTCAGCCGGCGACGGCACGACTGTCACACGCTCGACACGGCCGAGCAGGTGTCACGACCCGGGCTGACGGCAGAAGTGACACATGCTCGGCTCGGGGCGGCGGCGGCGTGCTCGCGGGCGCGGTGGAGCCGTCAGGCGATGCAGTCGCTGCCGAGGAGGACGCGCAGCTCGGCGAAGAGGCCGTTGCCGGCGTCGACGAGGTGGTCGTCGCCGAGGCGCAGCACCGTGGTCTTCTGCGGGCTCTCCAGGTGCACGAACACCGGCGAGTCGCCCGGGTGCTCCGAGAGGATCGCCTTCAGCCGCCCGACCTTCTCGTCGGAGATCGCGTTGAGCTTCACCTTCACCCGCACCGGCGGCCCGCCGTCGAGCGCGAGCTCGGGCCGGGTGATCTCCATCGCGATGATCTTGGGCGTGTCGTCGCGCACGTCGAGGCGCCCCTTCACCACCACGATCGCGTCGTCCTCGAGCAGGTGCCCGTACTGCGCCATCGTCTTGGGGAACACCATCACCTCGAGCGCGGCGGCGAGGTCTTCGAGCACGAACGTGCCCATGAGGTCGCCACGCTTGGTGTACTTGCGCACCAAGGCGGTGACGATGCCGCCGACCGTGCGCATCTCGCCTTCACGCGCCTCTCGCAACTCCGACAGCGTGCACTCGACGTAGCGCTTGAGCGCCCGCTCGGCACCCATCATCGGGTGGTCGCTCACGTAGAGGCCGAGCATCTCCTTCTCGAGCGCGAGCCGCGTGGACTTGTTGAACTCCACGTCGGGGATGGGCAGCCGGTTGCCGGCGACGGCCTCGGGCACGGCCTCACCCTCGCCACCCAGCGAGAAGAGGTCGTACTGACCCTCGGCCTCCTTGCCGCGACGGCGCAGCACGTCGGTGATGATCGTCTCGTGCACCTGCACGAGCCCTTCGCGCGGGTGGCCGAGCGAGTCGAACGCGCCCGCCTTGATCAGTGACTCGACCGTGCGCTTGTTGAGCGCGAGCGGGTCGACGCGGTCGCAGAAGTCGAAGAAGTCGACGAACGGCCCGCCCTCGTCACGCGCGGCGACGATGTGGGCGACCACGCCCTCGCCCACGTTGCGGACCGCGGAGAGCCCGAAGCGGATCGCGCCCTTGTCGCCTTCGAGTGCGTCGGGGTCGACGTGCACCGAGAAGTCGGACACCGACTCGTTGACGTCGGGGACGTGCACCTGGATCCCGAGCTGCCGGCACTCGTTGAGGAAGACCGCGGTCTGGTCCTTGTTGCTCTTCACCGACGTGAGCAGCGCGGCGAGGTACTCGACCGGGTGGTTCGCCTTCAGGTAGGCGGTCTGGTACGAGACGTAGCCGTAGCCGACGGAGTGCGACTTGTTGAACGAGTAGTCGGCGAAGGGCTCGATGGTGTCGAAGATCGACTCGCCGAAGTCGCGGTCGTAGCCCTGGGCCACGCAGCCGTCGACGAACTTCGTGCGCTCCTTCGCGATCATCTCGCGGATCTTCTTGCCCGTGGCCTTGCGGAGGTTGTCGGCCTCTTCGAGCGAGTACCCGGCCAGCCGTTGCGACACGCGCATCAGCTGCTCCTGGTAGATCATGAGCCCGTAGGTGGGCGCCAGGATCTCCTCGAGGTCGGGGTGCGGGTACGAGACGGGCTTGCGGCCGTTCTTGCGATCCGCGTACTCGTTGTGCCAGTTCTGGGCCATCGGGCCCGGGCGGTACAGCGCGACGAGGGCGGCGACGTCCTCGAAGCTCGTGGGCGCGAGCGAGCGCAGCAGCGCGCGCATCGGCCCGCCTTCCAACTGGAACACCCCCACCGTCTCACCCGCGCGCAACAGCTCGAACGTGCGCTGGTCGTCGAGGGGCACGCGGTCGATGTCGGGGCGTGCGCCGGTGGTCTCCTCGATGAGCTCGAGCGCGATCTCGATGACGTCGAGGTTGCGCAGGCCGAGGAAGTCCATCTTGAGCAGCCCGAGGTCTTCGACCCCGTGCATCTCGTACTGCGTGACGATCGGCGCGTCCTCGACCTTGCCCCCGGCCTCCGGCTTGCGCTGGATCGGCAGGTAGTCGGTGAGCGCGGACCCCGCGATCACCACTGCGGCGGCGTGGATGCCGTCCTGGCGACGCAGCCCCTCCAACCCACGGGCGACGTCGATGACGCGGCGCGCGTCGGGATCGGATTCGTAGAGCGTGCGCAGCTCGGCGGCCATCTTGAAGCCGTCCTCGTGCCCCTTCACCGACTCGAAGCACGCTCGGAGCGGCGTGTCGCGGCCCATGATCAGCGGGGGCATGAGCTTGGCGATCTTGTCGCCGACGACGTAGGGGTACCCGAGCACGCGCGCGGAGTCGCGCACCGCGGCCCGGGCCTTGATCGTGGAGAAGGTGATGATCTGCGCGACGTGGTCCCAGCCGTAGCGCTCCGCGGCGTACTTGATCATCTCGCCGCGGTAGCGCGAGTCGAAGTCCATGTCGATGTCGGGCATCTGCTTGCGGCCGGGGTTGAGGAACCGCTCGAACAGCAGGTCGTACTTGATCGGGTCGATGTCGACGATGCGCAGGCAGTAGGCGACGCACGACCCCGCCGCGCTGCCACGACCCGGACCCACCCGGATGCCGCGCGACTTCGCGTAGCGCACGAGGTCCCAGACGATCAGGAAGTAGGCCGAGAAGCCCATCTGCTTGATGACGCCGAGCTCGAACTCCATGCGCTCGAGCACGTCGGGCCCGGGCGACGTGCCGTAGCGCTCCTTGGCGCCCTCGATGCAGAGCTCGCGCAGGTAGGAGTCCTCGTCGTGGCCCTGCGGTGTGGGGAACGACGGCAGGTGGATGTTGCCGAACTCGATGTCGATGTTGGCGCGCTCGGCGACGAGCAGCGTGTTGTCGCACGCCTCCTCGTAGTCGGCGAAGAGGTCGCGCATCTCGGCCGCGGTCTTCAGGTAGAACTCGTCGGCGTCGAACTTGAAGCGCTTCGGGTCGTCGCGCATCGCGCCGGTCTGCACGCAGAGCAGCGCGTCGTGGGCCTCGGCGTCGTCGCGGTGCGTGTAGTGGCTGTCGTTGGTGGCGAGCAGCGGAGCACGCATGTCGCGCGCGAGACGGATCAGCGAGGGGTTGACCTGGATCTGCTCGGGCAGTCCGTGGTCCTGGAGCTCGATGAAGAACGAGTCGCGTCCGAAGATCGACTGGAAGCGCGCCACGAGGTCGCGGGCGCCGTTGTAGTCGTCCTTGAGGAGCCGTTGCGACACCGCGCCACCGAGGCAGCCGCTCGTGCCGATGAGCCCCTCGTGGTGGGCTTCGAGCAGCTCGAAGTCGCAGCGCGGCTTCTGGTGGTAGCCCTCGAGGTACGCGTTGGACGAGACCTTGATGAGGTTCTTGTAGCCCTGCGTGCTCTCGGCGAGCAGCGTCATGTGGAAGATGTCGTGCTCGTCGCGCCGCGGCCGGTCGAAGCGGCTCGTGGTGACCATGTAGGCCTCGGTGCCGATGACCGGCGTGAGGCCCGCGTCGCGCGCGGCGCGGTAGAAGTCGAGGACGCCGTACATGTTGCCGTGGTCGGTGATGCCCACTCCGGGCTGACCGTCGGCCGCGGCCTTGGCGACCACCTCGTTGATCCGCGCTGCGCCGTCGAGCATCGAGTACTCGGTGTGCAGGTGCAGGTGGACGAACGACTTCGCCAACTTTCTGGGCTCCCTCCGGTCGCCTCGAAGCCGTGCCGGCGGCCGTCCGGACTCGTCCACAGGGTCTTCCACAGGGCCTGTGGATGAATCACACGGGTGTAACTCGCCGAGATTAGCGCGCGCCGACGGGCGCGCGCCGGGCTCGTCGCGCGCGTCAGGCGCGGCCGCGGGCGGCGACCAGCGGCACCAGCATCTCGGCCGGCGTGATCGAGCCGTGGGCCCCGACCAGGTTCCCCTCGTGGGGCAGCGTCGGGTCGAGGAAGCCGACCGGGCCCTGGGCGGCGAGCACGACGTCGCCCACCCGCCGGCGGGTGAGCGGCACCGGGTCGGGCCCGAGCCAGCCCTCGTCGAGCAGCTGGTCGCGGGTCATCACCCAGGCCACGTCGCCGTGGCGGGCCTGGGCCTCGGCGAACAGCTCCCCCGCCGCGCCCTTGCGGGCGTGCAGGTACCGGAAGCGGCCGTCGCCCGAGCACAGGTCGACGAGCGACTCGAGCGGTCCGAGGGCGCGCCAGCCGTCGGCGCCCACGTGGACCTGCCCGTGGTCGGCGGTCACGACCAGCGCGACGTCGGGGCCGATCGCGTCGCGCAACGCGCCGACCAGCGCGTCGGCCGCGCCCAGCTCCGCGGGGTGGTACACGTCGTCGAGGCCGAACGTGTGGGCGACCTCGTCGACCCCGGGGTAGTAGGCGTACACGAACGGTGCACCGCCGGCCACGAGCCCGCGCACCCGCTCGACGAGCGTGGCCGGGGTGACCCACCCGCAGAAGTCGCCGCCGCGGAGGTGCGCGACGGTGAAGCCGGTGGTGCGGAACATGGCCTTGGTGACCACCGGCACCGACCGGCCGAGGAACGGCTCGATGCGTTGGTAGAGCAGCGGGTCGGGTGGGCGGTGGCCGTCGCCCTGTTGCCAGCGCACGATGTTGAGCACGGTGCGGTCCTGGCGGACGCGGAAGCCCGGTGATCCCGTGGCGCGCCGGCGGCTGGCCCGTGGTGAGCGACGTGAGCGCGACCGGAGTGGTGGACGGCACGACGGTGGTGACCGGGCCTCCCGCGAACGCGGCCAGTTCGGGCATCCGGTCGCGGTGCCCGGCGAGGGACTCCCACCCGAGGCCGTCGAGCACGAGCAGCACCCGGGCCCGGGCGCCGGTGACCGGTTCGGGGAGCCAGTCGACGGGGCGGGCGCCCAGCAGGGCCGGGACCACCCCCACGAGATTGGGCCCGCCGTAGTCGGGCTTCACCGGCTCCATCCCCAGCACGCTACGCCCCGCCTCCCGACGGGGCCGGGAGGCGAGCGGAGGCGAGCCCAGGGAGACGGCGCCGTGACGCGCGACAATGGTGAGATGCATGCGGGCATCCGAGCGAGCGGCAGCGAGCCCAGAATGAAGGTCTCGACGCGGGGTGACTACGCGGCGCGGGCCCTGCTGTCCCTCGCGCTGCACGGCTCCGAACGGCCGACGTCGGTGAAGGAGATCGCCGAACGGACCGGCCTCCCCCAGCCGTACCTCGAGCAGATCCTGCTCGCGGTGAAGGGCGCGGGCCTGGTGCGGTCGAAGCGCGGCGTCGGCGGCGGCTACGTGCTCGCCCGCCCGCCCGAGGAGATCACCCTGGCCGACATCCTCGCCGCGGTCGACGGTCCGCTCACCCAGCTCGTGGGCGAGCACGACCACTGCGAGGGCCACTGCGTGTTGCAGGAGGTGTGGGTCCACGTCTCCGACGAGACCCGCGAGATGCTCGAGCGCTTCACCCTCGCCGAGCTCGTCGACCGCACGCGTGTCGGGCATCCCGAGTCGACGGGCGGCCTGACCGACCTCGCGACTCAGCCGGCGGTCGTCGCCGAGAGCTGACGCGCCTTCGCGGGCGGGTGCGGCGCGGGCCGGAGGCGGACGACCACTTCGAGACCACCGCCGTCGGCCTCCTCGAGCGACACGTCACCACCGTCGCCGACCACCAGCTCGCGCACGATGGCGAGTCCCAGGCCGAAGTGGCCGTTGGGTCGGCCGTCGCGCCGTGCCTCGCCCGACTGCCAGAAGCGGTCGAAGGCGCGGTCGCGCTGCTCGCGCGTCATGCCCGGTCCCTCGTCGCAGACCCGCAGCTCCACCCAGACACCGCGGTCGCGTGCGCTGATCCGCACCGTCGTGCGTGGCGGCGCGACCTCGAGCGCGTTGTTGAGCAGGTTGTCGACGACCTGTTCGAGCCGGCCCGCGGTCGCGGCGGCGACCGGCGCGCCGCGCACGTCGGGGAGGATGCGCACGTGGCGCTCGGACGCGAACGCCTCCCACGCCTCGCAGCGGCCGTCGACCAGCTCCTCGATCGGCACCGCGCCCGGCGCCGACACCGCGCGTTCCGCGCGCGCCAACACGAGCAGACCGTCGACGAGGCGTGACAGCCGGGTCACCTCGTCGAGCGCCCCTTCGAGGTCGGCGGTGGTCGACTCCGGCAGGTCGGCCTCGAGGTTCTCCAAGCCGCAGTCGCAACGCGGCGAGGGGTGTGCGCAACTGGTGCGACGCGTCGGCGACGAACGCCCGTTGTGACCCGACGAGCTGTTCGAGGCGCGCCGCGGTCGCGTTGAACGACTGCGCGAGCACCGTCACCTCCGCCGGACCGCGTGGCACCTCGGCCCGTTCGGAGAGATCGCCGGCGCCGAGGCGCACCGCGGCCCGTTGCAGGTCGCCGAGCGGCTTGGTCATGGAACGCGCGAGCAGCAGGCTCACGAGGAACACGATGCCGAGCACCACACCACCGGTCGCCGCGAGCAGCAACCAGATGTGACGGATGCGGTCGTCGATCACCGACGCGGGATACGTGAGGCGCACCACTCCTTGCACCCCGGTCGCCGACGCCACCGGGAGCGCGACGTAGAGCAGTTCGGTGTCGAGCGTCTCGGAATTGCGGGTGCCGCTCACCTCCTGGCCCGTGAGGGCCCGGGCGATCTCCGGGCGGGTCGAGAAGTCGCGCCCCGCCGGGCTGGTGGCGTCGGAGTCGGCGACCGAGCGCCCGGCGCGATCGACGATCACCACCCGGCCGCCGGCGCGGCGCTGGTACTTCACGGCCAGGTCCTGGAGCGCGACCTCGTCGGGCGCGGTCCCCGCGGTGCGCGAGCGGCTGCTGCGACTGGATCGCCAACGCGAACGCGTCGTGCTGGAGATCGCTGGTGAGTCGGCGCTCCACCGAGTTCGCGTACGACACCCCGAGCGGGATCTCGAGGATGAGCAGGACGAACGCGGTGATCGAGAGGTAGCTGAAGAGCAGTCGGCGCTTCACGCGCGCGTCTCCCCTACACCGGCGCCGCGTCGAGACGGAAGCCCACGCCGCGCACCGTCTCGATCCAGCCCGGGTCGCCGAGCTTCTTGCGCAGCGACGCGACGTGGACGTCGAGGGTCTTGGTGGGCCCGTACCAGTGGGGGTCCCACACGTTCTCGAGCAGCTCCTGGCGACTCTTCACCGCGCCCGCGTCGATGATGAGCTCGGCGAGGAGGTCGAACTCCTTCGGGGTGAGCGCCACCGGACCGTCGTCGACCGCCACGCGTCGCGTCCGCCGGTCGACGACGAGGCGGCCGTGGTCGCCCACGAACGCCGGCGCCGCCGCGGTGGAGGTGGCGCCGTCGCTCTCCGCACGCGGGACGCGGCGACGGGCCACCGCGCGGATGCGCGCCACGAGCTCGCGGAACCCGAAGGGCTTCACGATGTAGTCGTCGGCGCCGAGCTCGAGGCCGACGACGCGGTCGACCTCCTCGGAGCGGGCGGTCACCACGATGATCGGCACGTCGGAACGGGCCCGCAGCTCGCGGCACACGTCGAAGCCGTCGACGTCGGGCAGGCCGAGGTCGAGCAGCACCACGTCGAAGGAGCACTCGAGGCTGCGTCCGAGCGCGGCCGCACCCGTCTCCACCCGGTCGACGACCAGACCCTCCCGCTCCAACCCCTTGGCGAGCGGAGTGGCGATGGCGTCGTCGTCCTCCACGATCAAGACACGCATGGCAGCTCCCGTCAGGACAAGATCGGCACGCACGGGGCCCGCCTTGACCGGCAAACGGCCCGGGCCGCGGTCGTCGGTCACGCCCGGGACCCGCGCGCTCAAGACCGGCTCCGCGACTGCCGAAGGGCGGGGCGGGCACGGTGTGCGCACACCGGGCGGGATCGCAGGGACGGCCATGGAACGACGGAAGCTGCTGGCGGTGGGAGGCGTGCTCAGCGTCACCGCGTTCGCCACCACCGTGGGCCTCGGCGCCACGTTCGGCCTCTTCGGCCTCACCCAGCCCGACTCGGCGGTCGGACGTCTCGGCGGCCCGCCGCCGGCCGCGGCCTCGGTGCGCGAGACGTCGGACCCTGGATCGGCGGGCCCGGCCGTCCCCACCGACCCCGGGCCCTGCCCGACGACGGCGCCGACGACCCGGGCGCTGCCGCCCGACGGGGCGGACGACTGATCGAGCCGATCAGGGGCCGGTGACGGCCTCGTCGAGCTGATCGAGGAGCTCCTGGAGCTCCGGGGGGCAGCGGCTCGGCGACCTCCACCGGCTCGCCGGTGACCGGGTGCGCGAACGCCAGACCCGCGGCGTGGAGGAACGGGCGGCCGAGGGGCAGCGTGCGCCGCGCCCCGCCGTACACCGGATCACCGACCACCGGGTGCCCGACCGCCTGCAGGTGCACGCGGATCTGGTGCGTCCGCCCGGTCTCGAGCCGGCAGTCGACCAGCGACACCTCGGGATCGCGGTACTCGGTCCGCACCTCGTAGTGGGTCCGGGCCGACCGCCCGCCCTCCCGCACCGACATGCGGGTGGGATGGCGCACCGACCGGCCGATCGCCGCGTCGATGACGCCGCGCTTCGAGTCGAAGTGGCCCCACGAGAGCGCCACGTAGCGGCGCTCCACGTCGTGGGTGGAGAGCATCTCGACCAGACCCTCGTAGGCCGCCTCGGAACGGGCCACGACCATCAGCCCGCTCGTGTCGCGGTCGAGCCGGTGGACGATGCCCGGGCGGGCCGGGTCGCCGACGGTGGCGATCTCGGGATAGCGGGCGAGCAGGCCGTTCACGAGCGTGCCGTCGGGGTGGCCGGAGCCCGGGTGCACGACCAGGCCCGCGGGCTTGGCGATCACCGCGAGGTCGTCGTCCTCGTAGCGCACGGTGACCGTGATCGACGGGTCGGCTTCGGGCAGCCCGGCCACTTCGGGCGCGCCGGTGAGCTCGATCGTCTCGCCGGCCTCCAACTTGCGGCTCTTCGCCACCCGTGCGCCGTCGAGGAGCACCGCGCCGGACTCCACCAGCGTCTGCACCTCGCTGCGGGTCCAGCCCGTGAGCAGTGCGACCGCGCGGTCGAGGCGTTCTCCGGCCAGCGATTCGGGGACGACCAGTCGCTCGCCCATCAGGAGGCCGCGCGTCGTTCGCGCACGTCGGCCCGGATCGCCCAGTACGCGAGCAGCACCGCGCCGATCGTCACCGCCGAGTCGGCCACGTTGAACGTGGGGAACGATCCCACGCCGACGAAGTCGACGACCCCGCCGCGCAGGAACCCCGGCGCGCGGAACATGCGGTCGACCAGATTGCCGAGCGCGCCCCCGAGGATCAGGGAGAGCGACACCACCAGGAGGCGGTCGTCGGCGCGGCGCACCGCACGCACGAGGAACACCGCGACCGCGATCGCGAGGAGCGCCAGCAACGGTGTGAACCCGCGGAACAGACTGAAGGCGCTGCCCGTGTTGCGAGCGAGGCGGAAGCCGATGTCGTCGCCGATGACGGTGATCGGCTCGTCGGCCAGGGCCCGCACCGCCCACGCCTTGCTCAGCTGATCGAGGACCACCACCCCCACCACGATCGTGGTGGCGAGCAGCGGACGGCCGTGCGAGACGGCCGGCGTGGTCGGCGCCGCACTACCGGCGTCGTTCGGCACGCGCCTTGCAGTCGACGCAGGTGTCGGCGAACGGGAGCGCTTCGAGCCGCTCGAGCGCGATGCGCCGCCCGGCAGGGGCGCACACCCCGTAGGTCTTGTCCTTGATGCGGGCCAGCGCCCGGTCGATCTCGTCGACGATCTGGCGCGCCGAGGCCGAGAGCAGGAGGTCGCGCTCCCGTTCGATGTTGACGGTGTCGCCCTCGCCCGACTCCTCGTCGAACTGGGTGTCGCCGCCCTCACGCTCGGCGGCGAGCAACTCGGCCTCCGCCTGGAAGTCGTCGGCCTGGTGGACGTGACGCTCGCGCTCCTCGATGAGCTTCGCCTGCAGGCGCTCGATCGTCTTGGGCGACAGGTTGGGCTTCTCCGGCTTCACCTCGAAGCCCGAGAGCGGACAGATGACCGTGGTCTTGCGCGGCGACTTCTCGACCGCGGTGACCATCTCGAGGCGGCCGGGGGCCTGCACCGCCTTCTTCGCGGGCTCTGCCGGCTTGGCCGGCGCCGCCTTCTTCGCGGGCTCTGCCGGCTTGGCGGGCGCGGCCTTCTTGACCGGAGCCGTCTTCTTCGCCGGCGCCGCCTTCTTGGCCGGAGCCGCCTTCTTGACCGGAGCCGTCTTCTTGGCCGGAGCCGCCTTCTTGACCGGAGCCGCCTTCTTGACCGGCCGCCTTGGCCGGAGCCGCCTTCTTGGCCGGAGCCGCCTTCGTGGCCGCCGCCTTGGCCGGCGCCGCCTTCTTGGCCGGCGCCGCCTTCTTGGCCGGCACCGCCTTCTTGGCCGCCGCCTTGGCCGGCGCCGCATTCTTCGCCGGGACCGCCTTCTTGGCCGCGACCTTGGCCGGCGCGGCCTTGGGCGCCTTCGCGGGCGTCTTCGCCGGCGCCTTGGCAGCCGTCTTGGCTGGCGTCTTGGCCGGTGCGGCCTTCGTCGACGCGGCAGTTTTCGCAGTTGTGGCCTTCGCCATGGAGTCCCCCGGGAAAGTGAGCGCCGGATTGTAGTGCCCATCGGCCCGCATTCCGCACACCCCCGGATCAGGCTCCTGACGGACCCGCCATCCCGTCGGCGCCCACCGCCCGCAGCGCCTCCTCGAGCCGCGCCGCGCCGACCCCGTCGATGCGCACCCGCTTGGCCCGGGACCGGCCGCCGCCCACCACCGACACCGCCGCCGGGGGCACCCCCACCAGCGCCGCCACCAGCGCCTCCACCTCCCGGTTGGCCCGGTCGTCGACCGGGGGCGCGGCCACCCGGAGCTTCAGCGCGTCGCCGTGGCGGCCGACCGCACCCGCCCGAGCCGCGCGGGGCTGGACGTGGACCCGCAGCACGACGCCGCCGGAATCCTCGTCGTAGCAGTCGGACCAATCGCTCATCGCCAAGAAGTCTTCGGAGGCCAATGCTTCGGTGCGGTGGGCAGGGCCTTTCGTAAAGTACCCGGATGCCCTTCGACCCGGTGTCCCCGTCCCTCGACCTCGTCGCGCTCGAGGAGGCGGTGCTCACGCGCTGGGAGACCGACGACGTCTTCGCCGAGAGCCTGCGCCGGCGCGCCGACTCCCCCGAGTGGGTGTTCTACGAGGGGCCGCCCACCGCCAACGGGCGGCCGGGCATCCACCACGTGTGGGCCCGCCTGTTCAAGGACATCTACCCCCGCTTCCACACCATGTCGGGCAAGCACGTCGCCCGCAAGGGCGGCTGGGACTGCCACGGCCTGCCCGGTGGAGGTGGAGGTCGAGAAGGAGCTGGGCTTCAACGGCAAGCACCAGATCGAGGAGTTCGGCATCGCCGAGTTCAACCGGCTCTGTCGCGAGTCGGTGCACCGGTACGTGGCCGACTTCGAGGCGCTCACCCGGCGCATCGGCATGTGGCTCGACACCGACGACGCGTACTGGACCCTCGACAACTCGTTCATCGAGACGGTCTGGTGGCTGTTCCGCCAGATGTGGGACCACGGCGACATCTACGAGGGGCACAAGGTCGTCCCGTACTGCGGACGGTGCGGCACCGCGCTGTCGAGCCACGAGCTCGGCCAGCCCGGCGCCTACCGCGATGTCACCGAGGCGTCGGTGTACGTGCGCTTCCCCGTGGTCGACGCCGACTTCGACCTCCTCGTGTGGACCACCACGCCGTGGACGCTGGTGTCGAACGTGGGCGCGGCGGTCGGCCCCGACGTGGAGTACGTGCGGGTGCGAGGCGTGTCCGGTCGCCGGGACCTCGTGCTCGCCGCCGCGCGGGTGGCCGAGGTGCTCGGCGACGACGCCGAGGTGCTGGGCCCGGTGGCGGCCGCCGACCTCGTCGGCCTCCACTACGAGCGCCCCTTCGACCTGCTGCCCATGGACGCCTCGGGTGGACGGGTGGTCGCCGCCGACTTCGTGACCGTCGACGACGGCTCCGGCATCGTGCACCTGGCGCCCGCGTTCGGCGAGATCGACCGCGAGGTCGGCGAGGCCGAGGGGCTGCCGCTGCTCAACCCGGTGGGCCCGGCCGCCACCTTCGTCGACCGCCCCGACGCGACCACGCCGTGGGCCGGCACGTTCGTGAAGGACGCCGACCCCGCGATCATCGAGGCCCTCGCCGCCGCGGGGCGGCTCGAGAAGGTCGTCGAGTACACGCACTCGTACCCGCACTGCTGGCGCTGCAGCACGCCGCTCATCTACTGGGCCAAGCCCACCTGGTTCGCCCGCACCTCCGCGCACCGCGACGAGATGCTGCGCGAGAACGAGCAGATCGGCTGGCACCCCGAGCACATCAAGCACGGTCGCTTCGGCGACTGGCTCGAGAACAACGTCGACTGGGCCCTGTCGCGCGACCGCTTCTGGGGCACCCCGTTGCCCGTGTGGCGCTGTCAGGAGTGTGGCAGCTGACACCTGCGTCGGCTCGGTGGCCGAGCTGTCCGCGTTGGCGCGGCGCGATCTCACCGACCTCGACCTGCACCGCCCCGCGGTCGACGACGTGCTGCTCGACTGCGGCGCGTGCGGACGCGAAGCCACCGCGAAGCGCGTGGAACCGGTGCTCGACGCGTGGTTCGACTCGGGCTCGATGCCCGCCGCACAGCTGCACTACCCGTTCTCGGGCGAGGGCACGTTCGAACGTCGCTTCCCCGCCGACTTCATCTGCGAGGCCATCGACCAGACCCGCGGCTGGTTCTACTCGCTGCTCGCGGTGAACACGCTGGTGTTCGACCGCGCGCCGTACCGCAACGTGGTGTGCCTCGCCCTGGTCGTCGACAAGGACGGCCAGAAGATGTCGAAGTCGAAGGGCAACGTCATCGACCCGTGGTCGGTGCTCGACACGCGCGGCGCCGACGCGCTGCGCTGGAACTTCTTCTCCGCCGGTTCCCCGTGGACGCCGCGGCGCGTGTCGGTGGAGGCCATCGACGAGTCGGCCCGCTTCCTCGTCACGTTGTGGAACACCTACTCGTTCTTCGTCACCTACGCGAACCTCGACGGCTGGACGCCCGGGCCCGACGCAGTGCCGGAACGCACGCACGTGCTCGACCGCTGGGTGCGATCCCGGCTGCACGCGACCGTCGCCGCGGTCACCGACTCGCTCGCGTCGTTCGACGCGCTGCGCGGCGCGCAGGCCCTCGACGCGTTCCTCGACGACCTCAGCAACTGGTACGTGCGCCGTTCCCGCGGCCGGTTCTGGAACGCCAGCGGCGACGATGCGCGCGACGACGCCGCGCACGCCACGCTGCACGAGTGCCTCTCCACGTTCGCGCTGCTGCTCGCGCCGTTCTGCCCGTTCGTCGCCGACGAGCTGCACCGCAACCTCACGCGGAGCGCCGAGTCGGTGCACCTCGCCGACTGGCCGGTGGCCGACCCGCGGCGCGCGACGACGCGCTCGAGGCGGAGATGGAGCGGGCCCGCACCGTGGTGTCGCTCGGGCTCTCGGCGCGCATGGAAGCCAAGCTCAAGGTGCGTCGTCCGCTCCGACGCGCGTTCGTGCTCGTCCCCGAGGGTGGCGCGTTCTCCGACGCGGTCGCCGCCGAAGTGGCCGACGCGCTCAACGTGAAGCAGCTCGAGGCGGTCACCGACCTCGAAGGACTCCTCGACTACTCGGTGGTGCCCAACTTCCGGGCCCTCGGCCCGCGCGTCGGCAAGTCGATGCCGCTCGTGAAGGACGCGCTCGGCGCGGTCGACGGCGCCGCGGTGCGCCGGGCGTTCGACACCGACGGTCACTTCGACCTCGCGTTGGCCGACGGCACCACCGTGCGCCTCGGTCCCGACGACGTCGACGTGCGCGCCGCGTCGCACGAGGAGCTCGCGCTCGCCCAGGAGGGTGGCTACGCGGTCGCGCTCGACACCTCCACCGACGACGAGCTGCTCGCCGAGGGCGCGGCGCGCGACGTCGTGCGCCTGATCAACGAGCAGCGCAAGGCGCAGGGCTTCGAGATCGCGGACCGCATCACCGTGCGGCTCGCGGCCGGCGGGCGGCTGGGCGCGGCCATCCACGCGCACCGCGACCGCATCGCGGCCGACGTGCTCGCGGTCAGCTTCGAGCTCCTCGACGAGCTCGGCGACGGCGTCGCCCTCGACGTCGACGGCGAACCGCTCCAGCTCGCCATCGCCCACGGCCTGAAATTGCGCCGGGCGCCCCTCGCGGGGCGCCCGATGCGTGGGTCTCGCGGCGAATCGCCGACTAGCGGCGACGACGGAAGCCGCGGCGACGGTCGTCGGTCTCGCCCTCGAAGAAGTCGCCCTCGACGTTCCTCGTCGGTCGGCCCGAGCGGCGCGTCGTCACGCACTGCTTCGCGGAGCGACGCGAAGAACTGGTCGTCGGAGAGCGAGTCGGTGTCGACCGCGTTGGCCTCCATCGGCACGTCGGACGAGAACGGCTCGTGGTACGCGGTGTCGCGCTCCACGGCGCGGGCGCGTCGAGCGCGGGCTCGGCCGACCAGGAGTCGTCGCCCAGCCAGCTCGACCCGGTGGCCGGATCGGCCGCCGCCGGCGCCGCCGCGGCCGCGGGCGCGGGCGGCCAGTCGGCCGCGGGCGGCGCGGCGCGGGCGCCGGTGCGGGTGCCGGCTCGGGCGTGATCACCGTGGTGGACGGTCCGCTGTCCCACGACGCCGCCGGCTCGGGGGCCGGGGTCGGCGCAGCCGCAGGCGCAGGCGCGGGCGGCTCCGGGGCCGCGGCGGGCGCCGGGGCCGGCTCGGCCGCGAGCACCGCGGGCGCGGCCGCGGGGATCTCCACCTCGTGGACCTCGGGACGGGGCGCGGGCGACGGCACCGCGCCACCGCTCGTGAACGTGGCGAGGTCGGCCTCGAGGGTCTCGCGCGAACTTCTCGCGGTAGCCGTTGGCGTAGGCCTCGAGCGCGTCGGCGTCGCCGCGGAGCAGCTCGCGCCGGGCGGAGAGCTCCTGGATCTCGGCTTCGAGCCGGCGGCGCTCACCTTCGGCGATGCGGCGGGCGGTCGCCTCGGCGTCGCCGACGAGGGCCTGGGCCTTGGCCTCGGCCTCCTCGACGATCTGCCGCGCGCGGGCGTTGGCCTCGTTGACCGCGTCGTCGGCGGCGCGCTGCGCGAGCAGCAGCGTGCGCTGCAGCATCTCGGCGTCGTCGCGGCTCGCAGGGCAGGGGCACCGGCTCCGGCGCCGAGGCGGCCACCGCGGGCGGGTGGGCCTGCACCTCCTGGAGCTGGAGCATCATGTGCTCGATGGTGACCGCAGCGCGCTCGAGGAGGTCGTCGACCTCGTCGCGGTCGTACCCGCGCCACGCGTCCTTGATCTCGCTGCCGCGGAGTTCCTGGGGCGTCACATCCATCGGGCCATGGTAGCGCCGGGGCCCCGAGTCGGTCCGGGCCCGCCTCCGGCCCGCCACCCCGGGACGGGTCCTCAGAGGGAGTTGTAGACCAGCACCAGCACGAAGAAGACGATCATGAACGAGAGGTCGAACATCCCGGCCGGGCGGGATCACCCGGCGCACGGGGCGCAGCACGGGCTCGGTGAGCTCGAAGAGCAGCGAGTTGACCCCGGCCAGGAACGTGCCCGGCCGCACCGGGAACCACGAGAGGATCGCCCGCGCTCCGAGGATCACGAGGTAGAGCAGGAGGAGGTACTTGATGAATTCCACGGGAGCGACGCCGGGTCAGGCCTGGTACAGACCGCGAGCCTGGAGGCGGTCCTTCTCCTCCTGGGACACCTCCACGTTGGTGGGGGTGAGCAGGAACACCTGGTCGGCGACCCGCTGCATCGACGCGGCCACCGCGTAGGCGAGGCCGCTCGAGAAGTCGATGAGGCGACGCTGCAGCTCGCGGGGCAGACCCTGCAGGTTGAGGATCACCGGCTGGTTCGCCTTGAGGCGATCGCCGACCTCCTGCGCGTCGTTGAAGCTCTGCGGCTCGACGACGTGGACACGCGCTGCGCTGGTGGGACCGATCGTGCGCACGACGCTGGGTCGCGGCGCGGAGATGCCCGACGGCTCCTCGCGGCCCGAAGGGCGAGGGGCGGGCTCCGGCGCGGCGTACTCGGGCGGCACGTCACGGGTGGCCCGCACCGTGCCGCTGGTGCCGGCTTCGCGGGCCACCATCGGGGTGTCGTAGTCGTCGCGGGGCCGGGGCGCGCGCGGGTCGGCGGGTACGCCGGCATGGTCGTACTCCGCGTAGGACTCGTAGTCCCCGCCATAGTCGAGCTCGTCGTCGTCCTGGAGTCCCAGGTAGACCATGGTTCGACGCCACATCGATGCCATAACGCGTCAGCCTCCTCGCGGGGGTCAGCCTACCGTCGGGCGACCGGCAAGCTGGTCACCCGGGCAACTACCCCTCAATTGCGCAGGTCGGCCCGACCGCGCCTCATGGCGGGCGCCGAACAGCGCCCGACCGTCTCACTGGCGGGCGCCGAACAGCGCCCGACCGACTCTCACCAGGGTGGCGCCCTCCTCGACGCCCACCTCGAAGTCCCCCGACATCCCCATCGACAGCTCGGGCAGGCCCAGGCGCTCGGCCAGCTCCCGCAGCGCCGCGAACCAGCGGCGGGGGTCGTCGTCGTGGGGCGGCACGGTCATGAGCCCCGCCGACCGCGAGCCCGAGACCGCGCAGGTCGTCGACCAGGCGCTCCACGTCGCCGGGCGGGCAGCCGCCCTTCTGGGGCTCCTCCCCCACGTTCACCTGGACGAGCACCCGCGCCCCGGGCGCCCGGCGGGCGATCTCCTCGCCCAGCGACCGCCGGTCGACCGACTGCCAGAGCGTCACCCACGGCGCGAGCGCGCGCGACCTTGTTGCGCTGGAGCTGACCGAGGAAGTGCCACTGCGCGCCCGCGACCGCGGTCTTGGTGAGCAGCTCCTGCGCGCGGTTCTCGCCCACGTCGGCGACTCCGGCGGCCACCACCGCGGCGACCCGCTCCGGCTCGACCGTCTTGGTCGCCGCGACCAGCGTCACCGACGCGGGATCGCGCCCGCGCGCGCGGCGGCCGCGGCGATGCGTTCGCGGACCAGCGCGACCGCGGTCGCGACGTCGCGCACCTCGTCGCCCATCTCGTCGGTCACCGCGTCCGCACGACCACGACGGCCTGACGGCCGGTGACCCCGTCGCGCCGGTAGGAGAAGTGGTCGGGTGACGCCGCGGTGCACACGGCGGTGTCGAGCACGTCGTGCACACCCACCTCCCGCAGCGCGACCGCGACCGCGGCGGGCAGGTCGAACGCCGGCGTGCCCGCGCTCGGTCCGGCCCGCGACTTCCGGGCCGAACCGGCTGACCAGACGGTCGAGCTCCGTCGGCGCCGAACTCGTAGTTGACCGCGTGGATGCACGGGCCGAACAGCGGCGCGCACCGGCGCGTCGGGATCGCCGGCTGCGGCGCGCAGTGCGTCGACCCCGGCGGCGATCACACCCCGTTCGAGGCCCTGCCACCCGGCGTGCACCACGCCGACCCCGCCCTCGGTGACCAGCGCGATCGGCGCGCAGTCGGCGGTGAGCACCACCAGCGGCAGACCGATCGCGGTCGTCACCGCCGCGTCGGCCTCCGGAACCTCCGACGGCGCGGAGTCGACCACCACGACCGTGCGCCCGTGCACCTGGCGCAGCCACACCCAGTCCGACGGGTCGTCGGGCGTGTCCGGCAGCGTGCGCGCCAGGCGGGCGCGGTTCTCGTGGACCGCCGCGGGGTCGTCCCCCACGTGGTCGCCCAGGTCGAGCGTGGCGTACGGCGGGTGCGAGACGCCCCCGTGGCGGTCGGTGAAGACCACCCGGGCGCCCGCCAGCGCGTGTTCGATCAGCGCAGGAAGTCCGGCACGTCGAAGTCGCCGTCGCCCGCACCGTCGCCGTCGTCGGCGCCACCGAGGCCGAAGTCGATGCCGCTGTCGAGGTCGTCGTCATCGTCGTCGAGGCCGAGGGAGGTGAGGCCACGCGACGGACGCCGCTCGCCCTCGTAGCGGTCGAAGCCGGCGGCGATGACGGTGATGCGCACCTCGTCGCCGAGGCTGTCGTCGATCACCGCGCCGAAGATGATGTTGGCGTCGGGGTGCGCGGCCTTGGCCACGATCTCCGCCGCCTCGTTCACCTCGAACAGGCCGAGGTCGGACGGACCCGACACGTTGAGCAGCATGCCCCGCGCCCCTTCGACGCTCGCCTCGAGCATCGGGCTGGAGATCGCGGCGCGTGCCGCGTTCACCGCCCGGCCGTCGCCCGACGCGTAGCCGATGCCCATGAGCGCGCTGCCCGCGTTGCTCATGATCATGCGCACGTCGGCGAAGTCGGTGTTGATGAGACCGGGCGTGGTGATGAGGTCGGTGATGCCCTGCACACCCTGGAGCAGGACCTCGTCGCACGTCTTGAACGCGTTGAGCATCGACGTGCGCTCGTCGGCCACCGTGAGCAGGCGGTCGTTGGGGATCACGATGAGCGTGTCGACCTTCTCGCGCATCCGCTGGATGCCGTTCTCGGCCTGCACGCCGCGGCGGCGACCCTCGAAGCTGAACGGCCGGGTGCAGATGCCGATGGTGAGCGCGCCGGCAGCCTTGGCCACCTCGGCCACGACCGGACCGCCACCGGTGCCGGTGCCGCCGCCCTCGCCGAGGGTGATGAACACCATGTCGGCGCCCTTGAGCACCTCTTCGATCTCGTCGCGGTGGTCGTCGGCGGCCTGACGCCCGATCTCGGGGTCGGAGCCGGCGCCGAGGCCCCGGGTGAGTTGACGGCCGATGTCGAGCTTCACGTCGGCGTCGCTCATGAGCAGCGCCTGGGCGTCGGTGTTCACCGCGATGAACTCCACGCCCTTGAGGCCGGCATCGATCATCCGGTTCACCGCGTTGCAGCCTCCGCCGCCCACGCCGATGACCTTGATGACCGCAAGGTAGTTCTGCGGCTCACCCAGCATGCACACGTTCCTTCTGCCGGCCGGGCCCTGGCCCGGCAACGAGACTGTCGAGATGGTCCGAGACTTCGAGATCTGTGGGTCGCGGGAGATGGTCGAGGCCCGATCGCCGGGCGCGAGCACTCATTGTGACGGCTCGGAGGCCGAATCCGGCGGATATCCGGGGGTCGGGTGCCGGTTCGGGGTGCCGGACCGGGGGCTCGGGTCACCCTCCATGTCGACTGGAGGTCGAGGGTTATGTAAAGCTGTACCTCTCGTCCAGACTGTAACCCCGCGCCCCGGCAGGGTCAACGACCTTCCGCGCCGGCTCCCGACGGGCGCACTCACCCCGCCACCGGGTTGCTCGGGACGCTCACGTCGACGTAGGTGACGGGCTGACCGGCGAGGGCGCCGAGCACCGCCACCATGGCCCGCAGCTTGTCGGCGAGGTGGTCGGCGGCGCCGAGGCGGATCTCGGTGCCGGCCACGAGTTGCATGGTCAGTCCCCCGTCGGTGGCCGTCACCGAGGCGGTGCCGCCGGCCGCGAGCGGCGGCAGGATGCCCGCCATCCGGGCCGGGCCGGTGGGCGCCACCGTGCCCCCCGGGTCGGGCACCACCCGCAGCCCGAGGAGCTGGGGCAGGCCGGCGGGCGCCGCGTCGACGTGCTCGAGGACGCGCCCCGATCCGTCGACCACCACCTTGCCCCGCGCGCCCTCGGCCCACGCCGCCGCCGTCCGTTCGGTCACCGTCACGCGCAACGTGCCCGGCCATTCCTTGGTGACGCGGGCGCGGGCGACGAACGGCTCGGCCTCGAGCCTGGCCTGCGCGTCGCCGGTGTCGAGCCAGAACAGCGCGTCGCCCTTCGCGATGCCGGCGTCGTGCAGCAGTTGCTCGGGACTGGTGCGCGAGGTCCCGCGCACCGTGACGCGGTCGACGTCGAGGAACGGCGACACCGACGCCCCGTAGGCGATGGCGACCAGCGCGACGATCACGCCGACCACCACGAGCACCCGCACGCGCCGACGCGCCGCGCTCCCACCGCGAGACGGCACGTCGGGCGCGGCCGTCGCGGCCGGCGTCGTGGCGCGCCGCGCAGGGGGCGAGCCCGCCTTGCGCGGCGGCGGCGCGGGCCGGGTCCCGGTGCTCACGAATCCTCGGCCTCGACGCGGCCCGCGCCGGCGACGGCGTCGAACCCGACCATCCGCAGCTCGGGGCGCAGCTCGATCCCGGTCGCGTCGCGCACCCGGCGCTGGACCTCGAGCACGAGGTCGCGCACATCGGCCGCGGTGGCGCCCGCTTCGGCCTGGATGAAGTTGGCGTGCTTCGTGGAGACCACCGCACCCCCGACGCGCAAGGCCTTGCAGCCCGCGGCGTCGATCAGCCGGCCCGCGGAGTCGCCGTCGGGGTTCGCGAACACCGAGCCTGCGTTGGCCCCTCCGGGCTGGTGTTCGCGCCGCCAGCGCACGATCTCGGCCACCCGCGCCTCGCAGGCGTCGGGCGCGTCGGCCGTGGTCGTGAACGTCGCGCCCACCACCACCTCGCCCGGGCTCAGGGCCGACGACCGGTACCCGAGCCCGAGCGCTTCCACCGGACGCTCGGTCACGCGCCCATCGCCCAGCAGGTCGGCCACCCGCGCGTGGTGCAGCACCTCGACCGTCTCCCGCCCGTGGCCGCCGGCGTTCATGCGCACCGCGCCCCCGACGGTCCCGGGGATGCCGACGTAGAACTCGAGCCCGGCGCGGCCGGCGGCGGCGCTGCGGCGCGCGAGCACGGGCAGCGGCACCGCGCCGCCCGCATCGACGCAGCGCCGTCGGCCGCGATCGCCAGCGATTCGAACTCGCCCTCGAGCACCACGCCGACGCCGGCGGAACCCGGCGTCGGCGACGAGCAGGTTGGAACCCCGCCCGACGAACAGCAGCGCAGGACGGTGGGTGCGGACGACCGCGGCGAGCGCAGCGAGGTCGTCGGGCCGACGCAGCCGCGCCAGCACCGCGACCGGGCCGCCGAGCTTGTAGGTGGTGAGCCCGGCGAGTGGGACGTCGCGCGCGACCGCGCCGGGCAGGCGCGCGTCGAGCGCCGCGAACACGTCGTCGAGCGCGGTCGACGAAGCGTCGTTCATGCCGGGGGCGCCAACCACTCGTCGGGCGCGGTCGTGAGATCGCCGGCGCCGAGGGTGAGGACGACGTCGCCCGAACGCGCCAGCCCGGGCACGTACTGCACGAGATCGGCGCGGCGCGGGAGGTACACGACGTGTTGCGCGGGATGCGCGTCGAGCACCGCGCGCAACACGAGCCGTCCCGACACCCCGGGCCGGGGCTGCTCGCCCGCGGGGTACACGTCGGTGAGCACGAGCGTGTCGGCGCCGACGAACGAGTCGGCGAAGTCGCGCCAGAGCGCCTCGGTGCGGGTGTAGCGGTGGGGTTGGAACACCGCGACCACTCGTCCCCACCCGCCTTCGCGCGCGGCGCGGATCATCGCGTCGACGTCGCTGGGCAGATGCGCGTAGTCGTCGACGTAGGTGACGCCGTCGCGCTCGCCGCGGAACTGGAACCGGCGGGCCACACCGCCGAACCCGCCGAGCGCGCGGGCGACGGTGGCGACGTCGACGCCGAGCTCGAGCGCCAGCGCGGCCGCGCCGGTGGCGTTGAGCGCGTTGTGCGCGCCGGGCACCGGGAGCTCGATCACGCCGAGCGCGTCGTCGTCGCGGGTGAGCGTGAAGCGACTGCCGCGCCGGCCGCCCTCGTAGTCGGAGGCGCGGTAGCGGGCACCCTCGCCGAACCCGTAGGTGACGAGCGGCGCGCCGGTGGCGGCGACCGCGGACCGGGCGGCCAGCTCCGCGGTGACCGGATCGTCGGCGCACACCACCCGCACCCCGGGCGCGGCGACGAGGAAGCGCTCGAACGCGTCGACCAGGGCGGCGAAGTCGCCGTAGTGGTCGAGATGATCGGGCAGCACGCTGGTGACGATGACGTCTTCGGGCGCGAGCTCGAGGAAGGTGCCGTCGCTCTCGTCGGCCTCGACGACCAGGCGGTCGCCGTCGTCGTCCCACGCCGCGTTGGTGCCCACCTCGTTGAGATCGCCGCCGATCACGAAGCTCGGGCGGCGGCCCGCGGCGCGCAGGATCAACGCGAGCATCGACGACGTGGTGGTCTTGCCGTGACTGCCCGCCACCGCGACGGTGGGCTTCGCCGCGACGATGGCGCGCAGCGCGTCGGCCCGGCGCAGCACCGGCACCCCGCGCCGGCGCGCCTCCACCACCTCGGGGTTGGTCGACGGGATCGCGGTGGACATCACCACCGCGTCGGCGTCGGCCGGGACGTTGGCCCCGTCGTGCCCCTCGATGGCGGTCACCCCGAGCGCCGCGAGGCGGTCGAAGGCAGCCGAGGCCCGCAGGTCGGAGCCGCTCACCCGGTGACCCATCCGCGCCAGCACGGTGGCGATCGCGCTCATGCCCGCGCCGCCGACACCGACGATGTGGACGACGCGCGGCGTGGAGAGGTCGAGCGGCTGCGTCGATGGGGCGGGGGCGCCGCTCATCGTGCGCCTCCCGCGGGCGACCACCCCGCGACCGACTCCACCAGGTCGGCGAAGCGAGCGGTGGCGTCGGGACGGCCCAACGCCCGCGCCGCCGCGCTCATGGCCGCGAGGCGGGCGGGAGCGGCGAGCAGCGGGTCGAGCGTCCCGGCCAGGCGCTCGCCGTCGAGCAGGTCGTCACGCACCATCACCGCGGCGCCCGCCGCGACCAGGGCCTCGGCGTTGGCGGTCTGGTGGTCGCCGGGCGCGCCCGGCAAGGGGACGAGCACCGACGGGACACCGACCGCGGTGAGCTCGGCCGTCATGCCGCCGGAGCGTGACACCACGAGGGTCGCGTCGGTGTAGAGCCGGTCCATGTGCTCCTCGAACTGCACGAGTCGGTAGTCGAGCCGGTCGCCGGGCGCCACGGAGCGCCGCCAACCGGTCGGTGCACTCTTCGTAGTCGCGGGCACCCGTGACGTGGTGGATCGTGACCCCCTCGCGGGCGCGCCAGCGGTCGTAGAGCTCGAGCGCCGCCCGGTTGAGGGTGCGGGCCCCCAGGCTGCCCCCCACCACCGCGACCAGCGGCGGGGCGACGGGGTTCCGGCGGACGGCGGCGACCGCGGGCCGGATCGGGTTCCCGGTGACCACCGCGCCCCGCAGCGACGTGTCGGGGAGGGTGACCGCGGGGCGGGCGCCGAGGCGCACCGCGATCCGGTTGGCGAGGCCGGGATGCGCGTCGGACTCGTGGACCACCACCGGCACGCGCAGGGCGCGGGCGGCGATCACCGACGGCAACGAGGCATAGCCCCCCACGCCCACGACCACCGCCGGCCGGCGGCGGCGCACGATGCGGAACGCGGCGACGACCGCGAGGACCGTGTCCCACGCGGTGCGGAGGTTGGCGGCCACGCTCGCCGCATCGAGCCCGCGTTGGAGGCCCCGACCGGGGAGCAGGTCGATGCCGAAGCCCGCGGCGGGCACCGCGGTGGCCTCGATCCCGCGGCGGGCGCCGACGAAGTGGATGGCGTCACGCGCGTGACCGCGCGCGACGAGCTCCTCGGCGAGCGCGAGGGCCGGGAACACGTGACCGCCGGTGCCGCCCCCGGCGACGAGGACGTCGGTGGCGGTCACCGGTCCCGCGACGCGCGGCGAGCGTGCGGCGCGCGGCTCTGGATCGCGACGTTCACCAGGATCCCCGACGCGAGCATCGTGGTGATGAGCGCGGAACCACCGAACGACACGTAGGGCAGCGGGATGCCGGTGACGGGCAGCACGCCGACCACCGCGCCGATGTTGATGACGGCCTGCGCCACCACCCACATCGTGGCCCCCGCCGCGAGCAGCGTCCCGAAGCGGTCAGGTGCCCGCAGCGCGGCGCGGGTGCCGAGGATCCCGAAGACGATGAAGAGGCCGATCACCACGAACGCGCCGATCAGGCCGAGCTCCTCGCCGATGATCGCGAAGATGAAGTCGGTGTGCGCGTTGGGCAGGAAGTTCCACTTGGCGCGACTCGCCCCGAGCCCGACGCCGGTGATCCCGCCACTGCCGATCGCGATGAGCGACTGCGCGATCTGGTAGCCGGAGTTGCTGGAGTCGGCGAAGGGGTGCAGGAAGGTGAGCATGCGCTCCCGGCGGTAGGGCTCGAGCCACGCCAGCGCGCCCACGAGCAGCGCCCCCATGCCGCCCACGATGAAGAGGTGCTTGGCCCGCACCCCACCCGCCACGAGCATCGCCAACACGAGGAAGGCCATCACCAGCGTGGTGCCGAGGTCGGGCTGCTTCATCACCAGCGCCGCGAAGAGGAGCAACACCAGCACGACAGGCCGCAACACCCGGCGCCAGTCGTGCAGCTCCTTGGCCCGCCGGCTCACGATGTCGGCGGTGTAGATCAGCAGCGCGAGCTTGGCGATCTCACTGGGCTGGATGCGGAACGCGCCGTAACCGATCCACCGGCGCGCGCCCGAGACGTAGATGCCCACGCCCGGTACCAGCACCAGGAGCAGCAGCACCACGCTGAGGATCAGCAACGGCCGCACCAGGCGTTGCCAGTGGTGGTAGTCGAAGCGGATCGCGAACACGAAGGCGACGACGCCCGCCACCGTCCACATGAGCTGCCGGAGGAAGAAGTACCAGGGTGACCCGTAGTCGGTGAGCGACGAGACCGACGACGCCGAGAGCACCATCACCACACCCACGATGTTGAGCACGGCGACCGTCGCGACCAGGAGGATCGCGGTCGACGACCGGGGGGAGGCCACGGTGGAAGGCTTGCGGGACCCGGTCTTCCGCGGCGCGGCGGCCTTGGCGCCCGGGTGCGCGCCGCGGCGGTGCACTCGGGAACGACCGTTGACCGCGGTCACGGGCCCTCCTCCAGCCGTTGCACCTCACGCGCGAAGTCGTCGCCGCGCGCCGCGTAGCCGTCGTACCAGTCGAACGACGCGCAGGCCGGCGACAGCAGCACCGCATCGCCGGCGACCGCCGCGCCCACCGCGGCGACCACCGCGTCGTGCATCGAGTCGGCCCGGGTCACGGGCACGGCGCCCGAGAACGCGTCCTCCACCTCGCCCGCGGCGTCGCCGATCGCGATCACCGCGCGCAGCTTCGGCGCGAACTCGCGCAGCACACGCAGGTCGAGGGCCTTGTTGCGCCCACCGGCGATCAGCACCGCGGAGTCGAACCCGCGCAGCGCGCCCGCGGTGGCGTGCGGGTTGGTGGCCTTCGAATCGTCGTAGAAGCGGACACCGCCCCGCTCCCCCACGAGCTGCACCCGGTGCGGCAGGCCGTCGAACTCGGCCAACGCAACCGCCAGGGCGTCGCGCTCCGCGCCCACCGCCTGCGCGGCGATCGCCGCGGCCAGCGCGTTGGCGCGGTCGTGGGGCGCGTGCGACGCGGGTGCGGGGGCGAGCGGACCGTCGGGACCGACGAGCAGCTCGCCGCGCACGCCGTACCCGTCGGCCGGCGGCTCCCCGGCCGAGTAGCGGGCGACGCGCCCCGGCGCGGCGCGGCCGATGGCGTCGGCGACCGGGTCGTCGGCGTTCACCACCGCGAGGGCGCGTTCGCCCTGGTGCAGGAACACTCGGCTCTTCGCCTCGGCGTAGGCCTCGGGACTGCCGTGCCAGTCGAGGTGGTCCTCCGCCACGTTGAGCAGCACCGCGACGTCGGGGGCGAAGACCGACGTGGTGAACGCGAGCTGGAACGACGACACCTCGGCGACGATCACGTCGACGTCGTCGCCGGCGGCGTCGATGAGCGGGCGGCCGATGTTGCCGGCGGCGACGCTGCGCACCTGCGCGGCGCGCAGCATGCGATCGATCAGCGTGGTGACCGTGGTCTTGCCGTTGGTGCCGGTGACCGCGACGAGCCGCGGCGCGTCGGGCCGGGCCCGCAGGCGCGCGGCGGCGAGGTCGATCTCGGAGCGCACGGGCACCCCGGCCTCGTGCGCCGCGACCAGCGCCGGGTGGTCGGGGTGGACGCCGGGGCTGGGCACCACGAGGTCGCAGTCGCGCGCGAGCGCGCCCGCGATGTCGGGTGCCGGGTGCTCGACGACGAGCGCGCCGAGGTCGCGCACCGCCTGGGCGCGTTCGGCGAACGCGGGACCGGGCGCGTCCTCCACCACGGTGACGTCGTGCCCCGCGGCGCGCGTGTACGCGACGACCGACAGCCCGGTGGAGGCGAGGCCCACGACGAGGACGTCCATCAGTCGATGGCCCCGGGGATGCGGATGAAGTCGGCGTAGAAGAAGCCGAGGCCGAGCGCGACGAGCAGCGCGGCGAACAGCCAGAAGCGCACGATCACCGTGAACTCGGGCCACCCGCCGACCTCGAAGTGATGGTGGATGGGCGCCATGCGCAACACCCGCCGGTGGAACACGCGGTACGAGATCACCTGGGCGATCACGCTCACCGTCTCGAACACGTAGAGCCCGCCGAGGATCGGCAGCAGCAGGATCGTCTGCGTGAGCAGCGCGAGCCCGGCCATCGCCGCGCCGAGCGCCAGCGAGCCGACGTCGCCCATGAACACCTGGGCGGGCGCGGCGTTCCACCACAGGAAGCCGAGGCAGGCGCCCATGAGCGCGGCCGCCACCACCGCGAGGTCGAGCGACCCGGCGGGCAACGTGCCGTAGATGTGGGGATGGCGGAACTGCCAGAACGCGATGATCACGAACGCGCCGAACACCATCGCGGCGGACCCGGCGGCGAGGCCGTCCATGCCGTCGGTGATGTTCACCGCGTTGGAGAACCCGTAGACGAAGACCACCGCGACCACGAACCACAACACGCTGGCCATGTGCAGGTCGAGCGTGCGCGTGAACGAGAGGCTCGTGGACACGTTCACCCAGTTGAGGGCGAGCAGCGCGAACCCGGTGCCCACGAGGAGCTGGCCCCCGGTCTTGCCCCGCTTGCGCAGGCCGAGGTTGCGGCCGCGCCGCACGCCGAGGTAGTCGTCGACGAACCCGACGATCGCCATCGCCACGATCAACACGATCAGCGTGACGCCGGCGCGTGCGAAGCGGATCTGCTCGGTGCGGACGTGGGCGACCATGTAGCCGATCACCGCGGCGCCCACGATGGCGATGCCGCCCATGGTGGGCGTGCCCGCCTTCTGCACGTGCGGGTGCGCGAACGGGCCGTCGTCGCGGATCTGCTGGCCGATGCCCTTGCGGCGCAGGATGCGGATGATGAGCGGCGTGCCGAGGATGCTCAGGAAGAAGGCCACGGCCATGCCGACGAGGAGCGCGATCACGCGACCACCTCCCCGGCGCCGTTGAGCGCGCGGGCCACGGCGTCGAGCCCCACGGCGCGGCTGCCCTTCACGAGCACGACGTCGCGGTCGTGCACCA
Source organism: uncultured Actinomycetes bacterium (assembly GCA_963782705.1). Taxonomy (GTDB): domain Bacteria; phylum Actinomycetota; class Acidimicrobiia; order IMCC26256; family DASPTH01; genus CAVRGQ01. Next base: position 130,851 of record CAWAKX010000032.1, on the reverse strand, counting down.
GCGGCGCGACGAGCGCGGCGGCCGCCGCGGCGTCGGCGACCTCGTGGACCTCCACTCCCCCGTCGCGCGCGGCGGCGGCCGTCGGGCGCGGTCTCGGGTCCGACGGCGACGAGCACGTCGATGCCCCGCTCGGCCACGAGCCGGCCGATCGCCGCGTGCTCCTCGGCGCTGTGCTCGCCGAGCTCGAGCATCTCGCCGAGCACCGCGATGCGTCGCCCGGGCGTGGCCACGTGGGCCAGCGCGCCCACCGCGGCCGCGGTGGACGACGGGTTCGCGTTGTAGGAGTCGTCGATGATCAACGCGCCCGACGGCGCGCGGCCGACCTCCATGCGCCAGGGCGCAGGTTCCACCTCGGCGAGCGACGTCGCGACGTCGGCGAACGGCACGCCGTGGGCGAGACCGACCGCGGCGGCCAGCGCGGCGTTGGTGACCTGGTGCGCGCCCCGCACCGCGAGCCGCACCGATCCGGCGCCCCACGGCGTCTCGAGCAGGAAGGTGGGGCGCAGCTCGTCGTCGAGCTCGATGGCGTGGGCGACGACGTCGCCGCCTCCCGGACGGCTGCTGACCGTGACCACCCGCGCCGAGGTGCGGGCGACGAGCCCCGGAGTGGAGGGGTCGTCGGCGTCGAGCACCGCGAGGCCCTCGGCGTCGAGCGCTTCGAGCAGCTCACCCTTGGTGCGGGCCACGCCCTCGATGCCGCCCATCAACCCGGCGTGGGCCAGGCCGATGCGGGTGATGACGCCCACCGTGGGCCGGGCGATCACGCACAGCTCGGCGATGTTGCCCGGGAAGCGGGCGCCCATCTCCAGCACCACCGCCTCGGTGCCGTCGGGCGCGTGCAGCAGCGTGAGGGGCAGGCCCGCTTCGTTGTTGAACGACCCCGGGCTGGCGTGCACCGCGTAGCGCGGCGCGAGCGCCGCGGCGGTGAGGTCCTTGGTGCCGGTCTTGCCGACCGAACCGGTGATGCCCACGACCGGCCCGCCGCGCAGCGACGGCCCGGGCGGCGCCGGCGAGATCCTGCAGCGCGCGCAGCGGATCGGCGACCCGCACGACGGCCTGGCCGGCGCCGGGCGTCACGGTCGGCAGGTCGCGCCCGACCAGCGCGATCGCCGCGCCGCGGGAGAAGGCGTCGGCCACGAAGTCGTGGCCGTCACGCGCGGCCACCAGCGCGACGAAGCACGCGCCCGGCGTGAGGACGCGCGAGTCGATGGCGTACGACGAGCAGCGCGCGTCGGGGTCACCGGCGACGACCTGACCACCGGTGGCGGCCGCGAGCTCGCGCGCGCTCAGGCCCATCCCAGCGCTCCCAGCTCCTCGGCCGCGACCACGCGGTCGTCGAAGGGCACGGTGACGCCTCCGGCGGTCTGACCCGGTTCGTGACCCTTGCCCGCCACCAGCACGACGTCGCCGTCACGGGCGGCGGACAGTGCGAGCGCGATCGCGGCGCGGCGGTCGAGCTCGACGATCGGCGCGGCACCCGCCGCGCGCGCGGCGTCGGCGGACGCCGCGGCGATGGCCGCCGGGTCCTCCGACCGCGGGTTGTCGGAGGTGACGATCACCACGTCGGCGCCTTCGGCGGCGGCCGCGCCCATCAGCGGGCGCTTGGCCGTGTCGCGGTCGCCGCCGCAGCCGAACACCACCAACACCCGGGCCATCGGGGAATCGGCGGTGGCGATCTCGCGGGCCGCGGCGAGCGCCCGGGCCAGCGCGTCGGGGGTGTGGGCGTAGTCGACGAGCACGGTGAAGGGCTGGCCCGCCGTCGACCGGCTCCATGCGGCCGGGGACCACGATCCGGTCCCGGAGACCTTGGACCACCGCCGCGAACGGGAACCCGGCGGCGAGCGCGGTGGCCGCCGCCGCACACGCATTCGAGACGTTGAACGCCCCGAGCAACGGGGACGCGATCGGCGCCTGCGCCCACGTCTGCTGATCGACGAGTTGGAACGCGCTGCCCGTGGCGCCGAGCACCACGCCCCTCGCAGCCAGGTCGGCGTCGGTGCCGGACGCGCAGCCGTAGGTGACCACCCTCATGTCGCCACGGGCGCGCAGGCGCGCGGCGAGCGCACGTCCGTGCTCGTCGTCGACGTTCACCGCGGCGGCCGGCGCGAAGCGCGCGGTGAACAGCGCGGCCTTCGCCTCGAAGTACGCGTCGAGGGTGCCGTGGTAGTCGAGGTGCTCGTGGGTGAGGTTGGTGAAGCACACCGCGGCGAACTCGGTGCCGTCGACGCGGTGCTGGTGCAGCGCGTGCGACGACACCTCCATCGCCACCACCCCGGCGCCCGAGTCGCGCGCGTGCGCGAGCAGCGCCTGGAGGTCGTCGGCCTCGGGCGTGGTGTGCTCGGCGGGCAGCACGTCGTCGCCGATACGGGCCGCGACGGTGCCGATCACCGCGGTCCGCTCCCCTGCGGCGCGGGCGATCGCTTCGAGCAGGTAGGTGGTGGTGGTCTTCCCGTTGGTGCCGGTGATACCGAGGCAGCGCATCGCGGCGGAGGGGCGCCCGTAGAAGTGGGCGGCGACGGGGCCGAGGGCCCGGCGCACGCTGGGCACCACAGCCTCGGCGACCCCGAGGCCCAGCGGCCGTTCGGTGAGCAACGCGGCCGCACCGGCGTCGACCGCGCCGGCGGCGAAGTCGTGGCCGTCGACGTGCGCGCCGGGGATGCAGGCGAAGCAGGTGCCGGGACCGACGCGGCGGCTGTCGTGGGTGATGCCCGTGACCTCGACCGACGGATCCCCGCTGAGCTCCGCCTCGTCGAGACCGTCGACCAGGTGCTGCCAGCGCACGCGCGCGCGTCCTCTCGGTGCGACGACGGAAACGCGGTCAGGGTACCGGGCGGGCACCGCCGCGGAGGGTGATACCGGGGCCAGGGTGGGCACGGCGCACGTCACCCCGAGGTCGGTATGTGCTCGTACGTGAGCGCGAACTGCATCACCTGCTTGAACACGGGAGCCGCGGTGTCGGCGCCGAAGATGCTGCCGGTCGGCGCGTCCATCACCACGATCGCCGCGAGGCGGGGGTTGTTCGCCGGGGCAAACCCCGCGAACGACGCCATGTACTCACCCGTGTTGTAGGGCGCCTTGGCCGCGGTGCCGGTCTTGCCCGCCACCGGATAGCCGGGAATCGCGGCCTTCGTGCCGGTACCGACGCTGACGACCTTCTGTAGCATCCCGGTGACCGCCTTGGCGGTCGCCGCCGACACGACGGGCTGCGGCGCGGCGAGCGGCGTGTCGTGGCGGTTGCCCTGCGCGTCGACCGTCGCCGCGACGATGCGGGGCGGCCGCGACGTACCGCCGTTGGCGATGGTCGCGTACACGTCGAGCATCTGCAGCGCGGTGACCCCGACGCTGTACCCGATCGCGCTCGACGCGAGCGTGGTCTCGTTGTACTGGTTGAGCGCGTACACGGTGCCGGCGGCCTCGCCCGGGAGGCCGACGCCCGTGGTGCGCCCGAAGCCGAAGCCGCGCAGGTACTGGTCGAAGCGCGTGCGAGCCGAGCATCCGCGCGATCTTGATCGTGCCGACGTTCGACGAGTAGGCGAGGATGTCGGCGACCGACATGGTCGACGGGTGGTCCTCCGCGTCCTTGTACGTCGCGTCGCCGATGTTCGACCTGCCCGTAGATGTCGTCGAACGTGGTGTCGGGGTTCACCAGGCCTTCCTGGATCGCGCCCGACATGGTGATGACCTTGTTGGTGGAGCCGGGTTCGTACACCGTGGCGACGGGGCGGTTCGACTCGGTCGCGGTGGCGAGACGCACCGGCTCGGTGTCGGTGGCGCCGTCGGCCGTCGCCATGGCGAGGATGTCGCCGGTCTGCACGTCGACCACGATCGCGATACCGCCCTTGGCGCCCGCGTCGCTGACGCCCTTCACCAGTGCCTGCTCGGTGTTCCACTGCAGCGACTGGTCGATGGTGAGCACCAGGTCGTCGCCGCGCTGCGCCGCGTGCACCTGGCGCTGGCCACCGGGGATCTCGTTGCCCTGCGGGTCGCGCTCCACCTGCGCCTCGCCCGCGGTGCCGGTCATCGCCGAGTCGAAGCGGTACTCGAGTCCACCGAGACCGGTGTTGTCGGTGCCGACGAGGCCGAGCACCGGCGCCGCGAGATCGCCCGCCGGGTAGAAGCGCTTCGACTCCGGGGTGTAGGCGAGGCCGTTGAGGCCGAGCTTCTTCACCTGCTTCACCGTGGCGTCGTCGACCTTGCGGGCCACGTAGGCGAACGCGCTGTTCGGGATCGACGAGACGGTCCCTCGAGCGCCTGCTGGCCGGCGGCGTCGAGGTGCAGCACCGGCGCGAGCTTCGCCGCGTACACGAGCGGCTCCTTGACGACGCGCGGATCCGCGGAGATCGTGGTCTGCGGCACCGACAAGCGCGAGGGGGCGGCCGGTGCGGTCGAAGATCGAGCCGCGCTCGGCGGGGAGCACGACGGTGCGCACCCGTTGGCCGTAGCCCGAGGCTCGCGAGGTGCGCGGTGTCGCGGGTCTGCAACTGGAAGAGCCGCACGCCGATCGCGCCGAAGGCGACGACCATGGCGACGAGCAGTGCGATCAGGCGCAGCCGGACCGGCGCCAGACCGCCCTGCGCGGTGGCACGCGGCGTGGAACGGGAGGGGCCGGCCGGTCCCCCCGCCCGACCGTACGTCCGGCGCCGCCGTTGCCCGAGCGGGTGCTGCGGCTGCGGGCGGGCTCGACGCGCGCCGAGCCCGCGCGCGGGGCGCCCGCACGCGCGTGCGTGCGGGCGGCGTGGGGACGGGTCGGTCGACGAGCCGGCGCAGCTCGTGACGCCCGGGGGTCACGGCTGCTCGGAGCCAAGTTCCTTCTTCACCTTGCCGTAGTCGGAGAGCGTGGTCGCCGGCTCGCCCGCGTTCGCCGCCGGCAGCGGGCGCGCCGTCGCACGGGGAGGTACTGGGCGGGCTCCGCCGGGCAGGCCCGAGGCCGAGGCGCTGGGCCTCCTCGATGATGTGCTGCGGCGACGAGAGCATCGATGCCTGCAGGTGGTTCTCCTCGTAGGTGCGCTGCGCCTTCTCGATCCGCACGTTGAGCTGGTCGAGCTGCATCTGCCGTTGCGCGAGGAACACGTGGAACACGACCGCGAGCACCAGCGCGGCGACGGTGCCGACGACGAGCAACGCCGCGAGGCGACCGCTCGTGCGCGACTGCGCTGCGGCGCGCGTGCGAGCCGACGGCTGCGGACGAGCGTCGGCGGCAGCGCGGCGCGGCGCCGCAGTCCGCGACCGGGGCGCGGCGCGCGGGAGCCGGCCGCGCACGCGTGCGCGGAGGAGCCGGGGCGAGCGTGGTCACGGCGCGATGCGCTCCACGGCCCGCAGGCGCGCGCTCTTCGCGCGCGGGTTGCGCGCGAGCTCGTCGGCCGACGGACGCATGGCCTTGCGGTGGAGCAGTCGCGTGAGCGGCGTGCGCGGCTCGCGCGGCAGGCCCTTGGGCACGTAGTCCGGGGCCTCGGTGCGCGACCACTCGGTGAAGCGCTCCTTCACCATGCGGTCCTCGAGCGAGTGGTAGGCGAGCACCGCGACGCGGCCTTCGGGCTTGAGCAGGTGCACCGACTCGTCGAGCCCCTGCGCGAGGTTCGGCAGCTCGCGGTTGACCTCCATGCGGATGGCCTGGAACGTGCGCCGGGCCGGGTGGCCACCACGGCGGCGGGCCGGAGCCGGCACCGCGCGCTTCACGCACTCCACCAGGTCGCCGGTGTACTCGAGCGGCCGGGCGGCCACGATCGCGGCCGCGATGCGCTTCGCGAAGCGCTCCTCACCGTTGCGGGCGATGAGCGCGGCGAGGTCGGCCTCGGAGTACTCGTTCACCACCGTCGCGGCGGTGAGGGTCTGCGCGCTGTCCATGCGCATGTCGAGCGGCGCGGCGTCGGCCCAGTACGAGAACCCCCGCACGGGTCGGTCGAGCTGCGGGCTGCTGACTCCCAGATCGAACAGGATCGCCACGATTCCCTCGTTTCCCACGAACTCGGCGACCTTCTCGAAGCCGCCCTGCCTGATGGTCACCCGGTCCCCGAAGGGGGCGAGCGTCTGACCCGCCGCTGCCACGGCGGCGGGATCCCGGTCGATACCGAGGAGATGGAGGTCGGGGCGGGCGCTCAGCACCGCGGAGGCATGTCCTCCACCGCCGAGCGTCGCGTCCACGTACAGGCCTGCCGGCACGGGCCGGAACAGCTCGACGATCTCGTCGACCATCACCGGAAGGTGGTGGAACTCCTCGTCTGCTGCCACTGCCGCCTGTCCTCGTCTCCCCGGGACCGCCATCAGCCCCCCGGACGCGTCGGCGAAAGCGAAGCGGGCGGAAGGGGTGCTCACACCGTGCCGCCCGGGGGGCTGATGGCGGGCCCGAAGGCCGCCGTTGTCAATGCCGGGGCGTCGCGGCCGCCCCGGGTGCCGTTCAGATGCCGAAGTCCGGCAACTCGTCGGACTCCGAGAGCGCCTGCGCGCCCGCCTGGTCGAGCTCGTGCCACCGGGCCCGATCCCAGATCTCGATGCGGGAGAAGAGGCCGACCAGCACGACCTCGCGGTCGAGGCCGGCGTAGTCCCGGAGGTTGGAGGGCAGTGCCACCCGCCCCTGCTTGTCGGGACGGACCTCCGCGGTGCCGCCGAAGAAGCTGCGGGCGGCGTTGAGCTCCCGCCCTCCCCGCTTCGACTGCTCCCGGATCTCCGTCGCCACCACTTCGAACTCCTCGGGGGTGAAGACGGCCAGGCAACCGCCACGGCCCTTGGTGACGAACGCGCCGTCGGCGAGCTGATCCCGGTACTTCGCCGGGAGGATGACCCTCCCCTTGGCGTCCAGGGAGTGCTGGAACTCCCCCAGGAACATCGGATCCGCCCTCGCCTTCCGCTTCTCGCCACCGGCCGCCCGAAAGTCCCCCTCTGGACTCCCGGTGCCACCACTTCACTCCACTTCGTGACACCCTACACCCCCCTTCCCCACACTTCAACCCACTTCCCTCCCCTTCCCGCCCCGAACGAGGGATTTCCCGCCCCGAGGACGCGACGAAGCCGCCCCGAAGGGCGGCCGCGGTCGAGCCTCAGGCGATGGAGGGGGTTAGGAGGCCTTGGGGAGGAAGGGCTCCCACTCGGGGTCGATCGAGCCGGCGGTGGCCAGCACCCACAGCTCGGCCTGGGGCTCCCGGGGGATGCGGACCAGCCGGAGGCCGATCTCGGAGAGGAGGCGGTCCTCCTTGCGGGAGTTGCAGGCCCGGCACGACGCGACCACGTTGTCCCACGAGTGGGTGCCGCCCCGGGAGCGGGGCACCACGTGGTCGACGTTCTCGGCGGCCCGGTCGCAGTACTGGCAGCGGTGCCCGTCGCGGGCGAACACCGCCCGGCGCGACAGCGGCACCCGGTTGCGGTGCGGCACGTGCACGTAGTGGTGGAGACGGATCACCGCGGGCGCGGGCATCACGACCCGCTCGGAGTGCAACACGACGCCGTTGCGGGCGAGGATCTCCGCCTTCTCCTTGAGCACGAGCACGACGGCCCGGCGCAGCGGCACGACGCAGAGCGGCTCGAAGCTCGCGTTCAGCAGTAGTGCCCTTCCCACCGCGACGCGACCTCCTTCGGTGCGCTCCGGGGAGCGACCCCGGGGTTGAGCCGACGGTGCAGGCCCCGAGCCTACCGGGGCGGGCCGGCCCGGCGTCGCGGGTTCAGGCCACGCCCGCGCCCACCTCACGGCACCACTCGAGGTACTCGACGAGATCCCGCGGATCGGGCCGTCCAGCCGTGGCGCCCGAGCCGTACTGCGTCTCGAGCCGGAACGCGAGGTAGTCGGCGTCGGGCAGCGGGAGGAAGGGCGCGTGCCGCCACCACCGCGGACGGGCGAGCCGGTGCGTCTGGCGGAGGGCGGTGACCCACAGGTGGGGACGGCACACCACGAGCCAGGCGGCACGCGACCAGAACGTCCACGGCACCCGGTTCGCGCTCATCCCCGTGACCGTACCGCTGCCCCGGGGTCGCGAACGGCCTCTGGTACCGTCGGGACCCGTCCCGCCCCCATCCGACCCACCCGACGATCGAGCCGACGAGAGGTTCCCGTGGTCCAGCCCGCCACCGTGCCGAGCCGCGAGTCGTCGTTCGGCCGCTTGTTCCAGGCCCTGCTCGGCAACGTCGAACGGGTGATCCAGGGCAAGCGCGAGCAGGTGCACCTCGCGCTGGTGTGCCTCCTCGCCGAGGGCCACCTCCTCATCGAGGACGTGCCCGGCGTGGGCAAGACGTCGCTGGCGAAGGCCATCGCGGCGTCGATCGGCGGCAGCTGCCACCGCATCCAGTTCACCCCCGACCTGCTCCCGTCCGACGTGACCGGCGTGTCGGTGTGGAACCGCACCAGCAACGACTTCGAGTTCCGCGCCGGTGGCGTGTTCGCCAACGTGGTGCTGGCCGACGAGATCAACCGGGCCTCCCCGAAGACCCAGTCGGCGCTGCTGGAGGCCATGGAGGAGCGTCAGGTCACCGTCGACGCCCACACCTACCTCCTCCCCCGCCCGTTCATGGTGATCGCCACCCAGAACCCGATCGAGCTCGAAGGCACCTATCCCCTGCCGGAGGCGCAGCTCGACCGCTTCCTCATGCGCATCCCGATGGGGTATCCCGGCCGCGACGCCGAAGCCGCGATCCTCGACACGCAGGGCCGCCCGCAGGCCAGCGTCGACGACCTCAAGCCCGTGGTCGCAGCGTCCGACGTCGCCGCGGCGATCGCGTCGGTCACCGCGGTGCACGTGGCCCCCGAAGTGCGCGACTACATCCTCGACCTCGTCGCCGGGTCACGTCGCCATCCCGACCTGGTGCTCGGCGCCAGTCCGCGCGGCTCGCTGAACCTGCAGAAGGCGGCGCGGGCGCTGGCCGCGAGCCTCGGGCGGGCCTACGTCACGCCCGACGACGTGAAGCAGGTGTTCGGCGCGGTGCTCGAACACCGCGTGCTGCTCGCCCCCGACGCCGCGTTGCGCGGCGCGTCCACCACCGACGTCGTGCGCGCGATCCTCGGCTCGGTGCCGGTGCCCGGCGCGACCGGCGGCTGAGGACCACGGGGACCAGCCCGTGAAGCCCGAGCGGCGCGGGGTCACCCTCACCCGTCGGGGCTGGTCGCTGCTCGGCGCCGCGCTCGGCCTGTGCGTGGGGAGCTATCTCCTCGGCGCGCTCGAGATGCTGGTGATCGGCGTGGCCGCGATCCTGCTGCTCGGCGCGGTGTCGTTGTGGCTCACCCTGCGCGAGACGCCCGAGCTCGCGGTGAGCCGGCGGGTGCGCCCCGACCGTCTGCACGTGGGCTCGGAGGGGCGCATCGACCTCACCGTCGAGAACCTCGGCCGCCACGCCACCCCGATGTTCGCGGCCACCGACTGGTTCGACGAGGGCCGGCGCGCCGCGCGCTTCCTCGTCCCGCCCCTCGCGCCGGGCGCGACCGGGCGCGCGGCCTACCGGGTGCCCACCCGTCGCCGCGGTCGCTACCACGTGGGCCCGCTCGCCCTCGCCGCCAGCGACCCGTTCGGCCTCGCCCGCCGGCCGGTCGGCGCCGCCGGCGACGCGGAGCTGGTGATCCGGCCCCGCATCCACGACATCGTGGCCCCGGTCGCGATCGGCGGCCGCATCGCAGCGGAGAGCGAAGCCGCCGCTGCACGCGCGATCGCCAGCGACCTCGGCAGCGAGTTCCTCACCCTGCGCACCTACGAGGTCGGCGACGACCTCCGGCGCGTGCACTGGCGTTCCAGCGCGCGCGGCGACGACCTCATGATCCGCCAGGACGAGGCGCGGTGGCGGTCGCGCGCGGCCGTGGTGCTCGACGTGCACAGCAGCGCGTACGACGCCGAGTCGTTCGAGGTCGCGGTGGAGGCCGCGGCGTCGGTCACGGAACGTCTCGTGCGCCTGCGGCGCCAGGTGGAGGTGGTCACCGGCGCGGGCGAGATGCTGGGCACCGGCGGCGATGCCCGCCACGACGTGATCGACCGCCTCGCCACCGTCGCGCTCGACGACACCGACCGGCTGGTCGCGGTGCTCGCCGGGCTGCGCGCGCATCGGCGCGCCGACCTGGTCGTGGTGATCCTCGGCGAGGTCGACGACACCGCGCGCCACGCGCTCGGCTCGCTCGCCGGTATCGGCGTGATCGCGGTGCTCACCCGCCCGGCGCGACTCGCGGCGAGTGAATCGCTCGTGGTCGTCGACGCCTCGCGTGCGCCGTTCCCGGTCGCGTGGAACCAGGCGCTCACCAACGCGTCGAGCGCGCGTCACGCGCACCGCTCGGGTGGAGCGCGGCGGGCACGCGGGCGGACAGGCCACCGGGGTGGCGCGGTGACGTCGCGACGCGGCGGCGCGCTCGCGCCGCTGATGCTCGCGGCGGTCACCGTGGTGACCGCGTTGTCGCTCGACCGGGTGTTCTCCACGTCACGCTGGTTGGTGCCGGTGACCATCGCGGCCGTGCTCCCCCACGCGATCGGCTGGATCGGGCGACGGTTGCGCCGCCCGGCCACGGCTGGTGATCGTCGTGTCGGGCGCGGCGCTCCTCGCCTTCCTGCTGCGTGCGGGTCGCGCTCACGCCGCACACCGGCACGGTGCTCGATGCGCTGCAGCACCAACTCGACGCCGGCTGGCAGTTGCTGAGAACCGAGCCGGCGCCCGCGCCCGCATCCAACGGCGCGATCCTCCTCGCGTGCATCGCGGTGTGGGTCGTCGCGCTGTTCGGCGACTGGTTGGCGTTCACCCGGCGGGCCACGCTCGGCGCGCTCGCCCCCGCGCTGGTGTTCTTCGTGTGGACGTCCGCGCTCGGCACGACCGACGGCCAGGTGCTGGGCACCGCGGCCTACTGCCTCGCCGCGGGCGCGTTCCTCGTGGCCCAGAACCTCGCGGTGCTCGACCGGCGCCGGAGCTGGCTGGTCACCAAGGACTCCGCGCGCGCCCACTGGCTGGTGCCCGCCGCGGTGCTCGGCGGCGCGGCGATCGTCGTGGCGCTGGTGCTCGCGCCGGCCCTGCCCGGCGCGGGCGGTGATCCGGTCGTCGACTTCGCCAACCCGGGCCGCAACGGCAGCGGCGGGCGCAGCTACCGGCCGAGCCTCGCGCCGTTCCTCGACATCAACGACAAGCTGAACCGGCCCGACGACGCCCCGCTGTTCACGGTGCAGTCGCGCCTCCCCGACTACTGGCGCATCGCCGCGCTCGACACCTACGCCGAGACCGACGGCGGCCAGTGGACGTTGAGCGCGTCGGGCGACGGCAAGGTGAGCGTGGGCCTTCCCGACACGCCGCCCGACGGCACCCTCGTGCAGCAGTTCGCCATCGGTGATCTCGGCGAGCGCTGGCTCCCCGCCGCGTACCGGCCCGTCGCGGTGAGCCTCGACGGCACCCTCGTCGTGGTGTCGTCGGGCACGCTGGTGACCGACCGTGACAGCGTGAGCGGCCTCGACTACACGGTCGGGTCGAGCGTGCCGGTGTTGCGGGCCACCGCCGAACAGCAGGCCGCCACCGCGGCCAAGGTGCCGGCCGATCTCGCGCCGTACACCGCGCTCCCCACCGACGTCCCCGGCGAGATCGCCGCCACCGCCCACCAGATCGTCACCGCCGCGGGCGCGACCACGCCCTACGACAAAGCGCGCGCGCTGTGGGAGTGGTTCCGCACCGCGGGCTTCGTCTACGACACCAGCGTCGACACCAACGACAGCGGCAACGCGATCGTCGCGTTCCTCACGGCGAAGCACGGGTTCTGCGTGCAGTTCTCCAGCGCGTACGCGGTGATGGCCCGCTCGCTCGGCATCCCCGCTCGGGTCGCGGTCGGGTTCACACCCGGCGCGCTCGGCGACGACGGCCGCTACCACGTGACCGCGCACGACGCGCACGCCTGGCCCGAGATCTGGCTGTCGGGCCTGGGCTGGACGCACATGTTCGACCCCACCCCGCCGGCCGCGGGCGGCACCCTGGCTGGTGGCAGCGCGCTCCCCGGCGACCGCACCGTCGGCGGGGCGACGATTCCGGCCACCACCACCACGCTGCCCACGACCACGCCCACCGCGGTGCCCGGCGGCACCACCCCCGCGGGCGCGGGCACCGGTGGGACCGGGGCCGGCGCGCGGCCGACGCTCTCCGCCGACTCGTCGTCGAGCGGGCCGTGGCTCGCGCTGGTCGCGCTCGCGCTGGTCGTGGTCGCGCTCTGCGGCGCGTACGTGGTGGGGGTGCGGATGCTCAAGCGGCGCCGGCGCACGCGGCGACGCGAGCGCGACGATCCCGCGGCCGCGGTGCAGGGCGCGTGGGAGGAGGCGCTCGACCGGCTGCGCGAGGCGCGTGCCGACCCCGATCCTGCTCTCACCCCACTCGAGCTCGCCCGCGCGTCGGCCGGCTCGTCGGTCCCGGCGATCGCGCCGCCCCTCGCCGAGCTCGCCGACCGGTACACGGTCGCGCGCTACGGCGATCGTCCCGTCGACGCGTCGGCGGCCGACGCCGCGTGGGCGAGCGTGGCCGTGCTCGAGCGCACCCTCGACGAGCACCAGGGCGCCCGCGAGCGCTGGCGCCGCAAGCTCGACCTGAGCGTGCTCACCCGCCGCCGCGGCTGAACCGCGGCCGCTGACCGCGCGGCGACCGGCGGGAAGCTCGGGTCAGCCGCGGCAGGGGTGACCGGTGCCGGGCGGATCGGTGGCGGCGTCGTCGCGACGGGCCTGCAGCTCGTCGACGAACGCGGCTCGCTCACGGTCGAACGCGTGCACCTGCGCCGACACGTCGTCGGCGAGCCGGTCGACCGCGACGAAGAGCGCGAGCTGACCGTGACGCAGCGCGTCGAGGATCTGGCCGTCGTCACGACAGGCCCACACCGTCTCGCCGTCGGTCACGAGCTGCAGACCGGTGAAGTCCTCACCCTGGGCGAGCAGTTCGGCCACGGCGCGGCGGATGCGCGCGGTGGGCAGGCCGGCATCGAGCAGCGACACGACCATGCGCAGGGCGACGAGGTCGCGGAACGAGTAGGGCGCCCCCGGGTCGGCGCCGGCGTCGGGGTCGAGCAGCCCGATGCGACGCCAAGTGTCGACCTGGGCCGGTGTGCACCCCGACAGGCGCGCAGCCTGGACCGCGGTGTAGCCCACCGGTCAGGGCTGCTGCTCGTCGCGGCCCCAGCGCTCGCGCCAGCGGTCGCCGGCGCTGCCGAGCGCGTTCTTGAGGGAGCCGCCGCGCATCGACGAGGTGAGGCTGTCCATCCCCGCCTTGCCGAGCTTGCGCACGTGGTGCTCGATGGTGAGCGCGCACGCCAGCATCACGAGGAAGCCGACGACGCCGAGGACCAGCGTGGTGGTGAAGGTGAAGATCATGAGGAGCAGGCCCGCGACGAACCCCACCGCCGACCACTTGATCACCCGCGAGGAGTGACGGTAGAGGGTGGTGTCGGAGACCTGCTGGACCAACTTCGGGTCGGTCGCCGACAGGTTCTCCTCGATCTCCCGCAGGATCCTCTGTTCGTCCTCGGAGAGCGGCATGTGCGTCCTGTCCTCGGCCGGGGCGGGCGCCCGCAGACCGTCGTTCCATTGTCGCACCGCATGGCCGGGCCCTCAACGGCCCGGCCGACGGGCGCCCCCCAGGCTACGTCCTCCGCCGGGCCCTACGGCACCGGGCCCGAACTTCGCCCGCACCGCGTCCATCGAACGCTCCACCGCGGCCTGCCGGGCCCGGTCGGGACGAGCCGGCGCCGTCGTGTCGCCCGGCGCGGCCGTGTCGTCCGGCTCGTCGCTCGCGCCGGGATCACCGAACAGCGTCGCCTGGTCGGCGGCCTCCGCGGTGGGCACGAGCTGCTGGCCCGACACCCCGATCAGCCGGACGCCGCGCTCCACGGGCAGCGCGACGAGCAGCTCGCGCGCCACGGCCGCCAGCTCGGCGCCGAGGTCGGTGGGCGCGGCGAGCGTGCGGGAACGGGTGACGGTGCGGAAGTCGCCGTAGCGGACCTTGAGCTGCACCGTGCGCGCGGCCCGGTGCGCGGCACGCAGCCGCGCGCCCACCTTGTCGGCGAGGCGGACCAGCTCGTGGCCGAGCGCGTCGCGGTCGTGCAGGTCGACCGGGAAGGTCTCCTCGTGGCCGATCGACTTCACCTCGTGCTCGGGCACCACCGGCCGGTCGTCGCGGTTCCAGGCCAGCGCGTGGAGGTGGTGGCCGGCCGACTCCCCCAGCGTCGCGACCAGCGTGGCCTCGGGCACCGCGGCGAGATCGCCGACGGTGTGCACCTGCAGCGGCGCGAGCTTGCCGAGGGTCTTGGGCCCCACGCCCCAGAGCCGCCCGACGTCGAGCGGGTGCAGGAAGTCGAGCTCGCCGCCGGGTTCCACCACGAGCAGCCCGTCGGGCTTGGCGAGGTCGCTGGCCAGCTTGGCGAGCAGCTTGGTGGTGGCCACCCCCACCGACGCGGTGAGCCCGGTGACCTCGCGTACGCGCTCGCGGACCGCCACCGCGATCTCGGGACCCGTGCCGTGCAGCCGCCGCGCGCCGGCGACGTCGAGGAAGGCCTCGTCGAGGGAGATCGGCTCGACGAGCGGCGTGACGTCGTGCAGCACCGCCATCACCGCGCGGCTCGCGTCGTGATAGGCGTCGAAGCGCGGCGCGAGGTACACGCCGTGGGGACAGGCGCGCCGGGCGCGGGCCATCGGCATCGCCGAGTGGACGCCGAACTCGCGCGCCTCGTAGCTCGCCGCGGCCACCACGCCACGCGCGCCGATCCCACCGACGATGACCGGCTTGCCCCGCAGCGACGGATCGTGGAGCTGTTCGACCGACGCGAAGAACGCGTCGAGGTCGACGTGCAGGATGCTCGCCTCGGCGCGCACGGATCAGGTGCGCACGACGCGCAACTCGTCGTGCTCGGCGCCGTACACCTCGTAGGTGAACGCGCGCGCCTCGTCGGGCCCCCACCGGTCGGCGAGCCACTCGGCCAGCGGTTCGCGCACCCACGGCGCGCAGAGCGCGAGCAGCTCGTGGCACACGTCGTGGGCGGCGAAGGTGGCGTCGACCACGATGCCGTCGGGATCGTCGACGATCAGCTCACCCTCGTAGGCGAGCGCGCGGTGCACCTCGCAGCGCATCACCCACCCGAGGTCGGGCGCGGTGGCGATCACGCTGTAGAGCGGGCCCTCCCACGCGGTGACGCGCAGGCCGGTCTCCTCCTGCACCTCCCGGGCCAGGCCGTGGCGCAACGACTCGTCGGTGGCGTCGATCACCCCGCCGGGCGTGCTCCAGTCGGTGCGGCCGCCGCGCCGTTGGTTGCGCACGAGCAGCAGCCCGTCGGCCGATTCGAGCAGCGCGCCGGCCACCGTCCATTCCACCAGGGACATGCCGCCAGTGTCGCGCGTGGGTGTACCGCCCATCCGGGCGTCGGCCCGAGGCGGCGGTTCGATCAGCGACGGCCGAGGCGGGCGATCCGCCGGAGCACCCGGTCGCGCAGCGCCCACCAGGTGACCAGCGCGAACGCCTCGACCACGATGCGGCCCGACATCTTCGAGCGCCCGAGGCTGCGGTCGCGGAAGGTGATGGGGACCTCGGCGATCCGACCCCCGACTCCTTCGGTGAGGTAGGTCATCTCCACCTGGAAGCCGTAACCGTCGGCGCACACGCCGTCGAGGTCGAGCTGCGAAAGGAGGCGACGGTGGTAGGCCCGGAAGCCCGCGGTCGCGTCCTGCACCGACAACCCGAGCAACGTGCGGGCGTAGAGCCCGCCGCCGCGGGAGATCATCCGCCGGAGCCGGGTCCAGTCGGGGATGTCGCCGCCCGGCACGTAGCGCGATCCGATGGCGAGGTCGGCGCCGCCGTCGACCGCGGCGATCAGCTCCGGCAGCACCGCCGGGTCGTGCGAGAGGTCGGCGTCCATCTCCACCATGACGTCGTAGCCCCGGGCCAGGCCCACCCGGAAGCCGGCGCGGTAGGCCGAGCCGAGGCCCGACTTCGCCCCCCGGCGCAGCACCTCGACCCGGCCGCGGCCGTCGTCGAGGTCGGCGCCGAGCTTCTCGGCCGCCTCCGCGGTGCCGTCGGGGCTGCCGTCGTCGATGACCAGCACGTCGGCGTCGGGCAGCGCCCGGCGGGTGCGTTCGAGGACGTCGCGGATGTTCTCGATCTCGTTGTAGGTCGGCAACATCACGAGGACGCGCATCGCGGGCGAGCCTATCGGCCACATAGCTGCGCTCTGGGACATGGCAATACCATCGGCCGATGGCCGACGCACTTGACCCCGTGACCCCCGAACCGGGTGCTCCGGGGGCCGACACGCCTCCCCCGATGCTCCCCTCGCGCACCGCGTACCTGCTCGCGTTCGGAGCGGTGGTGCTCGCCGGACTCTTCGGCGCGGTGATCGGCTACGGCGTCACCGACATCGGTTCCACCAGCGACGTCGCCGTCTTCGTCGGCACGCTCGTCGGCGCGGTCATCGGTGCCGTCGGCGTGGGCGTGGTCGCGGTGCTCGTGCTGCGCGCCATGGCCGAATGGAACCGCCAGCAGGCGCTCCCGCCCGACCAGCGCCCCGCCCGCCAACCAAAAAGGAGTTGATGGTCAGCGCGCTCGCCGCGGGAGTGAGCGGCTGCGGGCCGGATATCCCGGACCGCAGCGAACGAGCCATCATCGACGAGTGAGCGGCTGCGGGCCGGGTATCCCGGACCGCAGCGAACGACCGCTCAGCGGAAGTTGATGCGGCGGAAGGCTTCGGCGAAATGCACGCCGGCCGCGGCGCCGCCGATCTCGGCCTGCTCGCGCAGGAACACGCGGAACCACTCCCCCGCGTCGTCGGGCAACTGGCTCGCGTGACAGAAGAGCGCGTCGATCTTGGTCTCGAGCGTGTCGCCGATGTCGACCCAGGTGTTCGGTTCGAGCGTGCCCGACAGGTAGACCGCCCGCACCTTGTGCACCGTGAGCCCCGCGGCGAGGTGCTCCGGGAAGTAGTGCGGGTTCCCCGCTGCGGGCGCCACCGCGTCGAGGGTGGCCCAGCCGGTGACCCGGTGGTCGCGATGGTTGTAGTACCCGTCGCCGAAGAACACCGCGGTGGGATCGGGACACAGCACCACCTCGGGTGCGAGCTCGCGCACGTAGCGGGCGATGTCGCCCCGCAGGGCGTGGTCGTCGGGCAGTTCGCCGTCGGGGTGATCGAGGTGGAAATGACCCGCGAAGCCGAGGAGCGCCGCCGCCGCCGCGGTCTCCTCCACCCGCAGCCGCGCGAGCGCGACGGTGTCGGCCGCGGGGTCGCTCGTGCCCTTGTCGCCGCGGGTGGTGATGAGCACCCACACCTGCGCGCCGGCCGCCGCCCACCGCGCGAGGGTGCCCCCGGCGGAGATCTCGGGGTCGTCGGGATGGGCGTAGACCGCGAGCGCGCTCGCGGGGATCTCGTCGCTCGTGGTCACGGGCCGAACCTAGCCGTCGGTGTCGCGAGCGATGGCGAGCAGCGCTCGCCGCGCGGTCTCGAGGTCGTCGTCGCTCACGTCGCAGTGCGTGACGAGGCGCACCGTGTCGGGATCGATCGTCCCCGCGAGCACCCCGTGGGCGACGAGGCGCGCGACGAACGCGTCGGGCAGCGCGTCGGCTCGCGCGCACACGATGTTGGTCTCGACCGCGTGCGGATCGACGCTGCCCGGGAAGCACTCGGCCATCGCCTCGGCCAGCAGCCGTGCGCGCGCGTGGTCGTCGGCGAGGCGCTCGACCATGGTCTCCAGCGCGACGACGCCCGCGGCCGCGAGCACCCCGGCCTGGCGCATGCCACCGCCGAGTCGCCGCCGCTCCACCCGGGCGCGGCCGATCACGTCGCGCGTGCCGCAGAGCAGCGACCCCACCGGCGCGCCGAGCCCCTTCGACAGGCAGAACATGGTGGTGTCGGTGCCCGTCACGAGCTCGCGCGGCGCCACCCCCGTGGCGACCGCCGCGTTCCAGAGACGCGCGCCGTCGCAGTGCACTGCGAGCCCGCCCGCGCGCGCCGCACGGGTGACGGCGTCGAGCTCCGCCACCCGCCACGGTCGTCCCGACGCCGGCATCGCGGTGTTCTCGACGAACACCGCGGAGAGCTCGGGCAGGTGGTGAGCCTGACCGGCGACCGCGGCGGCCACGTGGGCCGGGCTGAGCACGCCGGTGGCATCGGGCAGCGGATGGAGCTGTACGCCGGTGTTCCCGGCCGCGGCCGCGGCCTCGTGGCGGTACACGTGGGCGCGGGCGCCGCAGAGCACCTCGGTGCCGGGACGCCCGAGCACCCGCAGCGCGAGCTGGTTGGCCATGGTGCCCGACGGCGTGAACAGCGCCGCCTCCTTGCCGAGCAGCGCGGCGGCGAGCGACTCGAGCCGGTTGACGGTGGGGTCCTCGCCGTACGCGTCGTCGCCCACCTCGGCCGCGGCCATCGCGGCGCGCATCGCCGCGGTGGGCCGGGTGACGGTGTCGGAGCGGAGGTCGACGCGCCCGGCCGTCACGGGGTCACGACCGCACGCGCGCCGGGTCGAGGGGCCGGAACAACCCTTCCTGGGCGAGGCTCACCACGTAGGTGCCGTCGGAGCGGAACACACCACCGTGCGAGTACGCGCGACCGGCCCCCGCGAACGGGCTCTGCACGTGGTACAGCAGCCACTCGTCGGCGCGACACGGCCGGTGGAACCACACCACGTGGTCGAGGCTGGCGATCATGAATCCCGAGTCGGGGCCGCCGGCCTGGTGCGGCAGCGTGGCGGTGCCGAGCATCATCATGTCGGACGCGTAGGCGACCGCGGCCGCGTGCAGCAGCGGGTCGTCGGGGAGTCGGTCGCGGATGCGCACCCACACGTCCTGCACCGGCGGGCTGGGCGCGACGTCGGTGACGATGCCGGGGATCCCGAACACCCCCGCGGGCCGCAGTTCGAGCGCAGCCGACACGTGCGGCGCGTGCTTCCGGTCGATCGGCTCCGGCGCCTCGGACCAGTCGTACCCGGGCGGGAGCTCCTCGGCCGGGGTCACGGCGGGCATCGGGTCGGCGTGCTCGGGCCCGGGTTCTGGCGCGTGGAACGACGCCGCGAGGTTGAAGATCGCCTTGCCCCGCTGGATCGCCACCACGCGCCGGGTGGTGAAGCTGCTGCCGTCGCGGATGTGGTCGACCTCGTAGACCACCGGGACGCTGGGGTCGCCCAGGCGCAGGAAGTACGCGTGCATCGAGTGCACGTCGCGCCCGTCGGGCACCGTGCGCCCCGCGGCGACCAGCGCCTGGCCCATCACCTCACCGCCGTAGATGCGACGACGCTCGGTGTCGGGGCTGAACCCCCGGAACAGGTTCCACTCGAGCTGCTCGAGGTCGAGGAGCGTGACCAGGTCCTCGGTGGGGGTCGACATGGCGCCACCCTACCGGCGTCCCCGAGCGGGGAGCCGCGACGACCACTCCGCATCCGCGTCCGCGTCCGCGTCAGGAGAACACCGCGGCGACGTCGAGCAGGTCGCGGTCGACGGTCTTGAGCACGTCGACGCCTTCGTGGATGTCGACGACCTCGATGTGCTCCCCGCGCAGCGCCACCATCGTGCCGAAGCGGCCGTGCTCCACCGCGTCGATCGCCGCGATGCCGAAGCGGGTGCCGAGCACCCGGTCGTACGCGGTGGGCGTGCCGCCGCGCAGCACGTGGCCGAGGATCGTCACGCGCGTCTCGAAGCCGGTGCGCTGCTCGATCTCGCCCTGGAGCGCATTGCCGATACCACCGAGACGCACGTGCCCGAACTCGTCGACGCCGCCGGCCTGGAGCACCATCGTGCCCTCGGCGGGCACCGCGCCCTCGGCCACGACCACGATCGAGTAGTTCGCGCCCTGGGCGTGGTGGTGACGGATGCGGGCGCACACCTCCTCGATGTCGAAGGGCTCCTCGGGCACGAGGATCACGTCGGCCTCCGACGCCAGGCCCGAGTGCAACGCGATCCACCCGGCGTGCCGGCCCATCACCTCGGCGATCATCACGCGGTCGTGGCTCTCGGCCGTGGTGTGCAGACGGTCGATGGCCTCGGTCGCGATCTGCACCGCGGTCTGGAACCCGAACGTGTAGTCGGTGCCCGACAGGTCGTTGTCGATGGTCTTGGGCACGCCCACGCAGCGCACGCCCTCCCCACCGAGCTGGGCCGCGACGCCGAGGGTGTCCTCGCCGCCGATCGTGATCAGCGCGTCGATACGCTGGCGGTTGAGCGTGTCGAGCAGACGCGCCACGCCGTCGTCGCTCTTGAACGGGTTGGTGCGCGACGTGCCGAGCACCGTGCCGCCGCGCCGGGCCAGGGAACGCACGGACGACACCGACAGCTCCATGGTCTCGTCGTCCATCAGGCCGCGCCAGCCGTGGCGGAACCCGATGATCTCGTGGCCGTAGACCCCTTCGCCCTTGGTGACCACGGCACGGATCACCGCGTTGAGCCCGGGGCAGTCGCCGCCTCCCGTGAGCATCCCGATACGCATCCCGGTCTCCCATGTGTCGCGGCTCGTCGATCACCCCCATGTTGCCCGCTCCCGGGCGTCGGGGACCGCACGGGTCGGTAACCTGCCGGTGAACACTGCGGAAGGACCGTCATGTCCCGTGAGAGCACCCGCGTGCGCGCCGAGGCCCTCCTCGCGCCCCACCGGGAACCCGGCGAGGAGCTGCTCGGCGCGTCGGTCGCCTGGGTCGCCACCGTCGGACCCCGTGGCACCGTCTTCTTCGTGGGCCGTCACCGGCGGTTGCTCGTGCTCACCGACCGGCGGCTCCTGGCGTGGCGCACACCAGCGCGCCGGGGATCGGGGCGCGTCGGCGCACCCGGCCTGGCCGTGCCGATCACCGCGCTGCGGCTGCGGGCCGAGCACCCGTCGAAGCCGTTCTTCCAGCTCCTCGCCGCCGCGGGCGACAGCACGGTGGTGATCGAGCTGCGCCACCGCGACCACGCGTTCGCGCGCGCGGTCGCCCGGGCCCTCGACGGCACCCGCGCCGCGACCGGGCGTCGAGGCCGGCGCGGACACGACAGCCACCGCGGGCTGACCGGCGCGCACCCGATGGCCGTCGTCCTCGCCATCGACGCGGGCACCACCGGCGTGCGCACCGTCGCGGTCGACGCGGCCGGCACCCGCCGCGCCGTACGCCTACCGGGAGTTCCCCCAGCACTTCCCGCGCCCCGGCTGGGTCGAGCACGACGCCCTCGACATCCGCGACGCCGCGCTCGGCACGCTCGCCGAGGTGGTCGCCGCGCTCGACGGCGAGACCGTCGCCGCGATCGGGATCACCAACCAGCGCGAGACCGTGGTGGTGTGGGACCGCGACACCGGCGAGCCGCTCCATCACGCGTTGGTCTGGCAGGACCGCCGCACCGCGGCGCGCTGCACCGAACTGCGCGACGCGGGGCTGGAGCCCACGGTGCGCGCCCGCACCGGCCTCGTGCTCGATCCCTACTTCAGCGCCACCAAGATCGAGTGGTTGCTGCGCGAGGGCGGCGTGTCGCGCGGGCCCGTCGGTCGCGTTCGGCACCGTCGACGCGTGGGTGCTCTGGTGCCTCACCGGCGAGCACGCCACCGAGCCGTCGAACGCGGCCCGCACGATGCTCTTCGACATCGACGCCCTCGACTGGTCCGACGAGCTGTGCGCGACGTTCGGCGTCGACCGTCGGTCGCTGCCCGAGGTGCGACCGAGCAGCGGCCGGTTCGCGACGACCGATCCCGCGCGCGCCGCGGGGCTGCGGGTGCCGGTGTCGGGGATCGCCGGCGACCAGCAGGCCGCGCTGTTCGGCCAGGCGTGCTTCACGCCGGGCATGGCCAAGAACACCTACGGCACCGGCTCGTTCGTGCTGGTGAACCTGGGCGCGACCCATCCCCCGCCGGTCGACGGGCTGCTCACCACGGTGGCCTGGCAACTCGGCGCGGACGTCACCTACGCGCTCGAGGGGTCGATCTTCGTGACCGGCGCGGCGATCCAGTGGCTGCGCGACGGCCTCGGCCTGCTGACATCGTCGGCCGACGCGGGCCCGCTCGCGGCCAGCGTGCCCGACACCGGCGGCGTGGTGTTCGTGCCCGCGCTCACCGGCCTCGGCTCCCCGTGGTGGGATCCCTACGCCCGGGGCGCGATCCTCGGCCTCACCCGGGGCACCACCCGCGCCCACCTGGTGCGGGCCGCGGTGGAGGCGATGGCCTGGCAGACCGCCGACGTCGTCGACGCGATGACCGCGGCGAGTGGGCACTCGATCAGCGAGCTGCGCGTCGACGGCGGCGCCGAGCGCGATGGACGTGCTGTGTGCGTTCCAGGCCGACGTGCTCGGCGTGACGGTGCGGCGGCCCGCGGTGGCGGAGACCACCGTGTTGGGCGCGGCCTACCTGGCCGGGATCGCCGAAGGCGTGTGGGCCACCCCCGCGGAGGCCGCGGCAGCCTGGCGGGAGGAGGCGTCGTTCGTACCCCGGCACCTCCCCGATCTCGACGTCCGCCGGGCGCGCTGGCACCGGGGGGTCGAGCGCGCTCGCGACTGGGCCGACCTCGACGTGACCGACTCCGACTGAACCCGAAGAATCCCCAGCATCGCATCGGAGGCACCCGTGGACGCACGCATCAGCCTGGTCACCCTCGGCGTCGCCGACGTCGAGCGGTCCCGCGCGTTCTACGAGGCGTTGGGCTGGCGCGGTCAGACCGTGCAGCAGACGGTGTTCTTCCAGGCCGGCGGGCTCGCGGTGGTGCTCTGGAGTCGAGCGCTCCTGGCCGAAGATGCGGGGGTGACGGACGACGGCGCGCGCTTCGCGGGTGTCGCGCTGGCGCAGAACGTGCGCTCACGTGCAGAGGTCGACGCGATCCTCGCGGCGGCCGTGGCCGCGGGCGGCGCCATCACCCGCGCGGCGGCCGAGACCTTCTACGGCGGCTACGCGGGGTACTTCACCGATCCCGACGGGCACCCGTGGGAGATCGCCCACAACCCGGGGTTCACCCTCACCGACGACGGGTCGCTCGTGCTCCCCGACTTCGGAGCGGACACCGCCTGAGCCTCAGTCGTCGATCAGGGGGCGGCCGCACGCCCGCGGCTCGAGGCCGCCGTGCTCGTCGGCGACCAGCACGTCGATGGGGCACGACACGTTCTCGGCACCGCCGTCGACGGAGGCGTCGACCGGGGCGTGGTCGCGTTCGTGGGGCACCACGCCGTGCACCGGGCAACGCAGCACCTGGCCGTTGACCGACAGCCCGGCCCGGCCACGCGACGAGCGCGACCTCCGGGGGTCGGGGCCCACCGCACGGCGCAACGCGTCGCGCATCGCCGAGAACTTCTGCGTCTCTCCGAGCACGTCACGTCGCGGCGGGGCCATCGAGTGAACGTAGCGACCCAACATCAACGCACGGTCAACTGCGTGTGTCGGAGACGCATGATCGCAACCTGCCGCGTGACGGGCGTGTCAGTCGAGCTTGGTGAGGCCGCGCTTGATGCCGCGCACGGCCTGCCCGATGCGGTGCTCGTTCTCCACCAGCGCGAAGCGGACGAAGCCCTCGCCGCCGGGGCCGAAGCCGGCGCCGGGCGACACCGCGACCTTGGTCTCGCGGATCATCATCTTGGCGAACTCGATGCTGCCCAGGTCGCGGTAGGGCTCGGGGATCGGGGCCCACACGAACATCGTCCCCTTGGGCTTCTCGATCTCCCAGCCGACGCGGGCCAGCCCGTCGATGAGCGCGTCGCGACGGCCGCGGTAGATCTCGTTCGCTTCCCGCGGGTAGTCGGGCGCCTCGTTCATCACGACGGTGGCCGCGACCTGGATCGGCTGGAAGGTGCCGTAGTCGAGGTAGCTCTTGAGCTGCGCGAGCGCGGCGACCACCTTCTCGTTGCCGAGCAGGAAGCCGACCCGCCAGCCCGCCATCGAGAACGACTTGGTGAGCGTGTAGAGCTCCACCGCGACGTCGGCGGCACCGGGCACCTGCAGGATCGACGGCGGGTCGTAGCCGTCGAAGCCGAGGTCGGCGTACGCGAAGTCGTGGACGAGCAGCACCTCGTGCTCACGGGCGAAGTCGACCATGCGCGTCATGAAGTCGAGGTCGACGCACGCGGTGGTGGGATTGTGCGGGAACGACAGCACGATCACGCGCGGGCGGGGCCACGAGTCCTCCCAGGCCTGCAGGAGGTTCTGGAAGAAGTCCTGCTCCGGTCCGAGGCGCACGTGACGCACTTCGGCGCCGGCGAGGATCGGGCCCCAGATGTGGATCGGGTACGACGGGCTGGGCACCAGCGCGGCGTCGCCGGGGCCGAGCAGCACCCACATGAGGTGGGAGAACCCTTCCTTGGCACCGATCGTGGAGCAGATCTGCGTCTCGGGGTCGAGCTCCACGCCGAACTTGCGGCGGTAGAGGTCGCTCACCGCGAGGCGGAGCTTGGGGATGCCCTTGCTCATCGAGTAGCGGTGGTTGCGCGGGTTCTCGACCGCCTCCGCGAGCTTCTTCACCGCCACGTCGGGGGACGGGAGGTCGGGGTTGCCGAAGCCGAGGTCGATGACGTCCTCGCCGGCGCGCCGAGCCTCGAGCTTCAGGCTGTCGATGATCCCGAAGACGTACGGCGGCAGGGCGTTGATGCGGCGGAACTCCATGCGCCGCACGGTACCAGCCACTCTCGGGCGCCCCGGGAACGGTTTCGCGCCGTGACGCCGCCCGGCCGGACGGGCTCAGCCCGCAGACGGGGGGCGATCGCCTCGCCGATGATCCGGCAGTTGTCGGGGTCGGACGAGTCGATGGGACCGAGCACCAGCCAGGTGGCGCCGGCCTCGACGTAGGGCGCCAGCGCCGCGCACACCGTGTCGGGCCCACCCACGATCACCGGAGCGTCGACGGCCACGCCGAGGCGGGACGCCTTGGCCGCGGCGTCGGCGTCGGTGTCGCCCAGCACCACCAGACCACCCCACGAGAGCGTGAACGGGTCGCGCACCGCGAGCGCCTGCAGCTCGGCCGCCTGTTCGACGAAGCGCTCGACCGGCGGGCCCCAGCGGTTCCAGCCGTCGGCGTGCTCACCGGCCAGCGCCCGCACCTTCGCCGCGGTGCCGCCCACCCACACCGGGTAGCCCCGGTCGCGCAACTCGTCGACGGTCGCCCGCAGCACGTCGACGCGGTCGTCGATGGTGCCGAAGCCGAGCCCGAAGGTCTCGTTCTCCTCCTGGCTCTCGCCGTCACCCGCGCCCACCGCGATCCGCAGGCGGTCGGGACCGGCGACCCGGGCCACGGTGTCGAACCCGTGGGCGAGGGTCGCCGGTGGGCGCAACGACGCCCGCGCCACCAGCGACCCGATCGCCACCCGGCGCGTGGCCGCGGCGACCGCGCCCATCATCACGAACATCTCGATCGCGGGACGGCGTGTGCCATCGGCCGCGCGGCGGAACAGGTGGTCGTAGGCGAACACGCCGTCGACGCCGTGCGCCTCCGCGGCGGCGGCGACCGCGAGCGCGGGGTCGAGCGTGTCGCGGAACGACGGCAACGTGACGCCGAGCTCGACCGCGGTGGTCACCCGAGGCTCCGGGCCAGCACCGCGGCGCCGACCACCCCCGCACTGCCGCCGAGCTCGGCGGCGACCACCGGGATCGCAGGCCGGTAGGGCGCGCCCTCCACCCGACCGTGGAACGCGGCGGCGAGCGGACCGAGCAACACGTCGCCCAGCTCCACCAGACCCCCCGACACCAGCACCGTGTCGGGGTCGAAGATGTTGGCCAGGCCGACCAGCCCGATGGCGACCTGGTGCGCGTACTCCACGATCAGCGCCACCGCGTCGGCCTCGCCGCGCTGCGCGGCCTCGCCGACGTGGGTGCCGCGCACGGCCGACACGTCGCCGCCGGCCGCGGCGAGCACCGACGGCGCCTCGCCCTGGGCCGCGGCCGCCCGTCCCATCGCGCCGAGCGCGGAGCCGGAGGCCATCGCCTCCCAGTGCCCGGCCTCACCACAGGCGCAGCGGGGACCGTGGGGGTCCACCTGGAAGTGCCCGATCTCCGCCGCGAACCCGTGGGCGCCGCGGAGCACCTTCCCGTTCACCACCACTCCCCCGCCCACCCCGGTGCCGAGGGTGACGAGGAGGAAGTCGGCGCAGCCCCGCCCGGCGCCGTGGGTGAGCTCGGCGAGCGCGGCCACGTTGGCGTCGTTGTCGACCGCGACCGCGAACCCGAGCGCCTCGGCCAGGCGGGCACGCACGGGCGCGGCGAGGAAGGCGGGGACGTTCGGCGAGTAGTGGATCACGCCGTCGCGGTCGACCATGCCCGCGGCGCCGACACCGAGCGCGGCGACGCCGGGCCGGAGGTGGGCCAGCGCGCGGGCGCCGTCGGCGATGAGCTCGACGATGCCGTCGAGGGTGGTCGGTGTGGGCGCGATGCGCTGCTCGACCACCGTGCCGTCGGGATCGACGAGCGCGACCCGTGTGTTGGTGCCGCCGAGGTCGACACCGAAGGTCGCGCCGTCAGTCACTGCGTTCGCCCCGCTGCTGGTCGATGACCCGCTCGGCGGCGTCGAGCAGCGCCTTGCCCGCGTCGAGCAGCGCGTCGGCGGCCTCGAGCACGTGGTCGCGCACCTCGGGCAGCGCGCCGAGCAGCTCGCCGATGACCACCTCGAGCACCGACGGCTGCGGCAGGTCGTACTGGTCGCGGCCCACGTCGTCGAAGGGCACTTCGTCGGGGTGAGGAGTGTGGTCGGTGGTCACGATGCCTCCGCGGCGCGCTTGAGCTCTTCGAGAGCGGTGTGCACGATCAGCGCGCCGGCCCGGCGCCGCAACAGGCCCGGCATGGGCACCGCCACGTCGATGCGCAGGTCGTAGGTGACGAGCGTGCCGTCACCGTCGGGCGCGAACGCGTACCGGCCGTCGAGCGCACGCAGCATGTCACCCTCCACGAGCTTCCAGGTGAACGCGCCCGGCGCGTCGGCGAAGTCGTAGTCGAGCACGTACCGGATCGACTTCCCGAGCGCCGACGCGCGGTACTCCACACGCGAGCCGCGGCCCTGTTCGTCGCGCGCGAGCACGGCGACGTGCTTCACGTCCTTGGCCCACGACGGGTACTCCTCGAAGTCGGCCGCGAACCCGAAGCAGCGCGCCGGTGGCGCGGCGATGCGGATCTGCTCGTGGGCCTCGTCACTCATCGGCCGTCACTCATGGTCGGACCATGCAAGCACACGTGCCCGCCGGCGGTGTCGTGTCCCGATCAGCCGACGCCCCGGTCACCGACGTCGCGGGCCGGACGGCGGGCGGGGCGGGAACACCCCGTGCCGGGCGGCCCAGGTGCCGGCCAGGCCCACGGGGAGCATCGGGACCAGCACCGAGAACCCGTCGAGACCCGACGCGGTGACCACGGTGACCGCGAGGCACGCGAGGAAGATCAGCCCGAAGGTCCGGCGCACCGGCCGGGGCGCGGAGCCCTGCAGGAAGAAGAGGTTCGACACCGCGACGTTGTCGCCCGCCGCGCTGCGGGCCAGACCCTTGCCGAACGCGTAGAGGCACGTGACCACGCCCGCGAAGAACAGCAGGAGCGACACGGCGATTCCCACGCCCTTGAGCGCGTCGGAGTCGACGAACGCGCCGGGGATCGCGGTGAGCGCGAAGAGCACGTCGGTGGCCCAGCCCCACCGGATGATGGCGCGACCCGCGTGCACGCCGGTCGGCGCGTCCGCCGGCACGTCGGCCGGCACGTCGGCCGGGTCGGACGGCGGGTCGTCGGCGCCGGGCACGGCGTGAGCGTAGGTCGGATCAGCCGAGCGGCCCGAGGCCGGAGAAGTCGCCCGCGGCGACCGGCGCCAGGCGCGCGACCAGGTGTTCGTAGGCGAACTCGGCCACCGCGCGCCGACGGGCGGCCTCGCCCATCGCGACGCGCAACCCGTCGTCGTCGAGGATGCGGGCCAACGCGGCACGCACGTCGATGGCGCGGCTCTCCACCACGAACCCGGTCTCGCCGTCGACCACCGCCTCGTGCGACCCGCCGCTGCGCCCGGCCACCGCAGGGACGCCGGCGGCCGCGGCCTCGAGGAACACGATGCCGAACCCCTCGGCTTCGAGTCCGCCCCACCGGTCGCGACACGGCGCGGCGAACACGTCGGCGCACGCGTAGAGCCGCACGAAGGAGTCGTCGTCGGGGACCCGGCCGAGGAAGTGCACCCGCGCACCGAGGCCGGCGTCGCGGGCGCGGCGTTCGAGGCGGTCACGGTCGCGGCCGCCGCCCGCGAGGGCGAGATGCACGCCGGGCAGGCCGGCCACCGCGTCGATGAGCACGTCGAACCCCTTGCGCGGCACCAGCCGGCTCACACCGAGGACCAGGGGCGCGTCAGCGTCGAGCCCGAACTCCTGGCGGGCGGCGCGCCGGGCCGCGGCACGCCCGGGCTCGGGGAACGGCCGGAACCGGTCGACGTCGACGCCGGGCGGCACCACCACGCCGGGCAGATCGGTGCGGGCCGCGCGCGCCGCCTCCCGGGCCGGGTAACGACCGGCGGCGACGATGCCCGCCGCGCCCCGCAGCACGCGTGCGCCGAGGGCCCGGCTCCCGGGGAGATGGCCGGGCACCGTCACCTCCGCGCCGTGCACGATCACCACGTAGGGCGCGGCAGTGAGGCTCGGTCCGATCTGTCCGAGCGGCAACCACGGGTCGAGGAAGATCACCGCGGCGCCCACCTCGCGCGCCAGTGCGTCGACCCGCCGGGCGAGCGAGGGGCGCGGGAGCAGCACCCGCTCGGCGCGCACCACGCGGAAGTCCTGACGCGCGTCCCACTCGGTGTCTCCGTCGTAGGAGGTGGTGAGCACCACCGTGTCGTCGGGCGGCAGGCGACGCCACAGCTCGTAGAGGTACGACTGGATGCCGCCGATCTTGGGCGGGAAGTCGTTGGTGACGAGCAACGAGGTCACGGCAACACCCCCGGCTCCTCGGCGAGCACGGCCTCTTCGGGCGCGACGTGGTCGCCGCCGAGCGCCGCGGCCGCCGCGTCGCCCTCCTCGATGCGACGCCGGCCGAAGCGGCCGCGCAGCAGGACCAGCGCGCCCAGCGAGACCAGCGCGACCACGCCGTACGCGCCGCGATAGCTCGTGAGCGCGACGATCGCACCGAAGGCGATGCCCGCGGTCCCGCCCGCGAGGTCGAAGCACGCGGAGAACGTGCCGATCACCGAGCCGCGCTCCTCGTGGGGCACTCCGTGCAACGCGAGCACCAGCATCGACGGGTAGAGGAACGCGGAGCCCACCGCGATGAGCACGGTCGCCAACCACAACCCGGCTGCCGACTGCCAGAGCGCGACGGTGGCCAGGCCGCACGCCGTGACCGAGATGGCGATCGTGCCTGCCCGCACCGGACCGAGGACGTCGGGCAGGCGCGCGCCGAGCACCCGCACACTGAGCACGATCAGCCCGAAGACGAGGAACAACAGACCGACCTGCTCGACCCCGACCTCGGGCGCGTACAGCGGCAGGAAGGTCTGGAAGCCGACCATCGCGGTCATGACCAGGGCGAGGATGACACCGGGACGGATGGCGGCCGGCGCGAGCAGCCGGGTCCGCGGCGCGGGCGGCTCGCCGTCGCTCGTGACCGTCGGGGCGCGGCGCGCGGTCGGTTGGCGCGTCTCCCGGGTGCCCAACGCGATCAGCGACGCGGCGAAGCCCAGCAGACCGGCGGTGATCCAGACGCGGTCGTAGTGGTCGCCGTCGAGCATCGTGTAGCCGAGCACCGGACCGATCGACATGCCGCCCCACACCGCGACCGACCAGTAGCTCACCGCTTCGCCCCGTCGTTCCACCGGCGCGAGGTCGGTGGCCATCGTGGTGGCGCCCACGAAGAAGGCGGCTTCCCCGAGCCCCATCAGGATGCGGGTACCGACGAGGTACGGCAGCGCGGCCACGAGCCCGGCGAGCAGCGCGGCGGTGCCCACCACCGCGGCGCCGCTGACCATCAGCACGCGTCGGCCGAACCGGTCGCCGATCCGCCCGGTCACCGGGCGCAGGATGATGGCGCCGAACGCGAACGCGCCCATCGCCAGTCCCACCTCCACCTCGCCGCCACCGAGGCTGCGGTCGACGTAGCGCGGCACGACCGGACCCAAGACGCCGAGCGCGGTGAAGTAGCACGCGCCCGACGCGACGACCACGAGGAAGCGTGGCGTGAGCAGACGCGCCTTGGCCGCATCGCGACTCATCGGATCGCCTGCGGGAGGGTCACGCGTGCTCGCGCGCCCAGGTGCGCGCGTCGGCGAGCGACGTTGCCTCGTCGATCATGCGCCGGTACTGCATGAGCTTGGCCGGCATCGAGAACCCGAGCGCGCCGACGAGGCGCCCATCACGCCCGAACACCGCGACGAATCGGTGATCGGCGAGCGCGCCGTGCACCACGTGCATCTCGTCGTCGCCGCGGAAGTGACCGATGGTCTGGATCTTCACGTCGTACTGGTCGGACCACACGAACGGGATCGGCGCGTACGCCGGCGCGTCGGGCGCGTCGCCGTGGAGCAGGCGCTGCGCGGCGGCCACCCCCTGGTCGGCGGCGTTGGTCCAGTGTTCGAGCCGCATGAGCTCGCCGAAGCGGGGGTTCGGCCAGCGGGCCACGTCGCCCGCCGCCACGACCCCCGGCGCCGCGAGGAGCGTCTCGTCGCACACCACGCCGTTGTCGATCGTGAGGCCCGAACCCTCGAGCCACCCGGTGTTGGGCACCACGCCCACGCCCACCACCACGACGTCGGCCTCGACCACCGCGCCGTCGGCGAGTCGCACCCGCTCGACCCGATCGCCGCCTTCGATGCCCTCGACCCCCACACCGAGCCGCAGGTCGACGCCGTGCGCGCGGTGCAACTCCCCGCACGCGGCGCCCAACACAGGACCGAGTCCGCGCACGAGCGGTGCGGGAAGCGCCTCGAGCACCGTCACGTCGAGGCCGAGCCCGCGACACGTGGCGGCCACCTCGCTGCCGATGAAGCCCGCGCCGATCACCACGACGCGCGGGCGCGACGCGAGCCGCTCGCGGAGGTCGAGTGCGTCGTCGAGGGTGCGCAGCACCACCACGCCGTCGAGGTCGGGTTGACCGGGCAGGGTGCGAGGGCTCGACCCGGTGGCGAGCACGAGCCCGTCGTAGGCGACGGCGGTGCCGTCGGCCAGCGCCACCTCGCGGGCGTCGAGGTCGAGGCCGGTGGCCCGCACGCCGAGACGCAGGTCGAGGTCGAGGTCGTCGTAGGGGGTCTTGCGCAGCGCCAGGTCGTCGACCTGCGCCTCCCCGGCGAGGAACTGCTTGGAGAGCGGCGGGCGGTCGTAGGGCAGGTGATCCTCGGCGCCGATCACCGTGATCCGGCCCTCGAACCCGTCGCGGCGCAGCGCCTCCGCCGCACGCAACCCGGCCAGCGAGGCTCCCACCACTCCGACGGTCTGCACCGGTCCTCCCCCTCGTCCACGCTCCGGCTGCCCGTCCCGCTGGCGGACGAGGGCCGATGCTACGGCGCTCGTGACGGGCGGTGCGGACCCAGGCGCCCCGCCGGCGGCCCGGCGGCGGCCCGGCGGAAGCCCGGAGATGGCCGGACGGGGGCCGAACGGGAGCTGCGGAGGTCCCGGACAACGAAGAACGGAGCCACGGCAACCCAGGGGGGGCGGGGTGCCTTGACTCCGTTCGTCGTTACCGTCAGAGTATTTACTCCGTAGTATCCAATGTCAAATTGTTTCGGGGACCCGGATCGACGCCGGGTCGCCATCGATGGCCGGTCGACCCCCGCCCGCCCATCTCCGGAGGAATCGTGACCGACTGGCGTATCGACGACCTTGCCCGGGAGACGGGCATTCCCGTCGACACCATCCGCTACTACCAGCGCGAGGGCCTGCTCCCGAGCGGCGAGCGCTCGGGGCGCACGCGCCGGTACGGACCCGAGCACCTCGAACGACTCGAACGCATCCGGGCCCTGCAGGAACGCCGGTTCTCCCTCGCCGCCATCCGCGCCCTGCTCGAACGGGAGTCGAGCGGGGCGATCGAGTCGCTCCTCGCCGGCCCCGACGACGCCGCCTACGACTTCGAACAACTCGCGGAGGCCGCCGACGTGCCTCCCGACCTCGCCCGCATGCTCGTCGAGGCCGGCCTGCTGCGCGAGCCCGCCGACCACGGCCTCGCGGCGTTCGACGGCGACGACCTCACCATGCTGAAGGCGATCGCCGACATGCGCCGCGTGGGCCTGCCCGACGACCTGATCGTGCAGTTCGCGCGCCTCTACGCGTCGATGTTCGACGAGCTGCAGCGTCGGCTCGTGGCCATGTTCGCCGGCTGGAAGCCCGACGCGCCCGCCGTGCACGCTCCGCTCATGACCAAGGTGTCCCCCGCCGACACCGCCCGCGTGGTGCGCGACGTGCGCGTGGTCGCCAACTACACCCAGCAGCGCAACCTCCAGCGCCAGGTGATGGTGGTGCTGGAACGCTGTGCATCGTCGCCGCCCGCCGCGGCGAGCGAGTCAGCCTGACCCGACGAGTCAGCCGAGCGCCCGCAGCTCGTCGGAGAGCAGTGCCACCCACAGCCGGCGCCAGTCGGTCACCGCGTCGTCTGCCCGGTCGGACCGAACACTCCGGTCGCGACGGTGCCCGGCCGCGACGGCCGGGCACCACCAGTGACGTTCCGGAGCAACGCTGCGCCCCTAGGGCTTCATCACCACGTAGTAGAGGACGTAGTAGACGACCACCAGCACGCCGCCCGCGATGAGCGCGTTCTTGTGGCTCTCGAACATCCAGTTGGTGGCGTTCTGGCCCGTGCCGCCGATCACGCCGAGCGCGCTGAGCTCGAGCACCAGCCAGATGATCACCGCGATGATCCAGTAGGTGGCGCGGTCGCTGCTGCTCGGGAAGGCCTTGAAGTTGCCGACCGTGAAGAAGTGCGACGTGCCGACCATGAACATCAGCATCGTGAACGAGTAGATGGCGTTCATCCGCGACGCGAGCAGCGCCTTGCGCCCGGCCGCCGCGGCGGTCGGGTCGGCCTCACCGCCGGCCTGCACGTTGCGGGCGTTGGCGATGACCTTCTTCTGGTTGGGCCAGATCACCAGCCACACGTTGGCGAACATGGTGAGCGCGAGCAGGATGCCGGTGGCGATCGCCATGCCCGATGCCGACTTCATGTAGTCGCCGCTGAAGAGCTGCGACTTGTCGCCCTCCTGCTGGAACAGCAGGATCATCAGGCCGGTGACCACGGTGGCCGCCGCGGCCCAGCGGAACCACCACAGCGCACGCGAGGCGAGCTTGTCGACGGCGTTGTTGCGGGCCGCCGCCTCCATCTCCGCGAAGGCCGGCACCTGGACGAAGTTGAAGTAGTACAGCAACCCGATCCAGGTGATGCCGACGACGACGTGCAGCCATCGCGACACGAAGGCGCCACCGCCTCGACTGATGATGATGATCACGTCAGCCAGTGCCATCTCGTCCCATCCCCTCCGAGATTCGGGCTCCGCGGGCGTTCGCGGAGGCCGAATGCGATCCGGCGGGGGAACCTAGCACCGTGGCCGAGACGGGGCACGGACCGTCCCGGGGGCGGGCGAGACGCGGCCGCCTCGGTGTCGTCCTCTGCACATGACCCGACCCAGTGCACTCCCGCACCCCTCCCACTCGTCCCCCGCGCTCGCCGCACTCCCGCCGCGCCCACCCACACGCCGCGGCCGCCCGATGGCGACTGGCAGGCACCGTCGCGGCCGCGGTCGGGCTGCTCGCGGCCCTCGTGCGCAGCGCGGGCCGGGCGCCGTTCGCCGTCCCCGGCGATCTCCGTGCCCTCCCCCACCGGCTCGCCGTCGCGGCGCCGCTCGACGCGGTGGCCGTCGTCGCCCACCGCGTCGCGCTCGTGCTCACGGCCTGGCTCACCCTCGTCACGGTGGGTCACCTGGTGGCGGCGCTCGCCCGTCGCCCGCGGGCGCTGCGGATCTCGGAACGGTTCACGCCGCTCGCGCTGCGGCGGCTCGTCGCGGCCGCCGTGGTCACCGCCGGCACCGTTGCGGCGACGGGGCCCTGGGCCCCGGCGGGCGCCGATCCCCGCCCGGGCGCAGGCTCGGCCGGGGCGGTGGGTGAGGGCACGGTGGTCACGGTGCGCAACGGACGGGCCGGGCCCGACGCCGCCGCCACGAACGGGGCCACCGCCAACGGGGCGCCGGCCACCCCCACCACCGTCCCCGCCGGCGTGGGCGTCGGCAGCGCCGAGCGGGCCGTGGTCCCCGTCATCCCGCTCACCCGGGCCACCGGGGGCACCGCGGTCACCGCCGCGCCCGGCGACTCGCTCTGGACGCTGACGCGCGACGCGGTGGCACGCGAGACCGGGCGCGACCCGGGGGCGGTCGGCAGCGACGAGATCGCGCCGCGCTGGGTGCTGGTGTGCGACGCGAACCGTGACCGGCTGCGGTCGGGCGACGTGAACCTCCTCGCGCCGGGCGAGGAGGTGGTCATCCCTCCGGGGTGAGCGCCCGCAACACGTCGTCGTGCAGCAGGCCGTTCGTCGACACCGCGTTGCCGCCGTCGAAGCGCGCATCGCCGCGGAGATCGGTGAAGCGACCGCCGGCCTCCTCCACCACCACCTGGAGCGCGGCGAGGTCCCAGGGGGCGAGCCCGCCCACCTCGACCGCGATGTCCACGGAGCCGTCGGCCACCAGCACGTGCGACCAGAAGTCGCCGAAGCCCCGGGTGCGCCGGCAACGCCGGGCGAGCGCGAGGAACTCGTCGCCGATGCCTTCGCGCTCGAACCACGCGATCGACGAGTAGGCGAGGTGGGCGTCCTCGAGCCGCGCCACCTGCGACACCGTCACCGGCGCGCCGTCGCGCCACGCGCCTTCACCGCGCGCGGCCCACCACCGGGCTCCGAGCGCGGGCGCGGAGACCACGCCCGCGACCACGTCGTCGCCGTCGACCAACGCGAGCAATGTGGCCCACACCGGGATCCCGCGTGCGTAGCCCTGGGTGCCGTCGATGGGGTCGACGATCCAGCGCCGCGCCGCGTCGCCCGTGGTGCCGAACTCCTCGCCGAGGACCGCGTCGCCCGGGCGGGCGTCGGCGAGGCGGGTGCGCAACATCTCCTCCACCGCGCGGTCGGCCTCGGTCACCGGGGTGGTGTCGGGCTTGGTGTCGACGACGAGATCCGCGGCACGGAACCGGGCCATCGTGAGCGCGTCGGCTTCGTCGGCCAGGAGGAGCGCGAGCTCGAGGTCGGAGCGGGGCGACGGGGCGATGCGGGGAATGTAGTTCCCTGCCGCGGCTCCGCCGCGCCCGCCCGCGAGACTGGGCTCATGACCCGCACGCGCGTGATCGTCGCATTGGTGGTCCTCGCCGCGGCCGGCGTGGGGCTTGCCGTGCTGCTCGCGCCCGGCGACGACTCGGGAAGCGACGGCGCGGCGGCGCCCGACCGCGTGACGACCACCGTGCCGTCCACCACCACGCCGGCCTCGACCACCGCCGCTCCGACGACCACCACCCCGACCACCACTCCGGCGACACCTCCCGGGCCGTGCGGAGCGGTGCAGGCGCCCATCCGCACCGCGATCGACGCCGGGGTCGCCGGCGCCTCGACCGGCGCGACGGTGAGCGAGTGCCGCCTGGCGGCGTCGGACACCACCTGGGCGCTGGTCCGGCTCACACCTTCGGCGGGGTCGTCGTTCTCGGCCACCACCGTGGTGCTGCACCAGAGCAACGGTGCGTGGACCGTGGCCGCGACCGGCGGCACCAACGCGGGCTGCGGCGTGGCGCCGCAGCAGGTGGTCGCCGACCTCGGTCAGTTCTGCGTGGGCGGCGGCGGCACCGCCCAGTAGTCCGTCGTCGAGTCAGTCCAACAGGTCGGGCTGCTCGCGCACGATGCGCTGGTAGAGCGGCTGGTAGCTCATGTAGCCGACCACGTGGCTGCCGATCTGCTCGCGCGTGTGGCGGGCGGCCTCGTCGGCGATCTTCACCGTGGGGCCGACGGCCTCGGCGAGGAGCTGCGCCTGACAGGTGCGCTCCATCGTGACGTACCACCACACCGCCTCGTCGACCGAGTGTCCCGCGGTGAGCAGGCCGTGGTTGCGCAGGATCGCCGCCTTGCACTCGCCGAGCGCGACCGCGATGCGCTTGCCCTCCGACGGGTCGAACACCACGCCGGTGTAGTCGTCGAAGAGCGCGTGGTCCTCGAAGAACGCGCAGGCATCCTGCGTGAGCGGGTCGAGCAGGCGGCCGGTGGCCGACCACGCCTTGCCGTACACCGAGTGCGAGTGGGCGGCGGAGATCACGTCGGGCCGCGCCTGGTGCAGCTGCGAGTGGATCGCGAACGCCGCGCCGTTCACCATCCCTTCGCCTTCGACGATCTCGCCGTCGTGGTTGACGAGCAGCAGGTCGGAGGTGCGGATGTGCGCGAAGGGCATGCCGAAGGGGTTCACCCAGAAGTGGTCGAGCCGCTCGGGGTCGCGTGCGGTGATGTGTCCGGCGAGGCCCTCTTCGAAGCCGAACTTCGAGAACAGGCGGAACCCGGCGGCGAGACGCTGCTTGCGGTGCAGGCGCTCCTCGTCGAGGCTGGTGAACTTCGGCAGGTACCAGTTCGGGTCGCGGCTCATCGGGTCACCTCCGGTCGGCGCATCCAGGGTACTGCGGGGGTCACGAGCGCCGGCATCCATCAGGGCCGGAACTCCGCGAGCCCGGCGAGCTCCACCACCTCGCCGTCGTCGGTGACGAGCAGGCCGGTGGCCCCGGTCGCCTCCACGAGCCGCGCGCCCTTCGTCGGCGCCGGCGACGAACGCCGCCTTGGCGAGCACCTCGGCCCGCCAGGCGTCACCGGCGATGACGGTGACCGAGGCCAGCCCGCTGGTCGCGGGCTCGCCGGTGCGGGGGTCGATGAGGTGATGGCGGACGGCGCCGTCGCGGGTCCAGGTCCGTCGCAGTCGCGTGCTGGTGGCGATCGCGCCCTGGCCGAGCGTGACCAGGCCGGTGGCGCCGGTCTCCAGCGGATCGTCGACGGCCACCACCCACGCTCCCGGCGCGGGCGCCTCCCCGATCGCCCGGAGGTCGCCGCCCATGTTCACGAGCACGCCGCGCGCGCCGGCGTCGTGCAGCTGCGCGGCCACGAGGTCGGCGGTGTACCCCTTGCCGATCCCGCCGAGGTCGATCGCCACGCCGGGGGGAAGCCGCACCGCGCCGACCAGTCGGTCGACGGTGATCGCGCCGCAGCCCGGACACGGCGTCGGCGGCGGCACGTCGGACACGGTGTCACCCTCCATGTCGCCCTCCGCCCGCAGCGCGTCGAAGTCGCGGTCGTACCCCGCCGCTTCGAGTGCGGCGAGGACGGTGGGGTCGTAACGGCCGTCGGTCGCCCGCCACGCGTCGATCGCGCGGTCGATCACGTCGAGCGTCTCGCGCGACACCACCACCGGCGCGCCGGCGGCCGCGTTGAGCCGGCACACCTCGCTGGTGGGCCGGAAGCGACTCCACTTGGCCTCGAGCCGCTCGATGGCCGCCGCCGCGCGCTCACCGAGGTCGGCGGGGCCGTCGAGCACGAGGATCTCCACGTCGGTGCCCATCGCCCGGAACGCGGTGGTGGTGAGTTGCTCGCCCGGCACCGGTTCGGTCACGACGTCACCGTATCGGTCGGCGCCTGAGCCAAGGCGCCGAGCCCGTCGCTCGCTTTCGGGTGGCTCGAGCCACCCTCACACCGCTCGCTCCTCATAGCCTGCGCGTGATGCGTGTCGCGGCGATCGACCTCGGATCGAACTCGTTCCACCTGCTGGTGGCCGACGTCACCCCGGGTGGCGACATCGAGCCCGTCGTGCAGGAGAAGGAGATGCTGCGCCTCGGCGACGTCGTGAGCCGCCACGGCACGATTCCGCCCGCCGCCGCCGACCAGGTGGTGGCCACCGTGCGTCGGTTCCGCCTCCTTGCCGAGGCCGCCGGGGCCGCCGAGATCCTCGCCTGCGCGACCAGCGCGATCCGCCGCGCCGACAACGGCGCCGAGGTGGTCGACCGGATCCGCGACGAGACCGGCGTGCCGGTGCAGGTGATCGCGGGCGGCGAGGAGGCGCGCCTGATCTTCGGCGCGATCCGGGCGTCGGTGGTGCTCGACCCCGCACCCGCGCAGTGCTTCGACCTCGGCGGCGGCAGCCTCGAGGTGATGGTCGGCGACGCCGGCAACCTGCTCTGGGCCACGAGCGTGCCGCTCGGCGTCGCGCGGCTCACCGCGGAGTTCGTGCACTCCGATCCGCTCTCCAAGTCGGATCGCAAGGCGTTGCAGGCCCGGGTGGTCGAGGTGCTCGAGCCGGTGGCGGCCCGCGCCCGCGAGTTCGGCGCGCGCATGGCGGTCGGCAGCAGCGGCACGTTCGAGAACCTCGCCCACATGGTCGCCGCACGGCGCGACGAGGACGTGCCCGCGACCCTCAACCAGCTCACCATCCACCGCGACGAGTTCCTCGCGCTGCACAAGGACATCCTGGCCTCCGACGCGTCGGAGCGTCTGCGCTTCAACGGACTCGACACCCGCCGCGTCGACCTCGTCGTCGCCGGTTCCGTGGTGCTCGCCACCCTCATGGAACTGTTCGACTTCGAGGAGCTGACCATCTCCGAGTGGGCGCTGCGCGAAGGGATCGCGCTCGACGCCGCCGGTCATCACGACCCCAGCGACTGGTCCGACGATCCCCATGCGATCCGCGGCGCGGCGGTCGAGGGACTGGCCCGCCGGTGCAATTCCCCCGAACACCACACCCGTCAGGTCACGCACCTCGCGCTGGAGCTGTTCGACGGCACCGCGTCGGTGCACGGGCTCGGCGACGACGACCGCGAGCTCCTCGAATTCGCCGCGCTCCTGCACGACATCGGCGAACACGTGGCGAGCTCCGGCCATCACAAGCACG
Source organism: uncultured Actinomycetes bacterium (assembly GCA_963782705.1). Lineage (GTDB taxonomy): Bacteria > Actinomycetota > Acidimicrobiia > IMCC26256 > DASPTH01 > CAVRGQ01. The sequence goes on along the minus strand of CAWAKX010000032.1, from coordinate 92,182 downwards.
GCGCCTACCTCATCCGCAACGGCCAGCTGCGCGGCTTCGCGCCGGTCGAGATCGAGTTGCTCGCGGCCGTGGTGCGCTGGCACCGCCGCGGCGAGCCCCGGGTCTCCGACGAGTTCCCCCTGCTCGACGCGGCCACCATCGAACGCGTGCGCGCGCTCGTGGCCCTGTTGCGCGTCGCCGACGGCCTCGACCGCAGCCGGACCGGACCGGTGCGCGACCTCGAGGTCACGGTCACCCCGTCGCTCGTCCTGCTGCGGCTCGTGACCTCCGGCGACCCCGAGCTCGAGCTGTGGGGCGCGCGCCGCAAGCGGGCGCTGCTCGAACGGGTGCTCGACCGCGAGATCGAGCTCACCGCGTACCCCGCGGGCCGAGCGCACGTCTGACCGTCGTCACGGCGACGGACCCGGTGCGACCGCGGCCCGGAGTTACCATCGGCCCACGAGCCCGACACCCGCGTCCGGGGCCTCCGAGCCCACTCCGCTTCCCCCGCGTCCCCCGCGGTCGCTCTTCGTGCACTTCGGGGTCGACAGTGCGGTCGCGTTCCTCGCGCTGTTCGTCGTCGTGGTGATGTTCTTCGGGGTCGACGTGACGGTGGTGATCGTGGTCGCGCTGGTGATCGGCGCCGTCGCCGCCCCGTTCACCAGGCGGGCCGAGCTGCGGGGACTCGCGGCCCGCGGACGGCACTGAGGAGGCGGAGACACCGTGAACGAGGCGGCGCCCGCGGCGGCCCATCACGTGGCCGACACCGCCCGGGCGGTGGCCACCGAGGTGAAGCCCCGCCTGCGCGGGGTCTCGCACTTCTCCTCGTTGTGGGTGGCCCTGGTCGCGGGCGTGGTGCTCGTGGTGGTCGCACCCGCGGGCACGGCAACCGTCGGCGCGGCGATCTACGCGGTCTCGCTGGTCGCGATGTTCGGGGCGTCGTCGCTGTACCACCTGGGGAACTGGTCGCCCGCGACGGCGCGCATCCTGCTCAAGTGCGACCACACCGCGATCTTCCTGCTCATCGCCGGGAGCTACACGCCGATCTGCCTGCTCGCGCTCGACGGGGCGGGACGCGCCCTCGTCCTCGGGGTGGTGTGGTGCATCGCCATCGCCGGCATCGTGTTCGAGTGGCTGCCCGTGCGCGCGCCGCGCGGGTACGTCACCGCGGTGTACCTCACGCTGGGCTGGATCGGCGTGGTCGCGCTCGTGCCGTTGTGGGAGCACACCGGTTGGGTGGGCGTCACCCTCATCGCCCTCGGCGGAGTGAGCTACTCCGTGGGCGCGATCATCCTCGGGGCGAAGAAGCCCGACCCGTGGCCGCGTGTGTTCGGCTACTGGGAGATCTTCCACGTGCTCGTGATCGTCGCCGCGACCTTGCAGTACTGCGCGATCGCGTTCGTGGTCCTGCCCCTCGCCGAATGAGCCGGCGCCGTCGCGCTCCTCGCGACGACGGGTCGGCGCGCGCCGATCACGAGCAGGTCAATCGCGCGTTCTGGGACGCCGACGCCGACGACTACCAGGCGGTGCACGGCGCAACCATCGGGCGCGACGCGCGCGCGTGGGGCGTCTGGCGCATCCCCGACGCCGAGGTCGACGCGCTGGGTGACGTCGCGGGTCGCGACGTCCTCGAGTACGGGTGCGGCGCCGCGCAGTGGTCGGCCGCCCTCGCCGCCGACGGCGCGCGCGTCGTCGCCCTCGACCAGTCGCGCGGCGCAGCTCCGCCACGCGGCGCCGGCCGCCGCCGCGGGAGTGCGGCTCGTGTGCGCGGGCGGCGAGCACCTCCCATTCGCGGATGCCAGTTTCGACGTGGTGTTCGCCGACCACGGCGCGATGTCGTTCTGCGATCCCGACTGCTCGCTGCCCGAGGTCGCACGCGTGTTGCGCGCGGGTGGCCGGTTCGCGTTCTCGCACACGACACCGTGGCCGTACCTCGCGTGGGACGAGCGGCGGGAGCGCGTCGGGCGGCGTCTCCGGCGTCCGTACTTCGGGTTCCGCCGCTTCGACTCCGGGGAGGGCACCGTCGACTTCAGCCTGGGCTACGGCGACTGGATCCGCCGGTTCCGCCGCCACGGCTTCGTCGTCGAGGACCTCGTGGAGCTGCGCGCACCGAAGGGGGCCCGCACCACGTTCCCCGACTTCGACGCCCGCTGGGCCCGCCGGTGGCCCGCCGAGCAGGTCTGGAAGCTGCGACGGGCGTGACCACCCTCGCCGAGCCGCGACGCGCCGCGACCGACGGCCGGCGTCGTCAGCAGCGCGTGCCCTCCGCAGGCACGTCACCGGAGCGGAGATAGCCCACCACTGCACGGTCGACGCAGCGGTTGCCCGCGCCGAACGACGTGTGCTGGCTCCCGGACACGGTGAGCAGCGCGGCGTCGAGCTGGCGGGCCAGGCCCCGGGCCTGCGCGTAGGGCGTCGCCGGGTCCCGCGTGGTGCCCACCACCAGGATCGGCGGTGCCCCGGCCGCGGTGAGCGGACCGGTGGGCGCGAGTGCCGGCTGCGGCCACACCGAGCACGCCAGGCTGTTGTTCACGATGAACGGCCCGAGCCGGGGCGCGACCCGCGCCGCCTCGGCCTCGAGGTCGGCGGTGGCGGTCACGTCACCGATCACCGGACCGTCGCGACACGTGATGGCCCAGAACGCCTCCAGGGCGCCGTCGTCGCGCCCGTCGCTCCCCCGGCCCTCGTAGGCGTCGGCGACCGCCAGGAACGACGACGAGTTCCCGTCGTGGGTGCTGGTGAGCCCGCGGTCGAGCGCACGCCACGCGCGCCGGCCGCCGTAGAGCAACTGCAGCACCGCGGCGTCGAAGCGGGTCTGGTCGAGCGAGCGCCCGGGTTGCTCGGCGGCGGGCACCGGATCGGCCCCGACCCGGGCACGCAACTCGTCGTAGGTGCGCGCCGGGGGCCCGGCGTCGCGGAAGTTGCAGGAGCGGTCGCCCGCGCACCACGCGAGGAAGGCGTCCAGTGCGCGTTCGAAGCCGACGCGCCTGGCTGAGCGTGACCCCCGCGGCGTCGAGCGTGGGATCGACGGGCCCGTCGAGCACGAAGCGCCCGACGCGGTCGGGGAAGTCGTGCGCGTACAGCGCGCCGAGGTACGTGCCGTAGGAGTACCCGAGGAAATTGATGCGCTCCTCGCCGAGCGCGGCTCGGAGCCGGTCGAGATCGTGCGCGGTCTCCCGGGTGGACAGGTGTGCGAGCCGCGCGCCCGAGCGGGCCTCGCAGCCGTCGGCGACCTGGCGGTAGGCCTGCACCAGCGCAGCACGCTCGTCGGCGTCAGTCGGTGAGAACTGCTCCGTGAACAGCGGGTCGAGCGAATCGACGCAGTCCACCGCCCCGCTGCCCCCCACGCCCCGGGGATCGAAGGCCACGAGGTCGAACCGGTCCTGCAGCTCGGCTGGGAGGCTGTCGACCTGCGACTGCAGGAAGTCGACCGCCGACACTCCGGGTCCGCCCGGGTTCACCACCAGGGTCCCGATCCGCGCGTCGCGGTCGTGTGCCAACCGGCGCGTGACCGCGATCCCGATCCGCCCGCTCGCCGGGTCGTGCTCGTCGAGCGGCACGCGCAGGGTCGCGCACGAGAAGTCGTCGCCGCACGACTTCCAGCGGAGCGCCGCCCGACGGCGCGGCCGTGTGACCACCGCCGCCGGCGGGTCGCGCAGCCGGGATCGCGCCGGCCGGGATCGCGCCGACCACGAGCGCGACCACCGCGACGGCGGCGCCGGCCAGCGCGCGCCGGCCGCGACGGGGCGCGACCCGCAGTGACGGGAAGCGGGCGCGACCGGGCATCGGGACAGGATGCCGTACGGAACGCCGACAGCACCGTCGCGGCGGCGACGGCGACGCGTTCAGTCGAGGCCGGCGGCGCCGACCACGCCGAGGGTCGCGGCCGGTGAGGGGCCGAACGACTCCGCGGGTCGGGCGGGCCCGAACAGGTGCCCCTGCGCGAGCTCACAGCCCAGCGCGCGCAGCGCCGCGAACTGTTGGAGGGTCTCGACCCCTTCGGCGACCGCGCCGAGCCCGAGCGAGTGCGCGAGCTCCACGATCGCGCTGCAGATGGCGTCGGTGTCGCGATCGCGACCGAGCTCGGCCACGAACGTCCGGGCGATCTTGATCGCGTCGATCGGGAACTGCTTGAGCGCCACCAGCGACGACGCGCCGGTCCCGAAGTCGTCGATCACGAGTTGCACACCGAGCTCGTGGAGCCGGGCGAGGGCCGTCTCGGAGAGCGAGCGGTCACGCATGAGCGTGTCCTCGGTGATCTCCAGCCACACCGACCCGGGCGCGAGCCCGGTCTCGGTGACCGCCCGCTTGACCTGCGCCGTGAGACCGGGTTCGGCGAACTGCCGGAGGGACAGGTTCACGTCGAGCTTCAGGGTGGTGCTGCCGGCCTCGTGCCACGCGGCCATCTGGCGACACGCCTGGTCGATCGTCCACGCGCCGATCGGCACGATCGCCCCGGTGCGCTCGGCCTCGGGGAGGAACTCGTGGGGGTACAGCAGGCCGTGCGCGGGATGCTCCCAGCGCACGAGGGCCTCGAACCCCGCGACCCGACCCGTCGCGCAGCTCACGATGGGGAGGAAGTGGAGGCGCAGCTCGTCGCGGGCCACCGCGGAGACCAGCTCCCCGTCGGCGAACGACGGGCTCGGGGTGCCCGCGCTGATCTCGATGCGGGAGCCGCCGAGCGCCCGGGCGTGGTTCCCCGCGGTGATGGCTCGGCGCAACACGCCTTCGGGACGTTCGTCGTGACCCGCGCTCAGCGCGACGCCGATGCTCGCGGTCACCTCGGCCACGCCCGCGAGCACCACCGACGGGTGGGCGACGCCCATCGCCACCCGTTCGGCCAGCGCCTGCGCGGCGTCCTCGTCGGGCACGTCACGGCACACGAGCACGAAGCGCTCCGCGTTCACGTGGGCGACGACGTCGCGCGGTCGGGTCACCGTCCGCAGCCGGGTCGTGATCGCCTCGAGCAGGTGCGCGCCGGCGGCGTAGCCGAGCCGTTCCTGCACGTGGGCCAGGTTGTCGAGCTCGACCGAGACGACGGCGACCCGGCCGAGATGGAGGTCCTCCTGGGTGAGCCACACGCGCAGACGGTCGAGGTCGAACACGGGGATGCGGGCCTGCTGCGCGCTGCGATCCCCGGCGGCCGGAGGGCGCGCGCCGGCGAGCTCGGCGACCGCCGGCGTCTCGGCACCGTTCGGGGACGCGCCGTTCGGCGACGCGCGTCGGGTCGGGCCCGATCCCCGGATCGTCCCGATCCGATCCCGGCCGGCACCTGTCCGAAGGGGTCGTCGACCACACGCTCGTCGTCGTCGACGCCGTCACCGTCCCAGATCTCCTGCGGCGTCGACGACACCGCCTCGCGCGGCACCTCGCGGGGCGCCTCACGCGCACCTCGTCCGCCGGGGCCGTCGCGTTCCCGGCCCGGACCGACACGGCCTCCACCACCGGAGGATCGAGGAGCTGTGACACCAGGTCGGCCGCGCGGCTGGCGCGGCGTCCCGCCCGGAGGGCGGCCACGGTGGCGATCACGGCGACGACGACCGCGGCGACGGCGGCCAGCAACAAGACGGAATCCACACCTGGTTGTCGGAGGACCGGGCGTCGCGCTTGAGCCGCTTGCCGCCCGCTCCGTCACCGTCGGGCGCCCACCGGCCCGTCGCACCCTCGCCGGACGTGCACCCGGGAGCAGTCAGTCCCGGTTGACCCCCCGTTGACACGGAGTCGAGCGTGCTCCCAAGTCGTCACGTCAGGCTGCCTGGCAGTCGTCGCCGCCGGCGCCGACCAAGTCGTACGGACGAGAACGGTCCCCGCTCGTCGGGGCCGGAGGAGGCAGGATGCGGGCAGTGCAGCAGGCGATCCGACGGGGTGGGTCGCGCAGGTATCGACTGCTCGTTCCCGCGATCGCGCTCCTCGTCGCGCTGGGTGCGACGGCCTGTCTCGGCCCGGACGACGGCGGCTCGCCTCCCGGGGTCGCGGCGCAGATCAATGCCCAGCGGTCGGCGCACGGCATGACCGGCGTCGGGCAGGACGCGCAGCTCGACGCGCTGGCGCAGGTCTGGGCCGACCACCTCGCCGCGGTCGGCGGGCTCGAGCACCAGAACCTCGGCGCCCTCCTCACCTGGGACGTGATGGCCGCGTGGCGCCGCCTCACCGAGAACCTCTTCATGAGCTCGGGCGGTGTCACCAACGGCCAGGTGGTGAACACCTGGATGGGCTCGCCACCACACGCCGCCAACATCCTCGACGGCGGGGTCAACAGCGTCGGCGTCGGGATCGCCCACGACGGGGCGGGACGCACCTACGTGGTCGCGGACTTCGGTCTCCGGTAGCCGCCCCTGTCGGGGACCGAATCGGAGGGGTGGGACACGCCCCGCCTCACCCCTCCCCACGTACGAGGGGGCCCGTCGATTCCGGCGGGCCCCCTCGTCCATTTCGTGGGGCGTGCGCCCCGAGCATCGATCATCGGGCCGCCTCGCTCCCCGAGCCCACTCCCACGGCTCGGCGGTTGCTACCGTCGGTCGATGGCCTCGCCGTGGGACGCTCTCGCCGGCCGGGTCCGGCACGCGGCCCGTACCCCCCTCGCCCGACGCGTGCTGCCCACCGCGCTGGCCTTCGTCGCGGCCGGCCTCGCGGCGGCGTGGGTCGCCTGGCTGCAGGTCGGCCCGGGCGACGCGGTGGCGGTCACGCCGGCCGCCGGAGTCGCGTTCGCGGTCGCGCTCCTGCTCCCCATGCGACGCGCCGTGGCGCCCCTGGTCGCGGTGGCCGTCGCGGTCGTCGGCGGTCGCGCTGGTGCACGACGTCGACCCGGGACTCGCGTGTGCGCTCGGCATCGGCGCCATCGTCGGCGCGGCGCTGGCGGCCACGCTCCTGCACTGGTACGCCGACGGCCGGTTCCAGGTGGGCGGCGTGCGCGACCTCGCCGCGCTGGTGTTCGCGGCGCTGGCCGGCGGCGCGGTCGCGGCCGCCATCCTCGCCGGCGCGCTCGCGCAGGCCGGCTCGGGTCCGGTGTGGTGGCGCGTGCTCTACCGCACGACCGCAGCCGACGCAATCGCCATGGTGCTCGTCGCGTGCGTCGCTGTCGCCTCCACGTCCACCATCCGCCGACGCGGCACGCGCATCGAGGCCGTGGTGCTCGCCCTCGCGATCGGCGCCACCGCGCTGCTCGTCGTCGCCCGCTGGGACGACCCTCTCGCGTTCGTGTCGGTGCTCCTCCTGCTCTGGGCAGCGGCGCGCTTCGGCATCCGCCCGGCGGCGGCCGGGGCCCTGGTGCTCGTCGCCGCAGCCGACTGGGCGTTGGCCCGCGGCACCGGCGCGTTCACCACCCCGCCGCACTCGGTCGACGGCGGCGTGCTCGTGATGCAGGCCATGCTCGGCGTCACCCTCCTCGCGGTCCTCGGGTTCGCGGCCGCGCTCACCGAACGCGACGGCGCGGAGCACCAACGGTGGGTCGCAGCCGAACGGTCACGTCGCATCTTCGACCACTCCCCCGTGGGCATCGCGGTCACGACGCTCACCGGGGAGGTGGTAGAGGCCAACCGCGCGCTGTGCCTCCTGCTCGGCCGACCCGAGGGCGAGTTGGTGGGCCGGCCCCTGCACACCTGGAGCGCCGACGACAGCGGCCAGCTCGAGCTCGCCCGCATCGGCGACGGCCTCGACGCGGGGCGCACCCGACGCCTCCGAGTCTTGCGTGCCGACGGCGAGACCGTGCACGTCGAGCTCTCCGAGGCGCGACTGCGCCAGTCGCAGGGTGCGCCCGACCACCGGATCGTGTTCGTCCTCGACCAGTCGGAGCGCACCACCCTGCGCCACCAGCTCGTGCACGCCCAGAAGATGGAATCGGTCGGGCGCCTCGCGGGCGGCATCGCCCACGACTTCAACAACCTGCTCGCGATCATGCGCGGCCAGGTGGAGCTGCTCCAGGACGACCTCGCAGTGATCGAACGCGCCCGGGCCCGCATCGACTCCGTACAGCGCGCCACCGACCGGGCCGCCGCGCTCACCGACGACCTCATGGCGTTCAGCCGCCGACGCCAGGACACCCCCGAACGCTTCGACCTGCACGAATTGCTGCGTTCGCTCCGCGAGCTCCTCCACCAACTCGTCGGGCCCACCGTCGCCCTCGAGCTCGAGCTCACCGCCGACACCGCGACGATCGTCGCCGACCCCAACCGGCTCGAACAGGCCGTGATGAACCTCGCGGTGAACGCACGCGACGCGATGCCGTCGGGGGGACAACTCACCCTCGCCACCGCGAACGTGTCCGTCGGCGACGGGCCGCCCTACGTGGTGCTGTCGGTCACCGACACCGGGATCGGCATGGACGAGTCGACACGCGGACGCGTCTTCGAGCCGTTCTTCACCACCAAGCCACCGGGGATGGGCACCGGGCTCGGCATGTCGACCACCGCCGACATCGTGCGCGCCGCGCACGGCACCATCGAGGTGCGCAGCGCGTTGGGTCGCGGCACCACGTTCATGCTCGGATTCCCCACCGTCGACAGCGTGCCCGGTGAGCTCGATCTCCGCGACGACCAGACGCCCACGCGCGGCACCAGCGGTGTGATCGGCACCGTCCTCGTCGTCGACGACGAACCCGACGTCCGCACGCTCGTCGCCGAGATCCTGCGCGGCGCCGGCTACCTCGTGCTGGTCGCACCCGACGGCGACGCCGCGCTGGCGTTGCTGGAGCGCAGCCCGCGCGTCGACCTGCTCGTGACCGATGTCGTCATGCCGGCGATGAGCGGCACCGACCTCGCCGCCCGCGTCGAGGAGCGTGCGCCGGGCACGCCGGTGCTGTTCGTGTCGGGGTTCGTGCCCGCCGGCGCCACCGCGCTGCGGGGCGCGCCGCTGCTCACCAAGCCCCTCCGACGTGCCGACCTGCTCGACGCGGTGCGGGCACTCGTTCCCGCCGGCGACGTCGAGGGCCGAGCCCGGCGGGCCGAGCCAGGCGTGATCAGGGCTCGAAGCGGTAGCCCACGCCCCGCACCGTGATGATGCGGGTGGGATGGGCGGGATCGGTCTCGATCTTCCCGCGCAGGCGGTGGACGTGCTCGCTCACCGTGGCCGCGCCCTGCCATTCGGGCTCGACCTCCCACACGGTCAGCAGCAGCTGGTCGCGGGTGAACACCTGGCGCGGCGATGCGGCGAGGAACGCGAGCAGGTCGAACTCGCGTCGGCGCAGCTCCACCAGCTCACCGCGCGACCAGACCTCGCGGGTGCTGAGGTCGATGACGAGGTCGTCGTACTCGAGCCGTCCCGCGGCGGCGGTGCCCCGCGTGCGGCGCAGCACCGAGCGGACGCGCGCCACCAGCTCACGCGGCGAGAACGGCTTGACGACGTAGTCGTCGGCGCCGAGCTCGAGGCCGACGATGCGGTCGGCCTCGTCGGAGTGCCCGCTGAGCACGATCACCGGGACGGCGTTGTCCTCGCGCACACGACGCAGCACGTCGAGCCCGCGCATCTTGGGCAGGCCGAGGTCGAGCACGACCAGTTCCGGGGTGTCGCCCGCGATCTTGGTGAGCGCGGTTTCGCCGTCGCCGGCGTCGTCGACCGCGAAGCCCTCACGTTCGAGGGCCGAGCGGACGACGTCGACCAGGTCGGCATCGTCGTCCACGACGAGAATCATTGTCTTCGCCTCCTCCGCCCCGCCGCCAGGCTAGGCGGAGGTGCCGCGATTCGCGGGAACACCGGTGGTGCCCCCACGTGTCGTCCCCGGACGCGAGCTTCCCGGAAATTTCCCGGACGCGAAGGGAGGGCCCCAGCGGGCCCTCCGATCGTTCCTGAGCTGTGGTCCTCGGGTGAGGACTCAGACCACGCGTACGTTCTGCGCCTCTTCACCCTTGCGGCCGGGACCGACGTCGAACTCGACGCGCTGACCCTCTTCGAGGGTGCGGTACCCGTTGCCCTGGATCGCCGAGTAGTGCACGAACACGTCAGGCCCGTCCTCACGGGAGATGAAGCCGTAGCCCTTCTCCGCGTTGAACCACTTCACACTGCCTGTTGCCAACGCCTTGCTCCCTTGAGATTTGCGGGAAGCGCCTCGACGTCGACCCGCGTGTCGCTATCACTCGCGAAGGTAGCAGTCTCCCGCCGCCCGTGCGACCGGCTCCGTCCAGCCGGGAAGTCACCCGGGAGCTCCGGCGACACGCCGCGCGATCATGGGCCATGGCCACCCTGGTGTTCTTCCACGCCCACCCCGACGACGAGGCGATCATGACCGCCGGGACGATGGCCCGGGCCGCGGCCGACGGCCACCGCGTGGTGGCGGTGTTCGCCACCCGCGGTGAGCTCGGCGAGGTGCCCGACGACCTCGCGCCGGGCGAGTCGCTGGCCGACCGCCGGGTGCGCGAGTCGGAGGCTGCGGGCGCGCTGCTCGGCGCGGCGCGGGTCGCGTTCCTCGACTTCCACGACTCCGGCATGGCCGGCTCCGACACCGTCGACGACCCCGGCGCGTTCGCGGCCGCGCCGATCGAGGACGCGGCCGCCGCGCTCGCGGCGCTGCTCCGTGAAGAGGCCGCCGAGGTGCTCACGGTCTACGACGAGCGCGGCGGCTACGAGCACCCCGACCACATCCAGGTCCACCGGGTCGGCGTGCGCGCCGCCGAGCTCGCCGGCACCCCCCGGCTCTACGCGGCCACGGTGAGCGCCGAGCACTTCCGCGAGCTCGCGGAGCGCCAGCGCGCCGAGAACCCCCACCTCGAGCTCCCCGACCCCGACGAGCTCAACCTCGGCATCCCCGACCACCGCATCACCACCCGGGTCGACGTCTCGGACCATCTGGCCGCCAAGCGGGCCTCGATGGCCGCGCACGCCAGCCAGATCGCCGAGGAGACGTTCTTCCTCTCCCTCCCGCCCGACGTGTTCGCGCTCACGTTCGGCACCGAGTGGTACGAGCGGCTCGACTCGCAGCCCGCCGAACCGGAGACCTGGTTGCTCTGACTGTTGCTCTGACTGTTGCTCTGACTGCTGCTCCGAGCGTTCCGCGAACCCGGAACTCCCGCGGCTCTACCGCGCCGGCGGTGGAGCCGGGGCCGGCGGGACCGGGGCGAGCGGTCCGACGACCACGGCGCGTAGGGCGCCATGATCAGCCCCGCGATCGACACCAGCGCGAGGTCGTAGTTGACCCGCCAGCCCGCGAAGTCGGCCCACGCCGCGTCGCGGTCGGCCCGCACCGCCACCCCGCCGGCCACCAGCGCGTCGCACGCCTCCTCGAACTCCTCGCGGGTCACCATGATCGGGTCGGTGGGCGCGGGGTCGGCATCGTGGGGCAGGTCGAAGTAGGCGGCGATCGCGGTGAGCGCGTAGCGACCCGAACGGACGAGCAGCCCGGCCTGCGGGTCGAAGCCCACGTCGTCGACCGCGGCGAGGCGCAGCGACGCCGCGTCGAGCACCGCGCCCGCGGCGGTGATCCACGAGCGGTGCGGCGTGGGCGAGCGGAAGAAGTTCACGACCGCCAGCGACGTGTGCGTCTCCTCGATCTCCGCGAACCAGCCCTGCCACTGCACCCACACGTCGCCGAGCAGGTGGGAGCGCTCCATGCGGTGGGTGCGCACCAGGATCTCGACCCCCGACGGCGGCTGCCCGCTGAACGTGCGCCAGCTGCCCGACCATCACCTCGCGCCGCGAGAACGCGGCGTAGATCGTGGGCAGGTAGGCGATCAGCAGCGCGAGCAGGCCGAGCCCGAACGCGGCCTCGAGGAACGCGAAGCACGTGGCCGCGAAGTCGGGCGGCCGCACGAAGCCCAGGGTGAACAGTGACGAGCCGCTCATCTCGATCGCCCGCTCGTAGCCCGACACGCCGAGCGCGTGGAAGATGGCGGCGAAGGCCACGCAGGGTCACCAGGATCCAGACGAACGGCAGCACGAGCAGGCCGACCGGGCCGTACAACGCCATCACCGCGTCGCGCCCGTCGTAGGTGCGGGCCAGGCGGGCCATCGCGTTGAAGCACGCTCGCAGTCCGACGAACACGACGCGGGTGAGCACCGACGCCACACCGCGCGGGAGCACGAACGTGCGCACCGCGGAGTCGAGCACCGAAAGGATCAGTGCGACCCCGAGCGCGAACCAGAGCACCTCGACCACGACGTCCATGCGTCAGGCAGTGTCGCAGACGCGCGCCGCCCGGCGGTCTCTCAGTCGTCGGCGCCGGGGCGACGACGCGACTCCTTGCGCTCCGCCTGGCGACGCTTCTCCGACAGCCGGGCCTCCTTCGCGCGGCGCGCCGGGGCTTGGTCGCCCGCCGGGGCGGCTCGACGTGCAGCCCGGCCTCGAGGCGCGCCCGGAGCCGTTCGAGGGCGAGCTCCTTGTTCCGGGCCTGCGAGCGGGTGTCGGAGGCGCTGGCCCGCACGACCGGGCCGATCCGCTCGAGCAGCCGGGCCTTCTGGCCCGGGGCGAGCGACGCCGAGGCCTCCACGTCGAGGCGCACCTCCACCCGCGTGTCGGAGGTGTTGGCGTGCTGGCCACCGGGGCCACCCGAGCCGGTCGTGCGCCACTCCAGCTCGTCGAGGCGGATCACGCAGGTGGGGCTCACCCGGAGCTGGTCGTCCGCCGGTCGCACGCTCCCGACGGTACCGGGCCGCGCACCCGGTTCGTGACTGCGGCCGCGGCCAACCGGGCGACGTTCACCGATGCCCGACCCGGGGTACGCTACCGACCGGTAACACGCTCGATCCGTGGGGGGGCCCAGATGGTGGAAGTCCGAACGGCAGGCAACGTCTCCACCGCGCGGCGACGGGGACGGCTCGTGGCACTGCTCACCGCCGGCGCCATCACGCTCTCCGTCGTGGGCGCGGCCGCTCCGGGCGCCGGCGCGACCACCCGCTCGCGCAGCTCGCCAGGCCGCCGCACCCAAGCCGGGCGGCAGCGTCACCTACGGCCTGGAGGCCGAGACCGGCGGCGGCTGGTGCCCCACCTCCGCCCGCCTCGCCATCTCCGGCATCGAGGTCGGCGCCGCGATCTACGACACGCTGACCGTGCCGAACTCCAAGGGCGAGATCGTCCCCTACCTCGCCAAGAGCGTCGACCACGACGCCACGTACCAGACCTGGACGATCACGCTCCGTGACGGCGTCACGTTCCACGACGGCACGCCCGTCGACGCCGACGCGGTGAAGCAGAACATCGACGCGTACCGCAGCAGCACGCTCGATCGGCTCGGCGCTCAAGGCGATCGACGCCGTGAGCGCCACCGACCCGCTCGACGTCACCGTCACGACCAAGGTGCCGTGGGTCGCGTTCCCCTGGTTCCTCTACCTCGACGGCCGCTTCCTGATCGTGGCGCCGGCGCAGCTCGCGAACCCCGACACCTGCGCCACCAACCTGATCGGCTCCGGACCGTTCAAGCTCGACCACTGGACGCGTGAACCAGGAGCTGGTGGCCAACAAGAACCCCGACTACTGGCAGAAGGACTCCAAGGGCACGCAGCTCCCCTACCTCGACTCGATCACCTTCAAGCCGATCGTCGAGGCGGTCAGCCGGGTCAACTCCCTCCAGGGCGGCTCGCGTCGACATCATCCACACCTCCGACGGCCAGCAGGTCGACGCGCTCCAACAGCTGTCCGGCCAAGTTCAACGAGATGTACGAGAAGCCCGGTCGCAGCGAGGTCCGCTACTACCTCATGAACGAGGCCAAGGCGCGCCGCTCGACGACCTCAACGCCCGCAAGGCCGTGGCCCTCGCCATCGACCGCAAGCAGATCAACGAGCTGCGCAACAACGGCGTCTACCGGGTCGCCGACGGTCCGTTCGACACCAAGGTCACGGGCTACGTGAAGAACCCCGGCTACCCGAAGACGAACGTGAAGGAGGCCAAGAAGCTGGCCGACGCCTACAAGGCGGCGCACGGCGGCTCCTTCAGCGTGGTGCTCGAGCACACCAACGACCCGGCCAACACGGCCGAGGCCGAGCTCATCAAGCAGCAGCTCTCCAAGGCGGGCATCGACGCCACGCTCAAGGAGGACGACCAGACCGCGTTCATCGCCGCCGCGGTGGGTGGCAACTTCAGCATCATGCTGTGGCGCAACCACCCGGGCGACGACCCCGACGTGAACTACCAGTGGTGGCAGACCGGCTCGCTGCTCAACTTCGGCAAGTTCGTCGACCCCGACCTGCAGACACTCCTCGACCAGGGCCGCAGCGAGACCGACCCCGCGAAGCGCAAGGAGATCTACCAGCAGGTCGACAAGCGCTTCGCCTCGCAGCTCTACAACGTGTGGGCGTACTACTCGCAGTGGATGGTCGCCTCCAAGAAGAAGGTGAACGGCTTCATGGGTCCGGCGCTCCCCGACGGCGGCGGCCAGCCGCTGTTCCTCTACGGCCGTCACCCCTTGCTCGGGCTGTACGTCACGAAGTAGACCACCGGCCATGAGGACCATCGCACGGCGGCTGCTCCAACTCGTCGTCGTCGTGATCCTGTCGACGCTGTTCGCGTTCAGCCTGCTCCGGATGTTCCCGGGTGACGTCGCGGACGCGTCGATCCCCTACGGCACGGCCGACGCAGAAGGCGCAGTTCCGCAAGGACAACGGCCTCGACAAGCCGTTCTTCGAGCAGTACGTCACGTGGCTGGGCAACCTCGCCCAGGGCGACCTCGGCAAGGACTACCAGTCGAACATCCCGGTGAGCGACAAGCTCGCGACCGCGCTGCCGGTCTCGATCGAGCTGATGTTGTACGCCCAGATCATCGCGCTGGCGGTGGCCATCCCCCTCGGCGTGCTCACCGCGTACAAGGTCAACACCAAGACCGACAAGGCGATCAACGCGGGGGCGTTCGCGCTGCTCGCGCTGCCGAGCTTCGTGCTCGCGCTCGCGCTCGCCTACCTGGTGGGCGTCAAGTGGCAACCCGACATCCCCCTCATCGGCCAGCTCCAGGTGACCGGCTACGAGCCGGGCTGGCTCGAACCGCTGTTCGGCCAGCCGTCCGGCGACCTCGGCAAGCACATCGCCACGATGCTGCTCCCCGCGATCTCGCTCGCCGCGGGGCTCATCGCGGTCTACATGCGGCTGTTGCGCAGCGACATGATCGCCACGCTGCAGGAGAACTTCATCACCATGGCGCGGGCCAAGGGCCTGACCGACCGCCGGATCCTCTGGCGGCACGCGTTCAAGCCGTCGAGCCTCACGCTCCTCACCGTCGCGGGCCTGAACTTCGGCACGTTGATCGGCGGCGCGGTCGCGGTGGAGATCATCTTCGGCATCCCCGGCCTGGGCACGCTCATCTACCAGGCCATCAGCGCCCACCAGTTCGTGGAGCTGCAGAGCTACATCGCGATCATCGCCATCGGCTACGTGCTCATCAACTTCGTGATCGACTCCCTCTACGTGGTGCTCGACCCGCGGATCCGACGTGCCGATGCCTGACGACCCGCTGCAGCAGTTCGTCGGTCAGGCGGTCGACGAGGGACGCCCGGTCGACCCCGGCACCATCGAGATCTCCGCGGTCACCACCGGGCCCGAGGTCCGCCGACTCCGCAAGAAGGGTCTCGGGGTCGCCGGCTGGTTGTCGATCGGTTGGATCGCGCTCGTGGTCGGCCTTGCGGTCCTCGCGCCGGTGCTGCCCCTCGACGACCCGAAGGAGAGCATCACCGAGATCGCGCGTCGCGGACCGTTCGCCGACGCCGGCACGGCACCCGGTCACCTCCTCGGCGGCGACTTCAACGGCCGCGACATGCTGTCCCGCCTTGCGTGGGGCGGCCGCACCACGCTCGTGGTCGCCACCGCCGCGGTGTTGATCGGCCTCGTGCTCGGCGGTGCGCTCGGACTGCTCGGGGGTTACTTCCGCGGGAAGGTCGACATCGTCGTGAGCCTGCTGCTCGACGTGCTCCTCGCCATCCCCGCGGTGATCCTGGCCCTCGCGCTGGTCACGATCCTGCGCACGCAACCAGGGGCGACCAGCGGCGGCATCGACCCCGAGCTCGCGCTGATCCTCGCGATCGGCGCGGTCTCGATCCCCGTGCTCGGGCGCATCACCCGCGCCAGCACCCTGAGCTGGTCGCAACGCGAGTTCGTCACCGCGGCGCGCGCCCAGGGCGCCACCCATCGACGCGTGATCATCCGCGAGGTGCTGCCCAACGTGCTCCCCGCGATGTACTCGATCGCGCTGCTCGAGCATCGCGGTGGCCATCGTCGCCGAGGGGACCCTGGCGATCCTCGGCGCGAGCGTCGAGCCCGACACGCCCACCTGGGGCAACATGATCGCCATCGGCCGCATCCAGCTGCAGCGGGCGCCGCACATCGTGTTCGAGCCCGCCCTGATGATCTTCTTCACCGTGCTCGCGTTGAACTTCCTCGGCGACGCGATCCGAGCGCTGCTTCGACGTCAGGGAGGGTGCGCTGTGACGCCCGAGCACCCCGGCGTCCCGCTGCTCGAGGTCACCGACGTCGAGACCGGCTTCGAGACCGTGCGCGGCCTGGTGCGGTCGGTCGACGGCGTGTCCTTCACCCTCGAACGGGGCCGCACGCTCGGGATCGTCGGCGAGTCGGGATCGGGCAAGACGGTGCTGACGCGCTCGATCATGGGGCTGCTGCCGCGCAAGAACGTGATGCGGAGCGGCTCGATCCGCTTCGAGGGCGAGGAGATCGGCGGCGCGTCGCCCAAGGAGATGCGCCGATTCTGGGGCGCGAGCATGGCGATGGTCTTCCAGGACCCGATGACGTCGCTGAACCCGGTGCTGAAGATCGGCAAGCAGATCACCGAGGCGATCCACACCCACCTCGACGTCACCAAGCAGTTCGGCGAGCGAGCTCGCGGTCTCGCTGCTCGAGTCGGTGCGGGTGCCCGACCCCGAGCGGCGCATGGGCGAGTACCCGCATCAGCTCTCCGGCGGTCTGCGCCAGCGCATCTGCATCGCCATCGCGCTGGCGTGCGGTCCGCAGCTCCTCTTCGCCGACGAGCCCACCACCGCGCTCGACGTCACCGTGCAGGCCCAGGTGCTCGACCTGCTCGACCAGCAGCAGCGCGAGCGCTTCATGGCGATGATCCTCGTCACCCACGACCTCGGTGTGGTCGCGGGGCGGGCCGACGACGTGCTCGTGATGTACGCCGGGCAGGTCGTGGAGAAGGCGCCCACCGAGGCGCTGTTCCGGCACATGAAGATGCCCTACACCGAGGCGCTGCTGCGCTCGATCCCCAAGATCGGCGACCGCAGCCACACGCGCCTCGCGGCGATCCCCGGGCGACCGCCCGACCTCGTGGCCCCGCCCGTCGGGTGCCGGTTCGCGCCGCGCTGCCCCTACGTGCAGGACCGGTGCCGCGAGGAGCAGCCGCCGCTGGTGCCCGCCGACATCCCCGGCCACGAGTACCGCTGCTGGTTCCCGGTTGGATCGGGCCCGGCCTCGGCGGGCCCGTCCAGTGAAGGCGTACGGCCGGCACCGACGCGCGGCGAGGACCTCTGATGGCCGGCACCGGCACCGCGCACCTGCGACCCGAGGGCGACGCGCTGCTGCGCGTCGAGGACCTCGTGGTGGAGTTCTCCGCGGAAGGCGGCAAGGTCCAGGCGGTGTCGGGGATCAGCCTCGACGTGGTCGAGGGCGAGACGCTGGGCCTGGTCGGCGAGTCGGGCTGCGGGAAGTCGACCACCGGCCGGGCGATCATGCAGATCATCAGGCCCGCGAGCGGCAGCGTCCGCTTCGAGGACGACGAGCTCACGGCGCTGCGCGGGCGCGAGCTGCGCCGCACCCGCACGCGGCTGCAGATGATCTTCCAGGACCCGATCTCGTCGCTCAACCCGCGGCGCAAGGTCGGGCGCATCGTCGGCGAGGGGCTCGACATCTGGGCGCGTCGGCGACAAGGACTCGCGCCACGCCAAGGTCGACGAGGTGCTCGACGCGGTGGGCCTCGACCCGGCCACCGCACGCGACCGCCGTCCGCACGAGTTCTCCGGCGGCCAGTGCCAGCGCATCTCCATCGCACGCGCGCTGGTCACCGAGCCGCGCATGATCATCTGCGACGAGCCGGTCTCCGCGCTCGACGTGTCGGTGCAGGCGCAGATCCTCAACCTGCTCGAGGACATGAAGGCCCGCTACGGCCTCACGATGGTGTTCATCGCCCACGACCTCGCGGTGGTCAAGAACGTGAGCGACCGCGTGGCGGTGATGTACCTCGGGAAGCTGTGCGAAGTCGGCGCCCCCGACACGCTCTACGCGCAGCCCGCGCACCCGTACACCGCGGCGCTGCTCGCGGCCATCCCCGATCCCGACCCCGAGCGCCACACCGACGCGCCGCCTCCGATCGTCGGGCGAGATCCCGTCGAACACCCACCCGCCCAGCGGTTGCCGGTTCCGCACGCGTTGCCCGCGCGCCGAGGACCGGTGCGCGATGGAGGAGCCGGTCATGCGCGAGGTGTCCGACGGCCAGTTCGTGGCGTGCCACTTCCCGTTGTCGCCCGGCGAGGCGCTCGAACCCCCGTCGGCGTTGGGCGCCTTCGACCTGGCATGAGCGCACCCGAGCCGCGTCACGGGACCGTCGGCGAGTTCACCGGGCAGCTCGTCGGCATCTACGTGGCGCCGAACGCGGGCGCGCCGATGGAGGCGTGCACCGATGCGACCGTCGCGGCCCACCAGGGGATCGTCGGCGACCGCTACGCGGCGGGCACCGGGAGCTGGTCGGCCAACACGCGGGTGGCGCGCGACGTCACGCTCATCGAACGCGAGGCCGTCGACGCGGCCCGCGCCGAGCTCGCGGCGGCGGGCGTCGACCTGCGCGAGGCCGACACCCGGCGCAACCTCGTGACCGTCGGCGTGCCGGTGCACCACCTGATCGGCCGCGAGTTCCGCATCGGTGACGTGCTGCTGCGCGGCGTGAAGCTCTCCGAGCCGTGCGTGTACCTCGAGCAGTTGCTCGGCGTCCCGGGTGTGCGCGACGCGTTCGCGCACCGCGGCGGCATCCAGGCCGAGGTCCTCACCGACGGCGAGCTCCACGTCGGCGACCTCGTCACCCCCAGCCCCCGTTTTGGCGTCACCAGAGGCTGCTCTGGCAACGCGTAGTGACGCCAAAACGTTGGAGGAGAGAGCGATCTCAGGCGAGGGCGTGCGTCACGCCGACGGCGGCGCCGACGAGGAGCAGCCAGGCGAAGTTCGGTCGCCACCG
This sequence comes from uncultured Actinomycetes bacterium, assembly GCA_963782705.1. Lineage (GTDB taxonomy): Bacteria > Actinomycetota > Acidimicrobiia > IMCC26256 > DASPTH01 > CAVRGQ01. The sequence goes on along the minus strand of CAWAKX010000032.1, from coordinate 73,120 downwards.
CCACATCACGACGAACGATCCGAGCGCGAGCACCGCGGTGAGCACGTCGACCACCGCGGTGTCGGCCAGGTCGACGGTGACCGCGGCCATCAGCGCCACCGCGGCGGCGTTCAGCCCGTCGAGCGCGGCCGCGCTCCACACCCAGCGCCGCAGGTGCGGGACGATCCAGCCGAACGCGGCCACGAGCAGGAACGACGGCAGGAAGATCGCGAACGTCGCGACCACGCCGCCCCAGAAGCCGGCCACGAGGTAGCCGACGAACGTGGCGGTGGTGAACACGGGTCCCGGCGTGATCTGGCCGGCGGCGACCGCGTCGACGAGCTGCTGCGGCGTGAGCCAGTGCAGCTGGTCGACGAGGTCGGACTGCAGGTACGCCACGAGCACGTACCCGCTGCCGAACACCACCGCGCCCAGCTTGAGGAACTCGCCGAACACCTCCCACAGCGACACGCCGCCGACGCGTGTGTGTCCGGTGCCGGCGGCCAGGAGCAGCGCGGCCGCAGCGCCCGCGCCGTGGTCGCGCCGACGTGCCCGCGGTGGCGGCCAGCGCCTCGAGCGCCCCGGCGCCGAGGAGCAGCACCAGCACCGGTGCGCCGGCGCACCAACCGACCAGCACCGCCCCGGCCAGCACCGCCAGGCGCACCGAGCGGATCGCGGTGCGACCCAGGCGCAGCACCGCGTCGGCGATGATGCCGATCACGACGGGCGTGATGCCGTAGAGGAGGCCCCGCCCGATCGTCGTCGTCCCGTACTCGACGTAGGCCCACGCCAGCGCGAGCACCAGCAGCATCGCCGGGAGGATGAAGCACACACCCCCGACGACCAGGCCCGGCCAGCCCGCCCGGCGGCGGGCCAGGTAGATCGCCATCTGCGTGGAGCCGGGCCCGGGGATCACGCCGGTGACCCCGAGCGCGTCGAGGAACTCCTGCTCGCCCACCCAGGCGCGCCGCGTCCACCACCTCCTCGCGCATCATCGCCACGTGGGCCGCGGGACCGCCGAAGCCCAGGGCCCCGAGCTTCAGGAAGACCGCGGCGACCTCGGCGAGGCCGCCCGCCCCGCGCGAGGCGGGCGGCTCGTCCGCAGGCTGCTCATCGGGCACGCCCGCATGCTGCCACGCGGGTCAGACGGTCACGGTCAGGCGGCCTCGAGCGCGATTCGCAACACGTCGCGTACGTCGTCGACCAGGTGGACGGTCATCACCTCGCGCACCGACTCGGGCACGTCGTCGAGGTCGGGGCCGTTGCGCGCCGGGAGCAGCACCGTGTCGAGACCGGCACGATGGGCCGCGAGCAGCTTCTGCTTCACGCCGCCGATGGGCAGCACCCGACCCTGCAACGTGACCTCGCCGGTCATCGCCGACTCCTTCACGCACCGCTCGTCCGGTGAGCGCGCTCACCAGGGCCGTGGTCATGGTGATGCCGGCCGACGGTCCGTCCTTGGGGATCGCGCCCGCGGGCACGTGCAGGTGCACGCGTCGCCGCGCGGCGTCGGGGTCGACGCCGAGCTCCTCCGCGTGGGCCTGCACGTAGGTCGACGCGATGCGGGCCGACTCCTGCATCACGTCGCCGAGCTGGCCGGTGAGGGTCAGGCCCTCGCCGTCGGTCGTGGTGGCCTCGACGAACAGCACGTCGCCACCGGCGCCGGTGACCGCGAGACCGGTGGCCACACCGGGCAGTCCGGTGCGGTCCGCGACCTCGCCGTGGAACTTCGCCCGTCCGAGCGCGGGCTGCACGTCGTCGACGTCGAGCACGACCGGCGGCGTGACCGCGCCGGTCGCGACGCGCGCCGCGGTCTTGCGCAGCAGCTCGCCCGAGCTCGCGTTCCAGGTTGCGCACTCCGGCCTCGCGCGTGTGGTCGACCACCACCGCGCGCAGCGCGGCGTCGGTCACCTGCACCTCGTCGGGCGTGAGCCCGTTGCGCTCCAGCTGGCGGGCCAGCAGGTGGTCGCGCGCGATGGCGACCTTCTCGTCCTCGGTGTAGCCGTCGAGGCGCAGCACCTCCAGCCGGTCCAACAGCGGGCCGGGGATGGTGTCGAGCACGTTGGCGGTGGCGAGGAACAGCACGTCGGACAGGTCGAGGTCGAGCTCCAGGTAGTGGTCGCGGAACGTGTGGTTCTGCGCGGGGTCGAGCACCTCGAGCAGCGCGGCCGACGGGTCGCCCCGCCAGTCGGAACCCAGCTTGTCGACCTCGTCGAGCAGCACGACCGGGTTCATCGCGCCGGCCTCGGTCAGCGCACGCACGATGCGGCCGGGGCGAGCGCCGACGTAGGTGCGACGGTGGCCACGGAGCTCGGCCTCGTCGTGCACGCCACCGAGGGCGACGCGCACGAAGCTGCGGCCGAGCGCGCCGGCGATCGACTCGCCGAGCGATGTCTTGCCGACCCCGGGAGGACCGACCAGCGCGAGGATCGCGCCCGAACCGCGACGACGCCCGGCGGCGCCATTGTCGGCGAGCCGGCGTCGTGCATGCCCTTCTCGGCGCGCAGCTTGCGCACCGCGAGGTGCTCCACGATGCGGTCCTTCACCTCGTCGAGACCGGTGTGATCGGCGTCGAGGACGGCGCGCGCGTCGGCCACGTCGAGACGCTCGTCGGCGCGCACGCCCCACGGCAGCTCGAACACGGTGTCGAGCCACGTGCGGATCCAGCCCCGCTCGGGGCTCTGGTCGCTCGTGCGGTCGAAGCGGTCGATCTCGCGGCCGATCGCGTCGCGCACGTCGTCCGCCACGTCGAGCGCGGCGAGCTGCTCGCGGTACCCGTCGACCAGGTCGGCCTCGTCGTCGGTCTCGCCCAGCTCCTCGCGGATCGCCCGCAGCTGCTGGCGCAGCATGAACTCGCGCTGCGTGCGGTCCATGCCCTCGCTCACGCGGCTGCGGATCTGCTCGGTGAGCTCGAGCTCGCCCAGCGCCTCCCGTGCCCACTCGAGCGCGAGCGCGAGCCGCACCTCGGGGTCGAGCTCCTCGAGGAGCTGGATCTTGCGCTCGGTCGACAGGTCGGGCGACCAGCCCGCGGTGTCGGCCAGCGCGCCGGGCTCCTCGACGCCCGCGAGGGCCTCGGCCAGGCGGGGACGGCCGAGCCGCTCGGCGATGGCCCGCACCACGGCGCGGTACTCGCGTGCCAGCTCCCGGGCGCGGCCCGACGGCACGCCGTCCTCGGCCACCTCGTGGGCGCGGACCCACAGACCCGGCAGGTCGCGGGCGACGACCTCGCCCACGTAGGCGCGCCCGACGCCGCGCAGCACCAGCGCGTGCTGGCCGTCGGGGAGCTCGCCCTCGTGCTCGACGCGGGCGACGGTGCCGACCGCGGTGTAGCCGCCCGCGGTGCGGGGCACGAGCAGCAGTCGTCCGTCGCCGCCCGCGGCGCCGGCCGCGGCGGCCCGGGCCTCGGCCGACTCGAGGGCCAGGGTGACCACCATCTGCGGCAGGATCACGCCCGTCGGCAGCGGCAGCAGCGGCAGGACGAGCGCGGCGGAGTTGCCCGGCGTGCTCGGCGCCGGAGTCGGGGCCAAAATCAGGGTCGGTACGGGGGGTGTCGGTGGGGGCCATGGGGGTCGCCTCTCCGGGTCCGAGATCTGGGGATCCCGGAGAACGACACCTGTCCCCCTTCTATTCCCGACACAACTATCGGGAATTGCCCGGTTCCCCCACCGACATGAACGAACCGGCGCACTTCTCCAGCCCATACGGGGAGAAGTGACGCCGGTCGGAGAGGAGGCTCAGGCGGGGAGGTTCGCCTCGATGGCGGCGACCAGCGCCGGGTCCTCGGGGGTGACCTGCGGGCGGAAGCGGGTGACGCTTCCGTCGGCGCCGACCAGGAACTTCTCGAAGTTCCACTTCACGTCGCCGGCCTCACCGTCGGCGTCGGCCGTCTGCTCGAGCTCCGCGTAGATCGGGTGCTGCTGGTCGCCGTTCACGTCGATCTTCTCCATGATGGGGAAGGTCACGTGGTAGGTGGAGTCGCAGAACTCCCGGATCTCCTCGGCCGAACCGGGCTCTTGCCCCATGAACTGGTTGCAGGGGAAGCCGATCACGGCGAAGCCGCGGCCCTGGTACTCCTCGTAGAGCTTCTGGAGGCCCTCGTACTGCGGGGTGAGGCCGCACTTGGAGGCGACGTTCACCACGAGCGCGGCCTTCCCGGCGAACTGCGAGAGGTCGGCGGGCTCGCCCTCGAGCGTGTTGATCTGCTGTTCGAAGATGGACATCCCACTCCCCTGGTGCGCGGACGGACGAAGACCTTCGGCAGCCTAACGGCCCCGCCCGACCCCGCCCCAGGCTGGCCCGCCGTCGACCGGCGGACGCCGAGGTTCAGAGGCCGTCGAGCAACGCGGCGAGCACGTCCCAGCCGAAGGATGCGGCCGCGCCGATCGCGACGACGATCATCGCGGCCGACTCACCCCAGTTCGCCGAGTCCACCGTGACCTCGGCCACGGGTGCGACGTAGTAGACGCCCAGCAACCACAGCGCGCCGATCCCCACGAGCACCAGTGCGGCCCACTTGAGGCGGCCGCGCGACTGCGGTCCGCTGCATGGACTCGATCTCGAACGAGGCCAATCCCACCCGGCGCGCCAGCCAGGGCACGAAGGCCTTCCGCCCGACCCACCAGACGCCGCAGGCGACGAGCGCACCCCAACTCACGAGCAGCAACGCGCTGAGCGTCGGATCGTCCGTCACGCGCCCGACGCTCTGGACGACGACATTGAAGGCGATCGAAGCTGCGATCACGCCGCAGACGACCACCGCCTTCCCCGGCCGACGACGTTCCGCCCACAGCACGCAGTCAGCAAACTACAACCGAGCCCTGGCGACAAGCCCCGCGACGTTCGGAGGGGAACCCGGCGACGACGACACTTGCGCGGGAGCATTCGGTCGTGCACAGTGCGATGGTTCGGGCCGTCGTCGAGCGGGAGGCGAGCGTGTACCGCAACTGGTGGGGATTCTTCGCGGCCTTGACGCCCGGCGCCCTCATCACCGCGGCTCTGGTGATCGCCAATCCCAGCGAAGCGCTCGCGTGGATCCTCGTCACGGTGCCCTGGACGATCGTGCCCACCCTCGTCGCCTTCCCGTACGGCGTCGACGTCCGGCCCGACGGGATCATGATCATCCGGTACGGCCTCCGTCGACGGTCTCGACCGGTGAGCTCGCTCGAGGTCGTGCAGACGCAGGTCGGACCGCTGTTCCGTCGGCTCGCGTTCCGATTTCGGCGCGGACGCCTGGTCATCCGCGAGAACGAATCCGCGATCAACCTCGCGCAGACGCTGCTCCGCATGAACCCGGCCGTCGAATTCCAGATCACCTACCCCGGCTTCGACCCCCGAGCACGACTGACGCCGGATGACGACGGCGCAGCTCACTCCCCGCGGCCGGGTCATCTCCGAGGGTACGACGAGGCGGTCGAACTCCTCTTCGGTGAGCAGCTCGAGGTGGATCGCCGAGTCCTTCAGCGTGCCCTTGTTCTGGTGGGCGTGCTTGGCGATCTTCGCCGCGTTGTCGTAACCGATGTGCGGGTTGAGCGCGGTGACGAGCATGAGCGACTGGCCCACGTGCTCGGCGATCCTCTCCTCGTTCGGCCTGCACGCCCTCGATCGCGAACTCGCGGAACGAGTCGCAGGCGTCGGTGAGGATGTCGACCGAGTGCAGGAAGTTGAAGATCATCACCGGCTTGAACACGTTGAGCTCGAAGTTGCCCTGCGAGCCGGCGAAGCCGATGGTGGCGTCGTTGCCCATCACCTGCACGCAGACCATGGTCATGGCCTCGCTCTGGGTGGGGTTCACCTTGCCCGGCATGATCGACGAGCCGGGCTCGTTCTCCGGGAGGATCAGCTCGCCGAGGCCGGCACGCGGACCCGACGCCAGCCAGCGGATGTCGTTGGCGATCTTCATCAGCGACACCGCGAGCGTCTTCAGCGCGCCGCTGGCGAACACCAGCGCGTCGTGCGCGGCGAGCGCGGCGAACTTGTTCGGCGCGGAGACGAACGGCAGGCCGGTGAGCTCCGCGATCACCGCGGCGCAGCGGTCGGCGAACTCGGGGTGGGTGTTGATGCCGGTGCCGACCGCGGTGCCGCCGATGGCGAGCTCGTAGAGGTCGGGCATGGTGAGCGCGATGCGCTCGAGGTCGTCGTCGAGCTGCGCGACGTAGCCGCTGAACTCCTGGCCGAGGGTGAGCGGCACCGCGTCCTGCAGGTGCGTGCGGCCGATCTTCACGATGTCGGCGAACTCGTCGGACTTCGCCGCGAGCGTGTGGCGCAGGCGCAGCACCGACGGCACCAGACGGTGCACGACCTCCTCCACCGCGGCGATGTGCATCGCGGTGGGGAACGTGTCGTTCGACGACTGCGACATGTTGACGTCGTCGTTGGGGTGCACCGGCTTCTTCGAGCCGCGCTCACCGCCGGCGATCTCGATGGCGCGGTTCGAGATGACCTCGTTGACGTTCATGTTGGTCTGGGTGCCCGAACCGGTCTGCCAGACGTAGAGCGGGAACTCGGCCGCGAGCTTGCCGGCGACGACCTCGTCGGCCGCCTGCACGATCAGCGCCGCCTTGTCCTCGGGCATCTTGCCGAGGTCGCGGTTGACCATCGCCGCGGCCTTCTTCAGCACCGCCATCGACCGGATCACCGCGGTCGGCATGTGGTCGTCGCCGATGGAGAAGTGGTGCAGCGAACGCTGGGTCTGGGCGCCCCAGTAGCGATCGGAAGGGACCTCGATCGGCCCCATGCTGTCGGTCTCGGTGCGCGTGCTCATTGCAGCTCCCAGGGGTGGATTTCCGGCGCTCGGACGGTAGCGCGCCTCTCCGGCCTCGCTCCGCTCGGCTACCCGTCTCCGTCAGGAATCGCGACGGACCTTGCGGATGGTCTTGTCCATCGTGTGGCGCACGTAGGGGCCGAGCAGGCCGGCGGCGCGGGCGAGCGCCGCGGTCTGGAAGTCGGCGGTGATCACCAGCCGGTCCTTCTCGATCCCGGCGACCAGGGCCTTCGCCACGTGCTCCGCGTCGCGGGGCTGTGATCGCCTCGCTGATCTTCGCGGTCTCCGCGGGCTTCAGCGCGTTCTCGGCGTCGAAGCCCGGGCGTGCGGGTGTCGGGCGGGTAGGCGCAGGCCACCACGATCCCGGCCGGCGCGAGCTCGGGCCGCAGCGTCTCGGCCAGGCCCCGCACCGCGTACTTCGCCGGCGCGTACGCGCTGTAGCCGAACACGCCGACCAGCGCGGCGGTCGACGACACCAGCACCAGGTGGCCGCGCCCCCGCTCCGTCATCGACGGCACGACCGCCCGCACCGCGTGCAGCGTGCCGAAGTAGTCGACGTCCATCTGGGCGCGGAACACGGCGTCGTCGAGCTCGCCGAAGTAGCCCGGGTGCGCACCGCCCGCAGACGTGAGCAGCACGTCGACCGGGCCGTGGACGCCCACACAGGCGGCGACCGCGGCCGCGACCGCGTCGGCGTCGGTGACGTCGGCCGCGGCGGTGACGCGTGCCCGGCCCCCACCGCGTCGGCCGCGGCCGCGAGTCGCTCGGGGTCGCGGGCCACGAGCGACACGCGCGCGCCCCGGGACGCCGCGAGGCGTGCGGTGGCGAGGCCGATCCCGCTCGACCCGCCGGTCACCAGCACATGGGCACCTTGGAGTTTCGTCACGGCGGCGATCCTGCCACGCGGCCGGGCGCGATCGCGAGCCGTCGGGCGGGCGGTAGCGTCGACGCCGTGCCCCGCCCCCGCCATCGGGTGACCGTCGCCGCGCTGCTCGCCGTCACGAGCCTGCTCGTCGGCGCCGCGCCCGCCCTCGCCCACTCCCCCACGGCCGGGCGTTCGGCACCCAGCCGCGACGCCCCGCCAGGCGAGCGCGCCCTTCGTGGTGCAGGGCAGCGTGGAGCAGGTCGCGGTCACCGGCGCCGCGCCGGGCACCGCCGCCGAGCTGCACGACGCCAAGGGGCGCGTCGTCGCGAAGGGCACCACCGACGCCCAGGGTGCGCTGCTCTTCCGTGAGGTCACCCCGGGCTCGGGCTACATGGTCACCGCCGCGGGCGCCACGTCGGCGCCGGTCACCGTCACCAGCACCACCGCGGTGCCGCCGCGCTCCCTCTACACGTCGCAGCAACTCTCCGACGGGCTTCGGCTACCTGAAGACGCGCGACGGCACGACTGCTGTCGGTGAAGGTCACGCTGCCCGGTCCCGCCGACCAGGGCCCCTACCCCACCGTCGTCGAGTACTCCGGCTACGACCCGTCGAACCCCAACGGGCGCGCAGCCGGCGTCGAGCATCGCGTCGCTGCTCGGCTTCGCGACCGTCGGCGTCAACATGCGCGGCACGGGGTGTTCGGGCGGGAGCTGGGACTACTTCGAGCCGCTGCAGTCACTCGACGGTTACGACGCGATCGAGACCGTCGCCGCGCAGCCGTGGGTGAAGGGCGGCAAGGTCGGGATGGTCGGCATCTCGTACCCCGGCATCACGCAGTTGTTCGTCGCCGCCACGCGGCCGCCGCACCTCGCGGCGATCACGCCGCTGTCGGTCATCGACGACACCGCGGCCACGCTCATGCCCGGCGGCATCTTCAACAACGGCTTCGCGCTCCAGTGGGCCCAGGAACGCCAGGCGGGCGCACAACCCGCTGGCCAGAAGTGGGCCGCCAACCGCATCGCCGACGGCGACACCACGTGCGCCGCGAACCAGGCGTTGCGGCTCCAGTCGCCCGACGTGCTCGCCCGGTCCAAGCAGATCGAGTACGCCAGCCCGCGCCGCGACGCGCTGGCCCCGGCGACCTTCATCGACAAGATCGACGTGCCGGTGTTCATCGCCGGCGCCTGGCAGGACCAGGAGACCGGCAGCCACTTCGCCAACATGCTCGGCGACTTCTCCAAGAAGATCCCGGTGAAGGCGGTGCTCGTCAACGGCATGCACGCCGACTCGCTCGGGCCGGCGGTGCTCTCGCAGTGGGCCGAGTTCCTGCAGTTCTACGTGGCGAAGCAGGTGCCGAGCATCCCGCCCGCCACGCGCGTGCTCGCCGACCTGCTGCTCGGCGCGGTGTTCGGCGCGGGGGCGCAGCTCGACACCGACCACTTCGTCGACGCGCCGAGCTACGCCGCCGCGCTGAAGCAGTACCAGGCCGAGCCACCGGTGCGAGTGCTGTTCGACGTGGGTGGCGTCACCGGCGGTTCGCCCGTGCCGTCGTTCGACGCGTCGTTCGCGCAGTGGCCGCCGAAGTCGACCGCGACCACGTACTGGTTCGGGCCCGACGGCACACTCACCACCGGCGCGCCGCGCGGGACGGGTGCCGACGCCTACACGTACGACCCCGCCGCGCTGCCGGCCACCAGCGCGGCGCCGACCGCCGGCGACTCCTTGAGCGGCATCAACCCGAAGTACGCGTGGTTGCCGTTGCCCGACGGCGACGCGCTCGGCTACGTCACGGAGCCGCTCGCCAAGGACTCGGTGTTCGGCGGGACGGGCAGCGTCGACCTGTGGTTGTCGACGACCGTGCCCGACGTCGACGTGGAAGTGACGATCAGCGAGGTGCGGCCCGACGGCCAGGAGACCTACGTGCAGAGCGGCTGGCTGCGCGCGAGCCGCCGGAAGACCGACACAGGCCGCGTCGAGCGCGCTGCTGCCGGTGCAGACCTACCGCAAGGCCGACGTGGCGACCTGCAGTCCGGCAAGGCGGTGCCGATGCGGGTGCCGCTCTACCCGTTCGCCCACGTGTTCCGCGCCGGGTCGCGCATCCGCATCGTGGTGCAGCCGCCGGGTGGCAACCGCCCGGCGTGGGCGTTCGACGCGCTCCGCGACGACCCGCCGCCCACCGTCACCATCGACCGCTCCGCCGCGCACCCGTCGAAGGTCGTGCTGCCGCTGCTCAGCGGCGTCGAGGTCACCACTCCCCTCCCCGCGTGTGGCACGCTGCGGGGCCAGCCGTGCCGTCCCTACGTGGCGCCGGCCAACGCCGGGACGCTGAACCCGGGCACAGGAGAGCAGGAGCATGGGTCGAGGGTCCGCCGTCTACGAGCTCGCCGACCGCTACGTGGAGCGCTTCGCCGCCCTCGACCCGATCGCCGCGAGCGGCGAGGGCATCGCCGGCCACGACCACGAGATGACCGACTGGTCGCCCGACGGCGTCGACGCCCGCGCCGAGCACGACCGCGCCACCCTGCACGAGCTCGACGCCCTGTCCCCCGCCGACGACGCCGACCGGATCGCGGCCGATGTGCTGCGCGAACGGCTCGAGCTGTCGCTGGTGGAGCACGACGGCCGGCGAACGGCTGCGCGACCTGCGCGTGCTCGGCAGCCCGGTGCAATCGGTGCGCATGGCCTTCGACCTCATGGGTCGCGACTCGCTCGACGACTGGCGGGTGATCACCGAGCGGCTCGCGCTCGTCCCCCAGGGGCTGGCGTCGATCCAGGACGGGCTGAGCGAGGGCATCGCCCGCGGGGTGGTCGCGGCACGGCGTCAGGCCGTCGGGTGCGCGGCGCAGGCCGACGTGTGGGGTGGACGCGACGCGTCGACCCGACCCTTCTTCCTCGGGCTCGCCGACGAGCTCGCGGCGTCCGGGCTCGCCGACGGCGCGATACGTGGCGCGCTTCGAGGAGCTGGCGACGCGCGCCACCGCGGCCTACGCGGCGATGGGCCGCTACCTCGTCGACGAGTACGCGCCGCACGCGGCCGAGGCCGACCCTGTCGGGCGGGAGCGGTACGCGCTGTACTCGCGCGACTTCAACGGCATCGAGCTCGACCTCGACGAGACCTACGCGTGGGGTTGGGAGGAGCTGCACCGCATCGAGCACGCGATGGCCGAGGTCGCCGAGCGCATCCTCCCCGGCGCGACCGTCGACGAGGTGATCGCGCACCTCGAGACCGATCCCCGCCGGGTGATCGAGGGCGTCGACGAGTTCCGGGCCTGGAACCAGGAGCTGCTCGACACCACGGTCGCCGCGCTCGACGGCGTGCACTTCGACATCCCCGCGCCCGTGCGGCGCGTCGAGGCGATGATCGCCCCACCCGGCGGCGCGGCGGCGATGTACTACACGGGTCCGGCTGAGGACTTCTCCCGCCCCGGGCGCACCTGGTATCCCACGCAGGGGCGCACCAGCTTCCCGCTGTGGGGCGAGGTGTCGATCTGCTACCACGAGGGTGTCCCCGGGCATCACCTGCAGATCGCGCAGGTGCGCTACCTCGCCGACTCGCTTGTCGCGCCACCAGCGCACGCTCGCGGGCACGTCGGGCCACGCCGAGGGCTGGGCGCTGTACGCCGAGCGGCTCATGGGCGAGCTCGGCTTCCTCGACGACCCGGCCTACGAGCTCGGCATGCTGCGCGCGCAGGCGATGCGCGCGGTGCGCGTGGTCGTCGACATCGGCATGCACCTCGAGCTGCGCATCCCCAGCCACGAGCGCTACCACCCCGGCGAGGTGTGGACGCCCGAGCTCGCGCTGCCGTTCGTGATCGAGCGGTCGAAGTTCCCCGAGAGCTTCATGGCCAGCGAGGTCGACCGCTATCTCGGTCTGCCCGCGCAGGCGATCTCCTACAAGGTCGGCGAGCGGGTGTGGCTGCAGGCGCGCGACGACGCCCGCGCCCGCCACGGCGACGCGTTCGACCTCAAGGAGTTCCACCGCGCCGCCCTCGACCTCGGCCCCATGGGCCTCGCCCAGCTCGACCACCGAGCTCGCCCGCATCTGACCCGTTTTGGCGTCAACCGGCGTGTATCGCGTCCATGACGCCAGAACGCGATGGGTCAGGTGAGGCGGCCGGAGGCCTGGGCGGCGGCTTCGGCGGCGTCGAGCTGCTCGGCGACGATGGCGAGGCCGCCGTCCCAGAAGCCGGGGTCGGCGAGGTCGAGGCCGACGATCGCGCCGAGCTCCTCGGGTGACCGTGAGCCGCCGGCGGCGAGCAGCTCGAGGTACTGCGGCACGAAGTCGGCGCCCCGCTCCTCGTAGAGCCGGTACACCGAGAGCGCGAGCAGCTGGCCGTAGGCGTACGCGTACACGTAGCCCGGCGTGCCCATGAAGTGCGGGATGTAGCTCCACCACGTGCGGTAGCCGGGCGTGATCTCCACGGTGTCGCCGAGCAGGTGGTGCTGCGTGGCCTCCCACGCCTCGTTGAACTGCTCCACCGACAGCTCGCCCTGCTCGCGCCGCTGCGTGTGCACGCGGTCCTCGAAGCGGTTCATCGCGATCTGGCGGAACACGGTGGCGATCTGGCCTTCGAGGCTCTCCGCGAGCAGCGCGAGGCGCGCCGCGGGATCGGTGGTGGCTTCGAGCAGGCGACCGAAGGTGACGGTCTCGCCGAACACCGACGCGGTCTCCGCCAACGTGAGCGGCGTGCTCTGGTGGAAGATCCCCTGCTCGCGCGCCAGGTAGGCGTGCAGGCCGTGGCCCATCTCGTGGGCGAGGGTGAGCACGTCGCGCCGGCGGGCGGTCCAGTTGAGCAACAGGTACGGGTGCTGCGACGGCACCGTGTACGCGCAGAACGCGCCGGGGCGCTTGGCCGGGCGCAGCGGCGCGTCGATCCAGCCCTCGTCGAAGAACCGCTTCGCCGCGTTGGCGAGATCGGGCGAGAACGACGAGTACGCGTCGAGCACGAGGTCGCGTGCCTCGCTCCACGCGAACTCCTCGTCGGACTCCGCCACGCTCGCCATGCGGTCGTAGTCGGCGAGCCGCTCGAGCCGAGCAGGCGCGCCTTGAGCGCGTACCACCGCTGCGGGATGTCGGATCGGGCCTGCACCGCGTCGATGAGCGCCTGCACCGATTCGTCGCTCGCCTCGTTGGCCAGGTTGCGCGACGCGATCCAGCTCGGGTACTTGCGCAGCCGGTCGTCGACCGACTTGTCGACGAGCAGCGTGTTGAACACGAACGCGCGCGTGCGCAGCCCCGGAGCGAGACCGGCGGTGACCGCCTCGGCGGCGGTGCGGCGCACCTCACGGTCGGGCGACATCAGCTGCGACAGGCCCTGTTCGAGACCGATGGTCTCGCCGTCGAGCTCCACCGTCATCGCCGAGGTGAGCTCGGAGAACAGGCGCACCCACGCGCTGGTGGACGTGAGGCCCTTGTCGGAGAGGATGCGCTCCTCGGGCTCGCTCAACAGGTGCGGCCGGTAGCGGCGCGCGGAGGCCAGGTAGTGACGGCAGAACGCCAGCTCGTCGGCGGCGATCAGCTCCTCGGCGCGGGCGTCGTCGAGCGCGGCCCACTCCAGCTCCACGAAGAGGATCTCGTTGCCGATCTCGGTGGCCCGCTCCTCGGTACGCGCCATGAGCGCGCCGGTGGCGGGATCGGCGGTGTCGACCGCGAACCGCAGGCCGGCGTACGACCCGGCCCGGCCGATGGCCTCGCCGATCGCCGCGATCTCCTGCAGCACGATGGCCAGGTCGGCGGCGCTCAGCGTGGCGATGCGCCCCCGGTACCCGCCGAGCGCGTCGGCGCGGGCCTTGGCGTCGTCGAGGAGGGCGTCGACGCCGGCCTCACCCTGGCCGTCGACGAGGGGTTCGAGATCCCAGGCGACGTCGGCCGCGGTGAGATCCGCGGTGCGGGGATCGAGGGACTGCGAGTTGGCGGTGGGGGCGCTCGTCATCCCTGCACAATAGGTGCGAGGTCGAGCGCCTCCGGCAGGGGCTGGGCGTGCACCACCACGAGGTGGCGGGTGGCGCGGGTGAGCACCACGTAGAGCAGGCGCAGGCCCGCCCGGTCGGGCGACACCAGCGCGGCGGGCTCCACCAGCACCACGTGGTCGAACTCCAGACCCTTGGAGTCGGACGCGTTCAGCACCGCGATCGGCGCGTCGATCGCCTCGACGTCGTCCGCGATGGCGCCACTCTCCGCGAGCGCGGCGGCGAGCGCGCCGTGCAGCGCGTCGGGGGCGATCACCGCGACGGTGCCGCCCTGGCCGACCGCGTCGCGCGCGGCCTCGGCCGCGGCCTTCACCAGCACGTCGGGGGCGACGCCGTGCACCTCGGGATGGGCGCCGGTGCTGCGGACGGCCCGCGCCGGCTCCACGCCGGGCGCGGCGGCGGGCAGGAGGCGGTTGGCCACCTCCACGATCTCGGCCGGGGTGCGGTAGTTGACGCTGAGCTGCACCTGTCGGGGCGCCACCCGCACCGGCAGGTTGGCGAGCACGTCGTCCCAGCTCCCGAGCGCGCCGGGGCGCGACGCCTGGCCGAAGTCGCCGACCAGGGTCATCGACCCCGACGGGCACCGCCGGGCGAGCATGCGCCACTGCATCGCGGTGAGGTCCTGGGCCTCGTCGACGAGGACGTGCCCGAAGATGCGGGGCTCGTCGTCGCCCTCCACCCCGCTGGTGGTGTCGCCGGCGTAGCGGGCGACGAGATCGGCGGCGTTGGTGAACGCGCCGACCCCCAACTCGTCGATGGTGCGCTTCGCAGCATCGAGCTGGTCGTCGCGACGCGTGCGCCGCCGCGCCCGCGGCCGCGCGGACGAGATCGGGCCGAGCAGCGCGTCGGCTTCGTCGATGAGCGCGAGGTCGGCTTCGGTCCACGGCGCGTCGGCCGCGCTGCCGGTGCGGGGGCGCACCAGGCCGGCGAGCTCGTCGTCGCGCAGCACGCCCTTCGCGGCGGAGCGCACCAGCGCCTCGAAGCCGAAGAGCTCGTGCACGAGCTGACGCCCGTCGAGCACCGGCCACATGCGCTCGAGCGCGGCCTTGAACTCGGGCAGCTTGCGCAGGCGATTGCCGAGCTCGGCGTCCCACTCGGGCGGCACCGGTTCGTGCTTGGCCAGCGCCGCGGCCACGTGCACGTCGGCGACCGACGCGGTGCGCTCGCGCATGCCGGGCAGTTCCGGGTCGGAGCGTGAGCGCGGGATCGATGCGGGCGTGGTCGCGCCGGTAGGCGTCGAGCAACGCGCGGCGGTACTCGCGCTTGAACTGCTCGAGGATCAGCGCGGCGACGTAGGGACGACGCTCGTTGTGCGTCCCCCGCCGCGAGTGCGCGCGCTCGATGATGCGCCGCGAGTCGCGCGGCCGCATGCGCAGGCGGTAACCGTCGAGCTGCGCGACGACCTCACGGGGCATCGGCCGCTCGCGGTCGCGCAGCGCGTTGGCGATCACCCGCGCCATGCGGGCGTCGCCCTTCACCGCCGCGACCGACGCGGGTTCGGTGCCCCGCACCTTGATGCGCGGCTTCAGCGCCGCGGGCGTGGCCAGCGACACCTCGTCCTCGCCCAGCGCGGGGAGCACCTCGTCGATGTAGCGCAGGAAGATCGGGCTCGGCCCCACGAGCAGCACCCCCTGCGACGCGAGCCGCTGGCGGTACGTGTAGAGCAGGTAGGCCGCGCGGTGCAGGGCGACCGCGGTCTTGCCGGTGCCCGGACCGCCGCTCACGATGAGCACCCCGGCGAGATCGGCCCGGATGGCTTCGTCCTGCTCGGCCTGGATGGTGGCGACGATGTCGCGCATGCGGCCGGTGCGGGCCCGGTCGAGGGCGGCGAGCAGCGCCCCCTCCCCCACCACGGTGAAGCCGGCGTCCGCGGTGGCCTCGGTGTCGAACACCTCGTCGTCGAGACCGATCAGGCGCCGCCCGTGGGTCTGGAAGTGGCGGCGGCGGGCCACGTGCATGGGGGCCACCGCGGTGGCGCGGTAGAAGGGCTCGGCGACGGGAGCGCGCCAGTCGACGACCAGGGCGTCGAGATCGTCGTCGGTGACCGAGAGGCGGCCGATGTAGTACGGGGCGGCGTCGCCCGGGGCGGCGGGGGTGCCCGAGTCCTTCGCGTCCGCCGAGTCCGCCTCACCGGGCTCGGGGACCATGTCGAGGCGACCGAAGCACAGGGGCTGCTCGCCGATGTCGAGGGCGGCCAGACGCTTCCGGGTGTAGGCCTCGGCGGCCTCCCGCTCGAGGCGGGCCTGGTGCGTGCCACCCCGCTGCACGTCGGTGTAGCCCTCGGCCACCCGCTCCGCGGCTCGACGCATCACGTCGAGACGGGCATAGGCGGCATCGAGATGGGCCTGCTCGGAGGCGAGCTCGGCGTCCGGTGAGGCAGTGCCCCCGGGCGCCGATACCGGTTCGGTCACGTCGGGCGATCTCCGGAAATCGGGAACTGCCCAGTCTACGCGTCGCCACCGGGCCCCGGGAACGCGCAACCGCCCGCGTCGCGACCGGCGCCGGCGCACCGCTCGCGGCTCAGATCTGGTCGGGGCGGGTGATCTCGTCCTCGGGGAGCAGTTCCACCCGGTCGCCGAGCCTCGGCTCGCCGTCGTGCAGGTCGAACCACCGACCGCCGAGGTTCGGCAGCAGCCCGCCGTCGACCCCGAGGTGGCGTTCCAACACCCGGATCACGCCGGCGTGGGTGACGACGAGCACCTCGCCGTCAGGGATCGCCTCGGCGATGTCACGCATGGCGAGGCAGCGCCCGCGCCAGCACGTGCACGTTGTCTTCGTAGTCCTCGGGGCGACGCTCGGCCGCCAGGTACCCCGGCCAATCCGCCTCGATCTCGTCGTGGGTGAGCCCCTGCCACGGGCCGGCGTGACGCTCGCGCAGGCGCGGGTCGAGCAGCACGTCGGACCCGAGGCGCGACGCGATGATCCCCGCGGTGTGCGACGCCCGATCGAGATCCGACGCGTAGATCGCGTCGACCATGCCCACCCGCGCCGCGGCGTCGCCGGCCTGGCGCTCGCCGAGCTCGGTGAGCGGGGGGTCGGCCTGACCCTGCCACCGGCCGCTCTCGTTCCAGGTGGACTGGCCATGACGGACGAGCAGGAGACGGGTCACGGCGGCGAAGGTACCGCGGTATCGTGCGCGCGACCGACAGCAGACCGGGAGTCACCATGCGCGCAGCCGTGTTCACCGAGGCCAACCAGCCCCTGTCCGTGGAAGAGGTCTCGGTCATCGACCCCGGTCCCGGCGAGGTGCTGGTGCGGGTCACCGCGAGCGGCGTGTGCCACTCCGACCTCTCGGTGATCAACGGCACCGTCCCCGGCGGTCCCCAGGTGCTCGGCCACGAGGGCACCGGCATCGTGGAGGCGCTCGGCCCCGACGTCACCGGCCTCGCGGTCGGCGACCGGGTGATCGGCTCGTTCGTGCCGGCGTGCGGCACCTGCTGGTACTGCCTCCGGGGTGAGTCGTACGTGTGCGCACGGAACTACGACGTGATGTTCGTGCCCCACTTCCGCCGGGCCGACGGCGAGGAGATCCAGGGCATGACCGGCCTCGGCACCTTCTCCGAGATGATGGTGGCGTCACAGTTCTCGCTGGTGAAGGTGGAGACCGACCTCCCCGACGACGTGCTCGCGCTCATCGGCTGCGGCGTCACCACCGGCGTGGGCGCCGCGCTCAACACCGCGCACGTCGAGCCCGGCTCCACCGTCGCGGTGATCGGCTGCGGCGGCGTGGGCCAGGCCGTGATCCAGGGTGCGCGCATCGCGGGCGCGGCGCGCATCATCGCCGTCGACCCGGTCGCGCTCGAAGCGCGAGTCGGCGTTGCAGCACGGCGCGACCGAGTCGCTCGACCCGAGCGAGGTCGACCTCGTGAAGGGCATCCGCCAGATGACGAGCGGGCGCGGCGCCGACTACACGTTCGAGGTGATCGGCAACACCGAGACCATGCACCAGGCCATCTCGGCGGCGCGCCCCGGCGGCACCGCGGTGCTCGTCGGCATCCCGAAGCTCATGGACGACTTCTCGGTGCCCACGTTCGCGATCCTCAACGGCAAGCGCATCCTCGGCTGCGTGTACGGCCAGGCCAGGGTGCGCAGCGACTTCCCGCGTTTCATCGAGCTCATCGAGGTCGGCAAGCTCGACGTCGGCTCGATGGTCACCCGCCACATGCACCTCGACGAGGTGAACGAGGCGTTCGACCTCATGCAGCGCGGCGAGGTCATCCGCACCGTCCTCGTCGACTGACCCCTCGCCGTTTGGCGTCGATGGAGCGTGATGATCACGCCCGGTTGACGCCAAAACGTGGAGTGAGGGGTCAGGCGGTCACCACGCGGCGGAAGGCTTCGGCCACGTGGCCCTCGGGGAGGCCGGCCGACTCGGCGGTGGCCGCGCCCCAGGTGCGCAGGAGGTCGGTGTACGGCGTCGGGTCGTCGTGCTGGCTGCCGTGGCAACGCAGCGCCGCGACCTTGCGGTCGAGCGCGTCGGTGGTGTCGACCACCACGTCGGTCTCGCGCGACGCCATGAGCAGCACCTCCCCCACCGTCCACGGCTCCCAGCCCTCGTCGAGCAGCTCGGGGTGCGCGAACGGGTTGCGGGAGTCGGGGTACACCGCGCTCAGCGCGGCCTCCCCCGCGGCGAGGTGGTCGGGATGGCTGGCGAAGATCCGATCGAGGAGCCGCTCGGGCGACTGCGCCACCACCCGCTGCGGGCGCACCTGTCGGATCACCCGGCTCAGGTCACGGCGCAGGTCCAACGTCGCCTCGAGCCGCCCGTCGGGGTAGCCGAGGAACCGGAGGTCGTGCACGCCGACGATGGCCGCCGCGGCCCGCTGCTCCTCCTGACGGAGACGGGCCATCTCCTCCCGCGACTGCGCGCGGTCGGAGCCGCCGGCGTCGCCGTTGGTGACGAGGCAGTACGTGACCTCGATGCCGGCGTCGGTCCAGGTGGCGACCGAACCGGCGGCGCCGAAGTCGACGTCGTCGGGATGGGCGGTGATCACGAGGACGCGTTCGACGCCGTCGTTCGAGAGGACGGTGGGTGCGGGGGGCATCGGCCGAAGCTACCGCGGGTAGGTTCGGGCGCCGATGCTGCCCGTGACCGCCGAGACCATCCGCCTCTTCCTCCACCTGCTCGGCGCGACCGTGTGGGTCGGCGGCCAGCTCACCCTCGCCGGGCTCGTGCCCGGGCTACGCGAGCTGGGGCCCGACGCGCCCCGCACCGTCGCCCGGCGCTTCAACCTCATCGCGTGGCCGGCCTTCGGGCTGCTCGTGGTCACCGGGATCTGGAACATCGCCGCCGAGCAGCCGACGTTCGGGACCGCCTACACCACCACGCTCATGGTGAAGATCGCGGTGGTCGCCCTGTCGGGCGTGAGCGCGCTGGTGCACACCCAGGCCCGCTCGAAGGCGATGCTCGCGGTGTTCGGCGCGCTGAGCGGACTGAGCGCGCTCGCCGCGCTGTTCCTCGGCATCATGCTCGTCAGCGGGTAGCAGACGGTCGTCGGCACCCGCGCGTCAGTTCTGCGCGGGATCGTCGGGGAAGTTCGCCGCGACCGCGAGGTCACCGCCCTGGCGACGCAGCACGCGCCGCCACAATCCCGAGGGATCGTGGGTGAGCAGGTCGTCGGGCAACGCGTCGAGCACGTACCAGCCGTCGAGCGCGAGCTCCTCGTCGAGTTGCCCGGGACCCCAGCCCGAGTAGCCGGCGAACACCCGAATCGCCTCCAGGTCGGCCCGCACCGCGGCCGGGTCGCGTCCGAGGTCGACGGTGCCGATGCGCCCGAGGAGCGGCTGCCACGCGTCGGAGTCGTCCACCCGGCGACGCGGGCCAGACCGAACACCGCCTCGTGCTGTTGCACCGGTCCGCCCACGAAGGCCACGCCGGGCGGCGCGGTGAACGGCGCCCAGTCGGGCAAGGCCTCGGCGACGGTCGCATCGGTCGGCCGGTTGAGCACCAGACCCACCGCGCCCTCGTCGTCGTGTTCGATCACGAACACCACGGTGCGCTCGAAGTTGGGGTCGCGCAGCGCCGGCATCGCGACGAGCAGCTTGCGCGCCGCCGACCCCGCCGAGCCCGCCGAGCTCACTTCGGCACCACTCCGAACTCGCGCCGCGCGTCGTCGAGGGGCGTGTCCTTGTGCGCGAAGAGGTCGATGCGACCCATCACGTCGACCGGGCAGTGCGCGCCGCGCCGGAACGCGTCGGCCCAGCGCGCGATCGCGCCCGGGTCGCTCAAGGTGTCGGTGCGCGCGTTGGTGATGCGCTTCACCTCGACGTGCTTGATCCCGCCGTTCTGGAACAGACCGAGGGTGATGGCGAGCAGCACGATGCCGCGGTGGTCGTTCATCGAGGCGGCGATGAACGCGAACACGTCGAGCTCGCCCTCGGGAGTGGTCTCGTAGTCGGCGAGGACGTGCACCCAGTCGTGCCGGGCGCCGAGCTCGTAGATGCCGTGACGCTCGCCGGGGAACGGGAACCCGTGGCGCTCGTAGAACTCGGCGACCGCGCGGCCCCACGTGCCCGGCGCGCAGTCGCGCAGGGCCCGCCACTTCTCGGCGATGGCGGAGTCCTCCACCACGCCGAGGTAGGCGACCTTGGAACGCAGCAGTTCCCACCAGCGGCCCTGCAACGACTCCTTGATCGTCTCCTCCCCGTACCAGTTGCTGCGTTGGAGGTCGAGGTAGACGGCGGCGAAGTGCTCATGGGCGAAGTTGCGGCTGTCGCGCAGGATGCCGAGCTCCACGTCGAGACGGTGGGCGAACTTCATCACCGCGTCGGCCACCGCGGGACGCAACGGGTGCTCCATGTACTCGAGCAGCGCGAGCAGGTGCACCACGTGGTGGCGGGTCTCGAGGCTCAGGTCGAACACGGGCTCGGGCACCGCCGGCGTGACCGCGTCGAGGTCGATGCCGTAGAGCACCTCGGCGATGTCGCCGAGGAATTCGTGTTGCAGATCGTCGAGGCCCCCCACGGGCGCGAACGCCGCGAGCACGGCCGCCAGGGTGGCCGGGGCGTCGGCGGTGTCGGGGAGGAGCACGCCGCGCAGGTTATCCAGCGACGTCGGCCGCCCCGAGCCACCGGCGCGCCCGGCCGCGGGCGATCGGGACCCCGAGCGCGGTGACGGCCGCGGCGACGAGCAGCACGACCCGCAGACCGGTGCCGAGCGCGGCGTGGTCGTCGATGGTGGCGGCCACCGACGTGGACACCGCGACCGCGAGCGCGAGCCCGAGCACCCGCAGCATGCTGAGCAGCGCAGAGGCCTCGCCGGCATCGGGCTCGGGCACCTGCACCAGCGCGTACGACGTCGCGCCGGCGTACACGACGCCGTTGCCGAGGCCCGCGACCACCAGGCCGAGCACCACGACGGCCATCGGACCCTCGGCACCGCCGAGCGCGAGGCCGACGACGCCCACGGCCATCACCGCCGAACCGAGCGCGAGCGTGGTCGGCCCCCCACGCCGCCCGATCAGCGGGCCCGACACCAGACCGCCCACCGCGAACGGCACCGAGAAGGCCACGAACACCACGCCGGTCTCCAGGAGCGACAGGCCGCGGATCACCTCGAGCGCGGTCGGGACCAGCACCATCACGACCCCGGAGCCCCAGTTGGAGAGCGTGGCCTCGGCGGTGCCGAGGCGGAAGGAACCGAGACCGGTGACCTTGCGGGTGACGAGCGGATCCTCGGCGCGCCGCAGGTGGTACACGGCCGCGAGGAACCCCGCGCCGACCAGCACCGGAGCGGCCGTCCCCCACGACAGCCAGCCGCCGGACGACGCGTGCTGGATCCCGCTCACCACCCCGGCGGTGCCCAGCATCACGAGGACGAGGCGCAGCACCGGCACCGTGCGGGTGCGGTCGGCCGGCAACGGCGGCACCAGCACCACGAGCATCACGAACGCGATTCCCAGCAGCACCACGTTGACGCCGAAGAACACCCGCCACGACCACACGTCGGCGAGCACGCTGGCGACCAGCGGACCCGCCGCGCCACCGATGCCACCCAACGCGCCCCAGATCCCCACCGCAATCGGTTGGCGTGGCCCCGCGAACAGCGCGTTGATGGCCGCGAGCGACGTGGTGAAGCAACAGGCCGTCGCCACGCCCTGCAGTGCGCGTCCCGCGATCATCAACGCGAACGTGTCGGTGATCGCGCAGAGGCCCGACGCCACCGCGAACCCGACGACGCCGCCGAGCAGCAACGGCCGCGCCCCCACCCGATCGGCCACCCGACCGACGAGGAGCAGCGGCGCCGCGAACGCCAGGCTCGCCACGGTGACGATGGCGCCCGCGGTGGCCGCACTCACTCCGAGGTCGTGACCGATGGTCGGCAACAGCACGACCACGCCGTTCATGTCGACCGACAGCACGAGCACCGGCATGCTGAGCGCGCCCAGCGCGAGCCACCGCCTGATCACGGTCCGACACTCACGACACCGGCTCACGACCCGGCTCACGACAACAGGCCGAGCGCGACCGCGGCGCGGTACTGCTCCTCGACGGTGAGCGCGCCCCGCAGCGCGGTGCGGCTGATCCACGCCCCGAGTGCCTCGTCGTACCGCAACGGTGCGGGGAGTGCGGGCAGCTCGGGTGCGTCGGAGGGCGCGACCAGCGCGAGCACGTCGCCGAGCAGTGCCGGTGCGGCCGCGGTCTGCGGGGGGCCGCTCACGAACGGGATGCTCCAGAAGTCGGGGGTCTGCATGCGCTCGTCGCCGCCGGGAATGGTGCCCGGGCCGTCGGGCGCGATCAGCGAGATCTCGGCGCGCCCGGGACGGCGCGAGTTGAGCAGGGTGATCGCCAACGAGTGCTGCCGCCGCGCGAGCTCGGTGCGGAGCTCCCCGACGAACGGGTGGCGGGCGAGCAGTTGCGTGTGCACCAGCGCGCACAACGCGTGGAGCACCACCTCTTCGTACTGACCGGCACCGGGCCCCGACCAGAGCAGGTCGTGCACCAGTGACGGGGCGACGAGCACCGGGTGCTCGGCCCGGTACCGCGCGTTCACGAGCCGCAGCCCGTCGTCGTCGCCCGGGCCGGGACCCACCACCCGTCCCGGTGATGCCGGGGCGCCGACGCGCAGCTCGCGCACCGGAACGGCACCCGCGACGAACGCGTCGAGCAGCGGCTCCCCGACCGTCCCGCTGAGCGCGGCGAGGGCCGCGCGGGCGAGAGGAGTGGGCACCCGGTCGTGCAGCGCGGGATCGTCGTAGCGGGTGACCACCGCGGCACCGAGGTCGCGCACGAGCGCACGCGCGGCGCCGTCGTCGAGCACCGGGCCGAACGCCGGCACCATCGCCGGCCCGTCGGGATAGATGCCGGGCTCGCCGAAGAGGGTGTTCGACGAGAAGCGCCCGATGTCGACGGGCGGCACCGGCGCGGCCGCCAGGCGCGGGAACGGATCGTCGGGCGCGGCGGCAGGCTCGGGCACGCAGCGAGGCTACGGAACGCGCGGGACCCCGGCCGGGATCCCGTACGATCGGCGCCCATGACCCCGGCCGACCCGACCTCGCCGGGCACGCCCACCCGGTCGAGCACGCCGAGCCGCCGGGCGATCGTGGTGCGGGTGCTGCTGCTCCTCGTCACCCTGGTCGCGTTCTACCTGGTGCTCCCCGGGCTGATCGACCTCTTCGGCGACCTCCCACGACTCCGGAACGTGTTCCCCGCGTGGTTCGTCCCGATCCTCGTGCTCGAAGCCGCCGCGTTCGTCTGCATCTGGGAGCTGATGCGCATCGCGCTCGACGCCGACGGCTGGTTCGACGTGGCCTGCGCGCAGCTCAGCGGCAACGCGCTCAGCCGTGCCCTGCCGGGCGGCGCGGCCACCGGCGGCACCACGCAGTACCAGATGCTCGTGCGCGCCGGCTTCGATCCCGCCACCACGACCACCGCGATCACCGCGGTCGGACTGTTGTCGACGGCCACGCTGTTCTCGCTGCCGGTGATCGCGCTCCCCGCCCTGCTCTTCGGGGTCACCATCAACTCGGAGCTGCTCAGTGGCGCGCTGCTCGGTGGCGCGCTCGGCGTGTTCGTGCTCACCGGCGCGTCGATCCTGCTCGTGTCCGACCGCATCGTGCGCGCGGGCGGCGCCGCCGGCGACTGGATCGTCGTGCGGGTGCTGCGCCGCGAACCGCCCGATCCACCGCTTGCCCAACGTCTCGTCGAGTCACGCGACTTCGTGCGCAGCGCGCTGAAGGACTCGTGGAAGCGCGCGGTGCCCGCCGCGCTCGGCAACCAGCTCTTCGACTTCCTCGCGCTCTACGTGTGCCTGCTCGCGGTGGGCTCGCGCCTCGACCCCGTGCTCGTGCTGCTCGCCTACGTGGCCGCCAGCACCCTGGCGATGATCCCGATCACCCCCGGCGGCCTCGGCTTCGTGGAGGCCGGCCTCACCGGTGTGCTCACCCTTGCCGGCGCCACGCCCGACCACGCGGTGCTCGCCACGCTGCTGTACCGGCTGTTCCAGTACTGGCTGCCCCTGCCCATCGGGCTGGTCGCCTCGCAGCTCTACCGGCGCCGACACCGCAACGACCCCGAGGGGAACCACCACCTCAACGGGCACACACGGGCCAACGGGAACGGTGGCACCGGACCGTCGACGTCAGGCGGTCCAGAACTCGCGGAGTGACGCGGCGTCGTCGCCTGCCTGGCGACGGCCGAGCGCGAGCGCACCGGCAGCCTGGTCGGCGTCCATCAACGTCTCGAGGTCGGTGATGCCACTGCTGCGCACCTCCACCTCGCTCCCCGCGGCGCGCATGCCGGCGACTTCCGCGTCGGCGGCGCCGGGCTGGATGGTCATGCGGGCCGCGGGCAGCTCGGTGACCAACGGCAGCACGAGCACGCGCTCCGCACCCGCGGCGAGGTCGGCGTGGATGCCGCTCCCCGACACGCCGCCGTCCATGACACGGCGGTCGAGCCAGGGCTGGGGCGCGAAGATCCCGGGGACCGACGAGCTCGCCGCCACCGCCCGGGGCAGCGCGACTCCGCCGTCGCGGTCGGCGACCAGTCGTTCGCCGCTGTAGGCGTCGACGCCGCTCACGAGCAGCCGACGGCTCGGCCAGGTGCGGCGCTGGGTGAGCGCCAGCACGCCCGCGGGCAGGAACCCGACGGGGGGTGTGCGGGCCGCGAGCGACGCCGCGCCGATGGCCCGCACCGTCGCGGGCTCGGCGTCGGTGGCGGTCGCGAATCGATCGAGGGCGCGCAGCTGACTGGGCTGCAGCTTCGCCGCGGGCGCGAGGCGATGGACGAGATGCGGGCGCTTGGCCACGAACTCCACCATGCGTTCGAAGCGCGTGAGGTGACCGCCGGCCAGCACCGCGCCGAGCACGGATCCGGCCGACGTGCCGACGAACAGATCGCCCTCCTGCAGGTCGACACCGCGTCGGGCGAGCTCGGCGACGTAGCCGGTGAGCCACGCGACGAACACGACGCCGCCGCCACCGAGCACCACGGCGCGGCGGTGCCCGGCACCGGACGCGACGGTGAAGTCGATCGGGCGGGCGAGGCGGTCGTCGGGCACCGGGCGACGCTACCCGTCGTGCGCGACCGCGGCGCACGCGACGCCGTACCATCGGCCGGTGGCCGAGGATCTCGCACCCCGTCGTCGCCGGCTCGAGCGGCTGCGGCGCGCGCTGCGGCGCTCGAAGGATCTCGTCGACTCACCGAGCCTGAGCGACGCCGACGCCGAGCGCGTCGCACGCGCGGTCGAGGAGGTCCTCGCCGAACCCGACAGCACCACACAACGCGCCGCCGCCGAGCATCTCGTCGGCGCGTACCAGTCGCTCGACGACGCGGGACGCCTGCGATTCATGGAGACGGTGGCCACGCGCTTCGGCACCGACCGCGACGCGGTCGACGCCGCCGTGAGCCGGATCGGCGTCGCGACCGACGACGTCGCACGCGCCCGGGCCGAGCGCGCCCTGCGCCAAGCCGTGACGCCCCGGTACGCCGAGCTGCTGCACGTGATCACCGGGATGCCCAACGGCGTGCAGCACCTCGTCGACCTGCGCGCCGACCTCGTCGCCGCCCGGCCCGAGCACCCGGCCCTCGGACTCTTCGCCGACGAGCTCGCCGGCCACCTCTCCACGTTGTTCGACGTCGGCCTGCTCGAACTCCGCCAGATCACGTGGGACTCGCCCGCGTCGGTGCTCGAACGGCTCATGGCCGCCGAACGGGTGCACCGCATGTCGAGCTGGGACGACGTGCAGCACCGCCTCACCGGCGACCAGCGCTGCTTCGGGTTCTTCCACCCCGCGATGGCGAACGAGCCGATCGCGTTCGTGGAGGTCGCGTTGCACCACGGTCTCGCGGGCGACCTCACCGATCTCCTCGAACGGGAACGCCCGGTCGACGCGCCCGACACCGCGATCTTCTACGCCATCACGTCCGCGCAGCCCGGCCTCGCCGGGATCCACCTCGGCAACGAGCTGATCAAGCAGGTCGTCGACGAGTTGCGCCGCGCCGACGACCGCCTCGAACGCTTCGCCACGCTGTCGCCCCTCCCCCGTTTCCGCCGCTGGTTGGTCGCCGAGGTGCAGGCCGGCGCCCTCACCACGTTCGAAGCCGCGGCGTTCGCGGACGACCCGCTGGCGATCGCCGAGCTACGCGACCGGTCGTGGCTCGACGACCCCGCGGTCGGCGAGCGGGTGAAGCCCGGGATCCTCTCGGCCGGCGCGCGCTACCTGCAGACGACACAGGACCGTCACGGCGTGCCGCGAGTCATCGACTCGGTGGAGAACTTCCATCTCTCGAACGGGGCGTCGGTGGAGCGGCTGAACTGGATGGCCAACCCCGCCGACTACGGCGTCGAGCAGTCGCTCGGCCTGATGGTCAACTACCTCTACGACCGCGGCCGCATCGCCGCCAACGCGCGTGGGTACCTCGCCGACGGCAACGTCCGGGTGTCGAGCGGCGTCAAGGGCCTGATCAAGGCGGTCAAGGAACGCTGAGCCCGCCGGCCGCGAGGCGCGGGCGCGCGGTGGGGATAGCCTCCTGACGATGGCGCAGCTGCACTTCGCCCCCGCCGTGCGGCGCCACGTCGACGCACCGAGCGAGACGGTCGCCGGCCTCACGGTGCGCGATGCGCTCGACGAGTACTTCACCCGTCACCCCGAGGTGCGGGGGTACGTGCTCGACGAACGCGGTGTCACCCGCAAGCACATCGCCATCTTCGTGGACGGCGATCCGATCACCGATCGTGAGCGCCAGTCCGACCCGGCGGGCCCGACCGCCGAGATCCACGTGATCCAGGCGCTCTCCGGCGGCTGAATCGCGCGACGAACAGTGAACGATCGACAACGACCGAAGCGACCAGGGAGACTGCGGACATGAGCGTGCTGGTGGGAACGAGGAAGGGCCTGTTCACCGTCGACCGGAAGGGAACCGGACTACGACGTGGTCGACACCGAATTCCTCGGCGCGCCGGTCTCCGCGGTGCTCACCGATCCACGCGACGGCGCCACCTACGTCGCGCTCGACCACGGTCACTTCGGCACGAAGCTGCACCGCCGCGATGCGGGCGGCGAGTTCACCGAGATCGCGGTGCCCGAGTACCCGGAACGGCCGGCCGACGCCACCGACGTCAACCCGATGTCGAACGTCCCGATCCCCTGGGCGTTGCAGCTGCTCTGGACGCTCGAGCCGGGACACGCCGACCGGCCCGGCGAGCTGTGGGCGGGCACCATCCCGGGCGGGCTGTTCCGCTCCCCCGATCGGGGCGACTCGTGGGAGCTCGTGCGGTCGCTCTGGGACCACCCCAGCCGCGGCCAGTGGATGGGCGGCGGGTACGACTTCGCGGGGATGCACAGCGTGAGCGTCGACCCGCGTGACCCCGACGTGATCCTGGTGGCGGTGTCGTCGGGCGGCGTGTGGCGCAGCGACGACGCCGGCGCGACGTGGGCGGTCAGCCCCGGGCTGCGCAACGCCTACCTGCCGCCCGAGCAGGCCTACGACCCGGTCCCGCAGGACCCGCACCGTCTCTCCCGCTGCGCCGACGCGCCCGACGTCGTGTGGTGCCAGCACCACAACGGCGTGTTCCGCTCGGTCGACGGCGGCGCGACGTTCACCGAGATCGAGGAGCGCCCGCCGTCGACGTTCGGGTTCGCCGTGGTCGCCCACCCGCACGACGGCGACACGGCGTGGTTCGTGCCCGCCGAGTCCGACATGGCGCGCATCCCCGTCGACGGCGCCATGGTGGTGAGCCGCACCCGCGACGGCGGCGCGAGCTTCGACGTGCTCGGCGACGGTCTCCCCGACCGGCACGCCTACCACCTCGTGTACCGCCACTGCCTCGACGTCGACGGAAACGGCGAGCGCCTCGCGATGGGCAGCACCACCGGCGGTCTGTTCGTGAGCGACGACGCCGGCGACAGCTGGATCGAGGTGTCGAGCGGACTGCCGCCGGTCAACTGCGTCGCGTGGACCGACTGATGCGCGCGGCCGGCGATCACTCCAGGCTGAACGGCGGGTAGACGTCGGTCATCAACAGGGCGTAGGCGTTCACGCGCATCGACCAGCGCGCCACGCCCACCACGAAGTCGCGCATCCCTCGTGGGTAGCGACCGGTGAAGATCACCGCGAAGAACGTGATCAGCCACACGAACACCACCGCGATCCAGAGGAACACGAGCACGATGTAGTGCGGGATCGCGAGCAGCCACTTCACGAGCGGCAGCCAGCGGTTCATCTCGCCCGGACGCTCGATGCCGACCACCGCGGCGTCGGTGCGGGGGTCGTCGGGCCGAGGTCGAACGCGAACGGCGGGTACTCGTCACGCATGAAGAACGCGAAGCTCATGACCCGCCACTGGTACCGGTAGATCATCACGCGGAAGTCGAAGATCGAGTCCGGGATCCGCTTCGTGAACAGCACGAAGAAGAACGAGAGGAACGTCGAGCGCGCGCTCCACGATCGCGAGGAGGTAGACGATCACGAACTGCGGGATGGCGAGCAGCCAGTTGACGAGCGGCCGCCAGCGCGACACCACGTCGTCGTGGTGGAACTCCAGGATCACGGGGTAGGCCGCGCGCGCCGGAACCGCGGGCACCGGCGTCGAGCCGGGCGGCGGAGGCGGAGGCAGCTCCGGGCGGAGTTGCGGACGGTCGGTCGGGTCGGTCGGCGGCGTCGGGACGTCGGTCATTGCGGTGCCCTCCGGGTGGTCGGTCTCCCTAGTGGAGCACGTTTCGCGTCGCGGCGCTCAGGTCCACTGCGCGAGCTCGACGACCACGTCGGCCGGGCCGCGGAGGAACACGAGGTCGCGGTCGTGGAAGTGCATCAGCTCGTTGCGCGCCTCGAACCCGGCGTCGACGAAGGCCTGCAGCGTTGCGGCGATGTCGTCGACGCGGAAGCAGAAGTGGTTCAGACCCGTGCGGGCGAGGAATCCCGACCCCGCGTCGACGTCCACCGGCGGCGTCGTGGAACCGCAGCAGCTGGATCTCCTGGTACGGCTCGGCGCCGGGGATCGCGAGGGTCACGTGGTCGGCCCGCACGTCGGCAATCCCCAGGTAGGCCTCCATCGTGGGGCCGCTGATCACGACCTGCTTCACCACCTCGAAGCCCAACACCCCGAAGAAGCGCAACGCCTCGTCGACGTCGGTGACGCAGATCGTGAGGTGGTCGAAGGTCGCGGGCATGGGCTGCCTCCGCTGATCGGCGAACTGCTACGACGGTGTCGGCGCCACGAGCTCGACTTCGAACCCGGAGCCGTCCTCCAGGTAGATCACCTCGGCGCCGCCGGCGATGGGATGCGTGTCGACGGGGAGGCGCGTCCAGCCGTGCGCCGCGGCGCCACCGCGATCGCCTCGAGGCGCGACTCGTCGTCGACCGCGAACGCGAGGTGGTTGAGACCGGGACGGAACCGGCTGTAGAGCATGCCCGGCACCATGTCGGGCGACTGCTCCATCGCGAGCGACGCGCCCCCCTCGGTGCGGAACAGGAGGATGCCGACCACCGTGTCGTCGGCCTGGTAGCCGAGCTCGCCGAGCAGCCACGTCCAGGCGTCGCGGGCCCGGTCGAGGTCGGGCACCCAGAGGGTGAGGTGGTGCAGCACGGGCGCAGGCTACCGGGACCCGAGCCAGACGGCCGCGGCTTTCGCGCGACGCCCGCCGGTCACACGGCCTGCGGCGCGCGAGCCGCACGCGTGAACGGGTAGGCGAGGTGACGCAACCAGCCGTCCTGGGGCACGGGGTCGATCACGCCGAACCCGCTCGGGCGGCGATCCTTCGGCAGGTAGGCGGTGCCGAAGAGCTTGTCGATCACCGGGAGGCCGAAGTTCTTGTCGCGCGCCGCGGGGTCGATCGAGTGGTGCCAGTGGTGCCACTCCGGCGTGTTGATCACCCAGCGCACCCCGGGGAAGCGCAAGCGCACGTTGGCGTGCTGGAACAGCGCGAGCAGCGTGAAGAACACCGCGATGCCGGCGAACGCGCCGCCGCCGTAGCCGAGCACCACGAGCGGCGCGATCGCGCACGCCTGCGTGAACGCCTGGTCGAACGGATGGAGACGCGCCGACGCCACCCAGTCCATCCGCTCGATGCTGTGGTGCACCGCGTGGAAGCGCCACAGGAACGGCACGGTGTGGGTGAGGCGGTGCCCGACGTAGTTGCCGAGGAACGCGAGCGCGAGGCCGAGTGCGAGCGCGACCGGCACGGGCAGTGCCGCGGCGATGCCGAACGGCCGCACCCAGAGGAGCGGCAACGCCAGCGCGACGGCGAACGCCACGCCGATCACGCCGACCACGAGACCGTCGACGAAGAGGTGGGTGAGGTCGGTCATGAGCCCGCGCCGGAACACCTTCTGGGGCCGCAGCGCGAACCACCGTTCGAGCGGCACGAACACGAGGAACAGCACGAGGAGTCCGACGAGGGCCTGCCCGCCTCGCACCAGGACCGCCACGACCAGCGCGGCCGCGAACGTGATGAACACCGCGGCCCCGAGTCGCGACGAACGGGCGGGCGCGGGATGGTCGATCACGGGCGAGAGCGGCGGGGCGCTGCGCATGGGACCAGTGTGGCCCGGGT
Organism: uncultured Actinomycetes bacterium; assembly: GCA_963782705.1. Classification (GTDB taxonomy): domain Bacteria; phylum Actinomycetota; class Acidimicrobiia; order IMCC26256; family DASPTH01; genus CAVRGQ01. The sequence continues at coordinate 42,554 of CAWAKX010000032.1, read as the reverse complement.
ACGTGAGCGGTCGGTCGGCGGCGTGTCAGGGAATCGTGAACTGCGACCGCTCAGAACCCGGCGTCGCTCAGGCGGCGTCGCGGTCGGTGCGCGCGACGTGCGCACGGGCGTGCGCACCGCCGCATCGAGGTCCTCGAAGAGGTGCCGTTCGTGCGCCAGGCCGTCGAGCACGCCGACCGCTTCCAACACCTTGAGGTGCTCGGGTCGTGGACCCTTGATGAGCACCGTGATCCCCCGCGCTTCGAGCTGCTCGACGATCTCGCCGAGGGCCTGGGCGCCCGTGGCGTCGAGCACCTGGAGCTCGGGCATGCGCAGGATCACGACCTCGACGCCGTGCACCGCGGTGAGCTCGGCGAGGAACCGCTGCGCGGCGCCGAAGAAGAGGGCGCCGTCGAGGCGGTAGGCCAGGATGTGCTCGCCCAGCAACTCCTCCTCGTCGTCGGGGGTGACGGCGTCGGTGTCGGCAACCCGCTCGGGAACCGCCCGGGCGTTCCTGGCCACGGCTCGGAGCGCGAGCAGCGCCGCGACCGCGATACCGATCTCCACCGCGACGATGAGATCGAAGGCGACCGTGGCCACCGCGGTGAGGACGAGCACCACGGCATCGGCGCGCGTCGACCGCAGCACCATGCGCACACCGTGCACGTCGACCATGCGCACGGCGGTCACCATCAGCACTCCCGCGAGCGCGGCCAGCGGGATCCGGCCGACGAGCGATCCGCCGAGGTACACCACGGCGACCAGCACCAGGGCGTGGGTGATCGCGGCGACGCGGGTGCGCGCACCCGCGCGGGCGTTCACCGCGGTGCGGGCGATCGCGCCGGTGGCGGGCATCCCGCCGAAGAGCGGTGACGACCAGGTTGGCGAGCCCCTGGCCGAAGAGCTCCCGGTCGGGGTCGTGCGGAGGGCCGTCGTTCATGCCGTCGGCGACCTTGGCCGAGAGCAGGCTCTCGAGGCCGGCGAGCAGCGCCACCGCGAACGCGGCGGAGAGCAGGTCGCTCACGCGCGCCAGCGACACGCTCGGGAACGACGGAGCCGGCAGGCCATCGGGCAGGGTGCCGATGCGACCGACGGTCATGCCGCTCACGCCGGCGACGACGGTCGCGACCACGACCGCGAGCAGCGAGCCCGGGATCTTCGGATGGAGGCGGGCCGACGTGAGCATCACCGCCGCGACCACGAGCACCAGCACGAGCGACGCCGCGTTCCCCGCGCCGGCCAGCGCGTCACCGACCGCCCGGATCGCGACGGCCGCGGTGTTCTCCCCGGCGGGCTTCGGCACGCCGAGCGCGGTCGGGACCTGCTGCAGGAAGATGATCACCGCGATGCCGATGGTGAAGCCCTCCACCACGGGCCACGGCATGTAGGCGAGGTAGCGCCCGACGCCCGCGAACGCGGCGATCACCACCATCACCCCGGCGAGCAGGCCGACCACGACCACCGCGTCGGCCCCGTACCGGGCGACCACCGGGACGAGCACGACGGTCATCGCACCCGTGGGCCCCGACACCTGCACGTTCGATCCCCCGAACACCGCGGCCACCAGCCCCGCCACGATCGCGGTCACGAGGCCGGCCTGTGCTCCGAGACCGGTGGCGATCCCGAAGCCGAGCGCGAGCGGCAGCGCGACCACGCCGACGGTCATGCCGGCGACGACGTCGGCCTTCCAGGATCGGCGGGCGCCCGCGTAGTCGCGGCGCCGGGGCAACATCCCCAGCGCTCTCGCTCCGACGGCCCCCGCGGCGGCGTCGAGGCGCGCGCTCACGAGGCTCCGGCCGCCTTGAGCCCGGCCAGGAGCTCGGTGGAGTCACTCAGCGACACCACCATGAAGCGCTTCGCCGCCGCCAACAAGCTCCGCCAACTCCGGTGCGCGCAGCGAGTAGAAGACGGTGGAACCCGACTTGCGGGTGGTGACCAGCCCGGCTCTGCGCAGCACTGCGAGTTGCTGCGACAGATGCGACGACTCGATGCCGACGAGCGGCTGCATCTCCCCCACCGAGTGCTCACCTTCGGAGAGGACCTCCAGCACCCGGATGCGGGCCGGATGGGCGAGGGCCCGGAAGAGCTCGGCTTTCGCTTCCGGAACGGGACGGGACAGCGCGGCTTCGAGGGCACGGTTCGGCATGGCAATACCTTACTACCTGATGATCTGACAGACTCCTCAGATAGTCTGCAGGCGGACCGTGCGGCACACTGTCCATGGGCACGCGACCACGGAACCACGGGACCATCCGAGAAAGGCGATGCGACCGATGATCGAGCAGCTGGAGAATCTTCCGGAAGACATCCTCGGCTTCCGCGCCGCGGGTGAGATCACGGCCTCCGACTACACCGACGTGCTGAAGCCCGCGATCGACGCGGTGCTGCGGCGCGGCGAGGACGTCCGCATCGTGCTGGTGTTCGACGACTGGTCGGGCATGACCGGCGCCGCGGTGTGGGAAGACCTGAAGATGGGCATCGAGCGCTTCACCAAGTGGAAGCGCATCGCCCTGGTGACCGACATCGAGTGGATGCGTCACGCCACCAGCCTCTTCGGCTGGATGACCCCCGGCGACGTGAAGTCGTTCGCGACTCGCGGACCTCGACGCCGCCATCAACTGGGCCGAAGCCGGCGACTGAACACCCTGTCAGTCAGGCTCCGGCGCAGTCAGCCCGGCGCGGGTCTCACAGCTCCTTGACCGCCTGACGAGCCAGCCGTTCGAGCGCGTCGGCCTCGTCGTCGGGCGCGGTCACTCCCGAGACCGAGAGACCCAGGTACTCGTCGCCGACCGTCACCCACAGGCGCCCGTACGACAGGCACTCGTCGGCCCGGGGGACGCTGCACTCGATCACGGCCTGGTCGCCGAGGTCGTCGACGACCAGATTCGCGTCCTCGTCGGCGAGGTCGTCGAACTTCGTCCGCTCCGCCTTGCCCAACGGGAGGATCGCCAGCGACAACCCCTTGCGCGTACCCGCCGACGTCGTCGTCTGCCAATCACACGCAGGGTGACCGCCGCTCTTCGACGCCTTCGGCGTCCCGACCGGCGCGCCGAGCGCGGCCTTCACCTGCTTCGTGGTGAGCAGGCCACACGCCCGATTCGACGACGCGGCCCCCGCCGCACCGGCACGCCGACGATGGCCGACGATGGAGGTGACGGTCACCAGCGCTGCGACCACCCCTGCCGCGACCTGACGCGACGGTGCCCGGACCGCAGCCCGGGCACCGTCGACGTCCACTGGAACGGCTCCGCTCAGCTGCAGCCGCTGGTGGCGCCGCAGCTCGGGCAGGCGTGGCAGCTGCCGGCCCGCTGCATGATGTCGCCGCACACGTGGCAGAGCACCGTCTCCTGCTCCCGCTGGACCGGACGGCCCACGGCGGGCGGCTTGCCGATGGTGGGCGGCGCGATCGCCGCGGAGGGGGCCTGGTCCTCGAGCGGGAGCTCGGCGAAGCCCGGCTCGTTGGCCGTGGCCGCCTCCTCCACCCCCGGCAGCGTGGGCTGGGTGCGCTCCGCCACCGTGAGGATGCCGAGGTCGCGCCGGGTCTCGAACGGCACGTACTCGACCACCAGACGGCGGAAGATGTAGTCGACGAGGCTGGTCGCGATGCGCAGGTCGGGGTCGTCGGTCATGCCCGCGGGCTCGAAGCGCATGTTGGTGAACTTCTCGGCGAAGGCCTCGATCGGCACGCCGTACTGCAGGCCCAGGCTGAGCGAGATCGCGAACGCGTCCATGATCCCGGCCAGCGTGGAACCCTGCTTGGCGACCTTGAGGAACACCTCGCCGGGACGCCCGTCCTCGAACTCACCGACGGTCGCGTACCCGTGGCAGTCGGCCACCCGGAACGAGAACGTCTTCGAGTTGCGCATCCGGGGCAGCTTCTGGCGCACCGGCTCCTGCACGATCACGTGCTCGACGATGCGCTCGATGACCTGCTGCACCCCGCCCTGCGCCACCGCACCCGCCGCCTCGTTGGCGAGCTGCTCGGGAGAACCGGTCTCGCCGCCCTTCTTCTGGGTGGCGAGGGGCTGCGCGACCTTGCAGTTGTCGCGGTAGAGGGCGACGGCCTTCAGCCCGAGTCGCCACGCCTCGATGTGGAGGTCCTCCACGTCTTCGACCGAGACGTCCTCGGGCATGTTGACGGTCTTGGAGATCGCGCCCGAGATGAAGGGCTGCACCGCCCCCATCATCTTCACGTGACCCATGTAGTCGATCGTGTTGTCGCCCATCGAGCACGCGAACACCGGGAGGTGCTCGTCCTTGAAGTGAGGGCGCACCGAAGATCGTCTTGTGCTCGTTGATGTGGTCGATGATCGCCTCGGTCTCCTCGTCGGAGTAGCCGAGCTGGACGAGCGCACGCGGGATCGTCTGGTTGACGATCAGCATGGTGCCGCCGCCGACGAGCTTCTTCGCCTTGGTGAGCGCGAGGTCGGGCTCGATGCCGGTGGTGTCGCAGTCCATCATGAGGCCGATGGTGCCGGTGGGCGCGAGCACCGTGGCCTGCGCGTTGCGTACACCGAAGGTCTCGCCGAGCTCGACGGCCTCGTCCCACGCCTGCTGGGCGGCGCCGAGCAGCTCCGGCGGCACGAGGTCCTCGTCGATCTTCGCGGTCTCGGCACGATGCATGCGCAGCACGTTGTTCATCGCGTCGGCGTTGTCGGCGTAGCCGGCGAAGGGGCCCATGCGACCCGCGGTGCGGGCGCTGGTGGCGTAGGCGTGCCCCGTCATGAGCGCGGTGAGCGCCGCGGCCCACGCCCGACCCTCCTCCGAGTCGTACGGCATGCCCTGGGCCATCAGCAGGGCGCCGAGGTTGGCGTAGCCGAGTCCGAGCTGGCGGAACTTGCGGCTGTTCTCGGCGATCTTCTCGGTCGGGTAGTCGGCGTTGCCGACGATGATCTCCTGCGCGGTGAACATCACCTCGACGGTGTGCTTGTAGGCCTCGACGTCGAAGGTGCCGTCGTCGTCGAGGTACTTGAGCAGGTTGATGCTCGCGAGGTTGCACGCCGAGTTGTCGATGTGCATGTACTCCGAGCACGGGTTGCTGGCGTTGATGCGGCCGCTGTTGGGCGCGGTGTGCCAGCGGTTGATCGTGGTGTCGAACTGCATGCCGGGATCGGCGCACTCCCACGCGGCCTGCGAGATCTGACGGAAGAGGTCACGCGCCCGGACGGTGCGGATGATCTCGCCGGTGGTGACGGCCCGCAGGTGCCAGTCGGCGTCGTCGACGACGGCCTGCATGAAGTCGTCGGTGACCCGCACCGAGTTGTTGGCGTTCTGGTACTGGATCGAGTGGGAGTCCTTGCCGTCGAGGTCCATGTCGAAGCCGGCGTCGCGCAGCGCACGCGCCTTCTGCTCCTCGTGGGCCTTGCACCAGATGAACTCTTCGATGTCGGGGTGGTCGGTGTTGAGGATGACCATCTTGGCGGCGCGGCGCGTCTTGCCGCCGCTCTTGATCGTGCCGGCCGACGCGTCGGCGCCGCGCATGAAGCTCACCGGGCCGCTCGCGGTGCCGCCGCCCTTGAGGTGCTCGTACGACGAGCGGATGTTGGAGAGGTTGATGCCCGAGCCGGAGCCGCCCTTGAAGATCGTGCCCTCTTCGCGGTACCAGTTGAGGATGCCGTCCATCGTGTCCTCGACCGCGAGGATGAAGCAGGCCGAGCCCTGCTGCGGCACGCCCTTCACGCCGATGTTGAACCACACCGGCGAGTTGAAGGCGGCGCGCTGGGTGAGGAGCAGGTACTTGAGCTCGTTGCGGAACGACGCGCCCTCGTGCTCGTCGGCGAAGTAGCCGTCCTGCACGCCCCAGCTCGTGATCGTGTCGACGACGCGGTCGATCACCTGGCGCAGCGACGACTCGCGCTCGTCGGTGCCGAGGGTGCCGCGGAAGTACTTCTGGGCGACGATGTTGGTGGAGTTCTGCGACCACGACACCGGGAACTCGACGTCGGGCTGGAAGAAGGCGTCGGTGCCGTCCTTCCAGTTGGGGATCCGGGCCTCGCGCTGTTCCCACTCGACCATGTCGTAGGGATGCACCCCCGGACGGGTGAAGTACCGACGGATCCCGATTCCGACCTGCTCCGGCGCGATGGCCATGTGGCGACTCCCTCTTCCCTCTTGCTCACAGATGTTGCTCGTCCCCGACTTCGACACCCGTTCCACCGGTCTCCCGGGTCGTTGCACCCCGTTGCCGGCGCGCAGCAAACCACAACATGTTGTGGTGGGTGCCTCCCCCTCCCCCACCAGTGGTGGGGAAGAACAAAGATAGAACTACAGGAGTGTCATTGCAAGGGTTTCTTCGACACCTTGCGAACAACTCCGGAAAACGCCTACTTGCGTTCCTTGGGAGCCGCCGTGCTCCTCCCCTTCGGGGCGGTCTGCTTCTGGAGCTCGGTGACCTCGCGTTCGAAGTCGGTGATGTCCTCGAAGCCCTTGTAGACCGACGCGAACCGCAGGTACGACACCGGGTCGAGGCGTCGCAGCCCCTCGAGCACGGCCCGGCCGACCTGCTCCGAGGTGACCTCGGGGCCGGAGGACCGCAACCGCTCCTCCACCTCGGCCGCCAGCGCGTCGACCGCGGCAGGCTCGATCGCACTCCCGGCGACCGCGTGCTCGATCCCCGAACGCACCTTCTCCGGGTCGAACGGCTCCCGCGCCCCCGAGCGCTTCACGACCGTGAAGAGCACTTCGTCGACCCGCTCGTAGGTGGTGAAGCGCCGGCTGCACGCCAGGCACTCCCGGCGTCGCCGCACTGCCGCGCCCTCGTCGGCGGGACGGGAGTCGACCACCTTGTCGTGGTCGGCCGAGCAGAACGGGCAGCGCATCGCGCCACCGTATCCGCCCGAACCCGGCGCTTCCTGCGCAGCCACGGTGGCCCGGCCGAGTTGCCAGGCCACCGTGGGCGGACTCTCTTCCCGACTCGCTCAGCCGGCTCCATGGGCCTCGCCGCGAGCGGCTCAGCCGGCTCCATGGGCCTCGCCGCGAGCGGCTCAGCCGCCCCACTCGACGGTCTCCCCGGGCAGCAGCGGCGCGCCGTGGCGGGCCTCGCTCAGCGCGTCGACGACGGGTCGCAGGTCGGAGCCCGGCGCCAGGCGACCGGCCACGCTCCACAACGAGTCGCCGGCGCGCACCACCGTGTGGCGCACGGCCGACGCAGACGAGGAGGGGCTGCGCTCGGGGGTTGCGAGGGAGGAACCCCCGAGCGCGGCGCCCGCCTGCGCCATCACCAGGACCAGGCCGACCACCAGCGCCGCCACGAAGAGGCGGCGGCGCCAGTAGACGGCCCGGCTCACCGGGCGGCTGACCGACCGCCGCCCCGACCGGGCGCCGAGGGGACGCCCGGTCGCGGAAACCGTGCCCAGGGAGCGTCCGGTGGCAACGGACGGACGGCGACCCGGCGTGGTCGTGGGCAGACGCCGGGGCGCACTCCTGGGAGCTCGGTTCCCGGTGGTGGCGGAGATGCCGGTGGTGACGGTGATGGCGGCCATGTGATGTGACTTCCTGTGTCCTGTGTGTCCTGGTGTTCCGTTGTCCCGTGTGGTGTCGCCCGCTGGTGACACTCGACCACGGGGGTGTGACAGTTATCCCGGGGCCCTTCCCCGCACCGTCCTTCCCGTCACCGTCCGCCACAGCGGCAAACGGGAGCACCGAACAACTGTTCGTAGGGTGACACGAACGCCCGTTCGGGTCAAGGGGTTCGGCGGAAATTTCCGAACGGGTGTTTGCCCCGAACACACGATCGTGGTACCGTCCGCGCATGAGCACCGACCTCACCCCCCGCCAGCGTCAGGTCCTCGAGTTCATCGACGCCGAGGTGCGCCACCGCGGCTACCCGCCGAGCGTGCGCGAGATCGGCGAGGCCGTGGGCCTCTCCTCCAGCTCCACGGTGCACGCGCACCTCGCCGCCCTGCAGGACAAGGGCTATCTCACCCGCGACCCCACCAAGCCCCGTGCGCTCGAGATCCACCTCGACGGCGAGTCGGGTCACGCCGTGGAACGGCGCCCGTTCCGCCACGTGCCGCTCGTGGGCGACGTCGCAGCGGGTACCGGCGTGCTCGCGGCGGAGAACATCGAGGAAACGGTCCCGATGCCGGAGGACTTCACCGGCGACGGCACCCTCTTCATGCTGCGGGTGCGCGGCGACTCCATGATCGAGGCCGGCATCTTCGACGGCGACTACGTCGTGGTGCGCCAGCAGCCGAGCGCTGATGCCGGCGACACCGTGATCGCCGGCATCCCCGGCGAGGAGGCCACGGTCAAGACCTTCCTGCGGCGGCGCAACAAGATCGTGCTGCGGCCGGAGAACTCCACCATGGAGGAGATGGTCTTCGACCCCGCCGAGATCACCATCTACGGCAAGGTCGTCTCACTGCTCCGTCGGCTCTAGCCCGACCGCTCCCTCGCGCGCAGCGGCGCGCCGGAGAGGTGTCACCACCGGATCGTCGGATACCGTCGGCCGCCATGGCGACCTACCTCGGGTCCGACGGTCTGACCCTGCACTACACCGAACACGGTGAGCAGGCGCCGGCGGGACGCGTCGTCCTCGCCCTGCACGGGTTCACGGTCGACGGCCGCATCAACTTCGTGCGCTCCGGCCTGCTCGACGCCCTCCTCGGCGCCGGTCACCGCGTCGTCCTGCCCGACGCACGCGGGCACGGCGGCTCCGACAAGCCCACCGACCCCGCGCGCTACGGCCGCACCCAGATGCGCGACGACGTGCGCGCCCTCGCCGATCACCTCGGGCTCGGGTCGTACTCGCTCGTCGGCTACTCGATGGGCGGCCAGGCGGCGATGCGCCTGGCCGCCGACGATCCCCGGGTCGAACGGACCGTGCTCATCGGACTGGGGAAGAACGGTGTGGACGACGACCCCGACGGCAGCTGGCGGGCCCGGCGCCACCGGATGATCGCCGCGTTCGAGGCCGAGCCCGACGCCGACGCCGCGACGCGGACCCGGGGCTCGACGGATTCCCGGTCGGCGGCGGATCGACCGGGCGCCGTTCGCCGCGATCCTCCGCGCGCGTGACGTCCAGCTGGTGGAACCCGTCCCTCCGGTGCCGGTGCCGGTGCTGATGGTGGTGGGCACCGAGGACCGCGAAGCGGGTGATCCCACTCCCCTGGCGGCGCTGCTCGACGCCGAACTGGTGCGGGTGCCGACCGACCACTTCAAGGTGCTGGCGCATCCGGACACCCAGCGCGCGGTGGTGGACTTCCTCCGCGTCGACTGAACGCGACGGCTCGCACGCAGGCGCGGGTCAGAGCCCGACGAAGCGGGCGAGCACCGCGTGGCAGCGCTCCACGCTCTCGCGGGTGACGAGCTCGCCCGCGCTGTGCGAGATCGTCGGGTCACCGGCGCCGAAGTTCACCGCCGGGACCCCGCGTGACGCGAAGCGGGCCACGTCGGTCCAGCCCAGCTTGGGCCGCACCGGCAGCTCGAGTCCCTCCACGAAGTCGGCGACCAGCGGGTTGGCGAGGTTCGGGGGCGCCGCGGGCTGGGCCTGGAGCACCTCCACCCGGTCGGCGCCCCCTCCATCGGGACCGGTCAGCAGCGCCTCCACCTGCTCGAACGCCTCCTCGGCGCTGTAGGCGGGGGCGAAGCGCCGGTTCAGCACGAGGGCGCAGGCGTCGGGCACCACGTTGTGCTTGCCCATCACCCCGCCCTCGATGCGCACCGCCTGGAGCGACTCGCGGAACTCGAGGCCGTCGACCAGCACGGTGTCGGACTCGTGGGCCGCCACCCGGGCCAGCGCGCCGGCGGCGCGGTGGATGGCGTTCACCCCCATCCACGGGCGCGCGGTGTGGGCCCGCTCGCCGTCGAACTCGGCCCGCACGATGAGGAAGCCCTGGCAGCCCGCCTCCACCCAACCGTCGGTCGGTTCGAGCAGCACGGCGAAGTCGCCGGCCAGCAGCTCGGGCGCCACCTCGAAGAGATGGCGCAGACCGTTGAACTCGTCGGCCACCTCCTCGCCCTCGTAGAGCGACGATGGTGACGTCGTGACGCGGCGCGTCCGCGCCCCCGTTCGCGCCTCCATCCGCGACCGCGACGGCGAGCTCCTCGGCGAGCCGCAACAGCACCGCGATGCTGCCCTTCATGTCGCAGCTGCCCAGGCCGTGCACCACGTCGCCGTCGACGCGCGCGACGTCGTTGCCGTTGGCGGGCACGGTGTCGAGATGACCGCCGAGCACGACGCGCCGCTCGCGACCGAGTTGGGTGCGGACGATCACGTTGTTGGCGACGCGGGTGACGTCGAGGCCGGCGGCGCGCGCCACGAGGCGTGCCTCGACCAGGTCGGCGAGATGAGCCTCGTGGTGGCTCTCCGACGGCACGTCGACCAGGGCGGCTGTGAGCGCGAGGAGGTCGTCGGCGGACGTGCCGACCACGCGTTCGTCGCTCACGTGGCCGCGCCGTGGGTGCGCAGCACGTCGTTGAGCGCGGCCTTGTCGTGACGTTCGCCCTCGGTGAGGTGCTTCACCACCAGCACGCAGGGCAGGCCGAACTCGCCGCCCGGGTACTCGCGCCGACGCGTGGCCGAGATGGCCACCGACCAGTCGGGCACCACGCCGCGACCGAGCTCGTCGCCGGTCTCGGCGTCGATCACCGGGATCGAGCCGGTGAGGATGCAGCCGGCACCGAGCACCACGCCGTTGCCGACGCGCGCGCCCTCGGCCACGATGCAGCGCGAGCCGATCATGGAGTCGTCGCCGACGAACACCGGCGCGGCCTGCGGCGGCTCCAGGACGCCGCCGATCCCCACCCCGCCGGAGAGGTGGACGCGGTCGCCGATCTGCGCGCACGACCCGACGGTGGCCCAGGTGTCGACCATGGTGTCGGCACCGACGCGGGCGCCGATGTTCACGTAGCTCGGCATCATCACCGCGCCGGGCGCGAGGTAGGAGCCCCACCGGGCCGACGCTCCGGGCACGACCCGCACGCCCGCGGCCTGGAAGTCGTGCTTGAGCGGCACCTTGTCGGCGTACTCGAACGGGCCGAGCTCGATGGTTTCCATCTTGGCCAGCCGGAACATCAGGAGCACCGCGTACTTCAGCCACTGGTGCACGACGACCTCGCCGTCGACCAGCTCGGCGACGCGCGCCTGGCCGGTGTCGAGCAGGTCGATGGCCGCGCGCACCGCGTCCCACGCCTGCGCCTCCGGCAGCACGGCGGACAGGTCGTCGCGCCCGTCCCAGAGGGCGGTGACGGTCTTCGCGAGAGAGGCGGTCTGCTCGAGCTGGTCCACTGCGTGCGTACTCCTGATGAGAGGTGGGAGGTGAGACGGAGAGGTTACGAGAGTCGGGCGATTACGAGAGCCGGGAGACCACGAGATCGAGGTCGGCGTCGGTGACGGTGAGCGCCACGCGCACGTGCGCGGCGCCGGCGACGCCGTAGAAGTCGCCGGGGGCGACGATGAGGCCGGTGGCCGCGAGATCGGCGGCGATGGCCCACGAATCGCGCCCTCCCTCCTCCTCCGGCGTACGGTCGCGCAGCCACAGGTAGAAGGCCGAGTCGCCGCCGTCGTGCACGAGACCGCACGCCTCGAACGCGGGCAACGCGACCTTGCGCCGGCGCGCGTAGCGCAATTGCTGCTCCACGACGTGCTCGTCGTCGCCGAGCGCGGCCGCGGCCGCGACCTGCACCGGATCGGGGGTCATGAGCCCGCCGTGCTTGCGGAGCTCACCGAGGTAGGCGACGAGGTCACCGTCGCCGGCGACGAAGCCGGCGCGCAGACCGGCCATGTTGGAACGCTTCGACAACGAGTGCACCGCGAGCACACCGTCGGCGCCGGCGGTGAGCGCGGTGACCGGCTGCGCGGCGTTGCCATGCGCGTCGTAGGTGAACTCGGCGTAGCACTCGTCGCTCGCCACGACGATCCCCCGCGCCCGTGCCCACTCGACCTGCGCGGTGAGCGCCTCGGGGGTCGCCACCGCGCCGGTGGGATTCGAAGGGTCGTTGCACCACAGCAGCAGCGCGCGCGACGCGTCGTCGTCGGACACCTGCGAGAGGTCGAGGTGCCACTGCTCGTCGACCGGCACCGGCACCGCACGCAGTCCGGCGAGGAACGCGCCCATCGCATAGGTGGGGTACGCGGCAGCCGGATACAGCACGGTGTCGCGCCCGGGGGTGCGCAACGACAGCGCGCGCGGCAGCGACGCCACCAACTCCTTGGTGCCCACCACCGCGCACACCTGCGCGGCGGACACCACCGCGCCGAAACGGCGCTCGATCCAGAAGGCCGCGGCCTCGCGGTACTCGGCGCGGCCGATGGTGGCCGGGTAGCCGGTGGCTCCGGCGGCGGCGTCGGCCAACGCCCGCACCACGATCTCGGGCATGGGATCCACCGGGGTGCCGACCGACACGTCGATCAGCCCGCCCGGTGCCGCGGCCGCGACCGGGCGCAGCGCGTCGAGCCGGTCGTGGGGGTACGGCGGGAGGACGATGCCTGGGCGGTCGGCCATCGGGCGAGATTACGCCGGGCCCGGTGTGCGGTCCGGCGTCCGGGCGGGCACCACGAACTCCTCGAACCGGGCCAGCTCCCACCGGGGCAGGCGGGCCCGCACCCGGGTGGCGTCCTCCGCGTGCACCTCCACCAGGACCTCGCCGTCGCGGTGCAGCGCGGCGAGCACGTCGCCCCGGTCGTACGGCACCGCGAGCTCCAACACCGGCTCGAGCTCACGCAGCTTGTCGCCGATGCGGTCGAGCAGCTTCTCGATCCCGGTGCCGGTCACCGCCGACACCACCACCGCGTCGGGATGGGCGCCGGTGAGCGCGCCGACGTCGTCGGGCGACGCGAGGTCGGCCTTGTTGACCACCACCATCTCGGGCACCGCGTCGGCATGGATCTCGCGCAGCACGCCGTGCACCGCGTGGATCTGCGCCTCGGCTTCGGGCGAGGAGCCGTCGACCACGTGCACGAGGAGATCGGCGTCGGCCGCCACTTCGAGGGTGGAGCGGAACGACTCGACGAGCTGGTGGGGCAGGCGGCTCACGAAGCCGACCGTGTCCGACAGCAACACGGTCTCGCCGCCGGAGAGGCGCAGACGGCGGGTAGCGGGGTCGAGGGTGGAGAAGAGCTTGTCCTCCACCAGGACGTCGGCCTCGGTGAGGCGGTTGAGCAGCGTGGACTTCCCTGCGTTGGTGTAGCCGACCAGCGCGACCGAGGTGAGCGCGCGTCGGACCCGCGACTTGCGTTGCGTAGCGCGGTTCTTGGCCAGGCGGTCGAGCTCCTTCTCGAGGCGCGACATGCGAGTGGTGATGCGCCGCCGGTCGACCTCGAGCTGCGTCTCACCCGGGCCCCGGGTGCCGATGCCCGCGCCCTGCTGGCTGAGTTCGTGGCCGCGACCGCGCAGCCGCGGGAGGCGGTAGCGGAGCTGCGCGAGCTCCACCTGCACCATGCCCTCCTGGCTGCGCGCGTGCTGGGCGAAGATGTCGAGGATCAGCGCGGTGCGGTCGACCACGTCGACCTCGAACAGCTTCTCCAGGTTGCGTTGCTGCGCGGGCGTGAGCTCGTCGTCGAACACCACGAGGTCGATGTCGAGCGCGTCGCCGAGCTCCTTCAGCTCCTTCGCCTTGCCCGAGCCGATGTAGGTCGCGGGGTCGGGGGTGGCGCGGCGCTGCAGCACCAGCTCCACCGGATCGGCGCCCGCGGTGTCGGTGAGCGCGGCGAGCTCTTCGAGCGACGCCTGCGCGGCCTCCGCGTCGCGCAGGCCGAAGCCGGTGCCCACGAGCAACGCGCGTTGGCGGACGACCCCGAGGTCGACCTCGGTGGCGGTGAGGCGACGCCGGCTCACGCCCGGATCCCGAGCCAGCTCACGGGAGCTCGACGGTGGTGTCGAACACGTGGACCACGGGACCACCGAGGCGGATGGTGCCGCCGGCCGAATCGTCGAGGTCGACGGTGAGGTCGCCGCCGGGGACGTGCACGGTGACGTGCTCCCCCACCAGCCCGCGCCGGTGGGCGACCGCGACCGCCGCGCTGGCGCCGGTGCCGCAGCTCAGGGTCTCGCCCACGCCGCGTTCCCACACGCGCATGTCGAGCTCGTCGCGCGCGCCCGGGGTGGGGCGCACGAAGTGCACGTTGGTGCGCTGGGGGAACCGCTCGTCGTGTTCGAGGCGCGGGCCGTGCTGGGTGACGCGTGCCGTGGCGGGGTCGTCGACGAAGAGCACGAGGTGGGGGTTGCCCATCCCGGCGGCGTCGCCCTCGTACTCCGTACCGTGGAACTCGGCGGTGATCCCCTCGGCGCTCGGCAGCGCGACCGGGATCTCCTCGGGCACGAAGGTGACCGGGCCCATGTCGACGGTCGCGTACGTCACCTCGCCGGTCTCGGGATCCAGCTCCAGGTCGATCTCCCGTCGGCCACCGGCGGTGTCGACCACCAGTCGGCCCCGTCCTCCGTCGAGCCGGCGGCCGTAGCCGTCGCGCACCGCCACCCACGCCAGCGCCCGGATGCCGTTGCCGCTCATCTCGGCCATGCCGCCATCCGCGTTGAAGAGGATCATCTCGACGTCAGCACCGTTCGTGCCCGGCTGCGCCACGATGAGGCCGTCGGCGCCGATGCCGAGGTGACGGTCGCACAGGAAGGCCGCCTGCGGCCCGAGGATCCCACGGACACCGCCCTCGTCATCGAGCCACGACCACACGAGGAAGTCGTTCCCCGTGGCGTGCAGCTTGGAGAGGCGAACAGCAGTCATCGACCCCAGCTTGCCAGGAGTGCGGGCCCCAGCAGTGACGGATTGTCGGCGGCAGCCAGCCAGGAGATGCGGGGGTCCCGCCGGAACCACATGCGTTGCCGCCGGGCGAACTGACGGGTGCGGGTCGCGATCGTCGTGAGCGCCTCGTCGAGGGTGCATTCCCCCGCCAGGTGGGCCAGCACCTCCTGGTACCCGATCGCCTGGGCGGCCGTGCGCGACAAGCCCGCCCTCGCGGTCCCGCAACGCCGTCACCTCGTCGATCAATCCGTCGCGCACCATTGCCTCGACCCGCGCTCGGATGCGCACGTCGAGCACCTCCCGGGGCAGCCACACGCCCACCATGCGGACCGGGAACACCGTCGCGCCGTACTCCTGGATCCCGGGCCCGAACGACGAGAACGGCTGCCCGGTGAGGCGGATCACCTCCAGGCGCCCGCACCACGCGGCGGGTGTTGGCGGGCTCGATGCGTGCCGCGGCCTCGGGGTCGAGCCGCTGCAGCTCCGCGTAGAGGAGCTCGGCGCCGCCCGGCGCCGCGGCCTCGGCCTCGAGCTCGGCGCGCAGCGCGCGGTCCTCGGGCGGGAAGGTCATCGGGTCGAACACCGCCTGCGCGTAGAGGCCGGTGCCGCCCACGAGCAGCGCCCGGCGCCCCCGAGCCTCGATGGCGGCGACCGCGGCGCGCGCTTCGGCCTGGAAACGCGCCACCGACCACTCCTCGTCGGGATCGGCGACGTCGATCAGGTGGTGCGGCACCGCGGACCGCTCGTCCGGCGTCGCCTTGGCGGTGCCGACATCCATGCCGCGGTACACCTGCATCGAGTCCATCGAGACGATCTCGACGTCATCGCACGTCGACGCGTAGTGCAGCGCGAGCGACGACTTGCCCGAGGCGGTGGGACCGACGAGCGCGAGATGGGTGGTCAAGCGGGCGCGGCCACGACGGGGATGCGCAACCGCGCGGGCGTCCGGGACGAGATGCGCGGCGGTCGCACCGCGAGCAGGTCGCCGCGCAGGAAGTGCGGCGCGGCCGAGGTGACGAGCACGTCGGCCTCCCCGCCGATCGCCACCGCCCCGAGCTCGGGGCCGGCGCCCGGCACGAAGTGCACGAGCTTGCCCTGGCGGGTGCGGCCCGACCAGACCGTCGCGTCCTTCTTCGAGGGTCCTTCGAGCAGCACGGTCTCGGTGCGCCCGACGCGCGCCTCGTGCTTCACCAGCGCGTGCGGTTCCACCACTGCGAGCAGGCGGGCCATGCGCTCCTGCGCGACCTCGGGGGCCACGAAGTCGTCGCCCATCTCCGCCGCGGGGGTGCCGGGCCGGGGCGAGAACACGAAGGTGTACGCGGCGTCGTAGGCGGCTTCGTCGACCACCGCGAGCGTGCGCTCGAAGTCGTCGTCGGTCTCGCCGGGGAACCCGACGATGAGGTCGGTGGTGACCGCGAGGTCGGGAATGGCGGCGCGCGCCGCGGCCAGCCGCTCGAGGTAGCGCTCGGCGGTGTAGCCGCGGTGCATGCGCGCCAGGGTGCGGTCGGAGCCCGACTGCAACGGCAGGTGCAGGTGCTCGCACACCGACGCGCACTCGGCCATCGCGGCGATGGTCTCCGGTCGCAGGTCCTTGGGGTGCGGCGACGTGAAGCGGATCCGTTCGATGCCGTCGAGCCGCGTCGAGCGCGCGCAGCAGGTCGGCGAACTGCGGGCGGTACTGCCCGGCGCCGAGGTCGCGCCCGTAGCTGTTGACGTTCTGGCCGAGCAGCGTGATCTCGCGCACGCCGTCGGCTGCGAGCTCCTCGACCTCACGCACGATGTCGCCCATGCGCCGGCTCACCTCGGGGCCGCGCACGATCGGCACGATGCAGAACGTGCACGAGTTGTCGCAGCCCACCTGGATGGTGACCCAGGCGGTGTGGTCGTGCTCACGCCGCGCGGGCAACGCACCGAGCTCACCGGCGATGTCGTCGTGGTGCTCGTCGAGGATCTCGACCACCGCCTGCCCGGTGTCGCGCGCCTGCGCGAGCAGCTCGGGGGCGCGGGCGAGGTTGTGGGTGCCGAACACCACGTCGACGTGGCCGGCCTTCTCGACGATGCGTTCGCGGTCCTTCTGGGCCAGACACCCCCCCACCGCGATCTGCAGGTCGGGGCGCGCGGCCTTCAACGCCTTGAGCCGCCCGAGGTGTCCGTAGAACTTGTTGTCGGCGTTCTCTCGGATGCAGCACGTGTTGAGCACGACCACGTCGGCCGATTCGAGGTCGTCGGTGGGCTCCATCCCCTGCTCACCGAGCATGCCCGCGATGCGTTCGGAGTCGTGCTCGTTCATCTGACACCCGTAGGTGCGCACGTAGTACCGACGGGGCTCGGCGGACGAGGTGGTCACGGCGCACCAGTGTACGATCCGCCGCCTGTCCGCCTTCCACGACCCTCTCCCCGGGCGAGACCTCCTCCCCGGGCAAGGCCTTCGCCACCGGCTGCGGGGCCGGCTCCTGCACGACCCCGACCGGCTGAACCTGCGCAAGGCCGCGCGCACCGCAATCGTGATGCCCCTGGCGTACTTCATCGGCGCGTCCCCCATGGGCAGCACCGAGGCGGGAATCTTCGCCTCCTTCGCCGCGTTCGCCGCCCTCGCCTTCGCCGATTTCGGCGGCGGCGCGGCGCGCAAGACCCGGGCCTACACCGCGTGGACGTTGGTGAGCGCACCACTCGTCGCGCTGGGGACCGTCGTGTCGCGCACCACGGTGACCGCCGCGGTGCTCACCGCCGTGGTGGCGTTCGTGGTGGTCATGGCCGCGTCGCTCGGCGCGTCGTGGGAGGCCGGACGCAATGCCACCATCCTTGCGTTCGTGCTCGCGGCCTGCGTGACCGCGCCCAACTCGCAGGTCGACGACCGCATCGCGGGCTGGGTCGTCGGCTCGGCCCTGGCCGCGTTCGCGGCCGTGGTGCTGTGGCCGAGCACCGAACGCCACCGCGTGCGCCGGGCCGGCGCGGCCGTGCTCGCGCACGCCGCCGCGGCGCTCACCGCCGAGGGCGAGGATCGCAACCCCGCACTCGGCGCGCTCGACGACGCGGTCGGCCGCGCTGCGCGCGCTCACCGGCGTCCGCTACCGCCCGCTCGGCACCGCGACCGCCGACCGGGCGCTGAAGCTCACGGTGATCGAAGCCGAGCGGTTGGCCCGGCTCGTGCACACGACCCACGAGCGACTCCCCCACCCCGACACCGACGAACGCGCGCTCGTCACCGCCAGCGTCACCACCCTCCACGCGATCGCCGATCGCCTGGTGACGTTCACTCCCCACGAGGGCGACGCCGCCGGCAGCCCGCTCGCACTCGACGCGCTGCACCACGCCCGCGGCGCCCACCTCGAGTCGCTCGAAGTCCGGGCCCGGGCCGCGGCATCCGCCGGTGACGCCGCCGGCGCGGTCACCGTGATCGACGGCAGCTTCCCGCTGCGCCGCCTCTCGCTCATGACCCTGGCCCTGGCCACCAATGCGTCGACCGCATCGCGGGCTGCCCGCACCCGTGCTCACCACCCCCGGCGCGCAGGCGCTCACCCTCGATCCCGGCCTGGCCGCGAGGGCCGACCGCACCGAACGCGAGCTGCGGGCGCAACTGCACCTGCGCTCGGTCGCGTTCCGCAACGCGGTGCGGGCCGCGGTGGGCCTGGGCGCGGCGATGGCGCTGGCCAAGGCCACCGACGTGGAGCACGGCTTCTGGGTGGTGCTGGGCACGCTGTCGGTGCTGCGCTCCAACGCGCTGGGCACGCAACGCAGCGCGCGGCAGGCGGTCGAAGGGACCATCATCGGTTTCCTGCTCGCCAGCCTGCTGATGGCCGTGGTCGGCAGCGACACCACCTGGTTGTGGATCGCGCTGCCGCCGCTCGCGTTCCTCTCCGCGTACACCCCCGGCACCGTCAACTTCATGGTGGGCCAGGCGTGCTTCACCGTGCTGGTCGTCGACCTGTTCAACCTGAGCGTGCCCGAGGGCTGGCGCACCGGGCTGGTTCGGCTGCAGGACATCGCCCTCGGCGTGGGCGTGAGCATCGTGGTGGGCTTCGTGCTGTGGCCCCGGGGCGCCATGGGGGTGGTGCGGGCGACCTTCGCCGACCTCCTCCGCGCGGGGGCCGACGCCCTCGCCGCCGCGCTCGACGCCGACCCTCGACGCCGACGCGTGGCCGACGGCGAGGTCCGACGCCGATCGCCGGGCCGACGAGCAGCTCGCGACCGCCGAGGCGGCCCGCGACCGGGCGCTGGTGGCACTCGAGGCCCTGGCCACCGAACGCGGCGTCGAGCAGGCCGACCAGTCGCCGTGGTCGGAGCTCCTCCTGCTCGGCACCGGCGTGCTCTGGGCCTCGGAGGGCATCGCCCGCGACGGCAGGACCGGCCCCCACGGCGGCGCGGCGTGTGCACCGGTGCGCGACGACGTGGTGCACCGTGGCCGTGGCCTCCAGGCCGAGCTCTCGACCGCGGCCGTACGCATCGAGCGTCTGCCGGAGCCGCGCCAGGCCGCGGCCACCGGCGTCGACGACCACGACGCGATCGACCAGGTCGACGCGCTCCCCCACGCGCAACTCGCCGCCGACCTGACGCGCTGCGTGCAAGAAGGCGGCGAGCTGCCGGTGGAACTGTTGTGGAGCCGGGAGTGGATCCTGCTCGTGGAACGCCTGCTCCACGTACCGGACTCGCTCGCGTCCCTCGTCGGACCTGCCCGGACCGGCCCTGGACGGGCCGGCTCGTAGGCCCGCTTGGGGGATCAGCCGTCGATCTCGGCGTCCTCCAGGGCGCCGGCGCCTTCGGCGGTGAGATCGACCTCCTCGGAGGCCTCCCCTTCGTCGAGGCCCACCTCCTTGCGGATCCGTTCGCTGATCTCGACCATCATGTCGACGTTGTCCGCGAGGAACGTCTTCGCGTTCTCCCGACCCTGACCGAGCTGCTCGCCCTCGTAGGTGAACCAGGCGCCCGACTTCTTGACGATGCCGAGCTCCACGCCCACGTCGAGCAGTGAGCCCTCACGGCTGATGCCCTTGCCGTACATGATGTCGAACTCGGCCTGCTTGAACGGCGGCGCGACCTTGTTCTTCACCACCTTGACGCGGGTGCGGTTGCCCGTCATCTCCCCACCGTCCTTGATGGACTCGATGCGGCGGATGTCGAGGCGGACCGACGAGTAGAACTTCAGCGCCCGGCCGCCCGGCGTGGTTTCCGGCGAGCCGAACATCACGCCGATCTTCTCGCGCAGCTGGTTGATGAACACGCAGATCGTGTTCGACTTGCTGAGGTTGGCGGTGAGCTTGCGCAGCGCCTGGCTCATGAGGCGGGCCTGGAGGCCGACGTGGGTGTCGCCCATCTCGCCCTCGATCTCGGCCCGGGGCACCAGCGCGGCCACCGAGTCGATGACCACGACGTCGAGCGCACCCGAGCGGATGAGCATGTCGGTGATCTCGAGCGCCTGCTCCCCCGTGTCGGGCTGGGAGATCAGGAGGTCGTCGACGTTCACCCCGATGGCCGACGCGTAGACCGGGTCCATCGCGTGCTCGGCGTCGATGTAGGCGCACACGCCGCCGTTGCGCTGGGCCTCGGCCACCACGTGCATGGCGAGGGTGGACTTGCCCGACGACTCGGGGCCGAAGATCTCGACGACCCGGCCGCGGGGCAGGCCCCCGATGCCGAGCGCGATGTCGAGCGCGAGCGCGCCCGTGGGGATGGCGGCCACGCCGACGTGGCCGTGCTCCCCGAGGCGCATGATGGCGCCCTTGCCGTAGCTCTTCTCGATCTGGCCGAGGGCCATCTCCAGGGCCTGGTCTCGTTCCACGGTGGAACCCTCCTGTGGGTGTCTGTCCGACTGTCGTCGTGGGTCTGCGTCTGCGGGGAAGATCCGTCGCTCGTGGAACGTACGACGGGGGTGTGACAGTTATCTCCGGAGGCCTCCCTCAGGACCCTGACCGGCCGGAATCCCCGGCCTGCGGTGAGGGTGCTCCGAAATCACAAGGGTGAAGTTAGCCGAACAGGCGTTCGGGGTCAAGCATTCCCCGAGGGCCCCTCGGTTCAATGGGCCGATGGCGATCACCATCTACGGCGTCTGCGCCCTCACGTTCATGATGCTCATGTACGCGCTGCGAGAGCCGCGGGCCGCGCTTCGTGCTGCTGTTCGCCCTCGGGTGCCTGCTCTCGAGCGCCTACGGGTTCCTCTCGGGCGCGTGGCCCTTCGGCGTGGTCGAGCTCATCTGGTCGCTCATCGCGCTCCGTCGTTACCGCGCGCTGCGTGGTCCGACCGTCGGGCGCGACGTCGCCGCGGCTGAGCAGCCGTGCCGCGCCGCGGCGACCCTCCGCGCTCGCCGCGACCACTCCTCGTCATGTCCTCATCCGCGAGATCCGCCGCCGGATGCAACTGCTCCGACGACAACTCCCCGTTCAACGCCGCGTCACCCAGATGCGGCAGATGCTCCAACTTCTCCGCCGTCTCCCGCTTCCGCCGCGCGGTCGCTTCCGACTCGCCATCACGCGCCGGCTGATCCTTCGGCACCGCCCGCCGCTCGTCGAGCACCTTCGTCAACGCCAACTCCCGCACCTCGAGCCGACGCTTCTCCCGGATCACCCGGACGCGCTCGCGCTGGAGACGCTCCGTCTCCCAACACCGCAACTCGTCCAACAGCTCCGCGAACCCGCTCACGAACCCACTCCAAACATGGGGGTGTGACACTTATCGCCCGGATCCGGCTGCGATCACCGATATTTCCCCGGATGATTTCCTGGCCTTCGCGAAGCCGCCCGTCGTACCGATCGGGCGCGACCCGCCGCCGAGAGGACCCGACCGATCTCGGTGTGCACGGCCCCGTCGGAACGGGTGTCGCTCTCGAACAGCACCACCTCCTCGACGGTCCACGCCGGTCCTGGGTCGTCGGCGTCGAGCGCGGACACTGCGGCCGCTGAGATCGGTCGGACGCGCGGCGCGCGCCAGCGTGAGGTGCGGTCGGTACGGGCGGTCCTCGGGCGCGATGCCGAGCGGCGCGGTCGCGCGCGTGACCACTCCCGCCAGCGCGGTCAACGGGTCCGCACCCTCGTGCACCCCCGCCCACAACACGGTCGCCGCCCGCGGCTTCGGGAACGCGCCCCCGCCACCGAGGCGCAGCGCGAACGGCGCGACGTCACGCACCGAGTGCTCGAGCGCGGTCACCGCAACCTCCGCGTCGTCGACCCGACCGAGGAACTGCAGCGTGACGTGCCACTGGTCGCGTGGCGTCCACCGCAGTGCAGCGGGTGCCGCGCCGCGCAGCGCGACCAACGCGGTCTCGACGGCGTCGAGCGCATCAGCGGGCGGCACCACGGCGACGAACGCGCGCCGCAGACCACTCGGCACCGCGTCTTCGGTCACGGCAACGCGAGCAGGCGCATCCGCAACAGGTTGAGCAGACCGATGGTGGAGAACTGGCGGATCCGCTCACGGTCGCCGGGCATCCGCAGGTGCACCGCCTCGGGCTCGTGACCCGGGATCGCCAGGCCGAACCACACCGTGCCGACGGGCTGGCCGTCCTGCTCGTCGGGGCCGGCGACCCCGGTGACCGCGATGCCCACGTCGGCGCCGAGCGCGGCGCACGCACCCACGGCCATCTGCTTCGCGGCCTCCTCGGAGACGACCGGTTGCCGACGTGACGCCGAGCAGCGAGCGCTTCACGTCGGTGGCGTACGACGCCACCGCCCCGCGGTAGGTGCGGCTCGCGCCGGGCACGTTGGCCAGGCGGGCGCCGATGAACCCACCGGTGAGCGACTCCCCCACCCCGAGCGTCCAGCCCCGCGCCTCGCAGAGGCCGAGGACGGTCGACTCCATCGTGTCGTCGTCGACCGCGAACACGAGGTCGCCGAGCACGCGGCGCAGCTCCGCATCCTCGGCGTCGAGCAGCTCGCGGGCCTCGGCCTCGGTCGCCGCCTTCGCGGTCATGCGTACGTAGATGCCCTCGATGCCGCGCGCCAGGAACGCGATGGTGGGGTTGGTCTGCTGGTCGACGCGATCGGCGATCATCTCGGCGAGGCCCGACTCCGACGCGCCCCAGGTCTTCAACGACCGTGACACGATCACCGCTCTCTGGCCGGCCCGTTCGAGGAGGTCGGGCAGCACCTGCTCGGTGACCATCTTCGTCATCTCGTACGGCACGCCGGGCACCGCGTAGACGACCTTGGTGGCCCGGCCTCCCTCGGGAGTGGCGATCTCCACCTCGCAGCGCAACCCGGGCGCGGTGCCGATCGGATTGGGGATGGCGGCGCCGCCGATGGGCACCTCGGCCTGGCGCAGGTTGTTCTCCGGCATCGGCCGGCCCCGCCCGCCGAAGATCGCCGCGATCTCGTCGACCAGCTCGTCGCGCCGTTCGAGCTCCACGCCCATCACCGCGGCGATCGCCTCGCGGGTGACGTCGTCGGGCGTGGGGCCGAGGCCGCCGCACACGATCACCGCGTCGGCGCGCTCCAACAGCTCGCGCAGGCACTGCACCATGCGACCGAGGTTGTCACCCACCTTGCGGTGCTCGCAGGTGTCGATCCCGGCCTCGGCGAGCGTCTCGCCGAGCCACGACGAGTTGGTGTCGACGATCTGGCCGAGCAGCAACTCGGTGCCGATCGCGAGGACGTCACAACGCATGCGTGCTCCCCCGGGGGGCTAGGAGGCGGAGGCGGCCGACTGCACCCGCCGGGCCCGTTCCCCGCTCACGAAGATGTCGATCGCGGACACCACCGACATGCCGACCGCGAGCCACAGGATCACGTCGTGGACGGTCGCCCACTCGTACGTGGGCGGGAACAGCACGGCGCCGACCGCGAGGTACTGCAGGAACGCCTTCCACTTGCCGAGCCGGCGCGCCGGCAACGAGTAGCCACGCCGCGCCATGTAGGAGCGGTACAGCGACACCACGACCTCGCGCACGATCACGATGGTGATCGCGGCCCACGAGAAGTCACCGGTGATGCCGAGCGCGCAGAAGCCGCCGAGCACGAGGAACTTGTCGGCGAGCGGGTCGAGGAACGCGCCCGAACGGGTGGTGCCGTCGCGGCGGGCGAGGTAGCCGTCGAGGCTGTCGGTGCACGACAGCACGAACCACAGGCCCACCGTGAGCCACGACGACCCCTGATCGACGATGAGGAGCAGCGTGGGCACCGCGAGGACGAGCCGCCCGACGGTGACGAAGTTCGCGGGGGTGGCGATCGCGCTGTCGCCGAAGCGCTTCGCCCGCGCCGCAGGCGGGCTCACCGGTTCGGTCGCGCTCACGCCCTCGGTCGCGCTCACGCGATTCCCTTGGCGACGAGGTCGGGACCGATGGCCTCGGTGACGTGGGCGCGCACGATCGCGCCCGGCCGGGCCCACACGTCGTCGTCGCCGGCGTCGAGGCGCACGACGCCGTCGATCTCGGGCGCTTCGCGATGCGTGCGGCCGACGGCACCGTCGGCGGTCACCGCGTCGACGAGCACCTCGACCTCCGCACCGAGCAGCGCGTCGCGCGCCGCACGCGTGATCGGCTCCTGCACCGACTCGCACTCGCGCAGCCACTCGGCCACGAGACGCGCGTCGGGTGCGTCGGGCAACGACGCGGCCGCGGTGCCGTCTTCGGGCGAGAACGCGAAGAACCCCGCCCAGTCGAGCTGCGCGGCTTCGAGGAACGCGAGCAACTCGTCGTGCTCGGCCTCCTCCTCGCCGGGAAAACCGACGATGAACGACGAACGGAACGCGGCCGTCGGTTCCTGCGCGCGGATGCCGTCGATGGCGGCGAGGAACCGGTCGCCGCTCCCCCAGCGCTTCATGCGGCGGAGCAGCGCGGGGTCGGCGTGCTGGAGCGACAGGTCGAAGTAGGGCACCACGGTGGGCAGCTCGAGCATGGTCGAGACCAGCGGGTCGCGCACCTCGCTCGGGTACAGGTAGAGGAGACGCACGCGCGCCAGGCCGTCGCCGGCGAGGGTGTCGAGCCGACGCAGCAACGGCGCGAGCGAGCCCGGCTCGCCGGCGTCGCGCCCGTACCAGGCGAGGTCCTGCGCGACGAGCACGATCTCGGCCACCCCGTGCGCGACGAGGTCGCGCACCTCGGCCTCGATCGACTCGGGGGTGCGGGAGCGTTGCGGGCCCCGGAACGTGGGGATGGCGCAGAACGCGCACGCGCGGTCGCAGCCCTCGGCCACCTTCACGTAGGCCCAGGGTGCACTCGGCGCGGGCCGCGGGAGGTCGAGCAGGTCGGCGACGCCGGCTCCCTGGCGGGGCGTCCGCCCCGCGCCCCGGTGGAGCACCGGCATGTCGACGGGCACGGCAACCATCCCGACCGCACCGGCGATGGCGCCCTCCCCCGCGAAGCCGACCACCGCGTCGGCCTCGGGCAGCGCGTCGGCGAGCTCGCTGCCGTACCGTTCGGCCAGGCAGCCGGTGACGACCAGCTTGGCGCCGGTCTTGCGGGACTCCGCCAGGGCGAGCACGGTGTCGATCGACTCCTGGCGCGCGGCTTCCACGAAGGCGCAGGTGTTCACCACCACCAGGTCGGCGTCGCCCGCGGCGTCGGCCGGCACGAGGCCGTCGGCGAGGAGCGTGGCGACGACCTTGTCGGAGTCGACGGCGTTCTTCGGGCAGCCGAGCGTCTCGACGAAGAATCGGCGGGGGTGGGACGAGCCGGACACTCGGCGCAGGTTACCGCCGCCTGACGGGGCGGCCCCTCCGAAGCAGGGAGGCGAGCGCCCTATCCCTGCTGGGCGCGGCGCAGGGCGCCTTCCACGAGGAGCACCAGCGTCTCCTTCACGTGGAGGCGGTTGCGGGCGTCGCAGAGCACCACCGGCACGTTGGCGGGCACCGACAGCGCCTCGCGCACCTCACGCGGGTGGTGGCGGTACACGCCGTTGAACAGGTTCACCGCGACCACGAACGGGATCCCGAGGTGCTCGAAGTAGTCGACCGCCGGGAAGCAGTCCTCGATGCGCCGCGTGTCGACGAGCACCACGCCACCGACCGCGCCGCGCACCAACTCGTCCCACAGGAACAGGAAACGGTCCTGGCCCGGCGTGCCGAAGAGGTAGAGCACCATGTCGGGCCCGAGCGTGATCCGCCCGAAGTCCATCGCGACCGTGGTGCCGGTCTTCTGGCCCTGCACCGGGCCGGCGAAGTCGATGCCGAGGCTCTCGACGGTGATGTCGGCCTCCGTGGTGAGCGGCTCGATCTCCGAGATGGTGCTCACCAGCGTGGTCTTGCCGACCGCGTAGCCGCCGGCGACGACGATCTTCATCGACACCGGCAGCACCGGCTCCGACGACGCGGGCGTCGCGGCCGACGTCGTCGCGGTGTGCACGCCGGTGAAGGCGGGACCGCGGGCGGCCGCGGCCCCCGAGTTGGAGGTCTGCCAGAGGCTCTCAGAGCGCACGGATACCCTCCAGCAACCGTTCGAGGAGTTGGGCGTCGCGGTGTTCGCCGCCGCTGCTGACCGCGCGCACCTGCACGTAGCCCTCGTCGGCGAGGTCGCCGACCAGCACCCGCACGACGCCGACCGGAGCGGCGAGGCGTGCCGCGATCTCGGCGATCGAGATCGGCGTCTGGGTGAGCTCGACGATGTGACGGACCTCCGGGCTCGCCGAACGCGCCAGCGACTCGGGCGCCACCAGGGCGAGCACCGGCGCGTGCAGTTCGAGCGTGCCGAGCGACGACGCCGTGCGCCCACGCGTGAGCATGTACGGACGGACGACGGTGCGCCGGCGGCGGGAACGGGAAGTCATCGGATCGCGGACCTCGGCAACGCGGTCTGCAGCTCCGACACCAGCGCGGGGGTGAGCGCACCCGCGCACTTGTCGACCAGCACGGCCATCTCGTACCCGACCAGGCCGGCGTCGCAGGGTCGCGCCGTGGTCACCGCGAGGACCGACGACTCGCTGACCCGCATCACGAAGAGCATGGCGTTGTCCATCTCGACGATGACCTCGTGGACGCGCCCGCCACCGATCGGCACCGCGCCGCCCTTGGCGATCGACAGCATCCCGGCGGCGACGGCCGCGAGCCGGTCACCCGAGGTGCGGTCGAGACCATCGGAGATGGCGATGAGCAGGCCGTCGGAGGACACCACCGTCGCCTCGCGCACACCGGGGACGCGTTCGACGAAGCTCGAGACGAGCCAGTTCAGGTTGCGGGCCTCGGCACTCAACGGTTGGCTCATCGGAGGTCCTCCGGCTCGGGGGCGGGCGAGGCGCCGGACTCGTCCTCGCCGACGAGCGGCTCGTGGCCGTGGCCGCGGTGCACACCCTGCGCGTGGCGGGTGAGCAACTCGTGGATCCGGTACGGGCGCATCGGGTCGGTCTCGTCGACCAGCGCTCCGTCGGCGGGCGTCGGGGTGTGGCTGAGATTGCTCCCCGGCACCCGGGTCGTCAGCGGGTGTTCCTCGACCACCGTCTCCTCGGCGGTGCCGTCGTCCTCCGACCACCGTGCCCTCGACGACGTCTCGTCGGCGGGTGCCGCGGCGTCGGATCGGCCGTCGGTGACGACGTCGTCCGGTGCGGGCGCGGTGTCGGGGAACGCCCCGGCGGCGGCCTGCTCGGCCTCGATCGTCTCGCGCCGCCACTGCTCCACCGGCGGCTCGTCCATCGGGTGCCAGTCGACGCTGCCGTCGGCGACCGGCGCTGCCGGAGCGGGTGGAGTGGGCACGGCGGCCACCGTCGTGGCGAGCGGGGGATCGGACACCGGGGTCGCGGTGCTCCGCGGCCCTTCGCGCCGGGCGCCGAGTGGCGCGGGAGCGCCGAAGTCGTCGAAGTCGGGTGCGTACACGGGCGGCAACGGCGCCGACGGCGCGTCGTCGGCGCGCGCTTCGAGGATCGACTTGGGCAGCGCGACCAGGGCCACGGTGCCGCTCGGGGTGCCCTTGCGCAGCTCCACCGCGATCCCGTGACGCTTGGCCAACGCACCCACCACGTGCAGACCCAGCGCGCGCGACAGCGCGAGGCCGACCACCGGCGGGTTCCGCAACAGGGTGTTGGCCTCGTCGATGCGGTCGGTCGTCATGCCGATGCCCTGGTCGGTGATCGCGAGGACGAAACCCGACTTCGTGATCGCACCCGACACCACGACCGCGGTGTCGGGGCTGGAGAAGGCGGTCGCGTTCTCCAGCAGCTCGGCGAGCAGGTGCGACACGTCCGACACCGCACGGCCCGACACCGAGATGCGCTCGTCGATGCCGACCAGCTCCACGCGGGGGAAGTCGGCGATCTCGGCCGCGGCCGAACGCACCACGTCGAGGAGGCCGATCACCTCGTGCCACTGGCGCGGCTGCTCCGAACCCGACAGCACGAGCAGGCTCTCGGCGTTGCGCCGCATGCGCGTCGCCATGTGGTCGAGCTTGAACAGCGCGTCGAGCGCGCCGGGGTCGTGCTCGTTGCGCTCGAGCTCGTCGAGCAGTTCGAGCTGACGTTCGAGCAGGCTCTGGTTGCGCCGGGCGAGGTTCACGAAGAGGTCGCCCATGCCCTTCTGGAGCAGCACCGACTGCTGCTGCGCGACTTCGAGGGTCACGGTCTCCACGTCGTTGAACGCCTGCGCGAGCTCGCCGATCTCGTCCTCCGACGTCACGTCGATGTGGGTCGGCGTGATCGCGCTGAGGTCGCCACCGGTGCGCAGCGACTCGACGAGCGCGGGCAGCTGCTGCTGCGACATCTCGCGCGCCGCGGCGGTGAGCCGGCGCACCGGCCCGACCACGGCCTTCGACACGAACCACATCAGCCCGAGGGTGAGCAGCATCGCCAGGGCGGCGACGCCGCCGTAGAGCCGCACGTCGCTCGCCGCGGCATCGGCCGCCGACGACGACGCGGCCCGGATCGTCGCGTCGACGCCGGTGATCGCGTCCTCGAGCTTGCGGGACTGCTGCTGGTACTGCTCGAGCATCGCCGCCGGCGTGGCGGGCGCCGCCGGGAACGTCGCGGGCAGCTCGGCGGCTTCGGTGCTGACCCCGGCGGCCGCGAAGGCGCCGAGCTCCTCGGGCGAGGCGGCAGTGGCGAAGGTGCTCACGGCCTGCTGACGAGCGGCGAACGCGCTCACCCACTCGCTGAACGCCTGCGGCTGCCCGGTGGCCAGCACCGCGATCTGGATGCTCGACTGGCGGGCGAGCTCGTGCTCGGCCCGCTGGAGCGAATAGCTGCGTGTCACCGCGGCCGAGGTGACCGGCGCGGCGAGGCTGCGCGCGACACGCTCACCGAAGGTGAGGAGGTCGTCGTCGGTCCCGAGGTACCAGCGCCGCACCTGGTCGGCGTCGACCGACTTCGCGTCGACCTTCCGGCGTTGCGCGTCGAGACCCACCAGGCTGCGATCCGCGCGGTCGAGCGCGTCGATCGCCTGCGTGCCGATACCCGACGAGACGAATTGCTGGTGATCGGCGAGGAAGGCCTTCACCGCCACGTCGGTGCGCTGGCGGGCCGTGTTGAGCTCCGCCGACGGCGCGGTGCCCGCCACCGACCACGACGACACCACACTCTCGTTCTCGATGGCCCGGCTCGCCGCGCCGAGGCGGGTGAGGGGGCCGGCCAGGGCGCCGTACTGCTCCTGGGCGCGCAGGGTCGAGAACCGGTCGCTGAGGCCGGCCGCGGCCACCACCACGAGGGCGATGAACGGCACGAACAGCACCAGCAGCAGCTTCGACCGGAAGCTCAGCCTCTTCAGCACGAAGGTCTCCTCACCCTCGGCGTGGCTGGCCGCGCCCCTCGCGGTCTGGACCACACCTCGAACCGGTGTCGGCACGGCGCGAAGGGGCCTTGAGGCAAAGAAACGGTAAGGATTGCCGCGACCTCACCCCGGCGCTCACCCCGGCCCACCGGTGCGCCCGATGGGCCCGGGGTCAGGGGTACAGGACGCCGTAGGAGGGGTCGTCGCGGTCCCGCCGCGAGCGGGGGCGGCCGAACCGCTCCTCCTCCTCGAGCGGGGAGGCGTGGAGCATCTCGAGCAGCACCTCTCGGCGCACCACCCGCCATTCGCCGGCCCGGCGCTCGAACCGGTCGAGGTACCGGCTCGCGCTCTTCACGCGGAACGGCACGCCGTCGCGATCCTGGACGTGGATGCCCAGGCAGTAGGTCTCGCAGCCGGCGGTGTCGCCGTCGAGCTCGATGGTCTGGGAGGTGACGTGGTGGCTCGTCGCCGCCATGTTCTCCAGCACGGAGGCCACCATCGCCGGGGCCATCTCCGGGCCCGAGAGCTCGTGACGGCCGCGCACCTCGACGGCGTCGGGGTGGAAGACCGAGGCGACCAGCTCCACCTCGCCCCGGTCGATGCCCCGGAAGTAGCGGGTGACCACGGCCCGGATCGCCTCGCGATCGAGCAGCTCCTCCAGCGCCCCGTCCGGCGAGTCGACCATCGGAGTCAGTCCCGGCCCTCGAGCTCCTCGAGCTCTTCGACGGTCATGAGCACGGCGCGCGCCTTGGAGCCCTCCGACGGACCGACGACTCCCCTGCGTTCGAGCAGGTCCATGATCCGCCCGGCGCGGGCGAAGCCGACGCGCAATTTGCGCTGGAGCATGCTGGTGGAGCCGAGGCCGCTGCGCACGACGAGCTCCATCGCCTCCGCGAGCAGATCGTCGGAATCGCCGTCGTCGACGGCGCCGCCGCCGAACCGGACCCGGGTGTCTCGTCGGCGATCCCATCCACGTAGGTGGGCGTGACCACCTGGCGCCGCCAGTGGGCGGCGACCTTGCGCACGCACTCCTCGTCGACCCAGCTGGTCTGGATGCGCTGCGCCCGATTCGAACTGGCGGTCATGAGCAGCATGTCGCCCTGACCGATGAGCTTCTCGGCGCCGGGCTGGTCGAGGATCACGCGCGAGTCGGCGAGGCTGCTCACCGAGAACGCCATGCGGCTCGGCACGTTGGCCTTGATCACGCCGGTGATCACGTCGACCGACGGCCGCTGCGTCGCGATCACCAGGTGGATGCCGACGGCGCGGGCCATCTGCGCGATGCGGCAGATGCTGGCCTCGACGTCGCGCGCCGCGACCATCATGAGGTCGTTCAGCTCGTCGACCACGATCACGATGAACGGCAGGCGTTCGTAGCCCTTGCCCGTGACCGGGTCGGGGTCGTCCCGCGTGGGCAGCTCCCCGCGGTCGAACATCGAGTTGTACCCGGTGATGTCGCGCACGCCGACCTCGGCGAGGACCTCGTAGCGCATGTCCATCTCGCGCACCGCCCAGTCGAGGGCGTTGGCGGCCTTCTTCGGGTTGGTGACCACCTCCGTGAGCAGGTGGGGCAGGTCGTTGTACGCACCGAGTTCCACTCGCTTGGGGTCGACGAGGATGAGGCGCACCTGCTCGGGCGTGTAGCGCATCAACAGCGACGTGACGATCGAGTTGATGCAGCTCGACTTGCCCGATCCGGTGGAGCCGGCGATGAGCACGTGCGGGAGCGTGGTGACGTCGAGCAGCACCGACTTGCCGGCGATGTCGCGCCCCAGCCCGACGCCGAGCGCGGTGCGGGTCTGGTGCCGACCTCGGGCGCGGAGAGCACGTCGCCGAGGGTGACGATGACGCGTTCCTTGTTCGGCACCTCCACCCCGATCGCACTGCGTCCGGGGATGGGAGCGAGGATGCGCACGTCGAGTGACGCCATGGCGTACTGGATGTCGTGACCGAGGCCGGTGACGCGGTTGACCTTCACGCCGGGACCGAGCTCGAGCTCGTAGCGCGTGACGGTGGGGCCGACGGTGGTGCCCACCAGGCGGGCCTCCACGCCGTGGTGCGCGAGCGTGGCCTCGAGGACCCGCCCGCCCTCGTCCACGAGGCGGCGGTCGGCTTCCTTGCCGCTCCCCCGCTTCAGGAGGTTCATGGGGGGCAACTTCCAGGGGCCCTGGTGCGTGGCCGCGTCGTCGCCGAGCACGATCGCGAGCTGCCCGTCGTCACCCTCGCGGGTGGGGATCTCGACCGCCGCGGGCGCGACTGCGGTCGCCGGCTCGGGCTCGACGACCTCGGCGTACACCGGCTCGTCGGCCGGTCTCGGCGTCGGTCGGCTCGTCGTACGCGGGCTCGACGAAGGTGGCGTCCTGGTCGAACGGTGTCGTCGTCTCGTACCGAGCGGCGTTCGCGTCGGCATCGAGGCTGACGCCGACCCCGATGGTGTCGACGCCCATGTAGTCGCGCGCCTTGCCCGCCGCGCCGCCCACGCCGCGGCGCAGCAGACGTCCGACGAAGGCCGCGACCACGCCGATCGACAGGCCGAGCGCGAGCAACAGACCGAGGAACGCGACCGCGCCGAGGATCACCGACGCGCCGGCCACGCCGGTGGCCGAGGCGAGCGGGCCGCCGATCGCGGCGCCGAGGAAACCACCCGCGCTCCGCAGGTCGGCGACGGGGCCGTCGATCGCCGGGCGGCCGTAGGCGAGGTGGAGGATGGCGACGTCGGCGACGATCAGCAGCGCCGCGCCGATGGCGATGCGCACGGTCGGCCGCTCGCTGGGCTCACCGGACTCGCCGGGCTCACCGGACTCGGCGGGGACGACGGTGATCTCACCGGTCTCGAGGTCGATCTGGGTGGCCCGGCGGGGCCAGAGCAGCACCACCGCGAACGCGATGCAGCCGACCGGCAGCGCGACCCGGGCCCGGCCGAGCACCGCGCCGGTGCCGTCGGCGACCGCGGAGCCCACCGGACCCGCGAGGTCGGTCCAGAGGCCGAGCGCCAGCAGCACGCCCACCACCACGAGGGTGAGGGCGAGGGCGTCGGCCCGGTGCCCGGCGAGCTGGCGGCCCGCGGCCGCGCGGCCCCGGTGCAGCATCCCCGGGTCACGGGACTCGCTCGCCCGGGCGGAGCGTCCGGTGGCCCGCGACGAGGACGCCTTCGCGGACGACCGGCGGGACGACCGGCGGGACGACGACTTCGCGGTCGTCTTCTTCGTGCTGCGGGAGGGCGCGCGGCGCTTCCCCCGCGTACGGGTCGCGGGCATCCCCGCACGGTAACACCGCCACCACCACCCACAGTGGCATCATCGGCACCGACTCGCCTCAGCGGCCGGGCGTCGCCCTCGACGCGGCCGTTCGGCCGTCTGGGCCAGACTGGCCCGATGACCGACCTGACGCTCCCCTACTTCGTGTCCCGGCCTGCCACGCCCAACGGCCGTGGCGTGGTGCTGGTGCACGAAGGCCTCGGGCTCACCACCCAGATCCTGCGCTTCGCGGAGCGGCTCGCCGGCGAGGGCTACACCGTGGTGGCCCCCGACTTCTTCTTCCGCACCGGTGGGCCCCGCGACGAGGACTGGTGGACCTCCATCGAGGCGATCACCCCCGACGACACCCGGGCCGACCTCCGGACCGCGATCGGCGCGCTCCGCGGGCTCGGGGCCACCGCCTTCGGGGTCACCGGCTTCTGCCTCGGCGGGCGGATCTCCTACCAGGCCGCCCGCTGGGCCGACGACCTCGACGTGGGCGCGGTGGTGTCGTTCTACGGGCAGTACGTGCCCGACCTCGGCGACCTCCACTGCCCGGCCCTGCTGCTCTTCGGCGGCCGGGACGAGTACGTCTCGGAAGACCAGATCGCGGCCGTGACCGCCCGCCACCCCGACGACGTGCACGTGTACCCCGACAACGGCCACGCCTTCATGCGCGACGGCGACGAGGCCTACGAGCCGGTCACCGCCGCCGACGCGTGGAGCCGCCTGCTCGCCTTCTTCGGCGAACACCTGCAGCCCGGCTGACCAACCCCCGTCAGACCTCCATCACGACCGGGATCACCGCGGGGCGGCGCTTCGTCCGGTCGTTGATGAACTTGCCGAGCGAGCGCCGGGCGTGGCGGCGCAGCGTGTCGAAGTCGACCGCGCCCTCGTCGGCCGCTTCGCGCAGCGAGGCGCGCACCGCGTCCTTCGCCTCCTCGAGGAGGGCCTCGGCCTCGGGGCCGTGCACCCAGCCGCGGGTGACGATCTCGGGCCCGGTGACGATCTCGCCGGTGGTCTTGTCGACGGTGACGATCACCGCCACGAACCCTTCCTCGGCGAGGTTGCGCCGGTCGCGCAGCACACCGATCCCCACGTCGCCGACGATGCCGTCGACGTACTGGTAACCGGCGGGCACGGCGCGACGCTCGACCTCGAGGCGCGTCGCGCCGCCGATCCCGCCCTTCTTGGTGGGCCGGAGCGTGAGGGCGTCGCCGTCCTCGCAGACGATCACGTGGTCCTTGGGCACGCCCACCTTCTCGGCCAGGCGCGCATGATGGATCATGTGCGTGTACTCGCCGTGCACGGGCACGAACCACTCCGGCGACACGATGTTGAGGAGCATCTTCAGCTCCTCCTGCGAGGCGTGGCCCGACACGTGCACGGGTGAGCTGCCCCCGTGCAGCACCTCGGCGCCGGCCCGGTGCAGCGAGTCGATGATGCGGGTCACGCTGATCTCGTTGCCGGGGATCGCGTGCGCGGAGATCACGACGACGTCCTCGCTGCTGATCTTCACGTGCTTGTGCTCGTGCGCGGCCATCAGCGAGAGCGCGGCCATCGGCTCACCCTGGGAGCCGGTGCAGATGATGCACACCTCGCCGGGGCGGTACTTCGGGACGTCCTCGATGTCGATGACCGCGCTCACGGGGACGTCGAGCATGCCCATCTCCCGCCCGAGCGCCACGTTGTTGACCATCGAACGGCCGAGGAACACGATCTTGCGTCCCGACGCGACCGCCTGCTCGGCGACCTGCTTCACGCGGTGCAGATGCGACGCGAAGCTCGCGACGATCATTCGCTGATTCGGGTGGTCGCGAAACACTCCGCGCAACGCGTCGCCGACCGTCGCCTCCGACGGCGTGAAGCCCGGCCGGCACGCGTTGGTGGAGTCGGAGAGCAGCAGCTTCACGCCGCCGACCCGCTGCGCGATGGCGCCCATGAGCGAGAGGTCGGTACGGCGGCCGTCGACCGGCGTGGGGTCGAGCTTGAAGTCGCCGCTGTGCAGGATCGTGCCCACGGGCGTGTGGTAGGCGGTCGCGAACGCGTGGGGCACCGAGTGGGTGACGGGGATGAACTCGCAGTCGAACGGTCCGATGTCACGCCGCTCGCCGTCGTGCACGGGGATCAGCTCGGTGCGCCCGAGCATCCCCGCCTCCTCGATGCGGTTGCGGGCCAGCCCGAGCGACAGGGGCGAGCCGTAGATCGGCACCGGCACGTCGCGCAGGAGGTACGCGAGGGCGCCGGCGTGGTCCTCGTGCGCGTGGGTGAGGAACACCGCCTCGACGCGATCCGCGTTCTCGCGCAGGTACGTGAAGTCGGGCAGGACGAGATCGATCCCGGGCATGTCGACCTCGGGGAACATGATCCCGCAGTCGACGACGAGGATGCGGTCCTCGACCTCGAGGCAGAAGCAGTTCCGCCCGATCTCACCGAGCCCGCCGAGGAAGACGAGCTTGACGGGCGAGGCGGTCATCCGCCCGAGACTACCTGCTCCCCCTCACGGTCCTTCGCGACCTCGTCGAGCAGCACGTACTCCTCGGAGGTGTCCTGCCAGTCCTCGAAGCCGATCACCCCGAGCTCGGTGAAGCGCTGGCGCAGCCAACCGTCACCGGCGTCGAGCAGACCGAGCTTCTTGCAGTTCGGCACGATCTTCGAGAACAGCATCGACTGGAACACCACACGCTCGGGCGACTGCTGCATCGCCTTCACCGCGGCCTTCACGTCGACACCGAGGCGCTCCCACGTCTCCTGTTGCATGAAGCGGTCGCGCATGCGCACCGCGGCCTCGAACGCGAACTCCTGGCGTTCACGGATCTCCGACGCGTTGAGCTGTGCGTAGTACTCCTGCAGCGACAGCACGCCGAACGCGACGTGGCGGGCCTCGTCGCTCATCACGTAGCGGAGCAGCTTCTTCAGCAACGGCTCGGTGGTCATCTGGTGCAGGAAGCCGAACGCCGCGAGCGCCAGTCCCTCGACCATGATCTGCATGCCCAGGTAGGTCATGTCCCAGCGGTTGTCGGCGATGATGTCGTCGAGCAGCATCTTGAGGTGCGCGTTCACGGGGTAGCGCCCGTTGAGCTTCTCGTCGAGGTAGCGCGAGAACACCTCCACGTGGCGGGCCTCGTCCATCACCTGTGTTGCCGCGTAGTACTTGGCGTCGATCCACGGGACGGTCTCCACGATCTGCGCGGTGCACAGCAGCGCACCCTGCTCACCGTGGAGGAACTGCGAGAGCGTCCAGTTCTGACTCTCCATGCCGAAGCGCACCCACTCGGCCGAGTGCCAGTGCTCGAACGGCGTGCCCGTGAGGTCGAGGTGCTCGCCGAGCCCGTTCTGGTTCATGTTGTTGCGGGCGACCTCCTCCTGGTCGACCTCGATGTCCCAGGGCAGGTCGTTGGCGTTCCACTGCGACGTCTTGGCCTTCTCGTAGAGCTTCACGAGCGGCGGGCGGCTGCGCGAGTAGTCCCACGTGAAGACGGCATCGGCGTCCGCGCGCACGAGGTGCTCGGTCTCGTCGACCGCCGTGTTGGTGACGGCGAGGATCGCGTCGAGGTCGTCGACGTGGTCGCGTCCGATGAGGTCGCGGTCGGTGGTCATGGTGACTCCTCTGCGATGGGGGCGCGCTGGAGGCGTGCGAGGCCGGGAATCACGAATTGTTCGAGGAACGGGCGGGCGTCCGCCTCGTCGGCGAGGTCGATCGCCGGCGCAGGCGGGGATGACGGCTGGAGGCAGTAGCTGCGCGCCACGCGCACCAGCCAGTCGGCGGCGCGCGTCGCGTCGTCGGTCGTCATCCAGCGCGTGAACGCGGGCGCGACTGCGGTGGCGACGCGCGCGGTGAAGGCCTCCCCTGCCGCGAAGCCGAGCGCACCGTGCACGGTGGCGGGCTCGTGCGCGAGGAGGAACTGCAACGCTCGGTGGTCGCGCAGCTCGCGCGCCGCGGTGGTGACCGCGGCCACCACTGCGTCGTCGAGTGACGCGCGGCGATCGACCGCGTCGAGGACGAGGCTCAGCACGCGCGCTTCCTCGGTGGCCACCGCGAGGCGCAGGAGCTCGGGCTTCGACTCCACCCAGCGGTAGAGCGTGGCGCGCGAGCAGCCGGCTTCGCGGGCGACGTCGTCGAGGGTGGTCTTGGCCAGGCCGTAACGGGCGATGCAGCGCAGGAGGGCCGCCACCGCCCGGGCCTGCGGCTCGCCGGCGTCGCGCGGCGCCGCGGGGAGGAGGCGGGTGGAGGCCGGAAGCGTGACGCTCACGACCTGAGACGTTACACCCGATCGTGTCTCATCATCTCGCAGGCGCTCATCTCGCGAGCACCCCGCCGAGCAACCGCCCCCGCACCAGGGCCCGGACGACCGCCGGGTCGTCGAGGTCGTGCTCCCCCGGCTCGGCCATCACCGAGAGCGCCAGTCGGGCGACGTAGTCGGCGGTGACGTCGAGGTCGACGCCGGCGACCAGGCGCCCGGCGTCGAGATCGGCGGCCAGCCGGGGGCGGAACGCCGCCGCCACGAGCAGCACCACGTGGTCGTGCTGGGAGGCGAGCAGGGTGGCGACCTCGGCCGGCTCCCGGTCGAGCATCCGGGCCAGCACGTCGTGGGCCAGCAGCTCGCGTCGCGCGATCGGCAGCGCCTGCTCGAGGTAGCTCGCGAAGTCGGGCGGCTCGCCCAACGCGGCGGCGATGCGCAGGAAGAAGTTGTCGATCTCCCAGCCGACCGCGGCGGCAATCACCTCGTCGCGCCCGCCCGGGAACCACCGGTAGATCGACGCCCGCGACACGCCCGCGGCGTGCGCGATC
The DNA here is from genome assembly GCA_963782705.1 of uncultured Actinomycetes bacterium. GTDB lineage: Bacteria > Actinomycetota > Acidimicrobiia > IMCC26256 > DASPTH01 > CAVRGQ01. The sequence goes on along the minus strand of CAWAKX010000032.1, from coordinate 5,242 downwards.
TCGTCGATGGTCGGCCGGGTGGTGCCCGCGGCCGCGATGCACGCGTACGCGGCGGCGAGCACCTTGGTGCGCGCCTCCGTCGCCATGACCGTTACAGGCCGAGCAGAGTGTCGAGGCCCACGGTGAGCCCCGCTCGCTCCCGCACCGCCCGCACCGCGAGCAGCACGCCCGGCATGAACGACGTGCGGTCGTAGGAGTCGTGGCGAATCGACAGCGACTGCCCGGTGGTGCCGAGCAGCACCTCCTGGTGGGCGACGAGGCCGCGCAGGCGCACCGAGTGCACGCGGATGCCGGCCGGCCCCGCACCGCCGCGCGCACCCTCCACCACGGTCTTGGTGGTGGGATCGGGGGCCCAGTCGCTCGACGCCGCGGCCATGCGCTCGAGCGTGAGCATCGCGGTGCCCGAGGGCGCGTCGACCTTCTCGTCGTGGTGGAGCTCGATCACCTCCGCGGTCTCGAAGTAGGGCGCGGCGAGCTCGGCGAACCGCATCATCAGCACCGCGCCGATCGCGAAGTTGGGGGCGACGACGATGTTGGCGCCGGCCGCGGTGAACTCGCGCTCGAAGCGGTCGAGGTCGTCGTGGGAGAACCCGGTGGTGCCCACCACCGCGTGCACCCCGTTCGCCGCGCACCACGCGAGGTTCTGGCGTGCGGCGTCGACCACGGTGAAGTCGACTGCGACCTGGGCCCCGGCCTCTGCCAACGCATCGGCCGAACGGGCGACGTGACCCGACTGCGGGAGCCCCAACTGGCGGAAGTCGATGCCGGCGTGCAGCGGGTCGACTGCGGCCACCAGCTCGAGGTCGGGGTCGTCGACCACCGCCCGGCACACCGTCGCACCCATTCGCCCGGCCGCGCCGAACACTCCCACCTTGATCTTGCGTCATGGGGGAAGAGCTACGACGAGGCTCGAGAGCCGCTCACCGGCCCGACTGCGGCGAGGGTGCGCTCCCCCGGCCCCAGCACCCGGTCGATCACGCGGGCGACGTCGGCAGCGGTGATCGCCTCCACCTCGGCCACCACGTCGTCGAGCGACGGGATCTCGCCCATCGTGAGCTCGGACCGCCCGATGCGGTGCATGCGGCTCGACGAGCTCTCGAGCGACAACGCCAGCGAACCGGTGAGGTGCCCCTTGGCCCCGGCCAGCTCCTTGTCGGTGACACCGCCGTCGGCCACGAGCCGGTCGAGCTCGGCCTCGATGATCGCCAACGTGTCGGCGGCCCGTTCGGGCGCGGTGCCGGCGTAGACGGCCAGCGCGCCGGTCTCCTCGTAGGCCGACCGGTAGGAGAACACCGAGTAGGCGAGGCCCCGCTTCTCGCGGACCTCCTGGAAGAGCCGCGAGCTCATCCCGCCGCCGAGCACCTGGTCGAGCACCGCGAGCGCGTAGCGATCGGGGTCGTCGCGTCGCAGCGAGCGGGTGCCGAGCACGAGGTGGGCCTGTTCGTGGGGACGGTCGACGAGCACACGCGAGGTGGGCGCGCCGGCGTCGGCGCCGTTGCGGCGCGCCGGGCGTTCGGTGGCGCCGCGCGGAGTGGCCGCCTCGACCGCGGCGACGACGTCGTCGTGGTCGACGTTGCCCGCCACCGCGACCACCACGTTGGCCGGTCGGTAGTGCAGCGCGTGGTAGTCGGCGATCTGGTCACGCGTGACGGCTTCGATGGTGGCCTCGGTGCCCGCGACCTCGCGGCCGAGCGGGTGACCGGGGAACAGCGCGCCGGCGAACACGTCGTGCACGAGGTCGTCGGGCGCGTCGTCGCGCATCCGGATCTCCTCGAGGATCACCTGGCGCTCCGACTCGAACTCGTCGTCGCGCAGCGCGGGCGACCACACGATGTCGCTCATGATGTCGAGCGCGGTGTCGAGATGGCGGTCGGGCATCCGCATGTAGAACGCGGTGACCTCCTGCCCGGTGAACGCGTTCATGTCGCCGCCCACCGACTCCACCGCTTCCGCGATGTCGTGGGCACGACGACGTTCGGTGCCCTTGAACAGGAGGTGTTCGAGGAAGTGGCTCGCGCCGCAGATCGGGTCGGGCTCGTCACGCGAACCGGTGCCGACCCAGTACCCCACCGCGACCGAACGCAGACCGGGCAGCGCCTCGGTGACGACCCGCAACCCCGAGTCGAGCCGCGTCCGCCGAATTGCGTGCGGGCTGCCGGGGGCGTCACTGACCATGTGCTCGGTCATCGACGCGCTCCCGGCATCCCTTGACGCACTTCTCCGGGAATCGCCGTGTCAGCGACGTCCGCCGCGACGACGGCCACCGCCGCCGCCACCCCGACGCTCGCCGCCGCGGTCGCCGCCGCTGCTGCGTCCTTCGTCGGCCGGGCCCAGGTCGCCGAACTCCTCACGGGCCTTCGAGTCCCACGCGTCGTCGAACGACGCCACTTCGACGTCGCCGCCCTCGACACTGGCTGCCACGCTCGCCCGCTCGGGCCGCGCCGACCGCTCGCGGGGAGCGTCGCTGCCCACCCACTCACCGCCGTCGCCGTCGGAGCCGGCCTTGTCGGAGCCGGCCTTGGCGGAGCCGGCCTCGTCGCCGTCGCCGGCCAGATCACCGGCGAGCGACAGCGAGAGCTTGCCCGAGTTGTCGATGTCGTCGACCCGCACCGTGACCTCGTCGCCGAGGTTGAGCACGTCCTCCACCCGCTCGACGCGCTTGCCGCGCCCGAGCTTGGAGATGTGCAGCAGGCCGTCGCGGCCGGGGAGGATGTTCACGAACGCACCGAACTTGGTGACGTTCACCACCTTGCCGGTGTACTCGGCGCCGAGCTCCGCGGTGGGCGGGTCGAGGATCAGCTCGATGCGGCGACGCGCCTCCTCGACGGCCGCGCCGTCCTTGGAGCCGATGCTCACCGTGCCGACCACGCCGTCGTCGCTCACCGACACGTCGGCGCCCGTCTCCTGCGTGATGGTGTTGATGACCTTGCCCTTGGGCCCGATCACCTCGCCGATCTTGTCCATCGGGATCTCGAAGCTGACGATCTTCGGCGCGCTCGTCTTGACGTCGTCGCGCGGGCCGTCGATGGCGCCTTCCATCACGTCGAGGATCTTCATGCGGGCGTCGCGGGCCTGCAGCAGCGCCGACGCGAGCACGTCGGCCGGGAGGCCGTCGATCTTCGTGTCGAGCTGCAGCGCGGTCACGAAGTCGCGCGTGCCGGCGACCTTGAAGTCCATGTCGCCGAACGCGTCCTCGGTGCCGAGGATGTCGGTGAGGGTCGTGTACTTGCCCTCGGCGTAGACCAGGCCCATGGCGATGCCCGCCACCGGCGCCTTCAGCGGCACACCGCCGTCGAGCATCGACAGGGTGGAACCGCACACCGACGCCATCGAGGTGGAGCCGTTCGAGCTGAGGACGTCGGAGACGATCCGCAGCACGTAGGGCCATTCCTCCTGCGAGGGCACCACCGGCAGCAGCGCCCGCTCGGCGAGCGCGCCGTGACCGATCTCGCGACGCTTGGGCGAACCCACGCGGCCGGTCTCACCCGTGGAGTAGGGCGGGAAGTTGTAGTGGTGCATGTAGCGCTTGGTGGTGCCGCGCAGCTCGTCGAGACCGATGAACTGCTCCATGCGGGGCATGCCGAGCGTGAGCACGCTGAGCACCTGGGTCTCACCACGCTGGAAGAGGCCGGTGCCGTGCGCGGTGGGCAGCAGGTCGACCTCGGCGCTGAGCGGGCGGATCTCGGTGGTGGTACGCCCGTCGATGCGCAGGCCCTCGTTGACGATGCGGCTGCGGACGACCTTCTTCTGCAGCGAGCGGAAGGCGGGCTTGATCTGCTTGATGCGCGAGAGGTACTGCTGCGGCTCGTCGTCGGTGCCGCAGAGCGCGAGCACGAGGCCGCTGTAGATCTCGTCGAGGCGGTCGTTGCGGGTGGTCTTGTCGGCGATGGACATCGCCTCCTTGGTGGCCTCGCTGGCCTGGCCCGCAACCGCGTCGAAGAGGTCGTCGTCGTAGTCGGAGTGGATCTCGTAGGGGATGTCGGCGATGGGGCCGCGCTCGAGGATCACCTTGGCGCGCAGGGCCTTCTGGAGCTCGATCGACGCCGAGATCCACTGCTTGGCCTCTTCGAGACCACCGGCGATCACCTCTTCGGTGACCTTCGGCGCGCCCGCTTCGTAGAGGCGCCAGGTGGCCTCGGTGCCGCCGGCCTCCACCATCATGATGGCGATGTCGCCGTTGTCGATCTGACGACCGGCGACCACCAGCTCGAAGGTGGACTCGGTGCTCTCCTCGAACGTGGGGTGCGCGATCCACTCGCTGCCCTGGCGCGACAGGCGCACCGCGCCGATCGGACCGTCGAAGGGGATGCCCGACACGGTGAGGGCGGCCGACGCGCCGTTGATCGAGAGCACGTCGTGGGGGTTGATCAGGTCGGCGCCCATGATGGTGGCCACGACCTGGACCTCGTTGCGGAAGCCCTCGGGGAACGACGGCCGCAGCGGGCGGTCGGTGAGACGGCAGGTGAGGATGGCGGGCTCGCCGGGGCGACCCTCACGGCGGAACACGCCGCCGGGGATCTTGCCCGCGGCGTACATCCGCTCCTCGACGTCGACCGTCAGGGGGAAGAAGTCGATGCCCTCACGCGGCTTGGACGTGACGACGGTGCTGAGGATGACGGTGTCACCCACCCGCACCATGACCGCGCCGTCGGCCTGGGCGGCCAGCTTGCCGGTCTCGAGGGACATTTCGAGGCCCGCAGCATTGATGGGGCCGGATACGCGAATCGCGTCCGCCATGGGAACGCGCTCCTCTCTCGCCCACTCGGGGGCGATCGGTGCGAGCCGCGGCGGTTCCCAGTTGTCGCCGTCCGGGGCTCCCTCCGTCGATCGACGGCGTGCCCGGGCGGTGGCGACTGACAACCCCCGTCGCACTCGCGTTGGTGTGAACGATCTGGGGGTGGAAACGGACGACGGCCGCACGCGTCCTTCGCGTGGCTGGCCGTCGTGGTGGTGTCGCTAGCGGCGCAGGCCGAGCTTGGCGATGAGCGCCCGGTACCGCTCGATGTCGTTCGCCCGCAAGTAGTCGAGCAGGCGACGACGCTGGCCCACGAGCATCAACAGCCCCCGGCGCGAGTGATGGTCCTTCTTGTGGACCTTCAGGTGCTCCGTGAGGTGGTTGATCCGCGCGGTCAGCAGCGCCACCTGCACCTCGGTCGAGCCGGTGTCGGTCTCGTGGAGGCGGTGCTCGGCGATGGTCGCGGTCGTATCGGGCATTCGGTGCCAGGACTTTCTGTGCCAGGGT
>CAWAKX010000031.1:0-37768 GCA_963782705.1 uncultured Actinomycetes bacterium | reverse complement strand
GCACGCAGCCGTGCGACACCGGCGTGCCGATGGTGCCCGGGTCGTTGGTGCCGTGGATCGCGATCTGGCCGTCGCCGCCGGCGAACTCGCTCAGCGTGTTGCTGTGGCCCGACAGCCCGATGGCGAACACGCCGTAGGCGGTGCCGGGCTGGTTCGCGAGGTCGAGCGGGTCGGTGTAGTAGAAGGTGCCGGTCGGCGTGGGGTTCTCGTCGGTGCCGATCGCCGCGGGCTCGGTCCACTCGACCTCGCCGTTGTGCAGCAGGGTGACGGTCTTGTCGGCGAGGCTCACCTTGATCTGGTAGTCGAGCGGCGCGCCGATGCGCACGTCGGAGGCCTTGACCCACCCGGTGCTGCTGTTGGGCCGCGCGGGCAGGTAGACGTGCAGCCAGTCGGCCCACTGGTCGAACACGAGGAACGACTGCGGCAGCAGGTATTCGGTCTGCTTCGGCAGCGTGACGGTGGGCTGCGCGTTGGCGTCGGGCGACGCGTAGATCGGGACGTCGCTGCCCTTGGTGATCGCGTTGCGGTACGGCGCCGCGGTGAAGGTGGCGTTGACCGCGGGGCCGCCGCCGTGGGCGAGCGTGGTGGTGGGCGCCGCGACCTTCTTGTCGCTGCCGCCCTGCGAGGCGACGACGATGCCGCCCGCCGCGAGCGCGAGCACCACGACCGCGACGACCGCGCCGATGATCGTGCGCCGCCGCCGCACCTGCGCCCGCTCGGCACGCGCATCCGCGCGGGACGCGTCGGACCCGGCCGTGTTCCGGGATCAGGCGTTCCGGGATCGGGGTGGGGGGATGGTCTCGTCCATGCGCGCGCAAGGTTACCGCCTGCCCGCCGGGGCGGGACAGGCGGCTCCCCGCGGCTCAGAGTGCGGGGGCGGGAGCCGGCTCGTCGAGGAGCTGCTCGAGGGAGCCGTCCTCGATCAGGAGCAGACGCAGGTCGAGGAGCACGTCCACGACTTCGGCACTGGCGACGAGATCGCGGCCCCGGAAACGCTCCAGGGCCTCGTCGATCACGTTCGTGAGCTCTTGCGTGTTCATCAGCATGACCTCCGTGACCCACAACCTACCGGGTGGCGGTTTCCTTCCGGGGGCACCTTTGTTTCGGCTCGGTGACCCCGGGTTCAACCCTCGGAGGCGGCCGATTCGCCCTCGAATTCGTCGAGACCCTGCTGGAGGGTGTTCCACGCGAGCGTGGCGCACTTGATGCGCACCGGGAACTTCACGACGCCCTGCAGCGCCTCGAGGTCGCCGAGGCGCACGCCGTCGAGATCGGCCGCGAGGTCCTCGCCGTCGCCCTCGCCCTCGAGCTTCGACTCGTGGATCGACATGAGCGCCTTGAACGCGCGGATGAGCCGGCGGGCCTCGGCGACGGGCTTGCCCTTCACCGCGGCCGACATCATCGACGTGGACGCCTGGCTGATCGAGCAGCCCTGGCCGGAGATCTTGAGGTCGGTGACGGTGTCGCCGTCGACCTCGAGGTAGAGCACGACCTCGTCGCCGCAGAGCGGGTTGAACCCTTCGACCTTGTGCGCCGGCGGTACCGGCAGCTCGCCGCGGTTCCGCGGCGCGCGGTAGTGGTCGAGGATGATCTCTCGGTAGAGGTCTTCGAGGCCGGGCATCAGCGTTCTCCTTCGAACCGCAAGCCTAGAAGGCGAAGAACTGCTCGGCGCGCTCCAGCGCGGTCGACGAGCGCGTCGGCGTCGGCTTCGTCGTTGTACACGTAGAACGAGGCCCGGGTGGTGGCGGGCACGCCCAGCACCTTCATGAGCGGCTTGGCGCAGTGGTGGCCGGCCCGCACGCAGATGGCCTCCTCGTCGACGACCTGCGAGATGTCGTGGGCGTGGATGCCGTCGAAGAGGAACGAGATGGCCCCGCCCCGCACGTCGAGGTCGCGGGGGCCGTAGATGTGCAGGCGGTCGCCGAAGCGCGCCGTCGAGCTGGTCGAGGGCGTAGCCGGTGAGGGCCCGCTCGTGGGCCCGCACGGCGTCCATCCCGAGCTCGGTGAGGTAGTCGACCGCGGCGCCGAAGCCGATGGCCTCGGCGATCGCCGGGGTGCCGGCCTCGAACTTCCACGGCACCTCGTTGGGCACGAAGCCGTCGAGGGTGACCTGGTTGATCATCTCGCCGCCGCCCATGAACGGGGGCATGGCGTCGAGCAGCTCGCGGCGCGCCCACAGCGCGCCGATGCCGGTGGGGCCGCACATCTTGTGGGCGGAGAAGGCGACGAAGTCGGCGTCCCATGCCTGGACGTCGACGGCGAGGTGGGGCACGGACTGGCAGGCGTCGACCAGCACGTGCGCGCCGGCGGCGTGCGCGGCGTCGGCGAGGGGGCGGACGTCGTTGATGGTGCCGAGCACGTTCGACATCGCGCTGAACGCGAAGAGCTTGGCGCCGTCGAGGAGCGCGTCGAGGCCGGAGAGGTCGAGGCGGAAGTCGGCGGTGAGCGGCACCCAGCGGATCTCGACGCCGCGCTCGGCGGCGAGGATCTGCCACGGCACCACGTTGGCGTGGTGCTCCATGTGGGTGAGCACGATCGGGTCGCCCTCGCGCAGGTTGGCGCGCGCCCACGAGTAGGCGACGAGGTTGATGGCCTCCGTGGCGTTGCGCACGTAGATGATCTCGGCGGACTCGTGCGCGTGGACGAAGCGGGCGACCTTGGCGCGGGCGGCCTCGAACTGCTGCGTGGCCTGCTCGGCGATGGTGTAGACGCCGCGGTGCACGTTGGCGTTGGTCTCGCGGTAGTAGCGGTCCATCGCGTCGAGCACCGCGACCGGCTTCTGCGACGTGGCCGCGGAGTCGAGGTACACGAGCCGCTTGCCGTGCACCTGCTGCTTGAGGATCGGGAAGTCGGCCTTGATCCGGGCGACGTCGAGCGCGCCCGCCGGCTGCCCGCTCATGCCGCGGCCTCCGCGCGGAACGCGTCGAAGCCGTCGGCCTCGATCCGCTGGGCCAGCGTGGCGTCGCCGGTGGCGACGATGCGCCCGTCGAGCAGCACGTGCACGACGTCGGGCGTGAGGTGGTCGAGGATGCGCTGGTAGTGCGTGATCATCAGGATGCCGAGCGCCGGGCGCTCCGTGCGCACGATCTCGATGCCCTCGGCGACCGCGCGCAGCGCGTCGATGTCGAGGCCGCTGTCGGTCTCGTCGAGGATCGCGAGGTCGGGTTCCATGAGGGCCATCTGCAGGATCTCGTTGCGCTTCTTCTCGCCGCCGGAGAACCCCTCGTTGAGGTAGCGCTCCTGGAAACGGTCGTCCATCCCGAGGCGCGCCGTCCAGTCCATGAGCGACATGCGCACTTCGAGCACCGAGAGGTCGGAGATGCCCTTGCGCACGGCCATCGCCTGGCGCAGGAAGTTGAGCACGCTCACCCCGGAGATCTCCTCGGGGTGCTGGAAGCCGAGGAACATGCCCCGGGCGGCCCGCTCGTCGGTGGGCAGCTTGGTGACGTCGTCGCCCTGGAACCGGATGACGCCCTCGGTGACCTCGTAGGCCGGGTTGGCGAGCAGGGTGTTGGCGAGGGTCGACTTCCCGGAGCCGTTGGGGCCCATCAGGGCGTGGATCTCGCCGGCGCCGACCTCGAGGGTGACGCCGCGGAGGATCTCCGCGCCGGCGACCTGCACGTGGAGGTCGACGATCTCGAGCAGCGGCGCCGGGGCCGGTGCGGACGTCGGGGTCTCGGGTGCCGTGGTGGAGGCGGGGGTGGCGTCGGCCATGCCGTCCAGTGTAATAACACTACGTCCGTAGTGGAAATCCGGACCGCCGTCGCGCCGTCGCCCGGGCCGGGGCTCCGCGGCCTCAGCGGGCGACGGCGAGGGACAGGGCGAAGTCGCCGGCCGGGTCGGTCCACCACTCGACGAGCTCGAGGCCGGCGGCGGCGAGCTCGGCGGCGACGCGCTCGCGGCGGAACTTGGCGCTGATCTCGGTGCGCAGCTCCTCGCCGGCGGCGAAGTCCACGGCGAGGTCGAGGGCTCCGATCGTGACGTGCTGGTCCCGAACGGAGCGCAGCCGCATCTCGATCCACTCGTGCTCGGCGTCCCAGACCGCCACGTGGGTGAAGGCGTCGGGATCGAAGTCGGCGTCGAGCTCGCGGTCGATCACGCGCAGCACGTTGCGGTTGAACTCGGCGGTGACGCCGGCCGCGTCGTCGTAGGCGGCCACGAGCCGGGCGGGGTCCTTCACGAGATCGGTGCCGAGCAGGAGCGCGTCGCCCGGTGCGAGACCCGCGACGAGGTCGGCGAGGAAGCGCGCGCGCATCGCCGGCGTGAGGTTGCCGATGGTGCTGCCGAGGAACGCGACCAGCCGCGTGCCGCCTGCGGTCGTCGGCCCCGGGATGCGGTCGAGGTGCTGCTCGAAGTCGCCGACCACCGCGTGCACCGCGACGCCGTCGTACTCGCGGGCCACCGCGTCGGCCGCGTCGCGCAACGTCTGTTCGCTCACGTCGAACGGCACGAACCGCCTGAGCGTGCCGGCCGCGGTGAGCGCGTCGAGGAGCAGGCGGGTCTTCTCGCTGGTGCCCGAGCCCAGCTCCACGAGGGTGTCGGCGCCGGTGCGCGCGGCGATGTCGGCCGCGTGCGCGACGAGGATCGCGCGTTCGGTGCGGGTCGGGTAGTACTCGGGCAGGCGGGTGATGGCGTCGAAGAGCTCGCTGCCGCGGTCGTCGTAGAACCACTTCGGCGGCAGGGTCTTGGGGGTGGCGCCGAGACCGGCGCGCACGTCGGCGGCGAGCGCGGTGGCCGCGGCGTCGGGTTCGAGGTGGACGTCGACGCGGATGGCGGTGGTCATGTGTGCTGCTCCTCGTCGAGCGGGTTCACAGGGGGTCGATGCGGGTGCCGTCGGCGTCGAGCACCACCAGCGAACGGTCGGGGACCCGGGTCCAGTCGTTCGCGGTGTCGACCGGTTCCGACGCGACCACCGCGCCGCGGGTGAACAGCGAGTTCACCCAGCGCGTGGCCCACACGGTGTCGCCGTCGGTCATGAGCAGGTTGATGCGCCCGGTGGTGATGCCGGTGACGTGGTGCATCACCGCGGCGAGCGCGTCGGCCGGCGGTTCCCCGGCGTCGATGCGGTCGAGGGTGAGCGCGAACAGCACCTCGGAGTCGGTGTCGCTCTCGAGGTGCGCGCGCCGGGCCGGAGTGATCGCGGCGCGCAGCGCGTCGCCCGCGTCCGAACCGAAACCGTCGACGGCGCCGTTCAGCGAGAACGCCCACTGGCCGCGTACGAACGGCGCGTTGCCCGACGCGTCGATGGCCAGCCCGGGCGACGCCAGCCGTGCGGCGGCCAGCACGGTGGCGCACTCGATGGCGCGCGCGGTGGGCACGAACCCGCGGTCGGCCCAGATCGACGTGACGGTGCGGTGGTGGCGCGGCGGCGCGTCGGCGGCCGGGTACCACGCGACGCCCCAACCGTCGGGGTTGTCCTTGCCCGTGGTCTGGTGCGCGGGGAACTGCGACTGGTGCGACAACGAGTGGGGCGCGTCGAAGAGCAGGTCGCCCGTGGACCAGCCGCCGAACGCGGGGCCGCCGCGTGCGGCGAGATGACGGCACACGTCAGGCGACCTCCCGCCGATCGGATGGGGTGCGGGGCGCGGCCGTCATGCGTCGCGTGCGCACCGGAAGCCGGCGAAGATCTGGCGGCGGATCGGGTAGTCCCAGTTGCGGAACGTGGTGCGCAGCGCCAGCGGGTGCGTGGCCCACGAGCCGCCCCGCAGCACCTTGTACTCGTTGCCGAAGAAGACCTCGGAGTACTCGGGGTAGGGGAACACGCGGAACCCCGGGTAGCCGCCGAAGTCGGAGCTCGTCCACTCCCACACGTCGCCGAGGAGCTGCTGCGCGCCGCAGTCGCTCGCGGTGGCGGGCCGCGACCCCACCGGCGCGGGGCCGAACCGGTGGCCGTCGCCGGACCACAGGTTGGCCGCCGCGAGCGAGGCACCCTGCGCGGCGCGTTCCCATTCGGCCTCGGTGGGCAGACGCGCGCCGCGCCAGCGCGCGTAGGCGTCGGCCTCGTACCAGCACACGTGCTGCACGGGCTCGTCGAGGGGGAGCTCCTCGGTGCGACCGAACCGCTGCCGGGTCCACGAGCCGTCGCCGGCGCGTTCCCAGAACTGCGGCGCGCCCAGCTGGGCCTCGTCGCGCCACGACCGCCCGGCGCGCGTCCAGAGCGCGTCGTCGGCGTACGCGCCCGACTCGACGAACTCGAGGTACGCGCGGTTGGTGACGGGCGTGGTGTCGATGCGGAACGCGGGGAGCTCGACCTCGTGGCCGGGCCGTTCGTTGTCGTAGGCCCAGCGCTCGGTGTCGGTGCCCATCACGAACGAGCCGGCGGGCACCAGCACGTCGGGCGGGAGATCGCCGGGCGGGAGATCGCCGGTCGGGGCAGCCGGCGCGCCGTCGGCCGCCGGGTGCGCGGTAGTCGACCATCAGCTGCAGCGTGGCGAGCATCGTCTCCACGTGTTGGTGCTCGTGCTGGGCGACCATGCCGTACACGAACCCGTCGTGCAGGAGCGGCGCGCCGCTGCGCAGGTCGACGCGCTCGAGCACGGTGAGCGTGCGCTCGCGCACCGCGGCGTCGAACTCGCGGGCGCCGGCGGCGTCGAGGATGTCGAGTCGGCCGCGTTCGCGGCGCGGGTGGCGGAACGCGTCGTACACGTCGTCGAAGCGGGCCTCGGTGGGGGGCGCGTCGGTGAGCGCCCGCACCAGCCACAACTCCTCGTAGTGGCCGATGTGCGCGAGGTCCCAGCAGAGCGGCGACATCAACGGCGACACCTGCCGCTGCTGGTCGGCCGTCGGGGATCGGATCGAGCAGCGTGAGCGTGCGGGTCCGCGCCTCGGTCGAGCACCGCGATGACGGTGTCGTCGTCGACCTCGGTGTCGGCAGCCGGGGTGGCGGTCACGTCGTGCCCCCATTGGCCGCGACGCGTGCGCCGAGCGTGTCGTGGGCGGGCGAACGTCCTCGGTCCACGTAACGGTGCCGGTAGGCGTCGAGCGCGGCGACGAGGTCGGCGGACGCACCGAGGTCGGGCAACGCCTCGGCGGTCACGCGCGAAGCAGTGCTCGGCGGCGGCGCGCGTCGCGGGATCGGCGAGTCCGTCGCGGGCGGCCGGCGCCCAACGCCCGCGCAGCGACGTGACCGCCTCATCGGTCGCCGCGACCGCGTCGGGGTGGTCGAGGAGCGCGGTGGCGACCGCGACCGCGACCGGCCAGCACTCGTCGGGGAGCGCGTCGATCATGCGCAGCTCGAGCCATCCACGCGGCCGTACGGGTGGGAACAGCGTGGTCAGGTGGTACTCGAGGTCGTCGAAGGTGGGATGCCCGAGGGCGTGGCCGTGCTCGATCCAGTCGCCGAAGCGCAGGGCGGGCTCGGGAACGAGCGCGTCGCCGTCGGGACCGTCGGGCCACACCATCATCACTCCCGCGTCGAGCGCATAGTCGGTGAACGTCGTCGCAGGGATCGCCGTCGTCGCAGTACGCGGCGCTGGTGCGCGACGGGTCGATGCCGTCCCACACCGCGAAGCGCGTCGAGCACCAGCCGGTGGGGTTCGCGTGCGCGTCGAGCGGAGAGTTGGCGAACGCGCCGAGGAGGAGAGGACCGAGGTCGTGCGCGCGTCGCCACCGGTCGGCGACGTCGGCGGGTTCGCCGATGTCGAGGTTCACCTGCACCGACGCGGTGTTGCGCATCATGGTGCGTCCGGCGGGCCACCGGGCGTCGAAGTACTGCTCCATCGCGCGGTAGCGGGGCGCGCCGAGCACCCGGTCGCGCGGTCCGGACGCGTCGAGGCCGGTTCCCACCAGCGTGATGCCGAGCGGTTCGACCGCGGCACGCGCCGCGGCGGTGTCGGCGGTCATCGCGTCGACCGCGGCGGTGAGGCCGGGCGTGGCGGGGCCGCTCAGCTCGAGCTGCCCACCCGGCTCGAAGGTCAACCGGCTCGCGCCGGGCAGCGGATCCGGGAGCGCGGCCCGGAGCGTGTCGGGCGACACGGGCCGCTCGGGGTCGCCGACGGTGACCCACTCGAGCTCGATGCCCACCCTGCCGGTCGGGCCCGGGGCGAACACCCGGGAGGCGACGTGCGCCGCCACGTCGTGGCGCGAGAGGGTGCGGGTGGGCGACGGCACGGCTATCGGTGCCCGTAGCGGGCGGCGACCCACGTGAGATTGCGGACCGGGGCGAGCCAGAGATACCAGGAGTTCACCGCCGCTCCTCGGGGGTCGCGGGTCGGGGGCCGGGGGAGTGGCCGTCCGCCGAGGCTAGCCCCGCGCGAGCGGAGCGGCGATGGAGGCGATGGAGCCGCCACGAGGGCCCGCCTCGTAGCCTGCCGGGGATGGAGCTCGGCTTCGACACCGTCGGCAACGCCACCGTGGTGGTGCACGACGACGGTCCCGTCCTCGCCTGCGATCCCTGGATCCGGGGCGCGGCCTACTTCGGGAGCTGGGGTCTCTCGCACGAGATCCCCTCCGCCCAGGACGCCGCCATCCGGGCGGCCGGCGCCGTGTGGTTCTCGCACGGGCACCCCGACCACCTCAACCCCACGTCGCTCCCCCTCTTCCGCGACGCACGGATCCTGCTGCCCGACCACGTGGGTGGGCGCATCGCGACCGATCTGCGTCGCGACGGCTACCAGGTCGAGGTGCTGCCCGACGCGCAGTGGGTGCCGCTGTCGCCGCGCGTGCGCGTGCTCTGCCTCACCGACGTGTTGCAGGACGCAGTGCTCCTCATCGACGTCGGCGGCACGCTGGTGGTGAACCTGAACGACGCGGCCGACCACGGTTGGGGCGCGCTGGTGCGGCGGGTCGTGTCGCAGTACCCGCAGTCGTTCCTGTTGCGGCTCATGGGATTCGGCGACGCCGACATGATCAACTTCGTCGACGAACAGGGCGCGCGCCTGGCCGGCGTGGGTCAGCTGCGCAAGGAAGCCGGGTTCCAGGTGGGGGCCGACTGCGCGCGTATGGCCGAGACGTTCGGCGTGACGCACTACGTGCCGTTCAGCTCGTTCCACCGTTACCAGCGCGCCGACAGCGCGTGGGCCAACGAGTTCACGACCGGGGTCGACGACTACCCCGTCGGCTTCGAGTCGCGGTCGGTCACGTTGACGCCGCCGTTCGTGAGCGTCGACTGTTCGGCGGGGCCCGACGCCGGCGCCACGGTGCGGGCGCTCGATCCCACGGCTGCGCCCGACCTGGTGCTCCCGCCGTCCGACTTCGGCGACGACTGGGCCGACGTGCTGCGTCCGGGTGAGGCCGACGCGGTGGACCGCTACTTCCAGCGGGTCGCGCACCTCGCGCAGCGCATCGACCACGTCGACCTCGTGGTGGGCGGCTGCGAGCATCGGGTGCCGCTCGGCGAGGGTCACGGACGCTCGCTCACCTTCGAGGTGCCGCGTGCGTCGTTGCTCGCCGCGGTGGAGTGGGAGATCTTCGACGACCTGCTCATCGGCAACTTCATGCGCACCACGCTCCATGGTCGCTGGCCGGTGTCACGCCTCTACCCGGACTTCACGCCCTACGTCACCAAGTACGCCGACAACGGGCGTGCGTACACCCGGGCCGAGGTGCGCGAGTACTTCGCCGAGTACCGCCGCCGGTCCGGCACGCTCACCTGGCTGCGCGCCACCTTCGAGCAGCACGCCAAGGACGCGGTGCGCGCCCGCGTGCGGCCCGACGCCCCCGCGTTCGCCGCCGCACGGCGCCTCTACGCCCGCCTCCAGGGCGCCTCCCGCTAGCGACGCGTCCTGCTCCGCCGTGCGCCAGAACGGTGAGGTTCAGGGGCGGGCGACGTCGCGGAACAGCTCGGCGAAGCGCGGCGGGGGCAGCGTGAGCTTCCGGGTGCGACGCCGGCGGGACGCGGTCGACGTGCGCGCCGGCAACAGGGCGAGGAGCGCGTCGGCCAGCCCGGTGACGTCGCCGGGCTCGACGAGGCGCGTGCTGCCGGGTTCGGCGCGCGCCGCGAGCTCGGCTGGGCCACCGTGGTCGGTGGCGACCGCGGGCACTCCACTCGCCAGCGCCTCGACCAGCGCGAGTCCGTACGACTCCGGCTCCACCGACGGCATCGCCAGCACGTCGAGGTCCGCGACCACGGCCGGGATGTCGTCTCGCGGTGCGAGCAGCTCCACGCCCTCCGCGTGGGCGCAGCGGTCGGCGAGGGCGCGGCCGTAGTCCTCCTGGCCGAGCACCGGCGCGCCCGCGACCACGAGCCGGGCGTCGGGTCGGGCGCGCCGCACGGTCGCGAACGCGTCGAGCAGCGCGTCGTAGCCCTTGAGCGGGTCGAGGCGGCCCACGGCCCCGATCACGGGAACGTCGTCGGGAAGCTCGACGAGGGCGCGGAATCCGCCCGCGTGCTCGGGTGCGAACTCGGCCGGGTCGAGGTACTCGTCGAGCACGACCACGTTCGCGGGATCGAGCTGTGCGGCGACGGCGTAGGACACCGCCACGACCTTGGTGGCGAAATGGCGGCAGAGGAAGCGCTCGAGCCGCAGCGCTGCGCCCGACTGCACCACGATCTCGCGTGCGTGCCACACGTGCGGCCGGCGGGCGAGCGCGGCGGCCTTCCAGCCGTAGAGCGAGTGCAGGGAATTGGTGTGCACGACGTCGACGTCGAGGCGGCGCGCGAGCCGGGCGAGGCGCCCCACGGCCACCGGCCACCCGGCGACGTAGCGAGCCCAGTCGCCCGGCCGGTGGGACGTGGAGAGCCGCGCCATCGGCACGACGTGCAGCGTGGCGCCGGCGGCGGCGAACTCGGCGGCGAGCGGTGACGGGCCCGGCAGGGCGATGTGGAAGTCGAACCCCTCGCGTGGAAGGCTCCGCACGAGGCGGAGCAGCGCCTGGTCCGATCCACCGCGCTCGGCGACCGGCTGCACGGAAAGGACCCTGATGGTGCGGGTTGCCGTCAATGTCGAACAGCTGCTCCACGAAGCGCCGGGTGGCATCGGTCGCTACACGGCGGAGCTGGTGAGGCTACTCCCGGCCCAGGGGGTCGACGTGACGGCGTTCACTGCCCGCCACTCGCGTGCCGACGTGCAGACCGCGCTGGCCGCCCACGACCTCGCGCACGTCGAACCGGTGATCCTGCCGTTGCCGGCGCCGGTGCTCTACGACGCGTGGCACCTGCCCGGCCTCGCGAACCCGGTTCGGCGGGTGGCTCCGGTGGATCTCGTGCACGCGCCCTCGCCGGCCGTGCCGCCCACGGGCAAGGTGCCCCTGGTGGTCACCGTGCACGACGCCGCCCCGATCACCATGCCCGAGGCGTTCACCCGCCGCGGCGTGTGGTTCCACTCGATCGGGTTCCGCGCCGCGGCCCGCCGGGCGACGCTGGTGATCGCAGTGTCGGAGTTCAGCGCCGACGAGGTCGCCGCCCACACGCCCATCCCCCGGGACCGCATCCGCGTCGTGCACAACGGCGTCGACCTCGCGCTCGCCGGCGAGGACGACGTCGCGCGCGTGCGCGAGCAGTTCGGGATCGCGGACGCGCCCTACGTGTTCTGGGCCGGCACGCACCAGCCGCGCAAGAACGTGCGGGTCCTGCTCGACGCCTTCACGCGGCTCGGCGACGACCTGCCGCACCGGCTCGTGCTCGCGGGTCCGCGCGGCTGGCTCGCCGACGACGAGGACGGCGCGGTGGCCCGGGCGCTCGGCGATCGCCTGCGCCTGCTCGGTCCGGTCGCGCGCGACGACATCTTCCCGTTGTTCGCGGGCGCCGATCTGTTCGCGTTCCCGAGCCGTCACGAGGGCTTCGGGATCCCGGTGCTCGAGGCCATGGCCCAGGACACCGCGGTGGTGTGCTCCGACATCCCCGCACTGCACGAGGTGTGCGGCGACGCGGCGCGCTTCGTCGCGGCCGACGACGTCGACGAATGGGTGGGCGCGCTGCGCGACCTGCTCGGCCACGACGCCGAGCGTCTCGCGCTCGCCGACCGTGGTCGCGACCGTGTGCAGGCGTTCTCGTGGGAGCGCTGCGCCCGCGAGACCGCCGCGGTCTACGCCGAGGCGCTCAGCCGGTGAAGCTCAGCCGGTGAGGACGTCGACGCCGGTGTCGGTGACGAGCACGGTGTGCTCGTACTGCGCGGCGCGGGAGCCGTCGGCGGTGACCGCGGTCCACCCGTCGCCCCAGATCACCGGCTGGATCGACCCCATGGTGATCATCGGCTCGATGGTGAACGTCATGCCCGGCTCGAGCGCCAGGTCGGACCCCGCCTCGTAGTAGTGCGGCACCTGCGGCGCGGAGTGGAAGACCTCGCCGAGGCCGTGTCCGACGAACGCCCGCACCACGGAGAACCCGTGGGTGTGGGCGTGGGTCTCGATCGCCCGGCCGATCGCGTGGAGCGGCGCCCCGGGACGCACCTGCTCGATGGCGAGGTCGAGACACTCCCGGGTGACGCGCAGCAGCCGCGCCGAGAGCGGGTCGATGTCGCCGACCGGGTAGGTCGCGTCGGTGTCGCCGTGCACGCCGCCGGTGAACACGGTGACGTCGACGTTCACGATGTCGCCGTCGCGCAGTGGCCGGTCGTCGGGGATGCCGTGGCAGATCACCTCGTTCACCGACGTGCACACCGACTTGGGGAAGCCGTGATAGCGCAGCGGGCTCGGGTAGACGCCGCGGCGCACGTGCGCCTCGTGCGAGATCACGTCGAGCTCGTCGGTGGTGACGCCCGGCGCGATCGCGGCCGCGACCTCGTCGAGCACCTCCTTGGCGATGCGCCCCGCGACCCGCATGCGCTCGATGACCTCGGGCGACTTCACCGTGGGCTCGCTGCGCCGCTGTGGTTGGCCGGTCGCCCAGTAGTCGGGGCGGGGGATCGACTCGGGCACCGCGCGCTCGGGCGCGACCGTGCCGGGGGACAGGAGGAACTGCTTGTGGCAGCGCTTGTACTTCTTGCCGCTCCCGCACCAGCAGTCGTCGTTGGTGCGCAGCGGCGACGCGTCGCGGCCCAGACCCCGCGTCCCTGTTTCGCTCGTCACCATCCCCGGTCGACCCATTCCTGGAGGTGCGGCCGCTCGGTGGCGATCGTGGTGTCGAGGCCGTGACCGGGCAGCACGATCGTGTCGGCCGGCAGGGTGAACAGGCGACGGTCGATCGACTCGATGATCCGCGCGAAGTCGCCGCCCGGCAGCGACGTGTTGCCGGGGCCGCCGGGGAAGAGGGTGTCGCCGCTGAAGAGCACCGGATGGCCTTCGAGCAGGAACGACGTGGACCCCGGCGTGTGGCCGGGATTGTGGATGGTGCGGAGCCGGAGGTCGCCGACCGCGAGCACCTCGTCGTCGGGGAGCACGAAGTCGTAGCCGGGCAGCATCCGGGCGTCCTCGCCGGCGATGCCGACGTCGATGCCGGCGTCGCGCATGGCGGGGACGGCCTGGATGTGGTCACCGTGGCCGTGGGTGGTGAGCACCCGGCGCACGCCGGTGGCCCGGGCCACCTCGAGCAGGAGTTCGTGCTCGTTGGCCGCGTCGACGATCACCGCGTCGCCCGTGCCCTTGCAGCGCACCACGAAGACGTTGTTCTCCACGGGTCCGACGATGAGCTTGTCGATCCGTACGTCGGTCGTCTCGTAGTGGGCGGGGCGGGGCACGGCTCCCAGGGTATCCCGCACCCCCGGGACCGCCGCCTGGATCGGTTCGCGGATGGTCCGGTAGCGTGCGCGGTAGTCCACTGCCGATCACGGGAGCTGATCGTGAACTTCGCGTTCTCCGACGAGCAGGAGCAATTGCGCGACGCGGTGCGTCGTTTCCTGGAGGCGAAGTCGCCTTCGTCCGAGGTCCGTCGCCTGATGGAGACCGACGAAGGGTTCGATCCGTCGGTGTGGGCGCAGATGGCCAACGAGCTCGGTCTGCAGAGCCTCCACATCCCGGAGGAGTACGGCGGGCAGGGTTTCACGTTCCTGGAGCTCGGCATCGTGCTCGAGGAGATGGGCCGGGTGTTGTTGTGCGCCCCGTACTTCTCGAGCATCGTGTTGGCGGCCGACGCGATCATCAACGCCGGCACCGACGCGCAGAAGTCCGAGTTGTTGCCGGGCATCGCCGCGGGTGAGACCATCGCCGCGCTCGCGCTCACCGAGGCCAATGGCCGGTGGGACGCGTCGGGCATCGAGATGGTCGCCACCGGCAGTGGCGACTCCTGGACCCTCGACGGTTCGAAGAGCTTCGTGATCGACGGGCATGTCGCGGATCTCGTCGTGGTCGCGGCGCGGCTCGAGGGCACGAGCGGTGAGGACGGCGTCGCGCTCTTCACCGTCGCCGGCGACGCGACGGGCCTCACCCGCACGCAGCTCGCCACCATGGACCAGACCCGCAAGCAGGCCAAGCTCGACTTCTCGGGCGTGGCCGCCGCCCCGCTCGGCACCCCGGGTGAGGGCTGGGCGCCGCTCGCCAAGACCCTCGACCAGGCGGCCGCCGCGCTGGCGAACGAGATGGTCGGTGGTGCGCAGGCCGTGCTCGACATGTCGGTCGAGTACGCGAAGGTGCGCGTGCAGTTCGGACGCCCGATCGGTTCGTTCCAGGCCATCAAGCACAAGTGCGCCGACATGCTGCTCGAGGTCGAGTCGGGCAAGTCGGCCGCGTATTACGCGGCGTGGGCCGCAGCGGAGGACAACGAGGAGCTGCCGGTCGCCGCGAGCCTGGCCAAGGCCTACTGCTCCGACGCGTACTTCCACTCCTCGGCCGAGAACATCCAGATCCACGGTGGCATCGGCTTCACCTGGGAGCACGACGCGCACCTCTACTTCAAGCGGGCGAAGAGCTCCGAGATCCTCTTCGGCGACGCCACCTACCACCGCGAGCTGCTCGCGCAACGTATCGGCATCTGAGCGCCCTCCCCGGCTGCGGGGCCCCGGGGGACGTTCATTAGCCTTTCCGGATGGCCGTCCTCGTCACGCTCCTCGCCGTCGTGCTGGCGTTGCTGGCCCTGCTCGTCGCCGGCCTCCTGCGCAGCCACGCCGAGATCCTGCGCGCGCTCCACGGTCTCGGGGTCGACCTCGACCCCGATCGCGCCGACGACGGCGCCGGTCTGTCGACCGCGGTGGGCGCCCCCGCGATCCGTCGGTCGGAGGTGCCGCGCCGCTCGTCGCGCGAAGGTGCCGACGTGGCCGGCGTCACCCCCGGCCAGGACGCGGTGAGCGTCGCGGTCACCGGCGTGTCGCAGCTCACGCTGCTCGCCTTCCTGTCGAGCGGCTGCGGTCCGTGCCTGAACTTCTGGGACGTGTTCCGCGACGGTGGACCGCTCGAGATCCCAGGCGACGCGCGCCTCGTGTGCGTGTCGAAGGGCCCCGAGGAGGAGAGCGTGGCCAGCATCCAGCGGCTCGCCGCGCCCGACGTGATCACCGTGATGTCGAGCGACGCGTGGAGTCACTACGACGTCCCCGTCGCGCCGTACTTCGTGCTCGTCGACGGTCCTTCGGGCGACGTGGTCGGCGAGGGCGCGGCGAACGAGTGGTCGCACGTGTCTTCGTTGCTGCAGAGCGCGCTCGACGACGCGGGCCTGCTCGACCGGAAGGGCCGCCGCAAGGAGGGCGCGCGGATGCGCGCCGACGCCGGCGTGCTGCGCGAGCAGCGTGCGGATCGCGACCTCCTCTCCGCCGGGATCCAGCCGGGCGACCCGAGTCTCTACGTGTTCCCCGACGACGCCGAGGGCATCCCGCCCGAGGGCCTGGCGGGCCCGCCTGGTCGGAAGCAGTGATCTCGGGTGGGTACGGCCCTCGTCGCTCTCGGTCTCGGAGGATGACATGACGGAACTCGCCGCCCACGGCATCTCGGTCACGCTGCCGCACGGGTGGGAAGGCCGCGTCTTCCGCCGCCCCGCGGCGGGTGAGGTCTCGGCGAGCGGCGTCGAGGGCGTGGCAGCCCCTCCCGGAGAGACGACCCACACGGTCCTCCACGTGGCGACGATCCCGCTGCCCCCCGGGCTCGGCGACTACGGGGGCGCCGCGGTGCCCGACCTCGGTGCCCGCGACGCGTTCGTGATGCTCGTGGAGTTCGACCCGGCGGACGCGGCGTCGCCGTTGTTCGCGGCGAACTCGCGCGTTCCCCGCAAACTCCACGGCGACGACTTCAACCCCCGCGTGATGCAACGCATGGTCGCCGGGCAGGCCGGCGCGCAGATCTTCTGCAACGAAGCGGGCCGCGCGTTCTGCCTCTACGTGGTGATCGGCTCGTACCGCAACCGCGACCAGGTCGTGCCGATCGTCAACGACGTGCTCGCCAGCCTGCAGATCAGCTCGGCCGGCGCCCGAGAGCCGGGCGCGACGCCCGCCGAGGCGCCCACCACCACGACACCGACCATCACGGCGCCCGCCACCTCTCCTGTGCCCCCCAGGTCCACGGCGCCTCCCACGGCCTCACCCGACGCGCCGACCACGAACCCCGACGCTCCATGAGCCCCACCCGGCACCCGCGTACCATCACGCGATGAGCCCGCTCGCCGGACCGTTCGCGATCGCGTGCGTGCTGCTGGCGGGCGCCGGCGCGCTCAAGGCCGCGAAGCCCACCGACACCGCCAACGCGCTGCGTGCCGTCGGGTTGCCGTTCGCACGACGCACGCGCCTCGTCGTCGTGCGCGCGTTCGGCGCCGCGGAGGTGATCATCGCGGTGGCGGCGCTGCTCACCGGCAACGCGGTGGCGAGCGCACTGGTGGCCCTGTCCTACGCGGGGTTCGCCGGGTTCGTGGTCGTCGCGCTGCGCCGCAACGCGCCGATCGCGTCGTGCGGATGCTTCGGCAAGGTCGACACCCCGCCGAGCGCGGTGCACGTCGTGCTCGATCTGCTCTTCGCCGGCGTCGCGGCCGTCGCCGCGTTCACGGGCGACGTCGCGCTGCCCGACGTGCTGCGCGCCCAGCCGCTCGCCGGCGTGCCGTACCTCGTGTTGCTGGCCACCGGGGTGTACCTCGTGTTCCTGGCGTTCACCGCGCTGCCCAAGACCATGGCCGCCGTCCCAGAAGGGTGATCACGTGACCGAGGCACCGCAGCCGCAGCCGCAACCCGATCCGTCGGGTGGCGAACGACGCTCGTCGAGCCGCGGTGTCGGGGTGACGAACTGGCTGGTCGCCAAGACCGCCGGCCTGCTCGAGCGCAAGACGAGCCGCCGCGGGTTCCTCGTGGGCACCGCGATGGCCGGCTCCGCGGTCGCGGTCGCGGGCTGCCTGCCCCTCACCCGCCCGGGTCCCCCGTACACGCACATCACCGACTGCGCGAGCGGCCTGTGCACCGATGGATGGACCGAGTTCTGCTGCACGATCAACGACGGCGTGAACGCCTGCCCGCCCGACTCGTTCTGGGGTGGCTGGTGGCGCGCCGACTACTCCAGCTTCTGCAACGGCACCCGGTACTACATCGACTGCATGGAGTACTGCTGTGGCCCGGCCACGGGCTACCAGAACTTCTGCGCCGGTTGCCAGGAGTGTCGCTGTGCGAAGGGCTGCGACACGCGCCACGTGTACTGCAACTACTTCCGCTACGGGCAGTGTCACACCGACATCGTGGCCAGCGGACCGATCACGTGTCGCGTCGTCACGTGTGTGCCGCCGTACGCGATCGATCCCGCGTGCAGCACGGCCACGCTCGTCGACAACGCGACTGCCGAGCACACGAGCCCGTGCATCACCAGCCCTCGCCCTCCGGCGTCGCTGCCGACCAGCGCGCCCGGCGGCGACGTCGCCCGGCGCCGGCGCCATGCACGTCTACTCTCGCCAGAGCAACGGCACGCATCCGCACCCGGTCGCGGTCGTCCGGACGGCACCGCAGGACCACGGCGGGCGCCACGCAGCTCAGCTCGTCGTCGGTCACGTCGGCGCTCACCGCCGCGTGCAACCGTTCACCAGTGGTTCCTGCAGAGCGAGCAGCTACGTGTGTCGCCCGCGGCTCCGACGGTGTGCACCGGGCCGGATGGGTACAACCGCTTCGACGGCACCACCTGGATCGGCACGCGTCCTCACACCCGGTGGCGTCCTCCGGGGAGACGCTGGTGGGATTGCCGCGTCGAACCCCTCCGCCGCCGCGTCGCCCGACGGCGTCTACCTGTTCGTCCGGACGGACGGAACCGTCTTTGTCACCGCCACTTCGACGCCGCGTGTGGTCGGGCTGGTACCCGATGCAGGGCACGTGGACCAAGGCACCGTCGCCGCGGTCCGTCGGCGGGAATCTTCGTGTTCGCCCGGGGCACCGACGACGGCGTGGACTACCGCCGTCTGTCCGGTGGTGCCTGGAGCGGGTGGACGTCGCTCGTCGGCCAGACGTCGGCGGCGCCTCGGTCGCGGTCCACGCATCGGGCGTGTATCTCGTCGTCCGCGCCCAGACCAACGTGTGGGCCGGCGGTGGAACGGCGTCACCTTCGGGAACTGGGTGCTCCTCGGCGGCAACGCAGGTGGAACGCCGGCCGACGGCGGCGTCGTCGGCCGGCGTGTACGCGTTCGTGCGCGCCAGCAGCGATGCCGGCGCCTGGGTGAATCGGTGTACGGGCGGCGCGTGGGGTGGCTTCACCTCGCTCAACTGGGCAACCAATGCATCTCCGGTCGCGGTCGGCGACGAGGGCGGCGCCTGGTGCACGTATTCGCCCGCGGCAACGACAACGACCTGTACTGGGGCCTCCTGGTGCGCGTCGGATTCACCGGCTTCCTCTCACTGGGTGGGCCGGTCGTGGTCGGCGACGTGCTGGTGTGACCCGCGGGGGCCTCGAATCGGCGCGGCTCGGTGACCGTGCGTGCGGCTTCGCGGTGGTCGCGGTCACGGTGCTCACGGTCCTGCCGCGCGACCGCCGGCAACCTCTCCGGTGACGCATCGCCGCGCCTCGATCCCGCGCCCGCCGGCAAGGTGGCGGTCGTCGCGGCGAGTGCGCCGTACGAGGACGCCGTCGCCGTGATCGTCCAGAACGGCACCGACCATGCCGTGACCAACGTGCGAGTGCGCGGCGCGGTGACGAGTGCCGACGGCGCGGCCGCGGTCGTGTCCCCGCGGGCCGCAGTGGTCCCCAGCACCCTTGCGCCCGGTGACGACGGGCTCGCGGCCGTCCGGTTCCGCAAGGGTTCGGTCCCGCTCGGCGCCACCCCGACCTTCCGGGTCACGTCGTCACGGGCGAAGTCGGTGAGTGACGCTCACACGCTCGTGGCCGGACCGCTCACCCGCAGTGTCCCGATGGAGGGTGCGGTCGCGCAGACCCTCACCTTCCCCGTGACCAATCCGGGCCAGCGCTCGGTCGCGGGCCCGCTGACCGCCACCGTGATGTGCTTCAACGAGGCCGGGGCGCCGGTCGTCGCCGTCACGACGCCGGTGCGCAAGACGGGACTCGGTGCCGGGAAGTCGGCGACGGTCACCGCGAGCCTCCCGCAGCTGTGCCCGGCGGCGTGGGTCGCGGTCCGCTCGGCGTAGCCTGCGCGCCATGGTCTACGTCGCCGCCTTCCTCGCGGTCGGCATCGTCTTCGCGATTGCCGCGGTGCTCGTCACCCGGGAGGCCAAGCGCATCGCCGAGCGACCGCCTCCCGCGCTCTACCAGTTCGACGACGCGGTCGACTTCGTCGTGGAGCACGTCCCCGACGACGTGGCCGCCACCCTCACCCCCGACGACGTGCGCCGCATCCTCGAGCTGCAGGTCGAGTTCTTCTCCCGCAAGGGTGTGTCCGCGAACGGCGGCACCGCGTATCCGCCCGGGCCCGTCGTGATCGGTGGTTCGGAGACCGTCGACTACATCCTCGAGCGGGCCGCGGCCACCGGTGAGGCCTACCTCCCCGAGCAGGTGTACCCGGTCGTCGAGACCCAGCTCGCCTACCTCCGAGCCATCGGCGCCGTCGGACCCGCGGTCGACACCGACGAAGCGGGCGAGGAAGCCTGAGCCGCTTCGGCAGCCGTCGACGGGCGGGTGCGTGCACCTGGTGATGACGTACGCTCGGCCCACCCGTGCCACGTCGGTGGCACCGGACACAGGAGCAGCACGGCGTTGAGCGACACCTCGCAATTCCCACGCGCCCAGGCGGCCATCGCCGGCATCGGTTGCACCGAATTCTCCAAGGACTCGGGCATGAGCACGTTCGGCCTCGCGGCGCGCGCGATCAAGACCGCGGTCGCCGACGCCGGGCTCGAGCTCAGCGACGTCGACGGCCTGGCCACGTTCGGTCCCGGCGACTCGGTCCCGCCGAACACGCTCGCGCAGGGCCTCGGCATCCCGAGCATGAACTGGTTCCTCGACCAGTACCTCGGCGGCAGCGTGTCGCTCTCGGTCATCGGCACCGCCGCGCTCGCGGTCGCGTCGGGCGTCGCCGACTGCGTGGTCTGCTACCGGGCCCTCAACGGCCGCTCCGAGCAGCGCATGAACGCCTCGGGTGCGGGCGCGAAGCAGCCGTGGGACGTGCAGTACAAGAT
Source organism: uncultured Actinomycetes bacterium (assembly GCA_963782705.1). Classification (GTDB taxonomy): domain Bacteria; phylum Actinomycetota; class Acidimicrobiia; order IMCC26256; family DASPTH01; genus CAVRGQ01. The sequence goes on along the minus strand of CAWAKX010000031.1, from coordinate 17,447 downwards.
GGAGACGGGCTACATCGTCCCTGCGCAGGAGATGGGTATGGCGGCCCGGGCGCACATGGAGCGCTACGGCACCACGAACGAGGACTTCGGCCGTCTCGCCATCTTGTGTCGCAACCACGCCCTCGACAACGAGCGAGCGATGATGCGCAACCGCCCGATGACGATGGACGACTACCTGGCCAGTCCGTGGATCAGCGAGCCGTTCCGCGTGTTCGACTGCTGCCTCGAGACCGACGGTGCGGTGGCGCTGGTGATCGTGAACGCGGAGCGGGCCAAGGACGCACCCCACCGTCCGGTGCACCTCCAGGGTGCGGCGTGGGGCGGAGGAGTCAGCCTCTACAGCACGGTCACCGACCTCGCCGACTCGCCGGCCAAGCCGATCGCGAAGCGTCTGTGGGCGAACGCGGGCATCGGTCCCTCCGACGTCGACTTCGCCGAGCTCTACGACTGCTTCACCTTCACGCTGCTCGCGCAGATCGAGGGCTACCAGCTCGCCGAGCCGGGCGGGGTCCCCGACATGCTGAAGGACGGCGCGTTCGACCGGGCCGGCGGCTCGATGCCGGTGAACACCGCAGGCGGGCTGCTCTCCGAGGGGTACCTGCACGGCTTCAACCACGTCTACGAGGCGGTCGAGCAGATCCGGGGCGAGGCCGCGCACCGGCAGGTCGCCAACCACGACACCGCGTTGGTGGCCGGCCAGCTCGGCTACATCAGCGCCTACTCGTCGGCGCTCGTCCTGGCAGGTGCCTGATGTTCGACCCCACTGTCCCCGTCCCCGACCGCGACTCCGCGCCGTACTGGTCGGCGCTCGCCGAGGGCCGCTTCGAGATCCAGCACTGCCTCGACTGCGACGGCTGGTCGTGGCCGCCCCGTCCGATCTGCGCGCACTGCCAGAGCGACAACCTCGAGTGGAAGGCGCCGAGCGGCAAGGGTGAGATCCACAGCTGGGTGCGCCTGCACCGTCCGATCTTCCCGGCGCTCAAGGACCTCGTGCCGTTCAAGATCGTCGACGTCCGTCTCGACGAGGCGCCGAACATCCTCATCCCCGGTCGGCTCCTCGGCGACCCCGAGGTCGAGCAGGGCACGCGGGTGCGGGCGGTGCCGGCCAAGAAGACCGACGAGGTCGGCGAGCTGCTCTGGGAGCTCGACGAGTAGCCACGAAATCTCCCACCTCCGCGGCCCCGGTTGTGATGTACTGATCGGACCAGGGAAAGGAGGTGGTCCACACGATGCATGATCAACATGGGACCCTGGAGGTGCGCGGCCGCTAGGCAGCGTCGGACCGCCCGGCGGAATCCAACCGCTGCGCCGCCATCGGCACCGGGTGGGAGTTGGTCCCCCTCACGAGTTCCGGACGATGGTCCTTCCAGAATGCTTCACCGAACCGGGCGCCCTTCGGGGCGCCCGGTTCTCTCTCGTCCGTCGGGGCGCCCGGCGCCCGGTTCCGCGTCGGCGCTCGGACCGGCGGTAGCGTCTCGTCCATGAGCCGCCCCACCAAGTTCGAGGACAACCGCTACGTCGGCGACAAGCGCTCGCTGGTCGTCTACGACCTCGACAGCGACGACCTCGAGTCGGTCGCCGCGGTCGAGGACCTGATGGTCTCGGAACGATTCCTCGCGTTCGGGCCCGACACGCTCGAGGAAGCCCGCAACCGCGGCTTCCGGCCCCACCGCTCCATCCGCCGCGCGCTCGCCGACTGACGCGCCGGCGGCGGCGTCGTCGCTACGACGGGTCGGGTTCCACCAGGCTCGGCAATGCCTCACACGCGCCGCGGCAGGCGGGCGGCGAACGCCACGTCGCTCAGCGCCGGTTCGCTCGGCAGCTCGGCCGGATCGTCGGGCAGGCCCTCGGCCTCGAACCACGACGTGCAGCCGCCGTACGCGGCGTCCCACGGCAGGGTGACCGGCTCGAGGAGGCGGTGGACGCGCAGCGCGAGCACCCACAACGGGTCGCGCTGCTTCCAGTGGAAGCGTGACTCGGCGTAGTCGGGCGTCCAGATCAGCTTCGACTCGATCGCCGCGAGCTCCGTCGCCTCGGTGACCTGCGCGAGGCGCACCACGTCGGCCCAGCCGTCGATCCGCACCGGCTCGCCCACCGGCGACGCCGCGGCGAGGTCGATCCAGTGTCGGTACGGCGCCTTCAGCAGCTCGGGCTTCTGGTGCTCGGCGGTGGGGTAGAGCCAGAGGCGATGGGCGTGCACCGAGAAGTGCCGTCCGTCCTCTCGCAGGCCGCCCTTGCGCACGTCGAGGATCTGCTCGCCTTCGAGCAGCGCGTGCACGACGACCGCCCATTCCTTGAATGCGGGGGCCACGGGCCCACAATAGGACGCTCATGGACGAACGCATCCGGTCAGGTGACCTCGAGTTGTCGGCGCACGTCGCGGTGCCGCCCGCGCCCGGGACCGGTCTCGGCCTCGTGCTCTGCCACGGGTTGCCGAACCCGCCGCGGGGCGCGGCGGCGGTGGGCACCACCTACCACGACCTCGCCGATCGCATCGCCGCCGAGTCGGGTTGGGTGGTGCTGGCGTTCAACCTGCGCGGCACCGGGATCTCCGAGGGCGACTTCTCGGCGCAGGGCTGGGTCGACGACATCCGCGCCACGGTGCGCGTGCTCGCGGCGCGATCCGACGTGCGCGGCGTGTGGACGGCGGGGTTCGGTCATGGCGGCACGTTCGCCGTGGTGGAGGCCGCGCACGACGACCTGGTGCGCGGCGTCGCCTCGTTCGCGGCGGCGACGAACCTCCACGCCTGGGCCCGCGATCCCGGGAACCTGCTCGCGCACGTGCGCTCGATGGGCATGATCCGCAGTGACGACCACCCCACCGACCCGGCGGTCTGGGTGCGTGACATCGAGCGGCTCGACGCCGCGTTGGCGGCCCAGCAGTTGGGGCCGCGCCCACTGCTCGTCGTGCACGGCAACGAGGACATCGAGGTGCCGATCGACGAAGCCCGCGCGCTCGCCGACGCGGCGCGGGCGTCGGAGCTGCGCATCGTCAACGGCGCCGGGCACCGTCTGCGCCACGATCCCCGTGCGATCGCCACGCTGCTCGGCTGGTTGGCGCGGCAGGGCACCGAGGCGCCCATCCCCGACGCGCTGTAGCGGCCGACGTCGGCCGGGGTGGGCGCCGCCCTGGGTCACCAGTCGATGTGCACCAGCGCGTAGCGGGGGAACGGCGGGAACTGCGGCACGCTGCGGTCGGCGACGATCGCCGGCGGGGGATCGAGCGCCGCGGCCTCCGTGAACTGGAAGCCCACGACGCGCAGCTCGACGTCGGTGAGCCAGTCGACGCCCCGGCGGCGCATGTACTCGGCGGTGCGGCCGTTGCGGATCGCGACCGCGGCGTCGGGATCCACCACACCGTCGAGGTTCACCACCGTCGCGTGGTCGTCGAGGTAGTACGCGAGCGCGCCGCTCTGCCACGCCGCGACGACGTCGCGCGCGGGCACGTGGTCGCGCACGGCGAGGGCCATGTCGCGGTAGCCCGTGACGCTGTCGAGTGCGGTGGTGTAAGGGCGACTGGCGGTCAGGTTGTGCGACTGACCGCGCACCGCGATCGCCACGGGGATCACCGCGACGACCGCCACACACCCGAGCGCCCACGCGCGTGCCCGATGGTCCAAGGCCCAGAGGTGCGCCGCGCCGAATGCGATCGCCAGCGTGGCGACCATCGAGACGGGTGCGAGGTAGCGCACGTCGTACCAACCCACGCCGAACCAGGCGTAGAAGAACATCAAGCCGATCGCGTACCCGGGCAGCGCGGCGACCACCGCAGCCGGTCCGGGCACCCGCGTCGCCCAGCACCACGCGAGCGCGACGAGCAGCACGACGATTGCCGCGAACAGGAGCACACCGAAGCCGGGATGCCGGTCGAGACTCTCCCGGAACCCGCGCAACGTGTCGAACGGTCCGCCCGCCACCACGCCGGCGACCTGCGCGAACGAGTGTGACCCGAACGGTGCGAGCGAGGCGAGGTAGTGCTCCGCGCGCCCGCTCGTAGGGATCGGCGTGCCGAACTGCACCGTGCAGTAGATCCACCAGGGCGCGACGACGACGACACCGCCGACCGCCGCGGGGAGGAGCTCGCGCCGCGGGCCTCGCCAGAGTTGCCACAGCGCGATGAGCGCGACGAGCAGCAGGAGGTCGAGGCGGGCCAGCACCGCGAGTCCGGCGACGACCCCCACCACGACCCAGCCCGTGCGGGTGGGCGCCGCGGCGACGCGGATCCACACCGCAGTGAGCGCGGCGGCCATGAAGATCGCGAGCGACGTCTCCAGCCCGCCCAGCGCCATCGCGACGGCGAAGGGCGACAGCGCCCACACGGTGGCCGCCACGATCGCGGCGGCACGACCCGCGATGCGGTACCCGATCCAGGCGAGCAGCAGGATCGTCGCGGTGTCGATCACGAGCAGCAGCCCGAGATCGACGCGCACGACGAGGTCGAGATCGTCGACGAGCCAGTTGACCGGCACGAGCAGGAAGGCCAGGAGGGGCTGGAAGCCGCTCGTGAGCACGTGCCCGCCGGCGGTGGGGCCGTCGCCCCGGGCCAGCGACCGGGCGATCGTGAGCGTGTAATAGGTGTCGTCGGGGACGAACAGCCGCTCGACGACGGGGAACGGGCGGAGCAGCACCGCCATGCGGAGCACGAACCCGGTGATCGCGATCGCGCTCACCCACGCGATGGGGGGTCGCCCGGTGCCCGCGAGGCCACCCCGAACGGACCTGGAGGCGACGACGGGCTCGACCTCCGGCGCCGTACCCGTGTGCTGCACGGGTGCATGGTAGACAGCCTCGTGCGGTCCGAACTGCTCGCCGTCGACGATGCGCACTGACCAGGGTCCCCTGTCGGTGAGCCGCCCGACGCGCGCACGCGGCCGCGTTGGCTCGTGCCCCTGCTCGTCGGCCTCGCGGTGCTGCCCCTTCTGGTGTCGGCGGTGTCGATGGCGCTGCGGGTGGGCGGGAGCTACCACCCGGGTGCCGACCAGGCGCTCATCGAGCTCCAGGTGCGCGACATCGGGCACCTGCCGGTGCTGCTCGGGCCCTACTCGCGCTTCGGCTGGTTCCACCCGGGCCCGGCGCTCTACTACGCGCTGTGGCTGCCCTACCGGCTCACCGGCAGCACTGCGGTGAGCATCGCGATCGGCGCGCTGTTCGTCAACGGCCTGAGCATCGCGGGGATCGCCCTGCTCGCGTGGCGACGCGGCGGGACGACGCTGTTGCTCACGACGCTGGCGCTCCTCGCCGCGCTCGAACGGGGATTCGGGCCCCAGTTCGCGCGCGACGTGTGGAATCCCTCCATCACGGTGTTGCCGTTCGTGCTCTTCGTGTTCCTCGTGTGGTCGACGAGCGCCGGCGACGTGTGGGCGCTTCCCGTGGCGATCGGGGTCGGAACGTTCCTCGTGCAGACCCATGTGGGCTACGCGCTGCTGACCGCGGCCGTGCTCGGGGTCGGCGTCGCGATGCTCGGGGTCACGGAGTGGCGTCGGCGTCCGCCGAGCGCCGCGCGTCGCCGGACCTGGTGGCGGTGCGGCGCGGTCAGCGCGGCGGTGCTGGTGGTCCTGTGGGCACCGGTGGTCGTACAGCAGCTGTTCCGCTCGCCCGGCAACGTGGGCACGTTGGCGCGCTTCTTCGGCGACCATGGTCGGGAGCAGAGCTACGCCGACGCGTTCCATGTCGTCGCTGCGCAACTCGCCGCGGTGCCCGAGTGGGTCCAGGGGGCGACGACGCCCAACCTCTACAGCGGGGCCGTCGAGCTGAGCGGGCGGGTTCCGGTGCCGGCGGCACTGCTCGCCCTCGTCGCGGCGGTGGTGTTGGCGTGGAAGGCCGACCGCGGCGCCTGGCGGTTGAACGTGGTGGTGCTCGTCGCGATCGGCGCGGGCTTCCTCGCCGTCACCCGGATCGTCGGTGAGATCTTCCCGTACCTCGTGCGCTGGACCTGGGCGCTGGGGATGCTCGCCTGGGTCGCGGTGGCGTGGACGGTGGTCGGCGTCTGGCGGTCGCGGGGTGTGTCCGACCGGCACCCCGAGATCGGTCGCGCCGCCCTGGGCCTGGTGGTCGCGGTGTTCGTGGTGTTGACGGTGTGGAACGTCGCGGACGCGGCGCGCGCGGGCGACCCCGACCCGCGGCGATCGGCCACCGTGGCGAAGTTCGCCGATCGCATCGAGGCCGAGCTCCCCGCCGGTCGGGGCGTGGTCGAGATCCGCTCGAGCGGTGTCGGCTCCACGTGGGCCGGCGCAGAACTCGCCGACGAGCTGGAGCGGCGGGGGATCACGACGCGGGTGGCGCCCGACCTCGGATTCGCCTACGGGCCGGACCGGGTCGTGGGCGACGACCGGGTGAAGGTGGTGGTGCTCCCGATGGAGAACGCCGACCTCGACCGCCAGGGAGTGCCCGACGGATTCACCGAGGTGGCCCGGCAGGGTCGGGTCCACCTCTTCCTCGGCGACGGCTGAGCCGGCTGCGGAGCGGCAGACCGGTCAGGACCCGCGTGTCTCCCGATCGCGCGCCTCGGTGAGCACGTCGTCGAGGGTGCGATCGAGCGGGAACGTGCGGGACCACCCCGTCGCGGCCACGAGCTTCGCGGGGTTGCCGACGAAGACCGGCACCTCCACCGGCCGGACGAGCTCGGGGTCGACGCGCAGCCCGAGTGGTCGCGCCGATCGGGCGAGGAGTCGTTCGGCGAGGTCGCCGATGCGCACGCCTTCACCCGAGCACACGTTGTAGAGCTCGCCCGCCACTCCGAACTGCACCAGCAGCCGGTAGGCGCGCACGACGTCGCGCACGTCGGTGAAGTCGCGGACCGAGTCGAGGTTGCCGACCACGATCTCGTCGGTGCCGGCGCGCTCGGCGCGCGCGATGCGCTGCGCGAAGCCGGGGACGAAGAACGACGGGTCCTGCCCGGGCCCGGTGTGGTTGAACGCCCGCACGCACACCACCGGTACGCCGTGCTCGGCCCACTCAGCGAGGGCGACGAGCTCGGCGTCGCGCTTCGACACTCCGTAGGGGCTCAGGGGTGCGAGCGGCGTGCGTTCGCCCACCGGCCCGTGACCGTCGGCGACCGGGCCGTACTCCTCGGCCGAGCCCACGACGAGCACCCGCGCCACCTTGGCGGCGCGACACGCGGCGACCACCGCGGCGGTGCCCCCGACGTTCACGCGGGTGAGCTCGTTGCCGGCGTCCCAGGACTCTCCCACGTGACTGCGCGCCGCGAGGTGGTACACGGCGTCCGGGGCGACATCACGCACCAGATCCGCGACGGCCGCGTCGTCGGTCACGTCGAGCGGCACCGCGGCCCCGCCGACACCGGCGCGATCGGAGGTGACGACATCGTCCCCGAGGGCCCGGAGGTGTGCGACGAGGTGGAGCCCGACGAACCCCGAGGCGCCGGTGACCAGCGCCCTCACCGAGCCATGGCCCCGGGGCGGACTCCCACGTGGGCTCAGATCTCCAGCGGTTCGTGCTCGATCGCCTCGACGAGCAGGTCGAGGCTCACGGGCCCGTGCGCGCGGAGCTTGAGCACGAGGAACACCGCCATCATCAGCGCGGCCGCGGTGCAGCCGACGAGGTAACCGAGCTCGGCGCGCAAGAACAGTTCGGAGTAGTCCGAGGAGGTCATCACCCCCATGACGCTCAGGCACAGCAGCAGGCCGACCGCCCAGGCGACGAGCGTCTGCGCGTGCCCGAGCAGCGCGATCAGCGCCTGCGCGAGGGTGAGCGCGGTGATGAACGCCGCGCTCCCGAGGAAGAGCAGGGTGAGGTCGCGACTGTCGAGGTTGAACTTGTCGCCGAACAGGATCGTCCCGACGGTGGGTCCGATGAGCGCACCACACACGACGCCGAGCGCGCCGACGCCGAGCACGATCATGACCAGCTTGCGCACCCCGGAGCGGAAGTCGACGTGCCGACCGGCCCCCGCGAGCGCGGCGAGCTTGGGCAGCAGCGCCGCCTGGATGGCCTGGAACAGGAGGATCGGGATGCGGGCGATGAAGAAGCCGACGATGAAGTTCGCAGCTTCCTTGCGTTCGAGCGGGCCCTGGGCCAGCACGATCACCCCGAGCGCGGCCGAGTAGCTGAGGGCCTGTGCGAGCAGCGAGCCCAGGAAGAGGAGCGTGAGGTTGGTGGAGAGCTCGGACCACTCCGCCTCGGGACCCGGCTCGAGGAGGCCGTGCTGGCCCCAGACCGCGACCACACTCGCGATGACCGGTGGGATGGCGAGCGCGAGCCCGTACCAGAGCAGGTCGTCGATGCCGAGCGCGTAGACCACGATGATCGGCGTGATGCGAATGACACCTTCGGCCCCGAGGATCATGCCGTAGGGGCCGAAGCGCCCGTTCCCGGACAGCGTGCCGCGCGTGATGTGTTGCACCGCGTATGTGGCCAGCGCGATCAGGAAGCAGACGAAGAGCACTTCCTGCCCGTGGAAGAGCCGGTCGGTGAAGCCGAACGCCAGCGCGGCGACGATCGAGAGGCCGATGAGGGCGGTGACGAGCACCACCCCCGCGCGCGCGGCTTTGCGGACCACCGGGCCGCCGCCCACATTGCGGGAGCGGCGGTCGGCCACCGCGCGTCCGACCTCCTGCTCGAGCGGGAGGAAGAAGCCCGGGGCGACGACGAACACCAGGATCCAGAGCCCGTTGAGCGCCGCGTACTCAGACGGTGTCAGCCCCTTGAACGCAAGGATCTGGAACCCGTAGGCGGTGATCCCCGAGATCATGAGCCCGAGGCCCACCGCGTAGGTCCCTTCAGGGAGCGGCAGGTTGCGTGCGGTGCGGAGGAGTCGCTGGGCCCGCTGGGACATGTGTACGCTCTCGACCTTTCCGGCCCCGGACACGATGGCCGAGCCGGCCAGCGAGCCTACCGGACCTCCCGCGTCGCCCAAGGGATCAGCCCAAGGGATCAGCCCAAGGGATCAGCAAGATGCTCGACATGCAGCGATTCCGCATTGCCGTGGTGACACCCGACGTGCTGGCGCCGAGCATGGCGGGGCCCGCGATCCGGGCGGTCCGCATCGCGGAGGCCCTGGCGAACGAGCACGAGGTCGAGCTCCTCAGCACCGAGCGCTGCGAGCTCACGCGTGACGACATCCGGTGCGCCTACGTCGGCCCGCCCGATCTCGCCCGGCTCGCCGACCGATTCGACGTGGTCGTCGTCCAGGGCGCGGTGTTGCGGAACGCACCGGCGTTGCGCACCAGCGCCGCGGTCATCGTGGTGGACCTGTACGACCCGTTCCAGCTCGAGGCCCTCGAACTCAGCCGAGGGCTCCCGGAGGAGTTGCGGCGGATCTCGGTGGGCACCGCGGTCGACCTGCTGAACGAACAGCTCCGGCGCGGCGACTTCTTCCTGTGCGCGAGCGAGCGCCAGCGCGACTTCTGGATCGGTCAGCTCGCGGCTGTCGGCCGGGTCAACGAGATCGTCTACGACGCGACCCCCGACCTCCGCGGGTTCCTGGCCGTCGTGCCGTTCGGGATCGACGAGCAACCCCCGGTGGGCGACGGCCCTGCCATGCGTGGGGTCGTCCCGGGCATCGGTGTCGACGACGAGATCCTCTACTGGGGCGGAGGCATCTACAACTGGTTCGACCCGCTCACGCTGATCCACGCGGTTGCGGCGCTCGTCGACACCCGACCGCGTCTCCGGCTCTTCTTCGCCGGCACTCGTCATCCGAGTGCCGACGCGGAGGTGATGCGCATGCTGCGTGACGCACGGGAGCTCGCCGACGGGCTCGGACTCACCGATCGCCACGTCTTCTTCCACGACTGGGTGCCGTTCGCCGAGCGCGGTCGCTATCTCCTCGAGGCCGACATCGGCGTGAGCACGCACTTCGACCACGTCGAAACCGCATACTCGTTCCGTACCCGGATCCTCGACTACCTCTGGGCCGGACTCCCCACCGTCACGACGGCCGGCGACGTGCTCGCCGATCTGCTGCTCGCCGCCGGGGCCGGGGCGGTGGTGCCGCCGACCGACGTCGAGGCGCTCACCTCGTTGCTCGGCGACCTGCTCGACGACCGCGCCCGCCGCGTCGAGATGGGACGAGCTGCGACCGCTCTGGCGCAGGACCTGCGATGGAGTCGTGTACTGACGCCGCTCGTGGAGTACTGCCGCACGGCGCGCCGCGCACCCGATCTCCTCGACGCGACGGTCGCGCACTCGATCCATCGGGGCGGTGATCTCCTGCCCCATCTCTGGGTGCGGCGCGGTCAGCGGGCGATGGCGATGGCGCGGCGCGGCGACTGGGGTGAGCTCCGCGAACGCGTCAGCTCGCGGCTGCGCGGCTCGCGCTGAGCTCGGGCCGGGCTGCGCGCGCACGCGTCCGCCGCTCCCGGATGATGCCGGGGAGCATCCGGGCGAATCCGCCGAGTGCCCGCGCGCGCGTCTGCAGCGCGGCTCGTCCTTCGGGCGTACGCCAGTCGCGGAGCGCGTGCACGAGGAGCGCGCCGATGGCGCGCCCGACCGCGCGGGCTGCCGCGGTTGGAGCGCCGTACCGGGTGCCCACGACGAGGTGGTTCCGGAGCGTGTAGTACCGGAGGATCTCGGGGCGTCGCGAGGTCGTCGCGGCGTGGGCGTGCACGACGACCGAGGACGGGCAGTACACGTAGCGCCAGCCGGCGAGTCGACCCCTCCAGGCGAGGTCGAGATCCTCCGAATAGAGGAACAGCCGCTCGTCGAAGACCCCGACCGCATCGAGATACGAGCTGCGGAGGAGTACAGCCGCGCCGCACCATGCGAACACGTCGGAGGGCTCGGCATACGCCGGACCGTCGGGTTGTCCGTGACCGCGGTCGACGCCGGTCGTCCCGCGGACGAGCACCGTGCCCGCGTTGTCGATGACCCGGGGTTCTCGCTCGAGAAGGATCTTCGGACACGCAGCTCCGAGGTCGGCCCGCTCGTCGAGCGCGTCGACCAGCGCGACGATCCAGCCGGGCTCGGCGACGGCGTCGTTGTTGAGGAGGGCGACATGCTCGCCGGGGTGTCGCCGCACGATTCCGAGGTTGCAGCCGCCGGCGAAGCCGCGGTTGACCGGGCTCGCGATCACCTCCACCTCCGGCAGTTCCTGTCGCACGCGCTCGGCGACACCGTCGGAGGACGCGTTGTCGACGAGGACCACGCGTACGCCGCCGCGCGGCCGCGCCGAGTTCGACACGCTCTCGAGGCAGCGCATGGTGAGGTCGCCGCCGTCGTGGTTGACGACCACCACCACGACGCCGGTGGCGGACGCCGGAGGGAGGTCTGCATCGAGGCGGTGGGTCACTCGGATCTCCCTCGGCGACGGGGTCAATGAGCGTAGGCCCGAGCACGGTGCCGGGGCGTCCACGCGCGAGGATGGGCCGGTGAGCACCCGGACCCTGCTCGTCCTCGCCGCGCTCTGCGGGATGGCGATCCTCGCCGCGACCGCGGTCCAGGTCCTGCTCGCACGTGAGCCCGGCCGCGCCGGTGCCGGTGAGCGGTGACCGGGCCCGTCCCGGGAACTGGAAGAATGGCGGGAACTGCTGCAGTCCGGCGCCCATGGGCCCGGCTCGAGGAGGTGGCCGTCCTGGCCGAGCACTACGACATCGTGATCCTCGGCGGGGGCCCCGCCGGCTACGGCACCGCCCTCTACGGCGCGGCCGCGGGCCTGAAGGTGGCCCTGGTGGAACAGGGCCGGGTGGGTGGTACCTGCCTCCATCGCGGGTGCATCCCGGCGAAGGAGCTGCTCCAGACCGCCGAGGTGCTGCGCACGGTGCGGGGCGCGGCGGAGTTCGGGGTCGAGGCCGGGGAGCCCACGCTCGACCTCGGCCGCAGCCAGGTCCGCAAGCACGCGATCGTCGACCGCCTCACCAAGGGGCTCGAGACGCTGCTGCGCGGTCGCGACGTCACGGTGTTCGAGAGCCGCGGCGAGGTCGTCGACGCGGGCGTCGACGGGGGCGCCCACCGGGTGCGCCTCGCCGACGGCACCGAGGTGGAGGGCGACCATCTCGTCATCACCACCGGGTCGTCGCCGCGCGCGCTGCCCGGCCTCGACTTCGACGGCGTGCGCGTCCTGTCGTCCGACCATGTGCTCGAGCTCACCGAGGTGCCGCCGCGTGTCGGCATCATCGGCGGCGGGGTGATCGGCGTGGAGTTCGCGTCGACCCTGGTCGACATGGGCAGCGAGGTCACGGTGATCGAGGCGCTGCCCCGCATTCTCGCCCCCACCGATGCCGAGGCCGGCAAGGTCGTCGCCCGCTCGCTCAAGAAGCGCGGTGTGAAGATCCACGAGGGCGCGCGGCTCACCGGTATCGAGGGGACGACCGAGCTCACGCTCACCTGGGATGCCGGGAACGGCGAGCAGTCGGTCACCGTCGACCAGCTCGTGGTGAGCATCGGGCGCGCGCCCAACACCGCGGGCATCGGTCTCGAGGCCGGGGGCGTCAACGTCGACGACCGCGGGTTCGTGGTGGTCGACGAGTTCCTGCGCACCAACGTGGCGGGCGTGTTCGCGGCGGGCGACGTGGTCGACACGCCGGCGCTCGCGCACGTCGGCTTCGCCGAGGCCATCGTGCTGGTGAAGACGATCCTCGGCGAGTCGGTCACGCCGGTCGACTACGCCAAGGTGCCGTGGGTGGTCTACAGCCACCCCGAGGTCGCGTGGTGCGGGCTCACCGAGGAGCAGGCGCGCGAGGCGGGCCACGACGTCGTGGTGTCGACCCACCGCTTCGGCGGCGACGCCCGGGCGATGATCCTCGGCGACACCGAGGGTCTGGTGAAGCTGGTCACCGACGCCGACGGTCTGCTCCTGGGCGTGCACATCGCCGGCCCGTGGGCCACCGAACTGCTCGGCGAGGGCTATCTCGCGGTCAACTGGGAGGCCAATGCGGCCGACATCGCGAACCTCGTGCATCCCCATCCGACCCTGAGCGAGGTCTTCGGCGAGGCCGCGCTCGCGCTCACCGGCCGGCCGTTGCACTGAGGCGACCGCCGGCCGGTGTCGGCCACCGCATCGCCGGAAGTCCCAACCGAAACGCCACCACCGGCCGGGCCCCCACCGGCCGCCAGGAGAGGAACCCGTCGTGGACGTGACGATGCCCCAGTTGGGCGAGACGGTCACCGAGGCCACGGTCACCCGTTGGCTGAAGCACGTGGGCGACCGCGTCGAGGCCGACGAGCCGTTGTTCGAGGTGTCGACCGACAAGGTCGACAGCGAGGTCCCCGCGCCCGGTGCGGGCGTGGTCACCGAGATCCTGGTCGCCGAGGGCGACACCGTCGCCGTGGGCACGCGCCTCGCGGTCCTGGGTGACGGCGCGCGCCGGCCCCGGCCCCGGCCGCCGGTGTCGGAACCGCAGCCGACGCCCCGCGCCGTGCCCGAGCCGGAGCCCGTCGCCCGGAGCCCGCGCCGGAACCCGAACCGGCGCCCGCCCCCGAACCGGCGCCGGTGCCGGTGATCGAGCCTGCGCCCGCGCCGCCCGAACCCGAGCCCGCGCCGAGCCGGCCGCCGGCCGCGGCGGCGGGGCTGGCCCTCACGTCGCCGATCGTGCGCCGCCTGGTGGCCGAGAAGGGCCTCGACCCGTCGACCATCGTGGGCACCGGCCCCGGCGGGCGGCTCACCCGCAAGGACGTGCTCGACGCCGCGGCGCGCACAGGTGCCGGTCCCGCACCCGCCCCGGCGTTCACCTTCACGCCGGCGGAGCCCGCACTGCCCGCGCCGGCGGTGGAGGCCGCGCTCGGCGCGGCGCCCCCGCAGGCCGCGATCGACGCCGCGCCCGCGGCGGTCGCCTCGGCCTCCCCGCCCGGCCCGCGCGACGAGATCGTGCCCTTCGACAACGTGCGTCGCCGCACCGCCGAGCACATGGTGCGCTCGCTGGCCACCAGCGCGCACGTGTACACCTCGGTGGAGGTCGACTTCGAGCGCGTCGAGCGGGTGCGCAAGCGTCACCAGCAGGCGTGGAAGGCCACCGAGGGATTCAGCCTCACCTACCTGCCCTTCGTGCTGCGCGCGTTCTGCGACGTCGTGAACGACTTCCCGCGCGTCAACGCGAGCGTGGGCGACGACGCGCTGGTGATCCACCGCGACGTGAACATCGGCGTCGCGGTCGACCTCGACTTCCAGGGCCTGCTCGCGCCGGTGATCCGTGCGGCCGACGACCAGCGCCTGCGCTCGCTCGCCCGAGCGGTGCACGATCTCGCGGCGCGCGCCCGCGCGAAGCGCCTCACGCCCGACGAGCTCTCGGGGGGCACGTTCACCGTCACCAACCCGGGGCCCTACGGCACCTTCGCGACCCTGCCGATCATCAACCAGCCGCAGGTCGCGATCCTCTCCACCGACGGGATCCGCAAGCGCCCCGTCGTGGTGACCGGCCCCGACGGCGACGACGCGATCGTGGTGCACCACACCGGACTGCTCGTGCTCACCTGGGACCACCGAGCGTTCGACGGCGCGTACGCCGCCGCGTTCCTGCACGCGATGCGCACCGTGCTCGAGCAGCGGGAGTGGGAAGCGGAGCTGGATTGAGCACGCTGCGGGCGCGCTGGCTGGGCCGCGTGCCCTACCGCGACGCGCTCACCCTCCAGACCGCGCTCCACGGGCGTACGGCCGACGACTACCTCCTCCTGCTCGAGCACCCGCACGTGTACACGCTCGGCACCACCGCCGATCCCGCGCACGTGCTCGTCGACCCTGCGACGATCGGCGCCGAGCTGGTGTCCACCGACCGCGGTGGCGACGTGACGTACCACGGTCCAGGGCAGCTCGTCGGCTATCCCATCCTCACGCTGCCGGAATGGCGCGACGGCCAACGCGACGTGGTGGCCTACGTGCGCGCGCTCGAAGACGTGCTGGTCGCCGCGCTCGCCACGCTCGGCGTCGGAGCCCGACGCGACGACCGCTACACCGGCGTGTGGGTCGGCGACGACAAGATCGCGGCGATCGGCGTGAAGGTCGCGCGGGGGCGCACCCGCCACGGGTTCGCGCTCAACGTCGAACCCGACCTCGCGATGTTCGGGGCCATCGTGCCGTGCGGCATCCGCGAGCGCGGTGTCACCTCGATCGCGCAGGTGCTCGGCGCCGGGTCCGACACACGGGTGCCGGGGATGCGCGAGGTGGTCGACGCAATCGTCGACGCGTTCGCGACGCGCTTCGGGTATGCGGTCGCCGACGTCGAACGCCAGGACGTCGTGTGGCGCGAGCGTCCCGACGACCTCAGTGCGTTCTCACGCGCCGCGATGCACCCCGAGCTGAGCGAGCCCGCTCGGCTCCTCGGGCGCCTCGCCGAGGCGGGCGTCACCGACCGCGTCGACGCGCCGGGGGTGCGCCGCCCCGAGTGGATGCGCGTCAAGGCGCGTTTCGAGGGCGACTTCGCCGCCACGCGCGCATTGATGCGCGACCTCTCGCTCGTCACGGTGTGCGAGGAGGCCGGCTGCCCCAACATCTACGAGTGCTGGGCCGACCGTACGGCCACGTTCATGATCCTCGGCGAGCGCTGCACACGCGCGTGCGGGTTCTGCCTCGTCGACACCCGGAAGCCGGAGCCGCTCGACGTGAGCGAGCCCGAACGGGTCGCCGAGGCGGTCGCGCGGCTCGGGCTGGACCACGCGGTGATCACGAGCGTGGCGCGCGACGACCTCGCCGACGGCGGCGCCGGCGCGTTCGCGGCCACCATCGCCGCGGTGCGGGTCCGTACGCCCGCCACCACGATCGAGGTGCTCATCCCCGACTGCAAGGGCGACCCCGACGCGCTCGACGCGCTGTTCGCGGCGCGGCCCGACGTGCTCAACCACAACCTCGAGACGGTGGCGCGCCTGCAACGCGCGGCGCGCCCGTCGGCCGCGTACCCACGCTCGCTCGCGGTGTTGGCCCGGGCCAAGAACCACGGACTGCTCACCAAGTCGGGCATCATCCTCGGTCTCGGCGAGTCGGAGGCGGAGCTGCGGGGCGCGATCGCCGACCTGCGCAACGTCGGGGTCGACGTGCTCACCCTCGGCCAGTACCTCCGGCCTTCCGCGCAGCACCTGCCGATCGCCCGCTGGTGGACCCCCGAGGAGTTCGCCGAGCTGGGCGCGTACGCGGAGTCGCTCGGATTCGGGCACGTGGAGTCGGGCCCGCTGGTGCGGTCGAGCTACCACGCCAAGCGGGCCGCGGAGGGCACCGTCGCCGCCGTGACGCCGGTGCCGGTCACACTCGGAGCGGCGCGTCCGTGAGTGACGAGCCCGTGATCGTCTCCTCCGAACCCGGCGTGATCGGCGCCCGGTTCGCCCGGGTGCGGGCCCGCATGGCCGAGGTGGGGGTGGAGGCGCTGCTGCTCTCGACCGGGGCGGACCTGCCCTGGCTCACCGGCTACGAGGCCATGCCGCTGGAGCGCCTCACGATGCTGGTGCTGCCCGCCGCGGGCGAGGCGGTGCTGGTGGTGCCCCGGCTGGAGGCGCCGCGGGTGACGCCCCACGAGGCCTTCCTGGTGCACCCCTGGGACGAGACCGACGACCCGGTGGCCCTGGTGGCCGGCCTGCTCGGCGGCGCCACCCAGGTGGCGGTCGGCGACCACACCTGGGCCCGATTCGTGGTGGAGCTGCTCGCCGCCCGGCCCGACCTGGCGCTGCAGCGCGCGGTCGCGGTCACCGGGCCGCTGCGGATGGTGAAGGACACGGCCGAGATCGCCGCCCTCCAGCGGGGCGCCGACGCGGTCGACGCCATCGCGCTCGCCCTGCGTGATCGCCCCTTCGCCGGGCGCTCGGAGCTGGAGGTGTCGCGGGAGCTGGTGGAGTCGATGCTGGCCGCAGGACACGAACGTGCGAACTTCGCGATCGTGGCCACCGGACCGAATGGCGCGAGCCCCCATCACGACCCCACCGACCGCGTGATCGCTCCCGGCGACGTCGTGCTCTGCGACTTCGGCGGCACGATCGGCGGCTACTGCTCCGACATCACGCGCATGTTCGTGGTGGGGGAGCCGAACGCCGAGGTGCGTGACGTCTACGACGTGCTGGTCGCCGCGCAGGAGGCCGGCGTGCAGGCCGGCGTCGTCGGCGCGCCCTGCGAGACGGTCGACGCCGTCACCCGCGCGGTCATCGTCGACGCGGGCTACGGCGACTCCTTCGTGCACCGCACCGGTCACGGCATCGGCACCGAGGAGCACGAGGATCCCTACATGGTCGCGGGCAACACCCTGCCCATCGCGCCCGGCTTCGCGTGGAGCGTGGAGCCCGGCATCTACCTGCCCGGACGCTTCGGCCTCCGGCTCGAGGACATCGTCGTCGCCACGATCGACGGCCCGCGCCGCCTCACCCACGCGCCGCGCGACCTCGCGATCGTGCACTGACGTGAAGTTCGACGTCGCCACGCTCCTCGCCCAGTGGGCGGCCGGTGGTCTCGCGTTCTGCTGGCTCACCACCCGCCGCCGCGAGCTCGGGCTGGGCTACGGCTGGTTGCTGCGGATCAGCTACGGCGTGCTCGCCGCGACTGTCGCTCGTCGCCGGCGTCGGCGACGGCGGCGCGGGTGCGC
>CAWAKX010000030.1:0-21676 GCA_963782705.1 uncultured Actinomycetes bacterium | reverse complement strand
ACGACGCCCCCGCCCCGGCTGACACCCACGCCCCTCCCGGGTTCTTGCGCCTCTCCGCGCCGCCTGGGCGGCCATTTCGGACGCCGAAACGACGTGGCCTCTTGTGGTCCGAGCGGCACCGTTGTACGTTGCGCCCTCGCGAGACCGTCCGAAGGGGGAGAGGGTCCGTGACCGTTCACACGCTCGACAACTGGCGCATCCGTGCGGCCTGCCGCGGTCCGGAGACCGCGCTGTTCTTCCCGCCCACCACGAGTGAGCGACGCGACGACCGCGACGCACGCGAACGCCGGGCCAAGGCGATCTGCCGGCAGTGCCCGGTGCGTTCCGAGTGCCTCGACCACGCCGTGCGCGTCGGCGAGATGCACGGCATCTGGGGTGGTCTCAACGAGACCGAGCGACGTGGGCTGACCGAGGCCAGCTACAGCTAGCGGCGGGCGCCGCGCCGCGACACTCGACCGGGAAGCGCACGTCGGGGTCGGTCACCGCACCTACAATATGGAGGTGCAGGCCCACCTCGTGTCCGGCGCGGCGCTCGGCCCGCCCCTCACCCTCCGCCCGCGGCGGGACCGGCCCGGACCGTCGTGCCCGAGGGTCGCGGGGAACGCATGCCCGACCTGACGCCGGGGGTGCCGAGCGCCCTGTCGCCGTTGGTGCGCCGCATCGTGGCGCCCAACCCCGGACCGTTCACCGGCCCCGGCACCAACACCTACCTCGTCGGCATCGACGAGGTCGCGGTCATCGATCCCGGTCCCGACGTCGCCGCGCACGTCGACGCGATCGTGGGCGCGTCGATGAAGGAACGCGTGCGCTGGGTGGTGCTCACCCACACCCATCCCGACCACTTCCCCGCGACCAAGCGGCTGGTGAAGGCCACCGGCGCCGAGGTGCTCACCTACGGACGCAAGCTCGACAAGGAGTTCGACCTCCGCATCGACCGCACCCTCGCCGAGGGCGACACGATCGAAGGCACCGAGTTCGGCCTGGACGTGCTCCACACGCCGGGGCACGCGCCCAACCACCTGTGCTTCCTCCTCGAAGAAGAGCGAGTGCTCTTCACCGGCGACACCGTCCTCGGTGGCACGTGGTCGGTGGTGAATCCCGGTCGCGGCGGCGACATGACCGCGTACCTCGCGAGCCTGGCGCGCATCGAGAAGCTGCGGTTGTCGCGCATCGCGCCCGGGCACGGCGACGTGATCGACGAGCCCCGTGCACGGGTGCAGGAGTACGTCGCCCACCGGAACGCGCGCGAGCAGGAGATCCTCGGTCTGCTGAAGCAGGGCCCGGCGCGCGTCGTCGACCTCGTCGCCGCGATCTACGGCGACGCCGACCTCCCGGCGCCGCTCGTCGAGGCCGCCGGCTGGCAGGTGCACGCGCATCTCCTCCGGCTGAAGGTGACCGGCGCGGTGGCGGGCACGTCGGTAAAGTCGTTCTGGAAGGTTGCGGGCTCGTAACACCCGTTGCGGGTGATCCCGGCAGTGCACAGGACGAGACAACGGAGGGACAGGGGTATGCGGGGAATTCGGGAGGGCAGTCGCGCGCGCCACCGCGTGGTCGCGGTGCTGGCCGCGGTGGTCGCGATGGTGGGGCTCGGGGCGGTGGCGATGCAACCGGCGGGGGCGGGCAGCAGCAACGC
The DNA here is from genome assembly GCA_963782705.1 of uncultured Actinomycetes bacterium. GTDB lineage: Bacteria > Actinomycetota > Acidimicrobiia > IMCC26256 > DASPTH01 > CAVRGQ01. Next base: position 20,043 of record CAWAKX010000030.1, on the reverse strand, counting down.
GCTGAACATCACCGCAGGGGAGTACGTCTACCAGTTGAAGGGCAGCCCGGCGCCGGGCTGGGTGACGATCAACTTCAAGAATGCGGGCACGGAGTACCACATGCTCGCGATGTTCGCGTTGCAACCGGGCGTCTCCGTGGCCCAGTTGAAGAAGGCATTGGCGGCCAACGACGATTCGGCGTTCGATCCCCTGATCGACACGTCGGTCGGTGACCAGGGCAACGTGGCCGGGGCTCCGACCTTGCTGGGTCCGAAGCAACAGACGACGACGACCGCGCAGCTCCCGGCGGGCCGCTACGGGATGATGTGCTTCATCAGCGCACCCGACGGCACGCCGCACGCCGCCCACGGGATGATCAAGGTGTTCGACGTGAAGGGCCCGAAGTCGAGCGCCAAGCCGCCGACGACCCAGGCGACCGTGACCCTCAACGACGATGGCATCGACTTCCCGCTCACCAATCCCGGTCGCAACCTCTCGTTGAAGATCACCAACGCGGGAACGACACCGCACAGCTTCACGATCTTCAAGATCAACGCCGGGGAAGACGCCGGCCGACATCAAGACCTACTTCGATGCGTTCTTCAACGGTGAGAACCCGGCCGGTGACCCGCCCGGGACCGATCGTGGGCGGCATGTCGGCGATCGGGCCGGGCACGAGCGGCTATCTGCAGCAGACCCTCACGCGCCGGGCACTACGGCTACGTGAGCACCGAGGGCGACGACCCGGCGACCGACGACTCCAGCCGCGGCCTGATCGGGGAGTTCACGGTCAAGTAGGCCGAGGGCGAGGTCAGGAGACTGCCCCTCGGGTCCGGCCGCTCAGTCCGGCGGACCCGAGGGGGGTCTCCACGAGATTGGCGGCCTCGCGGCGGCGCCACGGTGGGGGGCGCCCGCCGCGGCGGCTGCAGGCACCCCGCTTCGGATGGGGGAGCCGGGTGCCGTGGCGGCTTCACGCACGGCTGGGGGGCCCGCGACGGTGGCGGCCACGGCACCCGGGGCTTCGGGCGAATCGAGTGCGTCGAGCTCCGCGAGCACTTCCTGGTGGGCCAGTCGGCGCCGGGCCCGGTTGCGCAGCAGGAGCAGCAGGAGCTGCACCAACAGCAGCACGAGCAGCAGCCAGCCCCACGGCCACGTCGACGTCGAGGCGTGGAAGCCGACCACCTTGGTGGCCCCGGTCACGTGACCCACCACCTCGTAGCTCCCGATCGACGCCGGATCGAGTTCGAAGGAGAGGTGCACCGTCCGGGTCGCACCGGCGGGGAGGCGGGCCAGCAGACGGGAGGGGATGACGTTGTGCTCGTGCCCGTCGCGGCCCCACCGCGCGACGACGACCGGGTGCGGCACGGCGACCGCGCCGGCATTGGTGATGGTCACGACGAGCGTGCGCGTGGCCGGGCCCCCGAAGGTCGACGACACCGTGGTGCCGCCCTCGACCCTCGTCTTCACGTGGAGCGCGGCGGGACGCGCCGCAGGAGACGTGCTCTGCACCGGCGCGATGGGCACGCCCTCCACCGCCACCGGGATCTTGCGGGCGACGTCGTTGCTCAAGGTGGTGACCAGCACGACGCACGGGCAGGGCGCCGGTGGGGCGATCACCGGCATCGCCCCTTGCACCGCGCCGTCGGGTCCCGGGGTCATCACGATCTGCGCGCTCTGCGCGCAGTCGACGCTGCCGTCCACCGCCTCCGCGCCGCAGAGCATCGCCACCACGAGCGTGTCCTCGGGCCAGTGCTGCCCGGTGACGACCACCGGCGTGCCGGGCTGGAGGGAGCGTGGACGAGAGCTCGATCGTCGGAGCGGGCGCGGCGCCTGCGGCCGTGGGTGTGGTCGCGGCGGCACCGAGGATCAGCAGTGCCACCACGACCACACCCACCGAGCGCCTCATCCTCGGGACGCCTCGCATGCCTGCTTCAACGCCACGAGCGGACCGAGGTAGTCGAGGGACCCCTGGTCCCCCGACTGATCCCCGACGCCGTGGTGCTCGACGGAGTCACCAAGTGTCTTCTGGGCGGCGCGCGCCGCAGTGCGGACCTTGGTGTCCTTCGCGCGGGTGGCGTCGTCGACGGCCGCGAGCAGCCGGATCTGGTAGTTCCTCGCCTTGGTCCCGTGCGCGTTCGCGAGCTCGAGTGCGTCGAGCACCTCCTTGCACGCTCCCTTCGCGGTCGGCGCGGAGCTGTCGCCGCCGCACCCGCCGAGGACCAACGCGCTCGCGGTCACGAGCGCGCCGACCGCCAGGAGGAAGCGGGTCCGGGTACCGGTGCTCCGCGCGCTCACGGCTGAGCCCCTTCGTCGACTGCGGCCCACACCTCGGAGCCCTCGTCGTGACGTCGCCGTCGCCGCAACCACCATGCGAGCAGCGCGACGAGCAGGACCACGATCAGCAGGAGGAACCACGGGATCACCCAGGCCGAAGCCTCCGCGGTCACCGTGGGCGCCTCGGACGTGATCGTCACCTTGGCGGTGGCGCGACCGAAGGGCATCACCGAGGACACGTGCTGGTGCACGATCGCCGATCCGTGCGGTAGCAATTCGGGGAGGGGGATCGGCTTCGCGTCGGTCGAGCCCCCGAACAACGGCGACACCGAGAGCGTGGCGTGCGGCTGCACGCGCGTGTTGCCGGTGTTCACGACCTTGTAGGTCACGTCGGTGTCGACGCCGCCACCGAAGAGGGAGCCGATCCCACTCGTGGTGCTGACGTCCATCGACGTCACGTCGAGGCTGCGGGTCAGCTTCCCGGCGACGCGGCCGTAGACGCGCACGCCGACCGCCTGCACCGTGTGGATCTTCACCTGTCCGGCGTCGTTGACGGTGGGTGTGGGGTTGAGGGCGATGATCGAGCCGGCGTGGTCGCCGGGCGAGGCGTCGAGCGGCGTGTCGATGGTGAAGGGCACCGGGAGCTCCGACTGGGGCGCGACGGTGACCGTGTCGGTCGACAGGGTGATCCAGCTGCCCATGCCGCGCTTCGGCGCCTGCGGCGGGCGCGACGCGAAGCCACCCTCGGGGGTGTTGAACGCGTCGGCGGTGTAGAGCTGCAGCGTGAGTGGCTCGCCGGTCTTGTTGGTGATGGTCAGCGAGTCCTGCAGCGGCACGCCGGGCGTGAGCAGTGGCTGGAAGAACGGCCGGGCGGACAGGCCCGGAACGGTGGTCGGGAACACCGACCACAGGCCGTTGTCGGCGGCGTGGGCGGTCCCGGGCGCCGCGATGACGACGGCCGCGAGGGACAGAGCCAAGGCAGCGAGCGCGCGCCCGAGCCTCGGGATTCGGATGGTCACGTCGTTCCCCCAGTGGTTGACGATGACGGTGGTGCGGATTGGTGAGAGCACAGGAGTGGGGCGGTACCCGAGTGGTACCGCCCCACCGCCCGTTGCTCATGGTCCGGAGACCGTGAGCCCGAGGAGACCTACTGCACGAGGTACTCCACGGTGCCCATGTACGTACCGGCGAAGACCGACGACGGGACCGACAACGTGTACGTCTTCGTCACGTCGAAGGTGCCGCCGCTCTGCCCCACGTTCGCGGTGCAGAGGGTCCGGGTGCTGGCGAACGTGCCGTTCGCACCCGCGGTCGGAGCCGGGTTGAGGTTGCCGGCGTGCACCGCGCAACCGATGTTGCTCAGCGCCAGCAGGCTCGCCGCGATCTTGCCGTTGGCGCTCGACGCGCTCGAGCCGATGCTCGAGTTGCAGAACGCCGCGACACCACCGCAGGTGGCGTTCGGGTTCGACGCGGTCGGGATCATCGACGCGGTCAGGGTCCAGGTGTTGGTCGGCAGACCACGGTTGTCCGACACGTAGAGCGTCGAGCCGTTGGAGACGGCCGTCTGCTGGAGACCGTTCAGCGTGATCGCCGGCAGGTCGATGGTCGGGCAGGTCAGCAGGGCAGAGCCCGGCAGGTAGGTCTCGGGGCTGCTGCAGCTCAGCACGAGCTGGCCGCCGTTGACCTGCTGGTTGATCTGCTCGTGCACCGGCGGGGTGCCGATGTTCACGGTCACCGTTGCCGGGCTGCTCGTGCTGCTGGCGTTGCTCGCCGTGAACTGGAACGTCACGACCTGCGGCGTGCTCCCCGAGTCACTGAGGTGCGCGGTGCACAGGCTCGGGCTGTTGTCGATGGTGACGCTGAGACGCGGGTCCGAGATGGATGCCGGGACCAACGCGCAGCTCTGCGTCGAGGTGCCGCCACCGCTCGCCACCGACAGTGACGTCGTGGTGCTCTGGCCGACGCCGAGGTTCACGCTGCTGCTCGACGCCACTGGCGGCGGGTCCGACAGCGTGACGAACGCCGCGGCCGGAGGCGTGATCGCCTCGGCGGCGGTGGTGCCCGTCTGCTGCACGAAGCCGTTCGACGAGGCGACCAGCGCCGTGGTCACGCCGGCCGGGAAGGTCGGCCCGGCTGCCACGTTGCCGATGCTGCCCACGCTCGCGCCGTCGTAGCCGACGAGCATGCAGGTGTTGTGCCCTGCGGGCTGCGCGGCCGGGTTCTGGCCACCGCCACCGGTGCCGAACGGGACGGTCAAGGCGCCGGGGAACGCGTAGCCGCCGGTCTGGCCGACGATGCCGATGCGGGCCTGGCCGCCGTTGACGCCGTTGGTGGAGAACACGTTGCCCGTGCTCACCGCGGCGTCGGTGTAGGTGGTGGCCCCGAACACGGTCACCGTGCCGGTGCCCGTCGCCGTCGACGCGATGTTCAGCGTCGCGCTCACTCCCGGGTTCACGGCGATGATGGTCTGGCCGTTGAAGAAGCCGGTGAAGTCGACGCCCGAACCGATGTCGGAGAGGGCGAAGTTGCCGGACAGCGTGGTCGACCCGTTCGTGAACGACACGCTCGTCACGTTGTGCTGTGCCGGGGTCTGGGCCGGGAAGTTGTGGCTGTAGGAGTAGTTCCCCGTGGCCGTGCCGTCGGTCGACGCGATCTGCACGCCGCCGACGTTGAGGCCGATCTGGCCCCCGACCAGGATGTTGTTGTGGTTGTACGCCGCCATCGTGCCGCCCTGGACGGTGAAGCTCAACGCACCCGCCGCACCGAACGCAGCACCCGTGAAGTAGCCGTTGGGCGACGCGTTGAGGTTGGCGGTGACGATGAAGGGCTGCAGGCTCACCGAGCCGACCATCGAGTAGCAGTCGAGCTCGTACTTGGTGTTCGGATTGATGCCCGCGCTCGCCGGCGCGGCGGTGGTGACGATGAGTCCCGCCAGTCCGGCGACCGCGGTCGCGAGCGACGCGACGATCGCGCTGAGGCGACGCCGCTTCGTGGTTCGTGTCACGTGCTGCTCCTTCGGTCCGGGCGTTCGGCCCGTCTCAGGACCCGCTCGCGGTCGGTCGGTCGGCGGAGCATCGGTGACCGGGGCACACGGCTCGCGCCGCACGCCCGTTGTGATGTGCCCAGCCCACTGGCCGCCCCCCTGGCGGTTCCCCCCAAGCCCTGGAGTCTTTACTCCCGAGCAGGAGTAATTCCTATTAGTCATGACGGACGGATGTCAAGGGCGACGTGCGGAGGACGTGCGTCGGCGCTTGCTGAGCATCAGCCGGTCGAGACGTGGTGGGGGGTCTTGCCGCACTTCGAGCTCCGGCGCCGCGGCGCCGTCGTGTGCGTGGTGGCCGCGATCGTCGCCGCGGGATGGGTCGTGCTCGCGCGCCCCGAACCGCCCGCCGCGGCCGCGAGCCTGGGGCCGGTCACCTACGAGGCCGACTGCACCACGCAGGCCTTCCCCGGCGTGGTCACACCCTTCGTGCAACGCGTCACCGCGCTCGCGTCACCCGATCCGAGCTATCCCACGGGAGCGTCCTTCGGTGCGTCGGGCATCTTCACGGTCACCGTGCCCGGCTCGCTCGTCGCCACGCTCGAAGCTCTCGGTGTGACCGGCGGCGGCCTCGCGGTCGATGCCACGATCGAGGCCGCGTCGCACGCGACCGGGACGTTCCACCTCACCGGCACCGTGGCCTCGGCGACCTGGGCCGGTCGCCGCATCAACGACGTCACCACCGACGGCGCGACCGCGGTGGTCACGAGCGCGGAGTTCGTCGCCGGTGACGTCGGCAAGCTCGTCGTGGGCGCGGGCATCCCGGAGGGCACGACGATCGTGTCGGTCGTGGCCGGAGTGTCGGCCACGCTCTCGACGCCGACGACGGAGGCCGGCACGATCGCGCACGCGGGCACCGCGCCGGTGGCAGGCGTCGACTACACGCTGCCGTTCTCGACCGGCGCGGCGTTCACCACGTCGGGCGCGCCGGACGACCTCGCGACGCTGCGACTCGCCGTCGACCGGCGGCGTCGCGCTCACCCTCGGTTTCGTGAACATCGGGTACGGGCCCGCCTTCGGCACCGGCGCGTGCACGCAGACCGGCTACACCGCGGCGCACGTCGCGGGTCCGGCTCAGGCGCCCGCGCTCGCGCCGGTGCTTCCCGACGGTGCCGTGACCGCGCTCGTGAGCGCGACGCCGCTGGTGTTCGCGCCGTTCTCGCAGGTGACGCTGCGCGACACGCCGCCGGTCGCGCTGCCCCAGAACGTGGTGATGGACATCGGCGCGACCAAGGCGATCACGCTCGCGACGACCGACGACCTCACGCCCGCCGTCGCGTTCGAGATCGTCGACCCACCGTCCGATCCGCGACTGTCCGCGACGGTGCCCGATCCGGCGACCGGCGTCGTGGTCCTCGTCGACGCCGGTGGCGCCGTCGCGCCGCTCGTGACGTTCTCGTTCCGCGCGTGCGACCAGCAGGGTGACGGCGGGACGGTGGCCTTTCCGCCCGCGGTGCACTGCGGTGCACCGGCGACCGTGAAGATCGCGATCGGCACGCAACTCCCCCTCGCCGATCGACTCGTGCTCAGCTGCAACCCGCCGGAGGACTACCTCGCGCCGCCGGCTCGGCGCGGGCAACGACGACCCGCGGCTCGCGTGCGACACGGTCTCACTGCCCGCGGTGCAACTCGACGGCGTCGCGCACGGTCGTGCAGGCCCCCGCCGCGACGCTCTACGTGTCCGACAACCGGCGCGACCCGACCACCGGGTGGACGCTCGCCATGCAGCTGATCCCGACCCCGGTGGGCACCGGCCCCGGCGAGAACCCCAACCCGAGCTGTGCGGGGATCGCCGGGCTGTGCAACGCCGACGTGGGGTCCCACGTGCTCGGTCGCAACGCCGTGCTCCCCGCGTCGAGTCTCTCGGTCTCGGGCGTCGGCTGCGTCCCGTACGGGTCCAACCCGTCACCGGCGCCGGCCGCGGGCAGCGGCGGGCGACCTGAGCCTGCCGCGGGTGCTGTGTGTGGCGGCGCCGCGCGCGAGCTGGGGCACGTTCTCGGTCACGCGGATGCTCTCGCTCGGTGTGCCGTCGTCGACGTACGCAGGCCGGTACGTCGGCACGATCGAGTACGTCGTGCAGTGACGACGCGGGCGAGCCCCTGGACGCGACCGCCCGGTCCTGTTACATTCTCACCGCCCGGGAAAAAGAAGGGTCGCCTGCACGGCGTGCGATCTCGCGAGGGGAGCCCGGGCGGATCACAGGGGGAGTTGGGGATGCGATCCGGAAGGTTCCGGCGGGGCGCGCTCGCGTTCGGCCTCGTCATGTTGCTCTCGTCGGTCATCGGGCTGGCGCTCAGCGCATCCGCCTCGGCCGGCACTGCGCAGGTGAACCCGACGCCGAGCACGCGGGCTCGTCGACGGCCAGACCATCTCGGTCGACCTCGTCACCTCGGACGCGACGCCGGCAGGGGTGTTCGTGGCGGTGCGGCTGTGCGGCAACGCCGACACCTCGGGCACGCCGCTCGCGACCGTCTCCATCATGGGGGACTGCGTCGGGTGCGGAGGGGCTCAACACGACGCTCAAGCTCGTCGGCTTCCCGGCGGGAGGACTCGCGGCCGGCACGAACACGGTCACGTTGACCGCGAAGCAGACCGACATCGGGTCGAACCACACGCAGTGCATTCCCGTGCCACCGGCCACGGTGCCGTGCACCATCCGGGCCCAGACGGTGTCGGGCAGCACCGCGTACACCGGCCCCGGGTACTTCTTCGACTCGACGGGCACGATCGCGTACGACCCGACCGTGGTCACCACGACGACCACCACGACGACCACCACGACGACGACCGCCGTGCCCACCACGACGACGACCGCGGCGCCCGCCACGACGACGACCGCGGCGTCGACCACGAAGACGTTCGACTGCACCGGCATCCCGATTGCGGCGTCGACGCTCGTGATCTCGCCCAACCGGTGTCTCACCGACGGCCAGCAGGTCACCGTCAGCGCACCGGCCGGCGCCCATGCCGCCGACGTGTCGGCGCAGGCGACCGTGTTCATCGTCGAGTGCAATCCTGATCCCGCGATCCCGGCCAGCCCGCCGGGCGGCGGCTGCAACATCGGCGGTCTCGCGACCGCAGCCGTGGCCGGCGATGGATCGATCCCGGCGACCGCCCTCACGCTGAAGATCGGGCCAGATCGGCTCCGACCCGGGCTCCCACTGCCCGCCGACCCAGGCCCAGGCCGACGCCGGAACCGTGAACTGCGTCATCAAGGTGGGGACCGGATCCGGTGACCCCAACCCGTTGGCGGCCGCGGTGACGTTCGCCGGCCAGACGGTCGTGTTGCCGGTCGACGCGAGCGGCAAGCCCGTCACCGGCGGTTCGGCGGAACGTCGGGGGGTTCGGCGACCACCGCGGGGGCGTCCGCTTCCTCGGGCACGTCGGTGCTCGCCTTCACGGGCTCGACGACCACGACCCTGTGGCTGGCGGGCATCGCCCTCGCCCTGCTCGACCTCGGCTACCTGGCCTGCTCGAGCACCTGGACGCGACGCCGGCGCTACCTGTTCCGGAGGACCTGAGATGCGCGACGTGGACGCGGACGCGGACGAGCACGCGGCACCTCGAGTGGTGAACGAGGCGCTCGCCCTCGCGCTCGCCGACCACGTCGAGGAGCTCGTGCTCCGGCTGCGGGCGCTGGCCCGCCGGGACCGCAAGCTGGGCAGCGACCTCGAGCTGGCCGAACAGGCGGCGTTGGCCTACCGCATCGCGCAGCGCCTGAAGCGTGACGGCGCGGCCGCGACGCTCGAAGGATGCGCACCGGTCGATGTGGCGGACCCGGCGTTCGCAACCGCGCACGCGGTACCCATCGTCGAACCGGCGCCCGCCTCGAAGTCCGCGAACCCGGTGCCGGCGCCGGTCCCGGTGCGGCCGCGCCCGTTGACGCCGCTCCGCTGGCGGCCTGCGAGCTGACCGACGCGTCAGGTGCCGAGTTGTTCGACGAGATCGAGCAGCCGGGCGCTGCATCCGCTCATCTCGACCGGGGGCAACAGGTCCTCGGCCACGCGCGCGGCGAGCTCGGCGAACGCCCGGCCGGCGTCGCCGCCCGGGTCGGTGAGCGCGACGGGCTTGCCGGCGTCGCCGCCGGCCGACACCGCGGCCTCGAGCGGGATGCGCGCGACCAGCGGCGCGTGCACCTCGGCCGCGAGCGTGTCGCCGCCGCCGGTGCCGAACACCGCGTGGCGTGACCCGTCGGGGAGCACGAGCTCGCTCATGTTCTCGACCACACCGACCACGTTCATGTACGAGCGCCGGGCCATGTCGGCCACCCGCACCGCGACCTTCTGCGCGGCGAGCGCAGGCGTGGTGACCACGAGCATCTCGGCCTGGGGGAGCATGCGTGACAGGCCCATCTGCACGTCACCGGTGCCGGGCGGCATGTCGATGAGCAGGTAGTCCATCGGGCCCCAGCGCACGTCGGTGAGGAACTGCTCGAGGGCCTTGGCGAGGATGAGGCCGCGCCACATGAGCGCGGTGCCCTCGTCGTCGACGAGGAACCCCATCGACACGATCTTGAGCGCGCCGGGCGCGCCGCCGGTCGCGTTCGGCACGGTCACCAGGCGGGGCGAGATCTTGCCGTCCTCCCCGCCGAGGCGACCCTCGACGCCGAGCATGCGCGGCACGCTGAATCCCCAGATGTCGGCGTCGAGCACGCCGACGGTGAAGCCGCGCGCCGCGAGCGCGGCCGCGAGGTTCACCGTCACCGACGACTTGCCCACGCCGCCCTTCCCGCTCGCGACCGCGAGCACGCGGGTGGTGGCGGGCACCTCGGTGGGCGCCGCATGTTCCCGCGCGTTGAAGCGGGCGCACGCCATCGCGGCCGACTTCTGCTCCTGGGTCATCTCGCCGTACTCGACCTTGACGCCGGTGGCGCCGGGGAGCCCCGCCACCTTGCTCTCGACATCGCGCTTGATCTGCGCGCGCAGGGGGCAGGCCGCGGTGGTGAGCACGACCTTCACGGTCACGCGGCCGTCGTCGGCGACGCGCACGTCGTCGACCATGCCGAGCTCGACGATGCTGGCGTTGAGCTCGGGGTCGATGACGCCCCCGAGCACGCCGCGCACGGCGGCGGCGCTGGGCGGCGTCGAGTCGGCCGGCTGCGGGGATCCGGGAGCGGGGGTGTGCGCGTCGATAAAAACAGCGTACATCTTGAAAATATGGCGGGGAAGGGCTACCGTCGTCGGCGTGGACGACCAGCCCTCGCGCGACCCCGCGGGCACCGCGGTGAGCCTCGCGGTGCTCAAGGCCCTCGGCGACGACACCCGCTACGCGATGTACCAGGAGCTGGCCCGTTCCACCGCGGCGCTGTCGGCCCAGGACCTGGCCGAGGCGCTCGGCATCCACGCCAACACCGTGCGCCTCCACCTCGACCGCCTCCGCGAGGCCGGCCTGGTCGACGTCGAGGCCGTCCACCGCGGCACCGTGGGGCGGCCCCAGCACCTCTACTTCCTCGCTGCCGGCGCACCCGGCCTCGGGTTCGACCCCCCCGCCCACGCCCTGCTCGCGGGCCTGTTGGCCACCATGGCCGAGCGGGTCGGCGCCGACGCCACCGACGCCACCGCCACCGGCCGGGCCTGGGGCGCCGAGCGCGGCGCCCGGGCCCGCACCCGCAACGGCCTGCAGGCCCTGGAGGCGGAGCTCGGTCGCCTCGGGTTCGAGCCCGCCAGCGAACCGACCGCGCTGGCCCGTACCGGCGCGGCCGGTCCGGTCGCCTGCACCCGCATCGAATTCCTGCACTGCCCCTTCCGCGAGCTCGCCGAGGCCTACCCGGAGCTGGTCTGCAACCTGCACCGCGGCCTCTGCGAAGGTGTCGTCGACGCCGTCGGCGGGGGAATCGTGGAGGAGTTCGCCACGTTGTACGACCCCGAGCCCTGCCACGTGACGGTAGGGGTCGGGTAAAATCATCAGTCCCGCCGAGACACCCCTCCTCGAGAACCCCGGAGAAGCCCGATGTTCAGCGTCCAGGACTCCAGCACCGTCTTCACCCTCACCGACACCGCGGCCGAAAAGGTGAAGAACCTCATCGCGGCCGAGGACAACCCCGAGCTCGTGCTGCGTGTGGCCGTGCGACCCGGCGGCTGCTCCGGCTTCAGCTACGAGATGTTCTTCGACACCGACGTCGCCGACGACGACATCAAGCTCGACCAGGACGGCGTCACCGTGGTGATCGATCCGGCCAGCGCCCCGCACCTCGGTGGTGCAGCGCTCGACTACAAGGACGGCCTGCAGGGCGCCGGGTTCAGCGTCAGCAACCCGAACGCGACCCGCAGCTGCGGGTGCGGCCAGTCCTTCAGCTGACCCGGGTCCGGCTCAGCCGCCGGAGGAGCCGCGGAGCAGGGTGTCGATCTGCTGCTGCATCTCGGTGCCGCCGAACGCGCCCTCGATGCGCGAGCGCACCGTGCCCGCGGTGTCCACACCGAACAGCACCGGCTCACCGGGGAGGTCCCACGCGTCGACGGTGGGCACCAGCTCGTTGTCGGAGCTGGTGAGGCTCTTGTAGATCTCCACGTGCACGAAGTGCGCGCGGTCGCGGTACGGCTCGCTCACCTTCAGGAACTCGTCGAGCACCGGGGCGCAGTACTGCGACTGGCAGCGCGCGGGGGTCGCGAAGAGCACCACCACCGGCTTGCCCTTCCCGAGCACGTCGCTCAACGACACGTCGTGCAACGGGCACTGGGGCGTGCGGGTGCAGATCGGGTCGACCCCGAGCGTCGCAGTGGGCGTAGGTGACGCGGCGGTGGGGGCCTGGTCGCCGGGCACCGGGCCGGCCGGGGCGTCGTGCACCTCGATCGAGAAGGGGATCTTCTGGCCGCCGGCGCGGGCCTCGGCCTTCCAGATCCCCGGCGTGTCGAAGGTGGCCTCGGTGACGTAGACGCCGCGGCCCTTCGGGAGCCCCACCCGGTCGTAGGTGGTTGGGGTGAGCGGGGTCCACTGGCCCGACGGCGACCGGAACCGGATCTTCACCGCCGGCCCGCTCGCGTACTGGATCCCCTTGCTGTTGCTGTGCGAGAGCGCGATCACCGCGCGTTGCGGATCGGGCGACCCGTAGAGCCATGGCGACAGCACGAGGGGGAAGTACTTGGTGGGGTCGGGCGCGGCGCCGGCGACACCGGTCAGCCCCGGGAGGGCGAACGCGGTGGCGAGCCCGCCGACGACGGCGAGACCACCGCCGAGGAACGCCCGCCTCGACGGCGCGTCCGGCGCGGCGCACCGGTGGGCGCGCGCGCGGGGAAGGGTCGGGAAGTCATCCCCCTATCCTGCCTGCTCGTGGACGGGACTGGGCATCGGGTGGGCTTTCGCTGCAACGGCGTCGACGTCGAGATCGACGACGTGCCGGGCGCATCCCTGCTGAGCGCGCTGCGCGAAGAGCTCGGGATCACCTCGCCCAAGGACGGCTGCGCACCGCAGGGCCAGTGCGGCTGCTGCACGGTCCTCGTCGACGGTGAACCCCGGGTCGCCTGCGTCACGCCGCTCGCCCGGATCGCGGGCCGCGAGGTCACCACGCTCGAGGGTCTCGCGCCCGCGACGCGAGACGGCATCGCTGCCGCGTTGCTCGACTGCGGCGGTTCGCAGTGTGGGTTCTGCACGCCGGGGATCGTGCTGCGCGCCGCGGGCCTCGCGGCCCGGGGCCGCAGCGGCCGGACTGCCCTCGACCGCGCGTTGGCCGCGCACCTGTGCCGTTGCACCGGCTGGCAGTCGGTCTACGAGGCGCTGGGCGACGAGACCCCCGACGACGCGTCGTCCGCCGCAGCGCCGCGATCTCGACGCCGCCGCGCAGCGCGCCGCGCTCGAGGGTGGCAGCGCCCAACGCGTGGGCGCGGAGGTGCCGTTGGGCGACGGGGGGTTCGCCGACGACACTGCGCCACGTGCCCGCGGTGTGCTCGTCGCGGTGCCCGCCGCGCCGGGCGCGACCGCCGGCACCGAACCCGCCGCCACCGAACCCGCCGCGCACCGAACCCGCCGCGGGTATCGACTGGGTCGTCGCCCCGAGCCTGGTCGAGGCGCGCGTGCTCGCGGGCAAGGTGCAGGGCCGGCGCACCACGATCGACGCAGCCCCGCCGCTGCCGATCCCCGCGGCGCCGGCCGACGGCGTGGCGCTCGCCACGTCGTGGGTGGAGCCCGCCTACCTCGAGCCCGATGCATCGTGGTGCGTCCCCGGCGGCGAGCCTGCCGCTCCGCTGGCCAACGGCGGCGCGTTCGGGGGCAAGACCCGTTCACCGGTCGCCGGCGCGGCACGCGAGCTCGCCGATCGACTCGGCTCGCCGGTGCGCACGGTGTTCGCCCGCGAAGACGTCGTGCGCTTCGGGCCAAAGCGACCTCCCGTCGCCGCGACCGCCACGTTCGTCGACGGCGTCGTCGCGGTCGACGGCCTGGTCGCCGGCGATCCCGCGCCGTTCACCGCGCCGATCGAGTGGCCCTACGCGATCACCGAGCACGGCACCTGGGTGTCGAGTGCGATCAGCGGTCCGCCCACGGCGAGCGACCTCCGCGCCGTCGGCCTCGCCGAACGCGCGGTGCTCGTGGAGGGCGCGCTGAGCGCAGCCGGCGCCGACCGCGCCGCACTCGTCACCGACTCCCGGGCGCGCGCGGTGCTGCTCGACACTTGCGTGCGCGCCCCGAGCGGCGCGCTGGCCGGCGCCCGCGTCCACGTCGACGACCGGGGCCGCATCGAACGCGTCACGCTGCGCGTCGCGGCAGGCGATCCGCTCGACGTCGTCGTGTTGCGTTCCTACGCGCTCGGCGCGGCGCACATGGCATTGGGTTGGGTGCTCACCGAGGGAATCGCGGTCGACCCCGCCACCGGCGAGGTGCACGACCTCACCATCCGTTCGTTCGGCATCATCCGGGCCAAGGACATGCCACCGGTCGCGGTGGAACTGGTCGACGAAGCCGGCCCGCCCCTCGGCCACGCGTCCGACGCCGTGTTCGCCGCGGTGGCGGCCGCGACGTGGAACGCGGTGAGTGCCGCCGACGGTGAGCGACCGGAGTCGTTCCCCGCCCGCGGCACCCGCGCCGCGCGTGCGTTCGGTCGTTAGCTCGCCGTCGCCGGGGCCGGCGCCGGCATCGCCGCGGCCGGCTCGCGGAGTCCTCGGAGCATGACGATCGAGGTGATGAGCAGCCAGAGGCTCGCGCCGATGTACGCCGCGAACATGAAGCCGAAGTACACATCACGCGTCGAGGCGATGACCGCACCGCCGACGACGGCCACGAGCGCGACGAGCGCGCCGAACCATCCGAGCGCGGCGGGCAACACCCGGGTGCGGATCGCGGCCGCACTCACCGCGCCGATGAACACCGCGATCCCGAAGAGCGCGGCGCCGTTCATGCTCGTCGAGAGCAGGTAGAAGAAGCGGTTGCCGGTGCCGAGGTTGCGCGCGCCGTAGACCGCCATGGTGGAGAGGATCACCGCGGCGACGACCGACATCGCCCCCGAGAACACCGCCCCGGCCACCGCGACGACCGCGAGCCTCGGCGAGCCGCCCTCGGCGCGTCGGAGCATCCGCCAGATCGCGCCCATGAACCAGAGGAAGGGCAGTGCCGCCAGCGCGCTCAGGTAGCCAGCCCAGCGCAGCCCGTCGTCGTTGTCGGCCACGTACTTCGCGATCTTGACCGCCGAGTCACTCGTCTTCGGCGGCGACCCCGAGATGAACGCCGCCACGAGCACGGTCACCACGAAGAGCACCCCGCCGAGCGCGGACCATCGTTCCCACTTGCTGTCGTCCATGTCGCCCCCTGATCACCGGCGGACATCTGCCCGCACGGACCGGATTTCTCCGTCGATGGTGCGCTCAGGGGCGGCAGAGGGCAAGCACCCCGCGCTACGCTCCGGCCATGGTCGCGTCCGGAATCGCCATGGCCGTGGTGCTCCTGCTGATCATCCCCGTCGGGGTGATGCTCGGCGGCGCCGCATGGAGTGCCCTGATGGGCTTCGTCCTCTCCGAGGACGCTGCGGAGCGCGCCGGCGAGAGCCTGACCGTTTCAGGAACCGGTCTGGGAATGGGTGGGCACGAAGCGGGTGGAGCCGAACCGGTAGCCGACCGAACGCACGGTCTGGATCAGGTTGGCGTGCTCCTCGCCGAGCTTGGCCCGCAGTCGCCGCACGTGCACGTCGACCGTGCGGGCGCCGCCGTAGTACTCGTAGCCCCACACCCGTGACAGCAGCTGCTCACGCGTGAACACCTTGCTCGGGTGCGTCGCGAAGAACTTCAGCAGCTCGTACTCCATGTAGGTGAGGTCGAGTGGCCGACCGCTCAGCGCGGCCTGGTAGGTCTCGAGGTTCAGCACCAGCTCGCCGTACTCGACGATCTCCGGCCGGGCGCCCCGACCGGTGCGCCAGAACAGGTGACGCAACCGCGCCTCGAGCTCCTTCTGGTGGAAGGGCGTGAGGCAGAAGTCGTCGAAGAGGTCTTCGCGCATCTCCAGCTCGCCGAGCTGCGCGCCCGACACGAGCAGCAGCACCGGCTCGAGCATGGAGTCGCGCTTGCGCAGCGCGCGGCAGATGCCGAACGCGCCCTCGGGGTCGTCCTCCGCGCACACCACTGCGCCGGCCCAGCCGTCGGCGGGCTCGGCCTGCGTGGCGATGCTCACGTTGCCGACCGCCTTCCACGGGTGGCCGGCGAGGTCGAGCGTCTGCGCCAGCAGTGGTGGGGGCGGGTCGGGGAAGACCAGCAGCGGTTCGGGATCGCTCATGACTCGTCGCTCACAGGGACCCCAGGTACCGATCAAGCTCCCACGGCGAGACGTGGGCCTTGTACTCCAACCACTCGGACCGCTTGTTGCGGATGAAGTAGTCGAACACGTGCTCACCGAGCGCTTCGGCCACGAGCTCCGACTCCTCCATCGTCGCTGATGGCCTCGGTGAGGCTCTGCGGCAGCGACCCGATGCCTTCGGCTGCGCGCTCCTCGGCCGTCATCTCGTAGATGTTGTTGGTGGCCTCGGGGGCGAGCGTATAGCCCCGTTCGACCCCTTCGAGGCCGGCGGCCAACATCACCGAGAACGCGAGGTACGGATTGCACGCCGGGTCGGGGGAGCGGAACTCGATCCGGGTGGAGCTTTCCTTGCCCCGCTTCGGCGACGGCACCCGCACGAGGGCCGACTCGTTGTTGCGGGCCCAGCAGATGTGCACCGGCGCCTCGTACCCGGCGATGAGACGCTTGTAGGAGTTCACCGTCTGGTTGGTGACCGCGGTGATCTCCCGGGCGTGGGTGAGCAGCCCGGCGATGAACGACCGGCCCACCGGGGAGAGACCGAACTCGTCGTCGGGGTCGTGGAACGCGTTCACGTCGCCCTCGAAGAGCGACAGGTGGGTGTGCATCCCCGAACCGAACGCGCCCTCGATGGGCTTGGGCATGAACGTGGCGTACACGCCGAGGTCGTGGGCGACCTGCTTGACCACCTGGCGGAACGTCATGACGTTGTCGGCCATGGTGAGCGCATCGGTGTAGCGCAGGTCGATCTCGTGCTGGCTCGGGCCGAGCTCGTGGAAGCTGTACTCCACCGGGATGCCCATGGCCTCGAGGGTGACGATGGTCTGGCGCCGCAGGTCGCTCACCATGTCGACCTCGGTGAGGTCGAAGAAGCCGGCGTCGTCGATCGGCTCGGGCCGGCTCGACGATTCGAAGATGAAGAACTCCATCTCGGGCGCGGTGTAGAAGGTGAAGCCCTTCTCCCGGGCCCGGTCGAGGTTGCGCTTGAGCACGTGGCGGGGGTCGCCCTCGAACGGCTCGCCCGAGAGGTGCTTGATGTCGCAGAACATCCGGGCGACGGGCGCGTCCTCGCCGCGCCAGGGCACGATCTCGAAGGTGCCGGGGTCGGGCACCGCGAGCATGTCGGACTCCTGCACCCGGCTGTACCCCTGGATGGCCGAGCCGTCGAAGGTCATGCCCTCCTCGAGGGCGCCTTCGAGCTCCGCGGGGGTGATGGCGAAGCTCTTGAGGGTGCCGAGGACGTCGGTGAACCAGAGGCGCACGAAGCGCACGCCGCGCTCCTCGACGGTGCGCAGGACGTAGTCGAGCTGCTGCTGCATGGCGACAGTCTACGAACGGTGACGTAGCATCCACCCGGCCGGTCGCCCCCGAAACAGAGCGTTCATGTTGGGGCAACGGACGAGAAATGCGGGTTCGGGAGGCTGGCTCCCGTCACACCCGGGAAGCGGCCCAGTGGTCCTTCCCCGGGGGGTGTGCGCCAGCCGGTCCGGGCATCCCGGGGACCGACGGACCCGTCCACCCTTATTGTCACGAAGGATCAGGAGCGAGCGTGGTTTACAAGGCCGAGTACATCTGGATCGACGGCACCGAGCCGACCGCCCGTCTGCGGTCGAAGACCAAGATCCTGGCGGATGGCGCCGAGCTGGGTATCTGGGGCTTCGACGGCTCCAGCACCAACCAGGCCCCCGGCAAGAACTCCGACTGCGTGTTGCGGCCGGTGTTCTCCTGCCCGGACCCGCTGCGTGGCGACCCGCACGTGCTCGTCATGTGCGAGGTGCTGCTGACCGACATGACGCCGCACACCACCAACACCCGTGCCCAGCTCGAGGCGGTGGCCGACAAGTTCGCCGCGCAGGAGCCGCTGTTCGGCATCGAGCAGGAGTACACGTTCTTCGAAGACGGACGCCCGCTGGGCTTCCCGGCCGGTGGCTTCCCGGCTCCGCAGGGCTTCTACTACTGCGGCGTCGGCGCCGACGAGGTGTACGGCCGTGACATCGTCGAGGCCCACCTCGACGCCTGCCTCATCGTGGGGCTCGGCGTGTCGGGCATCAACGCCGAGGTCATGCCCGGCCAGTGGGAGTTCCAGGTGGGCCCGCTCAGTCCGCTCGCGGTCTCCGACCAGCTCTGGCTGGCCCGTTGGCTGCTCTACCGGATCGCCGAGGAGTTCGGCGTGTCGGCCACGCTCGACCCCAAGCCCGTGAAGGGTGACTGGAACGGCGCGGGCGCGCACACCAACTTCTCCACCAAGGCGATGCGCGAGAGCTACGACCCGATCATCAAGGCCTGCGAGGCGCTCGGCAAGAACGCCGACGAGCACGTGAAGTACTACGGCGCCGACATCGAGCACCGCCTCACCGGCATGCACGAGACGGCCCCGTGGCACGAGTTCAGCTACGGCGTGTCCGACCGCGGCGCGTCGGTGCGTATCCCCTGGCAGGTCGAGATCGACAAGAAGGGCTACATCGAGGACCGTCGGCCGAATGCCAACATGGACCCGTACGTGGTCACGCGGCTGATCGTCGACACGGTCTGCAGCGAGCTCGTCTAGCAGTCAACGCAACACGACACGGACCGCACGGTCCGCACAGGACCGTCACAATGGGAGGAACTCCCGATGGCAACCCCGAGTGACGTCCTGCACCTCGTCGAGTCCGAGGGGGTCGCAGTGGTGGACATCCGCTTCTGCGACCTCCCGGGCTTGATGCAGCACTTCTCGATCCCCGCGCACGAGCTCACCGAAGAAGTCTTCGAGGACGGTCTCGGCTTCGACGGCTCGTCGATCCGCGGGTTCCAGGAGATCCAGGAGTCGGACATGCTCCTGATCCCCGATCCCGACACCGCGGTGATCGACCCGTTCACGAAGCACAAGACGCTCAACCTCAACTGCTTCGTGGAGGACCCGGTCACCGGTGAGCCCTACACGCGCGATCCGCGCTACATCGCGCGCAAGGCGGAGGACTACCTCCGCGGCACGGGCATCGCCGACACCGCGTACTTCGGGCCCGAGGCGGAGTTCTACATCTTCGACTCCGCGCGTTTCGACCAGAACCAGTACTCGGGCTACTACCACCTCGACTCGATCGAGGGCGCGTGGAACTCGGGGCGTGAACGCGAGCTCGACGGCAGCCCGAACCTGGGGTACAAGATCCGCTACAAGGAGGGCTACTTCCCCGTCAGCCCGATGGACCAGTACCAGGACCTCCGCTCGGAGATGATGCTCACGCTCGAGCAGGTGGGCATCCCGGTGGAGGTGCAGCACCACGAGGTGGGCACCGCCGGGCAGGCCGAGATCGACATGCGCTTCGACTCGCTCGCGCGCATGGCCGACAAGCTCATGCTCTACAAGTACGTGGTGAAGAACGTCGCCCACAAGGCGGGCAAGACCGTCACCTTCATGCCGAAGCCGTTGTTCCAGGACAATGGGTCGGGCATGCACGTGCACCAGTCGTTGTGGAAGGGCGGTGAGCCGCTGTTCTTCGACGAGAAGGGCTACGCCGGGCTCTCCGACCTCGCGCGCTGGTACATCGGCGGGCTGCTCGCGCACGCGCCGTCGCTGCTCGCGTTCACCAACCCCACGGTGAACTCGTACAAGCGGCTGGTGCCCGGCTACGAGGCGCCGGTGAACCTCGTGTACTCGCAGCGCAACCGCTCGGCCGCGGTGCGCATCCCGCTGTACTCGAAGAGCCCGAAGGCCAAGCGCATCGAGTTCCGCTGCCCCGACCCGTCGTGCAACCCGTACCTCGCGTTCGCCGCGCTGCTCATGGCCGGCCTCGACGGGATCCAGAACCGCATCGAGCCGCCCACGCCGATGGACCGCGACCTCTACGACCTGCCGCCCGAGGAGCTCGAGGCGGTGCCGCAGGTGCCGGGCTCGCTCAACGAGGTGCTCGACGCGCTCGAGCAGGACCACCAGTACCTGCTCGCGGGCGGGGTGTTCACGAGTGACGTGATCGACACCTGGATCGCCTACAAGCGCGAGAACGAGGTCGACGCCCTGCGCCTGCGACCCCACCCGTGGGAGTTCCAGCTCTACTACGACATC
>CAWAKX010000029.1:0-13646 GCA_963782705.1 uncultured Actinomycetes bacterium | reverse complement strand
GCAGGCCCGGACGAAGCCCCGTCCGAGGCGGACGACGGCGCCCCCACCCCCGGCTGACACCCCTTCCCATCTGCGTTTCGGCGTCACCACGCGCTGCCCGGGCAGCCTCTGCTGACGCCGAAACGGGGATGTCGAGGGGACGGCCCTCTTGTGGTCCGAGCGGCACCGTTGTACGTTGCGCCCTCGCGAGACCGTCCGAAGGGGGAGAGGGTCCGTGACCGTTCACACGCTCGACAACTGGCGCATCCGTGCGGCCTGCCGCGGTCCGGAGACCGCGCTGTTCTTCCCGCCCACCACGAGTGAGCGACGCGACGACCGCGACGCACGCGAACGCCGGGCCAAGGCGATCTGCCGGCAGTGCCCGGTGCGCTCCGAGTGCCTCGACCATGCCGTGCGCGTGGGCGAGATGCACGGCATCTGGGGCGGTCTCAACGAGACCGAGCGACGCGGGCTGACCGAGGCCAGCTACAGCTAGCGGCGAGCGCCGCGCCGCGACACTCGACCGGGGGAAGCGCACGTCGGGGGTCGGTCACCGCACCTACAATATGGAGGTGCAGGCCCACCTCGTGTCCGGCGCGGCGCTCGGCCCGCCCCTCACCCTCCGCCCGCGGCGGGACCGGCGGCGGGACCGGTCGTGCCCGAGGGTCGCGGGGAACGCATGCCCGACCTGACGCCGGGGGTGCCGAGCGCCCTGTCGCCGTTGGTGCGCCGCATCGTGGCGCCCAACCCCGGACCGTTCACCGGCCCCGGCACCAACACCTACCTCGTCGGCATCGACGAGGTCGCGGTGATCGATCCCGGTCCCGACGTCGCCGCGCACGTCGACGCGATCGTGGGCGCGTCGATGAAGGAACGCGTGCGCTGGGTGGTGCTCACCCACACCCATCCCGACCACTTCCCCGCGACCAAGCGGCTGGTGAAGGCCACCGGCGCCGAGGTGCTCGCCTACGGACGCAAGCTCGACAAGGAGTTCGACCTCCGCATCGACCGCACCCTCGCCGAGGGCGACACGATCGAAGGCACCGAGTTCGGCCTGGACGTGCTCCACACGCCGGGGCACGCGCCCAACCACCTGTGCTTCCTGCTCGAGGAAGAGCGAGTGCTCTTCACCGGCGACACCGTGCTCGGTGGCACGTGGTCGGTGGTGAATCCCGGTCGCGGCGGCGACATGACGGCGTACCTCGCGAGCCTGGCGCGCATCGAGAAGCTGCGGTTGTCGCGCATCGCGCCCGGGCACGGCGACGTGATCGACGAGCCCCGTGCACGGGTGCAGGAGTACGTCGCCCACCGGAACGCGCGCGAGCAGGAGATCCTCGGTCTGCTGAAGCAGGGCCCGGCGCGCGTCGGCGATCTCGTCGCCGCGATCTACGGCGACGCCGACCTCCCGGCGCCGCTCGTCGAGGCCGCGGGCTGGCAGGTGCACGCCCATCTCCTCCGCCTGAAGGCGGCCGGCGAGGTGGCGGGCACGTCGGTAAAGTCGCTCTGGAAAGTTGCGGGTTCGTAACACCCGTTGCGGGCGATCCTGGCAGTGCACAGGACGAGACAACGGAGGGACAGGGGTATGCGGGGAATTCGGGAGGGAAGTCGCGGCGCGCCACCGCGTGGTCGCGGTGCTGGCCGCGGTGGTCGCGATGGTGGGGCTCGGGGCGGTGGCGGTGCCGCCGGCGGGGGCGGGGAGCAGCAACGCGCTCAACATCACCGCCGGCGAGTACGTCTACCAGTTGAAGGGCAGCCCGGCGCCGGGCTGGGTGACGATGAACTTCACGAACGCGGGCATCGAGTACCACATGCTCGCGCTGAGCGCCGTGAAGCCCGGCACGACCGCGGCGCAGGTGAAGAAGGCGGTGCTCGCCGACGACGAGAACGCGTTCAACCCGCTGGTCGACACGTCGATCGGTGACGAGGGAAACCTCGACGCGACTCCGTCGCTGCTCGGGCCGAAGCAGAAGAGCACCGCGACGGTGCAGATGCCGGCGGGCACCTACGTGATGATGTGCTTCATCCCGGCGGCGACCGACGGCGCGCCGCACGCCGCCCACGGGATGATCAAGACGTTCGTGGTGAAGGGCAAGAAGTCGACGGCCAAGCCGCCGACGACGCAGGCGACGGTCACGCTCAACGACGACGGCATCGACTTCCCGCTCACCAACCCGGGACGCAACCTGTCGTTGAAGGTCGCCAACGCCGGCACGACGCCGCACGGCTTCTCGATCGTCAAGATCGAGCCGGGGAAGACCGTCGACGACGTGAAGACCTACTTCAACGCCTTCTTCAACGGTGAGAACCCCGCCGGTGACCCGCCGGCGACCTTCGTCGGCGGCATCGAGCAGGTCGCCCCGGGCTCCAACGGCTATCTGCAGCAGACGCTCACCGCCGGTCACTACGCCTACGTGAGCACCGTCGGCGACGACCCGGCGACCGACGACGCCAGCCGCGGCCTGATCGGGGAGTTCACGGTCAAGTAGCCGCCGACGAGCGGTCCCGCCGGGCCGCCGGGTCGACGACCACGACGCTGTGGCTGACCGGCATCGCTCTCGCCCTGCTGACTCGGCTACCTGGCCTTCTCGAGCACCTGACGCGCGCCGGCGCTACCTGTCCGGAGGACCTGAGATGCGCAGCCCGGATGCGGTGACCGCTCGCACCAGGGAGCCCGCCGAGGCGCGGCGCGCTGGCGACCGCGAACTGACCGGCGCGGAACTCCCCGCCCGCCGCGGGATGAGCGGGTCAGTTGTCGAGTTGTTCGACGAGATCGAGCAGCCGGGCGCTGCACCCGCTCATCTCGACCGGGGGCAACAGGTCCTCGGCGACGCGCGCGGCGAGCTCGGCGAACGCCCGGCCGGCGTCGCCGCCCGGGTCGGTGAGCGCGACGGGCTTGCCGGCGTCGCCGCCGGCCGACACCGCGGCCTCGAGCGGGATGCGCGCGACCAGCGGCGCGTGCACCTCGGCCGCGAGCGCGTCGCCGCCGCCGGTGCCGAACACCGCGTGGCGTGACCCGTCGGGGAGCACGAGCTCGCTCATGTTCTCGACCACACCGACCACGTTCATGTAGGAGCGCCGGGCCATGTCGGCCACCCGCACCGCGACCTTCTGCGCCGCGAGCGCGGGCGTGGTGACCACGAGCATCTCGGCCTGGGGGAGCATGCGCGACAGGCCCATCTGCACGTCGCCGGTGCCGGGCGGCATGTCGATGAGCAGGTAGTCCATCGGTCCCCAGCGCACGTCGGTGAGGAACTGCTCGAGCGCCTTGGCGAGGATGAGGCCGCGCCACATGAGCGCGGAGCCCTCGTCGTCGACGAGGAACCCCATCGACACGATCTTGAGCGTGCCGGGCGCGCCGCCGGTGGCGCTCGGCACGGTCACGAGGTGGGGCGAGATCTTGCCGTCCTCCCCGCCGAGGCGACCCTCCACGCCGAGCATGCGCGGCACGCTGAAACCCCAGATGTCGGCGTCGAGCACGCCGACGGTGAAGCCGCGCGCCGCGAGCGCGGCCGCGAGGTTCACCGTCACCGACGACTTGCCCACGCCGCCCTTGCCGCTCGCGACCGCGAGCACGCGGGTGGTGGCGGGCACCTCGGTGGGCGCCGCGTGCTCCCGCGCGTTGAAGCGGGCGCGCGCCATCGCGGCCGACTTCTGCTCCTGGGTCATCTCGCCGTACTCGACCTTGACGCCGGTGGCGCCGGGGAGCCCTGCCACCTTGCTCTCGACGTCGCGCTTGATCTGCGCGCGCAGGGGGCAGGCCGCGGTGGTGAGCACGACCTTCACGGTGACGTGACCGTCGTCGGCGACGCGCACGTCGTCGACCATGCCGAGCTCGACGATGCTGGCGTTGAGCTCGGGGTCGATGACGCCCCCGAGCACGCCGCGCACGTCGTCGGCGCTGGGCGGCGGCGAGTCCGGCCGGCTGCGGGGATCCGGGGGTGGGTCCGGGGGTGCGGGTGTGCGTGTCGATAAAAACAGCGTACATCTTGAAAATGTGGCGGGGAAGGGCTACCGTCGTCGGCGTGGACGACCAGCCCTCGCGTGATCCCGCGGGCACCGCGGTGAGCCTCGCGGTGCTCAAGGCCCTCGGCGACGACACCCGCTACGCGATGTACCAGGAGCTGGCGCGTTCCACCGCGGCGCTGTCGGCCCAGGACCTGGCCGAGGCGCTCGGCATCCACGCGAACACCGTGCGCCTCCACCTCGACCGCCTCCGCGAGGCCGGCCTGGTCGACGTCGAGGCCGTCCACCGCGGCACCGTGGGGCGGCCCCAGCACCTCTACTTCCTCGCCGCCGGCGCACCCGGCCTCGGGTTCGACCCGCCCGCCCACGCCCTGCTCGCCGGCCTCTTGGCCACCATGGCCGAGCGGGTCGGCGCCGACGCCACCGACGCCACGGCCACCGGCCGGGCCTGGGGCGCCGAGCGCGGCGCCCGGGCCCGCACCCGCAACGGCCTGCAGGCCCTGGAGGCAGAGCTCGGTCGCCTCGGGTTCGAGCCCGCCAGCGAACCGGCCGCGCTGGCCACGACCCGGCCCGGTGAGACCGGTCCGGGTGACTGCACCCGCATCGAATTCCTGCACTGCCCCTTCCGCGAGCTCGCCGAGGCCTACCCGGAGCTGGTCTGCAACCTGCACCGCGGCCTCTGCGAAGGTGTCGTCGACGCCGTCGGCGGGGGAATCGTGGAGGAGTTCGCCACGTTGTACGACCCCGAGCCCTGCCACGTGACGGTAGGGGTCGGGTAAAATCGTCAGTCCCGCCGAGACACCCCTCCTCGAGAACCCCGGAGAAGCCCGATGTTCAGCGTCCAGGACTCCAGCACCGTCTTCACCCTCACCGACACCGCGGCCGACAAGGTGAAGACCCTCATCGCGGCCGAGGACAACCCCGAGCTCGTGCTGCGCGTGGCCGTGCGCCCCGGCGGCTGCTCCGGCTTCAGCTACGAGATGTTCTTCGACACCGACGTCGCCGACGACGACATCAAGCTCGACCAGGACGGCGTCACCGTGGTGATCGACCCGGCCAGCGCCCCGCACCTCGGTGGTGCCGCGCTCGACTACAAGGACGGCCTGCAGGGCGCCGGGTTCAGCATCAGCAACCCGAACGCCACCCGCAGCTGCGGGTGCGGCCAGTCCTTCAGCTGACCCGGCCTTCCCTTCCTCCGAACTTGCGTCGCTCCCGCGCCAATGTGGCGCGTTGGCGACGCAAGTTCGCGGTCCGGGTCAGCCGCCGGAGGAGCCGACGAGCAGCGTGTCGATCTGCTGCTGCATCTCGGTGCCGCCGAACGCGCCCTCGATGCGCGAGCGCACCGTGCCCGCGGTGTCGACACCGAACAGCACGGGCTCACCGGGGAGGTCCCACGCGTCGACGGTGGGCACCAGCTCGTTGTTGGAGCTCGTGAGGCTCTTGTAGATCTCGACGTGCACGAAGTGCGCGCGGTCGCGGAAGGGCTCGCTCACCTTCAGGAACTCGTCGAGCACCGGGGCGCAGTACTGCGACTGGCAGCGCGCCGGCGTGGCGAAGAGCACCACCACCGGCTTGCCCTTCCCGAGCACGTCGCTCAACGACACGTCGTGCAACGGGCACTGGGGCGTGCGCGTGCAGATCGGGTCGACCCCGAGGGTCGCGCTGGGCGTGGGTGACGCGGCGGTCGGGGCCTGGTCGCCGGGCACCGGGCCGGCCGGGGCGTCGTGCACCTCGATCGAGAACGGGATCTTCTGGCCGCCGGCGCGGGCCTCGGCCTTCCAGATCCCCGGCGTGTCGAAGGTGGCGTCGGTGACGTAGACGCCGCGGCCCTTGGGGAGCCCCACCCGGTCGTAGGTGGTGGGGGTGAGCGGGGTCCACTGGCCCGACGGCGACCTGAACCGGATCTTCACCGACGGCCCGCTCGCGTACTGGATCCCCTTGCTGCTGCTGTGCGAGAGCGCGATCACCGCGCGTTGCGGATCGGGCGACCCGTACAGCCACGGCGACAGCACGAGTGGGAAGTACTTGGTGGGGTCGGGCGCGGCGCCGGCGACGCCGGTCAGTGCCGGGAGGGCGAACGCGGTGGCGAGCCCGCCGACCACGGTGAGCCCACCGCCGAGGAACGCCCGCCGGGACAGCGCGTCCGGCGTGTCGCACCGGTGGGTCGCGTCGCGCGCGCGGGGAAGGGTCGGGAAGCCATCCCCCTATCCTGCCTGCTCGTGGACGGGACTGGGCATCGGGTGGGCTTTCGCTGCAACGGCGTCGACGTCGAGATCGACGACGTGCCGGGCGCGTCCCTGCTGAGCGCGCTGCGCGAAGAGCTCGGGATCACCTCGCCCAAGGACGGCTGCGCACCGCAGGGCCAGTGCGGCTGCTGCACGGTCCTCGTCGACGGCGAACCCCGGGTCGCGTGCGTCACGCCGCTCGCCCGGGTCGCGGGCCGCGAGGTCACCACGCTCGAGGGTCTCGACCCCGCGACGCGGGACGGCATCGCCGCCGCGTTGCTCGACTGCGGCGGCTCCCAGTGCGGGTTCTGCACGCCGGGGATCGTGCTGCGCGCCGCGGGCCTCGCGGCCCGGGGACGCAGCGGCCGGACCGCCCTCGACCGCGCGTTGGCCGCGCACCTGTGCCGGTGCACCGGCTGGCAGTCGGTCTACGAGGCGCTGGGCGACGACCCGTCGTCCGCCGCGGCACCGCGCGATCTCGACGCCGCCGCGCAGCGCGCCGCGCTGGAGGGTGGGAGCGCCCAACGCGTCGGCGCGGAGGTGCCGCTGGGCGACGGCGGGTTCGCCGACGACACCGCGCCGCGCGACCGCGGTGTGCTCGTCGCGGTGCCCGCCGCGCCGGGCGCGACCGTCGGCACCGAACCCGCCGGCACCGAACCCGCCGCGACCGAACGCGCCGCCGGCATCGACTGGGTGGTCGCCCCGAGCTTGGTCGAGGCGCGCGTGCTCGCGGGCAAGGTGCAGGGTCGGCGCACCACGGTCGACGCCGCCCCGCCGCTGCCGAGAGCGGTCGCGCCGGCCGACGGCGTGGCGCTCGCCACGTCGTGGGTGGAGCCCGCCTACCTCGAACCCGACGCGTCGTGGTGCGTCCCCGGCGGCGAGCCCGCCGATCCGCTGGCCAACGGCGGCGCGTTCGGCGGCAAGACCCATTCACCGGTCGCGGGCGCGGCACGCGAGCTCGCCGATCGACTCGGCTCGCCGGTGCGCACGGTGTTCGCCCGCGAAGACGTCGTGCGCTTCGGACCGAAGCGGCCGCCCGTCGCCGCGACCGCCACGTTCGTCGACGGCGTCGTCGCGGTCGACGGGGTGGTGGTCGGCGATCCCGCGCCCTTCACCGCGCCGATCGAGTGGCCCTACGCGATCACCGAGCACGGCACCTGGGTGTCGAGTGCGATCAGCGGTCCGCCCACGGCGAGCGACCTGCGCGCCGTCGGCCTCGCCGAACGCGCGGTGCTCGTGGAGGGCGCGCTGAGCGCGGCCGGCGCCGACCGCGCCGCACTCGTCACCGACTCCCGGGCGCGCGCGGTGCTGCTCGACACCTGCGTGCGCGCCCCGAGCGGCGCGCTGGCCGGCGCCCGCGTCCACGTCGACGACCGGGGCCGGATCGAACGCGTCACCCTGCGCGTCGCGGCAGGCGATCCGCTCGACGTCGTCGTGCTGCGTTCCTACGCGCTCGGCGCGACGCACATGGCGTTGGGCTGGGTGCTCACCGAGGGCATCGCGGTCGACCCCGACACCGGCGAGGTGCACGACCTCACCATCCGTTCGTTCGGCATCATCCGGGCCAAGGACATGCCACCGGTCGCGGTGGAACTGGTCGACGACCCCGGCCCGCCCCTCGGCCACGCGTCCGACGCGGTGTTCGCCGCGGTCGCGGCCGCGACGTGGAACGCGGTGAGTGCCGCGGACGGCGACCGACCGGAGTCGTTCCCCGCCCGCGGCACCCGCGCCGCGCGTGCGTTCGGTCGTTAGCTCGCCGTCGCCGGCATCGCCGACGCCGACGCAGGCTCGCGGAGTCCTCGGAGCATGATCACCGAGGTGATGAGCAGCCAGAGGCTCGCGCCGATGTACGCCGCGAACGAGAAGCCGAAGTACACGTCACGCGTCGAGGCGATGATCGCACCGCCGACGACGGCCACGAGCGCGACCAGCGCGCCGAACCATCCGAGCGCGGCGGGCAACACCCGGGTGCGGATCGCGGCCGCGCTCACCGCGCCGACGAACACCGCGATCCCGAAGAGCGTGGCCCCGCTCATTCCCGTCGAGAGCAGGTAGAAGAAGCGGTTGCCGGTGCCGAGGTTGCGTGCGCCGTAGACCGCCATGGTGGAGAGGATCACCGCGGCGACCACCGACATCGCCCCCGAGAACACCGCCCCGGCCACCGCGACGACCGCGAGCCTCGGCGAGCCGCCCTCGGCGCGCCGGAGCATGCGCCAGATCGCGCCCATGAACCAGAGGAAGGGCAGTGCTGCCAGTGCGCTCAGGTAGCCCGCCCAGCGAAGCCCGTCGTCGTTGTCGGCCACGTACTTGGCGATCTTCGCGGCAGAGTCACTCGACTTGGGCGGCGACCCCGAGATGAACGCCGCCACGAGCACCGTCACCACGAAGAGGATGCCGCCGAGCGCGGACCATCGTTCCCACTTGCTGTCGTCCATGTCGCCCCCTGATCACCGGCGGGCATCCGCCCGCACGGACCGGATTTCTCCGTCGATGGTGCGCTCAGGGAGGGCGGAGGGCAAGCACCCGCGCGCTACGCTCCGGCCATGGTCGCGTCCGGAATCGCCATGGCCGTGGTGCTCCTGCTGATCATCCCCATCGGGGTGATGCTCGGCGGCGCCGCGTGGAGTGCCCTGATGGGCTTCGTCCTCTCCGAGGACGCCGCGGAGCGCGCCGGCGAAGCCTGACCCGATCGGCCCTGAGCCGATCGAGCCGGAGTCAGGAACCGGTCTGCGAGCCGGTGGGCACGAAGCGGGTGGAGCCGAACCGGTAGCCGACCGAACGCACGGTCTGGATCAGGTTGGCGTGCTCCTCGCCGAGCTTGGCCCGCAGCCGCCGCACGTGCACGTCGACCGTGCGGGCGCCGCCGTAGTACTCGTAGCCCCACACCCGTGACAGCAGCTGCTCACGCGTGAACACCTTGCTCGGGTGCGTCGCGAAGAACTTCAGCAGCTCGTACTCCATGTAGGTGAGGTCGAGCGGCCGACCGCTCAGCGCGGCCTGGTAGGTCTCGAGGTTCAGCACCAGCTCGCCGTACTCGACGATCTCGGGCCGGGCGCCCCGACCGGTGCGCCAGAACAGGTGACGCAACCGCGCCTCGAGCTCCTTCTGGTGGAAGGGCGTGAGGCAGAAGTCGTCGAAGAGGTCTTCGCGCATCTCCAGCTCGCCGAGCTGCGCGCCCGACACGAGCAGCAGCACCGGCTCGAGCATGGAGTCGCGCTTGCGCAGCGCGCGGCAGATGCCGAACGCGCCCTCGGGGTCGTCCTCCGCGCACACCACCGCGCCGGCCCAGCCGTCGGCGGGCTCGGCCTGCGTGGCGATGCTCACGTTGCCGACCGCCTTCCACGGGTGGCCGGCGAGGTCGAGCGTCTGCGCCAGCAGTGGTGGGGGCGGGTCCGGGAAGACCAGCAGCGGTTCGGATCGCTCATGCTGTCGCTCACAATGACCCCAGGTACCGATCAAGCTCCCACGGCGAGACGTGGGCCTTGTACTCCAACCACTCCGACCGCTTGTTGCGGATGAAGTAGTCGAACACGTGCTCACCGAGCGCTTCGGCCACGAGCTCCGACTCCTCCATCGCGCTGATGGCCTCGGTGAGGCTCTGCGGCAGCGACCCGATGCCCTCGGCTGCGCGCTCCTCGGCCGTCATCTCGTAGATGTTGTTGGTGGCCTCGGGGTCGAGCGTATAGCCCCGTTCGACCCCTTCGAGGCCGGCGGCCAACATCACCGAGAACGCGAGGTACGGATTGCACGCCGGGTCGGGGGAGCGGAACTCGATGCGGGTGGAGCTCTCCTTGCCCCGCTTCGGCGACGGCACCCGCACGAGGGCCGACTCGTTGTTGCGGGCCCAGCAGATGTGCACCGGCGCCTCGTACCCGGCGATGAGGCGCTTGTAGGAGTTCACCGTCTGGTTGGTGACCGCGGTGATCTCCCGGGCGTGGGTGAGCAGCCCGGCGAT
Organism: uncultured Actinomycetes bacterium; assembly: GCA_963782705.1. GTDB lineage: Bacteria > Actinomycetota > Acidimicrobiia > IMCC26256 > DASPTH01 > CAVRGQ01. The sequence continues at coordinate 3,524 of CAWAKX010000029.1, read as the reverse complement.
GAACGACCGGCCCACCTGGGAGAGACCGAACTCGTCGTCGGGGTCGTGGAACGCGTTCACGTCGCCCTCGAAGAGCGACAGGTGGGTGTGCATCCCCGAACCGAACGCGCCCTCGATGGGCTTGGGCATGAACGTGGCGTACACGCCGAGGTCGTGGGCGACCTGCTTGACCACCTGGCGGAACGTCATGACGTTGTCGGCCATGGTGAGCGCGTCGGTGTAGCGCAGGTCGATCTCGTGCTGGCTCGGGCCGAGCTCGTGGAAGCTGTACTCCACCGGGATGCCCATGGCCTCGAGGGTGACGATGGTCTGGCGCCGCAGGTCGCTCACCATGTCGACCTCGGTGAGGTCGAAGAAGCCGGCGTCGTCGATCGGCTCGGGACGGCTCGACGACTCGAAGATGAAGAACTCCATCTCGGGCGCGGTGTAGAAGGTGAAGCCCTTCTCCCGGGCCCGGTCGAGGTTGCGCTTGAGCACGTGACGGGGGTCGCCCTCGAACGGCTCGCCCGAGAGGTGCTTGATGTCGCAGAACATCCGGGCGACGGGGGCGTCCTCGCCGCGCCAGGGCACGATCTCGAAGGTGCCGGGGTCGGGCACCGCGAGCATGTCGGACTCCTGCACCCGGCTGTACCCCTGGATGGCCGAGCCGTCGAAGGTCATGCCCTCCTCGAGGGCGCCTTCGAGCTCCGCCGGGGTGATGGCGAAGCTCTTGAGGGTGCCGAGGACGTCGGTGAACCAGAGGCGCACGAAGCGCACCCCGCGCTCCTCGACGGTGCGCAGGACGTAGTCGAGCTGCTGCTGCATGGCGACAGTCTACGAACGGTGACGTAGCATCCACCCGGCCGGTCGCCCCCGAAACAGAGCGTTCATGTTGGGGCAACGGACGAGAAATGCGGGTTCGGGAGGCTGGCTCCCGTCACACCCGGGAAGCGGTCCACCGACCGCGTTCCCGGGTGGGTGCGCCGGCCGGTCCGGGCATCCCGGGACCGACGGACCCGTCCACCCCTATCGTCACGAAGGATCAGGAGCGAGCGTGGTTTACAAGGCCGAGTACATCTGGATCGACGGCACCGAGCCGACCGCCCGTCTGCGGTCGAAGACCAAGATCCTGGCGGACGGTGCCGAACTGGGCATCTGGGGCTTCGACGGCTCCAGCACCAACCAGGCCCCCGGCAAGAACTCCGACTGCGTGTTGCGGCCGGTGTTCTCCTGCCCGGACCCGCTGCGTGGCGACCCGCACGTGCTCGTCATGTGCGAGGTGCTGCTGACCGACATGACGCCGCACACCACCAACACCCGTGCCCAGCTCGAGGCGGTGGCCGGCAAGTTCGCCGATCAGGAGCCGCTGTTCGGCATCGAGCAGGAGTACACGTTCTTCGAGGACGGACGCCCGCTCGGCTTCCCCTCGGGTGGCTTCCCTGCGCCGCAGGGCTTCTACTACTGCGGTGTCGGCGCCGACGAGGTGTACGGCCGTGACATCGTCGAGGCCCACCTCGACGCCTGCCTGATCGCCGGCCTCGGCGTGTCGGGCATCAACGCCGAGGTCATGCCCGGCCAGTGGGAGTTCCAGGTCGGCCCGCTCGGGCCGCTCGAGGTCTCCGACCAGCTCTGGCTGGCCCGTTGGCTGCTCTACCGCATCGCCGAGGAGTTCGGCGTGTCGGCCACGCTCGACCCCAAGCCCGTGAAGGGTGACTGGAACGGCGCGGGCGCGCACACCAACTTCTCCACCAAGGCGATGCGCGAGAGCTACGACCCGATCATCAAGGCCTGCGAGGCGCTGGGCAAGAATGCCGACGAGCACGTGAAGTACTACGGCGCCGACATCGAGCACCGCCTCACCGGCATGCACGAGACGGCCCCGTGGCACGAGTTCAGCTACGGCGTGTCCGACCGCGGCGCGTCGGTGCGTATCCCCTGGCAGGTCGAGATCGACAAGAAGGGCTACATCGAGGACCGTCGGCCGAATGCCAACATGGACCCGTACGTGGTCACGCGGCTGATCGTCGACACCGTCTGCAGCGAGCTCGTCTAGCAGTCAACGCAACACGACACGGACCGCACGGTCCGCACAGGACCGTCACAGTGGGAGGAACTCCCGATGGCAACCCCGAGTGACGTCCTGCACCTCGTCGAGTCCGAGGGGGTCGCAGTGGTGGACATCCGCTTCTGCGACCTCCCGGGCTTGATGCAGCACTTCTCGATCCCCGCGCACGAGCTCACCGAAGAAGTCTTCGAGGACGGTCTCGGCTTCGACGGCTCGTCGATCCGCGGGTTCCAGGAGATCCAGGAGTCGGACATGCTCCTGATCCCCGATCCCGACACCGCGGTGATCGACCCGTTCACGAAGCACAAGACGCTCAACCTCAACTGCTTCGTGGAGGACCCGGTCACCGGTGAGCCCTACACGCGCGATCCGCGCTACATCGCGCGCAAGGCGGAGGACTACCTCCGGGGCACGGGCATCGCCGACACCGCGTACTTCGGGCCCGAGGCGGAGTTCTACATCTTCGACTCCGCGCGTTTCGACCAGAACCAGTACTCGGGCTACTACCACCTCGACTCGATCGAGGGCGCGTGGAACTCGGGGCGTGAACGCGAGCTCGACGGCAGCCCGAACCTCGGGTACAAGATCCGCTACAAGGAGGGCTACTTCCCCGTCAGCCCGATGGACCAGTACCAGGACCTCCGCTCGGAGATGATGCTCACGCTCGAGCAGGTGGGCATCCCGGTGGAGGTGCAACACCACGAGGTGGGCACGGCCGGACAGGCCGAGATCGACATGCGCTTCGACTCGCTCGCGCGATGGCCGACAAGCTCATGCTCTACAAGTACGTGGTGAAGAACGTCGCCCACAAGGCGGGCAAGACCGTCACCTTCATGCCGAAGCCCCTGTTCCAGGACAACGGGTCGGGCATGCACGTGCACCAGTCGTTGTGGAAGGGCGGTGAGCCGCTGTTCTTCGACGAGAAGGGCTACGCCGGGCTCTCCGACCTCGCGCGCTGGTACATCGGCGGGCTGCTCGCGCACGCCCCGTCGCTGCTCGCGTTCACCAACCCCACGGTGAACTCGTACAAGCGGCTGGTGCCCGGCTACGAGGCGCCGGTGAACCTCGTGTACTCGCAGCGCAACCGCTCGGCCGCGGTGCGGATCCCGCTGTACTCGAAGAGCCCGAAGGCCAAGCGCATCGAGTTCCGCTGCCCCGACCCGTCGTGCAACCCGTACCTCGCGTTCGCCGCGCTGCTCATGGCCGGCCTCGACGGGATCCAGAACCGCATCGAGCCGCCCACGCCGATGGACCGCGACCTCTACGACCTGCCGCCCGAGGAGCTCGAGGCGGTGCCGCAGGTGCCGGGCTCGCTCAACGAGGTGCTCGACGCGCTCGAGCTGGACCACCAGTACCTGCTCGCGGGCGGCGTGTTCACGAGTGACGTGATCGACACCTGGATCGCCTACAAGCGCGAGAACGAGGTTGACGCCCTGCGCCTGCGCCCCCACCCGTGGGAGTTCCAGCTCTACTACGACAT
>CAWAKX010000028.1:0-97229 GCA_963782705.1 uncultured Actinomycetes bacterium | reverse complement strand
ACGATGACTATCCAGGGGATAGGAAGAGCGGGCCGTTCGAGCTCCCGGCCCGGCCTAACCCGACGGTACTGAAGACCTTGCGCCTCCCCTTCGAGCAACAGGATTAAAAAGCGAGGATCGTCGCGCTCATCACCGAGATCGGCGAACAGAAAGCGCACCCCTGAAGGAAATGAAGGGCTGGTCATGGCTTCCGGCCTCCCCGCGTTGGCTGCGCGTTTGCCGCGACTTCCATCCGTCTCCGCCACGCTGCCGCAGAGTAGGTTGATATCAGTGTTCGGCGTCCGACCTTCATGATGGCAGGGCCATCGCCGCGCTTGAGTAGGTTGTAGAAGTGGGCTCGCGATATGCCGTGCTCTCGGCAAAACTCGTCGACGTGATTAGCTACTCTTGATTGTTCAGGCATCATCTTGTCCATCTGAAGGTCTCGATGGACAAAGGGGTACACGCCGCTTTTGTGCGGTTAAACGGCTGACTTAGGGGATTTCCGCACAGATCGTCGGGCCATCGGACGTTGCCCCTCATGCCCGATGCCGAAAAGCGGAAACTTATGTAGCTAGCGCAATAGCTTGGGTTGCAGCGCTGGCGAGCTCTTATAAAAACGCCCAGGTGTTCGATGCGATCAGATCAGTAGAGACCCTCGATAAGTTATTTCTTCCGGCGGCGCTCACGTACTTCACAGTGCTGGGAAGCCCGATTGAGCTCTGGAAGATGAATTGGTGGAGGGTGGATCTTGCCGCAGGGACAGCGATAGACCCCGTCTAGGCTTAACTGATAGAAGACAATGCTCTGGGCGAGCGAGAGGTCAAACTGTAACAATTCATACGTGGACAGCATTTCTGTATAGCCGAACAGCCTCTCCTTCAGGGTACGAGGCGTATCTTCGTCTATTACAAATGCATTTGTTTCTTCGTATTTGTCTGGCAACTCCGCTTCCGCCTCATAGAATAAACGCCTAACTCTTTCACCCGTTGAAAATAAATGAGGCAAATCTTTAGCCAATGACTGGCATACCTTGTCGATGTTCGGCTCATCCTGAAAAAAAGTTTGCACGATAAGCCAAAGCGTAAAGAGTTGGCGTTGATCCCATACCCCTGGGCCGTCCTGGATCGTTCGGTTCCGGTCGCCGATTGGCCTCTGCCTTAACCCGATCCACACCGTACTTGGCTTTAGACTGTGCAAATTGTTGCTGAAATTCCTGGTATTCCTTCCGCGTCAATGCAGGTGCTGATGGCTGTCCAGCTACTCGGGCTTCCGGTTGGGCTTTAGGCAGCGCTCTGGACTGGTTAGTTCGAACTACGTTCATGCCGTTCTCAATTGGCCGTGTTGTAGTAACCTCAGTCTCAAGGAACAACTGATCGGATAACGAAGCATTAACAAGCCCGGTCTTTCTCCTCTCACACCACAAGCAGGAAGTGAATCTTTAAGCGCGACCTGTGATCGGTACAACTTCTGCCGACCTTGTGGTCTCACTGAACCGCGCCCATCCCTCCATCAGCTGCCGACGCTTCTGGAACAGATCTCCGCGGTGGTAGGCGGCCTCGACCTTGTCACCGACCGTGTGCGCCAGCGCCATTTCGGCAACCTCGTGCGGGAAGTTCGTGCGCTCCGCCGCCCAGTCGCGGAAGCTCGAACGAAACCCGTGCGCGGTGAGCTCACGACGGTCCATCCGCTTCAGAACGGCCAGCATCGCCATATTCGAGAGCGGCTGACCCTTGGCTGCCCGGAAAGACAAAGTCGCTCTCTCGGATCTCCTTCATCTGCTCGATCATGGCGACCGCCGTTGCCGAAAGCGGCACCCGATGTTCTCGGCCCGCCTTCATCCGCACCGCGGGCACAACCCAGATTTTCTCCTCGAGGTCGACCTCATCCCAGCGAGCGCCAATTACCTCGCCAGTGCGGGTAGCGGTAGGGATCAGGAACTCCAACGCTCGCGCTGCGATCCCTTCTTGGCTGCGCAGGGCCGTGACGAAATCGGCGAGCGCGATATAGGGCAGGGCCGCGTGGTGCTCGATCTTGCGAACCTTGCTGCGCGGCGGGAGCAGCTTGTCGAGATGACCGCGCCACCGGGTTGTCACCCTTTCTGTACCCCCGCACGGCGGCCCAATCGAGGACCGCTTCGATCCGACCCCTCAACCGACTTGCCGTCTGGGCTTCGTCGTCCAGATCGGCTCCAAGGCCTTCATGACGAGCCCAACATCGACCGCCTGCACCGGCAAGGAACCAAACACCGGGCCGGCGTAACTGTTCAGCGTGTTGCGCCACTGGTCGCGGTGCTTTGCGTTCCGCCAGCCCGTCTTGTGAGAGTTGATGTAGGCTGCGGCGCATGCGTCGAAAGTCAGCGATTTGGCCGCCTCGAGCTTAGTCTGGTCGCGCTGCACATTCCGCATCTCGATCGGGTCTATCCCGTCGTGACGCATCCTGCGACATTCTGCCGCGCGTCTGCGTGCCTCCGCGAGGGGGATCGCGTGCACTGGCCCCAAACCCATCTCGCGGGCCCGCCCGCCCAGCATAAAACGGAAGATCCACGACTTCGCCCCGCCGCCACTCACCTGGAGGTACAGCCCACCTCCGTCCGGGTATATAGCTTTCCCCGTGGCGCTGCCCACCTTGACCGCGGAGAGCCTGTTAGACGCACGAGCCATAATCTGCGTTCGATCCCACCTACAACCTGAGGGAGATCGTCTATCACAGGATCTCACATTTGTCCACGCTCCTACCCACAAATTTACCCACGAATCATCTTTTGATGTCGGTGGATTAGGTGGACTCCCCTGGAGGAAGGAAGACAGAAAAGTATTATATTTCAGTGCCTTGATAGACCAATATCGACCGAGGTGGACGCTGGTGGAGTTAGATCCGGCGGATGCCTCTTCCGCCACTTTATCTCGGCTTCTTCAGCGCAGTTAATAGGACTAGGTCAGTCGTATCGATCCAGCTTCCGGTCCCTTTCGACCCTCGACTAGGCCTACAACTACGCGCTGGCCCTCGTTGAGATTCGGTGATACCCGCCCGCTGAAGCACCGAGGCGTGGACGAAGATGTCTTTCCCACCGCCATCGCGGAGAATGAAGCCGAAATCCCTTGACAGCATTGTACCATTTCACGGTACCCGTCTCCTCGACACTCGGCTCCGAGACCGTTCGGTCGTATGAGGACGCCAAACTCGTTCGAGGCCGCTTGAACGCGGCTGCCGTGCTGGTGTCCACACCGATTACCTCAGTCACAACAGGACCGCGCTCCCCTGGCGCCACCCGAAGATCGAGCGTCTCGCCAGGCTGCACTATGCTGATACCGAGCCGAATGAGCACGGTCGCATGCAGGAACGCATCACCCGACCCGTCCGAAAGCTCAACGAACCCGAACCTTTTGGCAGGGTTAAACTATTTCACTTTGCCGCGAACCGGCGTCGGGCCCTTCTTCGGATTGAGGTCCGGCAGCTTCCAATTCAACATTGGAACTGCTCGCTAGATCGCCGGAGCCGTCCTCTTCCATGCCACGAACCGGTGGTTCGGATGCTTCCTCAAAGATAGGTTCGCCGGCTGGCGACGACTGATCGGGATTAGTCGCCTGGCCGCCGGAGCCGTCCTCCACAACCACGGCCTCTGGTTGCGGCCGATCCTCTTTGTCCCGCCCAAAGACGAATCTCCTTATCACGCGCAGCATATATGTCCCCTCGACAGCCGGACCCCCAACTCTCGCGACTGAGAGTGCGCTCGTCAATTACGGTGAGCCGGATGAACAAGTGCTGGCCGCCCGACTGGCGCGGAGATCAGGCCGGTGGCTGTCGGGCGCGGCTGGATTGCGCCTTGGCTCGAACGCATAGACCGGCATCTCGACGAGGGTTGAATGATTCCGGCCTCAAGACACGACCGAGCGAACTGTTCCGGCGCAACCGTCGGATGTCATTCGAGCTGGTCGAGGAACCCTGCGGTTTTGGCGGAAACTACCGGCCCGAGCAACATCATTAGGGCGACCGCGAACGGGTCGGACTGTTGTCGCCTGACGCGAAGCATAAAGTATTGGCCGGTGGTGCGATGGGCTTCTATGGCACCCATCAACAGCGGGCCTGTCCGGGGGGAGCACCAAGGCCGGCTTATCACGCCGGCAACGCGGTCGATTGCGGTTTTATGGTGCAGCCTTCAACCGCCAGTCTGGTCGTAGGCCGGTACCCTCAACCGCCTCTCATGCCATCAGCAGCACGACGGCCGCGATCCCAGCCACGGCGCCGAGCGTGAGCCTGAGTGCCATCAACGAAACCTCGCTGCGCGTCGGCAGCCGCGCGAGCTGGCTCTTCACAAAGTCCAGCTCGTCCAGGATCTGAGCAAAGTCATCGCGGGCTTGATCAGCTTGGCGCAGCGTCAGCCGGCGCTCCTGGTCGTCGGCGAGGAGAGGTTCGGCACGCATCCCGGTTGCTACTGATTACCCCAACCCCACCGAGGGGGTACTACGCGCCATCCTGGGTAGGGATAGTACGACGACCCTACATCCGAGCCGCGGTAGGCTCCTCCGTCCGGAACGCAGTCACCCCAATGCAAATAACCCCATTGGTCGCGCCAGCGGGCACGGTGCCAACCCCACCCGCAGGCCTGACCTGCCAGCTCGACGGGAGGCGCCGAGCCAAGCGCGAGCGCCGCCATGGACGAGAGAGGAGCTCCCTGTGTGGACGCCGTCAAGGCTATGCCACCGACCAAGGCTAAGATCAGCGGGCGCATATTTTACCTGCCTAAAGGACCTCAGCGGGCAACATTCCGGGATGGCGGTTAATAAATTCTGAAGGCCGATCGAGCTGGCGGCTCCCCGCCTGTGTCTTTCGTATCTGGCTGGTCGACCCGGGCTGGTAAGCATTGAGCAATTCCTCTCTGGTATCACCGGAGCACTAGCGCGCTCGGTTTCGTGCGGGGGACATGGAGAGGAGATCTACCTCATGACCGTCGAAGAGAAACGCGCCATGAAGGCTGCATGCGTGCAGGCCGCAGCCACGTTGATCGCCGCTCGGGACAGCGGCAAGGGTCAGTTGAACGTGGAGGAATGCGTCACGCTCGCCGCATTAATTTACGTCAGGATCGTTACAACCGATTGGCGCGAGCCTGCATAAGCAACACCAGATCAGCGGATGATAAGAACGTCGCAAGCCAGTTCTTTGACGAGCTCGCGGAGTTGCTCCGGCTGAAGTTCCAGTCGCCCGCTTCAGGACCAGCAGCCGGCAGTCGAGCTCGATGATCCGTTGCCGCAGACGGCCGGTTCGGCCTCTCCTGGCGCCGTCGAGACTTACTGCATACCCCTCGAGACGTTCCGAAACCCAAGCAGTGAAATCAACCGACCCGGCGGGATCAGGGGTTTGGGCCACGGTTAAAGTGCCATTACAAAAGCCAGCGATCTGCGCGGCGATGTCGAGCGCTCGCGCTGACTTCGGATCGCAACGGCGCGCAGCAGGGTGAAGACCCGGCCGCGGGCAGGTCGATCTTGTTGAGCGCAGCCACGATGGTGAGGTCGTGCTCCATGGCCAGGTAGCAGTTGGCCAGGGTCTGGGCCTCGATGCCCTGGGAGGCGTCGACCAGCAGCAGCGCGCCCTCACAAGCAGCCAGGCTGCGCGACACCTCGTAGCCGAAGTCGACGTGGCCGGGGGTGTCGATGAGATGGAGGACGTGGTCCTTCCAGTGCAGGCGGACGTTCTGGGCCTTGATGGTGATGCCCCGCTCCCGCTCCAGGTCCATGGAGTCGAGGTACTGGGCCCGCATGTCACGGAGCTCGACCGCTCCCGTGAGCTCCAGGATGCGGTCGGCGAGGGTCGATTTCCCGTGGTCGACGTGGGCGACGATGCTGAAGTTCCGGAAGCGTTCGAGGTCGGCCACCACCCCATTCTCCCCGCCGGGGAGCCCGGGCGACGAACTTCCGGGTGGCTCGACCCCTCTTCGGCCACGGCTGCCGCCTCCTCGGCGGCAACTGCTAGCCTGATCCGGCCCCAACGAGACCTGTCATCGGAGTACCCGAAGCGTCATGGCGAACATCAAGAGCCAGATCAAGCGGAACCGCTCGAACGAGCGCCGGCGGCTGCGCAACCAGGCCGTCCGCTCCGAGTTGAAGACCCGCACGAAGTCGGCTCACGTCGCGCTCGCGGCCGGTGACGAGGACGCGCCCGAGAAGGTGCGCCAGGCGCAGAAGCGCATCGGCAAGGCGGCGTCGAAGGGGCGCATCCACAAGAACGCGGCCGCCCGCCGCACCTCGCGCCTCATGAAGCGCGCGAACACCGCCGCGTCGGCGGAGTAACCCGCGCCCTCGCGCCGACCTGGTCGGCGCGTCAACGACGGGCCGAAGCCCCTGGCTTCCTTGCACCCCGTCCGCCACGAGCCCCGGCGTCGGACGCGAGGCGAGACAGGCGCGCCACCAGCACCTCCATCACCGCTTCCTCCGGGATGCCGCTCGCGCCCTTGAGGTCGAGGTCGGCCTTCGCCAGCGCGTCGAACGCCCGGCGGATCCCGTCGCTGCCGAGCGCGCGGGCCTGCCCGAGTGCCTTCTTGGCGGGGTAAGCCTTGACCTTGCCGCCGAGCGCGGCCACCGCGTCGGCTTCGCCGCGGATCTGGGGATCATCGAGCCGCAGCACCCGCCGGTAGTGGCCGGTGAGCACCCCCATGATCTGGAGTGGGTGCATGGGCTTGGGCTGCTTGGCACTGGTGACGGTCATCAGCCGGTGCAGGAGTTCGAGGGCCCGAGCGGTGTCACCCTCCTCGATCGCGTTGGTGAGGAGGTAGGGCGCGACGGTGCCCTCCTCGCCCAGGTAGGGGCGTACGTCGTCGGCCGACAGGCGCTCGTCGGGGCCGAACGCCGCGCTGAGCACCTCGACCAGCGCCACCACACGCCCGGCGTCGTCGCCGAGGTGGCGGGTGATGAGATCCGCGGCGTCCTTGGAGAGCAGCACGCCCTGCTCGTGGGCCTGGCCGATGAGCACCTTGTCGGTGGCCTCGGTCTCCGGCGCCCGCTCGGGGGCCTCGAGGTCCTTGAGCTTCTTGGCCAGCACCGGGCGCGAGCTTCCCGCCCGCGTGCACCAGCACGAGCACGGTGGTGTCGAGCGGATCGTCGAGGTAGCGCACCAGCGGTTCCGCGTCGGCTGCGGTGAGGGCGCCGACGTCGCGCACCACCACGATGCGACGACGGGTCATGAACGGCGGGCTGCTCGCGGCGTTGAGCACCGCGGCCATCGCCTGTTCACGCGCCTCCGCGCCACCGGGCGCGTCGGAGTCGTCGCTCGCACGACCGGGGACCGCGATCTCCTCCAACGCGAAGCTGCGGTCGTCGTCGCCGAGGAGTTCGGCGACCAGCGCGTCGAGCAGCGCGTTCGCGCAGCAGCTCGTCGCTGCCCTTCACCAGCCAGGCCGGCGGGCCGCTCACCGGATCTGCGCCTCCGGGACTGGAGGCGCGGACTCGACGGGCTCGACGGGCTCGGCGGACTCGTACGCCTCGAGGATGGCCTCGACCGTGCGGCACACCTGCACGGTGCCGGCGACGTCGTGGACGCGCACGATGCGACACCCGTGCGCCACGCCGTAGGCCACCGACGCGAGCGACGCGGCGCGCCGGTCGTCGAGCTCGAGGCCGAGCACCACTCCGAAGAAGCGCTTGTTCGACGCCGAGAGCAACAGTGTGTAGCCGTGCGCGGCGAGGGCGTCGCTCTCGCGCAGCAGTACCGCGCTCTGCGGCTCCGACTTGCCGAGGTCGAGACCGGCGTCGATCGAGATCTGCTCACGCGCGAGGCCCGCGGCCTCGGCCCGGTGTGCGCGGTCGAGGAGGAACGCGGTGACGTCGCCGACCAGGTCGTCGTAGTGCGGGTCGGGGTCGGGCACCCGCGGTTGCAGGCGGATGTGGGTGGCCACCACGGACGCGTCGTGCTTCGCCGCGACGGTGAGGTAGTCGGGGTCGCCGAAGCCGGAGATGTCGTTGCCGATCACCGCGCCGACCGAGCAGGCGGCGTCGAGCACCGAGGCACGCCACGTGTCGCACGAGATGGCGACGTCGAAGCGCTGCGCGAGGGCCTCGATGGGGCCGACGACGCGGTCGAGCTCCTCGTCCTCCCCTACCTCGGGGCCGGGTCCCGCCTTCACCCCGCCCACGTCGAGGATGTCCGCGCCCTGTTCCACGAGCAGCTCGGCCTTGTGCAGCAGGTTGTCGAGCTCGTAGGTGGCGCCCTGATCGAAGAAGGAGTCAGGGGTGCGGTTGAGGATGCCCATCACCAGCGTGCGGCGGGTGACGTCGACGACGCGGTCGCCGAGGCGGTAGCGGAACGGGGGCAACGCGGGCATCGCCCGACACTAGGCGGAGGGCGTGGCGCCACGGGCCCTCGTTGCGCGCCGCGCGCGCACCAGCGCAGTCGCCGTGGCGCCAAGCGCGATGAGGCCCCACGCGGCGCGGCCGTCGACCGCGAACGGGACCTGGGCGGCAGCTTCGGCCACCGCGACCAGGCCGTGGAGCAACGCGGTGGTGGGCACCGCCAACACCCGGGGCACGACCGGCGCGACGCCCGCGAGCACGCCGCCGATCAGGCCGGACACGAGCCCCCACATGGTGAGCGGCGCGGCCAGCGGCACCGCGACGAGATTGGCAGGCAGGGCGACCAACGGCATCGAACCGAAGACCGGGATCACGATCGGCGCGACCGCGAGCTGCGCGGCCGCGGTGACCGCCAGCACCTCGCGTAACCAGGCCGGGCCTCGCAGCCGGTCGGCGATCGGCCGGGCGAGCAACGTGATACCCAGGCTCGCCGCGCACGACAACGCGAACCCGACCGAATGCACGAGGAACGGGTCGACGAGCAGCACCGCGACGGCCGCGAGGAGCAGCACCCGCACACCGTGGAGCGGTCGACCGAGGTGGCCCGCCACCAACGCGATCGACGCCATCACGATCGCCCGGAGCACCGACGGCTCCCAGCGGGTCATGGTGCCGAAGAGCACGAGCACCGAGAGCGCGCCCACCAGACGGCCGCGCAGTGAGAGACGGCGCAGGACGGGCGCGATCAGCGCCAGCACGAACGCCACGTTCTCTCCCGACACCGCGGTGAGGTGCGAGAGCCCCGCGGCGCGGAACTCGTCGGTGAGCTCGCGGGGCACACCGCGCGTGTCGCCGAGCAGGAACCCCGCCAGCAAGCGCGCGGTCGGTGGGCGCGAGCGGGCTGGTGCCGCGCAGCACCGCTTCGCGCGCGGTGTTGGCCGCTCGGATCATCGGAGCGGTGGCGCGCTGCACCGAGTCGAGCGCGGTGGCGTGGAAGCTCCCGACCGCGTGACGCCAGCGCCACCGCGTGTCGAATCCCTCCAGCGGGGCGAACCAACCGCGCAATGCTGCGTGGTCGCCGGCTTCGAGCAGCCGCACCCGACCGGCCACGTCGCCGGTGGCGCGCACCAGCACTCGACGACGACCCGCTCCGCGTCTGTCGATCCCGTCGACGCGCACCAGCACATCCATCGCGAACCGGGATGCGTCGGGATCGTCGAGCAGCGTGACCTCCACCGCGGCCGAGGCGCGCGATCTCCACCGCGGCGGTGAGCGACGACCGCGCGATCCCGTGGAGCGCGCGTTGCATCACCACCACGCCGAGGAGCGCGAACACGGCGACGCAGGCGGCGAGTCGGACCCGTCGCGACCGGGCGATGCACGCGACCAGCCCCGCCCCGATCGCGACGCATGCGGCATCGATCGCGGGCGAACCGCCGCGCGCCTCGCCGACGAACACACCGCCGATCACGGCGACGAGCAGCGCGGCGGGACCCCAGGGCACCGTGCGCACCGGTGGCGACCGGTGCTGGCCGCCGGTCACACCGTGACGAGGGGCGAGAGGTCGGCGAAGCGCTTGTCGCCGATCCCCCGCACGCTGCGCAGGTCGTTCACCGACGTGAATCCTCCTCGCCGTTGACGCTCGGCGAGGATCGCCTGCGCGAACGCGGGGCCGACCCCCGGCAACTCCTCGAGCTGTGCCTGGGTCGCGGTGTTGAGATTCACCTTCGCGCCGGGGGTCGCCGCTCCGCCGGTGCTCGCGCCCGCGGTCGCGCCACCCGCGCCCGCGCCGGGATCGGCCACGCCCGGCCGACCGACGAAGACCCGTTCGCCGTCGGCCAGCTTCGCCGCGAGGTTGAGCCGGTCGAGGTCTCCGTCGGGCAATGCGCCGCCCACTGCCTCGATCGCGTCGATGACCCGGGCCCCGGCTGCGAGCTCCACGACGCCAGGCTTGGTGACCGCGCCCGCCACGTGCACGACGATCCGGCCGCCGACGACGGTGGTCACGGTCGCACCCGCGAACGATCCGTCGTGCGCCGATCGCGTGGTCGTCGTCGTGCTCGATCGCGACGTCGCCGACGACGTTGTGGGCGCGTCCCCGTGGGCGGCGCCACCTGCGCCCATCCGGTACCAGACGAAACCGGCAACCACCGCGACGATCACCAACACGACGACGCCGGCGCGCGTGTCGCCGAGCAATGCGCGAGCGCGTTCCGCGAGCGGGCTGCTCTCGTCGTTGGCGGCGAAGCGCAACCGACGTTCCCCGCGGGACGGGGCGGGTCGTCGAGGGTGCGGTCCCAGAACGCCGGATCGCCGTCGACGGTGTCGTCCGACGCGACCGCCGTGGAGGGAGGGGGTTCGGACTCGACGAGCGGGACCCCTGACGCGGGGACGCGCGGCGAGGGCGCGAGGGGCTCGGGCACGGTGGACCTCCTGACGTGCCCACCAACAGGCGCGCGACGAAACAGCAGGAGGAAGTGCCGGGAAGCTGCGGTGATGGTACCGGCGGTGGCCGGCGGAGGGAAGGGGCGCGCCCGAACTGCCGGTCAGCCGATGACGAAGTTGACCATGCGGCCCGGCACCACCACGACCTTGCGCACGGTGGCGCCGACCAGCAGTTCGGCGACCTTGGCGTCGGCCCGGGCGGCGGCCTCGGTCTCCTCCTGCGTGGCGTCGGCCGCCACCGAGATGCGGCTCCGCACCTTGCCGTTCACCTGCACCGGGATCTCGACGGTGTCGTCGACGAGCAGTGCGGGGTCGGCGGCGGGGAACTGCACGAACGCAAGTACGTCGGATTCGCCGAGCTTCGCCCACAACTCTTCGGCCACGTGCGGTGTGAGCGGCGAGAGCATGAGCAGCATCGCGTGGATCACCGCACGCGGCGCGCTCCCCTGCTCCTGCACCACCTTGGTGAGCGCGTTGTTGAGCTCCATGAGCGCGGCGATCGCGGTGTTGTACTCGAGCGACGCCATGTCGTGCCCGACCTTGTCGATCGTGCGGTGCAGCACGCGCCGCAGCTCGTCGGGCGCGGGCGCGTCACTGACGCGCAGCTCGCCGGTGTCCTCGTCGACCGCGTTGCGCCAGAAGCGCTGCAGGAACTTGTGCACCCCGACGATGTCGTTGGTGCTCCACGGCCGGCTCGCGTCGAGCGGGCCCATGAACATCTCGTAGAGCCGCAGGGTGTCGGCGCCGTACTCGCGGTAGATGTCGTCGGGCGCCACCGCGTTCTTCAGGCTCTTGCCCATCTTGCCGTCGTGGCGCACGACTTCGTTGCCGTCGGCGTCGAACCACGATCCGTCGCGCTCGCGCACCGTGGTGGCCTCGACGTACGCGCCGCGCGCGTCGGTGTAGGCCGCGGCGGTGATCGTGCCCTGGTTGAACAACCGGTGGAACGGCTCGGGCGTGGACACGTGACCGAGGTCGAAGAGCACCTTGTGCCAGAAGCGCGCGTAGAGGAGGTGCAGCACCGCGTGCTCGGCGCCACCCACGTAGAGGTCGACGCCGCCTTGATGGTCGCGCTCACTGCTCGCCGGGATACCCGGCTCGCGGCCGTTCGCTGCTCCGGCCATCCAATAGCGCTCGTTCTCGGGGTCGACCAGCGCGCTGCCATTGGTGGGGTCGAGGTAGCGCAGGTAGTACCAGCACGATCCCGCCCACTGCGGCATGGTGTTGGTCTCGCGCCGGTAGGGACGCGGGCCGTCGCCGAGGTCGAGCTCGACGGTCACCCAGTCGTCCGCGCGCGCAGCGGCGGTTCGGGGAGTGCGGTGCCATCGGTGAGGGCGGTGTCGGCGAGGATGCGCGGCTCGAAGTCGTCGATCTCGGGCAGCTCCACCGGCAGCATCGACTCGGGGAGCGCGACCGCGCGACCCTCCTCGTCGTAGACGATCGGGAACGGCTCGCCCCAGTAGCGCTGGCGCGAGAACAGCCAGTCGCGCAGCTTGTACGTGATGGCCGACGCGCCGAGTTGCTGGCCGTCGAGCCAGTCGACGATGCGCTGCTTCGCCTCCGCGACGCCGAGCCCGTCGAGCGACACGCCGTCGTTCGCGGAGTTCACCGCGGCGCCGTCGCCGGTGAACGCCTCCGGCCACTCCGACGCCGGCGCGCCCACCGTGAGCTCGCGATCCGCGAACCACGCGTCGGGCGGTTGCACCACGGTGACGACCGGCAGGGTGAACTCGTCGGCGAACTCGAAGTCGCGCTGGTCGTCGCGCGGGCACGGCCATGATCGCCCCGGTGCCGTAGCCCATGAGCACGTAGTCGGCGATGAACACCGGGATGTTCCAGCCGTTGGTGGGGTTCTTGGCGAACGCGCCGGTGAACACGCCGGTCTTCTGCCGGCCTTCGGCCTGGCGTTCCAGCTCCGACTTCTGGCCCGCGAACGCGCGGTACCCCGCCACCGCCTCGGCCGGCGAACGGTCGACCCCGAACGAGCCGCGCCACTCGGTGGGCGAGTCCTGGGGCCACTGGTCGGGCACGATCACGTCGACGAGCGGGTGCTCGGGCGCGAGCACCATGTAGGTGGCGCCGAAGAGCGTGTCGGGGCGGGTGGTGAACACGTCGATCTCGACGTCGTCGTGCTCCTCGACCGGGAACGCGACCTCGGCGCCCACGCTGCGGCCGATCCAGTTGCGCTGCATGAGCTTGATCGACTCGGGCCAGTCGAGCAGCGCGAGGTCGTCGAGCAGACGGTCGGCGTACGCGGTGATGCGCAGCATCCACTGCTTCAGCGGACGGCGGAACACCGGGTGGTTGCCGCGCTCGCTGCGGCCGTCGGCGGTGACCTCTTCGTTGGCGAGCACGGTGCCGAGCGCCGGGCACCAGTTCACCGGGGCCTCGTCGAGGTAGGCGAGTCGGTAGGAGTCGACGACCGCGCGACGCGCGTCGGCGGTCGAGTTCGGCCCACGGCGTGACGTCGGTGTTGGCATCGCTCTCGGGCGCGCGCGTGCCGGCGTCGAACTCGGCGATCAGCTCGGCGATCGGGCGGGCCCGCCCGCGGCCGTCGTCGTACCAGGAGTCGAAGATCTGCAGGAAGATCCACTGTGTCCAGCGGTAGTAGTCGACGTCGGTGGTGGCGACCCCGCGACGCGGGTCGTGGCCGAGGCCGAGCGCGCGCAGCTGGCGGCGCATGTTGGCGATGTTGGCCTCGGTGGTGACGCGCGGGTGCTGACCGGTCTGCACCGCGTACTGCTCGGCCGGCAGGCCGAAGGCGTCGTAGCCCATCGCGTGCAGCACGTTGTGCCCGGTCATGCGCATGTATCGGGCGTACACGTCGGTGCCGATGTAGCCGAGCGGGTGACCCACGTGGAGGCCGGCCCCGCTCGGGTACGGGAACATGTCGAGCACGTAGAGCTTCTGACGGTCGGCCACCGCGGCGAAGCCCTCCGCGAGCTCGCCGGTGGGGTTGGGGGCCCAGAAGGTGCGGTCGGCCTCCCACCGGTCCTGCCACTTCGCCTCGATCTCGTTGGCGAGCCGGGCGTTGTAGCGGAACGCGGGCGCGTCGGGCGCGGCGGCGGGCCCCGACGACGAAGAGGCGGAGGGCGTGTCGCTCATGACCGGCGAGCGTACCGGCCGCATCCCGGGCGCCCGGCTCCGTTCGGGGATTCGCGACCGGCCCGCTGGTATGTTGTTCCGTCCCGGGGGGCTGTAGCTCAGTTGGTAGAGCACTTCCATGGCATGGAAGGGGTCAGGGGTTCGATTCCCCTCAGCTCCACTCCCACCCCGCCCCTGGTGACGGGTGTCCGTTCTCGGGAGGCGAAGGTGGATCCCCGACGCTCCGGCCGGCCGTTCGCCCTCGTCCTCACGGTCGCAGTCGCGCTGGGCGGGTCGTCCGAGCACCCCCGCCCGCGAACGCGACGCAGCGGTGGCGATCGCAGGATCCCCGGCGCGAGCCTCAGGAGGGGATGCGATGCAACTCCGGTCGATCACACCCGGGTTCGGCGTCGAGGTGCAGGGCCTCGACCCGTCGCGTCGACTCGACGACGTCGAGGCCGTGGCGCTGCGTCGGCGCGCTCGACGACCACGGCCTGCTGCTGTTCCGCGACGTCGACATCGACACCCGCACCCAGTACCGGTTGGCGTGCCTCCTCGCCGACGACGGACGCGACGACCCGGCCGTGGAATCGCGCCCGACCTACGTGTCGAACCGGGTGCCCGACAGCATCACGCCGTTCGGGCGACTCCCGTTCCACACCGACCTGATCTGGGGCGAGTACCCGTTCCGCATCGTGTCGCTCTTTGCGATCGAGGTGGCACCACCGGTCGTGCCGACGGTGTTCGCCAGCGCGATCGACGCCTGGGACACGCTGCCCGCGGAGCTGCGAGCGATCGTCGACGGTCGCGAAGCCCTCCAGGCGTCCGGCCAGCACATGGTCGGCGAGGACATCGTCCAGCTCCATCACGTGCATCAGCACTCACGGACCACGCCGATCGGGTTCCCGCACCCCCGCAACGGCCGCACGATCCTGCTCGTGGACCAGCAGTCCACGGTCGAGGTCGTCGGGATGACGCCCGAGGAGAGCGCCGAGGTGCTCGACGCGCTGCGGTCGCACCTCTACCGCCCCGAGGTGGTGTTGTCCCACGAGTGGCGCGAGGGAGACCTCGTCGCTGTGGGACAACCTCGCCGTCCAGCACGCCCGCGCCAACGTCGAGGTCGAGGGTGTCGCCCGCACCCTGCGGCGGGCGTGCAGCGGTGCCCCGGTCCCCACCGGCGCCGCGGCGATCCGCTACGAGCGGGGCGGGACTCCTCCGACATGACGACACGCCGCCTGTGGCCCGACCCGAGGGGAGCACGATGAGTGAGGAACTGCGCTTCGACGGACGGGTGGCGATCGTCACCGGTGCGGGCCGGGGCATCGGCCGCGCGCATGCGCTCGAGCTCGCCCGGCGCGGCGCGCGCGTCGTGGTGGCGGATCTCGGTGGCGACCTCGACGGCAACGACCCGTCGCTCACCCCCGCCGACGACGTGGTGGCCGAGATCGTCGCCGCGGGTGGTGAAGCGGTCGCCAACTACGCGTCGGTCGTCGACCCGGAGGGCGCGGCGTCGATCGTCGACACCGCGCTGCGCGCGTTCGGGCAGCTCGACGTGGTCGTGAACAACGCGGGCATCAACGATCCCGACCCGTTCACCGAGCTCTCACTCGAGCGCTTCCACCGCCTCGTCGACGTGCACTACTTCGGCACGCTGCAGGTGTTGATGGCCGCGTGGCCGCACCTCGTCGCCGCGCCCGACGTGCGCGTGGTGAACACCTGTTCCGAGGCGATGCTGACCTACTCGGGCATGTTGAGCGGCTACGCCGGCGCGAAAGGTGGCGTCCTCGGCCTCACCCGCGCGCTGGCGTGCGCGAGCCCGGCCGACGGCATCCTCGTGAACGGCATCGCGCCCCGGGCGCACACTCGGTCGAACTACCGCACGATGCCGCGCATCTTCGGTGTCGACGTGGCCAAGGTGCCCGAGATCATGAAGACCAGCCCGCCGGAGCTGGTGTCGCCGGTCGTGGCGTACCTGGCCCACCCGTCGTGCACGCTCAACGGCGAGGTGCTGATCGCGGGCACCGGTGACGTGAGCGCGCATCGTGTTCTCGCAGACCGTCG
This sequence comes from uncultured Actinomycetes bacterium, assembly GCA_963782705.1. Lineage (GTDB taxonomy): Bacteria > Actinomycetota > Acidimicrobiia > IMCC26256 > DASPTH01 > CAVRGQ01. Next base: position 81,378 of record CAWAKX010000028.1, on the reverse strand, counting down.
GCATCCACGACACCGAACTCACCGCCGAGACGGTCGCGGCCCGGATCGACGAGATCATGGACCCCACCGGCGCACCGCTGCTCGGACTGCGCGGGCCGCAGGTCGCCGACGCCTGACGCGCCTCAGTGCTCCTCGGGCTCCGACCCCTCGCGGGCCTGCTCGGCCTCCCACGCGTCGAGCTGCCGGTCGAGCTCCGCGGAACGGCGGTCGCTCATCGCCCCGGCGTCGACGGGGGGACGGGTGTCCTGGACGGGGGTCGGGCGCCGTTGCGCACGCGACCCGGCGGTCGTTCGGTCGTGTCCGCCCCGCGGCGCGGTCGACCGAACGCGAACCACCCGATGGCGCCGAAGAAGTTGCAGCAGGAGGATCACCAGGACCCACACCAGCTTCGGCAGGGTGCGACACCGGCTCCCCGGGGTGACGATGCACTCGATCAACGCCCACAACCAGAAGCCGATTGCCACAAGGGCGACGACGCCACCGATCTCGAACACCATCGACCCCTTCTCGCGTGGACGACGACTGTACCGAGTGGTTGGACCTCGTGCGCCCGCCGGGTCCGACGGCGAGCTGCTCAGCCCACGACGTAGGGCCAGAGGGCGACGATCCCCACCACCGCCGCGAGCGCCGAGACGATCAGCACCGCGCCGGCCGCGACGTCCTTGAGTTCGCCGACCGCAGGCGCCTGGTCCGGGTGCGCGACATCGGCCAGGCGCTCGATCGCGCTGTTGAGTCCCTCGGCCCCGAGCACCAGGGCCACGCACACCAGGAGCACGGTCCAGGTGCCCCGGGAGACGTCGAGCAACATCCCGACCACGACCACCGCGCCCGAAGCTGCGAGCATGACCCGGAAGTTGCGGTCGCGCACCACCAGCACGACGCCGCGCCCCGCATCCCGGAAGCTGCGAAGGAACCCACCGATGCCACCCACGGCTCACCACCTCCCCGGCGCACGTTACGACGCCCGCGGCCCGGGGTCTCCGCGTGTCCCGATGGTGAGGGCATCGCGCCTGCGGGCGTGGCTCCGGGCGAGCAGACCCGGACAGGCCCTCACCCGCCTCGTGGACCGCAGCGGACTGCCGGCGGCAGTCGTGCTCGTCGTCGTGGCGGCGGGGGTGTGCATCGCGGTCGCCGGACTCGCGTTCACCGCGCTGCTCGACGCCGTCCGCGAGGGCGACGGTGCCGCCGCGCTCGATCCCGACATCCACCGGTGGGTCGTCGAACACCGCAGCACCACCCTCGACGACGTGTTCCGCGCCGTGACGTGGCTCGGGAGCGCGACGGTGCTGGTGCCCGTCGTGCTCACCGTGCTCGTGGTGTTGTGGTGGCGCCGTCACCCACTCATCGCGCTCGGCGTCGTGATCGCGTGCACCGGCACCCTGCTGACGGTGCTCATCGTGAAGCCGATCGTCGGCCGGGCCCGTCCGCCGCTCGCCGATCGCATCGCGGGGGCGCAGGGCGCGGCGTTCCCGTCGGGCCACAGCGCGAACGTCGTGGCCGCATTCGGGATCCTCGCCTGGGCGGCGACCCGGTTCGTGCACCGCCGGTGGCAACGGATCACGATCTGGGTGGTGGCCGCGACTCGCGGCCTTCTCCGTCGGCGTCTCGCGCGTGTACCTGGGCGTGCACTGGCCGTCCGACGTGCTCAGCGGTTGGTTCGTCGGCGTGGCGTGGGTGGCCGCCGCCATCGGGATCGCGACGCTCGTGCCCGCACTCGACCACCGCCGCAGCCGGCGGCCCTGAGTTCCCGCGCGCCGTAACCTGCGGCGATGGCCAAGCACCAGGCACCGCAGTCCCCGACCTGACCGGACGGGTGGTGGTCGTCACCGGCGCCAACACCGGCATCGGGAAGGCCACCGCCCAGGCCCTCGCCGCCGCCGGCGCAACCGTGGTGATGACCGCGCGCGACGAGGCCCGAGGGCTCGCCGCAGCGTGACGACGTGCGCCGCGCGACCGGCAACGACGACGTGCACCTGATGGATCTCGACCTCGCGTCGTTCGCGTCGGTGCGCACCTTCGCCGAGCAATTCCGCGCCGAACATACCGAGCTGCACGTGCTCGTGAACAACGCCGGCCTGATGGTGTCGGAACGGCGCGAGTCGGCCGACGGCAACGAGCTCATGCTCCAGGTGAACCACCTGGGGCCGTTCCTGCTCACGATGATGCTGCGCGACCCCCTCGTCGCCGTCGACGGCGCGCGCGTCGTGAACGTGTCGTCCGACATGCACACCCGGGCGCGCCAGGGCATCGACTTCGACGACCTGCAGCTCACGCAGCACTTCAACTCGTCGTACGCGTACGGACGCACGAAGCTCGCCAACATCCTCTTCACGCGCGAGCTGGCCCGCCGATGGGACGACACCGGCGTCGACACCAACGCGGTGCATCCCGGGTTCGTCCGCACCGGGTTCGGTCAGGACGGCGACATGCGCGGGATCCAGGGCTTCGCGCTCGGCCTGATGCGTCCGTTCGCGATCGGGGTCGAGCAGGGCGCGGCCACCTCGGTCTACGTCGCCACCGCGCCCGAGCTGGCCGGGATCACCGGAGGATTCTGGGCCAAGTGCGCGCCGGCCGAGCCGTCACGCGCCGCCCACGACGACGCCGCCGCGGCCCGCCTCTGGGACGTCAGCGAGGAGCTCACCGCCCTCCCTTCCTGACCCGAACTTGCGTCGCTGGGTCGAGAACTATTCCCAGTAGGTGACGCAAGTTCGTCGGGGTGGGGTGGCGTCAGGGGGCTTCGGGGCGCAGGGTCGGGAAGAGGATGACCTCGCGGATGCTGGTGACCCCCGCGAGCAGCATCGTGAGGCGGTCGATGCCGATCCCCAGACCGCCGGTGGGCGGCAGACCGTGCTCGAGGGCGCGGAGGTAGTCCTCGTCGATGGTGCCGGCCTCGGCATCGCCCGCGGCGCGCGCCGCGGCCTCGAGCTCGAAGCGGCCGCGCTGGTCGATGGGATCGTTGAGCTCCGAGTAGGCGTTGGCCAGCTCGTTGCCGCCGGCCACCACCTCGAAGCGCTCCACGAGGCTCGGGTCGTCGCGGTGCACGCGCGCGAGCGGCGACGTCTCGCGCGGGTGGTCGAGCACGAAGGTGGGCCGCACCAGGTGATGCTCGACCAGCTCGTCGTACACCTCGTGGGTGAGCCGGCCCGCACCCCAGGAGTCCTGGTAGGTGAGACCGAGCCCGTCGAGCACCGCACGTGCCGCGTCGACGTCCATCGACGGGTGCATCTCCACGCCGACGTACTGACGGATGAGGTCGACCATCGTGGCGCGCGGCCACGGCTCGGCGAGATCGACGGTCTCCCCGCGGATGTCGATCACCGTGGTGCCCAGCGCCGCGTGCGCCGCCTCGACCACCAGGTGCTCGGTGAGCTCCATCATGTCGTGGTAGTCGGCGAACGCCTGGTACGCCTCGAGCATCGTGAACTCGGGGTTGTGGCTGGTGTCGATGCCCTCGTTGCGGAACACCCGCCCGATCTCGAACACCCGCTCGAACCCGCCCACCACGAGGCGCTTGAGGTGTAGCTCGAGCGCGATGCGCAGGAAGAGGTCGAGGTCGAGCGCGTTGTGGTGCGTGTGGAAGGGGCGCGCGGTCGCGCCGCCGAGCTCGTGCTCGAGCACCGGCGTCTCCACCTCCACGAAGCCGCGCTCCGCGAGTGAACGGCGGATCGAAGCCACCGCGGCGAAGCGAACTGCGAACACGCGGCGCGCGTCGTCGTTGACGATGAGGTCGACATAGCGCTGACGGAAGCGCGTATCGACGTCCGACAGGCCGTGCCACTTGTCGGGAAGCGGACGCAGCGCCTTGGCGAGCAGTTGGAACCCGGTGACCTTCACCGACAGCTCACCCTTGCGGGTGGCCATCACCGTGCCCTCGACGCCGACCCAGTCGCCGAGGTCGAGCTCGTCGAACGCCGCGTGCGCGTCCTCACCGAGCACCGCGCGGCTCACGAAGAGCTGCACCGAGCCGTCCTGGTCCTTGATGGTGGCGAAGGTGAGCTTCCCCTGGCGGCGCAGCAGCATGATGCGGCCCGCGACCCGGACGGCGACGTCGGTCTCGACCCCGGCCTCGAGCGGGTCGAACTCGGCCCGCAACTCGGTGAGGGTGCGGTCGCGGTCGAAGCGCACGGGGTAGGGCTCGACCCCGCGTGCCCGCAGCGCGTCGACGTCGGCGAGGCGCCGGGCCCGCTCGGCCGGCGCGTCGGGCAACTCGGGCGCGTCGGACGTGTCGGGAGCGTCGGGCACGGGAGTTTCGTCGTCGGGCATCCGGGTGATCGTAGGTGCGAGGCCACCCGCGCCCCGGCACCGATTGCGCGACCCGGGCATAGGATGCCGCCGCGTTCGGTTCTTCCCTTCCCGCCCGACCCGTCGCGCCGCGCAGCCCAGGAGGCCCGTCATGGAAGCCGTCATCGTCGCGACCGCCCGCACCCCGATCGGCCGGGCCATGAAGGGCTCACTCGTCGAATGGCGGGCCGACGACCTCAGCGCGCTCATCATCCGTTCGCTGCTCGACAAGGTGCCCGCCCTCGACCCCGCGCTGATCGAGGACGTGGTCTGGGGCAACGCGCAGGGTGCCGGCGAGGCGGGCTACAACGTCGCCCGCGTCGCGGCGCTGCTCGCGGGCGTCGACGCGCCCGGCGTCACCGTGAACCGCTTCTGCTCGTCGTCGCTCCAGACCATCCGCATGGCCGCGCACGCAATCCGCGCCGGCGAGGGCGACGTGTTCGTCGCCGGGGGCGTCGAGGTGGTGAGCCGTCTCTTCAACGGTCTCGGTGAGGGCGCCGGCAACACCGACAACCCGCGTTTCGCCGACGCCGCGGTGCGCACCGCCGAGCGCGCGCAGGGCAACGCCCCGGCGTGGACGCCCTACGACGGCCTGCCCGACATGTACATCGCGATGGGTCAGACCGCGGAGAACGTCGCGCAGCTCTGCAACGTCAGCCGCGAAGACCAGGACGAGTTCGCGTGCCGGTCACAGGAACGCGCGGTGCAGTCGCAGGAGAACGGGTTCTTCGAGCGGGAGATCACGCCGGTGCCGCTCAGCGACGGCCGGCTGGTCACCGCCGACGACGGCCCGCGACCGGGCACCACGATGGAGAAGCTCTCCGAGCTCAAGCCCGCGTTCCGTCCCGACGGCACGGTCACGGCTGGGAACTCGTGCCCGCTCAACGACGGCGCCGCCGCGGTGCTGGTCATGAGCGAAGCCAAGGCGAGCGAACTGGGCCTCGAGCCGATCGCCCGAGTGGTGTCGAGCGGCGTGTCGGCGCTCGACCCCGAGATCATGGGTCTCGGCCCGGTGGAGGCGATTCGTCAGGCGCTGGGGCGGGCCAAGCTCACCGTCGACGACGTCGATCTGTTCGAGATCAACGAGGCGTTCGCCGCACAGGCGGTGCCCTCGGCGCGCGAGCTGGGCATCCCCTTCGAGAAGCTCAACGTGCACGGCGGCGCGATCGCGCTCGGCCACCCGTTCGGCATGACCGGCGCCCGCATCATGACGACGTTGCTGAACGGCCTCGAGGACGGCGACGGCCGCTACGGCGTGGAGAGCATGTGCGTCGGCGGCGGCCAGGGCATGGCGATGGTCGTCGAGCGCCTCTAGGCGCTCGACGCGTTCAAGTCGTCGAGCGCCTCTAGGCGCTCGCGCGTTCAAGTCGTCGAGCGCCTCTAGGCGCTCGCGCGTTCAAGTCGTCGAGCGCCTCGAGGCGCCTGCGCCGCAGCCGCTCGGCTCGGGCGCTCGCGGATTCAGGCCGTCGCTACGACGCGAAGGCCGGGTTGAGGCACTGCACCAGCTCGGCCGGCGGCACGTCGAACGCCTTCTTGTAGTTGAAGTTCGGCGACGTCGCCGTCTGGTGCGAGTAGAGCACCTGCACCACGTCGTCGTCACCGGCGCCGGTGATCGGGTAGGTGCCGATCAGCTGCACGTCGGTGAAGTTCAGCTTGAGCGCGTTGATCTGCGCCTTGATGGTGGCGAGGATCTGCTTGGCGTCGTAGCGCGACTGCTGCGACGTGGTGCGCCCGCTGCCCGCGGGCGCCGTCGTGGTGGTGGTGTCGCCCGCCGGTGCCGTGGTCGTGGTCGTCGTGGTCGACGAAGGGGTGGTCGTCGACGTGGTGGTCGTCGAACCGGGCGGCCCGGCGCAGGTGGCCTCGCCGGTCGGATACGGGGCGGTCCCGTTGTTGATCGCCCAGGTGACGGTGAGCACCTGGCCGGCCTGGTAGTCGACGACGAAGCGCTCGTCGTTCGGCACGCCGCGGTTGCTCGGCCCCAACGCGGGCTTGGCCAGCATCTTCTGGGCCAGGATCTCCGACTTCTGCGAGTCGGGGATGGTGGTGGTCGGCGGCGCGCTGGTCGGCGGTTCGGTGGGCGGTGCCGTCGTGGGCGGCTCGGTCGGCGGCGTGGTGGGCGCGACGGTCGACGGGGGCGGCAGCACGCTCACGGTCGGCGGCGGCGTGGTGGTGACCGGCGGCTTGGTGGTGGTCGTGGTGATCGGCACCGTGGTGACGGTGGTGATCGGCGCCAGGGTGGTGCTCACCGGCGGCTGCGTGGGCAGCGCGACGTCGGAGTTGTTGCTGGAGTCGCCGCTGCGCAACGCGAAGAACGAGATCAGGCCGATGGCCCAGAGCGCGAGCACCGCTCCGGCGGTGATGCGCGCGGCGGTGACGAGCTGCTCGCCGCGCCGGGTGCCCTGCGAACGCCGGATCGAGTCCGACGGCGCGCTGCGCGAGCACGAAGGCGACCACGGTGCCGATGAGCGGGATGACGATGCTGACGATCGCCCACACCAGCGCGGCGATCGCGAACGGCTCGGTACGGGGCTCCTCGCCCCAGCCGCCGGCTCCCCCGGGGCCGCCGGCGCCGGTCGGCTCCGGCTCGGGTCCGAGCGGCACTCCCCCGGTGTCGTCTCCCCAGCCGTTCGGGTACTGGTCGTCGGGCGGCACATTGGACATTTCGCAACCCTACCGACTCGCTCACCGCGCCGAGCGGCGCGCCGCCGCACGCGCGGGCGCGACACGTCGGTAGGCTCGCACCATGCCGACCGCCACCCTGCCGATCACCGGTGACGCCGACGCCGACCAGCTGCTCGTCGAGGACCCGCTCGCGCTGCTGATCGGGATGCTCCTCGACCAACAGGTGCCGATGGAGTGGGCGTTCCGGGGTCCGGCCACGCTGCGCACCCGCCTCGGACACCTCGACGCCGCGCGCATCGCGGCCATGGATCCCGCCGACCTCGAAGCGGTGTTCAAGGAGAAACCCGCCCTGCACCGCTACCCCGGCTCGATGGCCAAGCGCACCCATGCGCTGTGTGTGCACGTCGTCGAGGAGTACGGCGGCGACGCGGCGAAGATCTGGAAGGGCTCCAAGGATCCCGCCGTGGTGTTCGCCAACATCCGTGCCCTCCCCGGCTACGGCGAGGAGAAGTCCAAGATCTTCCTCGCCATCCTCGGCAAGCGGCTGCGTGTCGCGCCGAAGGGGTGGGAGGAGTACGCGGTGCCGTTCTCCGACTCGCAGCCGCGTTCGGTGGCCGACATCGACTCCCGCGAGGCGTTCACCGCGGTGCGAGCCTGGAAGCAGGCGAAGAAGGCGGCGGGCAAGTCCAAGCAGGACTGACGACTTTCCGCCGCCTCGCTGGACCGCTCGGTCGCTCTCACTCACCCATCGCGCCGAGGCGCGTGAGGACGGCTGCCGCGGTGCGCTTGCCGGAGAACAGCGCGCCCTGGATCGCGGGCGTGTCACGGTGGTCGCCGCACACGAAGCGTCCGCCACCGAGATCGACACGCCGCCGGGCCGAGAACCCGGGGCGCTGGTCGGGATGCGCGTGGGTGATGCGATAGGTGCGCAGGTGCGCCCAGCGGTCGACCGCGCCGCCGAACCACCCGCGTAGCTGGGCGCGCACCGACTCCTCCACCTCGTCGCGGTCGACCGGCCCGAGCACCTCGGCGACGATCAGCGCGCGGCCGGGTGGCGCGTAGCTCGGCGCGACGTTGCTGGTGACCGCGACGGTGCCCGCGGGCCCCGAGCGATCGCCGTCGAGCATCACGAGCTTGTCGGGCACTGGCGCCGCGTCGGCACCGAAGTACACCGCGGTGACCGCGCGGGAACCGACCGGCGGCAGCCCCAACAGCTCGACCGCGGCCGGACCTTCGGTCGCGACCACCAACGCCCGCCCCTCGACGCGGGCGCCGTCGGCGAGCACGGCGGCGGTGCCGTCGAGCGCGGCGACGCGGGTCGCCGAAACGCACGGTGCCCTCGGGCAGAGATGCCGCGAGCTGGTCGGGGATGGCCTGCATCCCGGCCGCGGGCACCGCGGCGTCACCCTCGGCCAGCATGCGCAGGATCACCGCCGCGCGCCGGAACGGCACCTCGAGCAGCGGGTCGAGCTGGATGCCGCCGAGCAGCGGCACGAAGAACTCGTCGATCATGCGGTCGGAGAAGCCGCGCGCGACGAGCGCCTCCAACGTGGTCGGGTCGGGCGTGCCGACGGGCGGGCGGCGCAGCAGGTCGGCGGGCATGCCGCGCCGCACGTCGGTGACGAGCCGCAGGAGCCGGGCCTTGTCGATCGCGGAGCCGACCGGCGCGATCGCGGTGGAGAGTGCGTGGCGGGGTCGTCGCTGCGGATCGGACACGTGGCGCAGCCGCCCGTTGAGGCGGACGAGCGCCCCGGGGTCGAAGCGGCGCAGCGCCAGCTTGGGCACGTCGAGCTGGTGGTGCAGCTCCGGGTACGCGGTGAGCGCGACCTGGAACCCGCGGTCGAGCCGGAAGCCGTCGACGACGTCGGTGCGCACGCGGCCGCCCACCCCGTCGGCGGCTTCGAGCACGGTGCACGACACGCCCCGGAACGAGACGCGCGAGCGCACGCCAGCCCGGCGAGGCCCGCGCCGACGATGACGACGTCGGCGCGCTCAGACAGGTGCGTCCTCCGACGCGTCGGCGTCGGCCTCCGCGTCGTCCCGGGGCGGTGCGCCACGCGTGAGGAAGGAGATCGCGCCGAGCACGAGGAGCAGCAGCACCACGATCACCACGACGGTGCCGATGGTCGGGTTCTTCCAGAGCACGAGCACCACGACCGCGAGCAGCGTGGCCGCGAACTGCAGACCACGCTTGTACTCGGCCACGAAGGCCGCGACCGGCCCGGGCTCGTATCCGGCCTCGTCGGCCTTGTTCCGCAGCGCACCGATGCCCCGGCTCGCGATCGCCCGGATCTTCTCGGCGCCACCGGTGGACCCGGAGAGCCACGCGAGCAACGCGACGAGCAGCCCGACCAGTCCGACGATGATCACGCCGATGCGCAGGTTGCGCAGGAGGATGTCCCACACCGCCTCGGCCGCCTTGCCGTTGCCCCCGGGAGGGGTCGCGGCGTCGAGGTAGAACCAGCGACCGGCGGCGAGCAGCACGAGCGTGAAGGCCGCGCCGGCGAACATCACGATCCCGGAGCGGATGGTGGCCCGCCGGCGGGGCCGCACCATCACCGCGGAGCAGACGAAGCAGCCGATCGCCAGGATCGGCAGCAGCCAGGCGATCATGTTGAGGATCTTCGACGCGGTGCGTGCCTGGTCGATACCGCCGGTGTCGATGAGCACGATGGTGCGCTTCACCGGCGGCACCGACACCTTCTCGAGGAAGGTGAGTCCCTTCTTGGCCAGCTCGGCCTTGATCGTCTCGATGGTCTTGGAGAGATCGAGGGTGATCTTGCCGTCCTTGACCCTCGCGGGCCCGGCGCTCGCGCCGTTCTCGTCCTTGAGCACCGTGACGAGCTGCTGGTGGGCGACCCGGTTCATGTTGTCCCACAGCGACTGGAACTGGTCGGTCTGCAACAGCTTCTCGGTGACGTCGACCGCGTAGCCCTGCGCCTGCGCGGCGATGGTGTCGCCGAGGAACTTCGCCCGCTTCGGCAGGGCATTGCTGATCTTCTTGGAGACGTCGACCTCGGAGAACAACGCGTCGACCGCGCGAGTGGCGACCGCCGCCTGGATGTCGGCGTTCGACGCCAGCGGTGAGACGGTGCTCACGTAGCGGTCGGTGTTGAGCAGCTGGTTGCGGGACCAGATCGAGATCGCGGTCAGCGGCACGAGCAGGAATCCGACGACGAGCAAGACGACCGACACGACGCGCCGCCAGCGTGGCACGCCACCCGCCGTCGCCTTCGCCGGCTTGTCGGGCTCCTCGACCGGCGACTCCTCGACCGGCGACTCCTCGGCCGGCGACTCCTCGACGGACGGCTCCTCGACGGGAAGGGCGGTGGTCTCCGCCGCCACCTTCTCGGTGGCCTCGCCAGATGCGTCCTCGGCTGCCATCTTCTCGGTGGCGTCGGCCTCGTCGCCGACCGGTGTGGTGTCGTCGTCGCTCATGCGTCCAACGCCTTCTTGAGGTCACGGAAGCGGAAGGCACTCACCAGGTCGACCACGCCCTTGATGATCGACCAGATGCCGATGATCGTGACGAGGAGCAGCACCGAACGATCGGGGTTGCCGATCGCCCACGCGCCCAGGCCGATGCCGATGACGCCGCCGATCAGGCCGACCCACCACCCGTGCACATGCGTGTGCGAGAGGGCGATCACGCAGTCGAAGATGCCGCGGATCAGCAGGTACCACGCCACGAACACCGAGAGCACCACGAGCGTGGGCCCGGGCCAGGCGATCGCGGCGATGCCCGCACCGATGGCGAGCACGCCGAGCACGACGCAGAGCACCCGCCATCCACCGGTGACCACGGCCGCGAGCGCGAACTGGGTGAGTGCACCCAGCCAGAAGGTGATCGCGATGAGGATGGCGACCGCGGTGATGGATCCCGGCCGCAGCGACAGGATGAAGAACCCGAGCAGCAGCCAGAGGATGCCCCCGACGAGGAACAGCCACCAGGTGCCGGCGTAGGCGCGGGCGACCTCGCGCTCCTCCTCCGGCGTCAACGAGATGCTCATGGACACGGCGTTCCCTCCGGTTCGATACGTCCGCGCCGGGCGGCTCCGCCCGTGCTGCGACGGTGGGCATTCTTACCGAACGCTCGCCGGACGCGCCGGATGGGTGGCCGGCGGCGACCGCGAGGCTCAGACGTGCCCGATCACCCCGGCGCCGAACGCGGCGAGGGTCGCCGGCGTCGCGAAGTCGGTGAACCACACGTAGAAGCGCTCGACTCCGGCCCCGCTCGCGGCCGCGAAGTGGTCGACGAGCTCTTCGGCGTTGCCGATCACCGGCGGGTTGCGCCAGTTGAACCGGCGACGGGCGAGTTCGGTGATCTCGTCGCGGCGATCCTCCGACGGGACGAACGCCACCATCACCTGGGTGGACACCCGCGCGCGGCCGGCCCCGGCGCGCGCGTCGTCGAGGTGGTGCAGCTTGTCGACCGAGACGTTCCACCAGTCGGCGTGGCGGGCGACCAGGCGCATCGTCTTGGGACCGGTGCCGCCGATCACGAGCGGGATGCGGCCGAGGGGCGCGGGGAGCTGACGGCCGGCGCGCACCGTGTACCACGTTCCCTCGTAGTCGACGGTCTCACCCGACCACAGCAATTCCAGCAGTTCGAGGGTCTCCCGGAGCCGGTCGACACGCTCGGCCGGCGTCGCCGGCGCGATCCCGTAGGTCGCGAACTCCTCGGCCACCGATCCCCACCCCAACCCCAGTTCGAACCGCCCACCCGAGAAGTGGTCGAGGCTCACGGCCTGGCGGGCGAGCACCGCGGGATGACGGAAGGCGTCGCACAACACCAGGTTCCCCTGCACCAGCCGTTCGGTGCGCGCCGCGAGCCAGGTGGCGGTGGTGAGCGCCTCGAACATGGGCTGCCCCTCGGCCTGGGGCGGTGCGAGGTGGTCCATGCCGGCCATGCCGACGAAGCCGGCGGCTTCAGCGGCAAGGGCGCGTTCTTCGAGCGCAGCCGGGCCCATCCGCATCTGCGGGAGATAGAGGTGGAATTCCGCCGTCACGGGACGTCACGGTATCGGGAGCGGCACGCGGCGACCAGGGGAACCACCGGTGACGCATGGTTGACCCAGCGTTGGAACGAGCAGTCCACGCTGTGCCGATGCCCGCGAGCCCGGTGGCCACCTCAACTTCGGGTGCGCGGCTGCCGATCCAATTGGCCGTGACCTCGAAACTCGTCGCCGCCACGCGTCTGCGCTCGGTGCGCATCGCCGCGATCGTCGCCGCGCTCGCCCTGGCGCTGAGCGCGTGCCTCCCGCCCACCCCGCCGACCTCCTATCCCGCGCCCGCATGGTGGAGCGGCGCGTGCGACAGCGGGAACTACCCGGGTGCCCACGCGCTGGGCGCGTCGTACCGCGGCGTGGAGGTGTGCGGACCCCGACCGGGCGCAGACCACGCCGCCAACCGTCCGGTCCAGTTCTTCCCCGGTGCGTGGGGCGAGCTGGAGTGGCAGTGCGTCGAGCTGTCGATGCGGTTCATGTACGTGGCGTACGGCGTGAACCCCTACGGCGCGAACGGCAAGGACGTGTACGCGAACTACTCGACCGCGTACGGCGGGAACCTCGAGAAGATCCCGAACGGCACCGCCGGCCGCGCACCGGTCCCGGGCGACATCATCACGTTCGGGCCCACCACCACGAGCCCGCTCGGGCACACCGGCGTCGTGGAGACCAACCTGGTCGACGACCAGGGCAACGGCACCATCCACATCCTGAGCCAGAACGACACCGCCGACGGCTGGCGGATCCTGTCGGTGCACGCCTGGTCGGTGGACGGCCCCGCGGCGGGCTTCGGCGACGTGCCCGGCTGGTTGCACTCCCCCACCAGCTGAGCCACCCTTCCCGGACGCGGCACGGAACCCGGGGGCCGAGCGAACCGCTCACTCCCGCCCGGCATCTGCGAGCATGCAGCCATGTCGGTGTCATCGCGGCTCGCAGCCTGGCGCGCCAACTCGTTCGGTCCCGCCGTCGGAGCAGCCGTACCGGCGGCGGCTGAGCGACTGGATCCGGCTCGTGGTGGCCCTGGCGCTCATCGCGCTGCTCGTCTGGCACCACGACCACCCGTCACAGGCCGTCAACAACCTCACCACGCTGATCAACGGCCTCCCGAACTACCTCGACTCGCTCTTCCGACTCGTCTTCACCCTCGGGGCGCTGTGGGCGGTCGGCCTCGTCGTCGTCGCCGCGATCGTCGCCCGTCGCTGGCGGCTCGCGCGCGACCTGCTCATCGCCGGTGTGGCCACGTGGGCGATCGCCCGGGTCATGGGCCAGATGATCGCGGTCGACGAGTCGCTCGTGAAGAGCCTCGACATCGTGACTCGCGTGGGCGACGGCTCGCCGGCGTTCCCCGCGGTGCGCGTCGCGATCGTCGTCGCGGTCATCGCGGTCGCCTCGCCGTACGTGTCGCGCCCTGCACGTCAGCTCGGTCGACTGCTGATGCTCCTCATGTTCTTCGCGTCGATCTACCTGGGCACCGCCGCGACCGACGGCGCGCTCGCCGCGGTCCTGATCGGATTCGCGGTCGCCGCGCTCGTGCACCTGATCTTCGGCTCGCCCGGCGGCCGACCGACCACGCGCCAGGTCAAGGCTGCGCTGGTCGAACTCGGGATCACCGTGGACACCGTCGAGCTGCGACCGGTACAACCGTCGCACGGCACCGTGATGCTCGCGACGCACGGCGACGAGCAGCTCACCATCCGCGTGCTCGGCCGTGACGAGTCCGACGCCCAGTTCCTCTCGAAGGCGTGGCGCTGGCTGGCCTACAAGGACGGTGGCCCCGAGTTGCACCTCACGCGTCGCGAAGACGTCGAGGCCGAGGCCTACGCCACGCTGCTGGCCGAGCGCGCCCAGGTGCGGGTGCCCCACGTCGAGATCGCGGGTTCGGCCGGTCCGGGCGCGGCGCTCATCGTGCTGCGCAATCCCGAAGGCCCGCGACTGGCCGACGTGCCCGCCGAGCAGGTCACCGACGACGTGCTGCAGTCACTGTGGCGCCAGGTGGGCGCAATGCACGCGGCCCACGTCGCGCACGGCCGGTGCAACCTCCACCACGTGGTGCTCGCCGACGAAGGCCCGGCGATCGTCACCTTCGACCACGCGAGCGGCATGGCCCCGCCGCACCGGATCAGCGCCGACATCGCGGAGCTGCTCGCGAGCAGTGCGCTCGCGGTCGGGAACGAACGCGCGGTCGCGGCGGCCATGGCGGTCGTCGGCACCGATGCGGTGGTCGACGCGCTCGCGCTGCTCCAACCAGCGGCTCTGAGCCGCGAGATCCGCCCGTCCGGGCACAAGGAGCACAAGGAGTTCGCGAAGCAGGTGTCGGCGCTGCGCGCGGCCGCCGCCGCCGCCGCCGGCACCGACGAGCCTCCGCTCCAGCCGCTCTACCGCGTGAGCGGCACGAATCTGATGATGGCGATCGGCACGCTGATCGCGGTCTTCGCGCTCCTGTCGCAGGTCGGCAGTCCCCAGGAGCTGTGGGACACCTTCACCTCGGCGAACATCTGGTGGCTCGTGGTCGCCATGATCATCTCCATCACGACCAACATGGCCACCGCGGTCGCGCTCATGGGCACGGTGCCCATCCCGTTGCCTCTGTGGCGCACGTCCGAGCTGCAGCTCTCGATGAGCTTCTCCAATCTCGCGGTGCCCGCGGTCGGCGGCATGGCTGCGCAGATCCGCTTCCTCCAGAAGCAGGGCGTCGACCTCGCCAGCGCGGTGGCATCGGGCGGGCTGCTCATCAACGTCGGGCAACATCGTCGCCCAGTCGATGCTGCTCGTCGTCGCGGTGCTGTTGTCGCCCGCGCAGTTCAAGACCGAGAAGATCGACACCCACCAGATCGTCACCCTCGCGGCTGATCGCCCTCCTCGTGATCGTGGTGGGCGGCGGGGTTGATCTTCGGCATCCCGAAGCTGCGCAAGATGGTGATCCCGCCGACGCGCAGCGCGCTGGTCACCGTGTGGACCGCAGTGCGCTCACCACGGAGGGTCGCCCAGCTGCTCGGCGGGAACATGCTGAACGCGCTGCTCTACGCCTGCGTGTACATGGCCTGCATCTGGGCGTTCGGCGGCAGCATCAACTTCTGGACGCTGCTCGCCCTCAACATCTTCATCTCGACGATCGCGTCGCTGATCCCGGTGCCCGGCGGGAACACCGCGGTGTCGTCGGTCGGCATGTCGGGGGCGCTCGTCGCGGCCGGGCTCTCCACCGAGGTGGCGGTGGCCGCGGTCCTGATGGACCAGCTCGTCGCGAGCTTCATCCCGGCCGTGCCCGGCTGGTTCGCGACCAACGACCTGCTGAAGCGCGACTACCTCTAGGGGCGGTTCCAGTTGGACAGCGACGCACCGCTGGACGCCGGCGACTTCGGGACCTGGTTCGCCGAGCTCAGGGAGGCCCTCGACGACCAGCACGACATGCACGTGCCGTGCGACGACTGTCGAGCGTGTTGCGAGTCCTCGCAATTCGTCCACGTGGCACCGGATGAGACCGAGACCCTCGCCCACATCCCGGCCGCTCTCTTGTTCCCCGCTCCCGGCGCACCACCGGGCCACCGGCTCATGGGCTACGACGAGCACGGTCGCTGCCCGATGCTCACGAGCGAGGGCTGCTCGATCTACGACCACCGGCCCCGCACGTGCCGCACCTACGACTGCCGGGTGTTCGCGGCGGCGGAGATCGTCCCGGACGGCGACGCCGCGGCGGGGATCGCGACCCGGGTGCGGCGGTGGCGCTTCACGGTGACCGACGTGCAGGATGCCGCGCACCTCGAGGCGGTGCGGGCGACCGCCCGGCGCCTCGACGACGAGGCCGCTCGACCCGATCTGGCCCGCGCGCTCTCCGCGCTCGACGACCCCCGATCCGAGGTCTCCCGGAGACGACAGACCCTGACCGGTTTCTGCAGACGGGGGCAGGACAGCGCCAGCACGCGCCCTCTATAGTGCCGCCGCAGTTGAATTCGTCGGGCCGGCGATGCCGCAGGATCCGACGTGCGACCGTCGTCTGGGGGGAACTACTGGTGACCGTCACGAGCGAGCAGGACCAAGCGCGCGCCCGTTCCCAACGGCGAACTGATGCTGAGCCTGAGCAACGTCACCGTGCGCTTCGGCGGCATCGTGGCGCTCAGCGGGGTCAGCTTCGACGCTCACCCCGGAGAGGTGCTCGGCGTCATCGGGCCGAACGGCGCCGGCAAGACCACGATGTTCGACGTCGTCTCCGGGGTGCGCACGCCCAACGACGGGCGCGTGGTGCTCGCCGGCAAGGACGTCACCAACGGCGTCGTCCACCCAGCGGGCGCGGCTCGGGCTGCGCCGCACCTTCCAGCGTGTCCAGACCTTCGGCTGGCTCTCGGTGGAGGACAACATCCTGGCCGCCCTCGAGTGGCGCGCCGGAGGCGGCGGGTTCCTCGCCGACCTCGTGTACTTCCCGACCCGCCGCCGACGGGAGCAGGCCCGACGCGAACAGGTCGAGCAGGCCCTCGAGATGTGCGGCCTCGGACCGGTGCGCCGCGAGCTCGCGGGATCGTTGCCGATCGGCGTGGCCCGCATGGTCGAGTTGGCCCGGGCGATCGTCGACGACCCGAAGCTGCTCCTGCTCGACGAGCCCGCATCGGGACTCGACGAGACCGAGACCGAGCGCCTCGGCGAGGTGATCCAGTCGGTGCGGCGGGAAACCGGGTGCGCGGTGCTGCTCGTCGAGCACAACGCCGGCTTCGTGATGGAGCAGAGCGACCGGATCGTCGTGTTGAACCTCGGCACGAAGCTGGCCGAGGGGCTGCCCGAGGAGATCCAGCGCAACGCCGCCGTGCGCGACGCGTACCTGGGCGAGACGCTCGACGCCGCGCCGAGCGCCACGCCGCGCCGAGGCCGCCGAGCGCCCCGCCCGCCGAGCCCGCCGCTCCCGCCGAGCCCGCCCCTCCGGAGCCGGCAGGCGATCCGTCCGACCGTCCGATCCGTCCGACCCCACGAGCGCGGAGTAGCGCGATGGACCAGTTCTGGAACCTCGTCTTCTCGGGCCTCGTGACCGGGGCCATCTATTCGATCATGGCGTCGGGCCTCGTCCTCACCTACACGACGTCGGGCATCTTCAACTTCGCCCACGGTGCGGTCGCCTTCGCGACCGCCTACCTCTTCTACCAACTGAACACCGGCCTCGACGTGCCGGTGTGGGCGTCGTTGATCATCTCGGCGTTCATCTTCGCCCCCGTCCTCGGGCTCCTGCTCGACCGGATCCTCCTGCGCCGCCTGGCCAAGGCACCGGTCTACGCCGCGCATCGTGGGCACGATCGGTCTCCTCGTGGCGCTGCCGGCACTGGTGCAGTGGCTCGTGGTCGCAGTGGGCAACGACACCTTCGATCTCGGGCTCCAGGGCAACGACGCGGTCACCGAAGGCCTGCCGGTGCCCGGCCTCGTCGGCCCCG
The DNA here is from genome assembly GCA_963782705.1 of uncultured Actinomycetes bacterium. Lineage (GTDB taxonomy): Bacteria > Actinomycetota > Acidimicrobiia > IMCC26256 > DASPTH01 > CAVRGQ01. The sequence goes on along the minus strand of CAWAKX010000028.1, from coordinate 64,061 downwards.
AGGCCGCCAACCACAAGTTCGGCGGCGTGGTCCTCAACGACAACCAGATCGCGGTGTTCATCGTCGCCGCGATCGCCGCCTTCGTCCTGTGGTTCATCATCCGCCGCACCCGGGTGGGCCTCGAGATGCGCGCCGTGGTCGACCGCGAGTCGCTCGCCAACATCCGCGGGGTCAACGCCGCCCGCACCTCGGCCGCGGCGTGGATCATGACGATGATCCTGGCCGGCCTCGGCGGTGTGCTCATCGCTCCGCTGTTCCAGCTGCAGGACTTCGTGTTCACCCTCGTGGTGCTGGGGTCGCTCGCCGCGGTGGTGTTCGCCGGGCTGAAATCGATCCCGCTCGCCTTCGCGTTCGGTCTCGCGCTCGGTGTCATCCAGAACCTGGTGGCGGGGTACAGCGAGGACATCCTGCCGACCTGGATGGCCAACCTGAGCGGGCTGAAGTCGTCGGTGCCGTTCCTGCTCGTGATCCTGCTGCTGCTCTTCTTCGGCCGCGACCGGTCGCGCCGCGCGGATCGGTGGCCGACGACGTCCCACCCCCGACCACCGCGAGGGCCTGCCCAAGTGGTTCGGTCGGGAGCACTCCTCGCTGATGGTCATTCCGCTGCCCTTCACGTTCGGTCGACGCTTCTGGTGGGCGCTGTGGACCGCCGTGCTCATCGTGTGGTCGATGGGCTGGCTGGCATGGTTCTGGGCCCGGGCCGACACCTACGACCAGACCGTCACCGCGCAGGGCCTTGCGATGGCGATCATCTTCCTGTCGTTCGTGGTGGTCACCGGCATGGGCGGCCAGGTGAGCCTCATGCAGGCGAGCTTCGTGACCGCCGGAGGCTTCGCCGGAGGGTGGGCGCTCACCCACGACTTCGGGGTCGACATCTGGGGGATCGTCGCCCACGGCCAGATCAACTTCTTCTGGGCCATGATCATCGCCGCGCTCGCCGCGGCCGCGCTGGGGGCACTGCTCGCGGTGCCACTCATGCGTCTCGGCGGGGTGAATTTCGCGCTCGGCACCTTGGCGTGGGCGTTCTTCCTCTCGCTCGTACCCTTCGCCACTCAGGACATCGGCAACGGTGAGGCGGGGTGGACGATCCGGGCGCCAACCCTCGACATCCCCGGCCTCAACTGGCTGAACGACCTCGTCGTGCGCAAGCTCGAGTGGACGGGCACCGTGTCGAAGCTCGACAAGATGGACTTCAGCGTGCTGCAGGAGCAGATCATCCTGTTCCTCGCCGTGTTCGGCGTGCTCACCCTCATGGTGCACGCGCTGATGCGCTCGTCGTCGGGCCGCGCCATCCTCGCGGTGCGCAGCTCCGAGGTGGCGGCCGAGTCGGTCGGCATCCGGGTGCAACCGCCAGAAGATCATGATCTTCGCCCTCGGCGCGGCCATCGCCGGCGTGGGCGGCGTGTTGCTCGGCATGTTCACCTTCGCGTTCTCGAGCTCGGCCGCACCGCCGCTCGTACGGGCTGATCTGGCTGGCCATCGCGGTGCTCTTCGGCATCCGTCGTCCCGGTGGCGCGCTGCTCGCCGGCTTCTTCTTCGCGGCCGGTGCGGCGGGCTTCCACTGGATCTCGGACATGCTCACCTCGATCGGCGGCACCACGGCAAACGACCTGATCACGTCGGCCTACTTCGTGCGCCATCCTCTCCGGCCTCGGTGCCATCAACCTCGCCCAGGAGCCCGACGGCATCCTCGCCCTCACCGGTCAGAACAAGCTGAAGAAGAAGCGCGAGAAGGCGCGGCTCGCCCGCATCGCGGAGTCGGAGGCGGCGCTGCACGGAGGCGTGGTCCCCGAGCACGAGCTGCACCACCGCACCGAGGAGTCCGCCGAGCGCGGCGGAGCTGGCGGCCACCGGCGGGCAGGGCCTCGACCTCGAGCCGGTCACCCAGGCCACCTTCGCGATGCACGACATCGTGGCCGGCTACGGCGACGCCGAGGTGCTCCACGGCGTCGACCTGCGGCTCGAGCGCGGCAAGGTGATGGCCCTGCTCGGCGCCAACGGCGCCGGCAAGTCCACGCTGTGCTCGGTCGCCGCCGGCATGGTCGACGCGTCGATCGGCAAGGTGTACCTCGACGGCAAGGAGATCACCGAGCACGAGTCCTTCCAGCGGGCCCGCGACGGCGTGCTGCTCGTGCCCGAGGCCCGGGGCATCTTCCCCGGCCTCACCGTCGAGGAGAACCTCACCGTCCTCCTGCGCGACGAAGAGCTCCGCCAGAAGGCCTACGACCGGTTCCCGATCCTCCTGGAGCGGCGCAAGCAGGTGGCCGGCCTCCTCTCGGGTGGCGAGCAGCAGATGCTGAGCCTGGCGCCGGCCCTGGCCGACCCGCCGGCGGTGCTCATCGCCGACGAGCCGACGCTCGGCCTCGCGCCCCTCGCCGCCGACGCGGTGCTCGACGCGATCCTCGAGCTGCGCGACCGCGGCAGCGCGGTGTTGCTCGTCGAGGAGAGCGCCGCGAACGCGCTCAAGGTCGCCGACAACCTGGCGTTCATGGAGCTGGGCAACATCGTGTGGACCGGTCCGCGCGAGGAAGCCGACATGGAGCTCCTCACCAGCGCCTACCTGGGCGGCGGCACCAAGCACTGACGCCCGTGGCGAGGAGGCCGCGTGTACACGATGCGCTTCGACCTGCGGGCGCCCGCCACCGGCGCGCCCGCACCGGATCTCTACGCCGCCGCGCTCGACATGTGCGCGTGGGCCGAGACGCGTGGCTGTCGCGCCGCGGTGCTCTGTGAGCACCACACGTCGAGCGACGGCTACCTCCCCTCCCCCACCGTGTTCGCGGCGGCGGTCGCGGCGCGCACGTCGCGCCTGCCGATCGTGATCTCGGTGGAGCTGCTGCCGCTGTACGACCCCATCCGCCTGGCCGAGGAGATGGCCGTCCTCGACAACCTGAGCCGCGGCCGGGTGCACCACACTCTGGCCATCGGCTACCGGCCGGTCGAGTACGAGATGTACGGCGTCGACTTCCACCAGCGCGGCCGTCTCGCCGACGAGAAGCTCGCGGTGCTCATGCAGGCCACGACCGGTGAGCCGTTCGAGCACGAGGGCCGCCGCATCCACGTGACGCCCGCGCCGTTCACCCCCGGGGGCCCGAAGCTGTCGTGGGGCGGCGGCAGCGTGGCCGCGGCCCGGCGGGCGGGGCGCAACGGGCTCGGCTTCCAGGCCATCAAGTCCGGCCCCGAGCTGCGCGAGGCGTTCGAGACCGCGGCCCGCGACGCGGGACGCGCGCCGGGGCCCTGCCATCTGGCCTCGCCCGACGACCCCGCGGTGGTGTTCGTCGCCGACGACCTCGATCGGGCCTGGGACGAGCTCGGCCCCTACCTCATGCACGACGTCCGCATGTACGGATCGTGGAACGAGGGCAACCACGACACCGCGGGGATCTCGTTCGTCGCCGACGCCGAGGAGTTGCGCGCCGAAGGGCGCAGCCACCGCATCATGACCCTCGATGAGGCCGAGGAGTACGTGCGGGCCGGCAACGCGCTCGTCGCTCCACCCGCTGATCGGTGGTTGCCCGCCCGACCTGGCGTGGGGTTACCTGCGCACCGTCACCGACGAACTGGTGCCGCGCCTCGCGGAGGTGATGCGGCGCTCGGGTGCGCTCAGAGCCGCCGGGCGAAGCTGAGCTCGTGACCGTCGGGGTCGCGCACGTGGAAGTAGCGCTCGCCCCACGGCGCGTCGATCGGCGCGAACTCCGGGTGTTCGACCGGCTGCCACGGCCCGGTCGTGCACCGCGTCGACGTCGGCCACCCAGATGATCACCCGGCCCCACACCCCGACCGGACCCGAAGCCCTCGACGAGTTGGAGGTTGAGGAAGCTGCGACCGGCGCGCAGGGTGGTGAAGGGAGTCCCCGCGCCGCCCGCCACCACCGGGAACCCGAGGTCGGCGTAGAAGGCGACCGAGCGGTCCATGTCGGCGACCGCGAGCGTGACCGCGTTGATCTCCTCGAACCCTGCGCCGAACCCCGCGCCGTCGGTCCCGACCGTGCCCACGGTGCGGCAGTGTACGCACGCGCCGGTGGGTCGGCCTACGGTGTCCCCGTGCCCAACGACACCAGCTTCCGGATCATGAACACCCTCCACCGTGGCATGGTGCGCCTCAGCTTCGGGAAGCTGGGGTGGACACGTGAAGATGCCGGTGCTGGAGCTCACCACCACGGGTCGCAGCAGCGGGCAGCCCCGCCGCGTCATGCTCACGTCACCCGCGACGGATGGCGACGCGATCGTGATCGTGGCGTCGCGGGGCGGCGACGACCGCCACCCCGACTGGTACCTCAACCTGGTCGCGCACCCGGAGGTGGAGGTCGTGTTCCGCGGCGAGCCGAAACGGTCGATGCGCGCACGCACCGCGACGCCCGAGGAACGCGACCGACTCTGGCCGGCGATCGTGGCCACCCACGACGGCTACGCGGGGTACCAGGAGAAGACCGACCGCGAGATCCCGGTGGTGCTGCTCGAGCCCGTGGGCTGAAGGAGCTCAGCCCGCGAGGGGGCCGATCACCTCGTCGGCGAAGCGGGCCAGCCCTTCCGGCGCCTCGCGTGAACGGGCCCAGGGCTGCACGACGATCCGGGTGACGCCCGCCGCGCTCGTAGCGCTCGACGTCCTCGGCGTGCTGCACGTCGCGGGCGGTCATGGTGATCTCCACCGGCGTCGTCCGGCCCGACCCGCTCGCAGAGCGCATGCAGCTTCTCCAGCGACGGCCCGAGGTCCTCCGGGGTGTGGTTCATCGGCATCCAGGCGGTGCCCACGGTGGCGGCCCGTCGCAGCGCCGCGGCACCGTCGCCGCCGATGTGCAGCGCCGGGCCACCGGGCTGCACCGGCTTGGGCTCGAACGCGACCGGGCCGAAGTCGAAGAACCGCCCGTGGTGCTCGACGACCGGCTCGGTCCAGAGCCGCCGGCAGACGTCGATCGCCTCGTCGACCCGGGCGCCGCGGGTGTCGAAGTCGAGGCCGACCGCGTCCCACTCGGCGCGCAGCCAGCTCGCGCCGATCCCGAACGCGAGCCGACCGCCGGAGAGGACGTCGAGGGTGGCCGCGCCGCGTGCGGTCACGAACGGATGGCGCAGCCCGATGTTGTAGACGTTGGTGCCGAGCTTGATCCGCTCGGTGATCGCGGCGAAGTACCCGAGCTGGGCGAACACGTCGTGGATCGGGATGTCGGCGGGGACCGGCGGGTGGTCACTCCCCGCGTAGGGGCTCCCGGCGCCGTCGACCGGCAGGACCAGGTGCTCGGGGAGCCACACCGATTCGTAGCCGAGCTCGTCGGCGAGACGCGTGGCCTCGGCCCACCCGCGCGGGTTGATCGCGGCGACGCTGAATCCGAACTGCACTGGGCGCGCTCCTCATGAGCCGTGGGGACGCCCGGACGGTACCGCGTCCCGGCGTCGGATTGCCATGAGTGAGTCCTCACTCATATGCTCCCCGCGTGCCCCCGCTCCTGCCCGGTGACACCACGTGCTGATCCGCCTCGCCCGCGTCTACCTCCGTCCGTACCGCGCGCTCATCGCGTGGACGGTCCTCCTGCAACTCGGCCAGGTCAGCTTCATGCTGCTGCTCCCGACGCTGAGCGCCCAGATCATCGACCAGGGCGCGCTCACCGGCGACACCGGCTACATCCTCCGGATGGGCGGGGTGCTCATCGTCGTGACCGTGATCCAGGTCGGACTGGCCGTCGCCGCCATGTGGTGCGCGAGCCGGGTGGCCATGAGCCTCGGGCGCGACCTGCGCGACGACGTGTTCGCGAAGGTCACGACGCTCTCGGCCCGCGAGGTCGCGCAGTTCGGCACCCCCTCGCTCATCACCCGCGTCACCAACGACGTGCAGCAGGTGCAGATGTGCGTGTTCGTCACCTTCACCGTCTCGGTGGCCGCGCCGCTGACCCTGCTCGTCGGCGGGTTCCTCGCGTGGCGGGAGTCCGGTGCGCTCACCATCGTCCTCTGGATCGCCCTGCCGATCATGGTGACGGTGCTCGGGGTCAACGCGGCGCGGATGCACCCGTACTTCGTGAAGCTCCAGTTCGCGCTCGACCGCGCCAACCAGGTGCTGCGCGAACAGATCACCGGCATCCGCGTGGTGCGGGCCTTCGTGCGCGAGCCCGACGAGCAGGCCCGCTTCGAAACGGTCAACGACGAGCTCACCCGGTACTCCCTCGTCACCGGCAGGCTCTCGGCGCTCCCCGTGCCCGTGTTGCTCGCCACGATGAACATCGCCAGCGTCGCCGCCGTGTGGCTGGGCGCCGACCTGATCGCCCAGGGCGAGCTCCAGGTCGGCTCGCTCATCGCGTTCCTCACCTACCTCGTGCAGATCCTCATCTCGGTGATGACCGCGAGCATGTTCATGCTGATGGTGCCGCGCGCTTCGGTCGGCGCCACCCGGCTCAGCGAGGTGCTCGACACCGACCCGTCGGTCGCACCGGCGATCAGCGGCGTCCGCGAGCTGCCGGGTCCGCCGTCGCTGGAGCTGCGCAACGCGTCGTTCGCGTTCCCCGGCGCCGAGCAGCCCGTGTTGCGCGACATCAGCGTCCGGGTCGAGGCCGGCGAGACCCTGGCGATCGTCGGCAGCACGGGCGCCGGCAAGTCGGCGCTGCTCAACCTCGTCGCCCGCCAGTTCGACGTGACCGCCGGCAGCGTCTCCATCGCCGGGGTCGACGTGCGCGAGATCGATCCCGCGCGACTGGCTGCCACGCTCGGCCTGGTCCCGCAGCGGCCGTTCCTGTTCTCGGGCACCGTGGCCACCAACCTGCGGTTCGGCAACCCCGACGCCACCGACCCCGAGCTCTGGGAGGCGCTCGAGGTCGCGCAGGCCGCCGACTTCGTGCGCACCATGGCCGACGGGCTCGACTCGGTGATCACCCAGGGCGGCAGCAACGTCTCGGGTGGCCAGCGCCAACGGCTCGCCATCGCCCGGGCCGTCGTGCACCGGCCCGCGGTGTACCTCTTCGACGACTCCTTCTCCGCGCTCGACCTCCGCACCGACGCGCGGCTGCGCGCCGCGCTGCGACCGGTCACGCGTGACGCGGTCACCGTCGTGGTCGCGCAGCGCGTCTCGACCATCACCGCCGCCGACCACATCCTCGTGTTGGAGGAGGGGCGCATCGCCGGCCTCGGCACCCACACCGAGCTGCTCGAGTCGTGCGCCACCTACGTCGAGATCGTCGAGTCGCAGCACTACGACGAGGAGGCGGCGTGAGCGAGCGTCGGGAGCCGGGTATCCCGGCGAGCAGCGAGCGAACCATGGAGCAGGCGTGAGCGAGCGTCGGGAGCCGGGTATCCCGGCGAGCAGCGAGCGAACCATGGAGCAGGCGTGAGCGACGACGCGACGACCGCTCGCCGGCCGAGGACGTCTCGGAGATCGAGGACCTCCCCGACGAGGTCCGCGCGGCGGCGCGCGCCGCCCGGGGACGGGGCGCGAGCGGCGGGCTCGGCGCGGGCATCCCCGTCGCTTCGACCGACGACCTCGGCGCCGCGGTCCGGCGCCTCGCGCGCCGCCTGCGTCCCGACCGCCTCCGCGTCGCGCTGGCGCTCGCGCTCGGCGTCGCCGGCGTGAGCCTCTCGGTCACCGGCCCCCGGATCCTCGGTGCCGCCACCAACGAAGTGGTGACGGGCAGCCAGTCGAGCGCGGGCATCGACTTCGCCTACCTCCACCGGCTGTTGCTGACTCACCGCGGCGATCTACGCCTGCGCCTATCTCCTCAACTACGCGCAGGCCTACGTCATCGCCGGCGTGGTGCAGGGCACGATGCAGCGACTGCGCACCGAGGTCGAGGAGAAGCTGGCGCGGCTCCCCCTGGCCTACGTCGACCAGCAACCGCGCGGCGACCTGCTGGGCCGGGTCACCAACGACATCGACAACATGGCGATGTGCCTGCAGCAGTCGCTCAGCCAGATGCTCAGCGCCACGCTCACCATCACCGGCGTGATCATCATGATGTACACGATCTCGCCGCTGCTCGCGACGCTCACCGTCGTGCTCGTGCCCAGCTCGTTGATCGTGATGAAGTTCATCACCGCCCGCTCGAAGAAGCGTTTCATCGCTCAGTGGCTGCACACCGGGCAACCTCAACGGCCAGGTCGACGAGGTGTTCTCCGGGCTGGCCCTGGTCCAGGCCTACGGCCGCCAGGACCAGGTGAAGGCCACGTTCGGCGCCGAGAACGCCAAGCTCTTCGAGGCGAGCTACGCCGCGCAGGCCATCTCCGCGTCCGTGCAGCCGGCCATGGGCTTCGTCGGCAACCTGAGCTTCGTCGTCATCGCGGTGGTGGGCAGCCTGCAGGTGGCGTCGGGCCAGATGTCGATCGGTGACATCCAGGCGTTCATCCAGTACTCGCGCATGTTCTCCCAGCCGCTCGCCATGCTGGCCTCGATGACCAACGTGTTGCAGTCGGGGATCGCGTCCGCGGAGCGGGTCTTCGAGCTCCTCGACGTCGACGAGGAACGCGCCGACGTGCCCGGCCCCGCGCTCGGCCCGGTGCGCGGACGGATCGAGTTCGAGCACGTGCGCTTCTCCTACGCGCCGGACAAGCCGCTGATCACCGACCTCAACCTGCTCGCGGAGCCCGGCTCGACCATCGCGATCGTGGGCCCCACCGGCGCGGGCAAGACCACGCTCGTCAACCTGATCATGCGCTTCTACGAGCTCGACGGCGGCCGCATCACCCTCGACGACCGCGACATCGCCACCATGGCGCGCGCCGAGCTCCGCGGCAACATCGGCATGGTGCTCCAGGACACCTGGCTCTTCGAGGGCACCATCCGCGAGAACATCGCGTTCGGCCGCCCGACGCCACCGAGGACGAGATCATCGCCGCGGCGCGGGCGACCCACGTCGACGCGTTCGTCCGCGCGCTGCCCGACGGGTACGACACCCGGATCGACGCCGACGGCACGAACGTCTCCGCCGGGCGAGAAGCAGCTGCTCACCATCGCACGCGCGTTCCTCGCCGACCCCGCCATCCTCATCCTCGACGAAGCCACCTCATCGGTCGACACCCGCACCGAAGTCCTCATCCAGCAGGCCATGGCCGCGCTGCGCACCAACCGCACCAGCTTCGTCATCGCCCACCGCCTCTCGACCATCCGCGACGCCGACACCATCCTCGTGATGGAGCACGGCGACATCGTCGAACAGGGCAACCACCACGAGCTCCTCGCCCGGCACGGCGCCTACGCCGCGCTGTACAACGCGCAGTTCGCCGGCGCCGCCGCCGAGGTCGAATAGACGGGCGGGACCGGATCGGCCTTGCACTGAGTGAGTGCTCACTCATAGAGTGGCCTCGTGAGCCCGGCTGCCCCCCGCCCGCGCCGAGCCGGCCCCGAGCCAGCGCGCTGCCCGTCGAGGAGCGGCGCGCGGCCATCGTGGCCGCGGCGCTCCCGTTGTTCCTCCAGCGCGGCGCGAGCGTCACCACCCGCGAGATCGCCGAGGCCGCCGGCATCGCCGAGGGGACCATCTTCCGGGTCTTCGACGACAAGCCCGCGCTCATCGAGGCCATCGTCGACGCCGCCTACGACGTCGAGCGGGTGGAGCGGGGAATCGACGCCATCGACCGCGAGCTGCCGCTCGACCAGCGGGTCGCCCGAGCGGTCGACATCCTCGTCCGCCGCAGCGAGGCCATCTTCAAGGTCACCAGCGCGCTGGCCACGATCCATCGGCCCGAGACGATCATGCCCCGCCGCCCGCCGCAGCTGCGCGCGATCGTCCGCCTGCTCGAGCCCGACGCCGCCCGCCTCGTGTGCTCCCCCGAGAAGGCCACCCGCCTGCTGCGCGGCCTGGTGTGGGCCGCGACCAGCCGGATGTTCTCCGACGGGCCGGTGCTCACACGCGCGGAGATCGTCGACCTGTTCCTCCACGGCGTGCTCGCGGGAGCCGCGGGGAGGTGCCGGGTGCTGATCCCCCTCCTGCGCTCGCACCTCCGCCCGTACCGGCGGCTGCTGATCTGGCTGGCGATCCTCCAGGTCGGCCAGGTCACGGCCACCCTGCTGCTGCCGACCCTCAACGCCGACATCATCGACCAGGGCGTGCTCAAGGGCGACACCGCCTTCATCGAACGCATGGGCGCGATCCTGCTCGGCATCACCGTGATCCAGGTGTTCCTCGCGCTCGGGCGCCATGTACTGCGCGGGCCGGATCGCGATGGGCTTCGGCCGCGACCTGCGCCGGGAGCTGTACCACAACGTCGTCGGGCTCTCGGCCCGCGAGGTGCACACGTTCGGTGCGCCGTCGTTGGTCACCCGGGTCACCAACGACGTGCAGCAGATCCAGATGCTCGTGCTCGCGACCTGCTCCTTCGCGATCGCCGCGCCCATCACGATCCTCGTCGGCTCCGTGCTCGCGGTCCGCGCCGACGGCGCCGCTCGCGCTGCTCATCCTCGTGGCCGTCCCGGTGCTCGGCGTCGTCCTCGCCCTGATCGCCCGGAAGATGCACCCGCTGTTCCTGCTGATGCAGAAGCGCCTCGACCGGGTGAACCAGGTGATCCGCGAGCAGATCACCGGGATGCGCGTCATCCGGGCGTTCGTGCGCGAACCCGACGAGACAGGTCGCTTCGAAGGGCGCCAACGAGCCGCTCACCACACCGCGCTCAAGGCCGGGCGGCTCATGGCGCTGATGTACCCGGTGTCGATGGCGATGCTCAACCTCACCAGCGTCGCCGCCGTGTGGTTCGGCGCCGACCGCATCGCGTCCGGACAGATGCAGATCGGCTCGCTCGTCGCCTTCCTCACCTACCTCATCGTGATCCTCGCCCGGTGATGATGGGCACGATGGTCGCGATGATGGCGCCGCGCGCCGCGGTGTGCGCCAACCGCATCCAGGACGTGCTCGACAGCACGTCCTCGGTCGTCGCCCCCGACCGACGGCGTGCGCGACCTCCCCGGCCCGATGTCGCTCGACCTCGAGCACGTGTCGTTCTCGTTCCCCGGGGCGGAGCGCCGGGTCCTCGACGACGTGTCGGTGCACATCGACGCCGGTGAGACGCTCGCCATCATCGGCAGCACCGGTTCGGGCAAGACCGCACTGCTCAGCCTCGTGGCCCGCCTCTTCGACGTCACCGACGGCCAGATCACCATCGCCGGCGTCGACCTCCGCGACCTCGACGCCGAGCTACTTCCACACGCTCATCGGCTACGTGCCCCAGAAGCCGTTCCTGTTCTCCGGCACCGTGGCCACGAACCTGCGGTTCGGCAAGGGCGACGCGACCGACGAGGAGCTCTGGGGCGCGCTCGAGGTCGCCCAGGCCGCCGACTTCGTGCGGGCCATGCCCGACGGCATCGACACCCCCATCGCCCAGGGCGGCACCAACGTGTCCGGCGGTCAGCGCCAGCGGCTCGCCATCGCCCGCGCGATCGTGCACCGGCCGTCGATCTACCTCTTCGACGACTCGTTCTCCGCCCTCGACCTCCGGACCGACGCCAACCTGCGGGCCGCGCTCGTCCCGGTCACCCGGGACGCGGTCACCGTCGTCGTCGCCCAACGCGTCTCCACCATCACCGACGCCGACCAGATCCTCGTCCTCGAAGAGGGCTGCGCCGTGGGGATCGGCACCCACGCCGAGCTCCTCGCCACCTGCCCCACGTACTGCGAGATCGTCGAATCGCAGCGCTACGACGAGGACGCGGCATGACCGCCAACGGTCGGGCAACGACACGGCAACGGCCGGCAACGGCGCCGGCACCGGCACGAACGGCAACGGCGACGGCAAGGGCCCCACCGCGAAGGGCGACGCCGCGGCGCGCCCCGCGGCGCCGCTGCCCACCGTCACCCAGGCCCGGGCCGCCGGTGGTCGCTTCGGCGACGGCATGCCGGTCGAGCGCTCCGACAAGTTCCCCAACTCGGCCTGGCGGCTCCTCGACCGCCTCCGCGCCCGACCGCGTCCGGCTCGTGGCCGTGATCGTGCTCGCGGTCATTCGGTGACCTTCGCGGTGCTCGGCCCCCGCCTCCTCGGCGACGCGACCAACGTCGTCGTCGACGGCGTCGGCGGGAACGGCATCGACTTCACCAAGCTGCACGAGGTGCTGCTGGCCGCCGCCGGCGTGTACGTCACGTCGTACGTGCTGCAGTACCTCCAGAGCTACATCCTCGCCGGCGTCGTGCAGCGGGCCATGCACCAGCTCCGCAGCGACGTCGAGGACAAGCTCAACCGCCTCCCGCTCTGGTACATCGACCGCCAGCCCCGCGGCGACCTGCTGAGCCGGGTCACCAACGACATCGACAACATCGCGCAGAGCCTGCAGCAGTCCCTGAGCATGGTGCTCACGTCCACGCTGATGATCATCGGCGTGATGATCATGATGTTCACGATCTCGCCCGCTGCTCACGAGGATCACGATCGTGATCGTGCCGTTCTCGCTGCTCGCGATGCGCTTCATCACCGGGCGGTCGAAGAAGCGGTTCATCGCGCAGTGGCTCCACACCGGCATCCTCAACGGCCACGTCGAGGAGACGTTCTCCGGCCTCGCGCTCGTGCAGATCTTCGGCCGCCAGGGCGACGTGCAGGAGGTGTTCGACGACGAGAACGAGAAGCTCTACGACGCGAGCTTCTGGTCGCAGTTCACCGCCAGCTCGGTGCAGCCGGTGATGATGTTCTCGGGCAACCTGAACTTCGTGATGATCGCGGTGGTGGGCAGCCTCCGCGTCGCCTCGGGCCAGATGACCATCGGCGACATCCAGGCCTTCATCCAGTACTCACGCCAGTTCGCCATGCCCCTCACGCAGCTGGCGTCGATGGTGAACCTGCTGCAGTCGGGGATCGCGTCGGCCGAGCGGGTCTTCGAGTTCCTCGACGAGGACGAGGAACGCCCCGACCCCGACGAGCCGATCCTCGCCGCCGAACCCGCGCGGCCGCATCGAGTTCGAGCACGTCGCGTTCTCCTACGACCCCGACAAGCCGCTCATCACCGACCTCAACCTGCTCGCCGAGCCCGGCGCGACCATCGCGATCGTCGGGCCCACCGGCGCGGGCAAGACCACGCTCGTGAACCTGATCATGCGCTTCTACGAGCTCGACGGCGGACGCATCACCCTCGACGGCCACGACATCGCGACCATGCGGCGCGACGAGCTGCGCGCGCAACATCGGCATGGTGCTCCAGGACACCTGGCTCTTCGAGGGCACCATCCGCGAGAACATCGCGTTCGGCCGCCCCGACGCCACCGAGGACGAGATCATCGCCGCGGCGGTCGCCACGCACGTCGACTGGTTCGTCCGCTCGCTCCCCGACGGCTACGACACCCGCATCGACGACGAAGGCGGCAACGTGTCGGCCGGGCGAGAAGCAGCTGCTCACCATCGCCCGCGCCTTCCTCGCCGACCCCGCCATCCTCATCCTCGACGAGGCCACCTCCTCGGTCGACACCCGCACCGAGGTCCTCATCCAGCAGGCCATGGCCGCGCTGCGCACCAACCGCACCAGCTTCGTGATCGCCCACCGCCTCTCGACCATCCGCGACGCCGACACCATCCTCGTGATGGAGCACGGCGACATCGTCGAACAGGGCAACCACCACGAGCTGCTCGCCCGGCACGGCGCCTACGCCACGCTGTACAACGCGCAGTTCGCAGGCGCCGCCGCCGAGATCGAGTAGCGGATCAGGCCGGAGGCCCCGAGCCGAGCTGCACCGTCGCGTGGTGCGAGGCGCCCGAGGTGTCGAGCCAGGTGACGGTCACCGAGTCCTTCGGCTGGTACTGGATCAGCGCGTGGGTGAGCTCACGGGCCGAGGAGATCGTGGCGTCGCCGAGACCGGTGATGACCGCGCCGGCCTCGATGCCCGCCCTGCTCGGCCGCCGAGCCCGACTGCACGCTCTGCACCGTGGCGCCGTCGGACGACTGGCTCGACGCCGGCTCCCGGAGTCGACCACCGCGACCCCGAGCATGGCCCGGTTGCCGCCGACGTGGATGTTCGCGCCACCCTGGCCGGAGGCGATGCGCTTGGCGATGGAGACGGCGTTCTCGATCGGGATCGCGTAGCCCTCGTTGCCCGACTGCCCGAACCCGAAGCCGCCGTTGCCGCTCGACGCCGCCGCGTTCATGCCCACGACCTGGCCGTTGGCGTTGACGAGCGCGCCGCCGGAGTCGCCGGGCTGGATGTCGGCGTCGATCTGCACCAGATCGCTCAGCGTCTCGGCGTTCGACCCGTCCTGGTCGGCCGCGGTGATCTGCTGACCGAGCGCGGTGACGTACCCGGTGACCACCGTGGGGCTGCCGCCGTGACCGCCCGCGTTGCCGAGGGCCACGATGGGGTCGCCCTCCTGGAGGCTCGACGAGGTGCCGAGCGTGGCGGCCTTGAGACCCGAGGCGTCCTCGAGCTGCACCAGCGCGACGTCGTCCTCCTTGTCGTAGCCGAGCACCTTGGCGCCGTAGGTCGCGCCGCTGGCGGAGTTCTCGGCCTCGATCGAGGTGGAGTTCTCGATCACGTGGTTGTTGGTGAGCACCAGACCCGACGACGAGATGATGATCCCGGTGCCGGCGGCCTGGCCGCCGGTCGAGAGGATCATGTTGAGGTTCACGATCGAGTCGTCGACCTTGTCGGCGATGGCCGTGGCGTCGACGGTGCCGGTGGCCGCGCCCGAGCCCGCGCCCGAGCCGTTCGATCCCGACGAGCTCTGCTGGCCCGACGACGTGCCGGCGCCGCTGGGCACGGAGATCGCGCTCGAGCTGTCGGACGAGGAGCCGCTGCGCTGCCCGAGGTCGTAGCCGACCACCGCGGGCACCGCGAGGAGTCCGAGCACCGCGAGCGCGGCGATCAGGCGCCGGCGTCCGGGGCTCATCCCGAGCTGCTGGTTGCGCGGCGCGGGACCGGCCGGGGGCGGGCCGTACGCCGGCGCGCCGTAGCCGGGCGCGCCGTAGGCACGCGACGCGCGCGCCGTATGCCGGGCGCGCCGTATGCCGGCGCGCCGTAGCCCGCTGGGTCACCCGGAGCCGGAGGCGGGGGCGGAGGAGGCGGAGGGGGTGGCGGCGGGACGGCCGCGCCCGGGATCGGCTGCTGGGACGGCGGTCCGGCAGGCGCCGGCGGGGGGAAGGCCGCGCCCGATCCGGGCACGGTGGGGTCCCCGTGGTCCGGTTCCTCGACGTGTTCCATGGCTCACTCCTTACCGTGGCTGCGACGGCACGGCCATCACCATGCCCGTCGCCACCTGAGAATGGGCTGGGCGCCGCTGCGGAGAGCCGCAGGGCACCGTCGCCCGAACTGGGTTCCTCCAGACAACGTCGAGCGGCGACCGGGGCGTGCCGCTGCCCTCTCAGCGTGCCCTCAGATCGGCGGCACTGCTCCCCGATCGGACCTCCGGGACCGCAGATCCCCGAATTCGGTCAGGTGTAGGCCGTCGCGGACTCGGACCCACGGCGCGGTGCCGGTCCACGACGTGTGAGCTGAGCATCACCGAACCGCTCCCGTCGATCGGCCACCATGGGCGGAGCGCGTGGCCGACGCCGACGCGCCGCCACCCGACGGACGACCACGGACCGCGCATGGACCTACCGACCGACGACCGACCCGCGCCGCCGACCCGACGACGCGGCGCCGTCCCCCGCAATGCCGCCCGGACCGCCCTGGTCGAGGCCGCGCTGCACCGGCTGGCGACCGACGGGGCGGCCGGCGTCCACCCCCACGAGCTGTGCCGGGAGCTCGGCGTGTCGAAGGCGTTGGTCAACTACCACTTCGGCAGCCGCGACGGGCTGGTCGCCGAGGCGATGGCCCTCGGCTACGAGCGCTACGTCGAGACGATCTGGGCGAGCGCGCAGGCCGCGGGCCGCGACCCGCTCGACCGCCTCGTCGCCTGGATCGACGCGCAGATCGACTGGACCACCGCCAACGCGGGCCTCGCCGCCGCGCTCAACTTCCCCCGCTTCGCGGCGGGCGCGGCGCCCGAGCACTCGGAGGCGGTGGCGCGGATGGAGCGTCGCGGGAGTGGGGAACTTCCGCAACCTGCAGACCCTGGTGGGTGCAGCCGGGCGGGCGGTCCGCGGCCACGACTCGCCGCGTGACGAGCCGGTGGCGGTCGCGCTCGACGCGGCCATCGTGGGCTGGACCACCCTCGGGTGCAGCGTCTGGCTCGCGGGACGGCACCTGCCCACCAGCGCCTACGCGGCGGGCGACCACGTCCCCGTCGCGCGCGAGCACCTCCGCGACACGGTCGTCCGCCTGCTGCGCGACTGAACTCCCGCGCCCGAAGCGACGCAGGCGTCAGGCCCGGAGCAGCCGTTCGATCGCGCGGGTGGCCTCGTCGACCAGCGCGCCCGACCCTTCCGGGTCTTCACGCGCCGCGCCCTGCACGCAGTGGTGGAGGTGCTGGTCGAGCAGCCCGACCGCGACGCTGCGCAGCGCGCTCGTTGCACCGCGCTGATCTGGGTGAGCACGTCGATGCAGTAGACGTCCTCGTCGATCATGCGTTGCAGCCCGCGCACCTGACCCTCGATGCGCCGCAGCCGCTTGAGGTAGTCGTCCTTGTCCATCGTGTAGCCGCGCACGCTCGTCTCCACTCGTCATCGGGCCTGCGCGCGGAACCGACGCAGGCGCAGGCTGTTGGTCACCACGAACACGCTCGAGAACGCCATCGCCGCGCCGGCGATCATCGGGTTGAGCAGACCCGGCCATCGCGAGCGGGATCGCCGCGACGTTGTAGGCGAACGCCCAGAACAGGTTGCCCTTGATGGTGCGCAGCGTGCGGCGCGACAGCCGGATCGCGTCGCCCACCGCCTGCAGGTCGCCGCGCACCAGCGTGAGGTCGCTGGCCTCGATCGCGACGTCGGTGCCGGTGCCCATCGCGATCCCGAGGTCGGCCTGCGCGAGCGCGCCGGCGTCGTTCACGCCGTCGCCGACCATCGCGACGACCCGGCCCTCGGCCTGCAGCCGCTCGACCACGCGCACCTTGTCGGCCGGCAGCACCTCGGCGATCACGTCGTCGATGCCGACCTGCGGCCGCGACCGCGCGCGCCGCGGCCTCGTTGTCGCCGGTGAGCAGCACCGGCGACAGCCCGAGCGCGCGCAGCTCGGCGATCGCCGCGGCGCTCGTGGGCTTCACCGTGTCGGCCACCACGAGCGCGCCGCGCAGCACGCCGTCCCACGCCGGCGAGCACCACGGTGCGCGCCCTGCGCCTCGGCCGCGGCCTTGGCGCGCGCGGGTCGCGTCGTCGAGGTGCACCGACCAGTCGGCGAGCAGCAGCTCGCGCCCGGCGACCACCGCGTGGCCCTCGACCACGCCCTCCACGCCGAAGCCCTCGCGGTTGGCGAAGCTCTCGACCGGCGGAAGCGGGCCGAACCGCGCGCTGCGCGTGCTCGGCGATGGCCCGGGCGATCGGGTGCTCCGACGCGTGCTCGAGCGCGCCGACGATGCGCAGCAGCTCGTCGGCGATCGGTGCCCGCGGCCGGGAGCACGTCGACCACGCGCCATCCGCCCGGTCGTGACCGTGCCGGTCTTGTCGAGCACGACGGTGTCGACGGTGCGGGTCGACTCCAGCACCTCGGGCCCCTTGATGAGGATGCCGAGCTGGGCGCCGCGGCCGGTGCCCACGAGGATCGCGGTCGGGGTCGCGAGCCCGAGCGCGCACGGGCAGGCGATGATCAGCACCGCGACCGCGGCGGTGAACGACGTGGCGACGCTCTCCCCGGCGCCGATCCAGAAGCCGAGGGTGCGCGGCGGCGAGCAGGATCACGACCGGCACGAACACCGCCGAGATCCGGTCGGCGAGCCGCTGCACCGGCGCCTTGCCGCTCTGCGCGTCGTCGACGAGCTGGGCGATCTGCGCGAGCGCGGTGTCGGCGCCGACCCGCGTGGCCCGCACCACGAGTCGGCCGCCGGCGTTCACCGTCGCGCCGGTCACCGGGTCGCCCGGGCCCGACCTCGACCGGCACCGACTCGCCGGTGAGCAGCGACGCGTCGACCGCGGACGTTCCCGTCCTCGACCACGCCGTCGGTGGCGACCTTCTCGCCGGGCCGCACCACGAAGCGGTCGCCGACGCTGCAGCTCGTCGATCGGGACCCGGACCTCGTCGCCGTCGCCGCAGCACGGCGACGTCCTTGGCGCCGAGCTCCATCAGCGCGCGCAGCGCCGCGCCGGAGCGGCGCTTGGCCCGCGCCTCGAAGTAGCGGCCGGCGAGGATGAACACGGTGACCGCGGAGGCCACCTCCAGGTAGATCTCGTCCTGGCCCGAGCCGCGCGCCACGTCGAAGGTGAAGCTCATCGTCATGCCGGGCTCGCCCGCGCCGCCCCAGAACAGCGCGTACACCGACCACCCGAACGCGGCGATGGTGCCGAGCGAGATGAGCGTGTCCATCGTGGCCGCGCCGTGGCGCAGGTTCACCCACGCGGCCCGGTGGAACGGCCAGCCGCCCCACACCACCACCGGGCCCGGCGAGGGCGAAGCTCAGCCACTGCCAGTTGCGGAACTGCAGCGCGGGCACCATCGCCATCGCCACCACGGGCACCGCGAGCGCGGTGGAGATCAGCAGGCGGTTGCGCAGCGCCTCCAGCGGTTCGGTGTCGTGGTCGTGGGCGTCGGCCGCACGCCGTGCCCGTCGACCGTCGTGGCCGGCCGCCGCAGCCCCGCGGCCGCGGGACGCGCGCGGTGTAGCCCGCGGCCTCCACCTGCGCGACGAGCTCGTCGGTCTCGACCCCGGGCGGCACCTCGACGCGCGCCCGTTCGGTCGCGTAGTTCACCGTGGCCGTGACCCCGTCGATGCGGTTGAGCCGCTTCTCGATGCGCGCCGCGCACGACGCGCACGTCATCCCCTCGATCGCGAGCTCGACCGACGTGGTCGGGGCCGCGACGCGGCAGCGCCGGGCGTCGAAGTGTCGTGGTGGTGCGACCGGTCGGCCATGGTCGTCAGCCTCCGGACATGACCGGACATCGTGTGGCCGTCGCGCCCCGCGGGACACGGTGGTCGACGCGGGTGTGCCGTGGTGCGCGGGTGCGGAATCACCGGCGACGGGTCCGACCGCGGCGCCGACGCCGAGCCCGACGCCGAACGCGATCGCCACCGCCAGGGCGAACGCCGCAAGCTTGGCCACCACGCCGAGGCCCTCACCGCGGCCGCCGGCGTGGCGCGCCCGGTCACGACTCGACCAGTTCGTAGCCGGCCTCGTCGACTGCGGCGGCGACCGCGTCGCGGGCCAGCGGCGCGTCGCTGCTGACGGTGACCGCGCCGCTCGGCAGGTCGACCGCCACCGCTCGCACCCCGGCGAGCTTCGCGACCTCGCCGGTGACCGCGGCCACGCAGTGCCCGCAGGTCATCCCCTGCACCCGGAACGTCTCGGTGATCTCGGTGCGCTCGGTGGTCATGGCGGCTCCTCCGGTCCCTTGCTCCGACACTATACCCCCCCAGGGTATAGGTCAATCCCGTCCGGTCCCGTACCATCGCCTGCATGCCCGCCGCCGCGCCTCCCGACGACGCCCGCTTCGGCGCGGGCCTCGACCCCGCGACCACCGGCCTCGTGCTCGTCGACCACGGGTCCCGGCGGGCCGAGTCGAACCAGCTCCACGAGCAGGTGGTGCGCGACTGGCAGGCCGCAGAGCACCTACCCGATCGTCGAGCCCGCGCACATGGAGCTGGCCGAGCCGTCCATCGCCACCGCCTTCGACGCCTGTGTGGCCCAGGGCGCGACCACCGTGGTGGTGGCACCCTGGTTCCTCGGCCCGGGTCGGCACTGGGACCGCGACATCCCCGAGCTCACCGCCGCGGCCGCCGCCCGCCACCCCGGGGTCCGCCACCTGGTGACCGCGCCCCTCGGGCCCCATCCCCTGCTCTTCGCCATCGTGGAGGAGCGGGTGCGCCAGTGCCTGGCCCACGCCACCGCCGACGCCCCCGAGTGCGACCTCTGCGCCGGCACCGGGCCGCTGCCACCTGGTCTGAGCCGGTCCGAGCCGGTCCGAGCCAGTCCGAGCCAGTCCGAGCCGATCCCAGGCGGTGCGAGCGGGTCCGACGGCGTGCGTGCCCGTTGCCGCCCTACACTGCGCCGATCCACGTCCGACCCGGGGGGGCTTCGCGATGACCAATCACGACGAGCGGATCGATCCGGTCGACCTGACCGACGACTCCGCCGGTGACGGCCCCGGACGACCCGGCCGCGGTGCGGGATCCGACGGCGGTCGGCGCAACCCGCTCGCCCGACGTCTGCCCGTCGCCCTGTTGGTCGTGGGCGTGGCGCTCGGCTTCGTGGTCGGCAGTGCCATCGTCTCGTCGTCCGACTCGGGTTCCGACGTCGGGCGCCGGCGCGGTCGCGGCGAGCGGCAACGACCAGCTCACCCAGGCCATCGCGACCGCCAGCGCCGCGGCGCGGTCGACGACCGCGGCTTCTCCAAGCTCGAGAACGGCGTGCAGCACAGCCACGGCTTCCAGCAGGCCGTCACCCCGGCCGACCAGGCGGTGCTCACGCACCAGATGGACCTCGCCCGGCAGATCGCGCTGCAGTACCCGACGCTCGCCGACGCGGAAGCCGCCGGCGCCCGCGCGCGCGGGGCCGTTCTCTCCGGGCCTCGGCACCCACCTGATCATGTACTCGAACGTGCGCTACGCGGCCACCGACGGGCCGATGACCGACGAGCAGATCCAGCACCCGTTGGCGTGGATCTACGGCGGCACCAAGCCCGACTCCCCGGTCGTCGGCCTCTTCTACCAGTCGTTCTCGAAGGACCCGGCCGGGTTCGCCGGACCGAACGACGTGTGGCACCAGCACACCAACATCTGCATCGTCATGCGGCCCGACGGCAGCACCGACGCGCCGCTCGGCGCCGACCGCGGCGCCACCAAGGCCGAGTGCGACGCGGTGGGCGGGCGCCTGATCACCGCGACCGGACCGCTGCTCCACGTGTGGGCGGTGCCCGGCTACGAGGACAGCCAGGGTGTGTACGCGCACCTGAACCCCGCGATCACCTGCGCCGACGGCTCCTACGACGTGATCCCCGACATCACCAAGGTCGGCACCAGCACCACGATCTGCAAGGACGGCGCCGAGTAGCGGACGTCCCACCGCCGCGTCCGACTCGCCGTCACCGTCATGTCGATCCGCGTCATCCACCCGTCGGTCGACCTCCCGCGCGAGCCGTCCCGCCGCGTCGACGCGAGCCCGCGTCGCGGCGCGTCGCCGCGGTCGCCATCGGTGCCGTGCTCGGCGCCCTGGCCGGTCCCGGCCGCCGCGCACGCGACGTTGCAGACCAGCACGCCGAAGCAGGGCCAGTCGTTCCCGGCCGGCCAGCCGCCCACCAAGGCGATGCTGCGCTTCGACGAAGCGGTGAACGCCAAGTCGGCGATCAGCGTCTTCGGCGGTGACGGCAAGCAGATCCCGGGCGTGAAGCAACGCGACACCAGCAGCACGGTCGTGCAGGCGCAACTGCCCAGCCTCCCCGACGGCCCCTACGCCATCGTGTGGCACGTCGTGTCCGACGACGGCCACCCCGAGCACGGGGTGATCACGTTCGGCGTGGGCGTCACCGGCGTGAGCGGCGCCAACTTCGGCAGCCTCGAGAGCTCGCAGTCGTCGGGCCACTTCTACGGCTTCCTCTTCGGCGTGGTGCGGGCGCTCGCGTTCGTGGGCGCGCTGGTGTTCGCCGGCGCACTGGTCGTGGCCCGCTGGCTCTGGCCGGCGTCCACCGCGCGTCGCGACACGCGGTGGCTGTTGCTCGGCGCGTGGGTCACGGCGGTGGTCGGCGCGCTGCTCGCGCTGCCGTTCCAGGCCGGGTACTCCACGGGAGCCGGTTGGTCGAAGTTCGTCGACTCCGGCGCGCTCTCCGACGTGCTCGACGCGCGCTACGGCCGCGGTGTGGTGCGCACGGCTGCTCCTGCTCGTCGCGTTGCTGCCCTTCGCGCTCCTGCGGGTGCGCGCACCGCGTGCGAAGGGGCGCATCCCGGTGGAGATCGTCGTCGGCCTCTGCGCCCTCGGCGTGCTCGCCACCTTCGCCTACTCGGGGCACGCGGCCACCGGCCGCTGGATCGGCTTCGGGGTGACCCTCGACCTGATCCACCTCGCCGGCGTGTCGTTCTGGCTGGGCGGCATCGCATTGCTCGCGGTCACCCTCGGTCGCCCCGGCGACGTCGACGCCGCGATGCGCGCCACCGAACGCTTCGCCCGCATCGCGCTGCCGGCCGTCGGCCTCGTGGTGCTGTCGGGGGTGCTGCAGGGCTGGCGTCAGCTCGAGACCTGGTCGGCGATCTGGGACACCGACTACGGCCGCATCCTCTTCGCCAAGGTGTTGGTGGTCGTCGGCATCGTCATCGTGGCGAGCGCGACCCGTGACATCCTCCGCCAGCGCATCGAGCCCCGCCTCCACGCCCGAGTCGCCGAGCCCGAGCCCGAACCCGAACCCGCGCTGGTGGGAGTCGGCGCCGGCGCAGCCATGACCGCAGTCGACGACGCTGACGTCGATCCCGCCGTCCGTGCCGGGGCGATCGACCCGGTCGACGTCGCGCAGCTGCGCGCCGCGATCCTGGTCGAGGTCGGCCTCGCGGCAGTGGTGCTCGCGCTCACCGCCGCACTCGTCGTCAGTGCCCCCTGATCCGAGTGCCGACGATGCCCGCGACGCAGAGGACCAGGAGCACATGACCATCGCCGTCGAATGGGGTACCGGCCAGGTGCTGCTGTCACTCCTGTGGCTGGCGGCATTCGTGATCTGGGCGTGGCTCGCCATCGTGGTGTTCGCCGACCTGTTCGCGAGCCACGACCTCTCGGGCGGCGCCAAGGCGCTGTGGGTGCTCTGCGTGGTGCTGCTCCCCTTCGTCGGGGTGCTGGTGTACGTGATCGTGCGGGTGCGCGACCGACAGCTCACGGTCACCGGGTTCACGCGCTCACCCGCCGCGCCGCCCGAGCCCGCGCGCGCCGCCTACGTGATGACCGCGAACGACGTCGCCGCGGTCGACCGGCTCAACGCGCAGCGCGACGCGGGCGAGATCAGCGCCGAGGAGTACCGCACCCGCCGGGCCGAGCTCCTCGGCTGATCGACGCACTGCGTCGGCGCGGCACACCGGACGCGAACGGGCCCCGGCACGCGTGGCGCCGGGGCCCGGGACGCGACGACCGGAAGGCTCAGGCCATCTGTCGTTCACTGCCGTAGGTGCTCAGGCCGTAGATCACCAGCATGTCGAGCACGATCGTGACGAGCGCGGCCTGCCAGTAGCCGGTGAAGAGCCAGAAGCACGCGAAGATCGCCTGGATGAGCGCGAGCACGATGCCGACCGACACCGCCCAGTGCTGACGGGCGAACACGCAGAGTCCGGCCACCAGCACCACGAGGCCGAGGATCACGTAGATCCAGCCCCACGTGTCGAGGTTGCCGTCCTCGAAGAGCAGCTTGCCCTTGAACTGCGTCGTGAGCGCGGTGTTGGCGTTCAGCGCCCAGAGTCCGTTGATGAGCATCTCGGCGCCGGCCAACACCATCAGGATGCCGGCGAACACGATCCAACCGGTGCCCCGCTTCTGCGGGTTCGGCCATGGTCTTCCTCCCTGTTCCGAGGCGAGGGCTCCCCTCCCCCGTGCCACTACCGTAAGGACTCGGACACGAGCGAGTGGTGGATCACCCAGGTGGGATGACGGGCCGATGGCGACGACGAACCGTGTGACCGCGGTGCCCGTGGCCGATGAGGTTCCACGAGACCACCGAGCGGTTCCGCGACTTCGCCCGCCGTTCCCGCGACGTCGTGCTCCTCGCCGCGATCGTCGGCGTGGTGACCGGGCTCGGCGTCGCGCTCTTCGAGCGGATCGTGGTCGACGGGCTGCTCGACCACGTGCTCGAGCTCCCCGCTGCCGTGCTCGCGTTCGTACCCCTGGTCGGTCTGGTGGTCGTCGTGGGTGTGCTGCGCTTCGTCGCCCGCTCCGAGAGCCCGCCACCGCCGACGCCTACCTCGCCGCCTTCCACGACCCCGATCACCCGCTGCGCCTGCGCGAGGTCCCGGGCCGGATGCTGGCCGCGATCGCCACGCTCGGCGCCGGTGGCGCGATGGGCATGGAGGGCCCGTCGCTCTATCTCGGCGCGTCGGTCGGCACGTTCCTCGAACGGCGCTTCCCGTGGATGACCGCAGGGCGCGTCGCGCCGCGTGCTGCTCGTCGCCGGCGCCGCCGCCGGCTTCGCCGCGATCTTCAAGGCGCCGGCCACCGGCGCAGTGTTCGCGCTCGAGGTGCCCTACCAGGACGACCTCGCCCGACGCATGCTCCTCCCCGCGCTGGTGTCGTCGGCGAGCAGCTACCTCGTGTTCGTGGCGATCAACGGCACCTGACCCTGCTCGACGCCCGCGGCAACGCACCGTTCTCGTTCACCGACCTCGCCGCCGCGGTCGTGCTCGGCGCGGGCGCCGGCCTGTGCGCGCGGGGATTCGCATGGTTGATCCGTCGGGCCAAGGAGTTCCAGGCCACCACGTCGCCGGTCGTCCACCTCCTGCGTGGGCGGTCTCGCGCTCGCGGCCCTCTTCGGCGTCGGGTACGCGCTCACCGACCAGCCGGTCGACCCTCGGCGTCGGGTACGGCACCATCCTCTGGTCGACGACCGAGCACGTGATCTGGCTGCTGCTCGCCGTCCTCGTGCTGCGCTGCCTCGCCACCGCGGCCACGATCGCCGGCGGGCGGCGTCGGCGGCCTCTTCATCCCGCTCGTCGTCGCCGGCGCGCTGCTCGGGCGGGTGACCGCCGAGGTGGTCGGCGACCCGAAGAGCACGTTGTTCGTGATCATCGGCGTGGCCGCGTTCCTCGGCGCCGGGTACCACGTGCCGCTCGCCGCGGTGATGTTCGTGGCCGAAGCGTCGGGACGGCCGGGCTTCGTGGTGCCGGCACTGCTCGCCGCGGTCGCGGCGTCGCTCGTGATGGGCCGGGCCTCGGTGACCACCTACCAACGCGCGTCGATCGCGACGTCGCCCACCGCCGCCGCGGATCCGACGTCGACCGACGACCCCGGCGACCCACCCCGACGCTGACCGCGGTCAGCGCCGTCAGGGCAGCCCGCGTCGCAGTCGCGTGAGCTCGGCGAGGTGCAACGCGCTCAAGCGGGCGAGCACGCGCGAGCCCGCCGGCCGTGAGTGCGAGCCGCACCACCCGCTGGTCGTCGCGGTCGCGCGTGCGCCGCAGCCATCCCGCGGCCACCGTCCGGTCGACCAGTCCGGTGGCGCTGTGGTGCTGCAGCAGCAGCGACTCGGCGACGTCGCCGATCGTCGGCGGCGAGCGGGCCGTCGTGACCCCGCACCGCGAGCAGCAGTTGGTGCTGCGCGGCGGTGAGCCCGACCGTCGCCGGCCTGGTCCTCGCTCCAGCGCAGGAACCGGCGCAGCTCGGTGCGGAAGCGCAGCAGCCGCTGGTAGTCGCGGTCGGTGAGCTGATCGGTCGCGGCCTTCGTCATCAGCGAATAGATCGTACTACGATCTATTTGTGCGACGGCCGACACTGCCCTGGACCCGGATCCTCACTCCGCTGCACCGCGTGCTCGACCACGCCTTCGTCGATCTGCCGCCGCGCGTCGTCGGCCTCACCGTGCTCTCCGGAGTCACCGGCGGGCTGGTGGGCGCGCGGCTACCTCCTCGTGCTGCACCTCGCCCAGCACGTGCTCTGGCCGACGGAGCACTCGGCGGTCGTGAACGCGGTCGTGCTCGCCGCGGTCGGTCTCACCGTGGGCCTGCTGGTGCGCGGGCTCGGATCGCCCGGCGACGTCGAGCTCATGGTCGACAACATCCACGTGTCGGGCACCGCCACCGGGATGCGCAGCCTGCGCACGCTGGTCCCCACGTCGTGGCTGTGCATCGCGGCCGGCGGCGCCATGGGCCCCGAGGCGCCGCTGGTGCAGACCACCGGGAGCCTGGCGTCGCACACCGCGCAGCGCAACCGGCTCGCAGTGCGCGAGGCGCGCATCGTCACCATCTCGGGGATGGCCGCGGGGTTCGCGGTGTTGTTCGGCGCGCCGCTCGGCGCCGCGGTGTTCGCGCTGGAGCTGCTGCACCGGCGCGGCCTGCAGTACTACGAGGCGATCATGCCCGCGGTGCATCGGCGCGCTGGCCGGTTGGGCGGTGCACGCCGCGGTGACCGGCGCCGGGCTCGCGCCGGTGTGGCACGTCCCCTCACCCGCGGCGCTGCACGCCGGTGACGTGGCCTGGGCCGTGGTCGCCGGCCTCGCCGGCGCGGTGATCGCCGGCGCGTTCGTCGGCCTGTGCCGCGTCCTGCACCACGGCGCGCGCCGACTGCCCGCGGTGGCTGCGGCCGCTCGTCGGCGGGCTCGCTGCTCGGCGGCCTCGGCGCGCTCTCCGTGTGGGCGCTCACCTTCGGCGAGGATCAGATCGGCGAGATCCTCTCCCGGCACGCGGTGACCCTCGGCGTGCTCCTCGCCGCGGCCGCGGCCAAGCTCGTCGCGACCTCGGTCACCTGGGCGACGGAGTGGCGCGGCGGGTTCATCATCCCGCTGTTCTTCGTGGGCGCGTGCGTGGGCCGCGCGCTGCACCTGCTGGCGCCCGGGCACGACCGAAGCCGTCCTGGTGGCCGGCTGCATGGCCGCCGGGGTCGCCGGCGGTCACCCGCACGCCGATCGGCTCGGCCCTGGTGGTGAGCGGCATGGCCGGACTGCGCCTGTTGCCCACCACGCTGCTGGCGAGCGTGGTCGCGTTCGCGTTGAGCGGCAACCTCGGCCTGATCACCACCCAACGCGAGCGCGACGACGGCGTGCTTCCGGTCGAGACGCGTCCTAGAGGACTTCGAAGACCAGCGCGGAGCCCATGCCGCCGCCCGCGCACATCGACACCAGGCCGATGCGTCCGCCGCGGCGGCGCAGCTCGTGGATCATGGTGACCGTCATGCGCGTGCCGGTGGCCGCGATGGGGTGACCGAGCGAACAGCCGCTGCCGTTCACGTTCATGATCGACGGGTCGATGCCGAGCACGCGCGACGCGGCGACCGGCACCGAGCAGAACGCCTCGTTGACCTCGACCAGGTCGATGTCGGCGACGGTCATGCCGGCCCGCTCGAGCGCCTTGGGGATCGCCACCGTCGGGCCCATGCCGGTGCGGCCGGGCTCGAGGCCGGCGTTGGCCCACGACACGATGCGGGCCAGCGGCGTGAGGCCGTGCGCGGCGGCGTACTCGCCGGAGGTGACCACGACCGCGGCGGCGGCGTCGTTGATGCCCGCCGCGTTGCCCGCGGTGACGGTGGGGTTCTCCAGCTCGGGGTGCAGCGGCTTGAGCTCGGCCAGCACCTCGACCGTGGTGCCGCGCCGCGGGTGCTCGTCGATCTCGAGGCGCGCCTTGTTGCCCTCGCGGTCGACGTACTCGACCGGCACGATCTCGTCGTCGAACCAACCCTCGTCGATCGAGCGGATCGCGTTGGCCTGGCTGTAGGCGGCCCACTCGTCGACGTCGCGCCGGGTGAGGCCCATCTCGCGGGCGGTGTTCTCGCCCACGGTGATCGACATGTCGCGGTTCGGCGCGTCGGGCGTGTCGGGGTGGCTCGGCGACATCCACGGCACCCACTCGCCGCTGCGCGTCCATGAGCGCCGACTGCGGCATCTGCGACGCGCTGTTGGTGCCGCCCGCGATCACGACCTGTGTCCATGCCCGCCATGATCGAGGCGGCGGCGATCTGGATGGAGCTCAGGCCCGACGCGCAGTGGCGGTTGTCGGCGATGCCCGGCACCTGGGTCATGCCGAGCACGACCGCGGTGTGACGGGCGATGTCGCCGCCGCCCTGCAGCGTCTCGCCGAGGATGAGGTCGTCGAACTCGGTCGAACGGGATGCCCGACCGGTCGACGGCCGCACCGACCGCGACCTCGGCGAGCTGGAACGCGTCGACGGTCACGAGCGAACCCTTGCGGGCCCGCCCGATCGGGGTGCGCGCGGCGCTGACGATCACGGCATCGGTCACGGTGGGCTCCTCTTCGAGTCGAGGCGGTCAGCGTACGGCCTCGGTGACGGGACCGCGGTCAGACCGCCTGGGCCTCGTGGAACGCGGCGATCTCCTCGGCCGAGTAGCCGGCGGCGGCGAGCACCTCGTCGGTGTGCTCCCCGAGCTCGGGCGGCGGACGCAGGGCGTGCGAGCCGGCCACGCCGTCGGCGCGGTCGAAGCGCAGCGGGTTGGCCACCACCCGGGGCCCGTCGCCGCCGATGCGGGGCATGCCCTGACGGTGCGCGACCTGCGGGTCGTCGGGGAGGTCGTCGGGCGTGAACACCGGGCCGATGCCACCCGCCAGTCCCGGGGTCTCGAGCCAGTGGGCCTGGGGCCGGGTGGCGAACGCGGCCTCGAGCCGGGCGATCGCCGCCGGGCTCGTCGTCGCCGGTCTTGCGGTCGGCGAGGTCGGGCAGGCCGAGCGCCTCCACCAGCGCGGCCCACGCCCGGGGCTCGCTCGACGTGCAGGTGATCCACTTGCCGTCGGCGCAGCGGTAGTTGTTGCGCGCCGCGTAGGTGCCCCACGGCTGCACGTCGGTGTTGGCCGCGCGGGTGAGCTGCTCGCCGAGCACCCAGATCGCGGAGTCGACCATGTTGGCGTCGACCCGGGAGCCGACCCCGGTCTGCGCCCGGCCCTGCAGCGCGGCGACGATGCCGAACGCGGCGAGGATGCCGGCGAAGGGGATCGCCACCGTCATGCCCGGCACCGGCGGCGCGCCGTCGACGAGGAACTGGCTGAGGACGCCCGCATACCCCGAGTAGGTGAGGTCGTGGCCGGGCGCGTTCACGTTGGGTCCGTCGGGACCGAAGCCGGAGATCGAGCACCAGACCAGACCGGGGTTCTCGGCCCGCAGCGCCTCGAAGCCGACACCGATCTTGTCCATGAATCCGGGCTTGCCCGACTCGACGATCACGTCGGCGTCGCGCGCGAGCCGGCGCAGCACGTCGAGCGCGGCCGGGCTCTTGAGGTTGAGGATCATCGACCGCTTGCCCCGGTTGAACTGCCAGTGCGCGGCCGGGAACTCCTCGCCCACGAAGCGCATGCCGTCGCCGTAGCCCGGGCCTTCGAGCTTCACCACATCGGCGCCGTGGTCGGCGAGCAGCGCGGTGCAGTACGCGCCCGGGAAGAGGCGGGAGAGGTCGAGCACCCGCACTCCGGCGAGCGGTGCGGTCGGGTCAGGGGCTGGCGGTCATCGACGGAGTTCCTTCGTCGGGGCTGGCTGGGCGCAGCCTGGCACGCGCGACGGCGAACGCGCCGCTCGGCGGCACCGGTGGTGCGGAGCCCGGAGACTGCGTGCCAGGATCGCCGCATGATCGCTGCCTTCTCCATCACGCCCGTGGGTTCCGGCGAGTCCGTCAGCGCCTCGGTCGCCGAGGCGGTTCGCCTCGTCCGCGAGAGTGGGCTGCCCAACGAGACCAACGCGATGTTCACGAACGTCGAAGGCGAGTGGGACGAGGTGATGGCGCTCGTGAAGGCGTGCGTGCTGAAGATCGCCGAGGACGCGCCGCGTGTCGGCGCGGTGATCAAGCTCGACTACCGGCCGGGGGTCTCCGACGCGCTCCACACCAAGGTGCAGGCTGTCGAGGCACACCTGCGCGACGCGTAGCAGCGCGGGCCCGTCTACGCCGCGTCGATCTCCGCGCGTGCGACGTGTACGCGCGTGTTCGACCGCGGTGTCGAGATTGTCGAAGAGGTGCCGTTCGTGCGCGAGGTGTCCGAGCACTCCGACTGCTTCGAGCACCTTGAGGTGCTGGGGCCGCGGCCCCTTGATGAGCACGGTGATTCCCCGCGCCTCGAGCTGCTGCACGATCTCTCCCAGCGCCTGGGCGCCGGTGGCGTCGAGGACCTGGAGCTGGGGCAGCCGCAGGATCACGACGCGCACACCGCGTACCGCAGTGATCTCGGCGAGGAACCGCTGCGCGGCGCCGAAGAAGAGGGCGCCGTCGAGGCGGTAGGTGAGGATGTGCTCGCTGAGCAGTTCGTCCTCGTCGTCGGGAGTGACGGCGTCGGACGCCGCGACGCCTTCGGGGACGGCGAGTGCGTTGCGGGCCACCGCACGGAGGGCGAGCAGCGCCGCCACCGCGACCCCGATCTCCACCGCGACGATGAGGTCGAACGCAATGGTGGCGACGGCGGTGAGGAGGAGGACGGCCGCGTCGCCTCGGGTGGAGCGCAGCACCATCCGCACACCGTGCAGGTCGACCATGCGCACCGCGGTCACCATGAGCACGCCGGCGAGCGCGGCGAGGGGGATGCGGCCGACGAGCGATCCGCCGAGGTAGACGACGGCGATCAGCACGAGCGCGTGGGTGATCGCGGCGAGGCGGGTGCGGCCGCCGGAGCGCACGTTCACCGCGGTCCGGGCAATGGCACCGGTGGCGGGCATCCCCCCGAACATCGGCACGACGAGGTTGGCGAGGCCTTGCCCGAACAGTTCGCGATCGGGGTTGTGCGGTGGCGCGTCGCTCATACCGTCGGCGACCTTCGCGGAGAGCAGGCTCTCCAGCCCGGCGAGCAGCGCGACGGCCAACGCAGCCGAGAAGAGATCGCTGACCCGCGCCAGGGAGATGCTGGGGAACGCCGGTACGGGCAGGCGCTGGGGAGCGTCCCGATGCTTCGGCACCGTCATACCTGCGACGCCCGCGACGGCGGTGGCGACGATCACCGCGAGCAACGATCCGGGAATCGCCCGATGCAGCCGGGCGGTGCCGATCATCACCACGCGACGATCACCACCAGGAGCAGCGATGACCCGTTGCCCGCGCCGCCCAGGGCATCGCCGACGGCGCGGAACGCGACCACCGCCGTGTTCTGCCCTGCCGGTTTCGGTACCCCGAGCGCGGTGGGCACCTGCTGCAGGAAGATGATCACCGCGATACCGATGGTGAATCCCTCGACCACGGGCCACGGGATGAAAGCGAGGTAGCGGCCGACTCCCGCGAACGCCGCGATCACGACCAACACCCCGGCGACCAGACCCACGACCACCACCGCGCTCGCGCCGAAACGCGCGACGACCGGCACCAGCACCACGGCCATCGCGCCCGTCGGCCCTGACACCTGCACACTCGAACCCCCGAACACCGCGGCCACGAGACCCGCGACGATCGCGGTCACGAGACCGGCCTGTGCACCGAGACCTGACGCGATGCCGAACCCGAGCGCCAACGGCAGCGCGACGACGCCGACCGTCAGCCCCGCGACCAGATCCGCCTTCCAGGTTCGCCTCCGTCCGCGTAGTCGTCCCGACGCGGCTTCCGTCGCGCACCCTGGACAGAACGACCCGACCGACGGCGAGCGATCCGTCACGGCGCGGCCGCTCGTAACCCGGCCAGCAGCTCCTGGGAATCGCTCAACGACACGATCAACACGCGTTTGGCTGCGACCAGCAGGTCGACCGCTCGGGTGCACGCAGCGAGTAGTAGACCGTCGACCTGGTCTAGCTGTTGTGCGTACCCACGACCTGCACATCGTTCAACCGAAGCGTGACCGTGCTCGTTGCGCCGTGCGCAGCAGAGGTCCACACCAGCGCCGCCACGCACGCCAACGTCGACACGGACACCGCAACTCTGTGGCGCCACACCGCCGGCAACTCATCACCCCCTGAGCATTCGAACCCTCACATCTTGCCCGACAACGCACTGCGTCGCTCCGTCAGGACCAGCGCGAGCGAAGGCCGGTGCGCGACGCTCAGAGCGACTGGATCACCCGGCGGCGATCCGCGGTGGCGCGCCGGGCGACCACCGAGTCCGGCGCCATCAGGTCGTAGCCGTGGGGTACCCCGGCGTGCACGTGCAGTTCGACGGCGACTCCGGCGCGGCCGAGTCGACACGCGTAGTCCACGTTTTCGTCACGGAAGATGTCGAGCGTGCCGACGTCGAGGTAGGCCGGCGCCAGGCCGCCGAGGTCCACGGCCCGTGCCGGAGCCGCCGTCGCCGGCACGTCGGGTTCGCCGCACCGGTCACCGAGCAGCGCCTTCCACCCGACGGCGTTGCTCTCGTACGACCACGACGCGCAGAACGGCGCCAATTCCGGATCGGGCACGGTGTTGCGGTCGTCGAGCATCGGGAACACCAGGATCTGATGTGCGAGGGGCATCCGGCGATCTCGCGCGAGGAGCGCGACGCCCGCGGCGAGACCGCCGCCGGCGCTCTCCCCCATCACCGCGATCCGAGCGGGGTCGACCCCGAGCTCGTCGGCGTGCTCGTGCAGCCAGCGCAGCCCGGCGAAGCAGTCCTCCACGGGGACGGGATGCGGGAACTCGGGGGCGAGGCGGTAGTCGACCGAGAGGAACGGCACCCCGGTGGCCTTCACGTGTCGGCGCATCACGGGAGCGAAGAGCTCTGCGCTCCCGCAGATCATCCCGCCGCCGTGGAGGTACACGACTGCGGGACCGGGCACCCCGTCCGTGGCCGCGCCGTCGGTGGGCGCGCACCAGAGCAAGGTGATCGCCGTGCCGTCGTCGACCTCGACCGTGTACGTCTCCTCCTCCAGGCCGTCGGGCGTGGGGAACACGTCGGCCAGGATCACCACGCCGGCGTCGATCTCGGCACGCAGCGTGAGGGCGTCGGGCGCGTCGTGCCCGCCCGACGAATCGTGCAGCGCGGCGATCGCCGCGATGATCGACGCGTATTCGGGGTCGGCCTCGGCAGCGACCTCGTGACGGCTCCGCGTGGCGGCATCTTCGGGCACCGCAGCGCTCGCCGCAGGGCCGAGCTGTCGGCACGACCTGGTCGACGAACAGCTCGAGGCTCGACCAGCCGAGCTCGCAGCGGAATGCCGGCCACGAGCGGGTGCAGCTTCACCGGTCCCTCCTCGCGGGCGAGGGCCACGCACTGCTCGGGGGTCACCACCCGCCACGCGCCCGACGCGCGCAGGTGCTCGGCGGTGACGTCGTCGAGCGCGCCCGGCGCGCGGAAGTGGCTCCCCTGCCACGCCGCGAACGACTGCGCCTCGTAGACCGCGTACGGCGCGAGCACCTCCCACGCCGCGTCGGGATCGGCGGCCACGTGCACGACCGCGGCGCCCGACGGCGCGCGGAACGTCCCCTCGTACCCGAGCCCGGCGCAGGCGGCCCGGTAGGCGTCCCCCACCGCCGGGATCGGTGGTCATGGTCGCGAACGGGAGCCGCAACCGCGCCGCCCGCTCGGCCGACGCGCGCGTGCCGCCACCGACCGCCACCAGCGCCGCGGCCGGCGACGCCGGCACCGGCGTGACCCGGACGCGCCGGCCCCGCCACTCGAACTCGTCGCCCGTGAAGGCGCGCAGCAGCACGTCGAGGTACTCGTCGGCGAGGCGGCCGCGAGTCGAGCGGTCGACCCCGCCATCGCGAACTCCGCACCGCGGTAGCCCAGGCCCGGCGACGATCGAGAAGCGACCACCGCTCACCAGGTCGAGCGTGGCGATCGACTCCGCGAGGCGCACCGGGTCGTGCAACGTGATCAGCAGCGCCGACACCTCGACGCGCGCGGTCGTCGTCGCGCCGAGCAGCGCACCCGCGAGCGCGACCGGGGCCGACACGAAGTCGACGCCGTGGTGCTCCGAGACCGAGATCGACGTACAGCCGCGCGTGTCGGCCCAGCGCGCCATCTCGACGGACTCCCGGTACAGCTCCGCTTCGGAGACGGGCGAGAACGGCGCGCGGCGCAGGTCGAACCGCAGACCGAACGTCGTCATCGGCCGGTCGGCGTCAGCGCTTGCCGGGCCGATCGGGCCGGGTCCACGTGGGCGGCAGGGCGACGGTCGCGCCGCCGTCGATGGGGAGGATGTGACCGGTGATGTAGCTCGCCTCCGGGCAGGCACAGGATCCACACCGCGTTGGCGATGTCCCACACGGTGCCCATCCGACCGAGCATGTTCATGCGCTGCCGGATCTCCTCCGGCACCGGACCGTTGCCGACCGACTCCTGGATCGGGCTCTGGATCATGCCCGGGAGCACCGCGTTGACCCGCACGTTGTCGCGCCCGTACTCACCGGCGATGTCGATGGTCATCGAGTGCACCCCGCCCTTGGACGCCGCGTACGCCGGGTGCGAACCGCCGGTGTCGCGCAACGCGGCGATCGAGCCGATGTTCACGACCGAACCGCCGCCGCGTGCGATCAGCTCGGGGATCCCGTACTTGCAGCACATGAACGCGCCACGCAGGTTCACGCCGATGATCCGGTCGAAGAGCTCCTGGGTGGTGTGGGTGACCGGCTCGTGGATGCTGATCCCGGCGTTGTTCACGAGGATGTCGAGGCCGCCGAACTGCTCGACGGTGCTGCGCACGAGGTTCGCGCAGTCGTCCTCCACCGACACGTCGGCGATGACGACCGCGCCGGTGCCACCCTGCTCCTCCACGAGCTGCAGCGTCGCGTCGGCGTTCTCCCGGTCGCGATCGGCGATCACCACGGTCGCGCCGTCGCGGGCGAGGGTCTGCGCGATGGCGCAGCCGATGCCGATGCCCGGGAGCTTCGTCCCCGCCCCGGTGACGATCGCGATCTTGCCGTCGAGACGCCCTGTCATGTGTGCTCCTGTTCCGGTCGCTTCGATCTACCTGAGGAATTCGCCGACGGGGAGGATGCGGGCGTCCTGCGGGTCGAGGATCGTCGCGATGTTCTCGGCGATGTCCTCGACGGTGAGGTCCTTGCCCTTGCTGATCCCCGTCGTCATCGACGGGCGCGAGGCGCATGACGTCGCCGCCTCCGGAGATGAAGCACCTCACCCCGCAGCTCGCACGACTCGTGGGCGAGGTAGCGCCATGGTGACCGAGACCAGTTCGGGGTCCATGCGCTCCATCACCTGGTTGCGCAGCTCCAGGATCTTGGGGTCGGTGATCACACCGGCGCCGTCGTCGGCGAGGCGCGTGCGCGCCCGCGGGCGCGACCGCGTTGACGCGGATGCCGAAGTCCCAGCCTTCGTTGCCGAGGGTCCGGGTGAGCGACCACGTGGCCGCCTTGCCCGCGCCGTAGCTCGAGAGGAACTTCTCGGCGCCGAGCGCACCTTCCGACATCGTGTTGACGATGCGTCCGTACCCGGCCTCCACCATGTGCGGCCAGGCCGCCTTGGTGACGTAGAGCGTGCCGAAGAAGTGCACGTCGACCATGCGCCGGAACTGTTCGTTGGTGAGGTCGCCGAACAGGTGCTTGTCGCTGATCCCCGCGTTGTTGACGAGGATGTCGAGCCGGCCGAACGACGACAGCGCGGTGTCGACGATCGCCGCCGCGCCCGCTTCCTCCGCCACCGACGCGTAACAGGCGACCGCCTCGCCGCCCGCGGCGCGGATCTCCGTCCGCGACCTCCTCGGCCGGCCCGCTCGACGAACCCGACGCCGTCGACCGCACCGCCGTAGTCGGCGACCACGACCTGGGCGCCCCGCGACCGCCAGCAGCAACGCGTGCGTGCGGCCGATGCCGCGGCCGCCGCCGGTCACGATCGCGACCCGTCCGTCGAACCTCAGCTGTTCCATGTTCCCCCCTGGCGACCTCAGAGTGCGCGACCAGGCTGTCAGCGTCCGGCGCGGCGGCAACCTCGGCCTCGATCCTCGTGCCCGCGAAGAAGTCCGGGTTCATGCCCGTGTAGAACTTCATCGGGTTCACGAACAGGAACTCGCGCAGCTGCGCCTCGTCGACCAGGCCCTTCTCCACCAGCTCGTACGCCTCCTTGAGCGGCTCGTCGAACTCGGGCACGTCCCAGTGACCGAGGTCCGACGCGAAGAACGCGGGGAGGATCGAGCCGTCGGGCGTGATGCGCGGGTCGAAGCCCACGCCCACGAACGGGTCGTCGGCCTCGCAGCCCCAGGCGAAGGGCACCACGAACCGGTCGTGGAGGTCCTGCACGCTGTCGATGTCCGCGGCGGCGAAGTCGTCGACCGGGCGGGTCATCCCCGACCCGGTCTGGCCGGTGAGCGCCCGGGCCTCGAACTTCGCGAGGCGGGGGTCGTTCTCCACGAGCATCTGCACGAGGAGGTCCTTGTCGATGTTCTCCGGGTCGAGCGCGGCGAGCGCCTTGGCGCCGCGCTTCTCCCAGTTCCCCACCAGGCTCACGTAGGTCTGCACGCCGACCGCGACGCCACCCTCGAGCAGCGCGACGCGCAGGTCGGGGAATCGGTAGGTGACGCCGCCGAAGAACAGCGCCTTGGCCAGCGCGTGACCGGCCGCGGCGAAGTGGCCGATCTGGTTGAAGTTGAAGTTGGAGACCGACGCCCGGTCGCTCGAGCCCATCCCCGCGGTGTGCGCGGCGAGCGGGATCTGCAACTCGATGGCCTTGGCCCACACCGGGTCGTAGTCGTAGGGGCTGTCGATCCCGAAGCTGTCGATCCAGCCCTTGGTCTCCCATTCGGGGATCCGGATGCCCGACCACTCGTCGTCGGGCGGCCAGGTCTCACCGACGTTGGGCCGGTGCACGTGGCTGGCGATCATGCCGACCTTGGCGCCGACGCTCTTCGCGTGCTCGAGCGCGGCGATGGCCTCGTCGGGGGTGTGCATCGGGATGATCGCGGCGCGGGCGAAGCGGTCGCCGTAGTCCTGGTACATCTCGGCCGCCCACTCGTTGTAGAGGCGGCACATGGTGACCCGCTGCTCCTCGCCGTGGATCTGCGAGAAGGAGATCCCCGCGGTCGGGTACAGCACCATGAAGTCGATGCCGGCCTCGTCGAGGCGCTCGTAGTAGCGCTTCGGCGACGTGACCGTCGCGTAGTACTCGGTGGTCGAGGGCGTGTGCCACGAGTGGGGGCAGATGCCACCGGCGCGCCGCTCGTCGAGCGGGATGTCCTCGATGGGCCGGCGCTTGCCGAACATGCCCTGGAGCAGGTCGGAGTGGCCACGCTCGGCGACGTAGTCGAGGAACACCGCCATGATCTCGACGATGTGACCGTCGCCGTCGAGCACCGGGTACCCGAGCTGCGCCCGCAGATCCGCCGCCGACTTCGTCCCGTGCGTCATGACCGACCTCTTCTCCGTCGCTCCGTCGTCCGGACCCTTCCGCCGGACGGGCCGAGCGCGAGCGGACCAAATAGTTGTTCCAGGAACCTATACCACCCGCGGGCGCTCGTGCACCCCGGCGAGCAGCATCTCGCGGGCCAGCGCGTGGGCGCCAGCGACCCCCGCGGCCCGCACGATGTTCTCGGGCGTCCACAACGCCTCGTACACGCACCGCACGTAGAGGCGCGACCGGACCGTGCTCCATGCGCAGCTCGCCCCGCTGCCACCCCCGCCGTGAGCAGTTCGCGGATCGCCCGCCGCTGGGCGTCGGTGGACCCGAGCTTGCGCACCACCGGCGGCGACTGGCGCAACCACCCGAGCTGGATGGCGAACTCGTCGGCGAAGCGGTCCATCAGGTGCACGTTCACCCAGGCCAGGGCGTCGAGCTTCTCGACCGGTGACGACGCGGCGTCGAGCACCGCGTTCCATCCCGTGCGCCACTTCTCCGTGTACGACGCCATCACCGCGAGCAGGAGATCGTCCTTCGATGCGTACGTCCGGTAGACGGTCCCCACCCCGAGCCCGGCCGCGGCGGCGACGTCGCGCATCGTGGTGACGTCGTAGCCGCGCCGCGCGAACTCGGCGCGCGCCGCGCGACGGATCTGCGCGTGGCGGTCGTCGTCGGCGTCGTCCTCCCACTCGTCCACCACGTCGGCCGCCACCTGGCGCGCGTCGGACCGCGTCGAGGGTGGCGACATCGGGCGCCGCGGTCGCCAGCCCGTCGAGCGCGATGCGACACCGGAGCGCCGGGGTGCGGTCGCCACCGGGGACGCGGTAGGAGTCGCCCACGCCATGGTGGAGCATGCTCTGGCACAGCCGGTCGGCGACGAGGTCGAGGTCGAGCCCGGTGCGCACGACCCCCGCGGCGCGACCCTGGCGCAGGATCTCGGTCATCGCGTGGCGGATCGCCGTCGGCGTGCGGCGGGCCAGGCGCGCGAGCTCGGCGCCGGCGTCGACCGGCGGCTCGTAGAGGGTCACGAGCAACGCGGCCCGGTGGCGCACCGCGCACTGCGCGATCGCCTCCCCCAGCTTGACGACCCGCTCGTCGATCGAGTGGGCGTCACGGTCGGCGGGCGTGGCCGGCACGTCGAGCGCCTCGTCGGCGACGCGCTCGAGGTCGTCCTGGTAGCGCCGCACCAGCTCGATGAGGATCGCTTCCTTCGACTCGAAGTGGTGGTAGAGGCTGCCCGGCAGGATCCCGCACGCGTCGGCGATGTCCTTCACCGACGTCGCGAGCCCCGACGACGCGACGAGCTGCGACGCGAGGTCGAGGATCTCGTCGCGCCGCGGACGCTTCGACGACTGGAGCGCGGGTGTCCCCCGCCGCTTCCCCGTTCGTCCGTGCCGCCCGCGCCGACACCGTCACTCCGCGAGGAGCGCGGCGGCTTCGTGCTCGACCGACGTGCCGACGAAGAAGTCGGGGTTCATGGCCGAGTAGAAGCGCACCGCGTTGGCGAACACGAAGTCCCTCATGTTCCCGGCGTCGAGGATCCCCTTCTCCACCAGTTCGAACGCCTCCTCGAGCGGCTCGTCGAAGTCGGGGACGTCCCAGTGGCCGAGGTCGGACGCGAAGAACGCCCGCACCAACGACCCGTCGGGGGTGACACGCGGATCGAACGCCACGCCCACCAGCGGGTCGTCGGCCTCGCAGCCCCACGCGAACGGCGTGATGAACCGATCGTGGATGTCCTGCACGCTGGTGATGTTGGCGGCCACGTAGTCGTCACGCACGCGCGTCATCCCGCCCCCGATCTGGCCGGTGAGCTGCTGGGGCGTGAACGCCGCGAGCCGCGGGTCGTCGGCGACGAGCAGCTCCACGAGCCGGTCCTTGTCGAGCAGCTCGGGGTTCAGGTTGGCGATCGCCTGGCCGCCGCGCTTCTGCCAGTTGGCGACCAGGCTCACGTAGGTCTGCACGCCGATCGCCGCGCCGCCCTCCTGGAGCGCGACGCGCAGGTCGGGGAAGCGGTCGGTGACGCCGCCGAGGAACAACGACTTCGCCAGCGCGCTCCCCGACGCGGCGAAGTGGCCCACCTGGTTGAACACGAAGTTGGAGATCGACGCGCGGTCGCTGGTGCCGATGCCCGCGGTGTGCGCGACGAGCGGCATGCGCAGCTCCACCGCCTTGGCCCACACCGGGTCGTAGTCGTAGAGGCTGTCGATGCCGTAGGTGTCGTTCCAACCGTGGGTCTCCCACTGGTCGATGCGCACCGACGCGAGCGGGTCGTTCGGCGGCCACTCCTCACCCGGGTGCGGACGGTGCACGTGGCTCGTCATCATCCCGACCTTGCCCCCGAGCGCGTGGTTGTGCTCGAGCGCGGCGACCGCCTCCTCGGGCGTGTGCATGGGGACGAGCAACGTGGGCGCGAACCGGTCGAGGTACGGCCGGTACATCTCCATGACCCACTCGTTGTAGAGACGGCAGAGCGTGACGCGCGCCTCGTCGTCGGGCGTCGAGAGGATCCCGTTGCCGGCGGTCGGGTGCAGCACCATGAAGTCGATGCCGGCCTCGTCCATGCGCTCGTAGTACCGCTTCGGCGACGTGACGGTCGCGTAGTACTCGGTGTTCGACGGCACGTGCCACGAGTTCGGGCAGATGCCCGCCCTCGCGCCGCTCGGCCAGGGTGAGGTCCTCGATCGAGCGCGTGCGCCGCAGGGTGTTCTCGAGCAGCGTGCCGTGCCCGGCGTCGTGCACGTACTGCAGGAACACGGCCATGATCTCGACGAGGTGGCCGTCGCTGTCGATCACGGGGTGACCGAGCTCGGCGCGCAGCGCGGCGGAACGGGACGGGGCACCAGCGGGCCTGGTCATGGACGACCTCCTGAGCGGCTCGAACCGGGACGACCCGGAACCCAACCGGACCAAAGAGTTGTTCCGGTATCGGCGCGCACCCTAGCCTGCCCGCCGCAGTCGGTCACCCCGCCGCGGATCGGCCGACCGACGTGCTGGAATCGTGCCGCCCCAGCCCGCGGCCCCGATCCCGCCGCCGCCCGACGAGGACCACGATCCGTGACCGACCAGTCCGACGCGTTCGTCCACGAGGACCCCGCGGCGTCGCGCGCGCTGCGCGCCCGGCTCCGGGCGCTCATGGCCGAGCACCTCCCCCAGCCCTGGCTCGGCCCCTTCACCGACGACCCCGCCGACTTCGAGATCAGCAACCGGTTCTGCGAGGTGCTCGCCGCCGAGGGCCTGCTGGTCCCGAACTGGCCCGCGGCGTACGGCGGGCAGGACCTCGACCTCGCCTCGTCGATCGTGATCCGCGAGGAGATGTGGGCGAACTTCGAGCCGCGCGGCGGCCAGTACTACGGACCGAACTGGATCGGCCCGTCGATCCTCGACTACGGCACCGAGGAGCAGA
This sequence comes from uncultured Actinomycetes bacterium, assembly GCA_963782705.1. Taxonomy (GTDB): domain Bacteria; phylum Actinomycetota; class Acidimicrobiia; order IMCC26256; family DASPTH01; genus CAVRGQ01. The sequence goes on along the minus strand of CAWAKX010000028.1, from coordinate 23,918 downwards.
AGGCGCTGCACCTCCCGCTCATCGCCGTCGGGCCAGGGCTGGTGGTGCCAGGGCTTCAGCGAGCCCGACGCCGGCTCCGACCTCGCCAACATGAAGACGAAGGCGGTGCCCGACGGCGACGGCTTCCGCATCAGCGGCCAGAAGATGTGGACGTCGTGGGCGCTGTGGGCCAAGTGGTGCTACCTGCTCGCGCGGGTCGAGGGCGTGGGCGACGGCGCGAGCCGCCACGCCGGCGTCACCGTCTTCCTGCTGCCCGATGGACCGCGAGGGCGTCACCGTCCGCGGCCTCGACGGGCTCCCCGGCCCCCACCACCTCTGCGAGGTGTTCCTCGACGACGTGTGGGTCGACCGGTCCGAGGTGCTCGGCAACCTCGGCGACGGGTGGCAGGTCATCCGCGACGCGCTGTCGAACGAACGGGTCGGCATCGCGCGGTACGCGCGCGACGACCGCCTCCTCGCCGACGCGCTCGCCGACGACGCGGTTCCGCGACGCGCTGCCGGCGAGTCGTTGGCTCACCGCGCGGGTGCGCAACCGCATGGCCCGGCTCATGTGCCGGCGCGCGCTGTGGTTCCAGCGCGACGGCGGATCGCACGACTTCGTCGTGAGCGCGGCCCGCATGATCACCACGCGCTCGAACCTGCTCGTCGCCGACACGCTCGCCGAGGCGCTCGGCGACCACTTCTTCGAGAACCGCTACACCGACGACGCCGCGCTCGACGGCGCCGGCGAGTTCTTCTGGCGCTACATGCAGGCGGGCCCGATCGCGTCCGGCACCACCGAGATGCTCCAGCGCGGTCTGTCGCGCGCGATGTTCGCGGGCGAGCGCATCCGGGTCACCGACGACGTCGACGAGGTGCGCGCCAGCATCGACAAGCTCGCGGCCGCGCACGGCGGGGTCGATGCGGCCCGGCGCGCGATCATCGACCCCGCGCGTCCGGGAGCCGCTGCGCGACGACCTCGACGGGATCATCGGCGAGCTCGACCCGCGCGACGGGCACTTCGAGGGCCTGGCCGCCGCCGAGGTCTGCCGGGGCGCGGGTCACGCGGTGCTGCCGGTGCCGGTCGAGGCGATGCTGCTGCGCCGTGCCGGCGGGCGCGCCGCTGGTCGCGCTCTCCCCCACGGGCGCTTCGAGCACGGCGACCTCTTCGCCGCCTGGCGACGCGGTCGACCGCCGACGGCGCGGTGCGCGCGGTCGCGGCCCGTCGGCGCGCGCATCGGCTCGAAGGTCGGGCCGTTCGTGAACCTCGACGCGCCCGTCGTCGAAGGCGACGACGAGCCGCTCACCGCCGGTGGAGGCCGCTGCTGCTCCACGCGCTGCCGGCCTGGTACCTGCTCGGCGCGGCCGAGCAGGCGCTCGATCTCGCCACGGTGTACGCCACCGAGCGGGTGCAGTTCGGCTCGCCCGATCTCGAAGTACCAGGGCGTGGCCTTCCCGCTCGCCGACGCCTGCTCCGAGCTCCAGGCCCTCTACGAGCTCGGCCTCTCCACGATGCACCGCGTGTACGCCACGCCCGACGCCGCGCTGGTCGACGCGCTCGCGTTCCGCTGGGCGGCGCTCGACATCGTGCGCGCGCGTGCTGCGCATCACCCACCAGGTGATGGGCGCGGTCGGGTCAGTGCGACGAGCACGACATGCCGATCATCACCCTCACCCTGCAGGCGCGCCTGCGCCTCCCGTTCGACCTCGAAGCCTCGCTCGGCGCGCTGGCCGCCGCGGCCGACCGTCTCGGGTTCGACAGCATCCACACCCCGGTCGGCCCCGCCGCCCACTGAAGGAGCATCCATGTCACTGGCAGGTCGAGTGGTCGTCGTCACCGGCGCGACGCGCGGGATCGGCAAGGTCACCGCGACCCACCTCGCCGTCGCTCGGCGCGCGCGTCGCCGTCGTCGGGCGCAACGTGGACCGCGGCGAGAAGACCGTCGCCGCGATCACCGCGGCCGGCAACGAGGCGGTGTTCATGCGCCGCGACCTGTCGCTGGAGGCGGACGTCGAGTCGCTGTTCGCGGAGGTGCAGGAACGCCTCGGTGCGCCGGCGGCCGTGGTCAGCAACGCGGCGGCCACCGACATCGACACCCGCGACCACCCGTGGTGGACCTGTCGACCGACGACTTCGACTACTTCATGCGGGCCAACGTGTACAGCGTGTTCTGGATGTTCAAGTACGGGATCCCGGCCATGGGTGCCGCGGGCGGGTCGTTCGTGACCATGTCGTCGATGGAGAGCTTCATGCCCCGGCGCCGCGAGCCGAGCTACTCCACGAGCAAGGCCGCGGTGAGCGGGCTCGCCCGCCAGGTGGCCGTCGACTACGCCGACGCCGGCATCCGCTCGAACACCCTGGTCCTCGGGTTCATCGAGACCAACGCCACCCGGCCGTTCCTCGACGACGAGCGGATCGGCGGCGTGATCCGCGACGCCGACCGGCGGACGGCCGCCGAGCTCGCTCGAAGTCGCGGAGGCGGTCGCGTTCCTCGTCTCCGACGCGGGGGCGGGCTTCAACGGCGCGACGCTCAACCTCGACCGCGGCATCACCGTGCTCGGGCGCGTCCCCAGCGACCTCACGATCGGCTGAGCGGCATCAGCCGCGGCGGGGGCTTGCTCAGGCGTCCTTCACCGCGAGACGGCTGTTGTCCCAGGTGAGGATCCGGCCCGCGGGGACGAGCCGCAGAACCCGCTTGCCGCTGTAGTGCTTCGCGGTGTCTCGCCGGCATCGTGGACCGCGTGGTGCGGAACGCTGCGTACTTCTCGTCGAGCAGTGCGTCGAGCCGGGCCACCTCGGCTGGGTCCTCGACGGCCTCGATGGTGCCGCTGAGATGGACCGCGGACAGCTCGGCCCAGCGCTCGCCCGACTCCACCAGGAACGACGCGCGAGGGTCACGCCGGATGCGCCCGAGCTTCTTGGTGCTCTCGAAGGTGGTGAACACCACGGTGTGGTCGTCGGCCACGAACCACATGGGCAGCGTGACCGGCGACCCGTCGGCGCGGCAGCGTGGTGAGGATCCCGGTGTGCGCGGCGGCGACGACCGCCCACGCCTCGTCGTCGCTCAGGCGGATACCCATGCGCGGAGTCTACGCACGCGCCGACGCGGCGGAGCCGGGGCCCGCCGCGTCGTTGCACGCGGTGTGGTTGTCGCGTCGCGGGACGCGATCAGGCGCCGCCGACCGCCTGCAGGTCCGCCTGCAGCATCTCGTCGACCTCGCCGATGCGGGCGTCGCGTTCGGCCGGCTTGAGGTAGCCGCCGCGCAGGGCGAAGCTGTCGAGCACCTCGGGCGCCACCTCGTGGGTGCCGAGCACGTCGGACACGGAGAAGCCGATGCGCTCGCGCGTACTCGCTCGAGCCGAGCGCGGTCGAGGCCGAAGAAGCGGATCGCGTTCTCACCCAGCATCAGGCGCAGCTCGTCCTCCGGCACACCGTGGAACGCGTCCTGCAACCACTGCTTGGTGTGGGGCCAGGTGCCCTCCGGGTGCGGGTAGTCGCGCCCGAACGTGATGGTCTCCACGCCGATCTCGTGACGCATCTCGACCTCGGCCTTGTGGATGAACGACGCGCCGGCCATGCAGTTCGTGGGCCAGTACTCGCTCGGCTTCTTCTTCGCCGGAACATCGCCCCGGTGCGCCTCGTAGGCGGCGTCGAAGTGGGCGAGCGTCTCGGGAATCCAGTCGGCCCGCACCTCGGTGAGCATCACCTTCAGGTTCGGGTACCGATCGAACACCCCGCTCATCAGCAGCTGGGCGAGCGCACGGCGGGGCCGCACGCTCGAGGAGAACTCGGTGAAGAACGCAGCCGACGACGGCTGCACCGCGTCGGCGTGCTCGAGCATCTTGGCCCGGTCGGTGCTGCCCGCGGCGGTGGAGACGTCGTCGTAGATCTGCTTGAGCGCCGGGAACGCGTGACCGTGCTCCCAGCCGTAGCCCGCGTGGAGCACGAGCGAGAGATTGCGCTCCTCACACGTACGCCAGAACGGCTCCCAGTACGCGTCGTAGAGCGGCGGCATGTCGGGATGGGTCATGTACCCGGGCGCGTAGGTGGCCACGAACTTGTGGTCGGCGTTCCACTCGAGGTCGGCCACCGTGCGGTCCATGTCGACGCACGGCCCGATGGCGCCGCAGATGAGGAAGCGGTCCTTGGCGAAGTCGAAGTTGTCGGAGTTCCAGTGGTTCCACGCGCGGGCGCCGGCCTCCCACGCCTCGACCGGGTACCGGTCGTTGGTGTTGTTGTGGAAGAGGTCGCCGAGTCGGAAGTCGCCGTGGTAGATGAACTCCGCCGCCACACCTTCACGGTCCATGTCGGCGAGCCGCAGGCCCGCGTCGTAGAGGCCATGCCAGCCTTCGCTGTGCGCCTCGCTGCACCTCGGGCAGCGACGTGCTCTTGCTCTTGGCGCCGAGCATGAAGATCGCGGTCGGGTAGATCTCGGTGTCGACCTTGAGCTTCGTCAGGTGCTCGTGGAACTTCGGGTCGAGGTACTCCGACCACAGCTCCTTGGGCACGCCCGCGTGCGAGTCGCACGAGACGAAGATCAGCCGGTCACTCATGTGGATCCCCCAGTCGAAAGCTCGCCGGCTCGTCCGGCGCTGCAGGCGCGATCGCGGTAGTAGCCGATCGTATACCCCCCTCGGGGGGCGCGCCTACACCCCGGCGCGGGCGACGCCGCCGATGGCCTCCAGGACCGCCGTGCACATGCTCGTGGCGGGCACGTCGTCCGCCGACAGCGGGGTGGCGACCTCCTCGGGGCGTCGGGCCGATCTCGTCGGCGAGGCCCTGCAGGTAGTCGAGGTCGAAGCCGTAGACCTTCGCCGCGTTGAGCGAGGTCATGGCCCGCACCTCGGGCTCGGGGACGCCCTCGAAGAGCCACCGCATCGCGACCCGCGAGTGGGGGAAGCTGCCCTCGTGGTGGGGGTAGTCGGACCCCCACAGCACATGGTCGACGCCCAATTGGTGGCGGTTGGCGATGTCGCTGCGAGACGAGATCGACGCGCCGATCCAGACGTTGCGCTCGTAGTACTCCGTCGGGGTCATGGACAGGTCGTCCACCGCGCGGTGCATCATCGCGTGCAGCGGGGTTCCGCTCTGGTGGCCCATGGCGCAGTAGATCTCGAGCATCTGCAGCTCCTCGAGCACCCACGAGGTGTTGGTCTCGGTGAAGAGGAACTTCAGGTCGGGGAAACGCTCGAACACGCCGCCGAGCACGAGGTGGGCGAGACCCCGGCGGAAGAAGCCGGTGATCTCGTAGGTGCCCACCGCATCGGTGGCGGGGCCGGTCTCCTCGGTCTCGGGCGGGCCGACGAACACCGCGTGACGGCTCACCGGCAGGTCGACGTCGGTGCACGCGGCCCAGAAGGGGTCGAGCCGACGCTCGTAGAGGTTCTCGAGCTTCTGGGAGTGGTCGGCCGGGATGAGCACGCCCATCAGACCGGAGTCGCGCGCGGCGCGCACCTCGGCCGCGGCGTCGTCGACGTCGTAGAGGAACACCTGCGCCATGCCCGCGCGCCGTCCCGGGGCCTGCGCGCAGAAGTCGGCCAACCACCGGTTGTGGGCCTTCACGCCCTCCCACCGCAGCCGGTACTCCTCCGCGTTGGCAGGGGCGCCCGCGTTGATGATGGACCGCGGGTAGAACGGCGGCACCGTGTTGGGGAACACGACCTCGGCGGCGATGCCGTCGGCGTTCATGTGCGCGACGCGTGCGTCGCTCTCCCAGTTGTAGGGGGAGAGGAACGACGAGATCCCGAGCTTCACGTTGGGGTCGTCGGCGCAGCTGACCTCCTCGTCGATCTTCCCCCATGCGTCTTCCTGATACGTCGCGACCCACGCGTCGAACTCGTCGTGGAACTGCTCCGCGAGGTACGGCTTGTAGTCGAGGATGCCGGCGCCCGCGTGGGCGTCGCACGAGATCAGGACGTACGGACGGTTCGGGTCGTGGCTCATCGTGCGTGCTCCCTGGTCATTCGGTCGTTGGTCATCTCGGTCCGTTGCGGCGTCGGCCACTGCCTGCTCGAACTTCTGCTCGACCCCACTCCAGTGCCGCCCGGTCATCGCGGTGCCCTCGGGCACTTCGACCACCGCGCCGAACATCTCGTGGGCCATCTGGAACGCGGCTTCGTCGGCGTGCACCTTCAGCCACCGCCGCCGGATCACCTGCTTCGACATCAGGCGGCCGAGCGGGGGCATCGCCGCGATCTCCACCGCGATCTCCCACGCTCTCGGCAAGAGCTCGTCGCGCGGCAGCACCTCGTTGACGAGACCGAGATCGAGCGCCTCCGCCGCGGTGATCGGTGCGCTGCGGTACAGGTAGTACGCGGCGCGCTTCACGCCGATGAGCTCCTGCAGCACGAATGCGAGACCGTCGCCCGGCGCGGTGCCCAGGCCGCAGTGCGACTCCTGGAACACCGTGTCGTCGGTGCAGAGCGTGATGTCGCACAGCAAGGCGGTCGCGAAGTGAAAGGGCGCGGGTCCGTTCACCGCACCGATCGTGGGGACGTCGATGTTGAAGAGGAAGTTCTCGGTGTTCTTCACCGCGTCGAGATAGGTCTGCCCGGCGCGCCGTCCCGACGGCGTGCCCCCGCCCGAGTGCACGATGTCGGCCATCGACGGCGGCTTGAGCCAGCGGTCGCCGGTGCCGGTGAGGATCAGCACCGTGTTCTCGGGGTCGGAGCCGACGTCGCGCCAGGCGCGGTTCCACGCGTCGTACGACGAGCCGGCGGCGCCGTGCACACCGTCGCCCCCACCGGGCCCGCCGCGGGTGTGGAACGCCATCTGCAGGATCCCGTCACGGCGCTCGAAGAGGAAGCTCTCGCGGTACTTCTCCGCGTACTCGCCCAGGGTCATGTAGGGAACGGCGATGAGCCCCTCGGTGTCGCTGCCCATGAGACCTCCTCGACGGCGGCTGCGTCTGGCGCGGTGCGAGCCATGCGCACGCTAACGACGACCCGGGAAATCGGCAAGACGAGCCGTTCACCTCCCCGGACGGACGCAACGGGCGTGGTCACGCACGCGTTCCTGCGCGCGAGAGTGCCCATCCGGCAGCGGCACACGCAGGAGCACGGCGAATGGTGCGGATCCAGTACAAGTGGCTGGTCGCGGGCGTGTTCGTCGCGGGCGTGTTCATGGACCTGCTCGACACGAGCAGCGTCAACGTCGCGCTCCCCAGCTCAGCAAGGATTTCGACGCGTCGGTGAACCAGATCGAGTGGGTGGTCCTCGGCTACCTCCTCGCCCTGGCCGTTTCCATCCCCGCGTCGGGCTGGTTCGGCGACCGGTTCGGCACCAAGCGGGTGTTCCTGTTCGCGCTGGCCATGTTCACCGTCGCCTCCGCGCTGTGCGGGGCCTCGGGATCGCTCACCGAGCTCACCGTGTTCCGGATCCTCCAGGGCGCTCGGCGGCGGGATGATGGTGCCGGTCGGCACCGCGATGCTCTACCGCGCGTTCCCGCCGATCGAGCGGGCCAAGGCGTCGACGGTGCTGATGATGCCGGTCGTGCTCGCGCCGGCGCTCGGCCCGCTGGTCGGCGGCTGGCTCGTCACGTACCACTCGTGGCGGTGGATCTTCTACCTCAACGTGCCGGTCGGCATCGTCGACGCTTCGTCGTCGGCGTGTTCGGGCTGCGCGAACACCGGGAGCCGGCCGCGGGCCGCTTCGACGTCGCCGGCTTCCTGCTCTCCGGCGGTGGACTCGCGGCGATCCTGTTCGCGCTGTCGAAGGGCCCGTCGGAGGGTTGGACCTCGCCCGAGGTGGTGGTCCCCGGCACGCTGGGCCTGATCGCCTTCGGCGCACTGGTGTGGGTCGAGACCCACATCGAGGAGCCGATGCTCGCGCTGCGCCTCCTCAAGGAGCGGATGTTCCGCCGGGCCAACATCGTCTCGATGCTCTCGTTCTCGAGCTTCGTGGGGTTGCTGTTCCTCACTCCCCTGTTCCTGCAGGGTCTGCTCGGGATGACCGCGATCGAGTCCGGGCCTCGTGCTCTTCCCCCAGGCGCTCGGCATGGTGCTCACCAGCCAGATCTGCGGACGGCTCTACCACTCGGTCGGCCCGCGTCGGCTCCTCGTCGTCGGGCTCGCGTCGATGTCGATCGTCAGCCTCGCCCTCATCGTCGTGGGCTTCGACACGAGCATGCTGGACCATCCGCGTCATCATGTTCGGGCGCGGCCTCGCCCTCGGGCTTCGTGTTCGTGCCGCTCCAGGCCGCGGCCTACGCCAACATCGAGCCGGCCGACACCGGGCGGGCCTCGGCGATCTTCGCCGCGCTGCGCCAGATCTCGGCGTCGCTCGGGCGTCGCGGTGCTCGCCACCGTGCTGGTCGAGGCGACCACCCACTTCTCCGAGGGTGCGACGACCACCGACCCAGATCGCAACGCGTCGCTCGACGCGTTCCACTTCGCGTTCTTCGTCGGTTCGTGCCTGATCATGGTGTCCGCCCTCGCCGCGTTGATGATCCACGACAGGGACGCGGCCAACACCATGCGCGGCTACGTGGCGTCGGAACCCCTCCCCGAGGACATCATCGGCATCGAGTGACAAACGCTCCGGGCCGGTTCTTCGACCCGGTCAGTCGCGGTGCAGCTTGTCCTTGGCGTCGTCGACGAGGTCCTTCGCCTTGTCGGCAACCTTGTCGACCGCATCCTTCGCCTTGCCTCCGGCGCGGTCGGCCTTGCCCTCACGCTTGAGGTCGTCGTTGTCGGTGAGGTCGCCCGCGGCTTCCTTCACCCGGCCCTTGAGGTCGTCGGTGTTCGCGTCCATGCCTGTCCTCCGCGATCAGGCTCCGATCGGATGCGATCGGCGTCAGCGCGAGGTTGCCCGGTGCTCCCGACCGGAAACCCGACCGCCACGCGTTTCGCCGCGCGGAGAGTGGGCAACCACTGCGTCCATGCCCACAGATCCGGTCGACGAGTTCGAGGCGTTCGCCGCCGCGGTCGATTCGCCGATGGTGATCGTCACCACCGCCCACGACGGCGAGACCGCAGGATGCCTCGTCGGGTTCTCGACCCAGTGCAGCATCGATCCCACGCACTTCCTCGTGTGCCTGTCGAAGCGGAACCGGACGTACCGCGTCGCGAGTTCGGCACCCACGCTGGTGGTGCACATCCTCCACGACACCGCCCACGACCACGCCCTCGCCGGTCTGTTCGGCCAGGAGACCGGCTTCGAGACCGACAAGTTCGCCGCGGTGCGGCTGGGCTGCGGGCCCCGATGGCTGCCCGGTGCTCGACGGACTCGACGCCTTCGTGGGCCGGGTGCTCGACCGCGTCGACCTCGGCGACCACGTCGGCTTCGTCGTCGACGTGACCGCGGGGCACGCGGACCGGATGGCGGAACCGCTGCTCGGCTTCCAGTGGACCCGCCGCCTCGACGCCGGCAACCCCGCCTGACGTGCCTCAGCCGTCGATCGGGTCGGGCGCGGCGAGGCCGAGACGGATCGCGTCGACCCCCGGGTCGTCGGCTGGCGCGACGCCGGTGCCCGCGCGGGGAGCCAGCGGAACGCGACGAACACTCCGACGAGCGCGGAGATCGCACCCACGATCATGCCGGCGTGCAACCCGTCGACGAACGCCGACTTCGCAGCCGTCGCGAGGCCGGGGATCTCGCCCCCGCGGCGAGCGCCTTGCCGACCGACTGCCGGATGGCCGAGCTCGCGCCCGCCGGCACCGAGGTTCCCTGCAGGAAGTCGCCCATCTGCGACCCGTAGACCGACGCGAGCACGCTGCCGATGATCGCGATGCCGAGCGCGCCGCCGAGTTGGCGCGTGGTGTCGTTCACCGCGGAACCGACCCCGGCCTTGCCGAGCGGCAACGACCCCATGATCGACTCGGTGGCCGGCGCCATCGCCACCGCCATCCCCGCCGACATCAGCACCAGACGCCACACGAGGTCGGGGAAGTACGGGCTGGTGGGTTCGATCACCACGAACGACGCCATGGCCACCATCGACATCAGGAGTCCGCCGCCGACGACGACCTTGGTGCCGAAGCGTTCGACGAAGCGCGCGCTGAGCGGCGAGAGGACGAGCATCGCCAGCGCCTGCGGGATGAAGAGGAGCCCGGTCTCGAACGCGGAGTACCCCAGCACGAACTGGAAGTACTGCGTGATGAGGAACTGCGTGCCGATGAGCGCGCCGTACACGAGCACGATCGCGCCGCTCGCCGCGGAGAACCGCGGGTTGCGGAAGAAGTTCAGGTCGAGCATCGGGTGACGGCTGCGCCACTCCCAGAGGAAGAACAGGCCGATGACGACGAGACCTGCCGTGATCACGCCGAGCGTCACCGGATCCGTCCAACCCCGTTCGGGCGCCTCGATGATCCCGTAGAGCAGCGTCGCCAGGCCCACGATCGAGAGCAACGCGCCGACCGGATCGAGCGGCGGCGTCGCGGGATCCTTGGAGTCGGGGATGACCGTCAGCGCGGCCACCACGCCCATCGCGGCGATGGGCACGTTCACGAGGAAGATCGATCCCCAGAAGAAGTGCTCGACGAGGAAGCCGCCGGTGAGCGGCCCGAGCACCGCGGCGATTCCCGCAGTGCCGGCCCACACGCCGATCGCGCGGCCGCGCTCCTCGGCCGGGAACACGTTGGTGAGGATCGACAGCGTCGTCGGCATGATGAACGCCGCGCCGACGCCGGTGATCGCGCGCGTGGCGATGAGCACCTCGGGCGTTCCCGCGAACGCGGACGCCAGCGAGCCCGCGCCGAACACGAAGAATCCCGGCGAGCAGCGCCTCACGGCGACCGAAGCGGTCGCCCAGGCTCCCGGCGGTGAGCAGGAGGCCGGCCAGCGCGAGGATGTAGGCGTCGACGATCCACTGCAACTGGCTGTTCGTCGCGCCGAGATCGCGGACGATGGTGGGGATCGCGACGTTGAGGATCGTGTTGTCGAGCACGATCACCAGCACGCTGAAGCACAGCACGCCGAGGATCAGCCAACGGCGCGCCTCGGCCAGCTCGTTGGCACGACGACTCCGGATGTCGGTCACGGCGGGCGCCTCTCCCCTGGCACGGGTCCGGGGGCGACGCTAGCCAGACGGCTACCGATCGGCAACGTGGACCGACCGCCTCCGTCGGCGGGGACTAGCCGCGCGCCATCGCGTCCATGCAGACCGTCACCGCGAGGATGAGCGCGTCGTTCTGGCCCGCGCCGATCTCGACGCCGTAGGTGTCGCGCACCCGGAACCAGCTCTTCGAGACGGTGGCGACCGTGTCGCCGTCGCGCTCGATCGTGTACTCGTGGTCGACGACGTTGCCGTGCGCGCTCAGGTCGGCGCCGCCGTCGACGTCGATCTTGTAACGGTCACGGATCCCGACGACGGCCTTGTGCACGGTTGCGCTGGTGCCGTCCATCTCGATCGTCATCGTGTCGCGCACGCTGAGCTTGCGCTCCTGGATCTTCGCGACCTCGTTGCCCGAGGCGTCCTCGAGCACGAACGTGTCGCGGACCCGCACGGCCTTGCCGTCGACCTTGAACACGCGTTGGCCCGCGTCGTCCTCGATCCAGTAGTCGTCGCCGATCGACAGCAACTTCTCCTGCATCTGGTACCGGCGGCCCGACGGGGCCGTCGTCGCCGCGGATCCGGTCCCTGAGTCCCATGCTGTTCCTCGCTCAGGCGGTGGCGATGCCGGCGGTCCGGTCCTTCACCACGTACGCCATGATCAGCGCGAGCGGGAAGAACACCAGGCTGAGGATGAAGTACCCGAAGAAGCTGTGGCCCTTGCGTCCGGCGACGCGCGCCGGCCAGAAGGCCAGGGCCACCCAGATGACCACGCCGACGAAGACACCGATCCATCCCGCAGCAGACATCGCGAGCACCACGTGAACCACCCCTTCACATCGTCGTCCCCGGACGGGGATCGTTCACGATCCTGGAGCGTGCGGCAGGTGCGCGCACATCCTCCCGTCGGGGTGAAACCGACCGGAGGTGACGTCACATGCGGGTGGTCTTCTCGTGCACCGGGGCGAGACCCTCGAGCTCGTCGGGGTCGAGGCTGATCGGACCGGTGATCTTGCGCAGCGTCCGCTCGGGACCGTCGAGCGCGACCGGCCCGCGGGCGTGCTGCACGGCGATGTTGTCCCACACGACGAGGTCGTTCTGGAACCATCCGTGGACGAGCTGGTGCTCGGGTGCGTAGAGGTGGGTGAAGAGCTCCTCGAGGAGCTCCTCGTTCTCGGCCGGGGAGAGACCCATGATCTCGATCGTGGACTGCTGCGCGACGTAGAGCAGCGTGCGCCCGGTGCGCGGGTGGCGGAACGGCGACCGGCCGCACCATCGAGAGCGAATTCTCGAACCAGGCGTCGATGACGTCCTCGTCGGCGCCGCGGTTCGGGATACCGGTGGTCGAACCCGTGGCGCGCCTCGAGACCCTCCAGCCGCGTCTTGAGCGACTCGGGCAGACGGTCCCAGGCCGGACCCATCGCGACGAACTTGGTCGGCGCGGCGGGCTGCTCGACCTTGAGGCCGTAGAGGGAGATGGCCGGCTGGGGCGCCCGGGCGAACATGTTGTCGCAGTGGAAGAGCAGTCGACCGTAGGGCGCCGCGCCGTCCTCGTGGACGTTCGACACGTGCTGGACCCGCAGTTGCTGCTCGGGAGTCTCGACCGGCGGCTCGAGGCCGAGCAGCGCGTACACCAGGTAGCGCTGGAACGTGGCGTCGGCGTCGAGCTCGGGGAACACGAGCACGGAACGGTCGTCGAACACCGCGCGGAGCTGCGCGACGGTGTCGGCGTCGAGCGACGGACGCGGCTCGATCCCGCGGATCTCCGCGCCGAAGTCCGGGTGCAGGTTCCGGATCGAGAGCTCGGTCATGGGGTCTCCCTGGTCTTTGCGAATTCGGTGGTACGGGCAGCGTAGGCGCGCAGCCATAGCGACCACAATGACCCGGAACCGAGTGGCCGGAGTGGCGAGGAGCGAAACGCGAGTGGGAGGCGCCGAAGCGCCTCCCACTCAGGAGACCGGGGTCCCCGTCGTTCCGGCGGTCGCCGGGTCAGAGCGTCAGTTCGTCTGGATCGGGAACCACTGCGTGCCGTTGATCACCTTCGGGACCCAGCAGCTCGCGGGCACGGTGCACCCGTTGAAGAGGCCGGTGGTGGCGTCCTTCGGCGTGTCCTTGTCGGCGTAGTGGAGCTCGGCGACCTCGAGCTTGGTCGGGAAGTAGCCCTTGGTCTTCGAGAATCCGCCCGTGCCGCCGCTCAGCTTCGCGGTCTGCAGGCTCTTGGTGTTCTGGATGTTGGCGTACACCTTGTCCCAGGTGAGGTCCTTGCCCGCCTTCTTCATCGCCGGCAGGAGGATGTTCGCCAGGTTGCACTCGTTGGTCGGGAAGTCGTTCTCGTAGGTGACGCCGTTGATCACGTCACCTCCGCTGTACATGCCCGGCGTGGTCGTGAGGCCGGTGAACTTCTCGTACTCGGCCCGGCACTTGGCCTCGGTCGGGTTGTCCTTCTTGACGCCGCTCAGGTCGGGCAGCGTCGCGAAGTCCTCCGCGGTGACGCAGAGCATGCCGGCCGCCGACTGCGGCAGCGACTTCGTGGCCGAACGCCGAGGTCCGGCAACCGTTGCCCTGGATGTCCATGCCGATAGTACTTGAAGGTGGAGCCGTTCTTGTCGGCCTGGGTGAAGAACGGCTTCACCGAGGTGAGGGACTGCATCTGGACCACCGTGTCGGCGCCCGCAGCCTTCAACGTGTCGGCGGCAGCGGAAGCGCCCCGAAGATGGTGCCGGTGTTCGCCGACAGGCCGTTGATCTCGGGCTTGGCGACGACGTTGTAGCCCTTCTTCTTCAGCACCGCTTCGAGCTTGTCGGCCGCGGCCTTGATCTCGGGCTGGTTGTTGGACACGATCCCGATCTTCGCGGTCTTCGGGATGAGCTTCTGGCTTGGTGTAGATGTTGGCCGCGGTCGCCGCGGTGACCTCGGTCGGCTCACGCATCGTCGACCAGGTTCTTGCCCGCGGCCTTGGCAGCGTCTGCGACACCTCGTCACCGATGACGAACGGCGTCTTGTTGTCGACCGCGATGCACGGGATCGCCGAGGACTGGTAGCCGGTGCCGTTCACCACCACGAACGGCTTGTTGTCCTGCGTGGCCTGGGTGCAGACCTTGTCGAACGACGTCGGGTCGATCGGGTCCCACGGGATCGCGATCACGTTCACCTTGCGGCCGTTGATGGGGCCGTAGGCGTCGACGTAGGTCTGCCACTTGTCGGCGAAGGCCTGGTTCGAGCTGCGGGAGGCGATGCCCTTCGCCTTGAGGCCGTCGATGTCCGGGTAGATCAGGACCATGTCGATCTGGTCCTTGGTCACCCCTTGCTGCGCGCTGGAGGCCTGGCGCGTGTGCGCCCCGGCCGGGAGCGCAAAGAGCGTGGCGAGCAGCGCCACCGTGGCACAGGCCACGGCAACACGCGTCCCACGAGTGCGGGTCCGTCGTCGGATCATTCGGATGTTCCCCCCGAAAGAGATGTGCACGGGCACGGTGCTTCGTGCAACGCGCAAACTATGACGCGGGCAGGCCGAAAGTCGAGTCACCCCCCCGACGGACGCGGGTGGGGGGCGCCGGAGCGCCCCCCACCGACTCGCGGTCAGTTCGTGTTCACCGCTCGCCGGGGCGGGCGGACGACCCGCTCAACTGGTCTGGAGCGGGAACCACTGCTTGGCGCCGTACACCTTGGGCACCCAGCAGCTCGCGGGCGCGGTGCACCCGTTGTAGAGGCCGGTGGTGGCGTCCTTCGGCGTGTCCTTGTCGGCGTAGTGGAGCTCGACCACCTGGGCCTTGTTCGGGAAGTAGAGCTTGTTCTTGGCGAAGCCACCCGTCCCGTCGGACATGCGGGCCGCCGGGATGCTCTTGGTGTTGAGGATGTTGGCGTACACCTTGTCCCAGGTGAGGGCCTTGCCGGCCTTCTTGATCGCCGGCAACAGGACGTTGGTCAGGTTGCACTCGGTGTCCGGGAAGTCGTTCTCGTAGGTGACGCCGTTGATGACGGCACCGCCGCTGTACATCCCGGGGTAGGTCGTCAGACCGGTGGCCTTCTCGTACCCTGCCCGGCACTTCGCCTCGACCGCGGTGTCCTTCTTGGTCCCGCTGAGGTCGGGCTTGGTCACGAAATCGAGCGTCGTGACGCAGAGCATGCCGTCAGCCGACTTCGGCAGCGAGGCCGCGGCCGAACCCGACGGCCGGCACCCGTTGCCCTGGGTGTCCATGGCGTAGTACTTCCAGGTGGCCCCGATCTTCTCCGACTGGGTGAAGAACGGCTTGATGGCCTGGAACGACTGCCCCTGGATGATGGTGTCGGCGCCCGCAGCCTTGAGGGTGTCCGCCGCCGCAGATGCGCCGCCGAAGATGGTGCCGGTGTTCGACGACAGGCCGTTGATCTCGACCTTGCCGACGATGTCGTAGCCCTTCTTCTTCAGGTCGGCCTCGAACTTGTCGGCCGCGGCCTTGAGCTCGGGCTGGTTGTTGGAGACGATGCCGATCTTGGCCGTCTTCGGGATGATCTTCTCGGCGCTGTAGATGCTGGCGGCGGTGGCGGCGGTGACCTCGGTGGGCTCGCGCATGGTCACCAGGTTCTTGCCCGCCGGCTTGTACAACGTCTGCGAGACCTCGTCACCGGTCATGAACGGCGTCTTGTTGTCGATGGCGATGCACGGGAAGGCCGACGAGGCGTACCCGGTGCCGTTCACCACCACGAGCGGCTTGTTGTCCTGCGTGGCCTGGGTGCAGACCTTGTCGAACGACGTGGGGTCGATCGGGTCCCACGGGATCGAGATGACGTTCACCTTGCGGCCGTTGATGGGGCCGTAGGCGTCGACGTAGGCGGTGAACTTGTCGGCGAAGGCCTGGTTCGAGCTGCGCGAGGCGATGCCCTTGGCCTTGAGGCCGTCGATGTCGGGATAGATCAGGACCACGTCGATCTGGTCCTTGGTGACGCCCTGCTGGGCTGACCGAACGCTCTGTCGCGAGCCGGCGGTGGCCGGGATCGCGAGCAGCGCGGTGGTCGCCGCGATGACGATGAGACCCGCGAGGACGCGGGTGGAACGACGCATCATTTCGGTGTACCCCCCTTGGCCCCGGCACTCCCGCGGGCCCGTAGTACGCGCTGACCGTACGGTCAACGCGATGGCGTGTCCAGTTAGGTCCAGTACATCGAGATGGGCTTCACCCGCGAGGGGAAGATCACGGGGCTGCGCTGTCGGATCGTGGGCGACGGCGGCGCGTACGGCGGGTTCGGCGGGATGCTCCCGGCCGCGACCACCCGCATGATGGCGACGGGCACCTACCACGTGCCGAAGATCGCCTACGAGGTCGCGGTCGCGCTCACCAACACCACGCCGATGGGCGCGTACCGCGGCGCGGGCCGGCCCGAGGCCGCCGCGTTCCTCGAGCGCATCATGGAGATGGCGTCGGTCGAGCTCGGCATCGACCCGCTGGAGCTGCGCCGGCGCAACTTCCTCCAGCCCGACGACTTCCCCTTCGTGACGCTCACCGGCGCGGACTACGACTGCGGCGACTACGAGCTGCGCGCTCGACGAGGCGGCCCGGGTCGCCGACTACGCCGCGCTGCGCGCCGAGCAGGCCGAGCGGCGTGCTCGCGGCGACCGGATGCAGCTGGGCATCGGCGTCGCGTCGTACGTCGAGGTCACCGGCGGCGGGACCGCCACCGAGTACGGCTTCGTCGAGGTGCACGCCGACGGCAGCGCGACCGTGCGCGCCGGCACGTCGTCGCACGGGCAGGGCCACGCGACGTCGTTCGCGATGATCGTGTCCGACAAGCTCGGCATCCCGCTCGACCGGATCCGCGTACGAGCAGTCCGACACCGCACTGATCCCGCGCGGCGGTGGCACCGGCGGGTCCCGCTCGCTCCAGCTCGGCGGGTCGGCGATCAACCAGGCCGCCGACGCGGTGTTGGAGCACGCCCGCGCGGGTCGCGTCACGGCTGCTCGAGGCCGCCCCCGAGGACATCGTGGTCACCGACGACGGCCGACTCGGCGTGGCCGGGGTGCCGACGTCCGGCGATCGAGTGGGGCGAGGTCGCCACCGCCGCAGCCGACGACGGCGATCCGCTGCTCGCCGCGCTCGACTTCGAGCAGGACGGGGCGACGTTCCCGTTCGGCACCCACATCGCGGTGGTGGAGGTCGACACCGAGACCGGCGCGGTGGAGCTCGTCCGCCACATCGCGGTCGACGACTGCGGCCGCATCCTGAACCCGCTGATCGTCGACGGGCCAGCAGCACGGCGGCATCGCGCAGGGCGTCGCGCAGGCGCTCTTCGAGCAGGTCGTCTACGACGAGGACGGCAACCCGCTCACCGCGAACCTCATGGACTACGCGATCCCGAGCGCGGCCGAGATGCCGAGCTTCGAGGCGGTGAACACCGAGACGCCCACGCCGCGCAACCCGCTCGGCGCGAAGGGCATCGGCGAGTCGGGCAGCATCGGGTCGACCCCTGCGGTGCAGAACGCCGTGGTCGACGCCCTCGCGCACCTCGGCATCCGCCACCTCGACATGCCGTGCACGGCGGAGCGGGTGTGGCGCGCGATCGAGGCCGCCCGGGCCGGCACGCCCGCCCGACCCCTGGCGCGACCCGCCCACGGTCTTCGCCGAGCTCCCCGGGCCCGGCGCGGTCGCGGCCCCGAGCGCCGACGAGGAGATCGACCTCTAGCCCCCACCTCTGCTTTTGGCGCCGCTCGGCCACGCATGACGTGGCCAGTGGCGCCAAAACGTGCGGGGGGGTGGCTACCGGGGTTCGGGGCCGAGGACGCGGAGGTCGCCGGGCTCGAGCTCGGGGAGCTCCTCGAGGGCGCGGGCCAGGTTGCGGGCCCACACCTCCTGGAGGCGGACGAGGAACGGCGAGTGGGCTTCGATGCGGAACTCGGCGACCTCGTGCGCGTCGTTCGTGTAGACCGCGAGGTCGTACGGCGGGCCGACCGAGAGGTTGGCCTGGGCGGTGCTCACCATCGAGCTGAGCGCGACCTTGGTCGCGTCCTCGAGGTCGAGCCCGGCCTCGGTGGCCAGCTCCATCAGGAACTTGCCGTACTTCGCCTCGCCGATCTGGAGGAAGGGCCGGTCCTCCGAGACGCTGATGTAGTTGCCCTCGGGGTACACGAGGTAGAGCGTGGGCGCCTCGGTGCCGATCTGCCCGCCGATGATGAACGTGGACGTGCCGTCGGCCCCCACGGCGCTCATGGCCGGACGGTGCACGCCGGCGACCTCCACGTTGAGTCGACCGAGGTAGAGCGCCGCCTCGAACAGGTGGTCGGCGTCGCGCAGCGAGTGGGTGGCCTCCGGGTCGTCGAGGTCGCGGCGTAGGCGGTCGAGGACCTCCTGGGTGGTGCCCAGGTTCCCCGCCGACTGGATCACGATGGTGGCGTCGGGGCGGGGATGGAAGACGAAGAGCTTGCGGTAGGTGCTGACGTTGTCGACCCCGGCGTTGGTCCGGGTGTCGGACAGGAAGACCAGGCCGTCGTCCAGGCGCATCGCGGTGCAGTACGTCACGACCGCTCAATCTAGGGTGCACCCATGAGCGAGCGGAGCGAGCGACCCGGCGTCATGAGCGGGGCAGAGGGGATCACCGACGAGGGGGTCGCGCGCCTGCGGGAGCGCATCGGCATCCCGACGCCGCACCCCCAGCCGCCGCACTACCGGTCGCCCAACGAGGACGCGTTCCGCCACCTGGCCGAGGCCACCGGCGACGACAACCCGCTGTGGTGCGAGCCGGAGTACGCCGCCGGCACGGTCTGGGGCGGCCCGATCGCCGGCCCGAACTTCAACGGCGGCGACACCCTCATCGGCGAGAACGAGGTCGCGCACCTCGACCCGGCGACTCGGGACCTGATGAAGGGCGACCCCATCCGCGGCGCGCACGCCTTCTACTCCGGCAGCTACCGCGAGTGGTGGAACCCACTCCGGCCCGGGATGCGGGTGGGGCGGCGCAACGCGCTGGTCGGCGTGCACGACAAGCGGAGCGAGTTCGCCAAGCGCGCCGTCCACGAGTGGACCGGCGAGGTGTTCTGCGCGACGGACCCGGCTCTCGCGCTCAGCGCGCAGTACCGCCTGATGATCCGCACGCAGCGCGAGGGCGTCGAGCAGCGCTCGAAGTACGCCGAGATCGCCATCGAGCCCTACACCGACGACGAGATCGCGCGGATCGACGAGTGGTACGCCGGCGAGCCGGCGCGGCGGCGGGGCGCCGAGCCGCGCTGGTGGGAGGACGTCGAGGAGGGCGACGAGGTCACGCCGATCGTCAAGGGTCCGCTGCGGGTCACCGACATGGTGTGCTGGCACGTCGGCATGGGCATGGGCCTCTACGGCGTGAAGGCGCTGCGGCTGGGCTACGAGCAGCGCCAGAAGATGCCCAAGTTCTTCCGCCCCGACGCGCTGAACATCCCCGACGTGCAACAGCGCGTGCACTGGGACCCGGAGTGGGCCCGCGCGGCGGGCAACCCGGCGAGCTACGACTACGGCCGCATGCGCGAGACCTGGCTCGTCCACCTCTGCACCGACTGGATGGGCGACGACGCGTGGCTCTGGAAGCTCGACTGCCAGTTCCGCAAGTTCAACTACGTGGGCGACACGCACTGGATGCGCGGCACCGTCACCCGCAAGTACCTCGCCGACGGGGACCGGCCGGCCGTCGACCTCGAGCTCCGGGGCGAGAACCAGCGCGGCGACACCACCACGCCGGGGCACGCGTCGATCCTGCTGCCGAGCCGCGAGCACGGCCCGGTGCGCCTGCCCGACCCGCCCGGCGGCGCCCACACCTGCCAGGAAGTCCTCGACGCACTCGTGAAGCGATTTGCCGACCAAGAGGAGAGCGACCATGCCTGACCCGCGCCTGCGGCTCGAGTACGACGGGCCGATCGCCACGATCACCAACGACAACGTCGAGAAGCGCAACGCGTTCGACGACGACATGGACCTCGCGCTGTTCGAGGCGCTCGGCGAGCTGAAGGAGCGCAAGGACGTCCGCGCGGTCATCTGGCGGGGCGAGGGCAAGGCGTGGTCGTCGGGCCGTGACGTCGGCTCGATCGGCCAGCAGGACATCCCGATGTCCCACCACGAGCTGATGAGCCGGGGCCACCGGGGGATCCTCCAGGTCTTCGAGATCGAGGCCCCGATCATCGTCCCGATCCAGGGCTGGGCCATCGGCGGCAGCTTCCAGCGCGCGCTCCTCTGCGACATCCGGATCGCGGCCGAGGACGCGAAGTTCATGCTGCCCGAGGTGGGCCACGGCGTCATCCCCGACACCGGGGGCATGGGCCGCCTGTACCAGATGTGCGGCCACGGCATCGTGAGCGACATGGTCCTCACCGGGCGCTCGCTGAACGCCCAGGAGGCGCTCGGCTACGGGATCGTGTCGCGCGTCGTCCCCAACGACGAGCTCGACGCGGTCGCCCGCGAGATGGCCGAGAAGATCGCCGCGTCGCCGGCCGTCACGGTGAAGCTGGCCCGGCGCGTGATCCGGCACCTGTCGGAGCAGGACATCCGCACGTCGATGGCCGACGAGCTGATCTACCAGACGTTCATCAACAAGTCCGACGACTTCGCGGAGTTCCGCGCGGCGCGCGCCGAGGGCCGCGAGCCCAACTACACGGGGAGCTGACATGGCCGAGACGATCGGACTTCCGGAGCCGCCGGCGATCGGCGCGAGCGCGCTGCCGGCCGGGACCTTCGCCGACGAGGTGGTGTTCGTCACCGGTGCCGGCACCGGCCTGGGCAAGGCGATCGCGGCCGAGTTCGCCCGGCTCGGCGCGAAGATCGTGATCGCGAGCCGCAAGCCCGAGCACCTCGAGGCCGGCCGTGACGCGATCGGCGAGCTGGGTGCCGACGTGCTCACCGTGCAGTGCGACATCCGGGAGCCGGAGCAGATCGCCGCCGCGTTCGACGAAGCGACCACCGCGTTCGGGCTCCCCGGCGTGCTGATCAACAACGCAGCCGCGAACTTCCCGGTCCCGGCCGAGGACATGTCGCCCAACGCGTGGCGGACCGTCGTCGACATCACGCTGAACGGCACCTTCTTCTGCTCCCGTGAGTTCGCGCGCCGGCACCTCCTCGCGGGCACGCCGGGATCGATCGTCAACGTCGGTGCGTCGTACGCCTGGACGGGCGGCCCCGGCTTCGCCCACAGCGCCGCGGCGAAGGCCGGGGTCAAGAACATGGTCGAGACGCTGTCGGTGGAGTGGGGCCCGTTCGGGATCCAGGTGAACGGGCTGGTGCCCGGCCTGTTCCCGCACGAGGACATGACCGCCGACATCCAGGGCAACCTCGAGCGCACCAACGACAAGGACGTCTGCCAGCCCGCGCTGCGGGTCGGGCGCCTGCGCGAGCTCGGGTGGGCCGCCACGTTCCTCGCGTCGCCGTACGCCCGCTTCATCTCCGGGCACACCCTGGTCGTCGACGGGGCCAACTGGCAGCGGCGGGCGCTCACCAACCCGCCGGTGGTCACCGTGCGCGACCAGATGGGCAAGGGCCCGTTCGAGGGCTGAGGCCATGACCGTCGAGACCGCCGGGACCGCCGGGACCGAACCGACCGTGGTCGACCTGTACGCCGACGTCGAGTGCGTGTTCGCGCACGTGAGCCTGCGGCGGCTGGTCGCCCGCCGGGCCGAGCTCGGCCGCGACGACCTGGTGCTGCGGGTGCACCCCTGGCCGCTCGAGCTGGTCAACGACGCGCCGTTCGTGGGGACGGCGACGGCCCTGCGGGTCGCGGCCCTGCGCGCCTCGGTCGCACCGGACCTCTTCACCGGCTTCGACCCCACGAGCTTCCCGGCGACGACGCTGCCGGCGATGGGTCTCGTCGAGGCGGCCTACGCCGTCGATGTGGTCACCGGCGAGCGGGTCAGCCTGGCCCTGCGCACCGCGCTGTTCGAGGACGGCCGTGACGTATCCGACCCCGGGGTGCTCGCCGAGGTCGCGCGGGTCCACGGGGTCACGATCGAGCCCGAGCGCGACCGCGCGCGGGTGCTCGCTGAATACGAGGACGGGCAGGCGCGCGGGGTCCGCGGGTCACCGGAGTTCTTCGTGGGCGGCCGGGCCTGGTTCTGTCCCATGCTCGCGGTCAGCCATGCCGACGACGTGTGGCAGGTCGAGCCCAACGACGCCGGCCGGGCCGCCTTCTTCGAGGCCTGCTTCGCCGGCTGAGGGCGCGAGCGGCTGAACTGCTGGCCATGAGCACGCGCGTCATCGACCTGCTGGACGGCGACTTCTACGTCACCGACCCGTACCCGACCTACGCGTGGATGCGCGAGCACGCGCCCGCGCTACTGGGACGGCATCAACGAGCTCTGGGGCATCTCGCGCTACGACGACGTCGTCTTCATCGAGAAGCACAAGGAGCTGTTCATCTCCTCCGACAAGGAGAAGGGCGGCTACCGCCCGAACCTCCCGGCCGACCGGGCGTTGATCGGGCTCGACGACCGATCCACACCCGGCGCCGCAACCTCGTGGCCCGCCGGTTCACACCGCGCCGGCGGGGCAGTGGGAGGACCACGTCCGCGAGGTCGTCGACGCGCTGCTCGACGACATGGTCGGGCAGGGCGGCGAGTGCGAGATCGTCGAGACCCTCGCGCCCCGCTGCCGGCGATGATGATCGGGAAGCTGCTCGGCTTCGCGCCGGAGCGGTGGCGCGAGCTCAAGCACTGGTCGGAGTCGACGATCGCGCTCGGCGGTGGCCCGCGGTACATGAACGACGCCGGCATCCTCTCCGCGATCGAGTTCGGGGCCGCGTCGACCGAGCTGTTCGAGGAGAAGCGGCGCTGCCCGGTCGACGACGTGATGTCGGTGTGGACCCAGGCCGAGATCGACGGTGCGCCGCTGACCCTCGACGAGGTCGTCCCCGACTGCCTGCTCATCCTCGACGGTGGCGCGGAGACGACCCGCACGGTGATCGGTCGCACGATCCTGAACTTCATCGACCACCCCGACCAGTGGACGGCGTTCCGCGCGGGTGCCGACGCGACGATCGCGACCGACGAGTTCATCCGCTACGTGACCCCGATCAACAACATGTGCCGCGTCGCGACCGCCGACGTCGAGGTGGGCGGCGAGACGGTGCGCGCGGGTCAGCAGGTGGTGCTCATGTACCCGTCGGCCAACCGCGACCCCGGCGCACTTCGCCGACCCCGAGGCGCTTCGACATCACTCGCCACCCCAACCCGCACGTGGCGTTCGGGTTCGGCACCCACTTCTGCCTGGGCGCGTCGCTCGCCCGGCTCGAGATCCGGGTCTTCTTCGAGGAGCTGCGCAAGCGGGTCACCGGGATGCGGATCGTGCCCGGCACCGCGCCGTCGACCTGCCCAACGCCTTCGTCTTCGGTCTCACCTCCGCCCACGTCGCGTTCGACCTCGCGTAGCCGAACCGAGCGCGCGCGGATCGTGGCACACTCCGGTGTGCCGCGGATCCGGGTGGGCGAGCGCGAGGTCGCCTACGACGACCCGTGGGCCGACGAGCCCGGGCGCCTGCCGGTCGTGTGCGTGCACGGGTCGTCGTTCGGCCGGGGGACCTGGCAGCCGTGCCTGCCGTGGATCGGGGCGACGGAGGCCTACCGCCCGATCGCCCTCGACCAACCCGGCCACGGCGACTCGTCGGGGCCGGCCTGCACCTCGGTCGAGGAGCTCGCCACGCACCTCGCCGGGTTCGTCGACGCGCTCGCGCTGCCGCGCCCGTTCGCCCTCATGGGCCACTCGCTCGGCGGCGCCGTCGTGCAGCGCTACCTGCGGGATCGCCCCGACGACGTGCGCGCGCTCGGCCTCGTCTCGACCACACCGCGTTCACCGTCCCCCGGAGACGCTGGCCGCGTGGAAGGCCCAGGGGTCGGCGTTCTCCGCCGAGCGCCTCGACGCCATCGTGTCGCCGGTGGCGTCGGACGCGATCCGTCAGGAGGTGCTCGTGGCCCGGCGGGACACGACGATCGAGGCGCTGCACGGCGACCTCGACGCGATCGCGGGATGGTCGAAC
>CAWAKX010000027.1:0-11961 GCA_963782705.1 uncultured Actinomycetes bacterium | reverse complement strand
CGCGACTGCCGAGCACACGAGCCCGTGCATCACCACGCCTCCGGCGTCGCTGCAGACCGCGGCCGCGGCGACGTCGCCCGGCGCCGGCGCCATGCACGTCTTCTCGCGGCAGAGCAACGGCACCATCCGCACCCGGCGGTGGGACGGCACCGCATGGACCACGGCGGAGCAGCTCAGCTCGGTCGTCACGTCGGCGCTCACCGCCGCGACCGACGCGAGCGGCAGCTACGTGTTCGCCCGCGGCTCCGACGGGGCGGTCTGGTACAACCGCTTCGACGGCACCACCTGGTCCGCGCAGCAGAGGATCCCGGGGCTGGTGATCGCGTCCGACCCGATCGCGGTCGCCGCCCCCGCCGGCGTCTACCTGTTCGCGCTCGACGGCAACCTGTCGTTGTGGCACGGCCACTTCGACGCCGGCGTGTGGTCGGGCTGGTACCCGATGCAGGGCACGTGGACCAAGGACGTCGCCGCGGTGTCGAGCAACTGGGGCATCTTCGTGTTCGCCCGGGGCACCGACGACAACGTGTACTACCGCCGTCTGTCCGGTGGTGCCTGGAGCGGGTGGACGTCGCTCGCCGGCCAGACGTCGGCGGCGCCCGCGGTCGCGGCCGACGCATCGGGCGTGTATCTCGTCGTCCGCGCCCAGACCAGCGTGTGGGCGCGGCGGTGGAACGGCGCCACCTTCGAGAACTGGGTGCTCCTCGGCGGCAACGCGAGCGGAACGCCGGCCGCGGCGGCGTCGTCGGCCGGCGTGTACGCGTTCGTGCGCGCCAGCAGCGATGCCGGCGCCTGGGTGAACCGGTGTACGGGCGGCGCGTGGGGTGGCTTCACCTCGCTCAACTGGGCAACCAATGCATCTCCGGTCGCGGTGGGCGAGGAGGGCGGCGCCTCGGTGCACGTACTCACCCGCGGCAACGACAACAACCTGTACTGGGGCCGCATGGTGCCCGCCGGATTCACCGGCTTCCTCTCACTGGGTGGGCCGGTCGCGGTCGGCGACGTGCTGGTGTGACCCGCCGGGGGCCTCGAATCGGCGCGGCTCGGGCGACCACTGCGTGCGTCTTCGCGGTGGTCGCGGTCACGGTGCTCACGGTCCTGCCGGCTGCGGGCGCCGGCAACCTCTCCGGTGACGCATCGCCGCGCCTCGATCCCGCGCCCGCCGGCAAGGTGGCGGTCGTCGCGGCGAGTGCGCCGTACGAGGACGCCGTCGCCGTGATCGTCCAGAACGGCACCGACCATGCCGTGACCAACGTGCGGGTCCGCGGCGCGGTGACGAATGCCGACGGCGCGGCCGCGGTCGTGTCCCCGCGGGCCGCAGTGGTCCCCAGCACCCTTGCGCCCGGTGACGACGGGCTCGCGGCCGTCCGGTTCCGCAAGGGTTCGGTCCCGCTCGGCGCCACCCCGACCTTCCGGGTCACGTCGTCACGGGCGAAGTCGGTGAGTGACGCGCACACGCTCGTGGCCGGACCGCTCACCCGCAGCGTCCCGATGGAGGGCGCGGTCGCGCAGACCCTCACGTTCCCGGTGACCAATCCGGGCCACCGCTCGGTCGCGGGCCCGCTGACCGCCACCGTGATGTGCTTCAACGAGGCCGGGGCGCCGGTCGTCGCCGTCACGACGCCGGTGCGCACGGCGGGACTCCGTGGCGGGAAGTCGGCGACGGTCACCGCGAGCCTCCCGCAGCTGTGCCCGGCGGCGTGGGTCGCGGTCCGCTCGGCGTAGCCTGCGCGCCATGGTCTACGTCGCCGCCTTCCTCGCGGTCGGCATCGTCTTCGCGATTGCCGCGGTGCTCGTCACCCGGGAGGCCAAGCGCATCGCCGAGCGACCGCCTCCCGCGCTCTACCAGTTCGACGACGCGGTCGACTTCGTCGTGGAGCACGTCCCCGACGACGTGGCCGCCACCCTCACCCCCGACGACGTGCGCCGCATCCTCGAGCTGCAGGTCGAGTTCTTCTCCCGCAAGGGTGTGTCCGCGAACGGCGGCACTGCGTATCCGCCCGGGCCCGTCGTGATCGGTGGTTCGGAGACCGTCGACTACATCCTCGAGCGGGCCGCGGCCACCGGTGAGGCCTACCTCCCCGAGCAGGTGTACCCGGTCGTCGAGACCCAGCTCGCCTACCTTCGGGCCATCGGCGCCGTCGGACCCGCGGTCGACTCCGACGAAGCGGGCGAGGAAGCCTGAGCCGCTTCGGCATCCGTCGACGGGCGGGTGTGTCCACCCGGTGATGACGTACGCTCGGCCCACCCGTGCCACGTCGGTGGCACCGGACACAGGAGCAGCACGGCGTTGAGCGACACCTCGCAATTCCCACGCGCCCAGGCGGCCATCGCCGGCATCGGTTGCACCGAGTTCTCCAAGGACTCGGGCATGAGCACGTTCGGCCTCGCGGCGCGCGCGATCAAGACCGCGGTCGCCGACGCCGGGCTCGAGCTCAGCGACGTCGACGGCCTGGCCACGTTCGGTCCCGGCGACTCGGTCCCGCCGAACACGCTCGCGCAGGGCCTCGGCATCCCGAGCATGAACTGGTTCCTCGACCAGTACCTCGGCGGCAGCGTGTCGCTCTCGGTCATCGGCACCGCCGCGCTCGCGGTCGCGTCGGGTGTCGCCGACTGCGTGGTCTGCTACCGGGCCCTCAACGGCCGCTCCGAGCAGCGCATGAACGCCTCGGGTGCGGGCGCGAAGCAGCCGTGGGACGTGCAGTACAAGATGGAGACGGGCTACATCGTCCCCGCGCAGGAGATGGGTATGGCGGCCCGCGCGCACATGGAGCGCTACGGCACCACGAACGAGGACTTCGGCCGTCTCGCCATCCTGTGTCGCAACCACGCCCTCGACAACGAGCGGGCGATGATGCGCAACCGCCCGATGACGATGGACGACTACCTGGCCAGTCCGTGGATCAGCGAGCCGTTCCGCGTGTTCGACTGCTGCCTCGAGACCGACGGAGCCGTCGCGCTGGTCATCGTGAACGCGGAGCGGGCCAAGGATGCGCCCGCACCGTCCGGTGTACCTGCAGGGCGCGGCGTGGGGCGGAGGGGTCAGCCTCTACAGCAGCGTCACCGACCTCGCCGACTCGCCGGCCAAGCCGATCGCCAAGCGGCTGTGGGCGAACGCGGGCATCGGTCCCTCCGACGTCGACTTCGCCGAGCTCTACGACTGCTTCACCTTCACGCTGCTCGCGCAGATCGAGGGCTACGACCTCGCCGAGCCGGGCGGGGTCCCCGACATGCTGAAGGACGGCGCGTTCGACCGGGCCGGCGGCTCGATGCCGGTGAACACCGCAGGCGGGCTGCTCTCCGAGGGCTACCTGCACGGCTTCAACCACGTCTACGAGGCGGTCGAGCAGATCCGGGGCGAGGCCGCGCACCGGCAGGTCGCCAACCACGACACCGCGTTGGTGGCCGGCCAGCTCGGCTACATCAGCGCCTACTCGTCGGCGCTCGTCCTGGCAGGTGCCTGATGTTCGACCCCACCGTCCCCGTCCCCGACCGCGACTCCGCGCCGTACTGGTCGGCGCTGGCCGAGGGCCGCTTCGAGATCCAGCACTGCCTCGACTGCGACGGCTGGTCGTGGCCGCCCCGTCCGATCTGCGCGCACTGCCAGAGCGACAACCTCGAGTGGAAGGCGCCGAGCGGCAAGGGTGAGATCCACAGCTGGGTGCGGCTGCACCGGCCGATCTTCCCGGCGCTCAAGGACCTCGTGCCGTTCAAGATCGTCGACGTCCGTCTCGACGAGGCGCCGAACATCCTCATCCCCGGTCGGCTCCTCGGCGACCCCGAGGTCGAGCAGGGCACGCGGGTGCGGGCGGTGCCGGCCAAGAAGACCGACGAGGTCGGCGAGCTGCTCTGGGAGCTCGACGAGTAGCGACGAAATCTCCCCCCTCCGCGGCCCCGGTTGTGATGTACTGATCGGACCAGGGAAAGGAGGTGGTCCACACGATGCATGATCAACATGGGACCCTGGAGGTGCGCGGCCGCTAGGCAGCGTCGGACCGCCCGGCGGAATCCAACCGCTGCGCCGCCATCGCTCCGGGTGGGAGTTGGTCCCCCTCACGAGTTCCGGTCGATGGTCCTTCCAGAATGCTTCAACGAACCGGGCGCCCTTCGGGGCGCCCGGTTCTTCGTCTCGTCCGTCGGGACGGTGGCGCCCGGTTCCGCGTCGGCGCTCGGACCGGCGGTAGCGTCTCGTCCATGAGCCGCCCCACCAAGTTCGAGGACAACCGCTACGTCGGCGACAAGCGCTCGCTGGTCGTCTACGACCTCGACAGCGACGACCCCGAGTCGGTCGCCGCGGTCGAGGAGCTGATGGTGTCGGAGCGGTTCCTCGCGTTCGGGCCCGACACGCTCGACGAAGCCCGCAACCGCGGCTACCGGCCCCACCGCTCCATCCGCCGCGCGCTCGCCGACTGACGCGCCGGCGGCGACGCGTCGGCGCTACGACGGGTCGGGTTCCACCAGGCTCGGCAAGGCCTCGCACGCGCCGCGCAGGCGGGCGGCGAACGCCACGTCGCTCAGCGCCGGTTCGCTCGGCAGCTCGGCGGGATCGTCGGGCAGGCCCGCGGCCTCGAACCACGACGTGCAGCCGCCGTACGCGGCGTCCCACGGCAGGGTGACCGGCTCGAGGAGGCGGTGGACGCGCAGCGCGAGCACCCACAACGGGTCGCGCGCCTTCCAGTGGAAGCGTGACTCGGCGTAGTCGGGCGTCCAGATCAGCTTCGACTCGATCGCCGCGAGCTCCGCCGCCTCGGTGACCTGCGCGAGGCGCACCACGTCGGCCCAGCCGTCGATCCGCACCGGCTCGCCCACCGGCGACGCCGCGGCCAGGTCGATCCAGTGCCGGTACGGCGCCTTCAGCAGCTCGGGCTTCTGGTGCTCGGCGGTGGGGTACAGCCAGAGGCGATGGGCGTGCACCGAGAAGTGCCGTCCGTCCTCTCGCAGGCCGCCCTTGCGCACGTCGAGGATCTGCTCGCCTTCGAGCAGCGCGTGCACGACGACCGCCCATTCCTTGAATGCGGGGGCCACGGGCCCACAATAGGACGCTCATGGACGAACGCATCCGGTCAGGTGACCTCGAGTTGTCCGCGCACGTCGCGGTGCCGCCCGCGCCCGGGACCGGTCTCGGCCTCGTGCTCTGCCACGGGTTGCCGAACCCGCCGCGGGGCGCGGCGGCGGTGGGCACCACCTACCACGACCTCGCCGATCGCATCGCCGCCGAGTCGGGCTGGGTGGTGCTGGCGTTCAACCTGCGCGGCACCGGGATCTCCGAGGGCGACTTCTCGGCGCAGGGCTGGGTCGACGACATCCGCGCCGCGGTGCGCGTGCTCGCGGCGCGATCCGACGTGCGCGGCGTGTGGACGGCGGGCTTCGGTCACGGCGGCACGTTCGCCGTGGTGGAGGCCGCGCACGACGACCTGGTGCGCGGCGTCGCCTCGTTCGCGGCGGCGACGAACCTCCACACCTGGGCCCGCGATCCCGGGAAGCTGCTCGCGCACGTGCGATCGATGGGCATGATCCGCAGTGACGACCACCCCACCGACCCGGCGGTCTGGGTGCGTGACATCGAGCGGCTCGACGCCGCGGCGGCGGCCCAGCAGCTGGGGCCGCGCCCACTGCTCGTCGTGCACGGCAACGAGGACATCGAGGTGCCGATCGACGAAGCCCGCGCGCTCGCCGACGCGGCGCGGGCGTCGGAGCTGCGCATCGTGAACGGCGCCGGGCACCGTCTGCGCCACGATCCCCGTGCGATCGCCACGCTGCTCGGCTGGTTGGCGCGGCAGGGCACCGAGGCGCCCATCCCCGACGCGCTGTAGCGGCCGACGCCGGCGGGCAGGAGGCGGCTGGTCGCGCTCTGGGTCACCAGTCGATGTGCACCAGCGCGTAGCGGGGGAACGGCGGGAACTGCGGCACGCTGCGGTCGGCGACGATCGCCGGCGGGGGATCGAGCGCCGCGGCCTCCGTGAACTGGAGGCCCACGGCCCGTAGCTCGACGTCGGTGAGCCAGTCGACGCCTCGGGCTCGCATGTACTCGAGGGTGCGGCCGTTGCGGATCGCGACCGCCGCGTCGGGATCCACCACGCCGTCGAGGTTCACCACCGTCGCGTGGTCGTCGAGGTGGTACGCGAGCGTGCCGCTCTGCCACGCCGCGGCGACGTCGCGCGCGGGCACATGGTCGCGCACGGCGAGGGCCAAGTCGCGGTAGCCCGTGACGCTGTCGAGTGTGGTGGTGTAAGGGCGACTGGCGGTCAGGTCGTGCGAATGACCGCGCACCGCGATCGCCACGGGGATCACCGCGACGACCGCCACACAGCCGAGGGCCGACGCGTGTGCCCGATGATCAATGGGCCCAGAGGTGCGCCGCGCCGAATGCGATCGCCAGCGTGGCGACCATCGCGACGGGTGCCAGGTAGCGCACGTAGTACCAACCCACGCCGAACCAGGCGTAGAAGAACATCAAGCCGATCGCGTATCCGGGCAACGCGGCGACCACCGCAGCTGGTCCGGGCACCCGCGTCGCCCAGCACCACGCGAGCGCGACGAGCAGCACGACGATTGCCGCGAACAGGAGCGCACCGAGGCCGGGATGCCGTTCGAGGGTCGCCCGGCGCCCGCGAGGCCACCCCGAACGGACCTGAAGGCGACGTCGGGCTCGACCTCCGGCGCCGTACCCGTGTGCTGCGCGGGTGCATGGTAGACAGCCTCGTGCGGTCCGAACTGCTCGCCGTCGACGATGCGCACTGACCAGGGTCCCCAGTCGGTGAGCCGCCCGACGCGCACGCGGCCGCGTTGGCTCGTGCCCCTGCTCGTCGGCCTCGCGGTGCTGCCCCTCCTGGTGTCGGCGGTCTCGATGGCGCTGCGGGTGGGTGGGAGCTACCACCCGGGTGCCGACCAGGCGCTCATCGAGCTCCAGGTGCGCGACATCGGGCACCTGCCGGTGCTGCTCGGGCCCTACTCGCGCTTCGGCTGGTTCCACCCGGGCCCCGCGCTCTACTACGCGCTGTGGCTGCCGTACCGGCTCACCGGCAGCACTGCGGTGAGCATCGCGATCGGCGCGCTGTTCGTCAACGGCCTGAGCATCGCCGGGATCGCACTGCTCGCGTGGCGGCGCGGCGGGACGACGCTGTTGCTCACGACGCTGGCGCTCCTCGCCGCGCTCGAACGGGGATTCGGGCCCCAGTTCGCGCGCGACGTGTGGAATCCCTCCATCACGGTGTTGCCGTTCGTGCTCTTCGTGTTCCTCGTGTGGTCGACGAGCGCGGGCGACGTGTGGGCGCTTCCCGTGGCGATCGGGGTCGGCACGTTCCTCGTGCAGACCCATGTGGGCTACGCGCTGATGACCGCGGCCGTGCTCGGGGTCGGGGTCGTGATGCTCGGGGTCACGGAGTGGCGTCGGCGTCCGCCGAGCGCCGACGCGTCGCCGGACCTGGTGGCGGTGCGGCGCGGTCAGCGCGGCGGTGCTGGTGGTCCTGTGGGCACCGGTGGTCGTGCAGCAGCTGTTCCGCTCGCCCGGCAACGTGGGCACGTTGGCGCGCTTCTTCGGCGACCACGGTCGGGAGCAGAGCTACGCCGACGCGTTCCATGTCGTCGCCGCGCAACTCGCGGCGGTGCCCGAGTGGATCCAGGGGGCGACGAAGCCCAACCTCTACAGCGGGGCCGTCGAGCTGAGCGGGCGGGTCCCGGTGCCGGTGGCACTGCTCGCCCTCGTCGCGGCGGTGGTGTTGGCGTGGAAGGCCGACCGCGGCGCCTGGCGGTTGAACGTGGTGGTGCTCGTCGCGATCGGCGCGGGCTTCCTCGCCGTCACCCGGATCGTCGGTGAGATCTTCCCGTACCTCGTGCGCTGGACCTGGGCGCTGGGGATGCTCGCCTGGGTCGCGGTGGCGTGGACGGTGGTCGGCGTCTGGCGGTCGCGGGGCGTGTCCGACCGGCACCCCGAGATCGGTCGCGCCGCCCTGGGCCTCGTGGTCGCGGTGTTCGTGGTGTTGACGGTGTGGAACGTCGCGGATGCGGCGCGCGCGGGCGACCCCGACCCGCGGCGATCGGCCACCGTGGCGAAGTTCGCCGATCGCATCGAGGCCGAGCTCCCCGCGGGTCGGGGCGTGGTCGAGATCCGATCGAGCGGCGTCGGATCCACGTGGGCCGGCGCCGAACTCGCCGACGAGCTGGAGCGGCGGGGGATCACGACGCGGGTGGCGCCCGACCTCGGGTTCGCCTACGGGCCCGACCGCGTCGTCGGTGACGACCGGGTGAAGGTGGTCGTGCTCCCGATGGAGAACGCCGACCTCGATCGCCAGGGAGTGCCCGACGGATTCACCGAGGTGGCCCGGCAGGGTCGGGTCCACCTCTTCCTCGGCGTGCCTCGCGATCGCGCGCCTCGGTGAGCACGTCGTCGAGGGTGCGATCGAGCGGGACGGTGCGTGCCCACCCCGTGGTGGCCACGAGCTTCGCGGGGTCGCCGACGAAGACCGGCACCTCGACCGGCCGGACGAGCTCGGGGTCGACGCGCAGCCGGAGTGGTCGCGCCGATCGGGCGAGGAGTCGTTCGGCGAGGTCGCCGATGCGCACGCCTTCACCCGAGCACACGTTGTAGACCTCGCCCGCCTCTCCGTGCTGCACCAGCAGCCGGTAGGCGCGCACGACGTCGCGCACGTCGGTGAAGTCGCGGACCGAGTCGAGGTTGCCGACCACGATCTCGTCGGTGCCGGCGCGCTCGGCGCGCGCGATGCGTTCCGCGAAGCCGGGGACGAAGAACGACGGGGCCTGCCCGGGCCCGGTGTGGTTGAACGCCCGCACGCCCACCACTGGCACGCCGTGGTCGGTCCACTCGGCGAGCGCGACGAGCTCGGCGTCGCGCTTCGACACTCCGTAGGGGCTCAGGGGCGCGAGCGGCGTGCGTTCGCCCACCGGCCCGTGACCGTCGGTGACCGGGCCGTACTCCTCGGCCGAGCCCACGACGAGCACACGCGTCACGTTGGTGGCGCGGCACGCGGCGACCACCGCGGCGCTGCCCCCGACGTTCACCCGGGTGAGCTCGTCGCCGGCGTCCCAGGACTCGCCCACGTGACTGCGGGCCGCGAGGTGGTACACCGCGTCGGGCGCGACGTCGCGCACGGCGGCCGCCACCGCGACCGCGTCGGTCACGTCGAGCGACGCGACGCCGGCACCGTCGTCGTCGGCACCGGCGCGATCGAACATCGCCACGTCGTCACCCGCGGCCCGCAGGTGCGCGACGAGGTGGCGGCCCACGAAACCCGACGCGCCGGTGACCAGCGCCCTCATCGCGCGTCGGCCAGTCGCTGGTACAGCTCGCGCAGTTCGGACGCGGCGCGCTCCCAGGTGAACCGCGCGATGCGCTCGCGGCCGCGTGCGGTCAGGTCGGCGCGCGTCGCGTCGTCGCCGAGCACGCGGACGAGGGCGGCGGCGAGACCGTCGCGGTCGTCGGGATCGACGAGGAGCGCGGCGTCGCCCACCACCTCGGGCACTGCGCCCGCCGTCGTCGCGACCACCGGCGTTCCCGCGGCCATGGCCTCCAACGGAGGGAAGCCGAACCCCTCGTGACGCGAGGGGTAGGCGAGCACGGTGGCGCCGGCGAGCAGGTCGGCGCGCGTGGTGTCGTCGACGTAGCCGAGGCGACGGACGCGCCCCCCGTGGTGGGCGCGGGCGCAGGCCTCCGTGAACGCCTCCGCGCCCCACCCGTCACCACCGGCGACGACGAGCTGCACGTCGGGATCGGCCGCGGCCACGGCGTCGAAGGCGTCGACGAGGAGGGGAAGGTTCTTGCGCGGCTCGATGGTGCCGAGGGCGAGCACGAAGCGGTCGGCACCTGCAGCGCGTCGCCCCGCTGCCGCGTCGCCGCCGGTGACGGGCGGCAACCCGGGGTACACCCGGGTGACGCGGTCGTCGTCGAGGCCGAACTCGGCCCGCACCTCCGCGGCCACGAAGTCACTCGTGGTGTGTGCATGCGCGCCGCGCGCGAAGGCGCGCCGCAGCAACTCGGGGTACTGGCGCGCGTCGGCGGTCACGAGGTCGGGGAAGCGCACGAACCCCAGGTCGTACACCGAGACCACGACCGGCGCACGCGACGGCGGCGCGACGTAGTTGGTGGCGTGCACCACGTCGACCGCGCCGGTCCACGCCTCGATGCGGGGCCGGTTGCCGCGCAGCCAGGCCCGGCGGACGAACCGTGCGGGGATCCGCCGCGTGCATGCGGTCGCGCCCGCCGGCAGCGCGACCGACAGCAACTCGCGGTCGCGCCACGTGAGCGCGTACGCGCGGCAGTCGAGCGCGGGATCGCCCGCCAACGCGCCGACCAGGCCCGCGACCACCTCGCCGATGCCCGTGCGGGCGCCGAGCAGGGGAGTGCCGTCGATCGCGACCCGGAGGCGGGGACGGTCGTCGTTGGGGGGCACGGTCAGGAGCTCGGCGGTGATGCCGTCGCGGTCCGACCGGTCAGATCTCGAGCGGTTCGTGCTCGATCGCCTCGACCAGCAGGCTCAGGCTCTCGGGGCCGTGCTGGCGCAGCTTCACGACCAGGAAGATCGTCATCATGATCGCGGCGCCGGCACACCCGGCGAGGTAGCCGAGCTCCGCCCGCAGGAACAGCTCCGACACCTCGGACGAGGTCATCACGCCCATCACCGAGAGGCACAGCACGAGGCCGACGGCCCACGCGATGAGGGCCTGCGCGTGGCCGAGGAGGGCGATGAGGGCCTGCGCGAGCGTCAGGGCGATGATGAACGCGGCACTGCCGAGGAACAGGAGGGTGAGGTCCCGGCTGTCGAGGTTGAACTTGTCGCCGAAGAGGATGGAGCCGACCGTCGGGCCGATCAGGGCGCCGCACACCACGCCGAGCGCGCCGACGCCCACCACGATGACGAGGAGCTTGCGCACCCCGGCGCGGAAGTCGACGTGGCGACCGGCGCCCGCCAACGCGGCCAGCTTGGGCAGCAGCGCGGCCTGGATGGCCTGGAACAGCAGGATCGGGATGCGGGCGATGAAGAACCCGACGAGGAAGTCGGCGGCGGCGTCGCGTTCGATCGGGCCCTGCGCGAGCACGATCACGCCCAGCGCGGCGGCGTAGCTGAGGGCCTGGGCGAGGAGCGAGCCGAGGAACAACAGGCCGAGGTTGGTGGACAGCTCCGACCATTGCGCCTCGGGCCCCGGCTCCATGAGGCCGTGCTGGCCCCACACGGCCACGATGCTGGCGATCAGCGGCGGCACGGCCAGCGCGAGGCCGTACCACAGAAGGTCGTCGATCCCGAGGGCGTACACCACGATGATCGGCGCGATGCGCAACACGCCCTCGGCGCCGAGGATCATCCCGTAGGGGCCGAAGCGACCGTTGCCCGACAGTGTGCCGCGCGTGATGTGCTGCACCGCGTAGGTGGCCAGCGCGATCAGGAAGCAGACGAAGAGCACTTCCTGACCGTGGAAGAGCCGCTCGGTGAAGCCGAACGCCACCGCGGCGATGATCGACAGCACGATCAGGCTGCCCGCGAGGAGCGCCCCGGCCCGCGCCGCCTTGTGCACGACGGGACCGCCCCCCACCTGGCGGGAGCGACGGTCGGCGACCGCGCGGCCCACTTCCTGCTCCAGCGGCAGGAAGAAGCCGGGCGCGACGACGAACACCAGGATCCACAACCCGTTGAGGGCGGCGTACTCGGACTTGGTGAGCCCCTTGAACGCCAGGATCTGGAACCCGTACGCGGTGATGCCCGAGATCAGGAGGCCGAGTCCGACGGAGTAGGTGCCTTCGGGGACCGGCAGCTTGCGGGCGGTTTCGATGAGCTTCTGTGCGCGCTGCTGCATTCGCTGGAAGGGTGGACCCGGCCGGCGCGGGAAGCGCGGGCGTTGGCGTCGGGTGGGATGCGAGCCGTCAGGCAGCATACCGGGGTGTCCCCTGCCCGACGGGTACCGAACCGGCCCGGGCTGCGGCCGATCACACCCCACGCGCGAGGATGGGCCGGT
>CAWAKX010000026.1:0-30298 GCA_963782705.1 uncultured Actinomycetes bacterium | reverse complement strand
TGTCCATGCAGGGACGTCTCACCCAGGGCGACGCCGAACGCGTCGAGATCGCCGGTCTGTACTGGCACTTCGTCGACATCGTGTGGATCGTGATCTTCACGGTCATCTACCTCCTGCCGAAGTGAGGTCCTGATGAGCGAGCCGACCGAGACTGCAACCGGCACCGACCAGTCCGTCCTCACCGCGGCCCCGGCCGCGGAGGCCGGTGTCGTCGACCTGCCGCAGGGTGACATCGAGTACCGCCTGCAACCACGCGGCGCCGAACCTGCTGCCGGGCGAGGTCACCGCGCACCCCGACCCGATCCAGTACGTGATCGTGGCGGTGGTGCTGTCGGTGATCACCGCGATCGAGATCGCCACCTCCTACCTCGAGGGCGACATCCCCGACGGCCTGATCGTCACGCTGCTGCTGGCGATGGGCCTGGTGAAGTTCGTGCTCGTCGCCTCGTGGTTCATGCACCTGCGCACCGACAAGAAGGTGTTCCGGCGCTTCTTCATCCTCGGGGCGTGCGCCGCGGTCGGCCTCTACGCCATCGTGCTGGCCACGCTCCACGGCATCGTGTAGCGACCCGATGCCGGTCGCGGTCGCGTTCCCGAACTGGTCGGCCCACCCGGACGTCTGGCTGGTCATCGGCACCTTCGCGGCGCTCTACTTCATCGCGATCACCCGGCTCGGGCCCGTGCACGCCGAGCCCGGCCGGCCGGTGGTCACGCGCTTCCAGGTCACGTGCTTCGCGCTCGGGCCTCGCCGCGATGTGGCTGGCGTCCGACTGGCCGATCCACGACATCGGCGAGCGCTACAACTTCAGCGTCCACATGGTGCAGCACCTCATGTACACGATGGTGGTGCCGCCGCTGATCCTGCTCGGCACCCCGACCTGGCTGTTCCGGTGGATGCTCCGGAGCCACCGGGTGTTCGCGGTGGTGCGGGCGTTGTCGCGGTTCCTGCCCGCGCTGGTGATCTACAACGTCGTGCTGATCTTCACCCACTGGCCGGTGGTGGTCGACGCCGCGCTGCGCTCGGGCTGGGTCCACTTCGGGGTCCACACCCTGCTGTTCCTGTCGTCGCTGATCGTGTGGATGCCGGTGGTGTCGCCGCTGCCCGAGATCCCCCGGCTCCAGCCGCTGCTGCGCATGCTCTACCTGTTCACCTGGTCGATCGTGCCGCACGATCCCGGCCTCGTTCCTCACCCTCGGCGTCGCAGCCGCTCTACAAGTTCTACGAGACGCGTGCCGCACCTCTTCGGGCTGTCGACGCTCGAGGACCAGCAGGTCGGCCGGCCTGATCATGAAGATCGGCGCCGGGCTTCTACTCTGGATGATCATCGCCGTAGTGTTCTTCAAGTGGGCGGCCGACGAGGAGCGCAAGGACGTTCCCCGGCACGGGCTCGCCGAGCTTGACCGTGAGTTGACCGAGATGGGGCTCAGGAGATGACCGACAGCACGACCATCGACGAACGGCCGGCCGCCGACGAGCAGCTCACCGAGCTGCACGAGTCGGCGGCGCTCGGGGCCGAGGGTCACGCGGCGGAGGAGCCGCTCAAGGACCGGCTGCTGCTGCCGCTGCTGCTGCCGCTGCTCTCGATGGCCGCGGTCGCGCTGCTCGCGATCAACGTGTCGCGGGTGCTGCTCGCCGGCGACTCCGACTCCGCGCTCGCGATCGGCATCACGCTGCTGCTCACGATCCTCATCGGCGCCACCATCATGTCGGCGATGCCGCGGGCCAAGACCGTCGTCGCTGGTCGTCACCGTGATGCGTCGGGCTGTTCGTGGTGGCCATGGCCGGCCTCATCGCCCTCGGCCCCAGCCTCGACGACGGTCAGGGCGGTGCGGCGGCCAACCCGAACATCAACGTGCCCGGCCCGGCCGACAGCACCGTCGACGTCACCGCCGGCCCGGGTCTCACGCTTCAACGGCGTCGGCGCTCACCGGGCAACTACGACGCCACGGCCGGCGTCGTCGCAGATCAACTACGGCGGCGCCACCGGCCACACGCTCGCCATCCAGGACCCGAAGTACGACGGGTTCGAGCTCGGCACCGACGCCGGCGCGAAGAAGACGCGGCAACGTGAAGCTCGACGCCCGGCACCTACACGATCTACTGCACCGTGCCCGGCCACGAGGCCGCCGGCATGAAGGCCACCATCACCGTCGCCGGCTGATGCGCGCGAAGTTGGTCGGGGGTGCTCGGCGCCCTCCTGATCTCGGGACTGCTCCTCGCGGGGTGTGGGGGCAGCGACAGCGGCAGTCAGGGGTACGTCGAGCCCAAGGGCCCGGCGGTGCAGACCCTCGACATCCACGCGGGCAACTTCTACTTCAAGCCCAAGGCGCTCACGGCCGAGGCCGGCATCACCAAGATCGACCTCACCGACGACAGCGGCATCCACACGCTGGTGTTCGACGGCGCGTTCGCCGGCTTCATGCTCGAGGTGAGCGGCGGCGGCGACTCGAGCTCGGGCAAGGTCGACCTGAAGCCCGGGAAGTACACCTTCTACTGCAACGTCACCGGGCACCGCGCCCAGGGGATGGAAGGCACCATCACCGTCAAGTGATCGTCGCGTGCCGCTGGGACCACCACGGCCAGCGCGTCGGGTGCCGGGGTGAGGGTCGCCGGCAACGGCCCGAGGTGCTCGCCGCTCGCCCACAGGTCGAGCGCATCGTCGGGGGACTCCACCACCACCTCGCGCCCGCGCCACGTGTGCACCTGCGGGTGGTCGACGTGCGTGCCCGAGAACACCTTCGGGAACGTGGTGACGAACTCCATGCGTGACACCGCGCCCACCACGCACACCTCGAGCGCGCCGTCGTGCACGCTCGCGTTCGGCGTGATCGCCATGCCGCTCGCGTAGGTGCGGGTGTTGCCCACCGCCACGAGCCACGCCTCGAGCTCGTGCACGTCGCCGTCGACGGTGATCCGGAACCGGCCGGGCCGGTAGGTGGCGAGCGTGCGCGCCGCCGCGGCCACGTAGAGGGGCGTGCCGCTGATGGTGCGCACGGTGTTGGCCCAGCGGTTGGCCTCGGCGTCGAACCCGGTGTTGGCCACGGTGGTGAACCAGGCGGTCGCGCCGTCGGCGGTGGTGGCCCGGCCCAGGTCGACGCGGCGCACGACCCCGGTCACGAGCAGGTCGACCGCGGCGGTCACGTCGCCGCGCGGGATCCCCACGTGGCGGGCGAAGTCGTTGCCCGAACCCGCGGGCACGACCGCGAGGACGCCGTCGGCCTCCGCCGCGAGCCCGGCCAGCGCGGCCACCGTGCCGTCGCCTCCACACGCCACCACGCCGCGGCCGCGGCCGAACGCGTCGCCCGCCCGCGTCGCGAGGTCGGCGGCGCTGGCGGTGACCACGATCTCCACGTCGAGGCCGGCGACGTCGCGAATGGTGGCGAGCGCGTCGGCCACGCGGGGGAGGCCCTCGCGGGCCCGGCCGCGGCCGGCCGCGGGATTCAGCAGCGCGGTCCAGGCGATCGGCAGCTCGGGATGGGTGCTCATCGAGGCGGAGCGTAGCGGCGCGTTCGGATAGGTTGCGCGGGTGACCTCGCCCGGTGATCTCGATCCGAGCCGCATCCCCCGTCACGTCGCGATCGTGATGGACGGCAACGGCCGCTGGGCCCAGCGGCGCGGCCTCAAGCGCACCGAGGGGCACGCCGCGGGGGAGGAGGCGCTCTTCGACACCGTCGAGGGCGGTCTCGACGTCGGCCTGCGCTGGATGACGGTCTACGCGTTCTCCACCGAGAACTGGCGCCGTCCGCTCGACGAGGTGCGCTTCCTCATGCACTTCAACGAGAGCATCCTGCTGCGCCGCCGCGACGAGCTGCACGACCTCGGCGTGCGGGTGCGCTTCATCGGGCGTCGCGGCGGGTCGTGTGCCCAAGCGGCTCGTGAAGCGGATCGAGGAGACCGAGGCGCTCACCGCCAAGAACCGCAAGCTCACGCTCACGTTCGCGTTCAACTACGGCGGGCGCGCGGAGCTCACCGACGCGGTGCGGTCGATCGGCCAGGAGGTGCTCGCCGGCCACCTCGATCCGGCCCGCATCGACGAGAAGGTCATCGCCCGGCACCTCTACGCGCCCGACATGCCCGACCCCGACCTGCTCGTGCGCACGTCGGGCGAGTACCGCATCTCGAACTACCTGCTGTGGGAGTCGGCCTACTCGGAGTTCGTGTTCACCCCGGTGTTGTGGCCCGACTTCCGCCGCAGCGACCTCTTCGACGCCATCGGCGAGTTCCAGCGCCGCAACCGCCGCTTCGGCGCCATCGACGACTCCTGACCGGGGCGGCGGGGATCACACGGGTGGAATTACACTCGGGGCGTGACGTTGTACCGGGACCAGGGTGTCGTGCTGCGCACGATCAAGCTCGGGGAGACCGACCGCATCGTCACGATCCTCTCCCAGGGGCACGGCAAGGTGCGCGCCGTCGCCAAGGGTGTGCGCAAGCCCGGGAGCCGCTTCGGGGGTCGGCTCGAGCCCATGACCCACGTGGCCTTCCAGTGCTACCGGGGTCGCAGCGACCTCGACATCGTCAACCAGACCGAGACCATCGACGCCAACCGGGCCCTGCGCGAGCACTACGGCTGCCTCACCCACGCGGTCTCGATGCTCGAGGCCACCGACCAGGTGGCCCAGGAGCGTGAGCCCAATCCCGCGCTCTACCGGATGCTCGTCCGGGCGCTGCGCACGCTGGCTGCCACCCCCAGCCCGCTGGTGAGCGGCGCCTTCTTCTGGAAGCTGCTCTCGCTCGAGGGCTTCCACCCGATGCTCGACCAGTGCGTCCGCTGCGGCGCCGCCGACGACCCGGACTCCGCAGCCGCGCCGGTCGCGTTCGTGGCCTTCGACCTCGACGAGGGCGGCGTGCTCTGCGACGCCTGCGGGCGCTTCGCCGGCAAGCGGATCACCCCCGAGGCCCTCGACCTGGTGCGGCGCATCCTCGGCGGCGAGCTGCGCGCCGCGCTCGCCGAGCCCCCCGGGCCGGTCACCGTGGAGGCCGAACGGCTCGCCCTCGGCAGCCTCGAACACCACCTCGAACGCCGGCTTCGATCCGCTGCGCTGCTTTAGCCTCTTGGCAGCTTCGCTGCCGGGCCGGCGGGCCTTCCCTCGCTGCGGCGCACGGTACGTGCGCCGCGGGCGCTCGGCTCCTGAACCCGCAGGCAGGACGAGGGCCAGACCGTTGAATGAAGGGGGGCGGCAGTAGGATCGGCGTCTCTTATGGCCAAGAACGACCTGATGGACCGCGTCGTCAACCTCTGCAAGCGACGCGGGCTCGTCTTCCCCTCCAGCGAGGTCTACGGCGGCTTCCGCTCCACCTGGGACTACGGGCCGCTCGGCGTCCTCCTCAAGCGCAACGTCAAGGACGCCTGGTGGCGCTCCATGGTGCAGCTGCGCGACGACGTCGTGGGCCTCGACTCCGCCATCCTCATGGCCCCGAAGGTCTGGGAGGCGAGCGGCCACGTCGCCACCTTCACCGACCCGCTCGTCGACTGCCGTAACTGCAAGGAGCGCTTCCGCGCCGACCAGCTGCCCGAGTCGGGAGCCTGCCCGAACTGCGGGGCCAAGGAATCCTTCACCGAGGCCCGCCAGTTCAACCTGATGTTCAAGACCTACGTCGGCCCGGTGGAGGACGACGCCTCGGTCGCCTACCTGCGCCCCGAGACTGCGCAGGGCATCTTCGTCAACTTCGTGAACGTGCAGACCACCACGCGCAAGAAGCCGCCGTTCGGCATCGCGCAGGTGGGCAAGTCGTTCCGCAACGAGATCACGCCCGGCAACTTCGTGTTCCGGACGCGTGAGTTCGAGCAGATGGAGATGGAGTTCTTCGTGCCACCCGAGGACGGCGCGCAGTGGTACGAGTACTGGTGCCAGGAGCGCTACCGCTGGTACACCGAGCTCGGCATCCCCGCCGACAAGCTGCGCCTGCGCCCCCACGAGGAGAGCGAGCTGTCGCACTACTCGGCGGGAACCTCCGACGTGGAGTTCATGTACCCGTGGGGCTGGGGCGAGCTCGAGGGCATCGCCAACCGCACCGACTTCGACCTCTCGCAGCACAGCAAGTTCTCCGGTCAGGACCTCAGCTACTACGACCAGGAGCACGACCGCCGCTACCTGCCGCACGTGATCGAGCCCGCGGCGGGCGCCGATCGCGCCACCCTCGCCTTCCTCCTCGCGGCCTACGACGAGGAAGAGGTGGAGAACGGCAAGGGCGGCACGGAGAAGCGCACCGTGCTGCACCTCCACCCGCGCCTCGCCCCGATCAAGGTCGCGGTGCTGCCGCTGTCGAAGAACGAGCAGCTGGTGCCGGTGGCCGACGAGGTGGCGTCGCTGCTGCGGGGCGAGATGATGATCGACGTCGACGTGACGGGGTCGATCGGGCGGCGCTACCGTCGCCAGGACGAGGTCGGGACGCCCCTGTGCGTCACCGTCGACTTCGACACCCTCGACGACCGGGCCGTCACCATCCGCGACCGCGACACCATGACGCAGGAGCGGGTGCCGATCGACGGCCTGCTCGCCGAGCTGCAAAGTCGGCTCGTATGAGCGAAGCGACCGCGAGCCGGGTATCCCGGCTCGCAGCTGAGCGGGGGCCGAGCGCCCCGGTGCAGAGCACCAGGAGCGGGAAAAGATGAGCGACCATTACGAAGAGTTGGGCGTCGAGCCCACAGCCGGCAAGGACGAGATCCGCGACGCGCACCGCGCCCGACTCGCCGAGCTCGAGGCGGCGCGTGGGCGCAAGGGCGTCACCGAGGCGCAGCTGCAGGCCAACCGCGAAGAGGCGGCCCGGGTGCGCGGCGCGTGGAACGTGCTCTCCGACCCGATGCAGCGCCAGCGCTACGACCAGCAGCTCATGGACGAGCGGGCCGGCACGGGCGACGACGCGGGCTCCGACGTCGAACTGGTCGACGACGACTCGCCGGCCGCGCCCGCGCCCACCGGCTGGCGCAAGCTGCTCGCCCCGCCGCCGGCCAAGGCCGCCGGCGCGAAGGGCGCCGCGGGCAAGGCCGGCGCCGCCGGCCGCGACCCGAAGCCGCCCGCGCGCCCCAACCGGCCGCCGCCCACGATCGAGCTGCCGGCCGGCACCGAGCTCTCCACGAGCAAGGCGCGCGGCATGGCGCTGGCGTTCGACCTCGCGATCTGCATCGTGCTCGCGTTCATCTGTTTCAACTTCGTCCCCAAC
This sequence comes from uncultured Actinomycetes bacterium, assembly GCA_963782705.1. Classification (GTDB taxonomy): domain Bacteria; phylum Actinomycetota; class Acidimicrobiia; order IMCC26256; family DASPTH01; genus CAVRGQ01. Next base: position 23,133 of record CAWAKX010000026.1, on the reverse strand, counting down.
CTGATCCAGAGCGAGTACACCGACGTCGTCGACCAGGTCGCCAAGGTCACCGACGTGCGCGACGCGCAGAGCAGCGTGAACGACGCACAGCAGTCACTGAACGACGCGAAGTCCGCGTCCGACAAGAAGTCGGCCCAGAAGGACCTCGACCAGCGCGCAGAAGGACCTGACCAAGGCCGAAAACGACGCCAAGAAGACCGGCGTCACGCCGGCCACCGCCGCGACCGGCAAGAAGCGGGTGACCGCGCTCGAAGACCAGATGACGAAGCTCAGCGACAAGATCCGCACGACCCAGCTCCTCGCCACCGGGTTGCTGACCCTGCTCGTGCTCGCCTACCTGGTGCCCGTCACCGCGATCACCGGGCACACGTTCGGGATGAGGAACCGGGGCATCAAGGTGATCCGCGTCGATGGCAGCCCGTGCACCTGGTACGCGTCGTTCGTCCGCTTCGCCGTGCCCGTCGTGCTCGCGCTCGCGCTCACCGTCTCCGGTTCGGGGCTCGGCCAGATCGGTCCGATCATCGCGCTCGGCATGGTGCTCTGGGGCTTCCGCGACCGCAACGGCCAGGGCGTGCACGACAAGCTCGCCCGCACGCTCGTCGTCGCCGCGTAGGGTTTTCACCTCCCACTCAACGAGGAGTTGCACGCAATGGGTTACGTGTTCGCGTTCGAGCAGGGCTCCAAGGAGCAGAAGTACCTGCTGGGCGGCAAGGGGGCCAACCTCGCCGAGATGACCAACCTCGGCCTGCCGGTGCCTCCCGGCTTCACGGTCACCACCGACGCGTGCAAGGCCTACATGGCCGCGGGCGACCGGATGCCCGACGGCCTGCTCGACGAGGTGGGCGAGGCGCTCGCCGCGCTCGAGGCCAAGATGGGCAAGCAACTCGGCGACGGCTCCGACCCGCTCCTGGTGTCGGTGCGCTCGGGCGCCGCGTTCTCGATGCCCGGCATGATGGACACCGTCCTCAACCTCGGCATGAACGACGTCTCGGTCGGCGGTCTCGCGCAGCAGACCGACAACCCGCGCTTCGCGTGGGACTCCTACCGCCGCTTCGTGCAGATGTTCGGCAAGATCGTGATGGACATCGACGGCGAGCGTTTCGACCACGCGCTCGAGAACCTGCGCAAGGAGCGCGGCGTCGCGACCGACCCCGAGCTCACTGCGGAAGACCTGCAGGGGCTCGTCGACCGGTTCAAGGCGATCGTGTTCGCCGAGACCGGCAAGGACTTCCCCCAGGACCCGCGCGAGCAGCTCGCCTTCGCGGTCGAAGCCGTCTTCCGCTCGTGGAACGGTGAGCGGGCGAAGATCTACCGCAAGATGGAGAAGATCCCCGACGACCTCGGCACCGCGGTCAACGTGCAGACCATGGTGTTCGGCAACAAGGGTGACGACTCCGGCACCGGCGTGGCCTTCACCCGCGACCCCGCCACGGGCGAGAACAAGGCCTACGGCGACTTCCTGCGCAACGCGCAGGGCGAGGACGTCGTGGCCGGCATCCGGGTCACCGAGCCGCTCGAGGCGATGGGCAACCACTTCGCCGAGTGCCACCGCGAGCTGCTCGACCTCATGGCGCGGTTGCAGAACCACTACCGCGACATGTGCGACATCGAGTTCACCATCGAGCAGGGTCGCCTGTTCCTCCTCCAGACCCGCGTCGGCAAGCGCACGGCCGCGGCCGCGCTGCGCATGGCGGTGGAGATGGAGGAGGAGGGCCTGATCGACGAGCGCGAGGCGGTGCTGCGCGTGCAACCCGCGCAGCTCGACCAGCTCCTGCACCCGCAGTTCGACCCCGAGGCGAAGTACGACGCGGTCACCAAGGGCCTCAACGCGTCGCCCGGCGCCGCGGTCGGCCAGGTGTACTTCACCGCGGATCTCGCCGAGCACCACCACAACCTCGGCGAGCGCGTGATCCTGGTCCGCCCGGAGACGTCGCCCGACGACCTCCACGGCATGATCGCGGCGGAGGGCATCCTCACGTCGCGCGGCGGCCTCGTGTCGCACGCGGCGGTCGTCGCCCGCGGCATGGGCACGCCCGCGGTGTGCGGCGCCAACGAGCTCGACATCGACGTGGTGGCCGGCAAGTTCACGGTCAACGGCCACACGGTCCTGCAGGGCGAGATCATCTCGATCAACGGCACCACCGGTGAAGTGGTCGTCGGCGCGGTGCCGGTCGTCACGCCCGACCCGAGCGGCCCGTTCGACACGATCCTCGCCTGGGCCGACGGCTTCCGCCGCCTCACGGTGCGCACCAACGCCGACCTCCCGCACGACGCCGAGGTGGCCCGCAAGTTCGGCGCCGAGGGCATCGGCCTCTGCCGCACCGAGCACATGTTCCTCGGCGACCGCCTGCCGCTCGTGCAGCGCTTCATCCTCGCCGACACCCCGGTGGAGGAGGAGGAGGCGCTGGCCGAGCTCGAGAAGCTGCAGCGCTCCGACTTCGAGGGCATCTTCGAAGCGATGGACGGTCTGCCGGTCACCATCCGCCTGCTCGACCCGCCGCTGCACGAGTTCCTCCCCGACATCGAGGAGCTGCTCGTACACGAGGCGCGTGGCGACCTCAGCCTCGAGGACCGTCGGCTCATGAACGCCGCCCAGCTGTGGCGGGAGTCCAACCCGATGCTCGGCACCCGCGGGTGCCGTCTCGGCATCATCAAGCCCGGGCTCTACCGGATGCAGGCCCGCGCCATCATCGAGGCCGCCATCGCGCGCAAGCAGGCCGGTGGCGACCCGCGCGTCGAGATCATGATCCCGCTCATCGTCACCGAGCCCGAGCTCGCGCTGCTCGAGGGCTGGGTGCGCGAGATCGCGGCCACCACCATGGCCGCGGCCGGCGTCGAGGTCGACTACCTCGTGGGCACGATGATCGAGACGCCGCGCGCCGCGTTGCAGGCCGCCCAGATCGCCAACGTCGCCGAGTTCTTCTCCTTCGGCACCAACGACCTCACGCAGATGACCTTCGGGTTCTCGCGCGACGACGTCGAGGGTCGCTTCATGTCGGAGTACCTCGAGCTCAAGCTGCTGCGCGCCAACCCGTTCGAGACCCTCGACCAGGAAGGCGTCGGCGAGCTCGTGCGCATGGGCGTGGAGCGCGGCCGGGCCACCCGCCCGGGCATCAAGCTCGGCATCTGTGGTGAGCACGGCGGCGACCCGCAGTCGGTGGCGTTCTGCGACGAGATCGGCCTCGACTACGTGAGCTGCTCGCCCTACCGCGTGCCGATCGCCCGCCTCGCCGCCGCGCATGCGGCGTTGGGCGCGTTCGGCCCGGGGAGCACCGCGTAGAGAAGGTCGCGGCGACCCGCGTCGATGTCACACCCCGGCCGTAGCCTGGGCGCATGACCGAGTTGAGCGTCCCTCACGTCCACGACGACCTGCCCGCCGGGTCCGACGGGCTCGTGGTGGTGCGCCGCGCCCACGCGGATGCCGACGCCTGGGTCGGCGGCGCGGTCAAGCGCCGTGAGGAGCGGGAGGCAGAGCTGACCGAGCGGCTGGCGCCCGGAGCCACCCGGCCCGTCGGCGCCGGGCACCGCGCCGTCGAGGAGGCTGCCGACCCCTTCCGCCTCTGCTTCGAGCGCGATCTCGACCGGGTGAAGCACTCGCGGCCGTGGCGGCGCCTCGCGGGCAAGTGCCAGGTCTACATCGCGCCGGAGGACGACCACCTCCGCACCCGGCTCACCCACGCGGTCGAGGTGGCCCAGGTGGCCACCGGCATCGCCCGGGCCGCCAACCTCTGCCTGCCGCTGGTGGAGGCGATCGCGCTGGCCCACGACTGCGGGCACGGCCCCGCGGGCCATGCGTCGGAGGAGGCCTTCTCGCCCTATCTGCCCGGCACCGGGTACGACCACGCCGTCTACGGCGCCGATGTCACCCTGGCCCCGCTCAACCTGTGTGCGGAGACCCTCGACGGAGTGCGCAACCACTCGTGGCGCCGGCCCGCGCCCGCCACGCCCGAGGGTGAGGTGGTGGCCTGGGCCGACCGCATCGCCTACGTCTGCCACGACTGGGACGACGCCGTGCGGGCCGGGATCCTCGAACCGGCCGACCTGCCCGCCGAGGTGCGCGACGTCATCGGCCTGCGACCGTCGGAACAGATCGGCACGTTCGTCACCGCGGTGCTCGACGCCGTCGACCGCACCGGCTCGGTGGGGATGACCGAGCCCGCGGCCTCCGCGCTGGCCGCGTTCCGGGCCTTCAACTTCGAGCGGATCTATCTGCGCCCCGCGGCCCGGCGCCAGGCCGATCGGGTCGTCCGCCTCCTCGCCGGTCTGGTCGACCACTTCGCCGACGCACCGCGCCGCATCCCGATGGTGCGCGACGGCGAGGTGCCCGCGCCCGACGCGGGGAGCCCCGAGGCCGCCGCGCTCGCGGTGCACTACGTGAGCGGGATGACCGACCGCTTCGCGCTCGGTCTCGGCGTCGAGCTGCTCGGCTGGCGCCCCGACGACCTCCCGCGCGGCGTCTGAGGCCTGCTCCGTGGGCCTCGGGCGGTGGATCCGGCGGGTGATGGAGTCCGACGACGGCTACGAGCCGGCACCCGACGCGGTCGTCACCGTCGGGTATGTGCACGCCGCCGTGTCGGAGATCGTGGTCGCCGAGCTCGCGGCGGCCGGGATCCACGCGGATGCCATCGTCCAGCGGGCGGGGTATGGCGGCCCCGTCAATGCCCGCATCCAGTGCTTCGCCCGTGATGCCGCGGCCGCGACGGTCGTCATCGACGGCGTGTTCGCCGATGCCGCCGACGATCCCGATCCCCACGACGAACCGCTCCACTGATCGGCGGCGCGCGGCGGCGCGAGCGGCCCGGCGACGGCCGAAGGCGCCGGCGCGCCCGGCGGCGTGCGGCCATAGGCTCCCCCCGTGGGCATCCTCGACGAGGACGTGGTGAAGGTTCGGGACGCGACCGACCTCGTCGCGCTCGCCGGTGAGCACCTCGCGCTGAAGCGGGTCGGCAACCGGATGATGGGCCTCTGCCCGTTCCACTCCGAGAAGTCGCCGTCGTTCTCGATCAACTCCGAGATGCAGGTGTACTACTGCTTCGGGTGCCAGGCCAGCGGCGACGCGATCACGTTCGTGCGCGAGGTCGAGCACCTCGACTTCGTCGACGCGGTCGAACGCCTCGCGGCGCGCGCGGGGATCACGCTGCGTTACGACAACAACGCGGTGGCCAAGGACCGCTCGAAGAAGCAGCGGCTGTCGGAAGCAGTGGGCGCCGCGGTCGAGTGGTACCACGAGCTGCTGCTGCACAGCGACGAGGCGAAGCACGCGCGCGGCTACCTGCGATCGCGCGGGTTCGACGGCGATGCCGTGCGACGGTTCAAGCTCGGCTACTCGCCCGACGGTTGGGACAAGCTCAGCCACCATCTGCAGCAGGCGCACTTCTCGCGCGAAGACGTGAAGGACGCCGGGCTCGCGTTCGTGAACAAGGCGAACCGTCTGCAGGACTTCTTCCGCGGTCGGCTGATGTTCCCGATCTACGACAACCGCGGCGATCCGGTCGGCTTCGGCGCCCGCACCCTCACCGACGAGGGACCGAAGTACCGCAACTCGCCGGAGACCGCGCTCTACCAGAAGAGCCGCCTGCTCTACGGGCTCAACTGGGCGAAGGCCGAGATCGTGGCGCGGGGCGAGGTGGTGATCTGCGAGGGCTACACCGACGTGATGGCGTTCGCGCTCGCGGGTCTGCCCAACGCGGTCGCCACCTGTGGCACCGCGCTCGCCGACGAGCACTTCCAGATCCTGAAGAACCTCACCCGCAAGGTGGTGCTCGCCTACGACTCCGACGCCGCCGGTCAGGGCGCGGCCGAGAAGTGGTACAGCTGGGAGCAGAAGTTCGAGATCCAGCTCGAGGTCGCGTCGCTCCCCGCGGGTCGCGATCCCGCCGACGTGTGGCGAGAGAGCCCCGAGGCGCTGGTGGCCGCCGCGCGCGACGCCCGCCCGTTCCTCCAGTTCCGTCTCGACCGGCTCCTCGCCGCCGCCGACCTGTCGAGCCTCGAAGGGCGGGGTCGCGCGGGGGAGCAGGGCATCGCCATCGTGGCCGAGCACCCGAGCGAGCTCGTGCGCGACCAGTACGTGATGCAACTCGCCGGGCAGCTCGACATCGACGCCGACCGCATGCGCGAGGGCGTGGAGCGGGCCCGGCGCGCCGGGCGCACTGCAGGTGCACCGGCCGGGAGCCGCCCCGGCGGTCGCCCGATGTCGGGGCCACCGCGCGACGGCGGACGTGACGGCAGCCTGGGTCCCGACCGCGACCGGGGCGACGAGGGCCGCCGCCCGCCGCTGCGCGTCAACCGTCGCGAGGTCGACGTGTTGCTCTACGCGGTGCACGACCCCGAGCTGGTCGCCGACTGGATCGACGGCGAGCTCTTCTCCGACCGTGTCGCGCGCGAGGCGTTCGAGCTGATCGCGGAGGCCGACGACATCCACGGCGCGCTCGCCGCGGCCGAGGGGCCGGTGCGGGAACTGCTCGATCGACTCGTGGTGGAGGAACCGGTCGGCGGCGACGAGACGGAGACCGTGCGCGCGCATCTCATGGCCAACACCGTCGGCCCCGCCGCGCAACGTGTGCTCGCAACGATGTTCCGCGCGGGAGACGACCGCGCCACGTCGGTCAAACTGTTGCTCGACGCGCTCGCGCACGCGCGTGAAACCGGCGACTGGCCGGCCGTCGAGAGCAACTCGATGCAGTTGCTACCCTGGATTGCCGAAGGGGCACGGGCGTGAGCACTGCACGGAGAGAGGAACCCGTGACCAACTCGGACGGCGACGCAGCAGCGGGAGAGCAGCTCGTCGAAGTCGCGGTGGATGTCGACGGCGTCGTGATCGTGCCCGACTCCTCCGAGGTGGTCGACGAGCTCTACGCGCGGGTCAAGGAGCGCGGCTACGTCACCACCGGCGAGATCTTCGCCGCGCTGCCGAAGCTCGAACCCGAGACCCAGGAGCTCGCCGACATCTACGCGAGCTTCAACGCGCGTGGCGTGCAGGTGATCGACGAGATCGAGGAGGAGCTGCGCGCGGAGGACGCCAACCGCGGCCGCCCCACCCCTGAGGTGCCGGCCCCCCCGCCCCTTGCGCCGCACCGCGACGACGAGCACCCCGGCGGCTCGACCCGGATCGGCGGCCGCGCCGGCGCGCCACACCCGGGCCCCGCGACCCGAGCGTTCCGAGGGCGGCAGCTTCGACCCGGTGCGCATGTACCTCAAGGAGATCGGCAAGGTCTCGCTGCTCACCGGTGAGCAGGAGGTCACCCTGGCCAAGCGCATCGAGGCCGGAGTGCAGGCCACCGAACGGCTCGCAGCCGAGACCAAGCTCTCCGACGAGCAACGCGAAGGCCTGAAGGCCGTCGCCACCGACGGCGAGCTCGCGCGCCGGCAGCTCACCGAAGCGAACCTGCGGCTGGTCGTGTCGATCGCCAAGCGCTACGTCGGGCGCGGCATGGCGCTGCTCGACCTCGTGCAGGAGGGCAACCTCGGCCTGATCCGTGCGGTCGAGAAGTTCGACTACACGAAGGGCTTCAAGTTCTCCACCTACGCCACGTGGTGGATCCGCCAGGCCATCACGCGCGCCATCGCCGACCAGGCCCGCACCATCCGCATCCCGGTGCACATGGTCGAGACGATGAACAAGGTGCTGCGCGTGCAGCGCCAGATGCTCCAGGAGCTCGGACGCGAACCCACCGTCGAGGAGGTCGCGGCGAAGGTGGAGCTCACCCCCGACCGCGTGCGCGACATCCAGCGCATCTCGCTCGAGCCGGTGTCGTTGGAGACGCCGGTGGGCGAGGAGGACGACAGCTCGCTCGGCGACTTCGTGGAGGACCCGAGCGCGATCGCGCCGGCCACCGCGGCGGAGCGCGCCCGGCTCGTCGCCGACATCGAAGAGGCGCTCGAGGAGCTCAACGACCGCGAGCGTGAGGTGGTGCGGCTGCGCTTCGGTCTCGACGACGGCCAGGTGCGCACGCTCGAAGAGGTCGGCAAGCAGTTCGGCGTCACGCGTGAGCGCATCCGCCAGATCGAGTCGAAGACCCTCGCCAAGCTGCGTCACCCCACCCGCTCGCAGCGCCTGCGCGACTACCTCGACCAGGGCTGACGCTCCGCGTCGCGCCTGCCTGGACCAGGGCTGAGGCTCGAGGCCGGCGGCCCGGCCTCGTAGCATCCGGGGGTCGGGGCCGTAGCTCAGTGGTCAGAGCAGGGGACTCATAATCCCTCGGTCGAAGGTTCGATCCCTTCCGGCCCCACCGTGGGCAACTCCCGCGGCATCGGGAATTGCGAACGAGATGGCGAACGGTGGTGTGACACCCGCCGTCCGGCTCGAGCGAGATCACCGCGCCGGTCCCCGGCGGGGGTACCACCCAGATCCAGCTCGCGGGCATCGGCGTGCTCAGCGTCACCATCGACGCCGTCGGTCTCATCACCGGTGCGCAGCTCGCGGCCGACGCCGGTGTCACCGCGGGCGCGCCGGTCGTGACCCCCGAGGGAGTCCAGATCGCGGTCACCCTGGCCGACGGGACGCAGCAGTCGGTCTCGGTGTCGGGTGAGCTCGAGGACGGCGTGCCGACGGTCGAAGCCGAGGTCGGTCGCCGTCGGACGACGACGAGTCGGACGACGACGACCACGAGTCGGAGATCGACGACGACCACGACGGCGACCGCGCCGTCCGCCGCGGCGCCCGCCGGGCACGGTGGTCCCGAGGGCCAGACCGGCGACGACTGATCGGCGACGACTGACCGGGTGGCGACTGACCGGTGGCGCCGCACCGGTCGTCGGATGCGGCATGATCACGTGATGCGCAACCTCTGGCATCACGCCGCGCGGCTGTTGGTCGCGTTCGCCGCCGTCGCCCTGGCGCTCGCCGTCCCGACCGTCGGGAGTGGCGGCGTGCGCGCCGGGGCGTCCACTCCCGCGGCGAAGCGCGGCGCGAGCTGCCTGCCCGGCAACTGGAAGCTCGACCTGCAGCGCCTGGTCTCCGAGGCGTCCACCACGCAGACGCTCACCGCGTCGGGTTCGGTCGACCTGCGGTTCCGCCGGGGCAAGTTCCTGCAGACCTACTCCGACATCATCACCGGCGAGAGCTCCACGCCCAGCGGCGGCACGATCAAGGTCGAGCAGAAGTACGCGGGCGCGGTGGCGGGCGACTACTCGGCGGCGCACCCGAACCAGCTCGACCTCAAGAACATCGACAACGCCACCGAGGTGGTGATCACCACGTCGGTGAACGGCATCGCCGCCACGCCGAACCGTCAGTCTCCCGCGCCGGGCACGTCGGTCACTGCGGTCACGCTCGCCTACACGTGCCGCGGGAACCAGTTGCAGGTCACCGCCGGCGGTGCGGTCGCCCAGCACTACACGCGCGTCTCCTGAGTCGCGCGCCCGGGTGAGCCGGGTCTCATCCGCGCCTCACGCCGCTCTCACCGGTGTTCCGGCATGCTCGGCGGTGGATCTCCTGGCACGCACGCACGAGACCCGCTTCCGGTCCGGCGACCCCGCTGCCGGTTCGCCGTCATCGGCACCGGTGGTTGCTCGCGATCGTCGTCATCGGCGCGGTGGCGCGGCTGTGGGGACTCGGGAGCACGCAGCTCGGCTACGACGAGTCGTTCACCGCCATGGCGGGCGCGAATGCCGCTCGGCGCGATGTTCGACTACCTGCAGACGAACGACTCGCATCCTCCGCTCGACTACCTCTTCCACCTCCCGTTCGCGCGCCTGGGCGTCGACGTGTTCGCCTACCGGCTCCCGTCGGCCGCGTGTTCCATCGCCGCGCTGGTGTTGTTCGCGTGGTGGATGCGGACGCGCGGGCGAGCCGGAGTGCTGGCCACCGCGGTGTTCGCGGTGAGCGGCTTCGTCGTGCTGCACGGTCGCGTGGCGCGCGGCTACGCGGAGCTCGAACTGCTCGGCGTCGCGATCGCGGTGCTCGCCGACGCGTGGTTGCGCTCCCCCGCCGACGGCACGCACCGCTGCTCGCCGGGCTCCTGTTCCTCGCGTTGCTCACGCACACGTCGGCGTTCCTCCTCGGCGCGGGCCTGCTCGTCCTCGCCGGTCGCCGTCGCGACCGTGAGGCCTGGCGCTGGCGGGCGGCCGTCGTCGCCGCGGGAATCGGCTGGGCCGCGGTGTGGGGCAGCGCGTTCCTCGTGCAGAGCGGCGGCGGGCACTCCGACTGGATCCCGCGCACCACGCCGGCCGGTCTGGTGCAGGCGGTCGCGAGCCTCACGAGCGGCTCCGGTCGCTTCGGCGTGGTCACGGTCGCCGCGGTGCTCGCGGGCGGCGTGCTGCTCCTCCGACGTCACGCGCCGGTCGACGCGCGTCTGTGGTGGTCGCTCTTCGCCACGATGGTGGGGCTGGCCGCGTTGCTCGGTGTCGTGCTGCCGGTGCTGCTCGACCGCACGCTCACCCTCGTGGCGTGGGGGCCCGCGTTGGCGTTGGGCGTGCTCGTCGACGTGCTGTGGCGGAAGGTGCGCCTGCTCGGGGTGCTGGCGACGGTGGTGGTGCTCGTCGCGTTGGCGATCCCGACGGTGGGGGTGCTCACCGACCACACGGGGATCACGACCGGCGCCGACCATCTGCTCGCGGTGGCGCGACCGGGCGACGTCGTCGCCGTCCGCCCCGCAGGCAAGCTGCCCGAGATCGAGTGGAACGTGGGCGTGCGGGGCTCCCGGGCGTGGCGTCCGGTGACGGTCGCGGGGCTCGGACGGGTCGCGGGGATCGCGTTGGGTGGACATCGCGCGACGCAACGCGTGTGGGTGCTCGACTGGAACTCCCGTCTGCGCCGCGCCCCGGGCTACCTGCGCTGCGCGCCGGACTGGCGCTTCGGTCGCAGCCGCGTGCTGTGCCTCCGTCGCACACCGTCGCCCGTTGTCGTCACACCCCCGTCGTAGGTTCGTCGCACTTCCCGTTCGCGTGCACGGGAAGGAATCCGATGGGGTACCGGGGCAAGGTCGTCGAGCAGGCGCGGGCGCGCGAGCTGCGCGCGCAGGGGCACACACTCGCCGACATCGCGACGACGCTGTCCGTCAGCAAGTCGTCGGTGTCGCTCTGGGTGCGCGACGTCGAGTTCACCCCCTCGCCCCGCCGCACCGGCGCGCAACGCCGTCCCCATCCCGCCCACGAGGCGAAGCTCCGCCAGATCGAGCAGCTGAACGCCGAAGGCATCATCCGCATCGGCGTGCTGAGCGAGGAGGCGTTCCTCGCCGCCGGCGTCGCGCTCTACGCCGGCGAAGGATCGAAGACCGACGGTGCCGTCGGTTTCCCGAACACCGACCCGCGAATGGTCGCCTTCTTCTGCGCATGGCTGCGACACTTCTTCGACGTGGACGAAGTCCCGCCTCCGGGTGCGGCTCTACCTTCACGAAGGGCTCGATCTCGGCGGAGCGGAGGCGTTCTGGTCCGAGGTCACACGGATCCCGGTGTCGCAATTCCAGAAGCCCTACCGTGCCGTCGCCGATCCGAGCCGACGCGGCACACGCCACACGTTCGGCTGCGCCACGGTGACCTACAGCTGCTCGACGACCCACCGCCGGTCATGGGTCTCGTCCGAGCGCTGCTAAGTTTGGAGGTCCTTCCGGGGTAGCTCAGTTGGCAGAGCACGCGCCTGTTAAGCGCTAGGTCGTGGGTTCGAGTCCCACCCCCGGAGCCATCGTGAGGCCCGCCATCTAGTCGAGCGAGCGTCGGTCCGGCTGCTCGGCCCGGACTCGCACCTCGGGCCGCACCGGGTCTTGAATGGGGGCATGCCTCCGCTTCCCGACGACCAGATCACGGCCCGCCTCGCCGAGCTCCCCGCCTGGGAGCGCCACGGCGACGAGATCGTCAGCAGCTACGAGCTGCCCACCTTCCTCGAGGCCATCGCCTTCGTGAACCGGGTGGCCGGCCTGGCCGAGGCCGCCGACCACCATCCCGACCTCGACATCCGGTGGCGGACCGTGAAGGCGGCGCTCACCACCCACGACCAGGGTGGTCTCACCGCCAAGGACTTCGACCTCGCGGCGCTGATGGACGCGACGTCGGGTGTGCGGGGCTAGGGAGTCGTCGTGATCATCGCGATCGTGAGCGTGCTGGTGTTCGCGCTCCTCGTCGCGGTGGTGGTCGCGGTGGCCAAGGACCCGGGCCCCGGTCCCGACGACGTCGCCATCGCGTACGAGCGGGCCTGGGACCAGCTCGACTTCGAGACGCTCTACACCCTCGCCGGCCGTGAGCTGCGCGACGGGCTCGAACGCGACCAGTACATCGCGGCCAAGCGCACCGCCTACGCACAGCAGCACGCGCTGGCGCGGGCTCGCCGCGCGTGTCGGCGTCGACGACAGCGCGACGGCCGGGAACGCCGCGGTGGTCGCCACCCGCGTGGAGCTCCACGACGGCGAGGTCGTGCACAACCGGGTCGACCTCGCCCGGCGCAACAGCCGCTGGGAGGTCGTGGGCTACCGCATCGCCCCCACCGACTCCGGCGCGCGGAGCGCGTCCGGCGGTGCCGACGGCGGGGACACCGCTCCCGGTTCCTCGACCGCCTGATCCGGCGATCCGGCAGCGGACACGGAGAAGCCGGCGCCGAAGCGCCGGCTTCTCCGATCGGTGGTCGGTGCCGGAGCATCGCCACCGTCACGGTCGCCACAGGGGCGGCTGGGGTCAACCGTGGAACGTGATCTCCTGGGTCATGGCGCCACCGGCGACCTCGACCCGGATCCGCCACTCCTTGCCCTGGGCGTCGAAGAAGCGCACCTCGACCCGTCCGGCCTCGGCGTCGTGGACCTCGACCGTGTAGCCCGCGGCAGGCGTCACCGGGCCGAGCGACAGCGCGCCGCCGGCCAGGGTCACCTCGATCGAACCGCCCGTCGACGTGAACGTCTGGGTGACCGGCTCGGCGGCGACGGGCGCCGCCGGGCTGTCGTCGTCGGAGCCGGGCACGGTCGTGCTCGGCGGGACGTGCGAGTCGTCGTCGGAGCCGGGGAGCGTGGGGGTGGTCGGGGTGCTCGGCGAGGGCGAGTCGTCGGGCTTCACCGTGGTGACGCCGTGCTCGACCTCGATCTCGGTGCCCGCGGGGTCGTCGGCGCTCTGCGCGGCGACCGACACGCTCGGCCGCTCGCCGCCGCCGGTGACCGCGCTGGCGGCGGCGTAGAGGGCGGGGACCATGGCCACACCCACGACGACGGCGGCGACCCGGCGGCCGCGCAGGACGCGTCGCTTGGGCGCGCCGGCACCGACCGCTTCGGTGGCGCGTCGATCTCGGTGGGCTCGGGGCTCGGGGTCTCGCGGGTCATGGGTGACTCCTCCTGGGTGGCCGTGGGTGCGGGCCGTTCGGGAGGATCACGACCGAGCCGGCCGCGAGGTTTGGTCCGCCGCGAGATTCTCAGCCGCGAGATTCCTAGGCGGTGCGGACCAGTGCGCCGTTCACGACCTCGACGCGGATGCGCGAGATCTCGTGGTCCGACGCGTCGAAGAACCGCACCTCGACCTTGTCGGGGCCGTTGTCGTGGACTTCGTGGCTGGCGCCCGTGCCCGCGAGGGTGGCCGACACCAGCGACACCTGGCCGCCACTGAGCTGCACGGTGATCGACCCGCCCGCCGAGGAGTACGACGTCTGCGTCTGGGCGCAGGCGACGGTGGTCGGGGTCGCATCCGATCCGGAATCGCCGGTCGAGCCTGAGCTCCCCGAGTCGGCGGCACCACCGGGCTGGCTCGGTGCCGTCGTACGTGCCGCCACCGTTCGTCCCGGACTGCTTGAGGACGTCGCCGTCCGGCATCGAGTCGGGACGGTCGGAGCGGTCACGTCGGGCTCGGGGACCGACGAGTGCGTCGCGGGCGGGGTGTTCACGTTGGGGTTCGAGGCGCCGCCGGTGAGGGCGAAGCCGGCGACCGCGACGATCGCGACCACACCGGCCGCCATGCCGCCCAGTGCGGCACGGTGACGGGTGCGGGCGCGGCGCAGCTGGGGGCGGAGGTCGTCGAGCACCGCGTCGGGATCACCCGGCGTGCGCGGGCTCGCCGCGTCGAAGCGCCGCCGCAGCTCGCTGTCGATCGGATCGAAGAAGGAGTCGTCGCTCATCGTTCCTGTGCCCCGTGACTCGTGGTGCCCGTGCCCGTCCCGTCGGCCGCATCGGCCTCCACCCACTCGCGCAACGACGCCCGCCCGGCGTGCAGGTGGTACTTCACCGCTCCTTCGGAGAGCTTCATCGACGACGCGATCTCCCGCACCGAGAGCTGTTCGACGTAGAACAGCGACACCGCGACGCGCTGCTGCTGGGGCAGCCCGGCGATCGCGGCGGCCAGTCCCTCGTCGGCGAGCTCGGGTGCGGGCTCGGTCATCGTGGCGTCGCCCTGGAGCCGTTCGCGCACCTTCTCGCCCCGCGCCTCGTGCCGGAAGTGGTCCCGGAGGCGGTTGAGGGCGACGTGGCGGATCCACCCGGCGGGGTGGTCGTAGCGGGAGATCCGCCGCCAGCGGACGTAGGCGCGCGTGAACGCGTCCTGGACCGCGTCGGCGGCCGCCTCCCGATCGCCACAGGCGACTGCGAGTGAACGGACCATGGGCCAGTAGTGCTCTCTGAACATCTCGTCGAAATCGGTCGACCGGTGCAGGTCGGCGTCGTCGTCATGCATGTGCACCGTGGTCACGTCCGAGAGCGGCCGGAGGTTTGGCGAGGGGGGCGGAATCCCTGGTCCGGCCCGCGCCGCCCCCGGGACAATACGGTCTGACGATGCCTGCGGATGGACTCACCGGCGCCGCCGACCCGGGGCCGACGGCCGGGCTGCTGCTCACCGGCGGCGCAGCCCGCCGCCTGGGCGTCCCCAAGTCCGAGGTGATCCACCGGGGCGAGCGCCTCGCGGCGCGCGCCGCCCGGGTGCTCGCCGCGGTGTGCGACGGGCCGGTGCTCGAGGTCGGCCCGGGCGTCGCCGGCCTGCCCGCGGTGCGGGAGGACCCGCCGGGCGGGGGACCGCTCGCCGCGCTGGCGGCGGGGGGTGAGGCGCTGCGCACGCGGGGCCACGGGGGCGGGGCCCTGCTCCTGGCCGTCGACCTGCCGTTCGTCGACGAACCGCTGCTGCGCCTGCTCGCGGGCTGGGCGGGCGTCGGGCACGGTCGTCCCCGACGCCGGGGGCCGGCTGCAGGTCGCGTGCGCCCGCTACGGGGCCGACGCCCTGGAGCGCGCGAGCGCGCTGGTGGCCGCGGGGGAACGGTCGTTGCGTGCGCTCCTCGCCGCGGTGCCCCACGACGTGCTCGCGGAAGCCGAGTGGCGACGTGTCGCGCCGGCCGACGTGTTCGCCGACGTCGACACCCCCGACGACGCCGTCGCCCTCGGCCTCACCCTGCCGTCACCCGACGCGCACGGTTAGCGTGGCGGGCGTGGTCTCCGCGTCGCCTCGTCGTGCCGTCACCCCCGTGCGGGTGCGCGCGTTGCGCGGGGCGCGCGTCGTCGAACTGCCCGACAAGCTCGTCACCGAGGAACCGATGGAGATCCGGGTGCACGGGCCCGGTCAGGAACCCCGGCAACTCGCGGTCACCATGCGCACGCCGGGTCACGACTTCGAGCTCGCGGCCGGGTTCTGCCTGACCGAGGGGATCGTCGACGACGTGGAGGACCTCGCGTCGGTGGCGTACTGCGTCGCAGGCGAAGGGGAGCAGGAGTACAACGTCGTCACCGTGAAGCTCCGCCACCCGGTCGACCTCACCGGGCACGAGCGCGCGTTCGTCGCCAACTCGTCGTGCGGGCTCTGCGGCAAGGTCGCGCTCGACCAGGTGGAGCAGCAGTGCGCGCCGGTGGCGCCCGGCGTGCCGGTGGTGCGCCGCTCGGTGCTCACCACGCTCCCGGCGACGGTGCGCGACGCGCAACCGGTGTTCGACGCCACTGGTGGATTGCACGCGGCGGCCTGGCTCACCGCGGACGGCGAACTGGTCGCGTTGCGCGAAGACGTCGGGCGCCACAACGCACTCGACAAGCTGGTCGGGCACGCGCTCATGGAACGCGCGCTGCCGCTCGCCGACGCGGTGCTGTTCCTCTCGGGGCGGGTGAGCTTCGAGATGGTGCAGAAGGCGGCCCGGGCGGGGTTCCCGGTGATCGCCGCGGTGTCGGCGCCGTCGAGCCTCGCGGTCGACGCCGCGGCCCGGTTCGGCCAGACCCTGGTGGGCTTCCTGCGCGACGACACGGCCAACGTGTACACGCACCCCGACCGCGTCGACGTCGAGGCCTGAGGATCGCGATGGCCTGGAAGGGATCGGCGCGCATCCGGGCGCCCAAGCTGCCCAAGCGGGGGTTGTGGGTCGGGTGGAAGCCCTACGGGATGGGCGAGACCAAGCCCAACGCGTACACGGAGATGGCCAAGACGGTCTGGGAGAACCGCGACAACCTCCCGTACGCGTACCGCATCCTCCACCAGGGCGTGTGCGACGGCTGTGCCCTCGGGGTGGCCGGCGTCCACGACTGGACCATCACCGGTGTGCACCTCTGCAGCACGCGGCTCAACCTGTTGCGCACCAACACCATCGGCGCACTCGACCCCGCGGTGCTCGGCGACGTCGCTGCGCTGCGCGCGCGATCGAGTCAGGACCTGCGCGCGCTCGGCCGCCTGGCCCATCCGATGGTGCGCCGGCGCGGTGACGCCGGGTTCACCCGCGTGTCGTGGGACGAGGCGCTCGACCTCGTCGCGTCGCGCATCCGCGCCACCACGCCCGATCGTTTCGCGTTCTACATGACCGCGCGGGGCATCACCAACGAGACCTACTACGTCGCGCAGAAGTTCACCCGCTTCGTCGGCACCAACAACATCGACATCGCGACGCGCACGTGCCACGGTCCGTCGACCGTCGCGCTGAAGCAGTCGATCGGCGTCGCCGCCACCACCTGCTCCTACGCCGACGTGATCGAGAGCGACCTCATCGTGTTGTTCGGGTCGAACCCGGCCAACGCGCAACCGGTGTTCATGAAGTACCTGTTCCTCGCCCGCAAGCGCGGCGCGCGTGTGGCGGTGGTCAACCCGTACCGCGAGCCGGGCCTCGAGCGCTACTGGGTGCCGAGCAACGTCGAGAGCGCGATGTTCGGCACCCGGATGGCCGACGAGTTCTTCGAGATCGACACCGGCGGCGACCTCGCGTTCGTGAACGGCGTGCTCAAGGTGCTCGTCGAGCAGGGGAAGGTCGACCGCGCGTTCGTCGACGCCCACACCACGGGGTACGACGAGCTGGTCGCGTCGCTCGACGCGCAGTCGTTCGCCGACCTCGAGCGCGAGTCGGGCGCGTCGCGCGCCGACATGGAGCGCTTCGCGCGGATGTACGCGTCGGCGGGTTCCGCGATCCTGATCTGGTCGATGGGGGTCACGCAGCACGCGCACGGCACCGACAACGTGCTGGCCATCGCCAACCTCGGCCTGGTGCGGGGCAACGTGGGCAGGCGGGGCGCCGGGCTCATGCCCATCCGCGGCCACTCGGGGGTGCAGGGCGGCGCGGAGATGGGCGCCTACGCCACCGCGCTGCCCGGTGGCGTGGAGGTGAACGCGGCCAACGCCGCCGCGCTCGCCGAGCAGTACGGCTTCCCCGTGGGCGACCGGCCCGGGCTGACGGTGGAGGACGTGCTCGACCGGGCGCGCGCGGGCGGGCTCGACGTCCTCTACTCGTCGGGTGGCAACTTCCTGGAGGTGTTGCCGGCGCCCGACGTCGTGGAGGCCGCGCTGGCCGCGGTGCCGGTGCGGGTCCACCAGGACATCGTGCTCTCGAGCCAGATGCTCGTCGACCCCGCCGACGTGGTGGTCCTGCTGCCGGCCGCCACCCGCTACGAGCAGCGCGGCGGTGGCACCGAGACCACCACCGAGCGACGCATCGCCTACAGCCCCGAGATCCGCGGTCCGCGCCCCGGTGAGGTGCGCAGCGAGTGGGAGATCTTCGTCGACCTCGCGCGGCGCGTCGATCCGTCGCGCGCGCACCTCATGGAGTTCGCGTCGGGCGACGACATCCGCCGCGAGATCGCGCGCGTCGTCCCGGTGTACGCGGGCATCGAGGAGCTGCGCGCCACCGGCGACTCCGTGCAGTGGGGTGGTCGCCTGCTGTGCGAGGGCGGCGAGTTCCCCTTGCCCGGTGGCCGGGCGCGGTTCGTCCCGGTGACGCCGCCCGACCGCGCGGTCCCCGACGGGATGTTCCGCGTGAGCACGCGCCGCGGGAAGCAGTTCAACTCGATGGTCCACGCCGGGAAGGACCCGCTCACCGGCGCCGCGCGCGACGCGGTGTTCATGGCCGAGGCCGACATGACCAGGCTCGGGCTGCGCGAGGACGCGGCGGTGGTGCTGCGCTCGGAGCACGGCGAGCTGCGCGGACGGGTGTTGCCCAGCCGGATCCGTGCCGGCAACCTGCAGGTGTTCTTCCCCGAGGGCAACGTGCTGCTCGCGCCGGGCGTGCGCGACCCGGGGTCGCACATCCCCGACTTCAACGCGATCGTGAGTGTGCACCCGGCCTGAGTGCGCCCGCCGAGAGCGCCCGCCCCGGAGCGGCGGGTCCTAGCCTGGCCCCCCGTGGACCCGCGCGAGCTGCTCGACCTCTTCGCCGTCTGCGCGGCCGCGCAGCGGGGCGCGCTGGCCACCGTCTCCGGCGACGACCGGCGGGCCCGCACCGACAAGCCCGGGCAGTACGCGCTCGACCTGGTGGCCGATGCCGCGGTGCTGCCGGTCCTGCACGCCGCGGGCGTGCGGGTGTTGAGCGAGGAGTCGGGCTGGACCGGCCCCGAGGACGCGCCGGTCACCGTGGTGCTCGATCCGGTCGACGGTTCCACCAATTGCTCGCGGCACATCCCGTACTGGTGCATCTCCCTGTGCGCGCTCGACGTCGACGGACCGCTGTGCTCACTGGTCGAGCACGGAGTCACCGGCGCCCGCTTCGGCGCGATCCGGGGAGCGGGCGCGTTTCTCGACGACGTGCCCATCCGCGCGTCCACCACCACGGAGCTCGGACGCAGCGTCGTCGCGATCTCGGGGCTGCCCGAGCGGCGCGTGGGCTGGCGGCAATTCCGCGCGCTCGGGTCGGCCGCGCTCGCGCTGTGCGACGTCGCCGCCGGTCATGTCGACGCCTACCTCGACGCGCACGCGCGGCAACACGCGCCGTGGGACTACCTCGGCGGGCTGCTGGTGTGCCGGGAAGCGGGCGCGCTGGTGGTCGATGTGCAGGGCGACGAGCTCGCGCTCGCCGACCCGTCGGTGCGTCGCCAGCTGATCGCGGCCGGCACGCCCGAGCTGCTCGCCGCGCTCACCGAGGCGGCCACGTGAGCGCGCCCGATCGCGGTCTCGGCCTCGATCTCGAGGCGCTGCTCACCGCCGCGCTCGACGCGTCGGCCGCCGGCGCGCGTGTCGTGCTCGACGCGTTCGGCGGCGCGCGCAACGTGCGCGAGAAGGGGCCCGGCGACTGGGTGAGCGACGCCGACACCGCGAGCGAACAAGCAGTGCGTGACGTGCTGCACGCCGCCGCGCCCGACCTCGCGTTCTTCGGCGAGGAGTCGGGTGGCGACCGCGACGCCGAGGTCGGCTGGTTCGTCGACCCGCTCGACGGCACCGCCAACTTCGTGCACGGCTTCCCGGTCGTCGGGGTGTCGGTGGCCCTGGTGGCCGCGGGCGAGCCGGTCGTCGGCGTGATCCGGGCGCCGATGCTCGGGCAGGTGTACGCGGCGCGCCTCGGTGGCGGCGTCACCCTCGACGGCGCGCCGATCCGGGTGTCGGACCGTGTCCCCGAGAGCGCGATCTGCGCCACCGGGTTCCCGTTCCGGGCCAAGCGGTCGCGGCTGCCCGAGTACTTCCCCGTGTTCGAGCGGGCGCTGCTCACGTTCGAGGACCTTCGCCGCGCCGGCGCGGCGAGCCTGGACCTCGCCTGGACCGCGGCCGGGGTGCTCGACGGCTACTTCGAGCAGAACCTCGGCACCTGGGACGTCGCCGCCGGCGCGCTGATCGTGCGCGAAGCCGGGGGAGTGGTGACCGACTGGCAGGGCGACGACCGCGCGTGGCTCACCTCGGGCGACATCGTCGCCGGCCACCCCGCGATGCACGCCCGCCTCCTCGAGGTCATCGCCGGCCCCTGACCCCGTTGCTCGGGCGGGGATGGGGTCAGGTGGCGAGGAGGGTGGCGCGGCCGGGGGCGACGGGCAGGCGGAAGCGCTGGGCGTCGTCACCCAACGCCGAGTACACCGCGTCGGTCACCCCCGCGAGCCGCTGTTCCGCGGCGAGCGGATTCGGCAGGCCGTTGCACACCAGCACCATCACCAGACCGAGATCGGGGTCGCACAACCCGCGTGACGAGGCCATCCCGCCGTGGCCGAACGCCCGTCGTCCCGCGCCGCCCGTCATGTCGACGGTGACCCCGAGGCCCCACGGCGTGTCGAAGCCGAACAACGCGTCGCGCAGGCCGTGGCGGTGCACCGCGCCCATCAACTCCACGGTGCGGGGTTCGAGCAGCGCGGGTCCGTGACCGAGCAGCGACTCGTAGACCCGACCCAGCTCACGCGCCGGGCCGCGCATCGACGCGCCGGGCTCGGCCTTGGCGATGTGCCAGGGCTCGTTGTGGAGTTGGTCGATCCGGTACGGGACCATCGACAGCGCGCCGTCGGCGTCGACGTGGGGGAACATGTGGCCCTTCCAGGCCACCGGCACCAGTCGGTCGCCGAGCGCCACCTGTCGTTCGAAGGGCACGCCGAGCGACGACTCGTCGCAGCCGAGCGGGCGCGAGCACCTCGTCGTGGAGGTAACGCTCGATCGGCCGGCCGTCGACCGCCTCCACCACCGCGCCGAGCACCTTCCAGCCGCTCACCGGGTGGTAACCCGCCATGGTGCCCGGCTCCCAGGCCGCGGGGGTGGCCACGATCCGGGCCAACGACTCCTCGGCGGAGATCTCGCGGTCGAAACCGGTGTCGCCGTACATCGGGAACCCGCCGGTGTGCACCAGCACCTGGCGGACGGTGGCCCGCTCCTTGCCGTTGCCCCAGCCGGGCACGAAGCGGCCGATCGGGTCGTCGAGGCCGAGGACGCCCTGTTCCCAGAGCTGCAGCACCGCGATGGTGGTCAGCGGCTTGCCCGCCGAGTACCAGAGCATGACGTCGTCGGGCTGCAGGGCCCGGCCCGGGCGGCTCTCGCCCACGGCGGTGTCGAGCAGGACCTCGCCGCCCAGGGAGACGTAGAGCTGGGCGCCGTCGTGGAGGCCGTCGCGCCGCTGGGCCTCGAGCAGCTCGGGCACGGCCGCGAGCCCCGATGCCGGGTCCGTCCCGGAACCAGTGTGACGGGGGTCAAGTTCGCCGGGCACGGTGCCGAAGCCTAGAGGCGAGGGCGGCGCAGATCCCCCCAACGGAGCCCCGGATGACGAACAGCGTGACCACCACCGAGCCGGGCTGGCGACCCGATCCGTCGGGTCGGTACGAGTACCGGTACTGGGACGGCCAGTGGACCAACCGCGTCGCGAACTCGGTGCCCCCTGGCGCCGGAGCGGCCCCGGCGCCGTCCGCCCCCGCACCGGCCGTGCCTGCCGCGGTACCGGCACCCACTGCACCGGCGGCCCCCACACCGGCTCCCGCCGCTGCTCCGCCGGGCGCCGCGCTGGCGCTGGCCACCGCCGCGCCGGCACCCGCCGTCGCCCCCTTCGGTGTCGCCGACCCCGCGGCCCTGCGCGCCGCGCCGGTGCCCGAAGCGCCGGCGAAGAAGCGGATCGGGCTGCTCGCCCGGTGCAAGCGTTTCCTGCGCTCGTTCGTCGACGAGGACGAGTCGTACAAGTCGCCGCTCACGGGCTCCGACGTCGACGTCCACCCGAACCACCAGCCCCACAGCCACCACGTGATGACGTCACCCGCGAACTACGGGCGGGCGGGGATCGTGGCCCTGGCCGCCGGCGGGATCGCCACCGGGGCCTACCTGCCCTGGCTCACCGGCACGGTCGACGGCATCCACTTCCAGCGCACCGGCTTCGACATGGGCCGGGGCTGGGGGTTCTGGGTGGGCGCCGCCGCGCTCGCCGTGGCCGCCCTGCTGTCGGTGCAGATGCGCAAGATGCGCTGGGTCGCCATGGCGGTCGCCATCGCCCTCGCCGGCTTCGTGGTGCGGGACCTGCTCGACACCTACGACACCATGCAGTCCATGAACCTGGCGCCCAGCGTGTTCGCCGAGATCGGCACGGGGCTGTGGATCATGGTCGGTTCGGCCGCCGTGGCGATGATCGGCGGGCTTCCGGCTCGGCGAGGACGATAAAATCGTTTGACCCGATCGACCGGGACCTGCTTACCTGTACCGGTGCCCCGAACGGGACACCACCGAGGAGCTGAGAGCACGACCATGTACGCCACGACGACGCATCGCAACGGCCCGGCCAACGCCGGTGTCGCGCGCGCCCGCGTCGCGTACGCCGCGTGCGTCGACGCCACCGTGCTCGGCTCGTGGTCGATTCCGTCGTTCAAGGCGATGACCGCCCACAAGCCCGGGCCCCGGCTCCTGGTGACCACCTCGTAACTCCACCCACACGAGGGAATCCACGCAGGCCGCCGGGGCACCCCCGGCGGCCTTCTTCGTGTTCGGGGCCGGATCCGCTCCGCTCCCGCCCTCCCGACGATCGCCGCCACCAGCCAGACCGACCGACCGACCGACACCGACAGACCACCGACGACCCAGACCACCGACCAGGACCGAGCCAGGGGAAACGGCGATGTTCGAACTCGTTGCCACCGAAGACATCCAGGAAGAGGCGTGGAGGGCCGAGGCCCGCTGTGCCGACACCTCCAGCGCGCTCGTCGAGCTCTTCTTCTCGGAGCAGATCGACGACATCCTGCGGGCCAAGGCCTTCTGCCAGGAGTGCGCCGTGCGCGAGCAGTGCCTCTCCGGTGCGCTCGCCCGGCGCGAGCCGTGGGGCGTGTGGGGCGGCGAGCTCTTCGCCAACGGCAAGGTGCTGGCCCAGAAGCGGCGCCGGGGCCGGCCGCCGAAGGTGGCGCGCCCCGAGCCGGTGCTCGAGGAGCTCGTGCCGGTCTACGTCGCCACGGAGGCCGTCGCGCGCAGCGCGTGACGGTCCCGGAGCGGCCACCACGCACGACGCATCACCAAGGACATCACCAAGGACACACCGCGCAGGGCGGGTCGGGGCGACGCGCCGGGGATCTGCTCCCCCCGGATCCTCAGCGACCCCCGGCCCGCCGCGGTCAATCCTCCGCGACGTTCGACCACCGTCTG
>CAWAKX010000025.1:0-19887 GCA_963782705.1 uncultured Actinomycetes bacterium | reverse complement strand
GCCGGTGGTCACGTAGTCGTAGAGCGACCACCCGATGGCGTCGGTGTCGTCGGCAGCGGCGTGGATCGCGACGATGTCGGCGCTGGTGGTGGCGTCCGCGATCCCCCCGATGACGTGCACCGGCACGTCCGTGCCCACCCGCTTGCGCAGCAGCTTCACGCTGTCGACGATGTAGGTCTGCGGGTCGCGCAGCTCCCCGTCGCGATACGTGTAGTACGCCATCGGCATCCACGCGTCGACGTAGCGGTTCACCTGCTTGTACGGGAACTGCGGCCACAACACCGGGTTGAGCCGTTCGAGTTGCACCGCGGGATACACGATCGCGGCGATCGGCATCTTGGCGCCGAGCGTGCGCCGCGCCGCCTTGGCGAACGCGATCGCCCGCCGGGTACGCAACGCGACGTCGCCCACCTCGCTCGACTCGAGGTCGAGGCCCACGCCGTCGACCCGCTCGCCGCGGGCGCGCAGCGCGGCGATGCGGCGGATCATCGCGTCGTCGCGCGCGGGGTCGGTGTGGGCGGGCAGGTACCAGGCGACCACCTTCAGCCCGCGCCGGTGGGCCCGGTCGAGGATGGCCTGCAGCTCCTTGGCGTCGGTGAGCGAGGTCGCGGGCTCGGCATCGGGGTTGGCCACCTGCACGTAGAGCGTGCGCACTCCCAGCGCGGCGACGTCGTCGACCGCGTCGGGCGTGAACGGAGGCAGCGCGCCGTTCTGCTGGAGACGTGGCGCGTAGTCGAACACGTCGACCCACGTGCCCAGCCCCGAAAACGGCGTGGTCGACGCGGCACCCGCGTCACGAGCGGGCGCGACCGCGACGGTGACCGCCGTCGTGACGATCGACGCGACGACGACCAGGATCGCGACGGCGACCGCTCCCGCGAGTCGCCGCATGCTGAAGTCCCGGTTCAGCCGGCGACGGCGAGTCGGGTCTCGGCCCGGGCGAGCGCCGCCGCGGCGGCCTCGTCGTCGGGATCGTGGGCGAGGATCTCCTCCGCCGCGCGCTTGGCCCGCTCGGCCCGGCCCACGTCGATGCTCTCCTTGAGCTCGGCCAGGTCGGACAGCACCACCAGGTTCGAGCCGGTCATCTGCACGAAGCCGCCGTGGACCGCCGCGGCCTGCTCGCCGTCGCCCTCGAGGATGAAGCGCACCGGGTGGTCGGCGAGCGCGCCGAGGAAGGGCTCGTGGCCGGACGCGAAGGCGATGTCGCCCTCGGTCGACCGGCACACCACCATCTCGGCCTCGCCCTCCCAGAGCATCTCCTCCGGGCTGACGAGCTGCACCGGGAACGTCGTCGCCATCAGGCTCAGCTCCTGGAGGGTCTTGGCCTTGGCCAGCACGCTCTCGGCCCCGCCGACGTTGAAGAACGCCTGCTCGGGCACGTCGTCGAGCTCGCCGTCGACCAGCGCCTCGAAGCTCTCCACCGTCTCCTCGATGGGGACGAAGATGCCGGGCAGACCGGTGAACACCTCGCCCACGAAGAACGGCTGCGAGAGGAACCGCTGGATCTTGCGGGCCCGCGACACCGTGACCTTGTCCTCCTCGGAGAGCTCGTCGAGACCGAGGATGGCGATGATGTCCTGGAGCTCCTGGTAGCGCTGGAGCACCTCCTGCACCCGGCGGGCGCAGGTGTAGTGACGATCGCCCACGATCTCCGGCGCCAGGATGTTCGACGTGGAGGCGAGGGGGTCCACCGCCGGGTAGATGCCGAGCGCGGCGATCTGGCGGGAGAGCTCGGTGGTGGCGTCGAGGTGGGTGAAGGTGGTGAACGGCGCCGGGTCGGTGTAGTCGTCGGCGGGCACGTAGACGGCCTGCAGCGACGTGATCGAGTGACCCTTGGTGGAGGTGATGCGCTCCTGCAGCTCGCCCATCTCGTCGGCCAGGGTGGGCTGGTACCCCACCGCGGACGGCATGCGGCCGAGCAGCGTCGACACCTCCGAACCCGCCTGCACGAAGCGGAAGATGTTGTCGACGAAGAGCAGCACGTCCTGGTTCTTCACGTCGCGGAAGTACTCGGCGACGGTGAGGGCGCTCAGCGCCACCCGGAGACGCACACCCGGCGGCTCGTCCATCTGGCCGTAGATGAGGGCCGTCTTCTCGATGACGCCCGACTCCTGCATCTCGAGCCAGAGGTCGGTGCCCTCACGGGTGCGCTCGCCGACGCCGGCGAACACCGACACACCACCGTGGTGGGTGGCCACCCGCTGGATCATCTCCTGGATGAGCACGGTCTTGCCCACGCCGGCGCCGCCGAAGAGGCCGATCTTGCCGCCCTGCACGTAGGGCTCGAGCAGGTCGACGACCTTGATGCCGGTCTCGAACATCTGGGCCTTGGGCTCGAGCTGGTCGAACGGCGGGGCGTCGCGGTGGATCTCCCAGCGGTCGTCGATGCCGGTCAGCTCGGCCTCGGTGATGTCGAGCGGCTCGCCGATCACGTTGAACACGTGACCGAGCACGCCGTCGCCGACCGGCATGGTGATGCCGTGGCCGAGGTTGCGCACGATGGTGCCGCGCTTGAGGCCGTCGGTCGGCTTCAGGCAGATCACGCGCACCCGGCTGTCGCCGATCTGCTGCGCGACCTCGGCGGTGATCGTGATCGTGGCGCCCTCGAGCTCGGCGTCCATCTCGACCGCGAAGTTGATCTCGGGCAGCGCGTCGTGGGGGAACTCCACGTCGACGACGGGGCCCGCGATCGCGACCACCCGGCCTTCCTTGAGCGTGGTGGGGGTGTCAGCGGTGACAGTCATTTCCAATCTCCTACTGGAGTGGTCGATTCCGTTTCGCCGTCCCGCCTCCGGCACGGCTGCACTTCATCTCCTACGAGCTGGATTCGGTGCGGTTCTCGAACAGTTCGGGGTCGCGACCCTCGATGGTGTCGGCGAGGAAGTCGTCGACGTGCCCCTTCTTCCCCGAGCGCAGGGCCTCGGCACCGCCGACGATCTCCATGATCTCGGTGGTGATGGAGTCCTGGCGGGCGCGGTTCATCACCCGGGTGAAGTGCACGATGAGGTCGTGGGCGTTGTCGGTGGCCGACTTCATCGCCCGCTGACGGGACGCGTGCTCCGACGCCGCGGCGTTGAGCAGCGCGGCGAACACGCGTGACTCCACGTAGCGGGGCAGGAGCAGGTCGAGGATGGTGTCGGGCGACGGCTCGAACTCGTACGACGCCTTCACGCCACCATCTTCGCCGTCGCCCGCTCCCGCGGGCTCCTCGTCGCGCACGAGCGGCACGAGCGTGAGCCGCTCGACCTGCTGCACGCCGGCGGACACGAAGCGGGTGTAGATGATCTCGACGAGGTCGGTCTCCTCGGCGACGAACGCCTGCGTGGCCGCGATGCCGATCTGCTTCGCGTCCTCGTAGCGACGGTGCGTCGGAGAAGCCGCTGAACGCGGCGTCGATGTTGTAGTCGCGGTAGCGGAAGTAGCCCTCCGCCTTCCGGCCCACCGTGATCAACGAGTAGTCGCGCCCGGCCTCGAGATCGTCGCGGATCGCGTGCTCCGCGGTGCGCAACACGTTGGAGTTGTACGCACCGCAGAGACCACGGTCACCGGTGACCACGATGTGCGCGACCCGGCGCACCTCGGCCCGGGGCTCGAGCAGTGCGCTGCCGGCGCCGCCCGCGGCGAGGTCGGTCACCACCTGGGTGATCGCGTCGCTGTACGGCTGCGCGGCGTGGACGCGACCCTGCGCGCGCACGATGCGGCTGGCCGCGATGAGCTCCTGCGCGCGCGTGATCTTCTGCGTCGACTGGATCGTGCGGATTCGCCGCCGCAGCAATCGCTCCTGGCCACCAGCCATCTCTATGCGCTCGCTGCGACGTCCGTGCGCTCGCTCGCTGGCGAGCGCCGGCCGCTCGCTCGCTCGTGTACTCGCCTGCCGCGGCGGCGGCGTCGGCGGCGGCGTCGGCGTCTGGGCTGCCAGCGACGCGATGAACTGCTCCTTGAACTCCGCGACCGACTCGGCGAGCGCGTCGCCCTCGGGCAGCGTGCCCTTGGTGCGGATGTCCTCGAGCATCCCGGCGTGACGGGCCTGGAACCACTCGTGCATCTCGGACTCGAAGCGGCGGATGTCCTTCACCTCGAGCTCGTCGAGCACACCCGATGTGCCGGCGAACACCGACAGCACCTGCAGCTCGACCGGCATCGGCGAGTTGAGCGGCTGCTTCAGCAGCTCCACCAGGCGGTAGCCGCGCTCGAGCTGGGCCTTCGACACCGCGTCGAGGTCGGACGCGAAGGTTGCGAACGC
The DNA here is from genome assembly GCA_963782705.1 of uncultured Actinomycetes bacterium. Taxonomy (GTDB): domain Bacteria; phylum Actinomycetota; class Acidimicrobiia; order IMCC26256; family DASPTH01; genus CAVRGQ01. The sequence goes on along the minus strand of CAWAKX010000025.1, from coordinate 15,644 downwards.
CTCGAGGTCGCGGAACTGCGCGAGGTCCACCTTCAGCGAACCGGCCACCGAGCGCATCGCCTTGATCTGCGCGGCGCCACCGACGCGGGACACCGAGATGCCCACGTCGACCGCCGGGCGCACACCCGAGCGGAAGAGGTTCTCCTGCAGGTAGATCTGGCCGTCGGTGATCGAGATCACGTTGGTCGGGATGTAGGCCGAGACGTCACCGGCCTTGGTCTCGATGATGGGCAGCGCGGTGAGCGAACCGGCGCCGAGCGCGTCGCTCAGCTTGGCGGCACGCTCGAGCAGGCGGCTGTGCAGGTAGAACACGTCGCCGGGGTAGGCCTCACGTCCCGGCGGGCGGCGCAGCAGCAGCGACATCTGGCGGTACGACTCGGCCTGCTTCGAGAGGTCGTCGTACACGACGAGCGCGTGCTCGCCGTTGTCCATCCAGTGCATCCCCATCGCGCATCCGGAGTAGGGCGCCAGGTACTTGAACACCGCGTCGTCAGCGGCGGGCGCGTTCACGACCACCGTGTAGTCCATCGCGCCGTGCTCCTCGAGCGTGGCGACGGTCTGCGCGACGGTGGAGCCCTTCTGGCCGATGGCGACGTAGATGCACTTCACGCCCTGGCCCTTCTGGGCGAGGATCGTGTCGATCGCGACGGTGGTCTTGCCGGTCTTGCGGTCGCCGATGATGAGCTCCCGCTGGCCGCGGCCGACGGGCGTCATGGCGTCGATGGCCTTGATGCCGGTCTGCAGCGGCTCGTGCACCGGCTGGCGGCCGACGATGCCGGGGGCCTGCACCTCGAGGCGTCGCATCTCGGTGGAGGCGATCGGGCCCTTGCCGTCGATCGGGCGGCCGAGCCCGTCGACCACGCGGCCGATCAGCGCGTCGCCCACCGCGACCGAGAGGATGCGGCCGGTGGCCTTGACCGCGGCGCCCTCCTCGATGTGGCTGGCCTCGCCGAGGATCACCGCGCCGATGGAGTCCTCGTCGAGGTTGAGCGCGAGGCCGAGCGTCCCGCCCTCGAACTCCAGCACCTCGTTGACCGAGGTCTCGGGGAGCCCGGCGACGCGGGCGATCCCGTCACCCACTTCGAGCACCTGGCCGACGTTGGCCGACTCGAGCGACGGCGAGTAGGTGGAGACGTGCGCGGTGAGCGCAGCCCTGATCTCGTCGACGTTGATGGTCAGCTCTGCCATCTGGCACTCGCTCTCTGCATCAGACTCGTTCGTCGTGCCGCATCAGATCTGTTCGCGCAGCTGGTCGAGGCGGTGACGCACGGTGCCGTCGATCACGAGGTCGCCCATACGGGTGACGATGCCCCCGAGCACCTCGGGGTCGACGACGACCTTCACTTCGACGTTCTTCTTCGTGGCGCGACTGAGCGCCTCCCGCAGGCGCTCGATGTCGGCGTCGCTGAGCGGCACCGCGCTGCGCACCTCGGCGACCTCTCGTTCGCGCTCGGCGACCGCGAGCTCCACGAAGCGGTCGACGATGGCCTCGATCTCGCCGGCGCGTCCGGCGACCACCGACGAGCAGCGCCAGCGCCTCGCTGGTGGCGAGCGCCTTGTGGCCGAGCAGGTCTTCGAGCACCGCGACCTTGCGGACCGCCGGGAGCTGCGGGTCGGTGAGCGCGAGCCGCAGTTCGTCGGAGGACGCGAAGACGCGGGCGAAGCGGAAGAGCTCGTCCTCCACCTCGGAGAGGCGGCCCTCGGCCCGGGCGATCTCGAGGAACGCCCGCGCGTAGGACTCGACGCGGTCGCTGCTCACGTCAGTTGCTCCCCACCTGGCTGATGTAGCTGTCGATCAGGGCGCGCTGCGTCTCGGGGTCGAGGTTGCGCTCGACGACCTTCTCCGCCAGCTCGATCGAGAGGTCCTTGACCGACGCCTGGAGGTCGGCCTGGGCCCGCTCGGTGGCGAGTCGGATGTCGTCGGTGGCGCGGGCCTTGATCTCGGCGGCCTCGGCCTCGGCCCGGGCGATGAGGTCGGCGCGTACGCGCTCCGCATCGGCCCGTGCCGCCTCGATGAGCTGCTGCCCCTCGTTGCGGGAGTTGGCGAGCTGCGAGCGGTAGCCCGCGAGCTCCTCCTCGGCCTGGGCCTTCGCCGACGCGGCGCCGTCGAGGTCGGAACGGATCTTCTCGCTCCGGTCCGCCATCGTCTTCTTGAGCGTGGGGAAGGCGAACTTCACCAGCACTCCGAGCACGATGAGGAACGCGAGGGAGCCCCAGAGCATCTCCGGCGTGGCCGGCACGACGATGCTCTTCGCCTTGTGGCAGTCGTCGACGGCGTTCTTGAGATCGCCCGCGTTCTTGGTGTCCTTGTACGAGACGAGCGCCTTCTCGAGGCACTCCGAGAGCTCCTTGCCCGCGGCCGTACCCGGGTCCTCGGCGAATGCCGGCTGCGCGAGCACGAACAGCGCGCTGCCTGCGATGAGGGCTGCTGCCAGCAACCTGCGGATGCGCATAGCGCGTCCTTCCTTCCTTCAATCGTCCCGGCGCCGCGCGTACGGCGGCGCCGGCAGGATCAGATGAACTTGAGGACGAAACCGATGAGGGCGAGGGCCTCGGCGAACGCGATACCGAGGAACATCGTGGTGCGCACGTTGCCGGCCATTTCGGGCTGGCGCGCCATGGCCTGCACCGACTGACCCACGAGGTAACCGATACCGATACCGGGACCGATGGCGGCGAGGCCGTAACCCACCGAACCGAGGCCGGACTTCAGGGCGTCCGCCTGGGTCACTGCCAGGCTCACGAACTGGCTCACTGGTGTCTCCTTGGTTGCTGTTGGTCTGGGTGTTGCGAACAGGACCCGAGCGGTGACGCGTCGCTCAGTGCTCGGGGTGGATCGACTCGTTGACGTAGACCGCGGTGAGGATGGTGAAGATGTAGGCCTGGAGCACCGCGACCAGGAACTCGAAGGCGGTCATCGCCACGAGGGCGAAGAACGGCAGGATGCCGAGCGGGATCTGGAACGCCCCGCTGTTGTGCTCGATGATCAGCTGGCTGGTCATGATCGCGAAGATGCCGAGCAGCACGTGACCCGCGGTCATGTTGGCGAAGAGTCGGACGGCCAGCGAGAAGGGCCGCACGAAGACCTTCGACACGAACTCGATCGGCGTCACCAGGAGGTAGAGCGCCTTGGGCACACCCGGCGGGAAGAGCGAGTTCTTGATGTAGCCGACGCCCTGGTGCTTGAACCCGGTGAAGATGAAGATCACCCAGGTCTGCAGGGCGAGGAAGATCGGGATCGCGATGCGCGACGTGGCCGGGAAGTACACGAACGGCACCGTCGACCAGATGTTGATGAAGAAGATCCAGAAGAACAGCGTGGCGAGGAACGGCGCCCACTTGCGGCCGGTCTCCTCACCCATCACCTCGACCGCGACCATGCCCTCGATGGTCTCGTAGCCGAGCTCGGCCGCGTTCTGCAGACCGGTCGGCACCATCTTGCGCTTCCGCGAGCCCACGAAGAACAGGAGGATGCAGATGATGGTCGAGATGAACGCCATGATGGCGGTCTTGTTCACCTCGTACCAGGTGTGCTGGAACAGGATGCCCTTCCACTCGAAGAGCTCGTTCACATTGGGCAGCAGTTCGGCGAGAACCACGCAGTGCTCCTAGGACTTCCGGGGCTTGAGCCCGGGGGAGGCGAGCGAGAAGCTGATCGAACGGGTCTCCCAGAACAGGAGACCGAGGTGCAGGACCAACACCGACACGACGTACACGGTGAGGTCGACGGCGTCGGTCTGCTCCACCAGCAGGCCGGTGCCGAAGATGAAGAACAACCACACGATGAAACCACCCAGGGCGACGGCCATGATCATCGTGGGCGAGATCCGGGCGGCCCAACCGAGCATCGCGCCGGTGACGAGGAAGTTGGCGAGCACCACGACGAACGCGAGCAGCATGCCCAGCGCGCCGGGGAGCCCCCAGAAGATGCCGGCGGCGATGATGCACACCGGGGCGATCCACAGCGCGTGACGGGCGAGGTCGAGGGCGATGCGGCTCTCGATCCCGTCGGGGTCGGGCACGGTGATCTCGGGCACCGACGACTCGGACATGGCCGACTCGGGCACGGACGCGTCGGTCATGCGCGGTCCCCGTCGACGGAGGCGCTGCTGCGGGCCCACGGCTTGCCGGCGTCGAGGGCCTCGCTGCGGGCGCGGTACCGGTAGTACTGCGACGCGAACGTGCCCACCACGCCGAAGAAGAAGCCGACGAAGAGGAACAGCGGCTTGGTGCCGAGCGCGCTGTCGAGCCAGAGGCCGAGCAGCGTGAAGACGACGGTGGGGATGACGAGTTCCAGCCCGTGGGCGAGACCCTCGCCCCGGTGCGTCGTGTCACCGTGTGTGGCCTTGCGTACCTGCTTCGGTACGAACAGCCGGTGCAGCGCTCGTCGTAGCCGGGCTTTCACCCGCGCCAGCCTCCCTGGGACGCGTCGTTGCGTCCTCCCCGCTTGTGAATACCGTCACAAGCTAGCGGGGCCCCCGGAAGATCGTCAAACCGGAGTGGGCCCTGCGGGACGATTTCTTCAGGACCCGCCCTTGGCCTGCCGGCGGGCGTCGAGCTCGACCACGTCGCCCTCGCCGGACGCCCCGGACCCGCCGTCGTCCGGGCGTCCTCCCGGGCGGTGCGGACACCGGGATGGAAGTAGATGTAGAGGAGCAGCCCGAGCGCGACCACCACCACCGGGACGATCGAGTTGCCCCGGTTGGTGAACGTCGGCAGCAGCACCACGGCGGACAGCAGCGCGGTCCAGAGCCACAGGATCACCACCGCGCGGCGCGGGCCGTGGCCCATCCGCATGAGGCGGTGGTGCAGGTGCTCGTGGTCGGCCTGGGCGAACGACTGCCGCCGCCAGATGCGCCGGATGAACGAGAACGCGGTGTCGGCGAGCGGCACCCCGAGGATCACCAGCGGGATCGCCAACGGCGCGAAGTAGAAGTAGGTCTGCGCGCTGAACGGGTCGGAGGTGCGCCCGCCCACCGTGATGGTCATCGTGGCGAGCAGCAGCCCGAGGAACATCGCCCCGGCGTCGCCCATGAAGATCCGGGCCGGGTTGAAGTTGTGGGGCAGGAACCCGGCACACACCCCCACCGTCACCGCGGCCACCAGCGGCGCCATGTTGGAGCCCTCGAGGAGACCGGCCTTGAAGAGGCGGTCGGCGTACAGGAAGATCGCGGCGCTGGCGATGAGCACGATGCCGCACGCCAACCCGTCGAGGCCGTCGATGAGGTTGATGGCGTTGGCCAGGATCACCACCGCGAGCACGGTCACGAGCGGCGCCAGGTCGGACGACAGCACCACGTAGTCGTACGAGGCGAACGGCACGCGGAAGTAGAGCATCGTCACCCCCGAGGAGCGACAGGACGCTGCCGCTCAGCACCTGGCCCGCGATCTTCGCCGGGGGCGACACGTCGCGCAGGTCGTCGATCGCGCCGACCACGAACATCACCGCGGCCGCGAGCAGGAGCCCGAGCGGTTCGGAGTTCCCGGCGAACACCTCGTGGAACTGGTCGAGCTGCGAGGCCACCGCCATGGCCACGAGGAAGCCGATGAACATCCCGGCGCCGCCCAGCGACGGCGTGGGGATGGTGTGCACGCTGCGCGGCCCGGGCATCGCCACCGCACCGATGCGCGGCGCGACCCACCGCACGACGAAGGTCGCGAGGAACGTGACGATCGCGGCCGCCCCGGCGACGGTCAGGTACCCCGGCAAGAGTTCCTCAGAACAGGTCCGGGTAGGGGACGAAGCGGCTGCAGAGCTCGGCGGCCTGGGCGCGGACGTCGTCGGCGATGTGGTCGTCGTCGACCTTGCGCAGCACCTGCGCGATCAGTGACGAGATCTGGACCATCTCCGCTTCGCGCATCCCGGCGGTGGTGACCGCCGCGGTCCCGAGGCGCAGGCCGCTGGTGACGAACGGCTTCTCGGGGTCGTTGGGGATGGCGTTCTTGTTGCAGGTGATGCCCGCCCGGTCGAGTGCCTCCTGCGCCACCTTCCCCGTGACGCCGAAGGGCCGCAGGTCGACGAGCATGAGGTGGTTGTCGGTGCCGCCCGACACGATGCGGAAGCCCTCGGCCGCGAGCGCGTCGGCGAGCGCGCCCGCATTGGCCACGATCTGCGCCGCGTAGTCGCGGAACGCCGGCTGCAGCGCCTCGTGGAAGGCCACCGCCTTCGCCGCGACCACGTGCATCAGCGGACCACCCTGGAGGCCGGGGAACACGGCCTTGTCGATCGCGGTCGCGAACTGCTCGCGGCACATGATCACTCCCGCGCGCGGCCCGCGCAGCGTCTTGTGGGTGGTGGTGGTGACCACGTCGGCGTACGGGATCGGCGACGGGTGGGCACCGCCGGCGATGAGGCCCGCGATGTGCGCGGCGTCGACCATCAGCAGCGCGCCACACGCGTCGGCGATCTCGCGGAAGCGGGCGAAGTCGATCGTGCGGGGGTAGGCGGTGGCCCCCGCGATGATCAGCTTGGGGCGCTCGGTCTCGGCGAGCTGCTGGAGCTCGTCGTAGTCGATGGTCTCCCGTTCGCGGTCGACGCCGTACGACGCGAAGTCGTAGATGCGGCCGCTGAAGTTGACCGGCGAGCCGTGGGTGAGGTGGCCGCCCTGGTCGAGGCGCATGCCCATCACCTTGTCGCCGGGCTCGAGCAGCGCCAGGAACGCCGCCATGTTGGCGTTGGCGCCGGAGTGCGGCTGCACGTTGGCGTGTTCCGCGCCGAAGAGCTCCTTGAGGCGGTCACGCGCCAGGTTCTCGGCCTCGTCGACCACGAGGTTCCCGCCGTAGTAGCGCTTGGCCGGGTAGCCCTCCGAGTACTTGTTGGTCAGCACCGAGCCCTGCGCGGCGAGCACCGCGGGGGAGGTGAAGTTCTCGGACGCGATCAGCTGGATCGTGGTGTTCTGCCGCTCGGTCTCGCGCTCGATGATCGAGGCGATCGCGGGGTCGGTCGCCCGCAGGGCGTCGAACTCGGTGCTCACGCTGGTACTCCCTCACTGGCACTCGCCCCGAACGGGTCCCCGTCGGGCGAGTTCTCGATGGCGGTGATCTGGTCGATGCGGCGCTGGTGTCGGCCACCCTCGAACTCGGTGGCGAGCCAGACCCGCAGGATCTCGTCGGCGAGCCCCTCCCCCACCACGCGGGCGCCGATCGAGAGCACGTTGGCGTCGTTGTGGAGCCGGGAGTACTCGGCCGTGTAGAGGCAGTTGCACAACGCGGCGCGCACGCCGCGCACCTTGTTGGCGGCGAGCTGCTCACCCTGGCCGCTGCCGCCGAGCACGATGCCCCGCTCGGCGCGGCCGGCTGCGACCTCCCGCCCGACCGCCGAGCAGAAGACCGGGTAGTCGCAGGATTCCTCGGAATGGGTGCCGAGGTCGGTGACCTCGTGCCCGGCGTCCCGGAGGACCGCGACGAAATGCTCCTTGAGGCGGAAGCCCGCGTGGTCGGAGCCGATGGCGATGCGCAACTGAATGCTCCCGGTGGATGCTCCCGGCGGATGCTCCCGGCGACGGTGATCCGGCCAGTCTACGTTCGGGGGCGTGGACGAAGCGCTTCCCAAGGTCACGCCCTACCTGCTCCGGCGGGCCGATTCGATGTGCGCCCGGCGCCTCGCCAAGGAGGTGGAGGGCGGCGACCGCTCCCACGACCCCATGCACCGGGCCCGGCTGCGCGACGCCTTCCTCGGCGCCGTCCGCGACGCCCACGCCGAGTGCCGCGCGCCCGAGGCCCGCTTCTTCGAGGGGATCGGCGCCGAGCTCGAGCCCGAGGAGCGCCGGGTGCTCGAGCAGGCCGCGCACTGGTACCGGCAGATCTTCGGCGGGCGTGCGGTCCGCCTCGTCGAGCACGGCCTCGACACCGCGTCGGTGTCCGGCGCCCGCCGGCTGCGCATCGGCGGGTGGGTCGACCTCACGGTGGAGGACGCCCACGGAGCCAAGGAGCTGCGCGCCTTCGACCTGTGGGCGGGGCGCGCGCCCGCGCGCGACCCGCTCGAGCTCGACGCGGTGAAGGTCGCGGTGCTGCGCCTGTCGCGGTGGGTCGGCGACGACCCCCTGCGCGTCGTGTGGGCCGATCTGGTGCGGGGCCCGGTACGCGAGCGCATGGTCGACCTGCGCGCCGAGCTCCCGGTGCTGCGGGACTGGTTCGAGAATCAGGTCGCGGTGATCCGCGAACGGATCGCCGACCCGGTGGCCGAGATGGGCGCCGACTGCGGCACCTGCAAGTTCGTCGCCGCGTGCCCCGAGCACCCGCGCGGCATGCACTTCGGGCGCCGCCGCGACTTCCTGCCCGGCATCGTCACGTTGACCCCCACCGCGGTCGACACCTGGCGGCGCTGCCCACGCGAGTGGCGCAACGCGAACGTGCTCGGCATTCCCGCGAGTGACGGCGACTCCGGGGGCGTGCACGGCCAGCAGGTCCACGACCTGTTGCGGATGCTCCACGAGCACGGCACCTGTCGCGACGCCGCGCACGTCGAGGACGTGCTCGCGGGTCACGGCTTCGACGGCGACTCCCGCGTGCGCGGCGAGCTCGAACGCCACGTACGCCGTTGCCCCGAGCGCGCGAGCGCGGTCGGCCACGAGATCACCCGGGCGCGCTTCCACCGCGACTCGCGCGCGCCGTTCATGGCCACCGCCCGCATCGACGCGCTCTGGTTCCACGACGGCGTGCTCGACGCGCACGACTACAAGACCGGTCGGGTCTGGAGCGAGCGGGTGGCCGACGACGCGCAGGCTCGCCTCCAGGCATGGGTGCTGGCGCCGATCGCCGACGCGCGCGGCGCGCGCCTGCGCATCACGTTCGAGCACCTCGCACCCGACGTGGTCGACGACCCCGAGCCGTTCGAGCCCGACGCCGACGACCTCGTGGCGATCGGCGAGGAGTTGCACGCGACGGTGCTCGCGATGCGTGCCGAGACCGAATGGCCGGGCGCGGCCGACACGGAGGTGTGCGGCCGCTGCCGCTACCGATCGATCTGCCCGATGTCGGCGTCGCCCGGCGAGCCGGTCTGGCCCCGGATCGACGAGGACGACTGACGCGCGCGGCGCGCTACCGGAGCTGGGCCAGGTATTCGGGGTCGAGCGCCTTCGACCAGTCGGCGTCCACGTGGAGACGGCCGTCGGCCCCGGTGGAGGCCACGACGACGGTCGCGGGGTCACGGTTCCCGGTCGACGGCTCGACCACGACGTACCCCGTCCAGCCCGACCAGCCGTTCACCTTGTCGAGCGCGCTCCGCAACGCGGTGGCGTCGAAGCCGCCGGACCGGCGCACGCCGTAGGCGAGGAAGTTCACCGAGTCGTAGGTGTAGGGGCTCCACGTGCCGGGCGCCGCCTTGAACTGCTTGCGGTACGCGGCCACGAACCGGGCCGAGTCCGGGAAGTCGGTGGGCGCGGGCACGCCGACCACGGGGCAGTTGCGCGCGGCCGCTCGGCCCGCCGTGGTCACGAACGCCGAGTCGTAGGAGCCGTAGTCGGCGAGGCACTTCGCGTCGACCTTCTGCGTGTACATCGCCTTCGCGATCAGCCCGCCCTCCGGGTAGTAGGTGGCGGCGTAGATCACGTCGGGACCGGTGGCGGCCACCTTCGTGACCACGTCGTCGTAGCTCTTGGCCCCGGGCTGGATGGGCTCGAACGCGGTGATGGTCACGCCGTCCTGCTGGAGGCGTGACTGCAGCGCGGTCGCCACGGTCTGCGTGTAGAGCGCGGTGGAGTCGTAGACGATCGCGACCTTGGTGGCGCCGAGCCACGACTCCAGCGCGTCGGCGGCGACCGGCGCGATCTGCGACGTCATCGGCTGCAGCGTGTAGCCGAGACCCGCGGTGGAGTCGGCCGAGGTGAGGCGGATGGGAGTGAGGCCCGCCGCGAGGTAGAGGGGCAACGTCTGCGCGCCCACCCCCGAGTTGTACGGACCGACGACACCCGTCGAGGCCGGCCGCGATCGCAGCCTTGGCCGCGGTGACACCGGTGGCCGGGTCGGCCGCGTCGTCGATGGCCACGATCTCGACCTGGCGACCGAGCAGTCCCCCACGAGCGTTGAGCTGCGCCGCGGCGAGCTGCGCGCCGCGCAACATGCCCTGGCCGAGGTTCTTCTGGTCGCCCGACAACGGGGCTTCCAGACCGATGCGGTAGGTACCGGTCGTGCCCCGCCGTCGTCGTCGTGGTCTGCGCCGATGCGCCACCGGTCATGGTCGCGCCCAGCGCGGCCGCGACCAACACCGCCACGACCACCGCCACCTTCCTCCGCACGTACATCACGTCACCCCTCTGGACCCGCGCTCGCGGGCCATGGCCCCTGGACTTCGCCGGTGATCTTCACACACTGCGGTGGCACCCGCCTGCATCCCGGTCCCGACGCGCGCCACGGATAGGGTGACGCCGTGGACACTCCGGCACCGGTCGGTCGCCCGAAGATGCTGTGGCGGGGCCTCACCCGCCGTTGCGCCCGCTGTGGCGGCGGGAAGCTGTTCCGTCGCTACTGGACCATGGTCGACGACTGCCCCACCTGCGGCCTGCACTTCGAACGCGAAGAGGGGTACTTCGGCGGCGCGCTCGCGATCAACATCATCGCGGTCGGTGGCCTGTTCACCGTCGTGTTCGTGGCCGCGCTGGTGGTCACGGTCCCCGAGGTCCCGGTCGCGCCGCTCCTCGCGATCCTCGTACCGATCGTCGTGCTCGGGCCGATCGTCTACTACCCGTTCTCCAAGACGGTGTGGGTCGCGGTCGACCGCGCGTTCCTGCAGCACCTCGACAGCGGCGAAGTGACCGACGAGCAGTACCGCCGCCGAGGCTGATTCCCGTAGCGCGGGGATCAGGCGCTGAGGTCCACCCGCAGGGTGAGCACGCCGTCGACGAACTCCCAGGTGGCGTCGCCGACGATGGCGTAGTCCATGAAGTCCTGCTCGGCCTGCCGCACGAACCGCTGGCGGTCGGCGCCGGCGACCGGGGGCAGCGGGCGGTCGCGCACCGCGGCGGCGCGGTCGCGGAACCGTTGCAGCATCGCGTCGACGTCGAGCTCGTCGGCCATGGCGCGAACCTAGCCCGCGCGCCCCTCGCCTGCGCGCCGCGCGACCAACACCCGCGGTCGCCCGACGAGATCGTCGACCACCTCGACCTCGGCGAACCCGCGCGCCCGCGCCCGCGTCGTTGCGGGTTCCGCCTGATGCGGCGCGAGCTCCACCACCAGCGCGCCGCCCGCGGGGTCGAGCCAGGCAAAGGCCTCGTCGACGATCTCGTCGATCGCCTCGAGTCCCGACGGCCCGCTCACCAACGCGCCGCGCGGCTCCCAGTCGACGACCACCGCCGCCAGGTCGTCGACCTCGTGCTCGGCGATGTACGGCGGGTTCGACACGACGATCCGCAGGCGCCCCTGCAACTCGGCGGGCAACGCGGCGAACCAGGAGCCCTCGGCGAGGCGCACGCGCGTCGCCGCCACTCCGATCCCGGCCAGGTTCGCCCGCGCCACCGCGAGCGCGTCGGCGCTCACGTCGGTGGCCCACACCTCGGCGTCGGGCAACTCGCACGCGAGCCACAATCCGAGGGCACCCGATCCGGTGCCGAGGTCGGCGACCGGATACTCGGTGTCGCTCACCCAGGGATCGCCGCGACCGCGCCGCAGACCGAGGCGCACCGCCTCGTCGACCGCGGTGATGGCCACCACCTCGGTCTCGGGGCGGGGTACGAGCACGCGTCGGTCGACGAGGAGATCGAGCTCGAGGAACTGCCAGCGCCCGAGCACGTACTGCAGCGGCTCGCCCCCGGCGCGCCGCTCGAGCATCGCGTCGAGCTGGGCGATGGCGGGGCCGGTGGCCGGTTCGTGCTCGCCCATCACCAGTTCGACACCGTCGTAGCCCGACACCCGCTCGACCATCCAGCGCGCCTCGGTGTCGGGCGCGTCGACGCCGACGTCGCGCAGCACGACTTCCGCGTGGGCGCGCAGCTCGGCCCAGGTGCGGACGATCGCGCTCAGGATCCCTCTCCCACGAGTTGCGCGGCCCGTTCCGCCGCGGCGAGCGCGTCGGTGAGGTCGTCGAGCTGGCCGGCCAGCACCTGGTCGAGCGAGTGGAGGGTGAGGCCGATCCGGTGGTCGGTGACCCGGTTCTCCTTGTAGTTGTAGGTGCGGATCTTGTCGGAGCGGCCGCCGCTCTTCACCTGGTCGCGCCGGGCGGACGACTGCTCGGCCTCCTGGCGCTCCCGCTCGATCTCGAGCAACCGCGACCGCAGGATCCGCATCGCCTTCTCCTTGTTCTGGAGCTGGCTCTTCTCGTCCTGGCACGTGACCACGAGTCCCGACGGCTTGTGCGTGATGCGCACCGCGGAGTCGGTGGTGTTGACCGACTGCCCGCCCGGCCCGCTCGACCGGTAGACGTCGATGTCGAGATCGTTGGGGTCGACCTGCACGTCGACCTCCTCCGCCTCCGGCAGCACCGCGACCGTGGCCGCGCTGGTGTGGATGCGGCCCTGGCTCTCGGTGACCGGGACCCGCTGGACGCGGTGCGGGCCGGCCTCGTGCTTGAGCCGCGACCACGCGTCGTCGCCCTTCACCACGAAGGTGACCTCGCGCATGCCGCCCATGTCGGACGGCTGGCTGTTGAGCACCTCCACCTTCCAGCGGTGGAGGTCGGCGTAGCGCTGGTACATCTCGAAGAGGTCGGCCGCCCAGAGGTTGCCCTCCTCGCCGCCCTCACCGCCGCGGATCTCGACGAGGACGTTCTTGCCCGCGTCGGGGTCCTTGGGCACGAGCAACTCGCGGAGGCGCTCGTCGAGCTCGTCGACCAACGCCTCCTTGGTGGCGACCTCCTCGGTGAGGTAGTCGCGCATCTCGCTGTCGCGCTCCCCCGCGAGCATCTCGCGGGCGTCGGCGAGGTCGGCCTCGGCCTGCCGGCGCTCGCGGAACGCGTCGACGATCGGCTTCAGCTCCGAGTGACGCCGGCCCGCGTCGCGCGCGGCAGCCTGGTCGCCCGACGCGTACACGTCGGCCAACCGCGACTCGAGCTCGTCGAGCTCGGCTTCGAGCTCTGTCAGGCGATCGAACACCCGGCCAGGCTAGGCGTCACACCAGCACCGGCAGGGGGCCGAAGCCGGCGCCGAGCACCGGGACCGGGTCGACGGCGAACCAGCCTCCGAGCACGGTGGCGTAGAGCGCACGGAAGTCGGTGGTGGCGACGAGGTTCCCGTGCGGGTCGAGCGCGGTGAGTGACGACGGCGCGCCGTAGCGGCCGCCGCGCACCCCGCGCCGATCAGGAAGTGGGGCGCGGCGGTGCCGTGGTCGGTGCCGCTGCCGTTCTCGCCGGGGCGGCGACCGAACTCCGACACCGTCATCATCAGCACGCGGTCGGCACGACCTGCGGCGTCCACCGCGGCGAAGAACTCCTCGATGCCCGCGTCGAGGTCGCCCAGCAGCACCGGTTGGCGTTGGGCCTGGCCCTGGTGGGTGTCGAAGTCGCCGAGGTCGGTGACGTAGACGACGCGTGGCGGGTGGTCCGACACCGCGAGCTGCGCGGCGAGCGCCAACGACGAGGTCGCCGCCGATCCGGCCAGGTCGCGATCGAGGCTCCGGCGCGCGGCAACGGTGTGGGTGATGGCGCGTTGCACCTCCCCCATCAGCGTGCGCGGATCCGGGGACGCGGGCGCGAAGCCGCCCCACCTCGCGACCAGGTCGTCGACGTCACCGGCCCACGCGGGCAGGTTCGGCTGAAGCCCCGACACGTCGGCGATCGCGGTCGCGAACGACTGCGTCCCGAGCAGCGCGGGCGAGGGCACCGGCCCGATCGACACTCCGGCGAGCGGGTCGTCGGCGCCGACCGTGCCGTCGAGGTAGCGGCCGAGCCAACCGGTGCCGCCGCTCTGCCCCGGTGCGCCCGACCACCAGTACCCGAGCGACGCGAAGTGCGAGAGGTTGGGGTCGGGGTACCCCACTCCCTCCACCGATCGCGACCTGGCCGGCGTGGTAGCGGGCGGCGAGCTTCGCGAGCTGCGGGTGCAGACCGACCGCGTCGTCGAGCGGGATCGCATCGGTGACGCCCATCGTCGGGCGCAGGGTGCGGTACGCGGGGTCCGCGATGGGGACCACCGTGTTGAGACCGTCGTTCCCACCCCCCAGCTCGATGACCACCAGGGTGCGGTCGTCGCGTCCACCGAGGTTCGACGGAACCCTCCGCGTCCGCGCACCCGACGTCGCCCGCCCGCTCCCTCCGTCGTTCCACACCGACAGTCCGTACCCCGCGGCCACCGCGGCGGTCGCGCCCGCCCCGAGACCGGTGAGGAACCGCCGACGCGAGATCGGGTGGCCGCTCATGCGACCGCGTACTCCGGCGAGGCGACGGCGAGCGCGAACCGACGCCGCGCGTCGTGCTCGCGATCGAGGACGTGCCGGGTCGACGCGCTCACGTCGAACACGCCGAGAGCGGCGAGGACCGCTCCCGCATCGCGCGCCGCGGGCGGCGACCCCGCGGCCGCGACCAGGTCGAACGTGTGCACGAGCGCGCTCGGGCCGAGCAACCGCTCCCCCTTCGGGAACCCACCGACGTTCGGTGGCGCGAACGGCAGGGAGGCCATGGTGCGCAGGGCCCGCGCCACTCCCGCTCCGTTCGCGGGCATCGATCCATCGCCCGCGGCCTGGCGGATCCCCACCAACTTCTCGACCGGCGTGCGCACCTTGGCCCGTACCGCTTCGTCGGCGGTGAACTCGGGGCGCCGGACGATCGCGGTCACCAGCGGGAGGATCTCGTAGTCGCGCCGAAACCCCTTGGCGAGCGCCGTGACCGCCGCGTCGTCGGGATCGCGGCCGACCAGGTCCCGGTAGAGCTTGCGGGTGACGAAGGTCGCGGTGGCGGGGTGGTCGAGGATCACGTCGAGCGCGCCGTCGAGATCGAAGGGACCGGTGGCGCCGAGGAGCGTCTTGGAGCCGGCGTCGTGGCGACGGGCGACGAACACCGCGTCCCACGGCTGCACGCCGGTCACCTGCTCGAGTCGCGACGAGAACTTCCGTCCGGGCAGATCCACGACCCAGCCGGTGAACGCGCGCGACGCGGCGACGACGTCGTCCTGCGTGTAGCCGCCGTCGCGTCCCATCGTGAACAGCTCGAGGCATTCGCGCCCGAAGTTCTCGTTGCGCTCGTCGACCGCATTGGTGATGCCGTCGAGGTACAGGAGCATCGCGGGATCGCGCGCCATCGCCTTCAGCAACGCCGCGAAGTTGCCGGTCGCGTGTTGGCGCAGCGTGAGGTGCTGGCGGTACATGAGGTACGGCTCGCGGACCTTGGCGACGCTCGTCGCGAAGTGGTCGTGCCAGAACCAGGTGAGCCGCTCCTCGATCATGCGCTCGGGTTGCGCCATGCGCGCGATCCACCACACGATCGGCTCGACGATGCGGCGCACCTCGGGCTTCGTCGCGTCGCCCGGCGCCGCGAAGTCGAGGGGCGCGGGCGGCGCGGCCGAGAGGTCGAGGGCCCGGGCGACGGCGGCGTCGGTGTCGTGGAGATCGGCCACGACGTCCGCGTGGGGCGCCATCGACAGCCGCCGGACCACGTGGGCGACCCGCTCCCGTTCGGACACCGTCATGGCGTCAGGTTCCCCCGGCCACGTCAGGGAAATGTGAAGGCCGCCCCAGAGTTCTGCGACCGCGGGGTCAGTGCCCGCGTCGGACGTCGCCCGGTC
>CAWAKX010000024.1:0-19814 GCA_963782705.1 uncultured Actinomycetes bacterium | reverse complement strand
ATCTCCTGATACCGGGTGAAAGCGGGCACTCCGGCGGGAACTTTCCGGGGAATCTTCGGGATCGTGTACCAAAAACAGGCCGCTCATGCGTGTAATTCATGTGATCGGGACGACTGTCGCCGCGGAGCTGCACCGGCTGGGGATCGGCTCCGACGTCATCATCGCCGCGCTGGTCGAGGAGCTGGGGCTCACGACGGCGCAGGCCCGTGAGGTGCTGGCAGAGGTTCGGGGCGATCTGTCCACGGGACCGGCGGGCGCCGTGCGCGTCGACCACGGGTCGGTGTCATGATGACCGCTCTCGCCGTGCCCGAGGTCGGGTTCGGGATCTCCCGGCAGGAAGTTGCCCGAGCGCTGTCAGTGGACTTCGACGTCTTCTACCGATCCGAATACGCCGCAGCGCTGCGATTCGCCTACGTGATGACCGGGCGGCTCCCGATCGCCGAGGAGATCACCCAGGACGCGTTCCTCTCCGCCTACGGCCGCTGGGACCGCGTCGGCGCGCAGGCCGACCCGGCGCGTGGGTCCGGCGGGCGATCACCCATGCCAGCACGTCGTGGTGGCGGCGACGCTCCACCGAGCTGCGGCTCCTCGCCCGACTCCACGACGAGCCCGTCGTCACGCCCGAACTGCAGCCGCAGGACGAAGTGGCGCTCGACGCGGTGCGCCGCCTGCCGCGCCGACAGCGCGAGGTGATCGCGCTCACGCTGCTCGAGGACCGGTCGATCGCCGAGACGGCCGCCATCCTGGGCTGCGGTGAGGAGACGGTGCGCACGCACCTGCGCCGTGGACGCCAGGCGCTGGCCGTCACCCTCGGGCTGCCGGAGGACGACGAGTGAACCTCGACGACCGCCTGGCCTCCGCCGCCGATGCCGTGCGCACCTCGGTGCGACCCGAGCCGCCGTCGTTCGACGCGGTGCGGTCCCGCGCCCGTCGCCGCCGCACGGTCGGCGCCGGCGTGGCGACGGTGCTGGTGGTCGTGCTCGCAGTGTTCGTGATCGTGCCGCTCGCGGATTCCGGCTCCGATCACAGCCCGGTCTCGGTGCAGCCGGGCGGTGACCCGGTCGCGGGTGACTCGTGCCAACCGGTCGTCGGCCACGACGGGAACACCCAGGTCGGGTGCGAGCTCGCCTCCGACGCCAGCAGCAGCGGGGATCGCTTGGCCGAACTGGTGGCGCGCTTCGGTGGCCTTCCCGTGTACGGCGACGCGTCGGCGCGCGAGCAGGTGGGGGTGGTCACGACCGACCTCGGGTTCGTCCCCCGGGATCTGGTGCCGCGTCTCGCCGAACTGCGCGCCTGCTCGCCGGCGGTGCAGGCGATGCTCGCCGATCCCGCGGCGGCGCCACTCGACGCGCGCTGTCACGAGCTGATGGCGGCGCTGGGGTATCCGGAATCGTTCCTCCAGGGCAAGGGGTACGGCACATGAGCACGCTGCAGTGGGCACACCTGCCCGCGGACGACGCCGAGCGCGTCGAGGGCGCTGACGCGCGGTCGGCGTCACCCGTCGACCGAGTGGTCGACGGCGTGGTCGAGCTGCTGCGCCGACGCCCCGAGTCGCGCCCGGCGCAATCGTCGCCGCCGGGGCTGGCCACCGTCACCGATCTCCGCGTGTCGCGCGTGCGGGCGCACCGCGCGTACGACCGCCTGCGCACGGCGCGCCTCGACGACGTCCACGCGCTGGCGAGTGCCTGGGACGAGCTCACGTTCATCGAGCGCGAGTCCCGGCGAGAGGCCGCGTCGAGCGGCTGACCCGACGAGCACCCTGCTCGTCACGGACCAGAGGGGGCGAACCCATGAAACACGGAGTGGTGCGCGCACGCGCGCGGACCGGGAAGCGGCGCACGGCGCGCAGGGTGGCGGGTTCGTCGCTCGTCTACCTGGCGCTCATCGTGACGCTGTTGGCGATGGTGACCCCACCGGCGGCGGCGGTGCAGAACACCGCGACCACGACGTTCCTCAACGGACCGGCCGACTTCTGTGCGCAGTCGACCGCGTCGCAGACGTCGCTGTACGGGATGCAGGCGTACACGTCGGCGTCGACCATCAGCTTCCACTACGGCTGCGGGACGGTGCTCGACTGGCCGAGCAACGCGCTCGTCGGCGCGGGCGACCATGTGGCAGGACGTGGGGGGCACCTACATGATCTGCCGCCAGAACCCGAACTACGCGTACAACCCGTCGCCGTACCAGTCGGCGGCGATCCAGCAGAACTACTGGCCGGTGTGCAACGGCAGCGGGCAGACGATCGGGCAGGCGATCGCGTGGGTGTTGATCGGGTATCCACCCGCCTGGCAACAGTCCGGCGCGTACACGGCCCCGACCCCCCTCTAGCGACCGAAGGACGGTGACTGCAATGCGACGATCCAATCCAGGACTCATCGGCGGCCTCCTGTGCACGGTCGCCCTGGTGGCCGGTCTGGTCATCGCCGGACTGCTCGGCGGCGGCGGCGCCAGCCGCGCGGTGGCGACACCGGCGGGCGGCGATCCCCCAGACCGACTGCATCCCGGTGGCGGCGCACGACGGCTCGTCCCGAGCCGCGGGCTGCGTGCTCGCGTCGGACCAGTACGCGATCCCGCCGGTGTACGACAAGCTCATGGCGCGCTCGGGCGGGTTGCCCGTCTACACCGACGCGGCGGCGCGCCAGCAGGTCGGCATCCTCGCCGGCGCGCTCGGCTTCGTGCCGCAGGCGCTGGTGGGCCAGCTCCCGGCGCTCGCCGCGTGCCACGGTCAGCTCTCGGAGCACCTGGCGTCGCCCAAGGTGGCGGCGATCTCGGCCGACTGCACCGCGCTGCTGAGCGCCGACGGCTATCCGGGGAGCCTCCTGACCGGCGCCACGCCGAGCATGGACACGGCGTCGAGCCCCGACGCCACCGCGGCGAACTGACGTCATCGCCTGGCGCGTGGCCGATCGCGGCCGCGCCCGCCAGGCGTGCGCGGAAGCGAGGGGACAGGCGCCGGGTAGCCTGGACGACCGCGCCGCGCGCTGCCGACGCTCCCTCCGGAGCCGGTCGGCCGCCGCCGGTCGTGTTCCCCCGTCGTCCTCTCGTCCGTTTGGAGCCTTTCTCGTGTTGACCGCTCGTGACCTGGTGGTCGAGGTCGGCGCGAAGCGGATCGTCGACGGCGTGTCGCTCCAGGTGCGCGCCGGCGACAAGGTCGGCCTGGTGGGCCGCAACGGCGCAGGCAAGACCACACTGCTGCGCGTGCTCGGCGGCGCGTCCTCACCGCGGTCGGGCGTGGTCCAGCGCACCGGCGCCACCGGCTACCTGTCCCAGGACCCGCGCTCCGACCGGGTCCCCGACGACACGACGGTGCTCAGCCACGTGCTCTCGGGCCGCGGGCTCGACGACCTCCAGGATCGCCTCGAGAAGCTGCGCATCGCGCTCGAGGAGGACCCGTCGCCGCGCAACGTGGAGCGCTTCGGCGCCGCGCAGGATCGCTTCGAGGCCGCGGGCGGCTACGCGGCGGAGGCCGAGGTGCGTCGCCTCGCGGCGGGGATCGGCCTGCGTCCCGACCGCCTCTCGCTCACGCTCGGCGCGCTCTCCGGTGGTGAGCGTCGGCGCGCGGAGCTGGTGCGCATCCTCTTCGGCGGCAGCGACCTGCTCCTGCTCGACGAACCCACCAACCATCTCGACGCCGACGCGCGCGCGTGGTTGCTCGACTTCCTCCGCGGCTACCGCGGCGCGCTGCTCGTGATCAGTCACGACCTCGACCTGCTCGACGAGGCGATCACCCGCGTGGTGCACATCGACCGCGAGGCCGAGGACGCCACCGGCACCCTGGTGGAGTACAAGGGCAGCTACTCGCAGTACCTCGTGGCGCGCGAACGCGACGAGGAACGCCTCGGCGCGATCGCCTCCCGGCAGACCAAGGAGATCGCGCGGCTGTCGGCGCGGGCCGACGCGATGCGGGGGCAATCGGCCAAGCGCGCCCGCACCGCGCGCAACTTCGACGGGCGGGTCGCGCGGCTCGAGTCGGCACGGGTCGCCGGTCCCGAGCGCCGACGCGCGCTGTCGGTGCGGTTCCCGACGCCCCCGACCGCGGGCCGCACGGTGCTCACCGCGACCGAGTTGTGGAAGGCGTTCGGCGCCAACGACGTGTTCTCCGACGTCTCCTTCGACATCGGGCGCGGTGAACGACTACTCGTGATGGGCCTGAACGGCGCGGGCAAGACCACGCTGCTCAAGGTGTTGGCGGGTGAGCTCGACGCCGACATCGGCGAGGTCGCACTCGGCTCCAACGTGTCGGCCGGTTACTACGCGCAGGAACACGAAGGCATCGTCGCCGGGCGTTCGCTGCTCGACCACATGCGCGAGTCGTCGACCGCGGGCGACGGGTCGCACCGCAACCTGCTCGGCATGTTCGGGCTGAGCGGCGACAAGGTGTTCCAGGACGCGGTCACCCTCTCCGGCGGGGAGAAGACCAAGCTCGCCCTCGCGCAGCTCGTGGCCGGCGGCCACAACGTGCTGCTGCTCGACGAGCCCACCAACAACCTCGACCCCGCGTCGCGCACGGCCACGGGCGAGGCGCTCGCCGCGTGGCCCGGCACGATGGTGGTGGTGAGCCACGACGTCGAGTTCGTGCGCGCGCTGGCGCCCGACCGTGTGCTGCTGATGCCCGAGGGCACGCTCGACTACTTCGACGACGAGATGATCGATCTCGTGGCGCTGGCCTGACTGCGACGCGCCGGGCCGACGCGGATCGTCAGGCCGTCCCGAGGTCAGTCAGGGTCGTCGCCCGCGGCGACGACCCGCGCCACCCGGTGGTCGGGGACCAGCCACATCACCGCCACGGCGATGATGATCGCGATCCCGATCCAGGGGGTGATCATCGAGAGCGGCAGCGCGATCACGTAGAGCGCCACCGACACCTTGCCCTTGGTGTCGCGTCCGAGGGCCTGGGCCAACGGACTGTCGGGCGGGTGGATGCGCAGCATCGCCTTGGTGAGCACGAAGTAGCTCACGCCGCAGGCCAACTGCACCCCGATGTACACCACGATCGGCGCCAGGGTGCCGGTGTGCTCGCCGTACCACGCGGTCGCGAACGGCACGAGGGACAGGCAGAACAACAGCGCCATGTTCGCCCACATCACCGCGCCGTCGATGCGCTCGACGACCCGGAAGAGGTGATGGTGGTTGTTCCAGTAGATGCCGACGAGCACGAAGCTCAACAGGTAGGCGAGGAACTTGGGCAGCAGCGGCTCGAGTCCGTCGAAGCCGGACCCGTGCGGGGGCCGCAGCTCGAGCACCATGATCGTGATGATGATGGCGATGACGCCGTCGCTGAACGCCTCGAGCCGTTTCGGGGACATCGACGGCACTGTACCGAAGGCGCGGCGTCGCCACTACGGTGCGCGAGGTGCGCCGCGTGCCCCTCGACCGTCGTCCGCTCACCGAGGCGCACCCGGCGCGTCTCGATCCCGGCCGTCCCGACCACGATCTGATCGTGCGCCTGCACACGAGCGCGATGGAGCGGGGCGAGGCGACCTACACCGATCCGGAGACCGGGTACGAAGTGTTCACCGCGGCGTGGCTCGCGGCACGCGGCGCGTGCTGCGACACGGGGTGTCGCCACTGCCCGTACCTGCCGTCGTGAGCTCCGGCGTTCAGCGCCCGGCGTGCGCGCGGCGTCGTCGCCCGCCGGCGCGACCGGCACCGGCGGCTGCGCCGGTCCGTTGTTCAGTGACCGCTGCGCGAACATGCCGGCCAGGCCGCCGATCGTGGCGGTGAGCGCGGAGGCGACTGCGGTGTCGATTCTTCCGCCCTGCAGCAGCTTGATCCCGACGAAGATCGCGAGGACGAATCCGATCGCGCCGATCGCGATCACCACGATCCGCTGCGCCCAGTTGTCGCACTGGCAGCCCGATGACGAGCGGGCGCCGGCGTCGAGGACCTGCTTCGTGAGCAGCTCCTTCTGCTCGTTGTCCAGGTTGGGGCTCTCGGCGATCGACTGAGCGGTCTTGATGGCCGTGGTGACGGCTCGGAATGCCATGGGACTCCTCCAGCAGTGGGAGAACGGTCAGGTCGGATCTTTGACCTTGGGGAACACCAACGTGAGCGCGAAGCACACGATCGCCAGCGGCACGGCCAGCAGCATGAGCGCCTGCCAGTCCCACACGCTGTCGTGCACCCAGTCGATGCGGACCACGAAGCACGCCGCGCCGTAGTTGCCGGCGGCGCCCGCCATGACGACGACGAGCATGCGCCACGACCAGCCCAGCACCCACGCGAGCAGGACCACCGTCGCGAGGGTGAGCAGCGCGGCGATCACGACGACGAGCGCGCGCTCGTCGCCGATCGAGCTACGAACTCCGGCTCGAACACGAGCCCGACGACGAACGCGGCGATCGCCGCGACCGAGCACAGCGCCGCGATGACGTACGGCCACACGGGGAATTTCACCACCCCGTCCTTTCGGCGCTTGTGCTTCGTGCGCACCTGCCAGGCCCACACCCAGCCGCTGGTGAGCGCGCCCACGAGCAGGATCGGTGTGGCTGGAAGGCTGGCGTACTCGTGCGTGCCGAGCACGACGGCGAGCCACACCAGGACGTCGGCGATGATGCTCGGGCGGGGCGCGGTGACCGCGAACAGCGTCGGCAGCCAGAGCAACGCCTTGGGGAGCATGCCCAGCCACCGGACGAGGAAGGCCTTCCAGTTCTTCCAGCCCTCGCCCGCAGGCATGGCCGCCCGCCAGGCGACCAGACCGAGCCGGAGGAGCGGTCGGCGCAGGTCGGTCTTCGGCAGGCAGCGTCACCACGCTCTCGTCGCCGATCGTGCCGAACTCACGGAGGGCGTCGTCGCTCGGGGGCGCGCTGTGCAACACGCGTTGCGCGTCGAGCTCGGCCCATTCCGGCGGGTCGTCACGCGGCGGGGTCCACGGTCGGAACTTGCGGCGTCGACCCTGCAGGTAGGTGATCACCGGCATCTCGTCGGCGAGGATCTCCCACTGGAGCCGCTCGGTCATCACCTCGACCGTCATCTCGTGCAGGTTCTCCGCGGTGACTCGCCGGTCGCGGTCGGCCTGGCGGGCGTCCCATCGGTCGATGAGCCGCTTGGCCCACTCTCCCTGCTGTCCCCCGCTCGGCGGGGTCTTGAACAGACGTTCGAGCTCGGCGACGGAGTGGTGCGCCGGCGCGCGGTCGCGCCGCGCGACTGCGGCGACGATGGACTGCGCGGCGTCGAGTCGACCCCAGGTCCAGTCGCTGGCCCGCCAGCGGGCGCTGAGGAACGACGCGAAGTTGGCGATCTGGTTCCCGCTGAGCTTGCGGGAAACGCGTTCGTCGTCGTCGAGGCCTTCGAAGATCACGTCTTCGAGGGGGCTGCGGTTGGCGGCGGAGACCGTCGCGAAGCAGATGTCGGAGCTGCCCGAGAGCGCGTCGACGCGCAGCGGACCCACCAGCACCTCGGCCGCGGCGAGCGCGTCGATCGCGACCTCGCGCGACGTGACGTGCTCGAGGGCGCGGAATCCCGGCACGCACAGGTGCAGATCGCTCGCGGTGACGGCGATGTCGAGCGCGATCGCGCCGAGAAGCTCCCACAGCGGCGCGAAGGCGCACTCGTGCCAGGCGCGGTCGTCCGCGTCGCCGGCGTTGTCCGCGTTGGCGTCGAGCGCGCTGACGACCTTGACGGCGAAGCATTCGGCCCAGCGGTCCCAGGCCAGTTCGACGGGATCGGGATCGTCGGCGCTGGTGGCGATCACCGCCTCGGCAACGGGGTCGGGCATCGGCGCTTCGCCGATCATCCGGGCGAGGCGGGAGTTCGCGGTGCGGACCATCGGCACGGGCCGGTCGTTGACCGATGCGCCCTGGGCCAGGTCGAGCAGCAGTCGGTCACGTGCCGCGACGAGCACCTCGGCGGCGAAGCGTGCCGCGTAGATGCGGCGGCGCCATTCCACTGCTTTGAGGAACCGGTGCTCGGCCGATGCGAGCGCCTCGGGGTCGTCGTCGTCACCGACGCGCTTCGGGTGGTGGTCCTCGATGGCGCGCACCCAGTCGAGCAGGAGGGCCGCGGCCCGAGCCGCGGCCATGGGAGTCCGGAACCGCGAGCGGCACTTGCCCGCAGGGTCGCACTGGTCGGTGTTGACACTCGGTGTGCCGTCGTCGGAACAGAGATCGGGCCGGGTGGCCTCCCCGTAGGGCCCGTGCGCGAGCTCGACCACCGCGTCCGGCTCGCGGAGCAACGCGAGGAACTCTTGCGAGGCGTCGTCGACGTCGAGGTTCCGGAGGGGATACGCGGTCGGCGGCAGCGGGAGCGGATCGGGGCCGACGACGCCGATCGGGTCCTCGAGCAGACGGACGATCCGGTCGGCCTCCATGCGGCCGGCCACGTGCCGGTAGGTGTGGAGCGCGAAGGTCGCCCGGGACACCAGCTCGTCGGTGTCGGGGGTGGGGAGCGCGTAGGCACTGACCGCCGCACGCCGGCGCGCGTCGACCAGCGCACGCTGCATCTCCTCGGCGTCGTCGAGCAGGGACTCGGTGCCGGTCTTGATCTTCTGGGTGCGGAGGAGGAGCTTCACGAGCCGGGTCGCGCCGCGGGCATCGGGGTTGACCGCCCGGGTGGGTTCGGGTCGCAGCGGTGGAACCGGTTGGAGATACATCAGCCACCGGTCGACCGGCCGGTCGCTCGGCGCCGCGGCGATGGCCCGCACCGCCCAGGCGATCGGGATGTTGTCGAGGAGCCCTCCGTCGATGAGCTCGACCTGGCCGGAGAGGTCGGGGTCGGGCATGCCGGTCTCGGAGGAGATGCCGCGGAAGTCGACCGGCAATTGCGTCTCGGGGTCGACCTTGAGCTCGCCCGGTACCGCGACGAACGGTCGGGCCGGCTCGAACGCGCCGGGGAACGACGACGTGGTGCGCGGCGGCATAGGCGAGGCACTCGAGCGTGCGGAGCTGGGCGCGGGAAAGGTTGCCGTCGGCCTCGGGCTCGCCGAAGTCGGAGAGCGCGCCGCCCGGCCCGGTGGGCAGCACCAGGCGCGGACGGTGGCGGAACCGGAAGTGCGCGCGCGACTGGCCGACTGCGAGCAGGGGCCCGAGGCGCGGTCGGACCATGTCGTCGCGCGGCGCCAGACGCGTCGCGGTGAGGATCAGACGGACGGGATTGCGCGACGGCGTGCTGAGCGAACCCCGGGACGCCGAGAGGTGCTGGGTGAGGCGCTCGCGCATCTCGGCGTAGAAGCGCTCGTCGCCGCGCAGCAGCGACGGCGGGTGGTCGTTGCCCGGATCCCGCGACAGGACCTCGAGGTGACCGATCTCGATCCAGATGTTGCGGATGTAGTCGTCGAACGGCATCCCGTACACGAGATGCGCGCCCATCAGGGCGCCGTTGAGACCACCGGCGCTGGTACCGGCGAGCACGTCGATCTCGACGCCGTCGTAGCTGTAGTGCTTCAGCAGTTGCGCGTAGACGCTCGCCGCGGGCGCGTCGGCCGGCGGGTCCGAGGTTCCGGCGGCCGCGGCTTCGCACGGGATCGCGGTGGTGGGTGTTCCCGATTGTTGGCCGCGTTCCCGCTCGCGGTCCTTCCGGACACGCTGGCCCTCTACGCGGAGCCGTGCCATCTCACGGCACGCTCCGCCCATCCAGACCGCGAGGCTCACCCCTCCGCGCATCGCCAGCGCGATCCGCAGCTCCCGCTCACCCTGGACCCGAGGCGGGAGCTCCTCGGGAGGAGGCATCGCAGCGCGCGTGTCGGTCGGCCCTGAGGTCATCGGTCTCCCTGCCTGCGGTCCCCTGTGCGGTGGCGCATCGTCGCATGGTTACGAACCGGACACAAGCCCCAGTTCCGGCTCGCGGCTCACGCCGGGCGGGCGTGCTCCTGGCGAACGGACGAGCCGGCACGACCACGACCGGACCGCGGGCGTGACGGACCACGTGGCCGCTCACCGAGCCGAGCAGCATGCCGGGCACGGCGCCGAGACCGCGCCCGCCGACCACGACGAGGTCGGCCTCCTCGGTGGCGGCGGAGAGGACCGAACCCGGGGCGCCGTGCACGGTCCGGGGCTCGACGGCGACCTCGGGCGGGAGCCCGACCGCGAGGAGCGCGGCGTCGACGGTGTCGCGGGCGTCGGCCGGCTCCTCGGTGTGCGGGAAGTGCCAGGCGAACACGACCTCGAGCGTCGCGCCCCGGGCGAGAGCTTCGGCCCCGGCCCACCGCAGTGCGGCGAGCGCGTGCTCCGAGCCGTCGACGCCGACGACGACCCGCCGCGTGGCGTCGAAGCGCGCGGCGTCGTCCTCGGGCACGACGGCCACCGGCTGGGTGGCGCGATGGAGCACGTGCTGGCTCGTCGATCCGAGCACCGTGCCCTCCAACGCGCCGAGCCCGCGTGCGCCGACCACGAGCAACACGGCATCCCCGGACGCCTCGAGCAGGGCCTCGCCGGGGCGGTCGCAGATGGCGCGGTACGCCACGCCGGGGGTGTCACCGAGCGCCCGCGCCACGTCGACGCGCAGCGTCTCGAGGGCGTCGGCGTCGCCGTAGGAGGGCACGAACTCGCGGGAACCGTCGGGATGACGCTGGTCCAGGTAGTCCCACGCCAGCACGGCGGTGACGCCGAGGCCGTGGATCCCGGCTTCGCGGACGGCCCAGCGCAGTGCGGCGTCGGCGTGCGCCGAGCCGTCGACTCCCACGACGACGCGGCCGGCGCCGTCGGGTACCGCGACCTCGGCCGGCATCGGGGGCACCTCCTGGGGTACGGCGCCGCCCCGGCGTTCGTGGGCGTCGGCGCGCAGGGACAGCAGCACCGCCAGGGTGATCACCACCGCGATCACGCCGAGCGAGAAGGGCGTGGGCAGGTGCACCTCGAACGGCTTGCCGACGAGGAGCATCTTGACGCCGACGAAGGCGAGGATCACGCCCAGACCCACGTTGAGGTAGCGGAACCTGCCCTGCATGCCACCGAGCAGGAAGTAGAGCGACCGCAGGCCGAGGATGGCGAACGCGTTCGACGCGAACACGATGAACGGCACCCGACTCACCGCGAGGATCGCGGGGACGGAGTCGACCGCGAACACGATGTCGGTGGCCTCGATCAGGACGAGCACCGCGAACAGCGGCGTCGCGACCCTGCGCACGCCGTCGCGGGTGAAGAGCTTCTGGCCGTCGTACCTCGGGGTGGTGGGCACGACACGACGCACGGCCCGCATGGCGATGTTGTTGCTGTAGTCGACCTGGTTGCTCTCGTCGTGGTGGGCGATCTTCCAGGCGGTGTAGAGCAGGAACGCGCCGAAGAGGTAGAGCACCCACTCGAAGGTCTCGATGAGCGAGACGCCGGCGAAGATGAACAGCGCGCGCAGCACGAGCGCGCCGAAGATGCCCCAGAACAGCACGCGGAACTGGTACTCGCGGGGGACGGCGAAGAACGAGAAGATCACCGCCCACACGAACACGTTGTCGATCGAGAGGCTCTTCTCGATGAGGAAGCCGGCGTAGTACTCACCGGCCGCCTGTCCGCCGTGCCAGAACAGCATGACGAGTCCGAAGCCGAGGCCCAGCGAGATCCACACCGCGGACTCGATCGCGGCCTCCCGGATCGAGATGACGTGCGCCGTGCGGTGGACGAGCAGCAGGTCGACGACGAGGAGGATCACGATCGCCGCCACGAGGGCGCCCCAGGCCCACAGCGGAACCTCGAAGTCGGCGAACTTCGCCTCGGCGCCGCCGGCGGTGGCCAGCGAAGCGGGGAGGGAAGCGAGTGAGCCCATGGGAGTCCCTTCGGTCGAGTCGAGCAACCGAAGGTCTCTCCCGCCCTTCCGGGCCGCGATCCCGGGCCCGGAGGCCGTGATGACGAGATCGCGTGAGTGGGATACTCCCCTTCTCGGGGTGGCAGGTTACCCGGTGGCGGTCGGCCCGAACGCCCTCACTCGTGCTCCTTGGCCCAGGTGGCCGGCTGCCAGCTCGACCCGTTGATGTGGGAACCGCCGTCGACGAAGAGGGTGTTGCCGGTGAAGTACCGGCAGTCGTCGCTGGCGAGGAACACCGCGACCGGGCCGATGTCGGTCTCGGGGTCACCCACCCGACCGGTGGGGTTCGACGCGTCGAGCGCCGCCTCGAGCTCGGGATCCATCTCGTAGCGGCGACGCATCCCCGAGCCCTTGGCGCCGGGGCAGATCGCGTTGGCCACGATCCCGTACTGCGCCCATTCGCGCGCCGCGGTGCGGGTGAGGGTGCGCAACGCCTCCTTGGCCGCGTTGTACTCGAGCGTGCCGATCTGCGCGTTGACGCCCGCGCCCGAGCACATGTTGACGACGCGACCCCAGCCCTGGGCCTTCATGTGCGGGAACGCGGCCTGCATCGCCCAGAGCGGCCCGTAGAACGCGAGGCCGAAGCCGTGCGCGAGCTGTTCGTCGGTCTTCTCCTCGACCGGTCCGAACGACGGGCCGCCCCACGCGTTGTTCACGAGGATGTCGACGCCGCCCCAGAGATCGGCCGCGGTCTGGACCATCGCCAGCACCTCGGGCTTGCGCTCGACGTCGGCCACGAGCATCCGCGCGTCGCCGCCGAGCTCGTCGACGATCTCCGAGGTGACCGCGCTCGCGGTGGCCTCGTTGACGTCGACGACGAGCACCCGCGCGCCCTCGGTCGCGAACCGACGGGCGATGCCGCGGCCGATGCCGTCACCCGCGCCCGTCACGACCGCGACGCGACCATCCAGTTTCCCCGCCATGATTCGTCCGTTCGTCCGTTCGTCTGTTCGTCCGGGCTAGCGCGTGCCGCCGTATTTGGGCATCTGCTCGGCCGACATCTGCGGCATCGGGTATCCGACCTTCCGCAACGTACGCGCCGGACCTTCGGTCTCGACGTTGGGTCGGCAGTGTTGCAGCGAGATGTTGTCCCAGACCACGAGGTCGTGCGCTCGCCACTCGTGGTGGACGCGACGCTCGGGGGCGTACATGTGGTCGAACAGCTCGTCGAGCAGCGTCTCGCTCTCGGCGGGATCGAGCCCGACGAGCTCGGCGGTCATCTGCTCACACGCGTAGAGCACCGGCTGCCCCGTGCGCGGATGCGGCAGCGCGAGCGGCTTGACCGTGGACGGCGCGTCCTCGACCTCGAGCACCAGCACGTCGGTGAGGTCGCGCCGCGCCACCCGGCCACTGGTGTGCCGGGCGTCGAGCGTGTCGACGCGGGCGCGCAGGTCGGCGGGCAGGGTGCGCCACGCGTCGACGCCGCTGACGAAGATGGTCGGCACCGCCGGCTGCTCGACCTCCTCGCCGTACAACGACAGCACCTGGAACGGGTCGTCGGCCCACATGCCGTCGGCGTGGAACTGCAGTCGGCCGTAGGGCGCCGCCGCGGCCTCCCGCTGGTTCGAGATGTACCAGTCGTGGTGGTCGCCGGTCTCGCCGGGGGTGACGGTGTGCTCCTCGCCGATGAGCAGCAGCGACAGGTACACCTGGCCGGCCAGGTCGAGCTCGAGGTCGCGGAAGATCAGCACGCCGCGGTCGTCGAACGCGGCGCGCAGGGTGTCGCGCGTGTCGTCGTCGAGCGGGATCCGGGGTTCGAAGCCGATGACCTCGGCGCCGACCCCGGGGCTGAGCGGGCGGATCTCCATCAGACGGTCACTCCTCGATCGTCGCTGAGCAGGGCGAGGTCGCGCTCGATGCCGGGTCGGCTCTCCGGGAGCCGGGCCGCACCCTCGGCGGGCTTCAGATAGCCGCCGCGCAGCTCGAAGTGCTCGCGGAGCTCCGGCGCGACTGCGGGGAGCCCCATGAGCGCATCGTACGTGGGTCCGACCGCGGCGCCCGCCGCCCGCAGCGCCGGGCCGTCGAGACCGAGCCGGGCGATCGCGTTCTCGCCGAGGATCTTCCGCAGCTCGGGTTCGGGGACGCCCTCGAAGGCCTCGCGCATCCAGCCGACGGTGTTGGGCCAGGTGCCCTCGGGGTGCGGGTAGTCGCGGCCGAAGGTGACGGTGTCGATGCCGATCTCGTGGCGCATCTCGACCTCGGCCCGGTGCGCGAACGAGAGGCACGTGGTGCAGTTGCTCTCCCAGTACTCGCTCGGCCGGCGCGTGGCGGGGAGCACCTCGCGGTTGGCCTCCCACAGCGTGTCGAGGTGGGTGAGCAGCGCGGGCTGCCAGTCGGCCCGGATCTCGGTCAGCAGCACCTTCAGGTTCGGATGACGGTCGAACACGCCGCCGAGCGTGAACTGCCACAGCGGCCGACGCGTGCCGATGGTGTCGAAGAACTTGGCGACCATCTGCGTGGTGTTGAAGCGCGCCATCACCACTTCGTTGGGCTCACCGGTGCGCTGCATCTCGTCGTAGACGCTGGAGATCTCCTCGAAGAACGGCCCCGCGACGGTGCCGTAGCCCGCGTGCACGACGAGCGTGAGGCCCGACTCCGCGCACTGGGACCACAGCGGGTCCCAGTACTCGTCGTAGAGCGGCGGCGCGTCGACCTGGGCCGTGGAGCCGGGCGCCATGGTGCCGACGAACCCGTGCTCGGCGATCCAGCGGGTCTCGGCGAGGGTGGCCTCCATGTCGCGACACGGCGCGTGACCGGTGACGCCGGTGAGCAGCAGCCGTTCGCTCGGGCCGAAACGGTCGTGGAGGTAGCGGTGGAACCCGCGGGCGCCGGCTTCGCACACGTCGTCGGGGTAGCGGTCGTTGCTCTGCTGGAAGAACAGCCCGGTCAGGCGCGGCTCGCCGTTGTAGACCATCTCGGCGGCGATGCCCTCGCGGTCCATCTCCCGCAGGCGGGTGTCGAGATCCCAGATGCCGTCGAGGCCGTCGGCGCGGTACACGCCGTCGAGATCGAACACCTCGACCTTCTCGTTGATGCGGTCGACCATGAGCCGACCCATCACGTCGACCCATCGCTCGTTGTCGCCGCTGAGGCGCGGGAGGTACTCGTGGTACTCGGCCTCGAGGTAGTGCTCCCAGTCGTTCTCGGGAACCTGCGTGTGGCCGTCGAGCGAGACGATCGTGATCGGGCCGGTGATCGGGTCGGACATCGTGGTGCCTCCTCAGCGAGCGCCGACGCGCTCGAGGTCTTCGGTGAGCATGGGGTCGAGGGCGTCGAGGCGCGCACCGCGTTCGGCCGGCTTGCTCAGCCCGCAGCGCGCGTCGATGTGCGCCTTCAGGTCGCCCTCGAGCGGTGGGTGGTCGCCGAGGATGTCGGACACCTCGAAGCCGATCTTGTCGACGACCGGCTGCAACGCGGCGCGGTCGAGCTTCAGGAAGCGGGCCAGGTTCTCGCCCATGACGAGGCGGGCGTCGGCTTCGGGCACCCCGGCGAGCAGGTGCTGCAGGTACACCTTGGTGTTCGGCCAGGTGCTCTCGGTGTGCGGGTAGTCGCGCCCGAACGCGATCGTCTCGAGGCCGATCTCGTCGCGCATCTCCACCTCGACCCGGTGCATGAACGACAGGCCGGCCATGCAGTTGGAATGCCAGTACTCGCTCGGCCGCCGCTTCGCCGGCAGCGAGTCGCGGTGCGCGTCGTACGCGGCGTCGAGGTGGGCGAGCACCTCGGGCACCCAGTCGGCGCGCACCTCGGTCATCATCACGCGCAGCTCGGGGTGACGGTCGAACACCCCGCCGTACATGAGCTGCCACAGCGCGCGCCGGTTGCGCAGGTCGACGAAGAAGCTGTCGTTGAACAGGCCGCTGCGCAGCTCGGCGACCGCGTCGGCGTCGGAGCCGCCGGCGGTCCTTCACCCGCTCGAACGCGCCGGTGAGCGCGCCGAAGCTCATCCCCGCCTCGAAGCCGTAGCCGCCGTGCACGATCGGCGTGATGCCGGACTCCGCGCACAGGGCCCAGTACGGGTCCCACTGGGGGTCGTCGAGCGGGACGAAGTCGGGGTGGTACGAGTAGCCCGG
This sequence comes from uncultured Actinomycetes bacterium, assembly GCA_963782705.1. Classification (GTDB taxonomy): domain Bacteria; phylum Actinomycetota; class Acidimicrobiia; order IMCC26256; family DASPTH01; genus CAVRGQ01. The sequence continues at coordinate 4,011 of CAWAKX010000024.1, read as the reverse complement.
CATGTACATCGACGCGAACCCGTGGTCGGCGATCCAGCGGGTCTCGCGCAGGATCACGTCGACGTCGAGGCTGCGCCCGACCGCGCCGCACAGCAGGAGGCGGTCGGTGGCCGAGCCGAACGTGTCGTAGAGCCACCGGTCGAACGCGCGCACGCCGGCCTCGATGGCGTCGTGCGGGTACTGCGTGTTGCTCACGTTGTAGAAGAGGTCGGTGGCGCGGAAGTAGCCGAGGAACACGAACTCGGCCGCGACGCCCTCGTGGTCCATCTGCGCGAGGCGGACGTCGAGGTCCCAGGCGCCGGCCCACTGGCCGCCACGGTGGAGGCCTTCGGTGTCGAAGACGTCGTAGTGGGAGCCCGCGACGAGGCCGGGGTAGAGGTTGTCGTAGTCGTTGAGCGGCAGCATCGCATTGGTGAAGCGCCGGTTCTCGTCGACGAGCCGGGGCAGGTGCTCGTGGTACCCGCGCTCCAGGTACTCGGGCCAGAGCGCCTCCGGCATGATGGCGTGGCCGTCGGCCGAGACGAGCAGCATTCGTTCCACGAGGTCCCCCAGTGCGTGAGCGCGATCCGTTCGGGGCCCCGCCCGCAGCGCGGAGCTTCCAACCAGCCAACCACGGGTGTCGCAGCTCCGCCAGCGCACGTGTCCGAACGCGACCCGCGGGTGCCCGGCTCAGGCGTCGGCTTCCCACTCGAGCACGCCGAGGCCGTCGCCGACGGGAGTGGCCACCGCGCGGACCCGGAGCCCCTGGTGGAGCCTCACGTCGGAGAGGAAGCGGCCGGGCAGCAGGAGATCCGGCTGTTCGTCGAGCCGCACGAGGGCCACGGTGTACGGCACGAGTGGCTTCAAGCTCGGGGCGTACACCTGGTGGGTGACCACCCAACCGTGGACCGCTCCCGTGCCCACGATCTCCTCCCAGTGGAGGGACTCGCCCTGGCATCCGGAGCAGATCGGGCGCGGAGGCCACGTCCAGTGCCCACAGTCGCGGCACCGTTGCAGTTCCACGCGGCCCTGGCCCAGCGCGGCCCAGTAGGGCTGCGAGTCGAGATCGGGCTCGGGCGGGATACCGGTCCCGTTCATCAGGCCCCCTCCACCACGAGCGCGGACGAGTAGCCGCTCAGGTACCCGAGTTGACCGGTGACCAACGCGGTGTCGTGACGCGCGACCTGGCGCACTCCGGCGTCGCCACGAATCTGCTCGACCGCTTCGTAGAGATGGTTCACCGAGTGGATGTAACCCTCGGAGAGCAGGCCGCCGTGGGTGTTCACCGGCAGGGACCCCGTCGCCCGGTCGAACGCGCCGTCGGCGAGCATGCCCGGCACCGTGCCCGGCTCCGCGAACCCGTAGCCCTCGAGCTGCGACAACACCGTGTAGGTGAAGCAGTCGTAGAACTCGGCGAAGTCGATGTCGGAGGGACCGAGCCCCGCAACGCGGTAGAGCTTGTCGGCGATCAGGTTGGCCGGAGAGTCGGCGAGGTCGGTCCGGCCGTTGTTGACCAGGTTCAGGCCTCCACCCCACGCGGCGCCGCGCACGTAGACCGGCCGGTGGGGGAGATCGGCGGCCTGGTCGGCGGCAACGAGCACGACCGCGGCGGCGCCGTCGGTCTGGAGACAGCAGTCGAACAGGCGGAAGGGCTCCACCACCCAACGACTCGCGAGGTACTCCTCCATCGTGAACGGGGTGCGCATCACCGCGCGTTCGTTGTCGAGCGCGTGCGTGCGACTCAGGATCGCGATGCGTCCCAGGTCTTCCGATGTGGTCCCGAAGCGCGCCATGTGGGTGGACGCGGCCATGGCGATCTCCTGCGCGGCGGCCACGTAGCCGCTCGGCATCTTGTACTGCGCGTCCCAGATCGCGCGCAGCGTGCGCGGCGCCTGCGAGGCGTTGCCCATTCCGCCGCGTGCGGACGACCCGTTGAGCGCGCGGTACACGACCACGCAGTTGGCGACTCCGGCCGACACCGCCAAGGCCGCTTGCCCGACCACACTCATCGCGACACTGCCGCCGAGCTTGTGGTCGAGGTAGTAGTTCATGCTCTCGATGCCGAGGGCCTGAGCCAGGTAGTTCGGCGCGACCGAGTCGTCGGGACCGAAGGTGCACAGGCCGTCGACGTCATCGAGCGTGAGGCCGGCATCGGCGACGGCGGCCTTCACCGCCCGGGCGGCCAGGGCGAAGGTGCTCACCCCGGAGTTCTTCGAGTACTCGGTGCAGCCGATCCCCACGATGGCGGACTGCGATCGTGGGAAGGTCGTGGTCGCGCGCACGGCGCGCCTCCTCTCTCGGCTCCCGGCGGTGGGCGGGCCGGGGGCCGGGGGCCGGACGTCCGGTGCGGGGGAGCGTACGCCGTGTGGTCGTCGCCGCGCGGCGGTGCGTAGAGTCCGCCCATGGACTACCGATACCTCGGCCGCACCGGCGTGCGCGTCAGCGAATTCTGCCTCGGGGCGATGATGTTCGGGGCGTGGGGCAACACCGACCACGACGACAGCATCCGCATCGTGCACGCCGCGCTCGACGCCGGCATCAACTTCGTCGACACCGCCGACGTGTACAGCGACGGGGAGTCGGAGGAGATCCTGGCCAAGGCGCTGCGCGGCCGGCGCGACGACATCGTGCTCGCCACCAAGTGCCACAACCCCATGGGCGACGAGGTCAACCACCGGGGCTCGTCGCGGCGCTGGATCATCAAGTCGTGCGAAGACAGCCTCCGCCGGCTCGACACCGACCACATCGACCTCTACCAGATCCATCGCCTCGACACCCACGCCGACCACGACGAGACGCTCGGCGCACTGAGCGATCTCGTGCACGCGGGCAAGGTGCGCTACCTCGGCAGCTCCACCTACCCGACCTCCGCGATCGTGGAGGCCCAATGGGTCGCCGAGCGCCGCGGCCGCGAGCGGTTCGTGTGCGAGCAGCCGCCGTACTCGCTGCTCTACCGCGGCATCGAGAGCGACATGCTGCCGACGGCCGACCGCTACGGGATGGGCGTCATGTGCTGGGGTCCGCTCGGCGGGGGCTGGCTCTCCGGACGCTGGCGCAAGGGCACGGTCGAGATGGAGAGCTCCCGCGCCGACCGGATCCCCACGCGCTACGACCTCACCAAGCCCGTGAACCAGCGCAAGCTCGACGCGGTGGAGGAGTTCAGCCTCCTCGCCGAGGAGATCGGGATCTCGTTGATCCACCTGTCGCTCGCGTTCGTGGCCAACCACCCGGCGGTCACGTCGGTGATCATCGGGCCCCGCACGATGGAGCACTTCGAGAGTCAGGTTGGCGCCGCCGACGTGCGCCTGAGCGCGGAGGCGCTCGACCGCATCGACAAGATCGTGCCGCCGGGCACCGACATCAACTCGTGGGACTCGGGGTGGCTCCCGCCCGCGGTCATCGACAAGCGCCTGCGCCGCCGCTGACGCGATCGACCCGCGGTTGTTCCCCGGGTCAGCCGAACGGTCAGCCGAACGCGGCCCGGAACGCGTCGACGAAGGTGCGGACGTCGCGGTCGCGCAGCAGCCCGTAGTTGTAGAGGCCGAGCTCGCCCACGCCGAGCTGCTTCGCCTCGGCGAACGCGGGCGGCTCCGCCCCGGGCTCGCGCGGTTGGCGCACCGGCGGGACGAGCATGTCGACGGCGGGCGCGGGGTCGGCGGCCCGGGCGAGCTCGGTGATGTGCGCACTGGCGGGATTGCCGGGCATGAGCGTGGCCGAGTCGATCACGGTGGCCAGTTCGGTGAGCACGGTGTCCTCGGCGTCGCCGAGCAGCGGGCCGAACGGGGTGGTGAGGGTGGTGGCGAACGTGGGCGTGGCGTCGGCGCCGGCGGCGCGGACGTACCCGATCGTGGCCTCCACCAGCTCGTTGGTGGCCCGCGCCTGTTCCGCGGCGTAGGCCTGCAGCTCGGCGTCGGCCCCGAGGCGGGCGGCGAGGTCGGGGTCACCGTCGCGGCCCGCGCCGAGCTCGGTGAGGACGGACTCGTTCACGAGCTGCGTGAGACGCGCGAAGTCGAGGCCGGCGTCGCGGGCGCG